>CAYXMQ010000006.1:0-169199 GCA_964466195.1 uncultured Thiobacillus sp.
ACCGGGCTGTACTCGTTCTTCATCATGTTCACGATCGGCATCACCAAGGGCCGCTGGAACACCATGGTCACCGAACTGCAACAGTTCAAGGACGACTACGACCGCAACCATCCGCTGTGGAAGCTGATGCCGGACTTCGTCGCCAAGCATCCGTTCTATGAGCGCACCGGCCTGAAAGACCTGTGCACCGGAATCCACGAGGTCTACAAAGCCAACGATGTCGCCCGCCTGACCACCGAGATGTATCTGTCCGACATGGTCCCCGCCATGCGCCCGGCCGACGCCTTCGCGCGCATGGCGCACCGCGACATCGAACGCGTCGAAATCGACCGACTCGAAGGCCGCATCACCTCGATCCTGCTGACGCCCTACCCGCCCGGCATTCCGCTGTTGATTCCCGGCGAGCGCTTCAACGAAACCATCGTGCGCTACCTGAAATTCACCCGCGATTTCAACGAGAAATTCCCCGGCTTCGAAACCGACGTGCACGGCCTGGTGAAAGAACGCACCAACGGCAAGACGCGCTATTACGTCGATTGCGTGGCCTGAGCGAGGCGCGAGAGAGTCCGGGCACAGCCGCCGCCCCGATCGGGGCGGCGGCCATGATTTACCGCGAAAAGACTGCCGCGTGGCCTGCCCAGCCCCGCCTCAAAGACGCGCCGACAAACTCTTTTCCAGCTTGACCTGATCCAGCGTGAAGTTGCGGATGCCCTCGGCGAGTTTCTCGGTGGCCATCGCGTCCTCGTTCAGATCCCAGCGAAAGCGGGCCTCGCTCAGTGCTTCCGGACGCGGCAGGCGGGGGCCGGCGTAGTCCAGATGGCGCACGACCGGGTCGTTGCAGGCGGCCAGTTCATTGAGCAGGTCGGGGCTGATGGTGAGGCGATCGCAGCCGGCCAGCGCCAAAATTTCACCCTTGTTGCGGAAGGACGCGCCCATCACTGTCGTCGGATAGCCGTGTTCCTTGTAATAGCGGTAGATGGCGCGCACCGAACGCACGCCGGGATCCTCCTCCGGCGCCACATTGGCGTCGCCGCCATGGCTCTTGCTCCAGTCGAAGATGCGCCCGACGAACGGCGAGATCAGCGTGACGCCGGCCTCGGCGCAGGCGCGCGCCTGGCCAAAGCCGAACAGCAAGGTGAGATTGCAATGGATGCCTTCGCGTTCGAGGATTTCACCGGCGCGTATGCCCTCCCAGGTCGAGGCGATCTTGATCAGCACCCGCTCGCGGCCGATCCCGGCGGCGGCGTACAGCTCGATCAGCCGACGCGCCTTGGCGACCGAGGCATCGGTGTCGAACGAAAGGCGCGCATCGACTTCGGTGGACACGCGGCCGGGAACCAGCTTGAGGATTTCCACGCCGGCGCTGACCGCCAGTTTGTCGAGCGCATCCACCAGCCGCTGCGCCGGGTCAGCGCTCTGCGCACGCGCCCAGGCCACCGCGGCGTCCAGCAACGGCGCGTAGCGGGCCGAAGCGGCCGCCTTGAGCAGCAAAGAAGGGTTGGTGGTGGCGTCCTCCGGGCGATGTTGCGCAATGGCATCGATGTCGCCGGTGTCGGCGACGATGGCGGTCATGCTTTTCAATTGTTCAAGCTGGTTGGTCATGGCGGCTCCTCAAATGGAAAGACTCGGATGCGGTGCGGTTTGTTGGGTATAGCACGATCGGTTGAAAGTCTGCGCGCGACCAGACCGGCAAAACCATGCCGCAGCCAGTCCGAGTCCGGACTCCGGCCGCCGGCTTGCTATCCACCTGATTTGTAAATAGAATCATGCGCCTCTCCGAGCCCGCTTCGGTTTTCTCCCGAGCGGGCTCGGCTTTTCCGCCTTGCCATACTCCGCACGCACGGAGATGGCCATTGCCCACAAGGAGTTTCGATGCGTCACTACGAGATCGTATTCATCGTGCACCCGGATCAAAGCGAGCAAGTGCCCGCCATGATCGAGCGCTACAAGACACTGATCGCCGCCAAAGGCGGTCAAATTCATCGCCTGGAAGACTGGGGCCGTTTGCAACTGGCCTACACCATCCAGAAGATGCACAAAGCCCATTACATCCTGATGAACATCGAGATCGACCAGGAAACCCTGGACGAACTGGAGCACGGCTTCCGCTTCAACGATGCCATCCTGCGTCACCTGACGCTGGTGCGCAGCGAAGCGATCACCGAACCGTCGCCGCAGATGAAGGGCGAAAAAGCGCGCAACCTGCTGGCGCCCCAGCAAAGCGAGCCGGCGGCTGAAGCCGCTGCGGTAACCGCCTGAACCAGTTTGAACTGATCGGTAGCCTGATGGCGACATCAGGCCCGCGCACCACCCCGGCCGGCATGCCTGTCTTGCGACTTCAGGTGCAACACACCTCGATGCAGCAGGAAGCAGACAGGAGCCGAGCGGTGGAGGTTGAAACCGAACTGGTCGCTTACGGGAAAGTCGCTCAGGAACTGGCGCATGCATGTGCGTCCCTCCGGCCCGGCAACCGACTCAAGCTCACCGGTTTCATCGACCGCAAAGGCGCGCGCAATCCGCAACTCGAACTGCATGTGACTGAATTTGGAATATTGATCCCGGACTGATCCGGGTCTCGATCAAGGAGTAATAGAAATGGCGTTCGTCAAACGCAAGCCCCGTCCCAAGAACCCGAATGGCGCAGCCCTGTTCCGCCGCCGCAAGTTCTGCCGCTTCACTGCCGAGAAGGTCAAGGAAGTGGACTACAAGGATGTTGACGTCCTGAAGGACTTCGTCAACGAGCTGGGCAAGATCATCCCCGCCCGCATCACCGGCACCAAAGCCAAGTATCAGCGTCAGTTGTCGGTCGCCATTGAGCGCGCCCGCTTCCTGGCCCTGCTGCCGTACACCGACCAACATAACCTCTGATCAGGAGCACGACATGGAAATCATCCTGATGGATAAAGTGGCCAACCTGGGCAATCTGGGCGATGTGGTCAAAGTCAAGCACGGTTACGCGCGCAACTACCTGATTCCTCAGGGCATGGCCAAGCGCGCCACCAAAATCAACGTCGCCGCGTTTGAAGTACGTAAGGCCGAACTGGAAAAGCAAGCCGCCGAAAAGCTGGCCGCCGCCCAGGCGCGTGCCGACAAGCTCGCCGGCATCAGCGTCACGATCAGCCAGAAAGCCGGCGTCGATGGCCGTTTGTTCGGCTCCATCACCAACGTCGACATCGCCGCCGCGCTGACCGCGCAAGGCTTCGAAGTCGCCAAGTCGGAAGTGCGCATGCCGGACGGCCCGTTCAAGGCCATCGGCGAGTACAGCGTCACCTTGTCGCTGCACACCGACGTCACCGCCGACGTCAACGTGGTGGTGGTGGGCGAGCAATAAGCTCTGTTCTCCGCTTGGTAAAAAAGGCCGCGCAAGCGGCCTTTTTTACGCCTACGCCCTGCGCAAACCGGATTCGGATAACACGGCACGCCCGCATCACCGTTGTTCTGATTTTTGCTTCATGCAGGCCTTACAATGCCGCCTCTTCCGAAAAGTCCCGCCATGTCCGCCGTCTTCGATCCCGAGCTCAACGCCCTGAAACTGCCGCCGCATTCGGTCGAGGCGGAACAATCCGTACTGGGCGGGCTGCTGCTGGAAAACACCGCCTGGGAACGCGTCGCGGACCTGATCAACGAGCAGGATTTCTACCGCGCCGACCACCGTGCGATCTGGCGGCAGATCGTGCGCCTGATCGACGCCAACAAACCGGCCGACGTGATCACCGTCGCCGAAGCGCTGGAGTCGTTCGGCAAGCTGGATGACACCGGCGGCCTGGCTTACCTCGCCGCGCTGGCGCAGAACACCCCTTCCGCCGCCAACATCCGCCGCTATGCGGAGATCGTGCGCGAACGCGCGGTGCTGCGCAAACTGGTGGAAGTCGGCGCCGAGATTTCGGAATCCGCGTTCAGTCCGGCCGGGCGCAGTGCGACGGAAATCCTCGATCAGGCCGAAGCCAAGGTGTTCGAGATCAAGGAAGCCGGCGCCAAGACCACGCAGGGTTTCCAGGCGGTGCAGCCGCTGTTGATGGAAGTCGTCACCCGCATCGACGAACTCTATAACCGCGACAACCCGAGCGAAGTCACCGGCGTGCCGACCGGCTTCAGCGACCTCGACACCAAGACGTCCGGCCTGCAGCCGGGCGACCTGATCATCGTCGCCGGCCGGCCGAGCATGGGCAAAACCGCGTTCAGCCTGAACATCGCCGAAAACGTCGCGCTCGACGCCAATATGTCGGTCGCCGTATTCAGTATGGAAATGGGCGCAGCGCAGCTGGTCATGCGGATGCTGGGTTCGGTCGGCCGCCTCGACCAGCACAAATTGCGCACCGGCCGCATCGGCGAGGACGATTGGCCGCGCCTGACGCACGCGCTCGGCCGGCTCAACGAGACGCCGATCTTCATCGACGAGTCACCCGGACTGACCGCGATGGAAGTGCGCGCCCGCGCCCGCCGGCTGGCGCGTCAGTGCAAGGATGACCGCCCGCTCGGTCTGATCGTGCTCGACTACATCCAGTTGATGTCCGGCAGCAGCAGCGGCCAGAGCGAGAACCGGGCGACGGAAATTTCCGAAATCTCGCGTTCCCTTAAAGGCTTGGCAAAAGAACTCCACGTACCCGTTATTGCCCTCTCGCAGCTCAACCGCTCGCTGGAACAACGTCCCAACAAACGTCCGATCATGTCCGACCTGCGCGAATCCGGCGCCATCGAGCAGGATGCCGATGTGATCCTGTTCATCTATCGCGACGAGGTTTACAACCCCGACAGCCCGGACAAGGGCACCGCCGAAATCATCATCGGCAAACAACGTAACGGTCCCATCGGCACCGTGCGCCTAACCTTCCTCGGCGAATACACCAAGTTCGAAAGCTACGCCGGCGGCGGCGGGGGTTATGGCGACTAACGTTTCTGACCAATGACTCGCCCGCTGATTGCCCGCATCGACGCCGCCGCCCTCACCCACAACCTGGGCGTCGCAAAACAGGCTGCGCCGCAGTCTAAAATTTTGGCGGTGGTCAAGGCCAATGCGTACGGCCACGGACTGTCTCTGGCGGCCCGGGCGCTGCGCGCGGCGGATGGCTACGCGGTGTTGCGCGTCGAAGAAGCCGCACAACTGCGCGGCGAGGGCTACTCGCATCCCATCGTGCTGCTGGAAGGCTTTTTCCATCCCGACGAGCTGCCGGATATCGCACGCCTGCGCCTGCGTCCGGTCATCCACCGCACCGACCAGGCCGATCTGTTGGTCAAAACATTGGCCCGTTTGAAGCCGACACAGCGCGTCGATGTGCTGCTCAAGCTCAATACCGGCATGAATCGCCTCGGCATCGCGCCCAAGCGCCTGCCGGAAACCCTTGCGGTCCTGCGCGCCGCGCCGCACATCGGCCGCATTACGTTGATGACGCATTTCGCCAGCGCGGACGAGCCCGGCGACGGCGTCGATCAACAATTGGCGCGCTTTCGGGAAGCCGCCCAAGGTTTCGATCTGCCGGCCAGCCTGGCCAATTCCGCCGCGCTGTTGCGCCACCCGCAAACCCATGCCGATTGGGTGCGTCCCGGCATCATGTTGTACGGCGCGTCGCCGTTTGCAGAACTCACCGGCGAAGCGGTCGGCTTGTTGCCGGCGATGACGCTGGAAAGCAAATTGATCAGCGTGCAGTTTGTGCGCCAAGGCGAGGGCGTCGGTTACGGCGCCCGTTATCTCGCCGAGCGCGACATGAGGATCGGCATCGTCGCCTGCGGTTACGCTGACGGCTACCCGCGCCACGCCGACACCGGCACGCCGATTCTGGTCGACAACCAGCTGACCCGCACGCTGGGCCGCGTCTCGATGGACATGCTTGCCGTCGACCTGACGCCCATTCCCACTGCCCATATCGGCAGCGCCGTCATCCTGTGGGGCGTCGGCCTGCCGGTCGAGCGCGTCGCCGCCGCCGCCGGCACCCTTTCCTACGAACTCCTCACCGCCCTGGCGCCGCGCGTGCCAGTCGAAGAATCGCGTTCCGACCGCCCGATCTGAAAGCACGCCATGTCCGACATACTCAACAAGATCCTCGCCACCAAAGCCGCGGAAATCATCGCCGCCAAGCGCAGCGAACCGCTCGAAGCCGTCCGCGAAGCCGCCGAATGGATGCCGCCGGCGCGCGATTTCGTCGGCGCCATCCGGGCCAAGATCGCCGCCCACCAGCCCGCCGTGATCGCCGAGATCAAGAAGGCCAGTCCGAGCAAGGGCGTGATCCGGGCCGATTTCCACCCGGCCGACATCGCCGCCAGCTATGCCGCCGGCGGCGCGGCCTGCCTTTCGGTGCTGACCGATCGCGACTATTTCCAGGGCGCGCCGGAATACCTGAAAGCCGCCCGCGACGCCTGCGATCTGCCGGTGTTGCGCAAGGACTTCATGATCGATCCGTACCAGGTCTATGAAGCGCGCGCGATGGGCGCCGACTGTATCCTGCTCATCGTCGCCGCTTTGAGTCTGGCGCAGATGCAGGAACTGGAAGACATCGCCGACAGCCTCGGCATGGCGGTGCTGGTGGAAAGCCACGACGGCGACGAGCTGGACGCCGCGCTGCACCTGAGGACGCCGCTGATCGGCATCAACAACCGCAATCTGCGCACCTTCGAGACCCGTTTGGAAACGACCCTCGATCTGATCGAATTCATCCCGCACGACCGCATCATCGTGACCGAAAGCGGCATCCTCACGCCGGTCTCGGTAAGCATCATGCGAGCGCATGAGGTCGACACCTTCCTGGTCGGCGAAGCCTTCATGCGCGCCGACGATCCTGGCGCGGAACTCGCCCGCCTGTTCGCCGGTCCGGACAAGATTGTCTGATCGCCGCAAGCCCCATGACCTCGCGCACACGCTGGCTGTTCGTCGCCTTATTCCTGTTGGCCGTCGCCGCCGCGGCCTACTCCTGGCAGCCTTGGCGGGACACCGCCGCCGGCCCGCAATACCGGCTGGACAAGGTCGAACGCGGCGCGCTGTCCGCCGCCGTTTCGGCCAGCGGCACGCTCAACGCGCTGATCAGCGTGCAGGTCGGCTCGCAGGTGTCCGGCCTGATCAAGGAAATCAAGGCCGACTTCAACAGCGAGGTCAAGCAGGGCCAGATCATCGCCCGGCTTGACCCGGAGACGTTCGAATCGCGCGTCAGCCAGGCCGAGGCCGACCTGAAGGCCGCCGAAAGCGGCACTGAAGTCGCGCGCGGCAATCTCGCCGTGCGCCAGGCCGAAACCAACAAGGCAAAGATCGCGCTCGACCAGGCGCTACGCAACTTGGAGCGCAAGCGCAGCCTGATCGCACAGGGCTTTCTGTCCACGGCCGAACTCGATACGGCGCAAAGCGACGCCGAAACCGCGCGCGAGCAGCTGCGCCTGGCCACGGCCGATGCCGGCGTCGCCGCCGCCCAGGTCGCCAACGCGCAAGCCCAGAGCGGCCAGCGCCGCGCCGCACTGAAGCAGGCCCGCATCGAACTCGAGCGCACGCTGATCCGCTCGCCGGTGAACGGCGTCGTGATCAGCCGCAACATCGATGTCGGGCAGACCGTCGCCGCGTCGTTCCAGGCGCCGGTGCTGTTCACCATCGCACGCGATCTGCGCCGCATGGAAGTCAACGTAGCGGTCGATGAGGCCGATGTCGGCCGCGTGCGCAGCGGCCAGAAAATGCGCTTCACGGTCGACGCCTTCCCGGGCGAACGCTTTACCGCCCAGGTCACGCAAATCCGCAAAGCCCCGCAAATCAACAACAACGTGGTGACCTACAGCGTCATGGCGACGCTCGACAATCCCGATCTGAAACTGCTGCCCGGCATGACCGCCAGCGCCCGCATCCTCACGGAAGAGCGCAAGGACGTGTTGAAACTGCCCAACGAAGCGCTGCGCTTCCGCCCGATGCAGGCCGACGGCACGCCGATCAAACTGGATGTGCGCAGCCGCGAGGAAGGCCCCGGCATCCCCGGCCGCATCTGGGTCTTGAAGAACGGCCAGCCCGCCCCGGTGGCGGTGCGCCTGGGCGTCAGCGACGGCAAGAACACCGAGCTGCTGAAAGGCGACCTTGCCGAAGGCGGCGAAATCATCCTCGGACAGGTCGACAGCGGCGCGAAGAACAACAAGCCGGCGCGGCCGTTCGGCATGGGCATGTAGCGCCGCGTGACGACTGCCCTGCCCTGCCAGCCCGACGCCGCAGACGCCGCGGCGCGAACGACGCCGCTGATCGAAGTCAGCGACCTCGCCCGCCATTACCAGATCGGCGAAGTCCGCGTGCCGGCGCTGCAAGGCGTCACGCTGTCGATCGCCGCCGGCGAATTCGTCGCCGTGATGGGGCCGTCCGGCTCCGGCAAATCGACCTTCATGAACCTGCTCGGCTGCCTCGATGTGCCGAGCGCCGGCCGCTACACGCTGGCCGGCGAAGACGTCACCGGGCTGCAGGCCGACCAGCTCGCCCATATTCGCAACCGGCGCATGGGCTTCGTGTTCCAGAACTTCAATCTGCTGGGCCGCGCCAGCGCACAGGAAAACGTCGAATTGCCGCTGCTCTACGCCAACGTGCCGGCGGCGCTACGGCACGCCAGAGCGCGCGAAAAACTCGCCCGGGTCGGCCTGGCCGAACGCGCCGGGCATCGGCCGATGCAGCTTTCCGGCGGCCAGCAGCAGCGCGTCGCCATCGCCCGCGCGCTGGTCAACGAACCGCCGCTGATCCTCGCCGACGAGCCGACCGGCGCGCTCGACAGCCATACCAGCATCGAGCTGATGGCGCTGCTGCAGGAACTCAACGACAGCGGCATCACGCTGGTGCTGGTCACGCATGAACACGACATCGCCGCCTTCGCCAAACGCGTGCTGACCTTCCGTGACGGCCGCGTCGTGCAAGACCGGTTGAACGCGCAACCGCAGCGGGCGGCGGCGATGCTGGCCGGGATGCAGGAAACATCGGCATGAACCTGCTCGACACCGCCCGCTCCGCGCTGCGCTCGCTGCGCGCCAACAAACTGCGCAGCAGCCTCACCGCGCTCGGCATCATCATCGGCGTGGCGGCGGTGATCACCATGCTGGCGGTGGGCGAAGGCGCCAAGCGGAAAGTCGCCGAACAACTCAAGAGCCTGGGCTCCAACCTGATGGTCGTGATGCCTGGCGCGGTCACCAGCAGCGGCGTGCGGCTGGGTTCCGGCAGCCGCAACACGCTGACCGAGAATGACGCCGCCGCCATCGCCAACGAAATCGCCGGCGTGCTGGCCAGCGCGCCGGCGATGCGCGGCACCGGCCAGGTGGTGAATGGCAATCTGAACTGGTCGACCCAGATCTTCGGCATCACGCCGGACTATCTGCCCGCGCGCGAATGGAACGTGGCGCGCGGCCGCGCGCTGGACGAGACCGATTTGCGCAGTTCCGCAAAAGTGGCGCTGGTCGGGCAGACGGTCGCCGACATGCTGTTCGGCGGCACCGACCCGACCGGCCAGATCATCCGCGTCAAATATGTGCCGTTCACGATCGTCGGCCTGCTGGCGCCGAAGGGCCAGAACTTCAGCGGCCAGGATCAGGATGACGTCGTGCTGATTCCGCTCAACACCGCGCGCGGCCGCATCCTCGGCCAGACGCAAGGCCGCTTGCGCACGGTCGGCCATATCAACGTCAAGATGGCCGACGGCGTCGACATGGCCGCCGCCGAAGCGCAGGTGCGCGAATTGCTGCGCCAACGCCATCGCCTGCAGCCGGAACAGGATGACGACTTCAACATCCGCAACCTGTCGGAAATCGTCGCCGCCGAACAGGCCGCCTCGCAGGTGCTGTCCAGCCTGCTCGCCGCCGTCGCCTCGGTCTCGCTGCTGGTCGGCGGCATCGGCATCATGAACATCATGCTGGTGTCGGTCACCGAGCGCACCCGCGAGATCGGCCTGCGCCTGGCCGTGGGCGCGCGGCAGCGCGACATCCTGACCCAGTTCCTCGCCGAAGCGGTGATCCTGTCGCTGGTCGGCGCGCTCACCGGGGTGGCGCTCGGCGTCGGCGGCACGCAGGCGCTCAGCGCTTTCGCCGACTGGCAAGTCGTGTTGCAAGCGGACGCCATCCTGATCTCGGTCGCCTCGGCCTGCATCGTCGGCGTGTTCTTCGGCTGGTATCCGGCGCGCAAGGCGGCGCGCATGGCGCCGATCGAGGCGTTGCGTTACGAGTAAACGCCGGCACGGCCTACATGGAACGGCATATCGACGGCGTTTTCGCGCACACCGCGTCGATCGTCTCCTGTGCGTAAACCACGCCCTGCGCACGAGCACGCTGCAACCAGGCCACCGCATCCCGCAGCTCCACCGGATTCGCCGCCGTTTCAGCCAGCAGCCGGCCGTAAAGCCACTGCGCCAGATCCACGCCTTGCGCGGCGGCGGCTTGCAGATGTTGCATCGCCCGCAAGTTGTTTTGCGGCAAACCGTCACCGTCCAGGTAAGCCAAACCCAGTTGGTATTGCGCCCAGGCATCGCCCTGGCGAGCCGCTTTCTCATACCAATAGACCGCTTTTCCGCTGTCGCGCGGCGCGCCATCGCCGGCCTGGTAGCGATAAGCCAGCCGCTTCTGCGTGTCGAGATGGCCGCGCTCGGCGACCCGCTCATACCATTTCAGCGAACTCGCCCGGTTTATTGGCATGCCGGCGCCGTTGGCAGAGCGCCCGGCCAACTCCAGCATGGCGTCGAACTGGTCTTGCGCGGCGGCTTTGGACATCCACTGGGTCGCCTTCACGGCGTCTTTTTCCACCCCCAGCCCCGCATAGAACAGACGCGCCAGCCAGTACTGGGCTTCCGCGTTGGAAAGCTGCGCCGCCCGCTCCAGCCACGTTGCAGCCGCGGCGTAATCCCGTTCAACGCCTTGCCCATGCAAATGAATCCGTCCCAGCGCCAGGGCCGCATCGGCATGCGCCTGCTCGGCAGCGCGTTGCAACCAGGGCAGTGCCGCGGCCACGTCGCGTGGCTCGCCTTGGCCACCTAAATAAAACAGCGCAACGGCGTATTGCGCATCCGCCAAGCCGTGTTCCGCCGCCAGGCGGTAAGACGCCAGCGCGCGTTCGCGGTCGCGAACGACGCCACGCCCGTTTGCCAGGTGCATCCCTTGCCGCACTTGGGCTTCGGGATGGTTTTGCGCCGCGGCCAGCGCCGCCCAGCGATAAGCCGCCGCATCGTCCTGCGGCACCCCTTGCCCGCCGGCCAACAGCAGGGAAAGCGCATATTGCGCGCCCGGGTGGCCTTGCTCCGCCGCCCGCTGATACCACGCTGCGGCCTGCTTCGCGTCACGTGGCAGGGAGGCAAGTCCGAAGTAGTAAAACCAGCCCAAGCGATATTGCGCGCGCGATTCGCCGATCTCGGCGCCACGTCGATACCAGCGCAGCGCTTCCACCTCGTCGACCTTGACGCCGCGCCCCTTCTCATACGCCCAGCCAAGGTCATAGAACAGAAAGCTGGAACCTTGCTCTATGCCCTTGCGGTATTGCTGCAGTTCTTTTAAGGCCATATCGTGCACTTCCGGCGTCATCTCGGCCGATACCGGCCCCGATGCCAGCGCAATCAGGCCGGCTGCGATAATCAATCGATGCTTCATGGTTTGCCCTTGCTGTTTTCCGATCCAATCCGCGCCTGCCAGTACGCCGCCTGTTCAAGGTCGGCGGGTTGCCCGAGGCCGCCGTTGCGGTACACCGTCGCCAGCCATCGGATCGCCTGCGGGTTGTTCGCCTCCGCCGCTTTCAGCAGCCATTTCAGCGCTTGTTTGGGGTTGGCTTTGCCCGCTTCCCCCTGCTCGTTCATGCGCGCCAGCGAAACCATGGCATTGCTGTTACCGGCGCTGGCGGCTTGTTCGAAACGGCTTCTCGCCGCAAAGAAATCAGTCTTGCCGAGCAGGCCGCGATACAGGGTATAGCCCACGTTGTTCTGCGATTCAGGGTCGCCTTGCGCCGCGGCTTTGAGCCACCAGGAATAGGCGTCGGCAAGGCTCTTCGGCAAGCCCAGATTGCCGTGCAGATACGCGTCGCCCAGCAACTTTTGCGCCGAGTGGTCCCCCGCCTCGGCATCGGCTCGCAGGCGTGCCAGGTCGAACTGGCCCTGAGCGTTTACCCAGCGCAGATTGGGGTTGCGCAGATCTTCCGCCTGCTTTCGGATGCCGGGGTCATCGCTCTGGTCCGCACGCGCCAGATGGAAACGCACTTTTTCCGGGTTGCGCGGCGTGCCGCCGCGCCCGAACAGGTAGGCGCGCGCAAGGTTGAGATCGGCCGCCTTGTCGCCGCGACCGGCTGCACGCTCATACCAATGAATCGCTTGCGCGGCATCGGCGCTTACGCCGCGGCCTGCGCTGTAGATGTTGCCCAGCGCAACTTCGGCTCCTGATTCGCCCTGCGCGGCCGCCTTTCGCCACCAGCGCAGCGCCTCCGCGTCATCGAGATGGCGCGTCCCGAATTCAGGCATATCGCCGATGTAGAGCCTGCCCAGCAGGCTTTGGTAGGCTGCGTTGCCCGACTCGGCAAGCCGTTTGATCCAGACCAGAGCCTCATCCTTGCTGGGGGGATCGGTGCGTGCCCGCAAGCTGCTGACCAGATTCCGCATCGACAAGGTATTGCCCTGAGCCGCCGAGCGGCGCATCCAGAGCAGCGCCTGCGCTTCATCCTTGGGCAGCGTCACACCATGCAGATAGCGCCAGCCCAGGCTGGATTGCGCCTCGACATCGCCCTTTTCCGCCGCTCGCCGGTACCAGTCCACCGCCACAGAGTCATCGGTCGGCACGCCGTCGCCATAGGCATACGCCATGCCCAGGCTGAATTCCGCCGGGGTGTAACCCACGGCGGCCGCACGCTCCAGCCACCGCACGCGGCGCTCCGCTGCCAGCCCCTGCCAGGCAAGTTGCGCTTGCGCGAGAGGATGGTCGGCTTCCGCCGCACGCTCCAGCCAGCGTATCCCGGCGGCGCGGTCGCTCTTGCCCAGACGCTCATGGATCAGGCCGAGACCCAGTTCAACCGCTGCAGCGACATTGCCCGCCTGCGCCGATTTCTCCAGATAAGCCCTGAGCGGTGCGGTATCTGTGGCGGCTCCACGCCCTTCGGCCACCATCTCAGCGGCCTTTTTCTCAGCGGGCAGATAGCCCGCCTGCGCCAGTTCGCGATACAGGCCAAGCGCGCGGGCATCATCCCGTTCGATCCCCTGGCCTGCACTCAACATTTCCGCCAGAGCATATTTCGCCTCCGGCCGGCCCTGATTTGCCGCACTTTCCAACCAGCGCGCCGCCGCCTGCACGTCCTGCACGCTTTCGATGCCGTCGCGCAGCATCAACCCCAGCTCTACGCGCGCGGGCGCCCAGCCTTTTTCCGCCGCGCGCTGGAGCCAGTGCCGCCCTTGCGCCCGGTCGGGAGCGCCGGCCCAGCCCTTCCAATACGCCTGCGCCAGCACATATGCCGCTTCAGGATTGCCGCTGCGCTCGGCGCGCTCGATCCAACTCAAGCCCTGTGACGCATCCACCGCAATGCCGTGTTTGCCAAGCAGCAGGATCAGTCCCCAATCCAGCGCCGCCGTTGCGTAGCCGTTTTCCGCCGACTGCCTGAGCAGCGCCAGCGCTTCTTGTCGGTTGGCAGGCCCGGAGCGAATCAGCCGCGCCGACATGACCCATTGCGCATAGGCGTCGCCTGCCGCTGCACGCTGCCGCCAAAGCTCGCTATCGCCGAACGGCGTCGGCGCAGCGAGCGTGACGTCCGCAGTCGGGGCCGCACCCGGCAAGCTGTTCAGCATGCTGGCGGGCGTCGGCAAAGCGACAGCCATTAACACAGCCGCAGCTAAAGCGCGCAAACGCATGCAATGGCGGCAGCACGCGCGCAACCCGCCGCTGCGCGCCCTCTTGGCCGGTTTGGCCGAAATTGTCGTATTCACTTTTTGTTCACTTTCATGGTTGCTCAGTGCGCCCGATCCGGTCCGCGCCGGATAGCGTCCGCCGCCGAGGCTTTCGTACAAGCCAGGCTTGGCATTACTTCAAAATTCGGCAAGGCATTCATAGAAACCGCCTCAGCAGTAACACGGCGATAAGCGCCATTCCACCCAGCAATACCATTCCAGCCCGCCCGCCGATCGCCCTCATCGTGACGGCCCTTTGTTCCGGCATCGTGTTGATCAGCGGTCGAATGAAATAAAAGAACCAGAACCCGACAGGCAGCAGCCCTAATATCACTTGCCACGGCAAGGTAAGCCCGCCCAGACGGATAAGCGGCAAGCTGGCCTCGTATTCCGCTCGCAGCATATAAGGCTGCTTGGTGTCGCCCGTCGGCATCACCGTAAAGAGCGCTCCCGGACCGGCGCGCAAAAATTCATCGCGAAAAACGGGCAACACCTGTTGTTGCGTCTGCCCCTCGATGCGCCCGAGCAAAGAGAATTTCGGGAAAACTCCCAATTGATATCGGGGCGCCGGCATCCCGTCGGTAATGAAGGTTTTCGTTATGCTTTCCTGCACGCCCGACAGCGATTCGCCCTGTCGCAGAGCCTCAGCCGCGATCCCGAAAGACAATGCGAAAGCGAGCAAGCCGGTCAGGAACAGACCTGGCCAGGCCAACCACTGCATCGCCCGCTCGCGACGAACAGCCCGAAAATAGCGTTCAAGAACAGGCTTGCGCGTCTCCAAGAGGCGGGACATGGCGGCATCGACGTCTTCAACCCGATACGCTTTTGCATGCCAAGGTTTCATGCCGCCGATCTGCTCGATCCTTGCCAGCAATATCCGTAAATCGCTCATGAAACTCGGCAGTTCCGCGCGCGCCAAATCGACCATTTGAAAAGCGACATCCATGGCGCGGTCGAATATCCGGATTTCCAGTACGCCACCACGCCAAGGGCAGGAAAGCATTCGGCTGCGATGATAACGACGCAACACCGCCTCCTGACTCAAGCCTTCGCCCTCGTAGTCATAGGGCTCAAACGACGCTTTCTCTGAGGACAACCCGGGAATACTGGCGACAAGGCGTTGCGCGATGTCGGCATTTCTGAGTGCAATCTTTGCACTCAGCTCGACATCCGAATCGGCGATCCACATCGCCGCCTCCCATTCGGCTCCGGGCGTTTCTTCCACCCAGGTTTGATCGATGAGTTCGATGGCAAAATGCGCCACTGGCGACATCAGGCAGGCTCCCTAAAGATGAGGTTATGTTTATGTAATAGCTTGGCCGCAATTCACCAGCTCCGCGCCAGGCGGTTCGCCATTCTGGCGAGCGGCTGGGCTTTAGGCCTGGCTGTGGCCTATGCATCGCCAGCATCTGCGATCGGCGCGCCGCCGCCACATCCGCCCGCGATTCTGCGACCAACTGCGGTGAAATTATATGTACACCGCGATATCGCGGATACACGCTTCCTGGCCGACTTGGAACGCAGGCTGCGAACCAGATTGCAGCCTGCGGTCGCGACTCTGCCGGCAAGCTTTGACTTCTCCGCCTTACGCCGCTTCGGCAAACTGGATGCGCAACGGCTGATCGACGGTTTGATCGCCGGGACCAACTGGGATCAGAACAAGGGCGCGATTCATGTATTTCTCATCAAGGATGACATGCGCTTGCCGCCAGCCCGCTTCAACTTCGCGGTCAGCGCAGGTTCGGCACTCACGCCGCATCATGTCATCGTCGTCTCTCTGGCGCGATTGCAGGAAACCCGGTTTTTCGATTCCCAGACCGATACGAATCCGGTGCGTACCGCAACGAGAGCATACAAAATGGTCGCAAAAAATACCGCCAAGGTCGCGGGATACGCCGGCAGCAACGCCTGTCTGTTTTCCTTTCCGCGAAATCTGGCCGAACTCGACGCCATGCCCGAAGGTTATTGCGAACCGGACTTGTCCGCACTCATCACCGCTGGTGTCGCCCGTCCGGTGAAATAGTCGGCGCGGGCTCATCCGGCCGCTTCCTACAGCCGCTGCAACAGCGGCATCGCTCGGCATTAACGCAGGCTCAGGCCTTGCGATATGCGCCTATCCGAGGATTGAATTTCGTGCATGCCGCGACGGGAGATAGAATCCGCTGCTTGGCCCGCCTTTCGCGGCCCGTTCAACCGTTTCTCACGCCATGTCCCGCCTGCCCGAATTCACCCTTGCCGATGTCACTCGCTGGTTTGGCGAACACGAAATCGAGAAAGCGCAAGGTTATCTCACAGCGGTCAGCCATCTGGAGGTGAAACCGCCGCGGGTGACCGCCAGCGTGCAGGGCAACGGGCCGTTCCCGTACCGCGTCGCCATCGGCCTTGATACCGACAAGCAGGGTCAGCCGCGTGCGGTCGCCGGGTGCAGTTGTCCGGTCGGCTGGATGTGCAAGCATGCGGCGGCGGTCATGCTGCATTTGCTCGACCAGGGCAAGGCGCAGCCGAAAGTGCGGCCGGATGTGCTGGAATGGCTGGACGGCTTCCGCGAGTCGCTGCAAGCGCCCGAGGCGAAAAAGCCGGGCAAGAAACCCGGCAAGAGCAGCGCCGCCCGCGAAACCCTGTTTTATGTGCTCTATTCCGCCTGGGGCAACGGCCGCGACTGGTCGGTGCAGTTCATCAAGGCGCGCCGCGACGAGCAGGGCCTGGCGACCGGCGCACTGACCGAATGGAGCAATGTCGAACGCGCGCTGATCCAGCCGCCGAAGTTCATCAACGAGGAAGATCTGGTGATTCTGCGCCAGCTCTGGGCGCATCGCTCGAAAGCGCGCTACACGCTCGACTTTCCGCTGCGCGGGCGCGCCGGCGAAGAAGCGCTGCAATACATGCTGGCCAGCGGCCGCCTGCTCGCCGCACGCGACAACCTGCACCCCCTGGCCGCCGGCGAGCCGCGGCCGGCCCAGTTGAACTGGCGCTACGAACAGGATGGCAGCGTGATGCCGGAACTGAAGTCCGATCCCGCCATCGACGCGACGCTGCAACTCGACGACATCTGGTATCTGGATAGCGAGCGGTTGGAAATCGGTCTGCTGCAGCTCGATTTCCCGGCCAGCCAGGTGGCGCAGATACTCGCCATGCCGGCGCTCAACCCGGCGGAAGTGCCGCTGGTGGCCAGCGCGCTGGCCGAACTGGCGCCGCAACTGCCCGCTCCCGCTTCGCCGGCGCTGCGCATCATCGATGTCGCGCCGACGCCGATCTTGAGCCTCGACACGCTCGACGTGCTCGATGTCGGCCGCTACCGCCGCTACGGCTACAGCGAACGCAAGTTCGACTTTCTGTTGCCGGCGTTTCAATACGACGACGTGCGCGTGGAAGCGCACGGCAAACAGGAATACGTGACCACCGCCAGCGGTGAAACCGTACGCGTCAAACGCCGCCTGGCCGATGAGAAGCGCTGGCTGCAAGACCTCGACAGCCACGGTATCGCGCCCGTGCCGCCCAACACGCTGTACGCCAGCCGGCCGCGGCCGCCGCATCTCTATGGCCTGGAAAGCCCGGCGCACTGGCCGCCGTTCATGGCCGAGCATCTGCCCGCGCTGCGCGATGCCGGCTGGCAGATTCAGGTCGAAGCCAGCTTCCGCCATCTGGTACTGGAAGCCGAAGACTGGGATGCCGAACTGAGCGAAGACGCCGGCGGCTGGTTCAATCTGAATATGGGCGTCATGGTGCAAGGCCAGCGCCTGCCGCTGGCGCCGCTGCTCTACGATCTGTTCCACAACGACGCCCGCTGGCTCGATGCCGCCAAGGTCAAGCTCATCGCGGACACCGCGGCGGTAATCCTGGTCACCCCGTCCGGCGCACGGCTGCGCGTACCGGCCGGGCGCATCAAGCCCTTGGCATTGACCCTGATCGACCTGTTCGACAAGCAACCCGGCGACGGCGCTTTGCGCCTGTCGAAACTGGATTCGCCGCGTCTGGCCGAGATGGCGGCCACGCTGGCCGACAAGCAACGTTGGCAATTCAAGGGCGCGGACGCCGTCACCCAGATGGCGAAGGACCTGCAGCACAGCGACGGTATCCACCCCGCCGAGCCGCCCGCCGGCTTTGCGCTGACTCTGCGCCCTTACCAACTGGAAGGCCTGGCCTGGCTGCAATACCTGCGCGAACACAACCTCGCCGGCATCCTTGCCGACGACATGGGTCTGGGCAAGACCGCGCAGACCCTGGCGCATCTGCTGCTGGAGAAGGAAGCCGGTCGGCTGGATCGGCCCTGTCTGGTGATTCTGCCGACCTCGTTGATCTTCAACTGGAAGCGCGAGGCCGAGCGCTTCGCCCCGGCGCTGCGCGTCCTCTCGCTGCACGGCCCGGACCGCGCCGAACGCTTCGGCGAGATCGCCGAGCACGACATCGTGCTGACCACTTACCCGCTGCTGTGGCGCGACGAGGAAGTGCTCGCCGCGCAGGCCTACCATCTGCTCATCCTGGACGAGGCGCAGACCGTCAAAAATGCCGCCAGCCACGCCGCCCAGGTCGTCCGCAAGCTGCAGGCGCGGCATCGCCTGTGCCTGACCGGCACGCCGCTGGAAAACCATCTCGGCGAACTCTGGGCGCAATTCGATTTTCTGCTGCCGGGCTTCCTGGCGGACAACAAATCCTTCACCAAGACCTGGCGCACGCCGATCGAAAAACATGGCGACAGCGGCCGCCGCGACCTGCTCGCCGCGCGCGTGCGGCCGTTCATCCTGCGCCGGCGCAAGGAAGACGTGGCGAAGGAGCTGCCGGCCAAGACCATCATCGTGCGTTCGGTGGAGCTGGAAGGCGCGCAACGCGATCTGTACGAAACCGTCCGCAGCGCGATGGACGCGAAAGTGCGCGAAGCCATCGCCGACAAGGGATTCGCGCGCAGCCACATCGTCATCCTCGACGCGCTGCTGAAGCTGCGCCAGGTCTGCTGCGATCCGCGCCTGGTCAAGCTGGACAGCGCGAAGAAGGTGAAGGAGCGCGCCAAGCTCGATCAACTGATGGACATGCTGCCGGAACTGGTCGACGAAGGCCGTCGCGTGCTGGTGTTTTCGCAATTCACTTCGATGCTCGACCTGATCGAGCAGGAACTGCTCAAATTGGGCCTCGGCTACGTCATGCTCACCGGCAACACGCAGGACCGCGAGGGCGTCATCCGCCGCTTCCAGGACGACGGCGTGCCGATCTTCCTGATCAGCCTGAAGGCCGGCGGCGTCGGCCTCAACCTGACCGCGGCGGATACCGTCATCCATTACGACCCGTGGTGGAACCCGGCGGTGGAGAACCAGGCCACCGACCGCGCCCATCGCATCGGCCAGAAGAACAAGGTGTTCGTCTACAAGCTGGTGGTCGCCGGCAGCATCGAAGAGAAAATTCTCGCCTTGCAGGAAAAGAAGGCCGAACTCGCCGCCGGCGTATTGAGCGAGGACGCCGCCGCGCTGAGCAAATTCGGCGAATCCGATCTGCGCGCGCTGCTGGCGCCGCTGCCGGAAACGAAGCCGGCCGTGCGGGGCTGAGCATTGCAACGAACGACGCGTAAACGAGCCGGGCTTGCTACCATCAAAGTTCTTCGCCCTAAGTGATCACCATGTCCCGCTCTTTGCCATGACACCCTTTTTGCTACGCCCCCCCCTGCTGATGCTTGCGACGTTGTTTGTCTGCCTGCCGGTTTATGCCCAGACGCCTCCCCTCAACGCCGCCCAATCAGCCGAAGCGGCCGCCACGGCGCCGGTCGAGAACGGAAAAGTCATCCCGCCGCCCCCGCCAGCTGCAATACCGAAAGCTGCCGCGCCGACGCCGGTCGAGAACGGTAAAACGCCCCTGCCGCCCCCTCCTGTTCCGCCAGCCGCGACGCCGGCACTCAATGGCAAAGCCGCTCCGACCGCCCCGCCAGCCGCAATACCGAAAGCCGCGCCGCCAGTCGAGAACGGCAAGGCCGCCGCGCCGCCCTCGCCCACGCTGTCCGATCTCGGCCGCTCATTACGCAATTACTTCACCGAAGAAGAACTCAGTCTGCTGTTCCAATACATGAAGGAATCCGTCATCGCGTCGTTTAAGGACGAGGAAGTCAACCTGCCGCCGGACCTGTCCTTCAAGCTGGAAATTCTGCTGGTGCGCATGAAGAAGGAAGGCGGCCATTACATGGACAACCTGATCAATCAGCTGGAAAAAGACCTGAAAAACAGCCTGAAAGAAAAGCTGAAGGAAAAACTGACGCCGCCGCCGATCAAGGAGCAACCCTACAACCCCTGGCTCACCAAGCCCTGGCAATGAGCCACTGGGAAGAAAAATACCGCGCCCAGACCATTCCCTGGGATCGCGGCGCAGCCAGCCCGGCGTTGCTGGACTGGCTGCAGGACGGCGCGCTACCGCCCGGACGAATCCTGGTTCCCGGCTGCGGCCACGGCCATGAAGCGCTGGAACTGGCGCAGCGCGGCTTTCAAGTCACGGCGCTGGATATCGCACCGACGGCATTGGCGCATCTGGCGGCGCAATTGCATGCAGCGGGCGTCGACGCGGAGCGGGTCTGCGCCGACGCGTTGGCCTGGCAGCCGGCGCAAGCGTTCGACGCGATCTACGAACAAACCTGTTTGTGCGCGCTCGACCCCGACCATTGGACGGCCTATGAACGCCAACTGTTCGCCTGGCTGCGCCCGGGCGGCAAACTGTTCGCGCTGTTCATGCAAACCGGCAAGGCGGGCGGCCCGCCCTATCACTGCGCCGTGCCGGACATGCACACGCTGTTTGCCGCCGCGCGCTGGCAATGGCCGCAGAGCGAGCTGACACGGATCGAGCATCCGAACGGCTTGTTCGAATACGCGGCGGTGCTGACCCGCCTGGGCTGAACGGCCAGTAATGAATCCGGATTTCCTGCTCCAACTGCTGCTCCAGGTCTGGCTGCCGATTGCCTTGCTGGTGGCGGCCGGCGGCCTGTGGGTGCGGTTTCGGCCGCAGTTTCCGGCCGACACGCTGCGCGTCAATCTGAACCGGCTGGTCATCGACGTGTTCGCGCCGCCTTTGCTGTTCGCCTTGTCGGCGCAGGCCGAAATCAGCCGCGAAATGCTGACCGTACCGCTATTGACCGTGGCCGGCATCGCCATCAGTTTCGCGCTGCTCTACCCGTTGCTCTGGCATAGCCGCATCGGGCGCGGCCTGACGCGCGAAACGCGCGCCGCCATCCTGCTCGCCGGCACCTTCGGCAACGTGCTGTTCATGGGCTATCCGACGCTGACCTTTCTCTATGGCGACATCGGCGGCAGTTACGCCGCGTTCGCCGATGTGCTGGCGTCGACGCCGCTGGTCTGGACCTTCGGGGTCTGGGTCGCCACCCGTCTCGGCCATGAGGGCGGCCAGGGCCACAGTCTGCTGCGCACGATGCTGTCGTTGCCGCCGATCTGGGGCTTCGTGCTCGGCTTCGCAGTCAACCTCTCCGGCATCGACGTGGCGCCCTTGATCAAGGCGGCCAAGTTCATGGGCCAGGCCACCATCCCGATCATGCTGTTCACGCTCGGCCTGTCGATACCGTGGGGCGCGCTGAAGCCCAGCCGCCCGGTATTGGCGGCGGTGGCGGTCAAACTGCTGATCGCGCCATTGCTGGTCTTTGCCCTCGCGCGCACGCTGTTCGGCGAGCTGCGGCCGGCGCAAACCGCCGCGATACTCGAAGTCGCCATGCCGACCATGCTGATGGCCGCCAGCTTCGCCGACCGCTTCAAGCTCGACGTGCGCGCCGCTGCGCTGACCGCAAGCTGGACCAGCCTGGCCTTTCTGGTCACGCTGCCGGTCTGGATCGCCGTGCTGGGACGCTGACCGGCGGCGATCATGCCGCGCATTCTCATAGGAAACACCATGCCCAATCTCGGATTCATCGGCCTCGGCGTCATGGGCCGGCCCATGGCGCTCAATCTGTGCCGCGCCGGCTACCGCCTCAGCGTGTATGCGCGCAACCCGGCGCAAAGCGCGCCTGTGCAGGCGGCCGGCGCCGCGGTGCTGGACTCGCCGCTCGCCGTCGCGCAAGCGGCGGACATCCTGTTCATCAACGTCTCCGACGATGCCGCCGTGGATGCCGTGCTGTTCGCTGCGGACGGGGCGGCGGCCGGGCTGGCCGCCGGTGGCATCGTCGTCGATATGGGCACCACTTCGCCGGCGTTCACCCGCCGGCTTGCCGAGCGCCTGGCGGAACACGCCATCAGCCTGATCGATGCGCCGGTTTCCGGCGGCGAGGCCGGCGCCGTCGCCGGCAGCCTGGCGATCATGGCCGGCGGTCCGGAAGCGGCATTTCAGCGCGTGCTGCCGCTGTTTCAGGCCATCGGAGCCGGCATCGTGCATGTCGGCGCCAATGGCGCCGGCCAGGTCGCCAAGGCCTGCAATCAGATCGTCGTCTCCGCCGCCCTGCTCGGCGTCGCCGAAGCGCTGACCTTCGCCGCGCGCCAGGGCGTCGATGCCGGCAAGGTGCGACAGGCGCTGCTGGGCGGCTCGGCGTACAGCAAGATTCTGGAACTGCACGGCCAGCGCATGCTGGAACGCCAGTTCCAACCCGGCTTCAAGGCCAAACTGCATCAGAAGGATCTGGGCATCGTGCTGGCTGAAGCCCAGCAGGCCGGCATCGCGCTGCCGGCTACCGCCGTGGCGGCGCAGCTGATGAATGCGCTGGTCGGGGCCGGCGGCGGCGAAAAAGACTCCGCGGCCCTGATCGAAATCCTGGAACGCATCAACCGGAGCACAGCATGAAGGAATATGTCGTTTTTCTCGACCGCGCGACGCTGATCGCCGAACTGCGACCCGCGGCGTTCGAACATACCTGGGCGGAACACCCCGCCTGCCCGCCGGAGGAAGCGGCCGACTTTCTCTGGCGCGCCAGCATCGCCATCACCAACAAGGCGCCGATCACCCGCGAACTGCTGCAGGCCTGCCCGAAACTGCGTCTGGTCGCGGTGGCCGCCACCGGCGTCAACAACGTCGATCTCGACGCCTGCCGCGAACAGGGCGTCGCCGTCTGCAACATTCGCGGCTACGCCGAACATAGCGTGCCGGAACACGTGTTCATGCTACTGCTGGCGCTGCGCCGCAACCTGCTGGCCTGGCGCGAAACCCTGCGCCAGAACGCCTGGCAGAAAGCCGGGCAGTTCTGCCTGTTCGACCACGAAATCCACGACCTGCACGGCTCCGTCCTCGGCCTGATCGGCTACGGCAATATCGCGGCCGGCGTCGAACGCCTGGCGCACGCTTTCGGCATGCAGGTCCTGATCGCCGAACACAAAGACGCCACGACGATACGCCCCGGCCGCGTCAGCTTCGACGAAGCGCTCGCCCGCGCCGACCAGATCAGCCTGCACACCCCGCTCAACGACGCCACGCGCGGCCTGATCGGGGCGCGCGAATTCGGCTTGATGAAGCGCAGCGCCGTGCTGATCAACACGGCCCGCGGCGGCATCGTCGATGAAGCCGCGCTGGTCTCGGCGTTGAAGACCCGCCGCATCGCCGGCGCCGGCTTCGACGTGCTGTCGGTCGAGCCGCCGGTGGAGACCCACGCCCAGCGCAACCCCTTGCTCGACCTGAATCTGCCCAACTTCCTGCTCACGCCGCATGTCGCCTGGTCGAGCCGCGAAGCCATGCAAACACTGGCGGATCAGCTGATGGACAACATCGAAGCGTTCGTACGCGGGGAAGTACGCAATCGAGTGGCTTAGCCCAGGCGCGTCGCCCATGCGACGCAATAATGACCGATGCTTATGTTCCGGATACCTACCAGAGCGTGATGATTTCGAACTGCTTGAAGGCGGCATCCAGCGTCACCAGCGGAACGGACTCGATTTCCGCTTGAGCCGCCAGCATCCTGTCGAACGGGTCGCGATGTGCCACCTGATAAATGCCGGCGCGCAGCCCATGGCGGTGCGAAATAGGCAGTAGCGTAAAGCCATCTGCAGCCACTAACTCCTCGAAACGAAACACCGCTTCCGCCGCTTCTTCCAGCTTGCCGAGTCGATGCTTGGTTGCGATTTCCCAAGCGCTCGCCGCGCTGACCAGGATTTCATTGTCGGCATCGCCGATCAATGCGCGCGCCTTGGTCGACAGACGCGGATCGTCGGTAAACCACCATAGCAGCGCGTGCGTATCCAGCAGTACTCTCATTCGTCGCCTTCCCAAGCGCGCAACTCGACCTCGGGCAACGGCTCGAAGAACGCCTTGCCGACATGCCCCTTGAGGCGACCGGGTCGACGGCATGGCGCCTCATCCCGAATCGGCACCAACCGCGCGTACGCCTTGCCGGACTTGGCGAGGATAATTTCTTCTCCGGCATGAACCCGTTCCAACAGGCGGGACAAATGAGTTTTGGCTTCGTGGACGTTGATCGTCGCGGTCATGATGGACTCAATTGGAAGTGATAAACACATTGAAACTTAGTCTGGTGGTCTAGTCATGTCAACCGTGACCCCATTCCTGTTCGAAGTTTAGTAGTCAGTCATATTGAAACGAGAAACTGTAGGTCGGCATGAATGCCGACCTACCTCTCATTGCGATTCATGGTGACTGACTACTAGATTTGTAAGGCGGTGCACCCTTCATGCTGGCGGGCAGGTGGTGTTCGACCTCTTGTGCCGTCTTGCGGTGCAGTGGGCATGTGTTCGGTGCCGGCAGGCGCCATTTGGCAAAAAGTAAACCTGCTATTACAAATCGCGTCTGACCCTGTTCCACGCATTTCAATTTCGGTCAGTATTGCGTCCGACCCCGTTTCCCATGAAAAAGCCCCCTGAAGAGGGGCTTGGCATCAACAAGATTTGGGTCAGTTGGAAACTGTGGTCTGTCCCCCGTTGTTCGGTCCCCCGTTGTTCGCCCCGTTGTTCCCAACATTCGCAGCTACGCCGAACATAGCGTGCCGGAACACGTGTTCATGCTACTACTGGCGCTGCGCCGCAACCTGCTGGCCTGGCGCGAAACCTTGCGCCAGAACGCCTGGCAGAAAGCCGGGAGTTTTGCCTGTTCGACCACGAAATCCACGACCTGCACGGCTCCGTCCTCAGCTTGATCGGCTACGGCAATATCGCGGCCGGCGTCGAACGCCTGGCGCGCACTTTCGGCATGCAGGTCCTGATCGCCGAACACAAGAACGCCACGACGATACGCCCCGGCCGCGCCGGCTTCGACGTGCTGTCGGTCGAGCCGCCGGCATTGAACGACGCGCAGCGCAACCCCTTGCTCGACCTGAATCTGCCCAACTTCCTGCTCACGCCGCATGTCGCCTGGTCCAGCCGCGAAGCCATGCAAACGCTGGCGGATCAGCTGATGGACAACATCGAAGCGTTCGTGCGCGGGGAAGTACGCAATCGGGTGGTCTAGCCCAGGCGCGACGCCCACGCGGCATGCCGTAGGCATCTGATCGCGACTGAACCTGCTGGCTTAGCGATGCGGCACAGAGACTATTCCGTTATCCGATACATCACTGGTGAACTCGCAAACGAAAAAAATACAGCATCCATAGAGCAATAAATACGTAGAACATCACGTACTCGGGAAACGCAGCTCGATCGGAGTACAGGCCGGCCAGGCCGATAAACAGCGTGACGGCGGCCATGATCGCGACCACTCGGCTGGTCGAAAAACCGCCATCCAACAGCACATGGTGCCAATGCTGTCGGTCCGCCTGGAAGGGACTTCTGCCTTGCTGGAGGCGTAGCAACATCACGCTGCCCATGTCCAGCAAGGGCACTGCAAGTATCCATACGGCCGTAATCGGCCTGATCGCCCCCCCCTCAACCCCAGCCAGTTTGATCGCATACCAACCTAGCAGCAGCCCGAGCAGCATGCCGCCGACATCCCCCATGAATACCTGCGCACGCGGTTGCCAAGGCCTGCGCAGGTTGAACACCAGAAAGCCCGCGACGGCGCCCAGCAGAACCAGAATCTCCATGCCCAAGCGCAGATCACCGGCGGTCAGCGCCACCAAAGCGAACAGCAATAGCGGCAGGGCGACCAGCGTGCCGGCCAGACCGTCGACACCGTCTATCATGTTGATGGCATTCATCAAACCAAGGAGTGAGATGACCGTCACCAGATAAGACCATTTTCCCAAGGCCAGATTGCCGATACCGAGAAGATCACCGAAGGTCGTGACATGCACCGAAGTACCGGAAACCAAAATCAGTGCAGCGATCAGCTGTCCGAAAAACTTGGTTCGATGGCTGAAATGGTGGACATCATCCGCCAGCCCAAACACGACCGTAATGAACATGGCCGCGAACAGACTCCAACTGTCGCCGGGAATCCCGCCTAGAAGCCCCACCCCCGCAATGAAGGCCATGAAGATGGCGAGCCCCCCCACCAGTGGCGTTGGCGAGGTGTGCAGTTTTCGGCCGCTGGGATGATCGACGCAACCGAAATACCGCGCCGGTGCGAGCAGGATTTGCACGAGTAGGGCGGAGAGGGCTGGCGCCAGCAAGACGGGCCACCAATCGGCGAGAAAGGCAAGCATCACTTCGACATCTCCTCATGCAACTCCCGATAAACAGCCAGGGTTCGGCCCAGGACTAACTTCTCGTCGAACTCCCGCTCTACCCTTTCACGGCCGGCTGCGCCCATGCGCACCCGCTCTCCAGGATGTTCAAACATGAAACGAATCGCCTCCGCCAGCGCAGCCGCGTCGCGGCACGGCACCAACAAACCGGTTAGGCCATCTTCGACCGCCTCGCGGCAACCGGGCGCATGGGTCGTCACGATAGGCAGTCCGCAGGCGGCTGCCTCCAACAGACTCTTCGGCAAGCCCTCGCGGTAGCTCGGCAATACCGCCAAATCGACCTGATGCAGACAGCTCGCCATGTCCTCGACGTGTCCCAACGCGCGGATCAGACCGGCATCCTGCCAAGATTGCACGACGTCATCGGGCACTGCGGCCGGATTTCCCCGATCCGGCGCGCCGGCCAGCAGAAATTCGACGGGCATCCCCTGGGCCTTCAAACGCCGGGCGGCCTCGACGTATTCACCGACGCCCTTGTCCCACAATAAACGCGCCGCAAACAGTACGCGAAAAACCTCTGCTGCCGGGCGCGGCGCGGCGCTTGGCCGAAAGCGCGCCGTATCGACACCCGAGCCGCGGATCATGCGCACATGCGGCGCTGCAACCAGGCGAGTCCGCTCGAACGCCTCGCAGTCGTCCCGATTCTGCAAGATGAGCCGGCTATGACGGCCGCTTAACGCAACTTTCAGCAACAGGCGCACGAACGGGCGCAGCAGCCGGGCGCGCGGCGAGTCGCTGGAAAAAACGTAGCCCATGCCCGCAACCGCATTGATCCGCCGGCGAACGCCGGCCACGCGCGCGGCGAGGGAACCATAGACGACGCACTTGATGGTGAAGTGATGGGCCACGTCCGGCCGTTCTTTCCGGTAGAGCCTTATCAAGTGCAGCAGCAAGGCCAGTTCCCGCACCGGATTCAGGCTCAGCCGCTGCATCGGCAACGGAATCCAGCGAAACCCCGCCGCCTGCAGCCGCGCCCCAAAAGGCCCATCCGGCGAAACCAGAACGACTTCAGCCCCGGCCGCCTGCAAGGCAAGCGCCAACGGCAAGCGAAAGTTATAGAGATACCAGTCGGTATTGGCGAACAACAGAACCTTCATGCGTGTTGATGCTCCAGCCAGGCCTGGAACATCAACACGTCCCACAGGTAGTAGTGCCAGTTCCGCCGACCGGACAGATGTTCCTGCCATTTCTGCCGGATCGGCGCCGGCGTGAAATAGCCTTCCCGCTTCAGGCGGTCTTCGTTGAGCAACATTTCCGCCCATTCGCGCAACGGCCCGCGCAGCCAGGAATCGATCGGCACGCCGAAGCCCATCTTGGGTCGCTCGACCATGGCCTGCGGCACATATTGATACAGCACCTGCCGTAACAGCCATTTACCCTGGCCACGCCGGATCTTCATGGCCAACGGCAACGACCAGGCGAACTCGACCACCCGGTGATCCAGCAGCGGCACGCGCGTTTCCAGAGATACGCCCATCGCCGCGCGATCCACCTTGGTCAAAATATCGTCGGGCAGATACGTAATCTGGTCCAGAAACATCATGCGGCTCTCAAAGTCGGGCAACTCGGCCCACTGCGCCGGATCGGTCAGCACCGTGGCCGGCTCCCGCGCTCCGGGCACCATGGCGGCAGGCTGCTTCCAGTGCGAGACCAGACCCAAATAGATTTCCTCCGGGCTGCGCACCGCCAATATCTCCGCCAGCTTATGCACTTTGTCGCCCGGATTGGCATAGCGCCAACCGGCGGGAAGAAAGCGGGCCAACCTTTTAAAAATACCATTCAGCGCAGTTGGCGGCAGCGTCGTCAGCGCCCCGGCCATGGCCGCCCGCACGCTCAAGGGCGCCCAAGCGATCCGCCGCCAGATATTCGTCGCCCAGAAATACCGGTTGTAGCCGCCAAACAACTCATCGCCGCCATCCCCGGAAAGGCACACCATGACATGCTGGCGCGCCAGTTGTGACACCAAAAAGGTGGGAATCTGCGACGAATCTGCGAAAGGTTCGTCATACAGCGCGGGCAAACGTGGAATGACGGCCATCGCCTGTGCGGCTGTCACATAGAACTCGGTGTGCCGCGTGCCCAGATGCGCCGCGACCGCATGGGCATGTTCCGCCTCGTTGTAACCGGCTTCATGGAAGCCAATGCTGAACGTGCGTACCGGCCGCTCCGATTGCGCCTGCATGAGCGCGACCACGATGGACGAATCAATACCGCCAGACAAAAAAGCGCCTAGCGGCACATCCGCCACCCTTTGCCCGTCGACCGCCTGAACGAGCAGCCGCTCCAGTTCGGCCAACGCTTCCGCATCATTGCCTTGAAACAGATTGCCCTGCCCGGTCTCGGCCGCAGAACGTGCCGACCAATACGACAACGGGCGCGCATCCCGTTGTCCGGCATGCAATTGCAGGAAAGTGCCGGGCGGCAGTTTGGCTATGCCCTGATAAATCGAGTGCGGCGCCGGTATGGCGTTGTGGCGCAGATAAAGCGTGAGCGCATCGCGGTCGATCTCGGCGCGAAACGCCGGGTGCGCCTTGAGCGCCTTCAATTCAGAACCAAACAAGAACGTATCGCCCTGCCAACCGTAATACAGCGGCTTCTCGCCCAGCCGGTCACGGGCCAGTGACAACGTGCGGGTTTCCCGATCCCACAGTGCAAAGGCGAACATGCCGACGAATTTCTTCAGCGACGCTTCCAGCCCCCATGCGGCAATCGCCGCCAGCATGACCTCGGTATCAGAGTGGCCGCGCCAACTGGGTGCGGCGCCACCTTGTTCCAATTCGCGGCGGATAGCCGCGAAGTTGTATACCTCGCCGTTGAACGCGATCACATAGCGTCCGCAGGACGACAGCATGGGTTGATGGCCCTGCGGCGTGAGGTCGAGGATAGCGAGACGGCGGTGAGCGAGCGCAATTCCTGCATCGGCATCGCTCCACACGCCCTGATCGTCCGGACCGCGATGAGTGATGCGGTCGGCCATGGCCGCCACAACCGCTTCCGACGCCTCGGCCAAATGGCCACGGGCTTTCCAATAGCCGGTCAGGCCGCACATGAGGCTTTACCTGCCGCCGTGCGCAACATTGCCAAGAGGCGAGACGCATTCACCAGCATGGCATATCGCTTTCACCATCGGCGTGGCTCGGGATAAACATGCGCGGCCTCATGTCGGCGTCACCCATCAGCGGTATAAATGCCTGCGCCCAATTGCAAGTCCTTTCGGCCAGATAGCCGGGATGCCGGAAACCTTATTCTGGGTTTAAGGCGCATGCGAATAAGAGTGCCGAAAGCGACGTGCAATCGTCAGGAAATAAGGTGGAGTATGTGCGAGAAATACAAGTTTAGCGGTTAACCCAGGCATGCCCATCTGAAAAACAAGGCGGCGGATTGAGTTAAGCCCTCCTAAATCACCCGCCTCTTTCATGCCTGCCGCTGTATAGAAAGCAATGCGATTAAATAGCCGCTTGGCTGACACGCGCTCCTTAACACTTAAATCCTTTCCACTGATCAAATCATACAAATATATCAAAGAGCCAGGCGCACTCTGCTCGCGCAGTTCTGTACTGCGGTTTACCGCATCTCGGTTATAAATGGCCGTGACCCTCGCTGCGTGAGCCATACCAAATGCTCTCGCCATTCTGATCCAGGCCACCAAATCTTCGCCTCGCCTCATACCCACAGGAAACCCCCCTGTTTTTATAAATGTATTTTTTTTTACACATGCCGTACTAGAATTTACCAAAGAAAAATTTTTTGCCATTTCGCCAAAAAAGTCATCTACTTTACCCATATAACCTTGAGGGCATGCTGATTTCGGAATGTATCTTGCACCATTCAGATGAATTTCATGCATCGTGCTATATAGAGCCACATCAGGGCACAGCGAAATCAAAGTCTTTAGAGTTTCTAAATGTGCAGGCAGCCAAACATCATCGGCATCAATAAACGCGACATAATTTGAAAGTGCTGCCGCTATTCCAGCATTTCTGGCAACACTCACGCCAGCGTTTACTTGGTGTAACAACTTAATACGATCGTTTTTTAAAAACTGTACGACCTGGCCTCCACCATCAGTCGAACCATCATCGACCACGATAATTTCGTCTGGTTGTAAAGTCTGTGCCAGAACACTTTGCAATGTTACCCCGATATGTGGCGCTTTGTTGTAGAGAGGAATGACGACGGAAAACATATGGTTAAATATTCTCCAACCTCAATACGACCTTTTTAAGGCCTCTTAGCCACAGGCTAACCTGGTTGGATATGTGCTTAATTGGAATCAGTGCAACTATAATTGGCTTTATGTGCAGGGGCGCAATCGAAATATATTTTATATAATACGAAAAAGGATGAACCCTGTAAATTAACCTCGCCCAACCCAGGTTATTGGACATTAGCTGTGAACCAGCATTCATGCCATGAAACCTGTAGATTTGGTAAGTACCGTTAACACATCGCAGGCAGCCTTGTTCCAGCATTTTAAAAGGAAGAATAAAATCCGGCGAGTAATTATATGAAAATAATAGTCGATCGAGTGCGGCAATTTTATGCCTATGGAACAACCCGTAAATATAAAAATTTCTTGCGTTCATGGTTGTTTCTTCCGCCATAAAACAACGCAGGTAATCGCCTCGTTTATAATTTTTCGGCCGGCGTTCAATAATAATCTTATCCCCTCTTAAAAACCGTATCGAGCCGCGCACAGCGAAATCCTTTTCACCCAACTCCGGCACAAGAATCTCCAGCCAATTAGGTGCCCACATATCATCATGTGCCGCCCACATAAAATACTTTCCAGTTGAATAATCGAGCACATATTCAAAGTTATTTCCGAAGCCAAGATTTTTATCTTGCCGCAAATAGCGTATCCGTCCATCCTTTCGTGCATAAGCCTCACAGATTGCTTGCGTTCCATCCGTTGAAGCATTGTCTGAAATAATGAGCTCGAAATCCGTAAACGTCTGCGCAAGAAGCGAATCCAGGGCTTCGCTAATATAATTTTCTCCGTTGTAGACTGGCATACCGATGCTGACTGATGGAGTGTGATCCGAGCGTCGTGCTATCTCGGCACTAGATTGGTTGACAAGCTTTTCAGCCATGAACAAACCTTCCTCGCAACCGTAAAGCCTGTTGCGACAAAAAGGCTCTTGGCTCGGGCGTTGCAACTACGACTGCGCTGGCTGTAAGCATGCCAGCCAATACAAGCCCCAGCGCGGTGAATAGACGGTTGTCAAATATTGGCCAAGTAAGTTTTAACAAAATGGCGACTAGACCTCCCATAAGGAGTGGCTGAATAATGGCTTCTCGATACCACCGCCATTTTTCTGCGGGCAGTATTTTGCGGTGCATGAAGTGCATACCTATCAGCACATAGCCAGCATTCAGAGCAAACCAAACCCATGCTGCGCCCACACTTCCGTAGCGTGGCACAGCCCAAATGATGGTGGGGACAATGATAGCCACAGCGACAATGTTTACGCGCACGGCGAAGCTCGTCCAACCATGGGCGAGTTGTGCCATATAGGGCACATGCATGAAACCGTTGCACATGGTGCCCAGCGCAAGTAGGGACAACAGCGGCGCGGCGTGCTGAGCAAGCATCGGGTCACCAGTCCATGCCCACAATAAAGGTTTGGCGAAAACCACCATCACCATTACGGGCGGGATCAGAATGGCCGCCATCCATTGGCTAGCGCGGTGATAGGTAGCGATAAGAGTGGAGTGGTCGGCTCTGGCGACCAGTTCCGTGAATTTTGGTGCAATGGCGATGGCAAGCGGTGAAACCAGCAAAGCAAGCGCACCCGCCACAGACGCGGCGAGGGCGTAATAGCCAAACTGTTCCATGGTCAGGAGCTTGCTCAAGAGCAGTTTATCCATCTGGGTAAGCATCAAGGCAAGCAATGTGGTCACGGCCATGCCGCCAGCAAAGTGCTGGATAAGCTTGAGCTCACTTCTATCGAAACGACCGGCGTGCCTGGCTTTCGGCAAGTAGCGGTAGGTCTGTACAGCGAATACCGCCACTGTCACGAGCGACACCACACCTTGCCAGAGAAAAAAAGCTCCGATGCTTGGAGACACCCACGCCAGCACGCCAACCGCCCCCCCCCAACGCAGGGAAGCAAGCAGGCCTTGCGCGGCATTGAGCCAAACCTGGCGTTGCAGTCCCTGTATAGCGCCCCGATAGACTTGCTCCGCCATGCGTGCAGCCAGAACTAGACCCATCACAGCGATGGCCTGGATAACATCTTGTTGCGGTAAATACTCGAACTTGAGCCAGTGATTCACCATCCACGGCGCCGCGAGCCAGACGACGAGAACGACTGCTAACGCCACACCGCCATAAATAATTTCCAGACTGCGTAACAAATTCCGGATCGATTGTTCACTGAGCGCCCCAGCCGAAAAGCGTGCCATCTCCCGGTTCAAGGTCGGCGAGAGCCCCATATCCAATAAGGTGAGCCATGCCTGCATCATGCTCATGAAACCCACCAGGCCCCATGCCTCCATCCCCAAGTAATGAATATAGACAGGAATGAAAGCCAGCCCCATCACGGCCACCCAGCCCTGACCAAGGTAATTCACGATGGTATTTTTTGTTAAAGATGGCATTTAGCAATCTCTGAACAACTTACCCAATGAAAAAAGGGCAGGTTAGACACCCTGGCGCCCAGCCTTAATCATCATTTCGGTGGACTCTAATCAAACGGTTTCCGTTCACTGGCTGGGCGGTTTTGTGAATGGCGCGGTTGGCGTTGTCTGCAACAGGGCAAAATACTGATACCCAGCAATACGCCAGAGCGTGTATTGGGCTTCCCTCCAGAACACTTGATCGTTGCGAATGCCGGGGTTGGCTTCCATGCGGCGAATCGCTTCCGCCATCTGTGCCGCCAGTGCAGTCAATTCCTGTTCATGGCCGGGTACGGTACGGGACAAAATGGCGGTTGCCAACAACAGGCGAACGCCGAGAAACGTGTCGGCAGCCAAGCCGGCACGCCACCACAGCATGGCTTCAGAATCGGATTCTGCCAGCCCGCCGAGATGGTAATAACTCAAACCATGACGGGCATTGCAGCCCAGATTACGCTCAGCAATAGCTTGGCCGCGCGCGCGCATGGCATTGGTCAAGGGGCCCTCCCGTATGACCGCCAAGGCGTCATTGGCATAAGGCAGATAACACGGCGCACGCTGCCATCCCGCCTCCATGCGGGCCAATGCCTCGTCGCGTATTGGCCCGCCGCCGCCCGAAACTGACGCCAGTTCCAGACCCATGATGTGCTGTGGCGACGGGTGAAACGGCGCCAGCACTGAAATCCAATAGGCCACCTCGTAACGGGGATAAGGAATCTGCCATTTCCACAACGTGCGCTGGATGGAACGCGCCTCGCCCAACAAGCCTTCCACGGCCACCTGGCCAACCAGCAGATAACCCAACAAGAAAGCGTAGCCGCCGGCGGCCATGCGCAGGGCGCGCAGATTCTTCTGTCTGCCTTTGGCTATGGAAGCTGCTGGCGCAGAATCCGTATCAACCTCGCCAACCCGCGCCAGATACAAGCCCAGCAACAAACTCACGAGCGTAAAGAAGAACAGAAAGTTGACCGCGGCATGCAGCAGGATCGCGCCGATGCCCGCCAGATACCCCATGCGCAGCAAGGCCTCATTGCTGTTCCCTGATCCGCCTTGTCGCAGCGTGCGCCACCCCGCCCAAGCCACCCACAGCAGCAAACCCATTATCAACAGAAACATCGGCAACCCGGCTTCCAGCCAGAGTTGCAGGTAATCGTTATGCACCCAGCCGCTCGCGGAAACGGTCTCTTCCGAATAACGGTATTGCGGATACAGCATACGAAAAGTACCCAAGCCCGTGCCCAACCACGGATGTTCCTGGATCATCAGCCAGGCCGAGCGCATCAACATGATGCGATAGGGATCGCCGCCCTGCACGGTATCAATCAGGCGTTGCGCCACCGACACCCCGCCACTGATCGATAACGCGGAAAAGTAAGAAACAAGGGACACGGCGGCCAGTAGTGCCGATTTGCGCCCGAACTGCGGCTGCTTGCGCGCCAGCCAAAACAGCGCCGGCAATACCAGCAGCAACGCCAGTGCCGCACCGCGCGAAGACACCAGGAACGCAATGAAAGCGGCGGCCGCCAACAACGCCAATTGTCCCGTTCGCAACCAGCGCGGTGAGAGAACCAGATCGGCCGCCAAATAGCGGGCCAGCAACGGCAGACCCAGCAAGTTGAGCAGCGCGGCATAGGTGTTGGGGTCGTTGAACGGCCCCTGCGGTTTCAGGGTGAAGGTGTTGGGGCCTTGCAGCAGCCCCCAAACAATAAGAACCAGCAATAAAACGGGTAGGCTACGCATGAGAAACCCATCCAGCTGATTTCGCGCATGCAGCGTAGAGCCGGCCAGCCAGGCCAACGGCATGCAAACCAGCGCTGCCGCCTGCGGCAAAGACAAGCCCGGCATCTGGCTGAAGAACAAGGAAGCAGGCGGCCAAAGCAGCCAGCCCAGCATGAGCAAGGAAAAAACGTTACCTGTCCAATGAGTTTGTGATTTAGCTGCCACAGCCGGCAGTAGTAGTAATGCAGCAAAGGCCGAGAACGGTGCCAAGACCGCTACCGCGATGGATATGTGGATAAGAAACGTGATGGCCATTTAGAAGCAGCAAGAAAAACGCCGGCATAAAGCCGGCGCTCGGAAGGTTCGTTAGCCAGGAATGTCCCAGCTACTAGCAAATATCCGTTTCTATTAGACGATCTTGTATCAGCAGATGCCCGCAGCACCACAAGTACCACCCGTGGCCCACGCACCACCGACAGCGGCCGGCGGGGTAAGCGTGTAGGTGAAAGCAATACCCGTGCCACTGCCCGTTGCGGTAATCACGTTAGTTGTCGCATCGACCGTGACACTAGCGACATACTGACCGCTACCCGAGGTAAGGTTACCCGGCACATTGTTCGAACCAGCGTCGCAGGTTCCTACGGCATTGCCTGCTTGCATACAGCCATCAATAGCGAGTTTGTAAGGTGCTGTCGCATTAATCACTTCAGTGAAACGGGCTTTCGCCGTGTAGCTCTGATAACTCGGCACCGCGATCGCTGCCAGAATGCCGATGATGGCCACGACGATCAGCAGTTCGATCAAGGTAAAACCGGACTGGCCGGAGCGGTTACGCAGTTGGTTCAAATTGGTCATATAAGACTCCTTCAGTTCAGTGGAATAAATGCGCCGGGACTGGGAGAGGCGCGGCGAGGTAACTAAAGCCAGTTTCGTGCCAAGAGTCACATCCCGCTTGCACGCGGCATCCTGCATCGCTCGATCGAAACCCAGAAGGTTGTGGCAGACAAAAAACCCTGCCACTCCGAAAAGCCGCCCATTATTGGCAGTGCTGCTTCTCTGCCAGGGAACGAGGTCAGACACGAGAGACCTCATCACGTACCGTCTGGCGCGGTTTTCACGAAATACTTCCCCTGCGGCAAGCCTTCGAAATGCGCATCCTGGAGGATCGTTGCATGGAGCAGGATGCACGGTGGCGTAGAGCAACGCAGCGACCATGGGCAGCTTTTTTCGATGCTGATTTTGCCGGCATACAAGGCAACGGCTTCATCCTGAACGGGAAACCCCGCTTTTTTTGCAGCCCGGTTTCTCTGCCAGAATATCGCATCAGAAAAATCGAGAGGATCAGATGCAATTAATCAGCCTTGGCGCTGCCGTATCGATCAGCGAACTGAGTGAACGCACGCTTTGGCGCCGCATCACCGATGGTTCGCTGCGGCGCGGCGCCGACGACAAGCGCGGCAGAACACTGGTTTCCTTGGACGATGTGCTGGCCGCGACGAAGTTGTTGCAGGTGCAGCCGGAAGACGTTGAGCTAATCCGGCAAGCCGATGCGGGGGATGCTGAATCGCAAAACGATCTGGCGTTGCTGTTGCTCGCTCAAGGCCGGTCGAAAGGCGCCGTCTACTGGTTCAATCTGGCCGCCAGCCAAAACCACGCCGATGCAATGAATTGGTTGGGTCGTTGTTATGTTGAAGGCTTGGGCGTCGACCAGGACGAAAACCTGGGCGTCATGTGGATAGCCAAAGCCGCCGCCCTGGGCCACGTCATTTCCGAAGCGCAAATGCACGGCATGAAAGGGAAAGGCGCATCGGCCAGCGCTACAAGTCCGGCCCGCATCTGATCTTCAAATTGCGTTTTGTGCTGGCAACGTAAACGCCATCCCAATTCTGTATAGAAGGGGAAAGCGGCAGAGCGATCTGGATTCTGCGAAGCCGCCAGGGCAGCGGCTGCATGATATGTTTTGGCGGAGAGGGCGGGATTCGAACCCGCGGTAGGCTATTAACCTACACACGCTTTCCAGGCGTGCGACTTAAACCGCTCATCCACCTCTCCGGAAGGCCCGGCAGAATACACGGCGGCGTTAGCCAAGGCAAGGCGAGTCGCGCGTTCGACCGATTCCGCAGCGGGTGCGCGCTGCGCCAGACAAAAAAATCCATCCGTTTCATTGAGCGCCGCTTTGCCGGAACGGTCTGCACGATGCGCGCTGTTAGAATCCGCGCACGTTGCGCGTACCGCTTGAGTGCGCGGTGTGCCGTTCCCTTCAATCCATCTCGCGAGACCATGTCACCTGCCGCTTTTGATAACCGCCTGTCGGTGGTTGTGCCCGTCAAGAACGAGGCCGAGAACATCGAACCCTTGATCCGCGAGATCGTCGCCGCAGTGTCCGATCTGGCCGATTTCGAGATTGTTTATGTCGATGACGGCAGCACCGATGCCACGCTGTCTGAACTCCAGCGTCTGGCCGCCGAGCTGCCGCAGTTGAAGTACGTGCGGCATCAAGCCAGTTGCGGCCAGAGCACGGCGATCACCTCCGGCGTACAGGCGGCGCGCTTTGCCTGGATCGCGACGCTGGACGGCGACGGACAGAACGATCCGGCCGACATTCCCGCCTTGTTGAAGCGCTTGCGCGCGGCCGCGCCGGCCGAGAATCTGCACATGCTGGCCGGCTGGCGGGCGAATCGGCGCGACACCTGGTTGCGCCGGTTTTCTTCCCGCGTCGCCAACGGCGTGCGTTCCAGCCTGTTGCACGATGCCACGCCGGATACCGGTTGCGGCCTCAAGGTCTTCAGCCGGGAAACCTTTTTGCGCCTGCCCTACTTCGACCACATGCACCGTTTCATGCCCGCGCTGGTGCAGCGCCACGGCGGCCGGGTCGAGTCGGTGGTGGTCAACCACCGCCCGCGCGAGCGCGGCGCCTCCAAATACGGCCTGCATAACCGCCTCTGGGTCGGCATCGTCGATCTGTTCGGCGTGATGTGGCTGATCCGCAGGGCCAAGCTGCCGGTCGTGCTGGAGTCCTGATTTCGCATGCGGTCCGCCTTCACCCCGCACGGCATCGTCAAGGGCCTGCTGCTGATCGCCACGCTGGCCGCCCTGGGCTTTCTCGCCAAGCATGGCCATCTGGCCGACATGCTTTCCGAACACTGGATCGACAGCGAAGTGCGCGGCAAGGGTTGGCATGGCGACCTGATTTTTCTGGCCGTCGGCGCGCTGACCACCGCACTCGGCTTTCCGCGCCAGGTGGTGGCGTTTCTCGGCGGCTACGCCTTCGGCTTCATCGCCGGCACCGCGCTGGCCGCAACGGCCGCGCTCCTGGGCTGCATCCTGGCCTTTTTTTATGCGCGCTGGCTGGGGCGCAGCCTGATTCAAAGCCGCTTTCCCGGCCGCATCCGCAAAGTCGACGCCTTCCTGCACGAACATCCGTTCAGCATGGCCGTGGTGATCCGCCTGCTGCCGGTGGGCAGCAATGCCGCCACCAATCTGCTCGCCGGCGTGTCCAGCGTGCGCGGGCTGCCGTTCTTCGCCGGCTCCGGCGTCGGCTATCTGCCGCAAACCCTGGTCTTCGCGCTGGCCGGCAGCGGCGTCAATTTCGATCCCGCCTTGCGCCTGACCCTGGCCGGCGTGCTGTTCGTGGTTTCCAGCCTGATCGGCGTCTGGCTCTACCATCGCCACCGGCATCGCGACCGCCGGGAAGACGACCTCGAAGCCGAACTCGATGCGGCGCTGGGTGAACCTCCCGCGCCCGCCGAGAAACCATGACATCGCCATCCGAACGCCCCGCCTGGCTGCTCTGGCTGGCCTGGCTGACGCTGCTGGCCGGCGTCGCCTATCTGAGCCGCCCCGCCTTGCCGATCGACGAGACGCGTTATCTCGCGGTGGCCTGGGAGATGTGGCAGCGCGGCGACTTCCTGGTGCCGTTCAAGAATGGCGAAACCTACAGCCATAAGCCGCCGCTGCTGTTCTGGCTGATCCACGCCGGCTGGTGGCTGGCCGGCGTCAACGAATGGTGGCCGCGCTTCATCATGCCGCTGCTCACGCTGGTCAGCGCCTGGATGACCTGGCGTCTGGCGCGCCGGCTCTGGCCGCAAGCGCCGCAAACGGCGCAACTCGCGCCGCTGGTGTTGCTGTCCAGCTTTCTCTGGCTGCTCTACAGCCAGGCCTTGATGTTCGATGTGCTGATCGCCGCCTGTGCGCTGATCGGCCTGAATGCGCTGGTCGAAGCGGCCTTGTGTGAACACCCCGCCGGACGCCGCCGCTGGTGGGCGCTATTCGGGCTCAGCATCGGGCTGGGCGTGCTGGCCAAGGGGCCGGCCATACTGGTGCACCTGCTGCCGGCAGCGCTGTTGGCGCCGTGGTGGGCCCGTCATTGCTCGCCCGGCATCACATGGCCGCGCTGGTATGCCGGCGTCGGCCTCGGCCTGCTGCTCGGCGTCGCGCTGGCGCTGGCCTGGGCGATTCCCGCCGGGCAGCAGGGCGGCGAAGCCTACCGAAACGCCATCTTCTGGGGCCAGACGGCGGACCGCATGGTCGAGTCTTTCGCGCATCGCCGCCCGGTCTGGTGGTATCTGGCGGCCTTGCCGGTGTTTCTGTTTCCCTGGCTGTTCTGGCCGCGATTGATCGCGGCGCTGGCCAAGACGCTGCGTGCGGATAGCCGGGATGTCGGCGTGCGCTTCAGTCTGGTCTGGTTCGGCGTCGCCTTGCTGATCTTCTCGTTCATCAGCGGCAAGCAACCGCATTACCTGCTGCCGGAGTTCCCCGCCGCCGCGTTGCTGATTGCGCATGCCTGGTCGCGCCGCCCGCCCGCCGGCCGCCCCTGGTTGCCGGCCTTGACGTTGCTGCTGCTCGGCGCCGGGCTGATTGCCGTCGCGCTGAGCGCCAACCTGCAAGCGCGCCTGGACTGGCCGGCGGCGATACCGGTTTGGGCCGGCCTGCCCTTTGTCGGCGCCGGCCTGATCGCCGGCAGCACGCTCGGCGCCGCCCCGCAACGTCTGGCCGCCGCCATGCTGCTGGCGATCCTGGGCATGTTGTTCGCGTTGTTCCGGCCGCTGGCCCCGGCCTACGACACCCATGCCATCGGCCAGGCCTTGGCGCAGCAGCAAGCGCTCGGCCGGCCCACCGCGCATGAAGGCAAATATCACGCCCAGTTCCATTTCAGCGGCCGCCTCAAGCAGCCCCTGATCATTGTCGGTGCACACCAAATTCCGGATTGGCTGGAGCAGCATCCGGACGGCGTCGCGGTTATTTATTTTTCCGACCGGGTCGATTTCACGCCCTATCAGCCCCTCATCGCACGTCCATTTCGCGGTTCGTTTGCTCTTTTAGTCGATCACCGCGCCGCCGCCGCGCTGCGCAAAAAACCGCTGATCGCCCCGGCTGACGGCGCTGAGGACTGATTTTACGCGCGCCGAGGAAACGCCGAATTCCGCCCTGACTTCATAAATTTAAGCAAATACTTATGCACATCGGCGCGCTTGACATCACCAAACTCCGGCGCTAGCCGAGCCCCTCATACGCAGCATACGTAAGCCATTGAAACAAAAAGAATAAATTACTGCCCAATTTTTAAGCCCGGGCCTTAAACCAGCGTCCCGTAAGGCTTTTTTGCGGTTTAGTGACAGGTTTTCCACACAGTTATCCACAGCTTCCGTGGACAACCCGAAAACATCCTTACGCGGCACCTAGTTCGTTAGTACTCTGACCAAATCACATTAACTTGATGCGCTAATTGTCGAAATCCCGACAGATCGGCCTGCAGCGAGGCCGTCGCCGAGCAGGGTAAAATCCGCGCACTTTTTTGCTCCGACCTGACCCATGGACTATCCCCTACTGCGCAGCCTGCACATCGCCACCGTTTATCTGACGCTGATGCTGTTTCTATTGCGCGGCGTCTGGATGCTGACCGAATCGCCGCGCCTGCAGGCGCGCTGGGTACGCATCGTGCCGCACATCAACGACAGCCTGCTGTTGCTCGCCGCCATCGCCATGCTGGTCACCTCCGGCCTCAACCCGCTGCAGCAGCCCTGGTTGCTGGCCAAGATCATCGGTTTGCTGGCGTACATCGGCCTGGGCACCGTCGCCTTGAAGCGCGGCAGGACCAAAGCCATTCGCATCAAAGCCTTAATCGCCGCGCTCGGCATGTTTGCCTACATCCTGGCGGTAGCCATCACCAAACAGGTCATTCCCGGCGTCGCCTGAGGAGCCCAGCTGATGAACGTTCTGCCCGAAATCTTGGCCCGCCGCGATGAACTGGTAGCGCTGCGCCACGATCTGCACGCGCATCCTGAACTGGCCTTCCAGGAACAGCGCACCAGCGACCGCGTCGCCGCCTTTCTCACCGCGCAAGGCATCGCCGTGCACCGCGGCCTGGCCGGCACCGGCGTGGTCGGCGTGCTCAAGTGCGGCGACAGCCCGCGCGCGATCGGCCTGCGCGCCGACATGGATGCGCTGCCGGTACGCGAGCAGAACCTGTTTCCGCACCGGTCCAAGCACGACGGCCGCATGCATGCCTGCGGCCATGACGGCCATACCGCCATGCTGCTCGGCGCCGCGCAGTATCTGGCGGCGAAATGTGCCAACGGCCAATGCGGCTTCGACGGCACGGTGGTGTTCATCTTCCAGCCCGCCGAGGAATCCGACGGCGGCGCCCGCGTCATGATCGAACAAGGCCTGTTCCAGCAGTTTCCGGTCGAGGCGGTATTCGGCATGCACAACTGGCCGGGCCTGCCGGCCGGGCAGTTCGCCGTGCATAACGGTCCGGTGATGGCCTGCGCCGACCAGTTCGACGTCGTGCTGCGCGGCCACGGTGCGCATGCCGCCATGCCGCAGCAGGGCCGCGATCCGCTGCTGGCCGGCGCGGCGCTGGTGCAGGCGCTGCAAAGCGTGGTCAGCCGCCGGCTCGACCCGCTCGACTCGGCGGTGCTGTCGATCACCCAATTCTTCGCCGGCGGCGAGGCCTACAACATCATCCCGGCCGAAGCGCGCATCGGCGGCACCGTGCGCGCCTTCAAACCGGAAGTCGAAGACGCCATCGAAGCCGCCATGGAAAGCATCTGTGCCGGCGTCGCCGCCGCCCACGGCGTGCAGGCGACGCTGGATTACCGGCGCGGCTACCCGCCGACGGTCAACACCGCGGCCGAAGCCGCGCTGTGCGCGCAAGTCCTGACCGGACTGGTCGGCGAAGCCAACGTCCTCACCGATGCCGCCCCCTCGATGGGTGCGGAGGATTTTTCCTACATGCTGCGCGAAAGGCCCGGCTGCTATGTCTGGATCGGCAACGGACTGGCCGAAGGCGGCTGCATGCTGCACAACCCGCATTACGACTTCAACGACGCCATCCTGCCGCTGGGTGCCAGCTACTGGGTGGCGCTGGTGCAAAAACTGCTCGCCAACTAACTCTTTACTGCCCAAGGAACCGCCATGTACGCACACACCCTCGAACTCGCCCTGCCCATCGAACAGGCCATCGAAAAACTCAAAGCCGCACTGGCCGAAGCCAAGATGGGCGTGGTCTCGGAAGTCGACGTGCAAGCCATCATGAAAGCCAAGATCGGCCATGAAATTCCACCCTACCGCCTGCTCGGCGTCTGCTCACCCGGCATCGCCAAAGCAGTCATCGAAGCCGACCGCGACGCCGGCGCGCTGCTGCCGTGCGGCTGCTGCGTCTACGAGACCGCGCCGGGCCATACCCGTATTGCATTGCAAGACCCGGGCGTCATCGCCGGCATGGCCGGCAACCCCGCCATCACCGCCGCGATGAATGTCGCCCAAGGCCATCTGGCCGGCGTCATCACCGCACTGAACGCCTGATTGACCCAACCAAGGAAGGAGCCCGCCATGCACCGAATCCTGTTCGCCGCCGCCATCGTCCTGCTCTCGATCAACGTCTATGCGGTTGATCCCGCCAGTCTGTCCAAAGAAAAAGTCACTAAACTTGGCCTCTACATCGAAGCCAAGGACATCCCGGCCTTCCTCGAAAAACACGGCAAGAACAAGGTTTTGTTCCTCGACCTGCGCACGCCCGAGGAACTGCTGTTTGTCGGCGTGCCCGACGGCATCGATGGCGCGGTGCCGTTCGGCATCATGCATTACGACAAATGGGATGAGAAAAAGAACAGCTATGTGCGCAATCCGAATCCGGATTTCCTGTCGCAATTCGAACTGCGCGCGATGGACAAAGGCAGCGAAAAAACCGATCCGATTCTGCTGATCTGCCGCTCCGGCGACCGCAGCGCCCTGGGCGCCGATTTCCTGGCGCGGCACGGATACAGTAATGTCTGGTCGGTGGTCGACGGCTTCGAAGGCGACAGCGCCAAGGATGGCCCTAACAAGGGCAAACGCACGGTGAACGGCTGGAAGAACAGCGGCTTGCCGTGGAGCTACAAACTGGACAAGGAAAAAGTCCATTTCACCAAGTAAGTCCACCCACAACCAGGAGACAACATGAAGCTCAACAAACTCGCCTTAGCCACCCTGCCGCTGATCCTGCTCGCCGGCTGCGCCAGCACGCCGAACAGCGACCAGATGGCCGCCGAAGCGCGCCAGACCGCCGGCGGCCTGATCCAGACCCTGGGCGGCGAACTGAAGGCGGCCATGACGGCCGGCGGACCGGCGCAAGCCATCAGCGTATGCAAGGAAAAAGCGCCCAAGATCGCCGCCGAAGCTGCCCAGCACACCGGCATGCAAATCAAGCGCGTCAGCCCGAAGAACCGCAACCCGAAAGGCGTGCCCGACGCCTGGGAAAGCGAAGCCCAGGCCAGCCTGGACAAGCGTCTGGCTGCCGGCGAGAAACCGGAAACCCTGGACACCTACGACATCGTGAACACGCCCGACGGCAAAATGTTCCGCTATGCCAAGGCGCTGGTCATGCAGCCGGTCTGCGTCAGCTGCCATGGCGCGGAGGAAAACCTCTCGCCCGACGTCAAAGCCAAGCTCGCCGCCGAGTACCCCAACGACAAAGCCACCGGCTACAGCCCTGGCATGATCCGCGGCGTGCTCTCGATCAAGAAAGCGCTGTAAAACCCGCTGCGGGAGCGGCCTCCCGGCCGCTCCCGCATTGCCGCCCAACACCTCCCCCCGATGACCGAAACCGCCTCCCCCCGCCTCCAACTGTTCCCCGTCGCCTGGTTCGCCATGATCATGGGGCTCACCGGCCTGACCCTGGCCTGGCGCAAAGCCGAAACCATCCTGAACCTCAGCATCGCCCCCAGTCCCTGGCTGCTGATGCTGGCGACCGGCCTGTTTACGCTGCTGGCCGCGCTGTATGCCGGCAAGATCATCAAACACCCCGCCGCCGCGCGCATGGAATGGGCGCATCCGGTCAAGATGCATTTCGTTCCCGCCGTCAGCATTTCGCTGATCCTGCTGTCCATCGCCTGGCTGCCGATCAGCGCGCCCTACTCCAAACTGCTCTGGCTGGCCGGCACAGCGTTGCACCTGACCCTGACGCTGTACGTCATCAGCCAATGGATGCACCACAGCAAATTTGAAATCGTGCATCTCAACCCGGCCTGGTTCATCCCGGTCGTCGGCAACATCCTGATCCCCATCGCCGGCGTCGCGCATGCGCCGCCGGAAGTGTCCTGGTTCTTTTTCAGCATCGGCCTGGTGTTCTGGCCGGTCCTGCTGACCATCATCCTGTATCGCGTGATCTTCCACGCCAGCCTGCCGGAACGCCTGATGCCGACCTTGTTCATCCTGATCGCCCCGCCGGCGGTCGGCTTCATTTCCTACGTCAAGCTCACCGGCAGCGTCGACGCCTTCGCGCAAGTGCTCTACCACGCCGCCTTGTTCTTCACGCTGCTGTTGTTCACGCAGGTGCGCCGCTTCGCCAACCTGAAGTTCTTCCTGTCGTGGTGGGCCTATTCCTTCCCGCTCGCCGCCATCACCATCGCCAGCCTGGAGATGTACGAACAAAACGGCGGCCTCTACTTCCTGCGCCTGTCCGGCATCCTGCTCGGCATCGCCTCGGCCGTCATCGCCGGCCTGCTGGCGCGCACCGCGCTGGCCGTGCTGCGGCGCGAAATCTGCGTCGAAGAGTAGCGCCGCACGCAGGCCGTCAGAGAGCGGTTCGACGGTGGCCTTTCGGTTGGATCGCGGTGGCGTGACGACCGAAAACAGCCCAGCGCGGCGACTTTGCCCCCCCGTGCGCTCGCGCTTCAGCCGGACCTTGATGCATAGCGAAGCACTGCCCCATTTCATGCTTCAATACGCCGCAAAGGCCAACAACAAGACCAACAAATCAAGGGGATAGAGGATGAACAGCTCGAATTCGCCATGCCGCGCGCCAGCCATTGCGGCAGTATTGACGTCTAAATTTGGTTGGGCCTGACGCATGAAAATCCAAACCGTTGGCGAATTGTTGTATTGGTCTTACGCGAATCTCGCGATGGCGCATTCGGCCATTACCGCGAAAGCCGAAAAGTACGGGCGCGCACAGTTCATGATTCGTTCTCGCCTTTTTGCAGGATTGAACAAGCAAACAATGAACCTTGGCCCTCTCGCTGACGACGAACGCTTAAAGATGGTGCTGCCGCAAGCTTGCTGCTACTGCGGAAGTCGAGACTATTTGTCTGCTGACCATCTCATTCCAACAAAGCGAGGTGGAGCAAATACAGGCGACAACCTCGTATGGGCGTGCCGTTCATGCAATAGCTCAAAGTGCGCCCGTGACGCACTCGAATGGCTGAAGGAGAAAAACCAATTTCCTCCAATCCTGCTTCTTCGCCGTTATCTAAAACTCGCGATTGAAATGAGCCAAGAAAGAAATCTCATGGATACTCCGCTTGCCGAAGCACCAGAGCTTCCATTCTCGTTATCGGCAATTCCACAGACATTCCCACAGCCCGGTCAATTGCGTTTATGGGTCGTAGAAATATCCCAACCCGGCGTTCCAGGCGACCTTGCGCATAAAGCTGCGCAAGTCGCCTGAACTCTACGTTATGCCGCATACCAATGACCAAGCCTGACCTTCTTGGGGTTTACCGAACGTTGCTGAACAACATTCAGCTTACTTACGCGTCGCTCATATTGTGGTCATATCCCGAGACACCCACATTCTTCAAAAAGCTCTACGAGCAAATGCCGGACATCCCGCGGCCGTTTCCGAGCGTTGTCGCCCTTGTTCATGACGATCGCGTCATGCGCATAGCCTGCGAAGAGCTATACGACTCCGCGCACCGCGCAGCCATCGTCGGGTTGCTTCCGCTTACCAAGGCATATTTCAATTCAATCGGTCATCTCGCCGAATTGAAGGAACAGCCGTGGTACCAGTTCTGGCGAATTCTCCGCAACTATTTCGCACACGATATGAAGCTTTGTTTCAGCAAAGATGAAAAAGCTTTGCTGCCAATAACGTGGTCTGGCGTCACTATTGATCTGTCCATGAATGGCACGTCACTTAAACATGGTCAGTGTTCGCGAGATAAATTCCGTGAGCTACTCGAAACTGCCGAGAGGTTTGTGAAAAACCATGCGGCATAACTCCACGGTTAGCCATTTCGAATAGCGATGACTCCGGAAGAGAAAGCCGCGAAGGACATGCTTTTCATCGCCCCTTACGATTACGAGGGCTTGGCGGGTTGGCTTGTGCGCATTTCCTGGTACCCCGATGCCAACTATGAAAACCGAAAGTGGCACAGTAAGCTTTTCGCTTTCAGAGACTTTGCCTCAAACGATGACGCTCTGGCGGCTGCCCGAAGTTATCGAGACAAGTGGATCGAAGAGAACAAGGGAAAGCGCTATCTCCGGAGTATTGGCGCACGATTCAGCCCGACGCTGCCTCGGAATAACACGAGCGGCATCGTCGGGGTAAACCGCTCCGAGAAGAGAAAGAAGAGCGGCCCACTGTGGCAGACGACATACCCCGCGCCGGGGGGTGGCGTCGAAAACAAGAAGTTTCCGATAAGCATTTACGGCGAGGTCGGCGCACTTCGCCTCGCAATTGAGGCGCGTCGCGCTGGTCTCCTTGCGGCTCTCGGCGTTCGAAACATAGCAACGGATGAGGCTGCTTATTCAGCCATCAAGTTCTATGACGACCTTCTTGCCAACCTCCAAGACTACCGGGACCAAAGCTCCGATCCGTCGGTGATCGAGATTGTTCGCAACCCTGACGTTCCGGCAACAACCAAGCTTGAGCAACTTCAAGTAAGGATCGGGCAGCAGAGGTTTCGTCGCGAGGTTCTTGAGTTCTTCGACAACAAGTGCGCCATCACTGGATCAAGCTTGTTGATTCGCGCCTCGCACATCAAACCTTGGCGCGTAGCAACGAACGAAGAACGACTAAATCCGGCAAACGGCCTCGCGTTATCCCCTGTCTACGATGCCGCGTTCGACCTCGGATTAATTAGCTTTCGGCCTGATGGCCATATTATGCTTTCGCCAATAATTGAAGCCGATTCCGCAGCATTGGGAATCACCGGGGCAGAGAAGATTGACTCTCTTACAGACGAGCACTTTGCATTTCTGGACTGGCACCGAAAGAACATCTTCGGGGCGTCAATGGCTAACACTGCGCTCCAAGGGGCGCTGCGAAATAAAGCCGCGCAAGGCCGGTGAATTCAAACGTTAACGCTATAGAAAAACCCGGCAATATTGGCACTGCATTTGATCTTCCAACGAAAACAGAATCCGTCGATTTGTCAGTTAACAACTATATGTTTGAGCTGATTTATTATGAGGATATGGATAAGGTTTTAATTGAATTCAAGCGAGCCCTGAAAAAGGGTGGCAAGCTGATTATTGGCAACATGACAGAAGGTAAAACTGCAAGTAGCAGACTGCACGACTTTATTTGCAGGCCATCACCAAAAACCATGGCCGGATATTGCGGAGTGCGGCTGACAGATTAGTTGAAACAACACGGCTTCACGGTTGAGGCGAGGGAATACTTTCAGCAGATGCTTTTTCCTTCCGAAATCATCTTGGCATATAAACATGCCTAACTAGTTTATCGTTGCGCATGTTTCTAGCATGCGCACCATTTTTGAATAAAACGATATGATCGAAGTCATCATTCTTGCGGTCGCACTCAGCATGGATGCTTTTGCAGTTTCCATCGGGCTGGGTGCGAAGAAAAATGTTCCCAACTTGGCTCTAAGAGCAGGGATTTTCTTCGGAATCTTTCAAGCCTTGATGCCCTTCATCGGATATTTGGGCGGCAAGGGTATTTTAGGCTGGATGGAAGCATATACCCATTGGGTCGCCTTTGGATTATTGGCGTTGATTGGTGCAAAAATGATTTACGAAGGCACTCAAGAAGGCGTAGAAGAAGATATTGCGCGCGTAACCAACAAAATGCTGCTGGTTCTTGCCATCGCTACCAGCATTGATGCGATGGCCGCGGGATTCAGCCTGACGTTATTGGAAGTAAATCCTTATATCGCCTGTCTTGTCATAGGATCAATAACTTTTGCTTTCAGCGTGATCGGCATTTCCATTGGCAAGAACAGCGGGACTTGGCTTGAAAGCAAAGCGGAAATTTTCGGCGGATTAGTTTTGATATTGATGGGCATCAAGTTTCTTATTGTTTAATCCGATACAACGTTTGCTAAACATGAAATCAAAGATGTTATATCGGGCGCGATGCCCATCGCTCTCAAAACGGCGTCACCGCCGGATGCAATTTGGTACAGCTTGCCAATTGAACTGATGCACTCCGCCAAATGAGCCCAAGCCATCATGCCAGCAGACGCGTGCCCAAAACCGCCCAGCGGTCCGCTTCACGAACATTGGGGCGCCTCGCGCTTGCGGAATCATGCCGCCGCCGCGCCCTTGAAAATAATCAGCCTGGAGCCTGCGTTGGTCATTGAGCGAATATTCATCAGCCCGCAACGCGGGGCTGAGCAACGTGAGTGCGAGCGCATCACCGTCGAAGCCGGCAAGGGCGTGGCGGGCGACCGGAACTACGGGCTTTGCGTTTATCCCGGCCAGAATCTGACTTTGGTCGAGGCGGAGGAAATCGAGCTGTTCTGCCGCCGACATGCGCGCAGCCTCGATCTGTCGCTGACGCGCAGAAACCTGATCACCCGGGGCATCAGGCTGAACGATCTGGTCCAGGTCGAGTTTTCGGTCGGCGATGTCCGCTTGCGCGGCGTCGAGCTTTGCGAGCCGTGCGCCGCGTTGGGCGACAGGCTGAGCGATGCCTCGCTCGCCCCGGATCGGGTCGTCAAGCACTGGCTGGGCCGTGGCGGCTTGCGCGTCGATGTGCTGTCAAACGGAGAAATCGCCCGCGGCGCAGGCCTCGAGATCGCCCGCTAGCAGCGCCGGGGGCCGCGCTTCAGCGGCTCAGTGATGGTCGTCGTCGTCAGCCAGCGGCCAGAGCTGGTGGGCGTCCAGCATCAGTCGGGCGATGGCTTCGTTGGCGGCCAGGCGCGCCTGGCCGGCGGCCAGCTGCGTGTCCAGCGCCGTCCGCCGCGCCAGCAGCGTGTCGGACAGGCCCAACTCGCCGAGTTCGTGCGCGCGGCGCGCCAGATCGGCATGGCGCGCCACCGCGGCGGCGGCTTCTTCCAGGCGTTGCCAGGATTCCACCCCGGCGGCGGCGCGCTGCCAGTTGGCGGCCGATTCGGCGGCCAGACGCCGCCGCGTGGCGGCTTCCATTTCCGCCAACGCCTCGGCCTGCGCCAGCTGGCCCCGGACTTGCGAACGCCGCGCCTCGCCGGACAGGGGTATCGACAGGCTGACGCCGAAGATCCGGTCGTTGCCGCCCTGTTCGTTGGCCAGATGCAGGCCCACGATCGGATCGGGCGTGCGATTGGCTTCGGCGCGCTGCAGTTGGAGACGGGATTTTTCCAGCGCCCGCTGCGCCGCCAGCAGTTCATGGTTGTGAGCCAGCGTGCGCTCCAGCCAGAGCGCCGCATTGCCTTGCGGCGGAGCCGGCTGCGCGACGAGCTCATCCGGCGCGGGCAATTCCGGATAACGGGCCTGCAGTTCGGCGCGGGCGGCCTTTTCCCTGGCTTGCGCCGCCGTGCTCTGCGACAGCGCCTGCGCCACCGCGGCATCGGCCTGGAATTGGTCCAGCCGCGCGGCATCGCCGCGTTTGACGCGGACGTCGACGATGCGCTTCTGCTCTTTCAGCAGATCGGTCTGCTTGCGCCACAGGCTCGCTTCCAGGCCGGCCTGGCGCGCGGCATACCACAGGCTCAGCAACTGGCGCGCCGATTCGTGGCGGGCGTCGCCGACCCGCTCTTCGGCGGCCAGCACGCCCTGCCGGCCGATGCGGTCATCCAGCCCGGCCTTGCCCGGCAGACGCCAGCCGCGTTCGATGGCCGCGCCCCATTCATTCGAGTTGGGGCCGCCGCTGACGTTGCGGTGCTGCGTCGACAGGCGCAGGCCGTATTCGTGATCGCCCGCCTTCAGGCGGCTGTGCTCGGCTTGCGCACCGCGCATTTCCGCCTGCGCCGCCTTGACCTGGGGCAGCGCCGCCAGGGTCTTTTCCACCGCGGCCAGGGGCGGCAGATCGGCAGGGGCGGCCATCGCCGGCTCGGCGGCCCAGGCCGAATTCAACAGCGGCGCAGCAGCCAGGCTTGCGCCGAAGCAAATACTCAACAAAAACCTATTCATGCCAATCTCCCGAATTCGATCACTGGGGTTATCCAATACGCCACGTCGCGCTTGGGAAAGCGCTGTTTGAGATGGGCCAGCAGCGCTTCGGCCTGCACGGCCTCGAGCACGATCTGAACCGCCAATCGCTGCGTGCGGCCGCGCACCCGTTCCTGCGCGCTGAGCTTCTCGTGGTGGCGGCTGTAGCCTTCCGCGGCGTACAGCGTAAAGCCCGCCGCCCAGTCGGGATGGGCGAGGAACTGTTCGACCAATTCCTCTTCCAGATGCCTGGGCGCGGCCAGAGTCAGTTGTACCAGGCTCATTTCAAATCCCTTTCATAGTCGGCGCCGAGTATGAAACGGCGGTAAAGCACCGGCAGCATCAGCAAGGTCAGCGCGGTCGAGGTGAACAGGCCGCCGACGACGACGATGGCCAGCGGCTTTTGAATCTCCGAACCGGGCCCGCTAGCGAGCAGCAACGGAATCAGGCCGAAAGCGGTGATGCTGGCGGTCATCAGCACCGGCCGCAGCCGGCGCAGCGCGCCTTCGCGCACGACCTGATCCGGCGCCATGCCCTGGCTGGCCAGCTGGTTGAAATACGACACCAGCACGACGCCGTTCAACACCGCGATACCGAGCAGCGCGATGAAACCGACCGAGGCCGGCACCGACAGGTATTCGCCGGTCAGCCAGAGCGCGGCGATGCCGCCGACCATCGCGAACGGCACGTTGGCGATCACCAGCACCGCCTGCTTGACCGATTTGAAGGTGGCGAACAGCAGCGCGAAGATCAATGCCAGCGCCACCGGCACCACCACCGCCAGACGGGCGGCGGCGCGTTGCTGGTTCTCGAACTGGCCGCCATAGACCACCTGATAGCCGCCGGGCAGTTTCACCTCCTTGCCGATGCGGGCCTTCACCTCTTCGACGAAGCCGACCAGATCGCGGCCGGCGACGTTGCACTGGATGGTGACGTAGCGCGCCGCGTTCTCCCGGCTCACCGCCACCGGGCCGTCGGTGCGCACCAGCGTCGCCACCTCTTTGAGCGGAATGGCGACGCCGCTGGCGGTGGGGATGCGCAAGGCTTCGAACAAGGCCGGCGAGAGGCGGACGTTCTCGCCGGCGCGCAACACCAGCGGCGTGCGCTTGATGCCTTCCTGGACGATGCCCAGTTGCAGCCCTTCCAGGTGCGCCTTCAGAAACGCGGAGATGGCGTCCATCGACAGGCCGTAGCGGCCGGCGGCGAGGCGATCCACTTCCACCTTGAAGTACTGCACGCCTTCGTTCTTCAGGCTGAACACGTCCTGCGCGCCGGGAATCTTGCCCAGCGTGGTTTCCACCGCACCGGCCAGATTGTTCAGGGTGTCGATGTCGGTGCCGAACACCTTGATCGCCAGATCGCCGCGCGAGCCGGTCATCATCTCGGAGACGCGCATGTCGATCGGCTGGGTGAAGCCGTAGGTCACGCCCGGAAAATCGTTCATCACCGTGCGTATCTCCTGCATCAGCCAGTCCTTGTCCGGCTTGCGCCATTGCGCGCGCGGCTTCAGCACCAGGAAGGAATCGGTCTGATTCAGGCCCATCGGATCGAGGCCCAGCTCGTCCGAGCCGGCTCGAGCCACCACGCCCGCCACCTCCGGCACCCGCTTGAGCAAGGCCTGCTGCACCGACTGGTCGAGGGCCAGGCTTTCCTCCAGGCTGATCGACGGCAGCTTCTCCAGCTGGATCAGGATGTCGCCCTCATCCAGCGTCGGCATGAACGATTTGCCGATCAGCGGAAACAGCGCCACGGCCACGGCCAGCAGCGCCACCGCGGCGATCATGACCAGCCTGATGCGGGCCAGCGCGAAATCCAGCATCGGCGTGTACAGGCGCAAGGCCACGCGCACCAGCCACGGGTCGCCGTGGCTGCCCTCCTTCAACAGATACGAGGCCAGCACCGGCACCACGGTCAGCGCCAGCAGCAGCGCCGCGCCCAGCGCGAAGACGATGGTCAACGCCACCGGAATGAACAGCTTGCCTTCGAGGCCTTCCAGCGTCAGCAGCGGCAGGAACACGATCATGATGATCAGCACGCCGGCGGTGGTCGGCGCGGCCACCTCGCGCACCGCGCGGAACACCCGGTGCACCTTGGATTGGCCGCTCTGGTCATGCGCCAGGTGGCTGACGATGTTCTCCACCACCACCACCGCGCCGTCGACCAGCATGCCGATGGCGATGGCCAGGCCGCCCAGGCTCATCAGGTTGGCCGACAGGCCGAAGCGCTGCATCAGCAGGAAGGTGGCCAAGGCCGCCAGCGGCAGCGTGATGGCCACGGCGAGCGCGGCGCGCACGTCGCCGAGAAACAGGAACAACAGCACCAGCACCAGCACGATGGCTTCCAGCAGCGCCTTCGACACCGTGCCCACCGCCCGCTCGACCAGCGCGGAGCGGTCGTAGAACGGCCTCACCGTGACGCCTTTGGGCAGGCTCGGCGCGATCTCGGCGAGACGCTGTTTCACGCCCTTCACGACGCTCTGCGCATTGGCGCCGCGCAGGCCGAGAACCAGGCCCTGCACCGCCTCGCCCTTGCCGTCTTTGCTGACGCCGCCGTAGCGGGTCAGGCTGCCCAGGCGCACTTGCGCCACATCCGACACCCGCACCGGCACGCCGCCGACGTTCTTGACGACGATGCCGGCCAGGTCTTCCAGATTCTTGACCGCGCCTTCCACCCGCACCAGCCAGACTTCCTCGCCCTCGGTCAGGCGGCCGGCGCCGTCGTTGCGGTTGTTGGCCTGGATCGCCTCGGCCAGCTCCATCAGCGTGACGCCGCGCGCGCTCATCGCGGCGTTGTCCGGCGCCACCTCGAAGGTTTTCACCTCGCCGCCCAGCGCGTTGACGTCCGCGACGCCGGGCAGGGTGCGCAACTTGGGCCGGATCACCCAATCCAGCAAGGCGCGGCGTTCGGCCAGGCTCAGATGATCGGCTTCGACGGTGAACATGAACATTTCCGACAGCGGCGTGGTGATCGGCGCCAGACCGCCGCTGACGCCGGCCGGCAAGTCGGCCATGACGCTGCCGAGGCGCTCGGCGACTTGCTGCCGCGCCCAGTAGATGTCGGTGCCGTCCTCGAAATCGATGGTGATGTCGCTGAGGCCGTACTTGGACATCGAACGCAGGATGCGTTGTTTGGGTATGCCCAGCATTTCCATTTCGATCGGTGCGGCGATGCGACTTTCCACTTCGGTCGGCGTCATCCCCGGCGCTTTCAGGATCAGCTTGACCTGCGTCGTGGAAACGTCCGGAAAGGCGTCGATCGGCAGCGCGCGCCAGGCCTGGATGCCGGCCGCCACGAGCAGCAAGGTCAGGCCCAGCGTGAGCAGCCTTTGGGTCAGCGAAAACTCGGTGAGTTTGGCGATCATGGCTACTTCCCTTCACCCTGCCAGGCCGATTTCAGGTTCGCCACGCCGCCGACCGCGATCATCTCGTCGCCGCCGAATTCCGCATCGATGGCGGCGGACTGCGCCGATTGCGACAGCACCTTGACCTGTTCCGGCTCGAAACCGCCGGGGCGCTGGACGAACACCCAGGACTTGCCGGCCTGGCGCACGATGGCCGCGACCGGCACGCGCCACTGCTTGGCGCCGGCGACATCCTCGATGCGGGCCGAAACGCTCTGGTTCAGGCGCAACAGGCCGCCGGGATTGCTCACCCGGGCGCGGATCATCACGGTCTGCGCGGCGCTGACGCCGCGCCCGACCAGGACCACGCTGCCGCTGGCGGCGGTGCCGGGCACGCTGACTTTCTGGCCGATCTTGACCAGGGCGGCCACTTCCGCCGGCGCCTGGATTTCCAGCCAGAGCGGATCGAGCCGGGCCACCTTGAACAGCGCGCCGGCGCTCTCCACCCGCGCGCCGGCCATGGCGCTCTGTTCCAGCACCACGCCGCTGATCGGCGCGGCCAGCGTAATGCTGTCGGTCAGCCGCTCGCCCCGTTCGGCGGCCTGGATCGCCGCCGCGCCGAGGCCCATCAGACGCAGCCAGGCGCGGCGCTCATTCAGCGCGGCGCGGCTCTGGGCCTGGGCGCTTTGGCTGGCTTGCCAGCGCGATTCGGCGATGATGCCTTCCTTGAACAAGGCCTCGTCGCGCCGCGCCGACTCGCCGGCCAGGCGCAATTGCAACGCGGCTTGCGCCAGTTCGCGCTGGGCGCCGATCAAGTCTTCGCCGCGCAGTACGGCCAGAGTCTGCCCGGCCCGGACGTTGTCGCCGATGGCGACCCGAACCTCGCTGATCAGGCCGGCGACCGGCGTCGCCACCACCCGCTCCTGGGCGGGCGGAATGACTACCTGGGCGGGCAGTCCGACGCTGAGCGCTCCGGCATGGGCCAGCAGCGGCGCGACGGCGACTCGCAGCGAGGCCTGCTGAGCCGGGGTCAATGGAATCACTTTATCGCCGGACTGCGCCGGCCCCTGCAGGGCAAAAATAACGAGCAACAGTAATATCCTGGGCATCGGGTACTCCAACAGAATGTTTTTTTGATGGTTTTCGGCCTAGGCCGCGGGTGATCGCCCGAGCCGGGCGATCAGGGTCGAAGCGCGCAAGCGTAGCCTGCGCGCTTCGAATCAGCGCAAGCAATCAGACCCGCGGCGGCGCGCCGGGAAGGGGGGTCAGATGTTGCGAATAGCGCGCGGCGGTGCGCGGGGGCGCGCTCGGCGCCCAGGGCGGGGCCGACGTGCGCGCAATGCCGGGCAGCCGAAAGGCCAGACCCGGCGTCGCCGCGAGCGGTGGTTCATCACGAGCCTGCAGCGAAAAGGCCAGGGTGATCGCCAGCGTCTCCGCCACGTCCGCCATCTGCACCTGCTGCCCGCCTGCCGGCGCGTCCGACAGCGCCGGCATATGTATGCCGCTGAGCACGCCGCTCTTCACACCAGCGTGTACGCCGCAGTGCAGCGGCCCGCTCGCGTGCGCATGCAGCAACGGCGCCAGGCATTGCAGCAGAACGAACAGCGTGACGAAGCAGCGGCGAATGAACACGGTTTGAATTAGTGAACGGGTCGGTTTGAATTATGGACGATTAGAACAAATCCAGATTAATGCAGCATGAATAAACCGGCCGCAGCTTTAGGGCAGCGACCGGCGCGCTAGCGCAGCGCAAAGAATTCCCGCCGCATGCGGAAGCGGCCGCGCCAGCTCGTACGCAGGTTTTCTTCCAGCGAGGACGCCAGGCCTGGCGGGCCACAGAACCAGAGTTCGGCGTTGCCGCGGCGCGCCGTCGGCGGTGCCAGCGTGGCGGCGCTCAGCACTTCGCCCTGGCGAGAACCGTGCACATGCAAGGCGACGCCGGGCAGGCCGGCGCAAAGCGACTGCAGGCGGGCGACGTAGGGATCGTCGGCGCGGTCGCGGGTGCAGTAATGCAGATCGGCGACGGGCGCGTGTTCCGGCTTGGCCTGGAATGATTCCAGCCAGGCCAGGAACGGCGTGATGCCGATGCCGCCGGCCACCCATAGCTGCCGCGCCTGCAGATTGCGTCGGGCGATGTCGAAGCGGCCGTAAGGCCCTTCCAGCCGCATCGGCTGCCCCGGCGTCAGCCTATCCGCGAGGCCGCGGGTGTAGTCGCCCAGCGCCTTGATATGGAATGTGACGCTGCGGTCGCCGCGATCGGCGCTGGCGATCGTGAACGGATGCGCGCCTTCGCCGCGATCGAAGGTCACCAGCGCGAACTGGCCGGGCCGATGCCCGCGCCACTCCTGTGCGAGCCGGCATTGCACGGCGACGATGTCGCCGGCTGTGCGTTCGACCGAGATGATTTCGCCTTGCACCTGACGCGAATGGCCGATCCGCCCGGCCAGGGATAGCGCGCTGCCATAGATGCCGCCGAGCAGCAACAGCGCGAGCAACCCGCCCGCCGGCTGCAACCAGTAATGTACCGGCGCCAGCAATACCGCATGGAAGACGAGCATCAGGTAGAGCAGCGGCATCGCCCGGTGCAGCAAGCGCCAGGGCCGATACGGGAAGCGTCGCCAGAGTGTCAGCGCCAGCATCGCCAGTACGGCGTAGATCGCCCACTCGCCCATGTCTGCGGCCAGATCGCGCAGGCTCTCCAGCCAGCCGCCGTCCTCGCCATCCTCGTCTACATGCAGCCGCCCCGCGCCGACGCCCAGTTCTTCCAGGATGTCGTCCGACATTTCGATCAGCCAGTGCAGTACGGCGAAGGACACGGCCAGGATGCCGGCCCATTTGTGCGTGCGGTACATCCGGTCGAGGCCGCCCATCGGCCCCTCCAGCCAGGCCGGCCGGGCCGCCAAGAACATGGCCATGGACATCAGGCCGATCGACAGCAGACCGCTCAGGTAGAGCCCTTCCTGGCGCAGGGCCCCGAGCGCGCTGCCGGCGTCACCGTTCTGGACGCCCCAGGCCCAAACCAGCGTGATCAGGGCGATGACGCCTGTCAGCAGCGTTTTCATGGCGAGGCTCCGTATGCCTTATTTTCCGCCGGCCGGCGCCGCGCCGCGCGGCACGTTGTCACGGCTGTGCCGTTCGTCGCAGTCGGCATCGTCGCGCCGGCTGTCCCTGTCGCCCCGTCTGGCGCCATCGTCTCCCACGTCTTGCTTGTATGTGCGTGCCTGCGTTGCCAGGATTGCGCCGGTGTGCGGATCGAGATACAACTCGACCCGCTCGCCCTTGCGGTTGAGCGCGCGGACTTCATAGCGGCCGTGTTCACGCTCGATCTTCTCGATAGTGCGGTAGCCGGCGGCCTTGAGCTGGTCGTGAATCGTCCCGATCGGCAGCCAGGCACGCTCCCCGGCAGGCGGGTGGTCCGAGGCGAAGGAGGTGGAAAGCAGTGCGCCGCCGGCCAGCAGCCCGACGCCGAGGATTAATGATGAAACAATATTTGTGGTACGCATGATGGCAATCTCCAATGGTTGCGGTCGCAGCGAGGACCGTGACTGCAGTGTGCGGCGCGGCGTCTTAACCTGATCTGAAGCGTTTGTTCAGCGCGCGTTCATCTTCGCCGCCGGCAGGCCGGCTCGATCGTCGCGAGGGGGCAGGCTGAGTCCTGGCGCCGCCATAGCCAGGCGGAATGCGGCGATGTTGCCGGCTCATTGCGAACCGCGAATAACGAATAACGAATTGCGCCGAGGCTGAATCCGTCGTTCATTCCACGTTCAGCTTGGGCGCGCTATAAGTCAGGCCCTAGCCAACCGATTGGAGATAGCGCGATGTCAGCGGGAAAATCAGCCAACGGATGGCGCGCGGCGCTGGCCGCGGCGCCGATCGTGCTGCTGTTGTGCGCTTGGCCGAGCCAGGCCGACGATCACGACCATGATCGCGCCCGCCAGACGCTGGAAGCCGGCGAAGTGCTGCCTTTGCAGACGATCCTGGCACGGCTCGAGCGCGACCATCCCGGCCAGATCATGGAAGTCGAACTGGAACGCGAGGGCGCGCGCTGGCTGTACGAAATCAAGCTGCTGCGCCCGGGCGGCGCGCTGGTCAAGCTCAAGATCGACGCCCGCAGCGGCAAGGCATTGGGCCTCAAAGGGCCGAAGGACAAACTTAACCCGCATGGAGAAAACCACTGATGCGCATCCTGGTCGTGGAAGATGAACCGACCCTGGCGACGCAACTGGCCGAGAGCGTCGGCGCGGCCGGCTATGTCGCGGAAGCGGCGCACAACGGCCTCGATGCGCTGTTCATGGGTGAGACCGAACCCTATGACGCGGTCATCCTGGACCTCGGCCTGCCGCAGATGGACGGCCTCACGGTGCTGAAAAAATGGCGCGCCGGCGGCCGCACGATGCCGGTGCTGATCCTCACCGCGCGCGACGGCTGGCACGAGAAAGTGGCCGGCATCGATGCCGGCGCCGACGATTACCTGGCCAAACCGTTCCATATGGAAGAACTGCTCGCCCGCCTGCGCGCGCTGATCCGCCGCGCCGGCGGCCACGCCAGCGCCGAGCTAGCCTGCGGCCCGCTGTCGCTGGACACCCGCAACAGCCGCGTCACCGTCGAGGGCCGCGCGCTGACGCTGACCAGCCACGAATACCGCGTGCTGGCGTATCTGCTGCACCACCGGGATCAAGTCGTCTCGCGCAGCGACCTGGTCGAACATATCTATGCGCAGGATTTCGATCGCGACTCGAACACCGTCGAGGTGTTCATCGCCCGCCTGCGCAAGAAGCTGCCGCCGGGGCTGATCGAAACCGTGCGCGGCATGGGTTACCGACTGACATGCCCGCGCTGAACCCGACGCCGCGCGGCTCGCTGCGCCTGCGCCTGCTGCTCGGCACGCTGTTCTGGATCGCCGTCTCGATCCTCGCCGCCGGCTGGGGGCTGGGCAATCTGTTCCGCCAGCATGTGGCGGTGCAGTTTCATGCCGAACTGCAAACCCATCTCGACCAGTTGGCCGCGCATCTGGTGCTGGACGCACAGGGCCGCCCGGCGCTGTCGCTGCCGCTGAGCGATCCGCGCCTGAACAAGCCTTTTTCCGGCCTCTACTGGCAAATCGATCGCCTGGCGACGGCCGCCGCACCGGCCGCCGCCGGCGTGTTGCGTTCCCGCTCGCTATGGGACCAGGTGCTGCAGGTTCCCCAGGATGCGCCCGCCACCGGCGAGATCCACCGGCACCGGACGTCCGGCCCCGCAGGCGCGATGCTGGGCATGGTTGAACGCAGCGTGCGCATCGGCGAGACGCCGCTGCGCCTGATGGCGGCGGCCGACGAAGGCTTGATGATCGAGCCGGTCGCCCGCTTCCACCAGGCGCTCTGGCTGGCGCTGGCCATACTGGGCGGCGGCCTGGCCATCGCCGCGCTGGTGCAGGTTTATGTCGGCCTGGCCCCGCTGCGCACGCTGCAAGCCGCGCTCGGTCGCGTGCGCGACGGCGAAGCACAGCAGTTGGAGGGCCGTTTTCCGGCCGAAATCATGCCGCTGGTGGAGGCCTTCAACGGGGTTTTGGTGCAGAACGCCGAAGTCGTCGAACGCGCCCGCACCCAGGCGGGCAATTTCGCCCATGCGCTGAAGACCCCATTGAGCGTCCTCGCCAACGCCGCCCGCAGCCAGGATGCCGGCTTGGCCGGCCTGGTGCTGGCGCAGGTCGAGACCGCCCGCAAACAGGTCGATTACCATCTGGCGCGCGCGCAAGCGGCGGCGGCAGTACGCCTGCCCGGCGTCCGCACGCCGCTCGAACCCGTCGTCGCCGGACTGGCGCGGACGATGCGGCGCATCCATGCCGACCGCAACCTGGAACTGATCGTGCACGCGATACCGGCCGGGCTGGCCTTTCGCGGCGAAACGCAGGATTTGCAGGAGATGCTCGGCAATCTGCTCGACAACGCCTGCAAATGGGCGGCGAGCCGGGTCGAAATCGAGGCCCGCAGCGAGCAGGACGTGCTCGTGGTCGGCGTCGACGACGACGGCAACGGCATTGCCGGCGAACAACGCGATGCGATGCTGCGCCGCGGCGTCAGAGCCGATCAGCAGATGCCCGGCAGCGGCCTCGGCCTGGCCATCGTGGAGGATCTGGCGCGCCTGTATGGCGGCCGGGTGGTGCTGGCGGTGTCGCCGCTGGGCGGCTTACACGTACAGCTGCGCCTGCCCAGTACGGACTGAAGCCGTTCAGCCCAGCAACACCAGGCCCCAGACCGCCAGCACATTGATCAAGGCGATCAACACCGCGGCGCTGCCGATATCCTTGGCGCGCTTGGCGAGCTGGTGGTTATCCAGGGAAATCCGATCCACCGTCGCTTCGATGGCGGAATTGACCAGCTCGACGATCAGCACCAGCAGGACGCTGGCGACCATCAGGGCGCGTTCCAGCGGCGCATCGGCGAGCAGGAAGGCCAGCGGGATCAGCACCACCGCCAGCAGGCTTTCCTGGCGGAAGGCGTCTTCGTGCTTCCAGGCCGCGCGGAAGCCCTCGATGGAATAGAACAGCGCGTTCCAGACCCGCTTGAGGCCGGTCTTGCCCTTATGCGGGCTTTCCGCCAACGTTTTTTCCTGCGCGCCGCTCACACCGGTTTCCAGACCAGATCCAGTTCGCGCGCGGCCTTGACGTCGTCGAGCCGGCGCGACGGCAGCTTGTGCGGCGCCGATTTGACCAGATCGGACTGGCTTTCGGCTTCGCGCTTGACCGCCAGCATGGCCTGCACGAAGGCATCCAGCGTTTCCTTGCTTTCGGTCTCGGTCGGCTCGATCAGCAGGCACTCGGGCACCAGCATCGGGAAATAGGTGGTGGGCGCGTGGAAACCGTAATCGAGCAGGCGCTTGGCGAAATCCATCGCAGAAACGCCGGTTTCATCCTTCAGCTTTTTCAGTGTGATGATGAACTCATGGCTGGCACGGCGTTGCGGGAAGGCCAGATCGAAGCCGGCCTTGCTCAGTTCCGCCGCCAGATAATTGGCATTCAGCGCGGCGAACTCGGCGACGCGCTGCATGCCCTTGCCGCCCAACATGCGGGCATAGACCCAGGCGCGCAGCAGCACGCCCATGTTGCCGCCGAAGGTGCTCATGCGGCCGATGCTTTGCGGTACATCGGCCTCTTCCGCCCAGCGGTAGAAATCGCGCTCGGCCACGACATAGGGAATCGGCAGGAACGGTTTCAGCCGCTCCGACACGCCGACCGGGCCGGCGCCGGGACCGCCGCCGCCGTGCGGCGTCGAGAAGGTCTTGTGCAGATTCATGTGGATCACGTCGAAGCCCATGTCGCCCGGCCGCACGCGGCCGAGAATCGCGTTCAGATTGGCGCCGTCGTAATAGCTGAGGCCGCCGGCGGCGTGCACGATCTTCTGGATTTCAACGATGGTTTGTTCGAACACGCCCAGCGTCGACGGATTGGTCAGCATCAGGCCGGCCGTCTGCGGCCCGACGGCGGCTTTCAACGCCGCCAGATCGACATTGCCCTGGCGGTCGGTGGGGATTTCCTTGACCACGTAACCGCACATCGTCGCAGTGGCCGGGTTGGTGCCGTGCGCGGCGTCCGGCACGATGATTTCGCGCCGCGCGCTGTCGCCGCGCGCATCGTGGTAGGCGCGGATCATCGCCACGCCGGCGAACTCGCCATGCGCGCCGGCCATCGGCGCCATGCTGACCGCCGCCATGCCGGTGACTTCCTTCAGCATTTCCTGCAACTCGAACAGGCTGAGCAGAAAGCCCTGTCCGGTCGCCACATCCGACAACGGATGCCGGTTCAGGAACTGCGGCAACATGGCCAGCGCATTACAGGCGCGCGGGTTGTATTTCATCGTGCAGGATCCCAGCGGATAGAACTGGGTGTCGATGCTGAAATTCTTCTGGCTCAAACGGGTGTAATGGCGCACCACATCGAGTTCGGAAGTTTCCGGCAGCAGCGGCGGCGTCTGGCGCAGCATGGCCGCCGGCAGATCGTCGGCGGCGGTGGCGTGGTAAGGGGCCTGGGCGTGAGCCCGGCGACCGGGCTGGGCGTGTTCGAAGATGAGCATGATTCGGGCGTGGCAGAGGACAGTCGGGAAGCGGCGAGCGGCGTCTGGCCGCCCGCCGGATTCGGCCTGTCCGGATTAAAGAGAGTCGAGCGGTTCGCCCTTGGCGGCGGCCAGAGCCACGGTGTAATTGGGCTCCTGCTTGATTTCCGGCACCAGTTCGGACCAGACCACCCTGTCGTTTTCATCCAGCACGACGACCGCGCGCGCGGTCAGGCCGGACAGCGGCGGGTCCATGATCATGACGCCGTAATCCTTGTTGAAGTCGCGGCCGCGCATGGTCGACAGCGTAACCACGTTCTTCAGGCCCTCGACAGCGCAGAAGCGGTTCTGCGCGAACGGCAGATCGGCGGAAATGACTAGCACGACGGTGTTGGGCAGGCTGGAGGCCAGCTCGTTGAACTTGCGCGCGGACGCCTGACAGGTCGGGGTATCCAGGCTGGGTACGATGTTGAGTATCTTGCGCTTGCCCCAGAACGAAGACAGGGAAACGTCTTTCAGGTCCTTATCGACCAGCATGAAGGAATGCGCGGAATCGCCGACGCGCGGGAAGTTGCCGCCGACGGAAATGGGTTCGCCGCCCAGGGTTACGGTTGCCATGATGCTGTCTCCTTTAGGTTGTGGATCAAACTGCTACGGGTCGAGCTATTTATACGCACAAGGCGGCACGCCGGGCTCGCGCCCGTCACGCCGGCTGAGGATACGTTGCAATTGTTGCCGATACTGTTCCAGGTCGTCGTCGGTTTTGGTTTCGGTGGCGCAGACTAGCAGGCAATCGGCCAATTCCGGGTAGTCGCCGCCCAGACTGTAACCGCCCAGGATGCCCTGGGCGCGCAAGGCGCGCAGCACCTCCGCCACCGGCGTGCTGACGCGGATCACCGCCTCGTGGAAGAACGGCGCATTGAACACGCGTTCGACGCCCGGCAGCGAAACCAGTTTGTCCAGCAGCGCACGCGTATTGGCATGCGATTCCAGCGCGACGCTCTTGAGTCCTTCCGGTCCCAGCAAGGCCATGTGGATGGTCGCGGCGGTCACCAGCAAGCCCTGGTTGGTGCAGATGTTGGAGGTGGCCTTGGAACGCCGGATATGCTGCTCGCGCGCCTGCAGCGTCAACGCAAAACCGGGCTGGCCGTCGAGATCGACGGTGCGTCCGACGATGCGGCCGGGCATTTGCCGCACCAGGCTTTGGCGCGCGGTCATGAAACCGAAATAGGGGCCGCCGGACGACATCGGCACGCCCAGCGGCTGGCCGTCGCCGACGCAGATGTCGGCGCCTTTGCCGGTCTCGCCCCATTGCCCGGGCGGCTTCAGCAGGGCCAGCGCCAGCGGATTCACGACCGCAATGGCCAGCATGTTGTGCGCATGCGCCCAATCGGTCAGCGCGTCGACCGGTTCCAGCACGCCGAAGAAGTTGGGCTGCGGGATGACCAGCGCCGCCGCCGGCGCGTCAGCGTAAGCCGCCAGACCTTCGACCAGGCTGTGGCCGCATTCGGTGCACCAGGGCAGCGTGACGATTTCGATGCCCTGATGTTTCACCGTGGCCTGCACGACCGCCCGGTAACGCGGATGCACCGTGGCCGGCATCAGCACGCGCCGCACGCCGGCCTTGTTGGCGCGCACCGCCATCAACACGGCCTCGGCCAGCGCACTGGCGCCGTCGTACAGCGACGCGTTGGACACGTCCAGCCCGGTCAGGCTGGCCATCATGGTCTGGTATTCGTACAACAGTTGCAGCGTGCCCTGGCTGGCTTCGGCCTGGTACGGCGTATAGGCGGAATAGAACTCGCCGCGCGTGACGATCGGCCAGACCGCCGCCGGGATATGGTGCTCGTAAGCGCCGGCGCCGATGAAGTTGCTGTAGTAGCCGTCCTGCGCGGCGCGGCCCTGCATCAGGCGCGTCACGCGCATTTCCGAGAGGCCTTCGGGAATGCCGGGCAAGCCGCCGCAGTTCAACTCGGCGGGAATTTCATCGAACAGCGCATCGGTGGACGGCGCGCCGATACTCGCCAGCATGGCGCGAATATCGCTTTCGGTATGCGGAATGAAGGGCATGGCGCAGTGCGGGCTCAGTGCGACTCGGACGCCACGTGCGCCGCATAACCGGCCGCATCCAGCAGGCCGTCGAGATCGGCGGCATTGGCGGGCTTCAGCGTGAACAGCCAGGCCGCGTAGGCGTCCTGGTTGATGCTTTCCGGGCTGGCTTCGACATCGGCGTTGGCGGCCAGCACCTCGCCGGCGATGGGCGCATAGACGTCGGAAGCGGCTTTCACCGATTCGACCACGGCGCACTCTTCGCCCTGGCTCAGCTGACGGCCGACCACGGGGGCTTCCACGAACACCATGTCGCCGAGCAGATCCTGGGCATGTTCGGTGATGCCGATGGCAACGCTGCCATCCGCCTCCAGACGCACCCATTCATGCGACTTGGTGTATTTCAGATCAGCGGGAATGTTGGAAACAACAGCGGACATTGCAGACTCCAGTCAGTAACGATTTGATTGTATTTACGAATTCGGGCGGTCAAGGCAAGGCTTGGCCATTGCGGACGAACGGGTATTTCACCACCACCGCTTTCATGCGTTTGTCGCGCACGTCCACTTCGACGCTGTCGCCGATGTTGACACCGACCGGCACGCGCGCCAAGGCGATCGAGCCATTCAGCGTCGGCGAAAAAGAGCCGCTGGTGATCTCGCCCTCGCCGTGTTCGGTGAACACCGACTGGTGGTTGCGCAGCACGCCGCGTTCGAGCAGTTTGAGTCCGACCAGCTGGCGTGCGCGCGGCAAGCGAAGCAAGGACTCCTTGCCGATGAAATCGCGTTCCGATTTCATATCCACCGTCCAGGCCAGGCCGGATTCCAGCGGCGTCGTCGCTTCGGTCATGTCCTGGCCGTAGAGATTCATGCCGGCTTCCAGGCGCAGCGTATCGCGCGCGCCCAGGCCGCAGGGTTTGACGCCGGCATCCAGCAAGGCCTGCCAGAAGAACGGCGCAGCCTTCGCCGGCAGCATGATTTCAAAGCCATCCTCGCCGGTATAACCGGTGCGGGCGACGAACATGTCGCCCACCACGACGGCGTTGAACGGCTTCATCGGCGCGGCCAGTTCCTGCATGCCGGGCATCGCCTGCCATAAGCGGACGGCGGCGTTGGGGCCCTGCACGGCGATCATCGCGAGGTCGCGGCGCGGGGTGAGCGTCAACCCCGGAGCGAACTTGGCCAGCTGCGTTTCGATCCAGGCGATGTCCTTGTCGGCGCAACCGGCGTTGACCACCAGGCGGAACCAGGACTCATTGAGGAAATAGATGATCAGGTCGTCCACCACGCCGCCGCCTTCGTGCAGCATGCAGGTATACAGCGCCTTGCCGCTGGTCTGCAGCTTGTCGACGTTGTTGGCGACCAGCTTTTTCAGAAAGTCGCGCGCGGTTTTGCCATTTTCACCCTCGCCTTTGAGGTCGACCGGCAGCATGTGCGACACGTCGAACATGCCGGCGTCGCGCCGCACGATGTGGTGTTCCTCGATTTGCGAGCCGTAATGGATCGGCATTTCCCAACCCGAGAAATCCACCAGCTTGGCGTTGGCTTCGCGGTGTTTCTGGTTGAGCGGGGTCTGTTTCAGGTCAGCCATGTGTATTTCCTTGCGGGTTAGCGTTTTGTACTTCCTCGGCGTAATAGGAACTGCGCACCAGCGGTCCGGCCTTGACCCAGGCAAACCCCATCGCGCGCGCGGCGGCTTCGTAGGCGGTGAATTCTTCCGGCGGCACGTAGCGGGCCACCGGCAGGTTGTCCAGGGTCGGGCGCAGATACTGGCCGAGCGACACACGTTGCACGCCGGCTGCGCGCAGGTCGCGCAACACGTCCAGCACTTCCGCCTGCGTCTCGCCGAGGCCGAGCATCAAGGCCGACTTGGCTTCCACGCCAGGCAGCGTGACGGCCAAGCTCGCGGCGATTTCCAGCAGGCGCAGCGAACGTTCGTACTTGGCGCCCTTGCGCGCTTCCTTGTACAGGCGCGGCACGGTTTCGATGTTGTGGCCCCAGACCAGATCACGCCGCGCACCCTTCGGCAAGGCCGCCAGCGTATCGCTGAACAGGCTGGCGGCGGCGTCCTGCACGCGGCGAAAATCGGGCGTCAGGAATTCCACCCCGATATCGCCGCGGCGCTGGCGCAGTTCGCGCAGCGTGGCGGCAAAGCAGCCGGCGCCGCCGTCGTCGAGATCGTCGCGATTGACCGAAGTCAGCACGACGAAACTCAGTTTCAGGTCGATGCAGGCGGCCGCCACCCGGCGCGGCTCGTCGGCGTCAAACCAGGTCGGGCGGCCGGTCTGCACCGAACAAAAGGCGCAGGCGCGGGTGCAGGTATCACCCAGCAGCATGAAGGTGGCGGTGCCCCGACTCCAGCATTCACCGCGGTTCGGGCAGCGCGCTTCTACGCAAACGGTATGCAGATCGTGGCCATGCACGGCCTGAGCCGTATCGGAATAACGGGCTTCACGGCCGAGATTCTGGCGAATCCAGATCGGCATGCGGGAGACGTTGCGAGTGGCGGCGTGGCTGGCGTCAGGCGGGGCGGATGTATCAGTATGCAAACCAAGCTCCAGAAATAAAAAAGGTGAACGTGATTTCGCAAACACGTTCACCCCTCTGTCCGGTTACCTGAGAGATTTGCCCCATCGGTGGCTGCGGCATCGAACACGATGCGCGGCGCTCTCCAGAGTTGCCCAATTCTCGCGGTCCTGTTTGCCTGAGCGGTTGCGGGTGGCGTTGCGCCTTCGGCGGCCGGCTGCTTGCATCCGGCGCTCTCCCGCGAGAACGATAGCGGGCGGGACTATACCGGCCGGGCGCGGAGCCGACAACCCAAAGGTTTTACGGATAACTCAGGCTGAGCGCATAGCCGGAGGCGACCAGATTGCCGATGTCGAGATCGAGCCGGATTTCGCGCTCGGCCTCGGCGGCCATGCCGGCCGCGATATCGACGTCTTTCGGCAAATAGGCCTTGGGGCGAAAAACCCGGCGCGCCACCGGCGCTTCCCGCACATCGCTCAAGGTCAGCATGATCTGCGGCCAGGCCTGCGTTTGCCCGCTGCGATTGGTCAGCAGGAAGGTCAGGCGCACTCGCGATTTATTCTCCGGATCATGCTCCAGCGAGGACGCCGCGATGGCCGCCTGGGTCAGCTGGCGCGGCAACGGCACGACGCAGTGCAACGGTCGGCACAGCCATTCCAGCGCCGGGCGCGTCACCGGCGCGACGGCGGCCAGCTCGGCGCGCAGGAAATACGCGCCTTGCACCAGCAGCAGGCCGGCAAGCAGCAGCGCCAGCGTGCGATAGAGCCAGAATTGCCCGGACCGCGCCGGCCGGGTGACTTTTGGCCACATCGGTTCGAGCAGGATATCCGGCACGGTTGCTGCGGGCGCCGGCAGCGCGCTTTCAGCGCTGCTCGCGATCGGCGACGCGGCGACATCCTGCTTCGGCTTCGCCGCAACCGGCTTCGATTCCACCCTGGCCGCTACGCGCGGCGGCACTTCGAAAGACTCGGGCCGCCCGGCTTCACGCTCGACCGGCGCCGCTACAGCAGCAGCGGACGGTTTTCCGGATGCAGGCTGATCAGACGGCGCCCAGACCGGGCGGATCGCATCGGACAGCGCGGGTTCGGCCCTATCCTGCTCCGGCGCGCTCTCGTCGGGCGGCGACTCCAGCTCCGGCAGCAGCGTATCGTAGGCGTTGAATACCGCATTGCAGTGCCCGCAGCGCACCAGACCGCGCCGGGAGCCCAAATGATCCTGGCTGACCCGGAAGGTGGTGCGGCATTCGGGGCAGGTGGTCTGCATGCGGCGACGTCAGCGCGCGGCGTTCACAATTTGCGGCCCGTCAGGCAAACCCAGCCGTCTTCCGTCGCCCACAAACGCATGTCGAACGCGCTGCCGTAGAGAGTGATCACGTCTTCCGCTTGCTCGGCCAAGATGCCGGACAGCGCAATAAGGCCGCCGGCCTTGACGCGCCCGGCCAGCAAGGGCATCAGCGCCTTGAGCGGATTGGTCAAGATATTGGCGACCAGTACGTCGTACTCGCCGGCCGGCAGGTCATCGGGCAGGAAAAAAGCCGCCTCGGCCAGATTGCGCGCCGCGTTATCGCGCGAAGCGGTGATGGCTTGCGCATCGACATCCGTGCCGACGACGCGGGCGGCCCCGAGTTTCCTGGCGGCGATCGCCAGAATGCCGGAACCGCAGCCGTAATCGAGTACGCTTTCATTGCCCTGCAGGTTCTGTTCCAGCCATTTCAGGCACAAACGCGTGGTCGGATGGCTGCCGGTGCCGAACGCGAGGCCGGGATCGAGCACCAGCACGAGGGCGTCCGGGGCGCTGACGAAATCGGCGGCGTCGTGCCAGGACGGCACGATCCAGAGCCGTTCGGAAATGGGGATGGGCTCGAACTGGGATTGGGTCAGGCGCACCCAGTCCTGCTCGGGCACGACGGCGACTTCACGCTCGCCGAGCTTGCGTTTGACCTCGGCCGGCAGCTGCAGGCTGGCGATCAGCGCATCGACATCGGTCTCCGCTGCCAACAGCGCGACCACCCAGTTGCGCTGCCAGGCTTTCGGATCCTCCAGGCCGGGCTCGCCGAACTGAGCCTGCTCGGCATCGGTGCCGGCATCGCGATCCTCGATCGAGACCGCCAACGCCCCCGCTTCCATCAACGCATCGGCGAGCGTTTCCGCCCATTCGCCGTCAGCGGCCAGTTTCAGCGAAACCCAGGACATCGCCGCCCGCCTCCATCAATGCTTGTTCAAACCGAGTTTGTTTTCCAGGTAATGGATGCTGTAGCCGCCTTCCAGCACGGCCTGATCGACCAGCAGTTCCTGATGCAACGGGATATTGGTCTTGATGCCGGAGACGACCATCTCGGACAGCGCGATACGCATGCGGGCGATGGCCTGCTCGCGCGTGGCGCCGTAGGTGATCAGCTTGCCGATCATCGAGTCGTAGTGCGGCGGCACGTAGTAATTCTGGTACACGTGCGAGTCGACGCGCACGCCGGGACCGCCGGGGGCGTGATACAGCGTGATGCGACCCGGCGACGGCATGAAGGTATGCGGGTCTTCCGCGTTGATGCGGCATTCCAGCGCATGCCCCTTGAAAATCACTTCCTTCTGGGTATTCGCCAACGGCAGGCCGGCGGCGATGCGAATGCTTTCCTGCACGATATCGATACCGGTGATGAGTTCGGTGACCGGGTGTTCGACCTGTACGCGCGTATTCATCTCGATGAAGAAGAACTCGCCGCTTTCGTACAGGAACTCGAACGTGCCGGCGCCGCGATAGCCGATCTTGCGGCAGGCTTCGGCGCAACGCTCGCCGATCTTGTTGCGCAGTTTCGGGTCCAGCCCCGGCGCCGGCGCTTCCTCCAGCACCTTCTGATGGCGGCGCTGCATGGAACAGTCGCGCTCGCCCAGATGGATGGCATGGCCGTGCGTGTCGGAAAGCACCTGGATCTCGATATGGCGCGGGTTGCCGAGATATTTCTCCATGTACACGGTGGGATTGCTGAAGGCCGCCCCCGCTTCGTTCTGCGTCATCTGCACGGCCTGGATCAGAGCCGCCTCGGTATGCACCACGCGCATGCCGCGCCCGCCGCCGCCGCCCGCCGCCTTGATGATGATCGGATAGCCGACATCGCGCGCCATGCGCACCCACTCGTCCTGATCTTCACCGAGCGCGCCATCCGAACCCGGCACGCAGGGCACGCCGGAAGCCTTCATGGCTTCTTTGGCGGACACCTTGTCGCCCATCAGGCGGATCGTCTCCGGACGTGGGCCGATGAACACAAAGCCGGAATTTTCCACGCGCTCGGCGAAATCGGCGTTTTCGGACAGAAAGCCGTAACCGGGATGGATCGCTTCCGCATCGGTGACTTCAGCCGCGGCGATGATCGAAGGCACGTGCAGATAGCTCTTGGCGGAAGGCGCCGGGCCGATACAGACCGATTCATCCGCCAGACGCACATATTTCGCGTCTGCGTCGGCCTCGGAATGCACCGCCACCGTCTTGATGCCCATCTCGCGGCAGGCGCGTTGGATGCGCAGGGCGATTTCGCCCCGGTTGGCGATCAGAACTTTTTCAAACATGGCACACCTCCGGGGCGAGACCGCCCAAGCCGCCTCCGGCAGCCGCGCGATTTGGCTGCGCCGCTGCGCCGCTTGCCGGCGGCTGGTCGCCCCGGTTGGCGATCAGAACTTTTTCATACATGAATTAATCCCCGTAAAGGAGACGCCGGGTTCGCAAGTCGCCGAAGCGACAACGATCCCGCTGCCCCAGTGAAGAGGAAAGGCGCTCTTTAGGTGCGAATTCACTCGCACGTCCTTCCCCGCGTTAGCCGATGATGAACAGCGGCTGACCGTATTCCACAGGCTGACCGTTCTCGATCAGGATGGCTTTGACGACGCCGGCGACATCCGACTCGATTTCGTTCATCAGCTTCATCGCCTCAATGATGCACAAGGTTCCGCCCGCCTTGACCGTCTGGCCGATCTCGACGAACGCCTTGGCGGAAGGCGACGGCGTGCGATAGAACGTGCCGACCATCGGCGACTTGACGACATGGCCTTCCGGCTGAGCCGGCTCCGCATCGGCGACCACGGCGGCCGGCGCACTCGGCGCCGGCATGGGAGCGGAGACCATTTGCGGTGCGGCATACATTGCCTGGCCGGCGAACTTGCTGGTAATGCGGACTTTCTCTTCACCCTCGGTGATTTCCAGTTCGGAGATACCCGAGTCCTGTACCAGGTCAATCAATTTCTTCAACTTGCGTAAATCCATGTATTCAATCCTCCAAGGCGTGAAGGGCATAGCCCAGAGCGAACAGGTAACCACTCGCCCCGAGTCCAGAGATGACGCCGACCGCCTTGTCGGAAAAATAGGAGTGCTGGCGGAAGGCTTCGCGTGCATGGACGTTCGACAAATGCACTTCGATGAAAGGGATGGCCACTGCCGCCAGCGCGTCGCGCAAAGCCACGCTGGTATGCGTGAAAGCGGCAGGGTTGATGATGATGAATGCGGTGTTGTCGAGCCGCGCGGCATGCACGCGCTCGACCAGCAAATGTTCGGCGTTGCTCTGAAAACAAGTCACGTCGATACCGATCGCCGCACCCTGCTCGATCAGAGCGGCATCAATATCGGCCAGCGTCTGGTGGCCGTAATGATCGGGCTCACGCACGCCGAGCAGATTCAGATTGGGGCCATGCAGCACCAGTATCGTCTTTCCTGAGCCTGCGCTGGAAGCGTCGACGTCAGGCTCGACAGCAGTTTTTTTGGTCGATCGCTTACGATTCATTAGTATTCAACTCGACAGTCTTTCGACAGACCGTCAGTTGTGGAAATGGCGGCGATTGTGCCGGAACCCCACCCCTAAAGTCCACAATTCCGCTGTGAATTGACATCTATCGCGATAAGTCAGTGATTTGACTCGGCCCTGTCATCAGCGCTTGCGCGCCGGCAAATCCGGCCGCCCCTCCTGTGTCACGGCTTGATCTGCGGCAGGCTTCCAGAGCGACCGATTCGAGGTTCAGACTCGAGCGCGAAAACGGCTAATATGGCGGGCCTTTTCCGTGACCGAGACTGACTCTTTTCTTCGGCTCAGCCCCATTCCGCCGTCCACCTCCGCCATCATGCCCCGTTCCGTCCCCAACCCGATGACCGCAACCGAACGCCGCGCCGCCGCTTCACTGGCCGGCATCTTCGGCCTGCGCATGTTGGGCATGTTTCTGATCCTGCCGGTGTTTGCGCTGTACGCGGCGACCTTGCCCGGCGGCGACAACCACACCCTGGTCGGCCTGGCGCTGGGCATGTACGGCCTGACGCAAGCCCTATTGATGATTCCATTCGGCATGGCGTCGGATCGCTTCGGCCGCAAACCGGTAATCATCGTCGGCCTGCTGATCTTCGCGCTCGGCAGTTTCCTGGCCGCGCAAGCCGACGATCTCTGGGGCGTTTTGCTCGGCCGCGCGCTGCAGGGCGCCGGCGCGATCTCGGCGGCGGTGACCGCCTTGCTCGCCGACCTGACGCGGGAAGAGAAGCGCACCCAGGCGATGGCCATGATCGGCAGCACCATCGGCCTGGCCTTCGCCTTCTCGCTGGCGGCCAGTCCGGTGTTCTATCGCTGGATCGGCGTACCCGGCATGTTTGCGCTGACCGGCGTGCTGGCCCTGCTGGCGATACTGGTGGTCAAGTTCGTCACGCCCGATCCGGGCAAGACGGCCTTTCATTCCGACGCAGAAACCAACCCGGCGCGCCTGAAAGACGTGGTGCGTCTGCCCGAGTTACTGCGCCTGAACTGGGGCATCTTTGCGCTGCACGCGGCGCAGATGGCGATGTTCATCGTGGTGCCTTTCGCACTGGTCGATGGCGGCCTCGACGCGCAGCACCACTGGCAGGTGTATTTGCCGGTTCTGCTCGTCTCGCTGATCATTCTGGTGCCGGCGATCATCTACGGCGAAAAGCATGGCGGCCTGAAAAACGTTTTCGTCGCCGCCATCGCGTTGATGCTGGCGGCGCAGATCGGCCTGGCGTTTTCGATGCATGAATTCTGGGGCGTCGTCGCGGCGCTGTTCGCCTATTTCGTCGCATTCAACATCCTGGAAGCCAGCCTGCCCTCGCTGGTCTCGAAAATCGCGCCGCCGGAAGCCAAAGGCACGGCGATGGGGGTTTACAACACTTCACAAGCGCTCGGCCTGTTTTTCGGCGCCGCCGCCGGCGGCTGGCTGGCACAGAACCACGGCTACGGCGCCGTGTTCGCGTTCTGCTCCGGATTGATGGCGGTCTGGTTGTTACTGGCCATCCGCATGACGCCGCCGCCGCGCGTCAAGACCCAGATGTTCCACATCGGCGCCCTTTCCCCGCAGGACGCGCAACGCCTGGCGACCCGGCTTACCGTGTTCGCCGGTGTCGAGGCCGTCACGGTGTTGCCGGAAGAGGGTTCGGTCTTGCTGAAGGTGGCGCAAACCGGCTGGGACGAAGAAGGAATTCGACATTTACTGCAAGGAGGACACTGAATGGCTTCGGTTAACAAGGTAATCATCATCGGCAACCTGGGGCGCGATCCCGAGATGCGCTACATGCCCAGCGGCGACGCCATCGCCAACCTGCGCATCGCGACCACCGACAAATACAAGGACAAGGGCGGCGACATGCAGGAAGTCACCGAATGGCATTCGGTGGCGTTCTTCGGCAAGACCGCCGAAGTCTGCGGCCAGTACCTGAAAAAGGGCAGCCAGGTCTATGTCGAGGGCAGCTTGCGCACCCGCAAATGGCAGGACAAGGACGGCAACGACCGCTATACCACGGAGATCCGCGGCGACCGCATGCAAATGCTGGGCGGCCGCGGCGGCGGCGGTGGCGGCATGACGGATTACGATGCGCCGCCGAGCGAAAGCATGCCGTCGAGCCCCGCGCGCGCCAGCAAGCCCGCCAGCGGCAATACGGGCGGCATCAACGACATGGAAGATGACATTCCGTTCTGAGCGGCCGCTGATCATCTGGCGCTTCACCGACGGCAAGCCCGGCCATGAAAAACAGACGCTGGGCCTGGCGCACGCGCTATTAAGAAACCAGCCCGGCCAATGCTTCGATTTGCCGGCGCCGCCGCGCGCGGCATCTTTATGGCAATGGCTGCGGGGCCATTTTCCTGCCGGAAACGGTCTGCCGGCGCCGGACATCCTGCTCGCCGCCGGCCATGCCACGCATTTCGCCGTGCTGGCGGCGCGCCGGGCATTCGGCGGCACATTGGGCGGCAAGGCCGTGGTGCTGATGAAACCGAGCTTGCCGTTGGCGCTGTTCGACCTGTGCGTGATTCCCGAACACGACAATCCGCCGCCACGCGACAACGTCGTCAGCATTCGAGGCGTACTCAACGATGTGCAGACCGCCGAAGCGCCCTCGCCGGACCAAGGCCTGATGCTGATCGGCGGCGTCTCCAGCCACTATCGCTGGGACGATGCAAAAGTCGCCGCAACGGTCACACGAATCGCGCAGTCCGCGCCGGACATTCACTGGCAACTGACCACCTCGCGCCGCACCCCGACCACCTTCCTGGCCGCGCTGCCGCAAGCGCTGCCCGGCAATCTCAAACTGATGCCGCCTGACGAAACCGGCCCGGGCTGGCTGGAACAGGCGCTGGCCCAAGCCGGCCAGGTCTGGGTCACAGAAGACAGCGTGTCGATGTTGTATGAGGCGCTGACCGCCGGCGCCGGCGTCGGGCTGCTGCGGCTGGACGATGCGCGCGATACCCGCGTGCACCGCGGCGTCGAGAAACTGGTGGCGGACGGCTGGGTCACGCCGTTCGAAGCCTGGCATGGCGGCCAACCGCTTGCACCGCTCAGACAAGGGTTCAACGAAGCCGAACGCATCGCCCGCCTGCTGCTCGCCGCGCAACGCGATAGCCGCGCCGCCAAACACAGCCGGGCGGCCTGACGGTATGATGGGCGCCCCATGGCTTCGCCAGACAGCGCGGGCAGACAAATAATATGGATCACTTGCACAGCGCCGCCACCGGCCCCGTCAAAACCGCCTCGAACCGGGAGTTCGGCTGGGTCTTCAGCGCCGTTTTCTGCCTCATCGCCCTTTGGCCGCTGCTCGATGCCGCGCCGCCGCGTATTTGGGCCTTCGTCGTCGCCGCGCTGTTCGCCCTCGTCGCCGTGTTCTTCCCGGCCGCCCTGACGCCGCTCAACCGTCTCTGGACCCGCCTCGGCGCGGTCATGCACAAGATCGTCAACCCGGTCGTGCTGGGGCTGATCTATCTGCTGACCATTCTGCCGATCGGCCTGATCTTCAAACTTCTCGGCAAGGATCCCTTGCGCCTGAAGCGCGATCCGAACGCATCCAGCTACTGGATCGCGCGCCAACCGCCGGGCCCCGCCGCCGACAGCCTGCCGCGCCAGTTTTAACCCGGCGCTCCGACCACGGATCGAATCTAGGAACAATCATGTCTTTTCTGCACGAACTCTGGCTATACATGCGCAGCCGCAAAAAATTCTGGCTGCTGCCAATACTGATCGTCATGCTGTTGCTGGGCGGTCTGCTGATCCTGGCGCAGGGTTCGGCAGTGGCCCCCTTCATCTACACGTTGTTCTGAGCGCGGCCGTGTCCGAAGCCTGCAAAGCCATACTCGGCATTTCCGCTTACTACCATGACGCCGCCGCCGCACTGCTGATCGACGGCGAGATCGTTGCGGCAGCGCAGGAAGAGCGCTTCACCCGCAAGAAACACGACGCCGGCTTTCCGCACCGGTCCATCGCGTTTTGCCTGCAGCAGGCCGGCATCGCGCTGGCCGATGTCGATCGCATCGTGTTTTACGACAAGCCCCTGCTCAAGTTCGAACGCCTGCTGGAAACCTACCTCGCCTTCGCGCCGCGCGGCTTCGCGTCGTTCAAGACGGCGATGCCAGTCTGGCTGCGCGAAAAACTGTTTCTGAAAGATCTGCTGCTGTCCGAGTTGAAGACCATTGCACAGCAGAAGATCGATCCGGCGCGGCTGCTGTTCTCCGAACATCACTTGAGCCATGCCGCCAGCGCCTATTACCCGTCGCCGTTCGACGAGGCCGTGGTGCTGACCATGGACGGCGTCGGCGAATGGACCACGACCTCGCTGGCGATCGGTCGCGGCAACAGCCTGGAGATGATCAAGGAAATCCATTTTCCGCACTCGCTCGGCCTGCTTTACTCGGCCTTCACCTATTACACCGGCTTCAAGGTCAACTCCGGTGAATACAAGGTCATGGGCCTGGCGCCCTACGGCCAGCCGAAGTACGCACAGACCATACTCGACCACCTGATCGATCTGAAAGCGGACGGCAGTTTCCACCTGGATATGTCGTATTTCGACTACTGCACCGGTCTGACCATGACCAGCGCCAAGTTTCACGACCTGTTCGGCGCGCCGCCGCGCACGCCCGAACAGCCGTTGACGCAGCGCGAAATGGATCTGGCCGCCTCGGTGCAGGCGGTGACCGAGGAAGCCATGCTGCGCCTGGTGCGTGCAGCGGTAGCGGATACCGGCATCAGCAACGTCTGCCTGGCCGGCGGCGTCGCCCTCAATTGCGTCGGCAACGGCAAGGTGCTGCGCGACGGCGCCGCCAAGAATTTGTGGATACAACCCGCCGCCGGCGACGCCGGCGGCGCGCTCGGCGCAGCACTGGTCGGACATTACCTGCACCTCGACCAGCCGCGCCCGTCGTCAGACCCGCGCCGCCAACCCGACGCGATGCAAGGCGCCTACCTCGGCCCGGAATTCGCCCAGGCCGACATCGAGCAACGCCTGCGCGCGGCCGGCGCGGTGTTCACGGTACTCGACGACGCCGCCTTGTACGACGCCTGCGCACAAGGCCTGGCCGAGGAACAAGCGCTGGGCTGGTTTCAGGGCCGCATGGAATTCGGCCCGCGCGCGCTCGGCGGCCGCTCCATCCTGGGCGACCCGCGTTCGCCGCGCATGCAGTCGACGCTGAACCTGAAGGTCAAATATCGCGAGTCGTTCCGCCCGTTCGCGCCGTCGGTGCTGCGCGAGCAGGTCGCCGCCTGGTTCGAACTCGACGCCGACAGCCCGTACATGCTGCTGGTGGCCGATGTGGTCCAGGCTCGGCGCAAGCCGATGAGCGCCGCCGCACAGCAATTGTTCGGCATCGACAAGCTGAAGGTGCCGCGTTCGGAGATTCCGGCGGTGACCCACGTGGACTATTCCGCGCGCATCCAGACCGTGCATGCGGCGACGAATCCGCGCTATCACCGGCTGATTTCCCGCTTCAATGAATTGACCGGCTGCCCGGTCGTGGTCAACACCAGCTTCAACGTGCGCGGCGAACCCATCGTCTGCACGCCGGAAGACGCCTTCCGCTGCTTCATGGGCACCGATATCGAACTGCTTGCAGTCGGCAATTGCCTGCTGCGCAAGGATGAGCAGAATCCGGCGCTGAAGCTCAATTACGAAACCGCTTTCGAGCTGGACTGAGATCGATGGCCGGATCGACCTCATCGCGTCGCTGGATCACCGCACTGGCCCTGCTCGCGACCTTGCATCTGCTGTTGTTCTACGGCCTGCCGGGCAGCATCCAGCTCGCCATACTGGTCGCGCTGGGCGTCTTCTACTTCCGCGCCGGCGCCATGCCGGCTGTCGCCACGACGCTGTCGCTCGGCGCGGCGACCTTGTTCTGCAGCGTCGCCATCCACCTGCTCGGCCTCGATCAGGCCATGTATTACCGGCCGCACGAGCAGTTGGTGCAACAGGACCATGCGCAGGGCCATCGCGCCTATCGCAAGAACGCGCGCATCGAAATGACCGCCCCGCACGGCGATCTGAAAGCGTTGACCGCCGCCGATCTGGCGCAGCCGCGCAAGATCGTGTTCCAGACCGACAGCGCCGGCTTTCGCAACGAGCGCGACTACGCCGCTGGCGACATCGTGCTGATCGGCGACTCCTTCGTGGTCGGCATGGGCGACAGCCAGGCCGACACGCTCAGCGCGCAGCTGACGCGCGAGTTGGCGCGCCAGTTGCCGAATGCGCGCGGCGGCCACGCCTACAACCTGGGCCACCCGGGCGACATCTCCGACTATCTGGCGGTCTGGCGGGCTTTCCGACGCCAGCATGCCGGGCCGGTGCGTGGCGTGCTGTTCCTGTTCGAGGGCAATGATTTCGAAACCGCCTACCAGCCCGCCAAGACGGAAAAACCCTCGCTGCCGGCGCGCTACTTCGGCGAGTACTACAGCCTGTTTACCGGCAGTGATCTGTATCGCGTAACCAAATCGCTTTACGCCCGCGCCAGCCAGGCCGGCAACATCGCGGCCTCCAGCAACGTGCGCATCGAGACGCTGGCCGGGCAGAAAATGGGGCTGTACGCGCCCTACATTGCGGTCAGCCAACGCCCGCATTACGCGATGCCTGCCGCAATGCAGGCCGATTTGATCGCGCTGGCTGGCGAGGTCGAGCAGGTTTTCTTCATCCCGACCAATTACCGCGTCTATGCCAGGCATCTGGGCCAAAGCGCGCTGCCGCACGCGCAATGGCAGGCCTTGGCGCAACTTTGCACGCAACAGGGCTGGCGCTGCAGCGACCTGACCCCGGGCCTGGTCGCAGCCGCCGATACCTTGCTGGCGCAAGGGCAATTCATCTGGTGGCTGGACGACACGCACTGGAACCGCGCCGGCATCGCGGCCGCCAGCGCGATCGTTGCAAAAGAACTCGCCAGCCATGCCAAACTCTGAATCCGGTCGCCACCTGACCGTCGTGCAGGTACTGCCGGCGCTGGAATCCGGCGGCGTCGAACGCGGCACGCTGGAAGTCGGCAAATATCTGGTCGCACACGGCCACCGCTCCATCGTCATCTCGGCCGGCGGCCGTTTGGTCGCGCAACTCGAACGCGAGGGCAGCGAACATCTGGCCTGGGACGTCGGCCGCAAATCACTGCTGACGCTGCTGCGCTACGTCGGCCGGCTGCGGCGTTTTCTGCGCACCGAACGCGTCGACATCTTGCATGTCCGCTCGCGCATGCCGGCCTGGGTCTGTTATCTGGCCTGGCGCGGCATGGGAATAGGCAAAAACGCGGCGACGCGGCCGCACCTGGTCACCACCGTGCACGGCCCCTATTCGGTCAATCGCTACAGCGCGGTGATGGCGCGCGGCGAGCGGGTCATCGCGATTTCCGACATGATCGTGGACTATGTCCGCCGGCATTACCCGCAGGTTGCCCCCGAGCATATCCGTCTGATCCCGCGCGGCGTCGATCCGGCCCAGTTTCCGCACGGTTATCAGCCGTCCGAGGCCTGGCTGGCGCAGTGGCGCGCGGACTATCCGCAACTGATCGGCCGCCAGGTGCTGACTTTGCCGGCGCGCATCACGCGCTGGAAAGGCCAGCAGGACTTCCTGCAGTTGATGGCGCAACTGGTCGCCGGCGGCCACGATGTGCACGGCCTGATCGTCGGCGAGGCGCATCCGCGCCGGCGCGAGTTCATGCTCGAACTGCAGCAGCAATGCCGCGATCTCGGCCTGGAAGAGCGCATCCTGTTCATCGGGCATCGCAGCGACCTGAAGGATGTCATGGCGGCCAGCGATATCGTGCTGTCGCTGTCGCGCGAACCGGAGGCCTTCGGCCGCGTCACGCTGGAAGCCTTGAGCCTGGGCAAACCGGTCATCGCCTACGATCACGGCGGCGTCAGCGAACAGCTGGCGGCGATCCTGCCGGCCGGCGCGATACCGGTCGGCGACATCGACGCCGCGGCAAGCAAAGCAGCCGAGTGGCTGGCGCAACCGCCCGCCGTGCCGCTGCAAGACACTTTCACGTTGGAGCGCATGCTCTCGTCCACGCTAAAGCTCTATCTTGAATTGGCCCATCGCTAGACCGTACCTGACATCGCGCAATCTCGCCTGGCTGGCCGGTTTCATGCTGGTGTTCTGGCAGCCATTCTGGGGCGAGCAGCGCTTGCCCGTCCTGATCCTCATCGGCGTCGGCATTTTTCTGCATGCCGCTGCGTACTCCGACTCGCGCCGCCTGCTGCCGGCCACCCAGACCGAACGCCGCTGGGGCAAGGTCTTTCTGTTGCTCTGGATTCCCTGCCTGCTGGCGACGCCGTATTCCTACGACCTGCCCGGCTCGCTGACGCTGTGCCTGGTTCTGCTGCTGCATTACTGGGTCGGCATCGCGCTGCTGCACGGTCTGCGTCAGCCCGCCCTTATGGCAAAGGCGATCGGCCTGACCCTGGTGTTCTGGACGGCGGACGGCCTCATCCAGTTCCTCTTCGGCCGCGACCTGTTCGGCGTGCCGCTGCCCAGCGATGAAATGCGGGTGACCGGGCCGTTCGAAGGCAACCTGCACATGGGCTTGTTCATTGCCGTGCTGATGCCGTTGCTGCTGTGGCCGTTGGCGAAGACGCGACCGTGGACGGCCATGTTGCTGTTCATGCCGTTGAGCGCCCTCTCGGCGCTGGCCGGCGCGCGCACCAACCTGGTCTTCGTGCTGCTGGTGGCGCTGGCGTTGCAGTTTCGGCTGCCGGCCTGGAAGCATCGCGTCGTGCTGCTGCTGCTGAGCTTGTCGCCGGCGCTGGTCATTCCGCTTTCGCCGGTGCTGCAAAGTCGTATGCAAGTCAGCGCTACGGCCCTCAGCAGTGATCCCGGAAAGATCGAGCAAACCCTGTTCGAACGTCTGGATGCCATCGCTTCCGGCCGCCTGACCATCTGGGAAAGCGGCGGCCGCATGCTGCAGGCGCATGCGTTGACCGGCGTCGGCCCGGCCGCCTTCGATACGGCTTATCCGCAGTTCGCCAGCCGCGCCGGCGACCCGTTCCGCCACGCCAATGCGGAAGGCAAGCATGTCTATCACGCCCACCAGATGTATGTCTCGGTCGCCGCGGAAACCGGCCTGATCGGCTTGGCCGGGCTGCTCGCCGCCATCGCCCTGATCGCGCATTGGTATCGGCAGGCCGACCCGCCGGCGCGCGCGGCGGCGCAGCCTTATCTGGTCAGCCTGGCGGTCATCGCCTTCCCGCTCAATTCGCAACCGGTGCTTTACTCCGGCTGGTGGTTCCCCATCATCCTGCTGCTGCTGTGCGGGCTGCTGGCCGCGCTCGCGAGCGCGGCGCCCCCAAGCCGTCGCCGGAGTGAGAAAATCCCGTACTCTTCATGAGGAAACTTGCATGCCCCGCTTTCTGAAAACCTTCAGTCGTCGCTTTCGTTTGCCTTTCAATATTCGCTACGCCGAACGCCGGCTGAAGGAATACCACGCGCAACCACGCAGCCTGAACGAGGTGGTCGACTGGGCGATGAACTTCGGCGGCGGCGGCTATATGACCGTGAAGACCTTGCAGATTCCGGCCGAGATCACGCAGCTGGCGGAAGCCGTGCGGGCGATCAAGCCCAAGATCATCCTGGAGATCGGCACCGCCCGCGGCGGCACCTTGTTGATCTGGTCTTATCTGGCCTCCGAGCGGGTCATCACCTGCGACCTGAACGACATGAACGTGCAACGCTCCCTGTACAGCCGCTTTCCGCCGCCCGGATCGAAATGCCAGGTCACGCTGCTGTCGGGCAACTCGCATGACGCCAGTTTCAAGGCCAGGCTGGCGAAAGAACTGAATGGCGAGAAGGCCGACTTTCTGTTCATCGACGGCGACCATACCGAGACCGGCGTCGAGGCGGATTACAACGATTACAAGGAATTCGTGCGGCCGGGCGGCTTGATCGCATTCCACGACATCGTCGAGAACCAGCCGCTGGCGATCAATCAGGTTTACCACCTCTGGAAACGGATCAAACCCGGCGCCGAGGTGCAGGAATTCGTCGCCGACCCGAACCAGTGTGGTTTCGGCATCGGCGTGCTGAAAGTGCCGGCGGCCTGAGCGCGCGCATGAAAGCCGTCATCCTCGCCGGTGGTCTCGGCACCCGCATCTCCGAAGAGACGCATCTCAAGCCGAAGCCGATGATCGAAATCGGCGGCAAGCCGATCCTGTGGCACATCATGAAGATGTACTCGGCCCATGGCGTGCATGAATTCGTGATCTGCTGCGGCTACAAGGGCTATGTCATCAAGGAATACTTCGCCAACTACTTTCTGCACATGTCCGACGTCACTTTCGACATGCAGCACAACCAGATGGAAGTCCACCATCGCAAGGCCGAACCCTGGCGGGTCACGCTGGTGGATACCGGCGATGAAACGATGACCGGGGGCCGCCTGAAGCGGGTCGCGAACTATCTGAAGGACGAGACGTCTTTTTGTTTTACCTACGGCGACGGCGTGTCCGATGTCGACATCAGCGCCGAGATCGCCTTTCACCGCCAGCACGGCAAACTGGCCACGGTGGTTGCCGTGCGCCCGCCCGGCCGCTATGGCGCGTTGCAGATGCAAGGCGCCCGCGTCGCCGGCTTTTCCGAGAAGCCGCGCGGCGATGGCGGCCTGATCAACGGCGGCTTCTTCGTGCTGTCGCCGCAATGCATCGATTTGATCAGCGACGATCAAACCAGCTGGGAAGGCGCCCCGCTGACCCGTCTGAGCGAACAAGGCCAGTTGATGGCCTTCGAGCACAACGGCTTCTGGCAGCCGATGGACACGCTGCGCGAGAAGAACCAGCTGGAGGAGCTTTGGGCTTCGGGTGCCGCACCCTGGAAGGTCTGGCCATGAGTATGGCCATTAACCGCGAATTCTGGCGCGGCAAACGCGTGTTCATGACCGGCCACACCGGTTTCAAGGGCGGCTGGCTGAGCCTTTGGCTGGCCGACATGGGCGCCGAAGTGCATGGCTATGCCCTGTCGCCGCCGACCGAACCCAATTTCTTCACGGTCGCTGGCCTGGCGCCGCGCCTGGCCGCCAGCACCCTCGCCGATATCCGCGATGCCGAGGCGTTGCGGCGCGCCATGCAGGCCGCCCGCCCGGACATCGTGCTGCATCTCGCCGCGCAGCCGCTGGTGCGCTATTCCTACAGCGCGCCGGTGGAAACCTATGCCGTCAACGTCATGGGCACGGTCAACCTGCTGGAAGCGGTGCGCCAGACGCCGAATGTGCAAGCAGTGGTCAACATCACCACCGACAAGTGCTACGAAAACCGGGAATGGGTCTGGCCCTACCGCGAGAACGAGCCGATGGGCGGCGCCGATCCCTATTCCAGCAGCAAAGCTTGTTCGGAACTGGTCACCGCCGCCTACCGCACCGCCTTCCTCGACGCGGCCGGCATCCATTTGGCCAGCGCCCGCGCCGGCAACGTCATCGGCGGCGGCGACTGGGCGGCCGACCGACTGATTCCCGACTTCCTGCGCGCGCTGGATGCGCAGCGCAGCCTCCACATCCGCTCGCCGCTGGCGACACGCCCCTGGCAGCACGTGCTGGAGCCGCTGGCGGGTTATCTGTTGCTGGCCGAGAAATTGGTGACGCAGGGGACGACGTTCGCCGAGGGCTGGAATTTCGGCCCGGACGAAAACGACGCCAAACCGGTGCGCTGGATCGTCGAATATTTGTGCAGCCAGGTGCCGGATGCGGTCTGGCAGTGTGACGCTTCCCCGCAACCGCACGAAGCCAACATGCTCAAGCTGGACAGTTCCAAGGCCAAGGCGCGCCTGGGCTGGCGTCCGCGCTGGAATTTACCGACCGCGCTGGGCCAAACGCTGGCATGGCACCAAGCCTGGAAAGCGGGCGCGGACATGGCCGATACCAGCCTGCGCCAGATCGAGGCCTACGAGAAGAGCGTCCTGCCGGCATGACCAAGCGCTTCGACATCCTTGCCACCGCCCTCGCCGACCTGCAGGTGCTGCAGCGCAAACCGCTGGGCGACAGTCGCGGCTATCTGGAACGCCTGTTCTGCGCCGACGAACTGGCCCCGCTGCTGGCCGGCCGGCGCATCGTGCAGATCAACCACACCCTCACCGCCCGCCGCGGCACGCTGCGCGGCCTGCATTTCCAGCGCCCGCCTTACGCCGAAACCAAGTTCGTCAGTTGTCTGCGCGGCGAAGTCTTCGATGTCGCCGTCGATCTGCGCCGCGGTTCCGCCACCTTCCTGCACTGGCACGGCGAAATTCTGAGCGCCGACAATCACAAGACCCTGCTGATTCCGGAGGGCTTCGCACATGGCTTTCAGACCCTGGCCGACGCTTGCGAACTGCTCTATTTCCATACCGCCGCCTACCATGCCGACGCGGAGGGCGGCCTGAATGCGGCAGACCCGCGCCTGGCCATCGCCTGGCCGTTGCCGATCACCGAGCTTTCGGCGCGCGATTCCGGCCATGCCCTGCTGGACGAAAATTTTTCTGGAGTGGTTTCATGAAGTGCCGTCACTGCGGTTCCGAACTCAGGCTGCCCCTGGTCGATCTGGGCAGTGCCCCCCCTTCCAACGCCTACCTGACGCAGCAGACGCTGCATGCGCCGGAGAAATGGTTTCCGCTGCGCGTGCTGGTGTGTGAAACCTGCTGGTTGGCGCAGACCGAGGACTTTTCGCAGGCGCACGAGCTGTTCGACGCCGATTACGCCTATTTCAGCGGCTACTCCAGCAGCTGGCTGGCGCACAGCGAGCGCTACGTGGCGGATATGGCAGCGCGCTTCGATCTGGACAGCGCCAGCCATGTCGTGGAAGTCGCCGCCAATGACGGCTATCTGCTGCAATACGTGCATGCCCGCGGCATCCCCTGCACCGGCATCGAGCCGACCGCCAGCACCGCCGCCGCCGCGCGCGCCAAAGGCCTGGACATCGTGCAGGATTTCTTCGGCGTGCGTCTGGCGGAGGCCCTGGTTTCCCAGGGCAAGCAGGCCGATCTCACCGCCGCCAACAACGTGCTGGCGCATGTACCGGACATCAATGACTTCGTCGCCGGCTTCGCCCGCCTGTTGAAACCTGCGGGCGTCGCCACTTTCGAATTCCCGCACCTGCTGCGGCTGATCGCCGAAAACCAGTTCGACACCATCTACCACGAGCACTACTCGTATCTGTCGCTGACCGCGGTTGAACGCGTGTTCGCGGCGAATGGACTGGCCGTGTTCGACGTCGAGGAACACCCGACCCACGGCGGCAGCCTGCGCGTGTACGCCCAGCGCAGCGACAGCGGCCGGCAGGTGCGCGCGGCCGGCGTCGATGCCTTGCTGGCGCGGGAAGCACAAGCCGGCCTGCGCGCCCTCGACGGTTACGCCGGTTTCCAGGACAGGACCAATCGGGTCAAGGACGACTTGCTCGTCTTCCTACTCGACGCCAAGCGCCGCAACCAGCGCGTCGCCGCCTACGGCGCGGCAGCCAAGGGCAACACCTTGATGAACTACGCCGGCATTCGGCCGGACCTGATCGCGTTCGTCGCGGATCGCAACCCGGCCAAACAGCGCAAGTTCATGCCGGGCAGCCGCATCCCGATCGTCGACGAAGCGCATCTGCAGGCTGCGCAGCCCGACTACGTCGTGATCCTGCCGTGGAACCTGAAAGCGGAGGTCATGGATCAACTGGCTTATATCCGCGCCTGGGGCGGCCAGTTCGTTACCGCCGTGCCCGATTTGCAGGTGATGCCATGAGGAGTCGGCCATGAAGATCGCCGTCACCGGTGCGACCGGTTTCATCGGTCGCCATGTCTTGAATGAACTGGCCCGGCAAGGCGTCGAGAGCATCGCCGTGGTGCGGCCCGCGCGCAGCCCGGCCGACGGATTGCTCGCCTTGCCCTGCGCCGGCGTGGTGCACATCGATATCCGAAATCCGCCGGCAAACGCCTACGACCTGCTCGGGCGGCCCGACGCGCTGATCCATCTGGCCTGGGGCGGCTTGCCCAATTACCGCTCGCTGCACCATTTCGAGCAGGAACTGCCGGCCCACTACCGTTTTCTGAAAGCCCTGGTCGAGTCCGGCCTGGGCAACCTTCAAGTGGTCGGCACCTGCTTCGAATACGGCATGCAATCGGGCCCGCTCGGCGAAGACCTGGCGACGCGCCCGAGCAACCCCTACGGCTTCGCCAAGGACAGCTTGCGCCGCCAACTCGAATACTTGCAGACTGCGACCCCGTTCAACCTGGTCTGGTCGCGCCTGTTTTATCTGCACGGCGAGGGACAGGCCGCCAACTCGTTGTTGCCGCAACTCGGAAAAGCCGTCGCACGCGGCGACAAATTCTTCGACATGTCGGGCGGCGAACAATTACGCGACTATCTGCCGGTGACCGAAGTCGCCCGTTGCCTGGTCGCCCTGGCGCTCAGACAGAGCGACATCGGCCTCGTCAACGTCTGCTCCGGACAACCCGTTTCGGTGCGCAGACTGGTCGAGGACTGGATCGCCGAAAACGGCGGCTCGATCAAGCTCAACCTGGGCCGTTATCCCTATCCCGACTATGAGCCGATGGCGTTCTGGGGCGACCGGCGCAAGTTGGACCGGTTGCTGGAGGCGGTATGAACGGAGTCGAAGAACTCTACCGGACCGAACAACTGCCGGTCTTCCAGAACCGCATGTTCCGCACCGCTGAAGCGGCGCAGAACTGCGTGAAGGGCGACCTGGTGCTGGTGCGCGACCTGGAAACCGGGCTGATCTACAACCAGGCCTTCCAGCCGGAACGGATGCAATACGATGCCGACTATCAGAACGAACAGGCGGTCAGTGCGGTATTCCGCAGCCATCTGGACGAAGTCAGCGCCATCGTTAGCACGCATTTCGCCGGCCGGACGCTGATCGAAGTCGGCTGCGGCAAAGGCTATTTCCTGCAGCACCTGCTTGCCCAGGGCTTCCAAATCACCGGCCTGGACCCGACCTATGAGGGCGACAGCCCCCACATCGTCAAGCGCTATTTCACGCCGGAAGTCGGCTTGAGCGCCGACGGCATCGTGCTGCGCCATGTGCTGGAACATGTGCCTAATCCGGTCGAGTTTCTGCAGCAGATCCGCGCGGCGAACGGCGGCGGCGGCAGAATCTATATCGAGGTGCCCTGTTTCGACTGGATCTGCGCTCGCCGCGCCTGGTTCGACCTCTTCTACGAGCATGTGAACTACTTCCGCGCCAGCGACTTCCAGCGCCTCTTCAGCCAGCTGCATGAGACCGGGCATATCTTCGGCGGGCAGTACCTGTATGCGGTCGCCGACCTCGCCTCGCTGCGCATGCCGCATCTGGACGCGGCGGACGCGTTCGCCTTTCCGGCCGATTTCGTCGCCACGGTGCAGCGCTATGCCGAGACGATCAAAGCCCAGCACGCGCAGACGCGGCGTCGCGCCATCATCTGGGGCGGCGCATCCAAGGGCGTCATCTTCGCGCTGTTCATGCAACGCGCCGGCGCGAAAATCGATTTCGTCATCGACATCAACCCGGCCAAACAGGGCAAATACCTGGCGGCCACCGGCCTCAAGGTCTCTGCGCCGGACGAAGCGCTGGCGCAGATCGAACCCGGAGAAAGGGCCAACACCACGATCTTCGTCATGAACAGCAACTATCTGCCGGAAATCCGGCAAATGACCCTCAACCAGTTCAATTACCTCACGGTGGATCATGAAAACCTTTGAACAAGAAGTGCAGGACCGGATTGCCGCCAATGGCGAAAACGCCGGCCTGCAAGCGAATGCCGCGGCCTTCATGAAGTCCTCGCTGCCGCCGCAATACTCCTACAACTTCAGCTGGATGGGCCGGCCGATCATCCAGTACCCGCAGGACATGGTCGCCATGCAGGAGATCATCTGGGCGGTGCAGCCCGACCTGATCATCGAAACCGGCATCGCCCACGGCGGCTCGCTGATCTTTTTCGCCGCCATGCTGGAATTGAACGCCGCCTGCGGCGGCCCGCAGGAGGCCTCCGTGCTGGGCATCGACATCGACATCCGCGCGCATAACCGCGCCGCCATCGAGGCGCACCCGATGTACCGGCGCATCGCGATGCTGCAGGGTTCCAGCATCGCGCCCGAGATCGTCGCGCAGGTGCAAGCCGCGGCCGCCGGCAAGCAGCGCATTCTGGTCTCGCTCGACAGCAACCATACGCACGCCCATGTGTTGGCCGAACTGGAGGCCTATGCCCCGCTCACCACGGTCGGCAGTTACTGCGTGGTGTTCGACACCGTGGTTGAAGATACGGCCGAGTGCTGTCCGTCGGATCGCCCCTGGGGCAAGGGCGACAACCCCAAGACCGCGGTCTGGGAATATCTCAAGACCCACCCGGAGTTCGAGATCGATAGCCAGATCGACAACAAACTGCTGATCAGCGTCGCGCCGAGCGGCTATCTGAAGCGGGTGCGCTGATCGCAGCGATGAGCAATCCGCGCGTCACCATCGGGGTTCCCGTGCGCAACGGCGCATCGGAACTGGCGGCCAGTCTCGCCTGCCTGTCGCAGCAGACCTGCCGCGATATCGTCATTCTCGTTTCCGACAACGCCTCGACCGACCGCAGCGCCGAAATCGTCGCCGAAGCGATGCGGCACGACCCCCGCATCCGCTATGTCAGGCACGAAACCAATATCGGCGCGCTGGCCAACTTCACCTACGTCCTGACGGCCGCGACTACGCCCTATTTCATGTGGCGGGCGTACGACGACCTGTCCGACCTCGGCTATGTCGAACAGCTGCTGGCGGCGCTCGAAGCGAATCCCGCGGCGGCCCTGGCCGCGCCTCGCGTCGAAACGCTGCGCGTACAGGCCGGACGTCGTCGGGTGCGACTGCCGCCGCAGCCGGGAGAAGCGCCGCAAAGCCGGCGCGCGCGGCAGCGCTGGATCATCCGCCGCCTGCAGGCGGGCTGGATCTACGGCCTGTTCAGACGCGAACACCTGCTGACGACGAAGGCATTCATCTATCGCGAATATCCGTTTGCGTGGGCCTGGGATTTCCTGCTGCTGGCCGCCACCGTGCTGCGCGCGGACATTGTCGGCGTGCCCGCCGCCAGGTTGACGCTGCAACTGACCGGAGCGCCGAAGGAATACTCGTCCTCGACGCCGACCGCGGAACGGGTCGAGCTGGTGCGCAATTACTGGCGAGTGCTCGAACATCTGCTGGCCGAGCAAGCGCTGCCTCCGCTGCAACGCCTGTTGCTCAGATTGACGTTCGTCTGGCATCTGCAGCGGCGCGTGGCGAAGTGGCCGATCCTGTTGCGCGCGCTCGGGCGCGTTAAATCGCCCGCCCCCCCAACGCCTGAAGCCTGACGCCGCTGTGGTGCATTGTGCCGCTGCAGTTCAGCCGGCGACCGCGCCTTCCAGCGCCTGTGCGAGCGAGGCCTTGATGCCGGCGGCGGAAAAATACGACTCGAACGAGGCGCGCGCGCGACGGCCGAGTTCGGGCAGGGATTGCGGCTGGCCGGCCAACGCCGCCAGCGCCTTGGCCAGGGCGTCGGCATCGCCGCCGGGCACCCAGACCAGCCCCTGCCCGTCGGCAGCGGCCAAGGCATCCGGATAGGCGGCTGCGGCGCGCGTCACCACCGGCTTGCCGCAGGCCAGGGCCTGAAACACCTTGTTCGGAATGACCCGGCCCGCTTTCGGCGTGGCGCCGAACACCCCGAGCAGAATGTCGGCCCGCCGAATCCGTTCGGGCAAGGCTTGGTAATCCGCCCACGCTTCGAAATGCACATTCGGCAATCCCAGCGCCGCCTGCTTGCACGCCGCCAGTTCCGGCCCGGTGCCGATCAAGCTCCAGCGCAGCGGCGGCCCCTGATAGCGACGGGCCGCCTCGATGATCACCGACGCCCCCTGCAAGGGAATGAAACTGCCATAGAACAGGGCTTCCAGTGGCTCGCCACGACTTCTTTCCGGCGGGGCTCCAGGTTTGAACAGCGCTTCTTCCGCGCCGACGAAGACGACCTGCACCCGATGTTTTTCTACCCCCAGCACATCAATGAAGAAGCGCGCATGTTCGCGGGTATCCGCCAGCAGGGTATCGGCGCGCCGAAACAGCGTGCGTTCCCACTGCCGCATTTTTTCCGCCCTGGCGCTGCCGGGCGGCCATTTTCGCCGCTCAAAAACCTGCTTGTCGTAGGCGGAAATCAGCGGGTCGAACAACAGCCGAACCTGCTTGCTTCGCGCCCAGCGGCTGGCCGCCGGCAGGTCGCGCTGGCGGAAACAGGGCACCCAGACCAGATCAGGCTTGGGCAGGCCTTTCAGATGCGCTTCCCAATCGGCCAGCCGGCTGAAACGGGGATGGAAATCGACGATTCGCCAGCCCAGTTCGTTCAGCAGAGTGCGCAGTATCCGGTTGCGGGAGTAGTCGGCATCGAAGCGTCCCCACCACAGCACGCTGCGCATCACTTGCCCCGTCGCGCCAGGCGTTGCCGTTCCCGTGTCTTGGCCAGGCGGATGAAGCGCTGGAAGGCATACATGTAACTGACCACGATGCCATCGACGCCGTTGACGAATTCGCGCCGCAGTATGAATTGCTTGAAGAACGCCAGGATGGGCGTCAGCAGCAACGCCGGCAGACCCGGATCACGCCCGCGCGCCGCCAGCACTTCGGCCTGTGCGCTGGAATACGCATTCACCTTGTCGACATGGTGGGCCAGTGAACGAAACGATCGATGCAGCACCATGCCCTTGAGGTGGCCGATCCGGCCGGCGCGCACCAACACCGAATCATGCACCAGCTCGTCCTTGAAACCGGCTTGATCCTTGCGATACAGGCGTACCGGATGGTGGAACGCCGTCCACGGGTGGCCCGTTTCCTGGAACGGGTACAGCGGCAGAATCGGTAGCGTGTAGGCCGTACACGGCGGTTCGCCGCCGCTGAACAGGGCGCGCAGTTCGGCGGCCAACTGCGGCGACACCTCCTCGTCGGCATCCAGATTGAGCAGCCAGGTGTTGCGGCACAAGCCTTCCGCGAAAACCTTCTGCGGACCATAGCCGCGCCAGGCGTTGAACAGCACGCGCGCGCCGAGCGACTCACTGACGGCGACCGTGTCGTCGGTGCTGCCGCTATCGACGACGACGATCTCGTCCACCCAGTCGCGCACCGCGCGGATCACCGCGGGAATGCGGTCGGCCTCGTTTTTTGCGATGATGAACACGGAAACCGGAATCTTGTCCATGCTCAAACCCAAGCGACGCCGTGCTTTGGTGATCGGGTCACAACAGCACCACCGTCGCCAGGCCCAAAAAGATGAAGAACCCCATCGAATCGGTAATGAACGTCGTCAACACCGCCGAGCCGAACGCCGGGTCGCGGCCGGTGCGGTCGATCAAGGCCGGGGCGAAATAACCGGCCATCGCGGCGACCAGCAGGTTGAGCATCATGGCGGCGGCCATGACGCCGCCAAGAGCCGGGTTGTCATACAGCAGGTAGGCCACCACGCCCATGACGCTGCCCCAGACCGAGCCGTTCAACAGCGCGATGCCGAGCTCTTTGGTCAGGATGCGTTTGGCGTTGTCCTTGTTGATCAGGCCGAGCGCCAGGCCGCGCACGACCAGCGTCGAGGTCTGATTGCCGGAGTTGCCGCCCATGCCGGCGACGATGGGCATCAGTGCGGCGAGCGCGGTCAGCTTCTCGATGCTGCCCTCGAAGGCGCCGACCACGCGCGAGGCGATCAGCGCCGTGCACAGATTGATCGCCAGCCAGAGCCAGCGGTTCTTGGCGGCTTTCCAGACCGTCGTGAACAGGTCTTCTTCTTCCTGCAGACCGGCCAGTTGCAGCATGTCCTGTTCCGATTCGGCGCGGATGAAGTCGAGCACGACGTCGACGGTGAGACGGCCGACCAGCCGGTTCTGCGCATCCACGACCGGCGCGGTGACCAGGTCGTAGCGTTCGAACGCCTGCGCGGCATCGGTCGCTTCGTCGGACGGGTGGAACAGCACCGGGTCGTCGGACATCACCGCGGCGATGTGCACATCCGGGTCATGCACCAGCATGCGTTTCAACGGCAGCGTGCCGATCAGGCGGCCGTCGCGTTCGACCACGAACAGCTTGTCGGTATGCGGCGGCAGCTCGGCCAGCTTGCGCAGATAGCGCAGCGCGGCTTCCAGCGTGACATCGGCCCGGATGGTGACGAAGTCGTAATCCATCAAACCGCCGACGGAATCTTCGTCATAGGACAGCGAGGATTCGACCTGAGCGCGCTTGGCCTGGTCCAGGGACTTCATCAGTTCCTGCACCACGTCCTTCGGCAGATCGGGCGCCAGATCGGCGATCTCGTCGGTGTCCAGGCTGGCGGCGGCGGCCACCAGCTCACGATTGTCCATCGCCGCGATGAGGGACTCGCGCACCGCATCGGAGACTTCCAGCAGGATGTCGCCGTCGCGGTCGGCCTTGACCAGATCCCAGACCAGCAAACGATCTTCCAGCGGCAGCGCTTCCAGGATGTAGGCCGTATCGGCTGGATGCAGCGTATCCAGTTTCTTGGACAGCTCGGCCAGATTCTGTTTGTGCACCAGCGACTCGACCAGTTCGTGCCGCGGCATATTGGGACGTGACAATTCCTGTTTGTGCACCAGCGACTCGACCAGCTTGTGGCGGGCGAGCAAGTCCATCACCTGCCTGAGGCTATCCTCGACGGGTTCGTGGGCTTGGGATTCGTGCTGATCGGTCATGGCGCGCGATTGTAGCCTTCTCGCGAACCCCGCATCAGCACGTAAGGCAAAGCGCGATGGCCTGCTTCTTGCTAATCTGATGGCGACTTCGCTTGCCAGCCACCATGCCCACCACGCCCAGCACCGACATACTCGCCACCGCCGTCCTGATCGCAGACGCGCAGCGCATCACCCGCTATCTCAACCCGGCGGCGGAGAACCTGCTCGGCATCTCGGCGCATCACGCCTTGGGCCGGCCGGTCGGCCAGCTGCTCGGCGAGTGCCCTGAATTGGTGCGCGCAATCGACCATGCACTATCAGAGGGCGCAAGTTTCACCGAGCATGATGTGGCGCTCCCCATCAATGGGCATACCCTGGTGCTGTCGGCGACGATTTCGCCGCTCGACCAGGGCGGCGGCTCGGGGCCGCCGGCGGCCAGTCCGCCTTCCGAAATCGCCGCGCTGGACGGTGCTGCGGTGATCGAACTGCATCCCGCCGCCAGCAACGTGCGCATCGCCCGCGACGAGCAGGTCATGGCGCAGACCCAGGCCAGCCAGCATTTGCTGCGCCAGCTGGCGCACGAGATCCGCAACCCGCTCGGCGGCATCCGCGGCGCGGCGCAATTGCTGGAAGCCGAGCTGGACTCCTCGGATCTGCGCGAATACACCCAGGTCATCATCCAGGAAACCAACCGCCTGCAAAGCCTGCTCGATCGCCTGCTGACGCCGGCCAAACGACCGGTCGTGCAAGCGGTCAACATCCATGAAGTGCTGGAACGGGTGCGCAGCCTGCTGAGCGCAGAATTCCCGCTGCTGCAGTTCGACTGCGACTACGACACCAGCCTGCCGGAACTGGCCGGCGATCCCGAACAACTGATCCAGGCCGTGCTCAACATCACGCGCAACGCCGCCCAAGCCATCCATTCCGTGGATGGCGACGCGGCAGGCCGCATCGTCTTCCGCACGCGGATCGCCCGCCAAGTCACGCTGGCGATGAAACTGTGGAAGCTGGCGGTGCGCCTGGATGTCATCGACAACGGCCCCGGCATTCCCGACGACATGCTCGGGCGAGTGTTTTTCCCGCTGGTATCGGGCCGCGAAGGCGGCACCGGCCTGGGGCTGACGCTGGCGCAGAGCCTGGTGCAGCGCCACGAAGGCGCGATTCATGTCGAAAGCCAGCCCGGACGCACCTGTTTTTCCCTTTTCCTGCCGATCAAATAAGTATTCCAAGGAGTAACCCCCATGAAACCCGTCTGGATCATCGACGACGACCGCTCCATCCGCTGGGTGTTCGAAAAAGCCCTGGCGCGCGAGAACCTGCCGCACCGCATTTTCGAAAGCGCCGAAGCCGCGCTGCGTGCGCTAGAGCGGGAAACGCCGGGCGCCGTGCTGTCCGACATCCGCATGCCGGGCATGAGCGGGCTCGATTTCATGGAACACCTGAAAGCGGCGCACCCGCGCCTGCCGATCATCATCATGACCGCCTATTCCGATCTGGATTCGGCGGTTTCCGCGTTCCAGGGCGGCGCCTTCGAATACTTGCCAAAACCGTTCGACGTCAACCACGCGCTGGAGCTGATCCACCGCGCCCTGGAAGAGGGCAGCCGCGGCGACGAAGCGCCCGGCCTCAATTCCGGCCTGGTCGGCCAAGCCATGCTGGGGCAGGCGCCGGCCATGCAGGACGTGTTTCGCGCCATCGGGCGCTTGAGCCAAAGCCATGCCACCGTGCTGATCACCGGCGAAACCGGCTCCGGCAAGGAACTGGTCGCGCATGCGCTACACCGGCACAGTCCGCGCAAGGACAAGCCGTTCATCGCGTTGAACACCGCCGCGATTCCGAAGGATCTGCTCGAAAGCGAACTGTTCGGCCATGAGCGCGGCGCCTTCACCGGCGCCACCGCGTCGCGGCGCGGCCGCTTCGAACAGGCCGACGGCGGCACGCTGTTCCTGGATGAAATCGGCGACATGCCGCCCGACCTGCAGACCCGGCTTTTGCGTGTACTCGCCGACGGCGAGTTCTACCGCGTCGGCGGCCATGCGCCGGTCCGCGTCAACGTGCGCGTCATCGCCGCCACGCATCAGGCGCTGGAAGAGCGCGTGCGCCAGGGCCTGTTCCGGGAAGACCTGTTTCATCGCCTCAACGTCATCCGCATCAAATTGCCCAGCTTGCGCGAACGGCGCGAAGACATTCCGTTGCTGATCAAGCATTTCCTGAAAAAGAGCGCGCAGGAGCTGGGCGTGGAAATGAAGCAGGTCTCGGAAGAGGCCATGAAAGCGCTGGCCGCCCTGCCCTACCCCGGCAACGTGCGGCAACTGGAAAATCTTTGCCACTGGCTCACCGTGATGGCTCCCAGCCAGATGGTCGAGCCCAAGGATCTGCCGCCGGAAGCGAATCACGATGCCGCCAGTGCCGCGCTGGACTGGTCCGAAGCCCTCGCTCGTTCGGCTCAGATGCGCTTGGCGCGCGGCGAAAGCAGCATACTCAACGACCTGACCAGCGAGTTTGAACGCACGCTGATCCGCGTCGCCCTCGCCCATACCGGCGGGCGCAAGATCGAAGCCGCCAACCTGCTCGGCTGGGGCCGCAATACGTTGACGCGCAAGATTCAGGAACTGGGCATGGAGGCCGGCGGCGATGAGTGAGCGCCGGGTGTCCGCAGCTACAACGCGCCGCGCCGGTCGCCGCGCGTAAAACCGGGCAAACCGCCGGGCAATTCGGATGCAACGCCGCGTCCGAACGCTATCACCTTGAACAATTCGCCCATTTCCGACGGCTGCAACAGCTGTTGCAGCGCCGCGGCGGCGCGCAAATAGTCGCGGCTCATCGGCTCCATTTCCGCCATCAAATCGAGCAGGCCGGCATTGAGCAGGAAATTGGCCTGACTGGTATAGCCCAGCATGTCCAGGCCCGATCCGGCGGCGGCCTCCGCCACCGCGCTGAAATCGACATGCGCGGTGAGATCGCACAAGCCCGGCAGATAGAACGGATCATCCAGGCTGTGATGCCGGTAATGCACGCGCAAGGTGCCGCTGTCGCGCTGCGGGTGGTAGTACTCGGCGCGCGGGAAACCGTAGTCGATGCACAGCATGACGCCGTGCTGCAGGCATTGCGCCAGACTGCCGATCCAGGCCGGCGCGGCGAGATTGATTTCGGACAAATAGTCCGCTCCGGGGTTGAGCGCTTTGGCGGCCTGCCAAAGCGGACCGGCGCTCAATGGCCGCTCTTGCCAGGCAAACTCGCCGTCCCGGCAAACCACGCCGCGCTCGAATACCGCGCCAGCGCGCCAATGCACCAGATGCACCGGCATCGCATCCAGCACTTCATTGGCGAGCATCAGGCCGCTGAACTGCGCCGGCAGCTGCGCCAACCAGACCAGGCGGTCGAGCAGATGCGGCGCTTCGGCAGCGAACAGCGCGCGTTGCCGCTGCTGCAGGTCGGGACTGACTTCGAGTATCCGGTACAGCGCCGGCAAGACCTGGCGGCCTTCGAGTTCGCGCAGCAGATCGAGCGCCAGGCGGCCGCTGCCGGCGCCCAACTCGAGGATGTCGCCGCCGCTTGCCAGCAGTACGGCCTCGGCCGCGTTCGCCAGCGTGCGTCCGAACAGCGGCGTCATTTCCGGCGCGGTAACGAAATCGCCGGCCGCGCCGAACTTGGCCGCGCCGCCGGCGTAGTAACCCAGGCCGGGCGCATAGAGCGCCAATTCCATGTAACGGGCGAAGCTGATCCAGCCGCCGGCGCGTTCGATTTCGGCCTGAATATGGGCGCGGACTTGGCGGCAGTGGCTCAGCGCATCCGGATCAGGCGGCGGAAGTTGGGGAACGGAGTGAGGCAAAGTCATAGTGCAGAGGTCATCACGGCTGTGCTAGTTTCGGCGGCGCATCTTAACCTTCTCGCCCTCATCATGATCGTTGCCATCATCGGCGCCGGCCCTGCCGGCATGTCTTGCGCCAATGCCTGCCTCTCGTTCGGACTGACCCCGGTGGTCATCGAGCAAAGCAGCGCGGTCGGCGGCATCCAGCTCGGCAATTTCCACCCCAATCTCTGGCTGCTGGGCGCGCCGGAAGAAACCGGCCGCGAAATGAGCGAGCGCATGGCGCGGCATTTCGCCGCGTTGCCGTTGCGCTGCCTGCGCCATACCCGTGTCAGCGCCGTGCAGGGAGCGGCGGGTAACTTCACGCTGGAGCTGATCACCCCGGCGGGGAAGGAAACGCTCACTGCCGGCGCCATCGTGCTCGCCACCGGCACCCACCCGCGCAGCACGCCCGAGCTGGCAGCCTTGGCCGCGCAATCCGAACGCGTCATCGTCGGCCCGCTGTCGGAAACCATACGCGACGACATTCGGGCCGCGCGCGTGCTGATCCTCGGCGGCGGCGATAACGCGCTTGATCACGCCCTGTTTCTGGCCGAGCGCGGCAATCAGGTGAGGGTGTGCACCCGGCGCAAATTTTCCGCGCGGCAACCGTTCCAGGCCGCCTGCCGCGCCGAGCCGAGCATCGAATTGCGCGCCGATTGCACGCCCGATGCGCTGTACCCGGAAGACGGCCGCATCGTCGCCGCCTGGGGGCCGATCAAAGTCCGTTACGACTGGCTGCTGGCGATGTTCGGCTATCTGCCCAATACGGAGGTCCTGGCGGCCTTCTCGCCGCCGCTCAGACCGGCCCTGGGCGTCAGCGGCCACGTCATGACCGATGTCTGGCAACGCACATCGGTGGCCGGAATCTATGCGGCCGGCGACTTCACCGAAACCCCGCAGCCCAGCGTGCCGACCGCACTGGCGCAAGGACTGGTAGCCGCGCGCGCGGCGGAGTTGGATGGCGAACGAAGGTTTGCCGCGACGCCGGGCTAGCCCGGCGCCGGAAGCGGTGTGCCGATACGGCGTTTCAAGCCGTTTATTGGCCGGTGTAGTTCCGGTACCACGCCGCCCAATTGGCGATACCGACCGCCAATGGGGTCTTCGGCTCGAAGCCGACATCGCGCTTGAGGTCGTCGATGTTGGCGTAGGTGGCCACGACGTCGCCCGGCTGCATCGGCAGGAAATTCTTTTTCGCTTCCTGGCCGATCGCCTCTTCGATCGTCTTGATGAAGGTCATCAATTCCACCGGTTGGTTATTGCCGATGTTGTAGACACGGTAAGGCGCGTAGCTGGTGCCCGGATCGGGCGCGTCGGTCGTGAAATCGGGGTTCGGGGTGGCGATGCGGTCGAGTACGCGCACGGTCCCCTCGGCGATGTCGTCGACATAGGTGAAGTCACGCTGCATCTTGCCGTGATTGAACACGTCGATGGTGCGCCCTTCCAGGATGGCGCTGGTGAACAGCCAGGGCGACATGTCGGGACGCCCCCACGGGCCATAGACCGTGAAATAGCGCAGGCCGGTGGTCGGCAAGCCATACAGGTGGCTGTAGGTGTGCGCCATCAGCTCGTTGGCTTTCTTGCTGGCGGCGTAGAGGCTGACCGGATGGTCGACGTTGTCGTGCACCGAAAACGGCATATGGGTGTTGGCGCCGTAGACGCTGGAACTGCTGGCGTAGACGAAATGCTCGACGCCGTTGTGGCGGCAGCCTTCCAGCAAATTGCCGAAACCGACCAGATTGGTCTGGATATAGGCATACGGGTTCTTCAGCGAGTAGCGCACCCCGGGCTGGGCGGCCAGGTTGATGACGCGGTTGAACTGCTCGGCGGCGAACAGGTCTTCCACCACCACCCGGTCGGCGATATCGCCACGCACGAAGCGGAAATTCGGGTAGGGCTTGAGTTGTTCCAGACGCGCCAGCTTGAGGGCGGGATCGTAATAGTCGTTCAGATTGTCGATGCCGACCACGTCATCGCCGCGTTTGAGCAGAATTTGTGCGACATGCATGCCGATGAATCCGGCGGCTCCAGTGACCAAGACTTTCATTGCGGCTCCCCCTGAGTAGACGGCGCATGGTAGTCGCCGACCCGTAGGATGTCACTACGGAGAAAACCATGGAAACCGCTTTGCCGCTGGAATTTCAAGACAGCGGCGCGGCGCTTGAATACCATCCGGCTGATGCGATTGCTCTATTCCCTGGCCTGGCTGCTGCTGCTTCCCTTGGCCTTTCTGCACCTGCTTTGGCGCGCGCGTCGGCAACCGGATTATTTGCGGCACTGGCCTGAACGCCTGGGCTGGGTGCGAACCTGGGACGGCCCGCCGCGCCTTTGGATACACGCCGTTTCGGTGGGCGAGACGCGCGCCGCGGCGCCGCTGATTTTCGCCTGGCGGGAAAAGCATCCTGATGCCGCCATACTGCTGACCCACACCACGCCGACCGGCCGCGAAACCGGTCGTATCCTGTTCGGCGAGGAGGCCGGCGCGCTGTTTGAACAGGCGTATCTGCCTTACGATTTGCCGCCCTTGGTCAGCCTGTTCCTGAAACGGGCGCGCCCAGAGATCGGGGTGATCATGGAAACGGAGCTCTGGCCGAATCTGTTTGCCGCCTGCAAGGCGCGCGATTTGCCGTTGTTTCTGGTCAATGCCCGCCTGTCCGAGCGCTCCGCCCGCGGCTATGCCCGCGTTCGCCGGCTGGCGGCGCCGGCCTTGCAGTCGTTGCGCGGCCTGGCGGCGCAAACGGCAGATGACGCGAACCGCTTTGCCTCGCTTGGCGCGACGGCGGTTCGGATCAGCGGCAATCTGAAATTCGACGTCAGCCCGCCGCCCGCAACCGAGCAGCGCGCGCATGCACTGCAGCAACGCTTCGACGGCCGTTTCGTCTGGCTGGCGGCGAGCACGCGTGAGGGCGAAGAGCCCTTGCTGCTGGCGACGCTCGATCGGCTCAACTGCCCCGATGTCGTGCTGGTCCTGGTGCCGCGGCATCCGCAGCGGTTCGCGGAAGTGGCGCGCTTGATCGCGGCGCGCGGGCGGCCCTGGGCGCGCCGGAGTGCGTCGAACCCGCAACCGGAGAGCGCGCTTGCCGCCGATATCAACGTCTTCCTCGGCGACAGCATGGGCGAAATGGCGGCGTATTACGCCGCTGCCGATGTGGCCTACATCGGCGGCAGCCTGTTGCCCTTTGGCGGACAGAACTTGATCGAGGCGGCGATGATGGGATGCCCGGCGCTGATCGGCCCGCATACCTGGAACTTCAGCGAAGCCGCCGATCAAGCGGTGGCGGCCGGCGCGGCGCAGCGGGTAACCGACGGCGAAGCCCTGCTGGCGGCGCTGCGAACCTTGCACGACGACGCCGAACGCCGGCAGATCATGGCCCGTGCGGGCCGGGATTTTGCCGAACGCAATCGCGGCGCGACGCAACGCACGCTGGACATGCTCGAGCCCGTCTGGACCGCGCAGGCGCACTTGCGCGCTAGATAAGCGCCTAGTTCAACAGCGCATCGACCGCTTTGAGGTCAGCCTCATCCAGACTTCCGGCCGCGGCCTTGAGCTGCAGGCCGGCAACCAGGGTTTGATAGCGCGCGGCGGCCAGATCGCGCCGCGCGGTAAACAATTGTTGCTGCGCATTGAGGACGTCGACGCGGGTGCGTACGCCGACTTCCAGGCCGAGTTTGGTCGATTTCAACTGCGCCTCGCTGGACACCAGCGCCTGCTCCAGCGCCCTCACTTGAGCATCGCCGGAGAGTACGCCCAGGAAACCTTGCCGGGCTTCAAGCCGCGCCTGGCGGCGGGCATTGTCGAGTTCAAAACGGGATTTCTCCTGCAGCGCGACGGCCTCACGCACCCGCGAGTCGATGGCGCCGCCCTGGTACAACGCCCAGCCGAATTCCAGGCCCAACACCCCGGAGCGGCTGGAATTCACCACCGCGGACGGATTGCGGCTGTCGCTATAGCTGGCGGACAAATCCAGCGTCGGCAGATGGCCGCCGCGCAGGCGCTCGACGTCGCGGCGCGCCAGTTCGAGCGCAGACTGATTGAGGTGTACCGCGAGGCTGTCCGCTTCCGCCTGCTTGACCCAGGCATCCATGTTGTTGGGCTCCGGCAAGCCCAATTTCGCGCCGACGCTCAAACGCGCCAGCTCCGGACTTTCTCTGTTGATGAATTTTTCCAGCGCGCGACGTTTCACTTCCAGATCATTCTGAGCCGCGATTTCCTGCGCCGTGGTCAGATCGTAGCGCGCCTGGGCTTCGTGGGTATCGGTGATGGTGGCGGCGCCGACTTCAAAACTCTTGCGCGCCTGCGCCAGCTGTTCGGCGAAGGCCTGCTTCTGCGCTTGCGCGGTGGCGAGCACATCCTGCGCCTGCAGGACGGCGAAATAGGCTTGCGCGACGGACAACAGCAGTTTCTGTTCGGCCAGCTTCAGTTGCTGTTCCGACAGCAGCGCCTGAACCTTGGCTTGTTCATAGGCTTCCAGATTCTGCTTGCGGTAGAGCGGCTGGGTCAGCGTAAGGGAAACGCTGCTCGAGTTGTATTCCCGGGAACCCAAACTGCCGCGCGACTCGTTGTAACGCGTGTTGGCGCCGAGGTTGATGCTGGGCCGCAAGCCGGCTCGCCCCTGTGGAATCTTCTCCTGTCCGGCCTTGGCGCTCTCTTGAGCGGCGGCGTATTCGGCATCGTTCTCTCGCGCCAACTGATAGATCGCACTGAGCTTGGCAGTGTCAGCCAAGGCGGGGAGCGCAAGCAGCAGCGCTGTAAGTAGCAAGGTCCGGCGCATTATTTTTTCACTCGCTCAGTAAACAGGCATTTGACGATCAACTTCTTTGGCCCAGGCATCTACGCCGCCGCTCAGGTTGATCACGTTTTCAAAGCCATTGTGTTCGAGAAAGCGGGCGACATGAAAACTGCGCACGCCATGATGGCAAATCACCACCGTTTCCCGATCCGGGTCCAGCTGCGCAAACGTCGACTGAAACTGGCTCATCGGCATCAGCTCGGCGCCCGCAATGTGGCAGCGCTCGAACTCCCAAGGTTCACGCACATCCAGCAGCAACGGCTTGGCGCGTTGCGCATCATCGAGCCAGGACTTGAGCTCGGTGGGACGGAGTTGACGCATCAGGCCCGCCGCATCAGAAAACGAAACGCTCCGGCTCCAGCGCATTCTTCAGCACCGGTACACACGTTTCAAACAAGCGGTCGGTGCGGTAGCTGGCGGGTGCGAGGCAAGTCACCAGTGTGGCCGCCATCGCATCGCCTTCGCCGACGATGGCGAACAGGCGTCCGCCCGGGCTGAGCCGCTTGAGGTAGGCCGGCGGCAACAAGGGCGTGGATCCGGTCAGGACGATGACATCGAAACCGCCGTCATCGGTCCAGTCTTGTGCGGCATCGCCCTGACGGCTTTGGATATTGGTCAGGCCATGCGCCCTGAATTTGGCCTCAGCCTCGACTTTCAGATCAGCGCGCAATTCCACCGTGACTACCACGCCGGCCTGATGCGCCATCAATGCCGTGAAATATCCGCTGCCGGTCCCCACTTCCAGCACCCGATCCTGGCCTTTCAACTGCAAGGCCTGCAAGACGCGCGCCTCAACCTTGGGCGCCCACATCATCTCACCCTCGCCGAGCGGAATCTCCATATCGACAAAGGCCAGGGAGCGATAAACCTGCGGGACATAATCTTCGCGTTTGACCTTGTGCAGCAGGTCCAGCACCCGGGGATCGAGCACTTCCCAGGGACGAATCTGCTGTTCCACCATGTTGAAGCGCGCTTTTTCGTAGTCCATCGCCTGATCGCCCAAAAGAATTGAAGTGGATTTCATTTTAGCCGAACGGCCTGCCTGAAGTATTCTCGCGCAGGTTCAATTCAACCCCGGGTCTATTCCGGAATCATCATGAGCCTCTTCTCACGCCGCCGCAGTCCGGGCCACGCCCCGGTCGAAATCAGCGAACGCAACGACATTCGTTTCCTGCATCTGGGCGGCCCGGCCGTGCAAAGCGCCATGCGCATCAAGGAGCCTTATGCGCTGGATTTGGAATACACCCGCGCGATGATGGCTTTTCTGCTGTTTCACCGTGCGCCCAGGGATATTGCGCTGATCGGCCTGGGCGGCGGCTCCATCGCCAAGTACATCCACCGCCATCTGCCGGAATGCCGGCTGACAGCGCTGGAAATCAACCCGGAAGTGGTGGCCGCTGCGCGCGCCTATTTTCTGCTGCCGCAGGATGACGAGCGGCTTTCGGTCATCACCGGCGATGGCGCGGCATTCGTGCATGCCCATCCGGACAGCCAGGATGTCTTGCTGGTGGACGGTTACGATGCCAAGCGCATCGTCGAAGCCTTATCCAGTCCCGAGTTCTACCGCGCCTGCAAGGCCATGCTGCGGCCCGGCGGCGTTGCCGTGTTCAATCTGTGGGGCTCGGATGAATACTACCCGCGCTATTTCGACCGCCTGGCCCGCGCCTTCGGCGAACATGTGCTGCAACTGCCGGCGGAAAAAAAGGGCAACATCATCGTGTTCGCTTTTCGCAAACCGCTGCCGCCGGTCGGCATGGCCCAATTGATGCGTGAAGCAAACCGACTGGAAACGCTGCTGGACCTGGAATTCGAGGCGTTCGTGACGCGCATGCGCAATTGGAACCCGGCTTCAAGCGACGCCTTCATCGTTTGATTTTCATCGCACGGGTCGCGACAAGCCGGTTGCGCCTGCAAGCTGCGCGCCGAAATCCCAAGCGCTAAAGCGCCAGCGTTTCCACTGCCATCGCAATGCTTTCCATCCCGGTTGAAGGGTGGGAAAATTCGATTCAGTTAAGTATTGATTCGAGGCGGCCATGATCGATAAAGACGGTTACCGGCCGAACGTGGGCATCATCATCTGCAATGCACGCAATGAAGTTTTCTGGGGCAAACGCATCCGTCAGAACTCATGGCAGTTTCCCCAGGGCGGCATTAAGCATGGCGAGAGCCCCGAACAGGCCATGTATCGTGAGCTGATGGAAGAAGTGGGGTTGGCGCAGGAACATGTGCGCATTCTTGGACGCACCCGCAACTGGATGCGCTATGAAGTGCCGCGCGACTGGATGAAACGCGAATGGCGCGGGCATTACCGCGGCCAGAAGCAGATCTGGTTTTTACTGCGCCTGGTGGGACGCGATTGCGATGTCCGCTTGCGCGCATCTGAACACCCCGAGTTCGATGCCTGGCGCTGGCACGAGTATTGGGCGCCGGCGGCAGACGTTGTCGAGTTCAAGCGCGAGGTCTACCGTACGGCACTGAGCGAACTGGAGCGCTATTTGAATGTCGGCGCCGAGCATCCGCGCGCATGCCACCCGTACATGCTGGGCATGCGCACGCATGGCGTCGGTCGCAGCTGAGTCGCGTAGCCAGTTTTTTTCATATTTCATCCGGTCTTCGGATCAACCTAACAAAAAACATACTGAGCGAGCCTTATCGTGAGCACAAACTTTACGGTCATCCCCACCTCCCCCCTGCAAAAGGGCGCCACATTCCACAAGCCGCGTCAGGCCTTGCCCGAGCAGGTCATGCTTGAGCAGCCGGCCGCCGATGTGATGACCGATTTCAGGATCGTCACCGCCTATACGATCTTTCCTCTGGAGACGATCGAGGCGGCACGCGCCAAGATGATCCATCGCGGGGTACGCATGCTGCTGGTGGTGGATGATCAGAATCACATCCTTGGACTGATCACGTCGACCGACCTGACCGGTGAAAAACCCATGCAAGTCGTGCAAACCCAGGGCATACGCCATTCCGACGTGATGGTGAAAGACATCATGACGCCGCGCGAAAAGCTTGAAGTCCTGTGCATGGATGACCTGCAAAACGCCAAAGTCGGCAACATCGTCGCCACGCTGAAAGCGCAAGGCCGCCAACACGCCTTGGCCGTGGAACGTACGCCGGACCGCAGCCAGATTCTGCGCGGCATGTTCTCGGTCTCGCAGATCAGCCGGCAGCTCGGCGCTCATGTCGAAACCGCCGGCGTGGCCGGCACCTTCGCCGAACTGGGCGTCGAACTCGGCAGATAGCGTGAAGCTGGCCACCCGCCCCCAAACGCTGCCCGGCAACACGGGCCAGTGGGAGTGTGGCGAGCCGCTCTGGAAGCTGGCCCCCAAACGCGACAGCGAAGGCCATCCCTACGTTGATTTCATGATGCTGGCGCCGGGGTTCAAGCATCGTCCGGCCCATGAAATCGACTATTTGATGCACGCTATTCAAGGGGTGCTGGCGAATTTTGAACGCTGGGTGGTGTTTGCCGATTTCAACCTGAAGATCAATGTGCTTTGGGTATCCCTGAAATATCGTCCCGGCATCATGACCGAAGTCGTTGCCGCGCTGCGCGCACAAGCGCCGGTACTGAAGCTGGTTGCACATAATCCTGAGCAATGGGGATGAGATGTCCGTGATTCGTAGCCTGATCGTTGGATCACTGGCCATGTTTTCGACGGTCGTCTGGCCACAACAGCCCGGCTGGCCGCAAACGCCGTTCTGGCCGGTAATCCAGTACTGGCCGATGCCCCCGGTCTGGGCCGTTCCGGCCCCCATGCCCGCTCAGGCAATGCCGTTTCCGACACCCTTCTGGCTCTGGTCGCTGCCGTACTGGAACGTCCCGCCCGCAACCATGCCTCCCATGTCGGCTTCCCCTGCCGTACCGGCTGCCTTGGCGCCCGAGTTAGCGCCGCCTGCATCAGTTCCGACATCACCACCTGCACCCGGCCCCGAAGCGGCTGCGCCGCCCACACCGCAATCTGTGCCGGCCGCCCCCTCCCCCCCGCTCAGCGCTGCCAGCGAACCGGAGCCGCCAACAGCGATTCCCATCATTGCCGAGCCCCCGTCGTCCGCAGCCATCCAGCCTGCTGCGCCGCCTCCCGCCATGGCCGCGGCATCGACACAACCTGTCGAAGTCACCATGAAGCCGAGCGTAAAACCGAAGCTCCTTAGAAAGCCCAAACCCGCCGGCAAACCGCCCAAGACACTGCGCAAGCTGTGCTGGAAAGACGGCCGCCTGGATGTCTGCCCTTGAGTTCGCAGCCCGGTACGCTTTGTCGCCTCCCGCTTCCCCTACTCTTGTGGGTAGGCCTCGCCAGGGCATAACCCGAGTAAAATGATCAGGTAATGATTGATCTTGAAATGCGATCGATCGTCTTCATTTAGCACGCACTCGCAATCGCGTTACATCTGCATCAACCCCATTCTTTTCCCACTCAGAGGTCAGACCATGTCGGTTTCCGTAGAACAAGTGCAAGCCGCACTCAAAGAACTCATTGATCCCAACACCCAGAAGGATTTCATCGCCACGAAATCAGCCCGCAACATCAAGGTGGATGCTGGCGCGGTCAGCCTCGATGTGGTGCTGCCCTATCCCGCCAAGATGGTGATGAACGAAATCGGCAAGATGATCGAGGACAAGATCAAAAGCGTCGCCGGCGTGGCGAGCGTACAGGCCAATATTTCCTGGAAGATCGTCGCTCACAGCGTGCAGAAGGGCGTCAAACTGATCCCTGGCGTCAAGAACATCATCGCAGTCGCTTCCGGCAAAGGCGGCGTCGGCAAATCCACCACCGCCGTCAATCTGGCCTTGGCGCTGGCGGCCGAAGGCGCCAATGTCGGCATGCTCGACGCCGACATTTATGGCCCCTCGCAGCCCACCATGCTGGGCATCCACGGCCGCCCGGAATCGCCCGACGGCCAGAATCTGGAACCCATGCTCGGCCATGGCCTGCAAGCCATGTCCATCGGCTTCCTGATCGATGTGGAGACGCCGATGGTCTGGCGCGGCCCGATGGTCACGCAAGCCCTCGAGCAACTGCTCAACAACACCAAATGGAAGGACCTGGATTATCTGGTCGTCGATCTGCCGCCCGGCACCGGCGACATCCAGCTCACGCTGGCGCAGCGCGTACCGGTTACCGGCGCGGTGATTGTCACCACGCCGCAGGACATCGCGCTGATCGACGCTCGCAAGGGCCTGAAAATGTTCGAGAAAGTCGGCGTGCCCATCCTCGGCGTGGTGGAAAACATGAGCCTGCATATCTGTTCCCAGTGCGGCCATGAAGAACGCATCTTCGGTGAGGGCGGCGGCGAGCGCATGTGCAAGGATTACGGCAATGAATTCCTCGGCGCGCTGCCGCTGGATATCCGTATCCGCGAAGAAACCGACTCCGGCAAACCCACCGTGGTGGCGGAACCGGAATCCCGCATCGCTGAAATCTATCGTCAGATTGCCCGCCGCGTCGCGGTGAAAGTCGGCGATCTGGCGGTGGATCATTCCTCGAAATTCCCCAGCATCGTGATTCAGAACACCTGATTTCGCTCGCGTAAGAACCGAGAAAAAAGGCGCCGCAAGGAAACTTGCGGCGCCTTTTTTCGTCTCATCGCCACCCTGGCCGCTATAACCGGTGTAACTCTAGTGACCGAGTCGACCAGCTCGGCCCGATTAACTGCCAACCTATCGGGAGCATTTTCCTGATCAACTCACATGGAGACTCATCATGAACGCAAACGTCGGTGGTATCGATCGCATCCTGCGCATTGTTGTTGGCTTGGCCTTGATGGTTTGGGCGGCCGCGTTTGACGGACCGGTCTGGGCCTGGATAGGCATCGTGCCGCTGGCCACGGGCCTGTTCAAATTCTGTCCGGTCTACCCGCTGCTGGGTATGAGCACCTGCCCGGCGAAAAAGGAGTGAGCTCGTCGCGAAATGAAAAACGCCCCGGCTTCGGGGCGTTTTTCATTTCAGGAACAACGCATACGCTGGATTGCGCGTTTCATTCCAGTAGCGATAGCCCAGGCCATCGAGGAAGGATTGGAACTCGTCCTGTTGCTCCGGCAATACCTGGATGCCGATCAGCACGCGGCCGTAATCCGCACCGTGGTTGCGGTAGTGAAACAGACTGATATTCCAGGCGTGGCTCATGCTGTTGAGAAACCGCATCAGCGCACCAGGACGCTCCGGGAATTCAAAGCGATACAGCACTTCGTTCTCCGCTTGCGGCGCACGCCCGCCGACCAGATGCCGAATGTGCAGTTTGGCCATTTCGTTATCGGACAAATCCAGCACCGCCAAGCCCTGCTCGGCCAAGGCGGCCAGCAACTTGTCCAGTTCGCTGCGGTCGGGCACCTGCACGCCGACGAAAATGTGCGCCACGTTGGCATCGGCGAAGCGATAGTTGAATTCGGTAATGGCGCGTGCGCCCAACAGCGAGCAGAACGCCTTGAAGCTGCCCGGCTTTTCAGGGATCGTCACCGCCAGGACGGCCTCGCGCTTCTCGCCGAGTTCCGCCCGCTCGGCGACGAAACGCAGGCGATCGAAATTCATGTTCGCGCCGCTGGCGATGGCCACCAGATGCTTGTCCTTGGCCTGCTCGCGTTCCGCCCAGACCTTGATGCCGGCGACGCCAAGCGCACCGGCCGGTTCGAGGATTGAGCGCGTGTCTTCGAAGACATCCTTGATCGCAGCGCAGATGGCGTCGTTGCTGACCCGGATGATTTCATCCACATAGAGTTGGCATAAGCGAAAGGTTTCTTCGCCGACCCGCTTCACCGCCACGCCATCGGCGAAGATGCCGACCTGCGGCAAGGTGATGCGCTCCTTCTTGCATAGACTGCGCGCCATCGCATCGGCATCTTCCGGCTCCACGCCGATGATCCTGATTTCCGGCCGCAAGCGCTTGATATAGGCGCCGATGCCGGCGATCAGGCCGCCGCCACCGACCGGCACGAAGATGGCGTCGATCGGCGCGCGCGCCTGGCGCAGCAGTTCCATGCCGATGGTGCCCTGGCCGGCGATCACTTCCGGATCGTCGTACGGATGCACGAATACCTTGCCCTCCGCTGCGGAAATTTCCATGCCGCGCTGGTAGGCGTCATCGTAGGAATCGCCATGCAACACCACCTTGGCGCCGCGTTTGGCGACGGCATCCACCTTGATGCCTGGCGTGGTCGCCGGCATCACGATGACCGCCTCGCAGCCCAGCACCTGCGCCGCCAGGGCGACCCCCTGGGCATGGTTGCCGGCGCTGGCCGCCACCACGCCGCGATCGAGCTGGGCGCGCGTCAGGCCGGCCATCTTGTTGTAGGCGCCGCGCAATTTGAAGGAGAACACCGGCTGCATGTCCTCGCGCTTGAGCAAGACGGTATTGCCCAGCCGTCGCGAAAGATTGGTCGCCATGTCCAGCGGAGATTCGATCGCCACGTCGTAAACACGGGCGAGAAGGATGCGCTCCAGATAATCGGTCATACGGCTGGCTGTGGTTGAGGTGGAGGGATGCACATGAAGTTTGATGGGGCCGGAAAAGCTCGCTATTCTCAGGCCTATCGAGCGAACTTCAAACACACAACTTCAAACCACTGAGAAACGCATCATGATGACCCAAGACGAAATGAAACAAGCCACCGCGCGCGCCGCGATCGAATATGTGCCGGCCGGCATCATCGGCGTCGGCACCGGTTCCACCGCCAATTTTTTCATTGATGCCCTGGCCGATGTCAAAGGCCGCATCGATGCAGCCGTCGCGTCGTCCGTCGCCACCGCCGAACGTCTGAAGAAGGTCGGCATCCGCGTGATCGATCTGAATGAAGCCGGCGAGATGGAAGTCTATGTCGATGGCGCCGACGAAATCACCCGCCACATGGCCATGATCAAAGGCGGCGGCGGCGCGCTGACGCGGGAAAAAATCGTCGCGGCCTGCGCGAAAAAATTCATCTGCATCATCGACCAGAGCAAGCTGGTCGATGTGATGGGCAAATTCCCGCTGCCCGTGGAAGTCATCCCGATGGCGCGTTCCTACGTCGCCCGTCAGCTGGTCAAGATGGGCGGCAACCCGGTGCTGCGCAGCGGCTTCACCACCGATAACGGCAACGTCATCCTGGATGTGCATGGTATGAACATACTCGACCCGGTAGCGATGGAAAGCGAGATCAATCAGATCGTCGGCGTGGTCACCGTCGGCTTGTTCGCGCGGCGCGGCGCCGACGTCTGCCTGATGGGCACCCAAGACGGCGTGCAGACCTTCAAACGCTGAATACCAGGCTGCGGCAGACGCTCTCAGCCAGCCTGGTCTCGATCGTCTGCCAGTTCGTCATGTTCTGACGGCACCTTGTAACGCTCATTCCCCCAGGCGCCCAAGTCGATCATTTTGCAGCGCTGGCTGCAAAAAGGACGAAAAGCGTTTTCCGGCCGCCATGCGACGACCGCGCCGCACGTCGGGCAGACGACCTTGGTAAATTTCTCAGCCATTGCGATTCCAAACTGACAAATAAAAAGGGCGGCTTGCGCCGCCCAGCGGAACTGAACCGGATTCAGGCCGAGAAAGAAGAACCGCAACCGCAGGTCGACGTAGCTGTCGGATTCTTGATCACGAACTGTGCGCCTTCCAGGCCTTCGGTGTAGTCAACCTCCGCGCCCATCATGTACTGCATGCTCATCGGATCGACCAGCAACGTAACGCCGTTCTTTTCCATGACCATGTCATCTTCGTTGGTGACTTCATCGAAGGTGAAACCGTACTGGAAACCGGAACAGCCGCCGCCGGTGACGAAAACGCGCAGTTTCAACTCGGGATTGCCTTCTTCTTCGATCAGCGCCCTGACCTTGTTGGCGGCGCTGTCGGTAAAGTTAAAGGGGCTCATTTCGGTAGCGGCATTCATAAGGTATTCCTTTCAATTCAAATCGGTATGCGGAGCATTATTGGCGTCGGAGCGGTCACCGTCAACCACGCCGTAGGTGGGGGTTCGCTGCAAAAAATCAAGGCATTACGGGAATCTGGGCTAGCGCCCTGTTTTCCGGCAGGTCGAACAGGATATTCATGTTCTGAACCGCCTGGCCGGCAGCGCCTTTGACCAGATTGTCGATCACCGACAGAACCACGACGACATTGTTGCCACCCTCGCCGCCTTGCGGGCGATGCACGGCGATGCGGCACAGGTTGGAAGCGCGCACTGAACGCGTTTCCGGGTGCGACTTGGCCGGCAACACATCGACAAAGAATTCATCGGCATAGCGCGCCTCGAACAGCGCCTGCAAGTCGACATCCTTGTTCAGCCTGGCGTACAGCGTGGCGTGGATGCCGCGAATCAACGGCGTCAGATGCGGCACAAAGGTCAAGCCGACGTCCTGTCCGACCATGCGCGCGAGGCCTTGGCGAATTTCCGGCCAGTGCCGATGGCCGGGTACGGCATAGGCCTTGAAGTTATCGGAAGCCTCGGCAAACAATGCGCCGATTTCGGCCTTGCGCCCGGCGCCGGAAACTCCGGACTTGCAGTCGGCGACCATCCAGCCGGTATCGATCACGCCGGCTTCCAGCAAAGGCAGAAAACCCAGTTGCACGGCCGTCGGATAGCAACCTGGATTCGCGATCAGGCGCGCACCCTTGATCTTGTCACGGTTGATCTCCGGCAGGCCGTACACCGCCTCAGCCACCAGATCCGGACAGGCATGCTCCATGCCATACCATTTGGACCATTCGGCGATGTCCTGAATACGGAAATCGGCAGCCAGATCGATGACTTTCACGCCGGCATCAAGCAGCTCCCGCGTCTGCTGCATCGCGACGCCGTTGGGCGTGGCGAAAAACACCACGTCACACGACTTCAACGGCGCGTCTTCCGGCGTGGAAAACGCCAGCGATACGCGGCCGCGCAACGAAGGAAACATCTCCGCCACCGGCATGCCCGCCTCTTTGCGCGAGGTGATGGCGGTCAATTCCACATCGGGATGCTGAGCGAGAAGCCTGAGAAGTTCGACGCCGGTGTAGCCCGTGCCGCCGACAATGCCTGCCTTGATCATGAAATTTCTCCTTGAAGGATGCTCTGTAGAAAACAAAAAGCCGCCTGAATAGGCGGCTTTCTGAACACCAGAACCATAAATCAGCGCTTGGAGAACTGCTTGCGCCGACGGGCCTTGTGGAAACCGACTTTCTTACGTTCAACTTCACGTGCGTCACGAGTGACGAAGCCGGCTTTCTTCAAAGCGCCTTTGAGTTCGGCATCGTATTCAATCAATGCACGCGTAATGCCGTGGCGAACTGCGCCGGCCTGACCGGTTTCGCCGCCGCCATTGACGTTTACCATGATGTCGAAACTGGCGGAACGCTCGGTCAGCACCAAAGGCTGACGCACGATCATGCGACCGGTTTCACGCGAGAAATACTGGTCAACCGGCTTGCCGTTGACGACGATGTTGCCGGAACCCGCTTTGACAAACACACGGGCCACAGAACTTTTGCGACGGCCGGTGCCGTAGTAGTAATCACCAATCATGGTCGGGTTCCTCAGATTTCCAGAATTTTCGGTTGCTGCGCAGCGTGCGGATGTTCGCCACCGGCATAAACCTTGAGTTTCTTGATCATGGCGTAGCCCAGAGGACCTTTGGGCAGCATGCCCTTGACTGCTTTCTCAAGCGCACGACCGGGGAAACGGTCCTGCATGCTGGAGAAATTGGTCTCCTTGATGCCGCCAGGGTAGCCGGTATGGCGGTAATACGTCTTGTCTTCCGCCTTGTTGCCGGTTACACGCAGCTTGTCGACGTTGACCACGACGATATAGTCGCCGGTATCCACATGGGGGGTAAAGATGGCCTTGTGCTTGCCACGCAAGCGGCGGGCGATCTCGGAGGCCATACGGCCCAGCACTTTGTCGGTGCCGTCCACCAGATACCAGCCGTGCTGGACCTCGTGGGGCTTGGCGGAGAAGGTTTTCATGTTGCGATCCAAAAGGGGGACTACAGAAAAGCCGCGGATTTTATGGGGCTAACCCAGCGCTGTCAAACGCACTTTCACTCCCGTCGCCCCGCCTGGACAGTACACGCTGAATAGCGGGAAGGTCCGCCAGTCGGAAAAACGCGATAATCCGCGCATGTCGACATCCTGGCTGCTGACCAACTTTATCGCGGGATTGCTGTTGCCGCCGACTTCGCTGCTGATCCCGGGTCTGATCGGCCTCGGCCTGCTCAAGCGTCGACTCGCGCTGGGACGAGGTCTGATCGCATTCAGCCTGGTTTCGATCGGGTTGTTGTCCACCCCGATCATCGCCAACTTTCTGCTCGACAGCCTGAAACCGCCGCCCGTCGCCTTCACCGGCAAGGAAGCGGATGCCATCGTCATTCTCGGCGGCGGCAGCATTCACAATTCCGTCGAGTACGGCGGCGATACATTGGGGCGTTTCACGCTGGAACGCGTCCGCTACGGCGCCTGGCTCGCGAAAGAATTGAACAAACCCGTTCTGGTCACGGCCGGCGCCCCGGAAGGCGGCCTTGCCGAGAGCGAGATGATGCGCGCCAGCCTGAAACAGGAATTCGCCGTCAAGGACGTGCGCTGGGTGGAAAACCAGTCCAACAACACACGCGAGAACGCGCGTTTCTCGGCGCGCTTGCTGAAACAAGCCGGCGTCGAGCGCATCTACCTGGTTACCCATGCCTGGCATCTGGCTCGCGCCGTGCCGGAATTCGAAATGCTGGGCTTACACGTCATTCCCGCCGGCACAGGGTATTCATTGCCCGCTGCCGGCAAGCCGCTCGATTTCGTACCGAATGCGAGTGCGCTGCACACCAGCTGGTTGGCCGCTCACGAATGGATCGGCCTGCTTTGGTACCGTATCCGCAACTGAACGATTGGAGAAAGCACAATGAAATCGCGCGTCAAATGGGTTGAGAACGTCTGCTTCATGGCCGAATCGGAAAGCGGCCACGCCATGATCATGGACGGCTCGCCGGACATCGGCGGCCGCAACATGGGACCGCGGCCGATGGAAATGCTGCTGATGGGCGCCGGCGGCTGCACCTCGGTGGACGTGGTCATGATCCTGAAAAAAAGCCGCCAGGACGTCATCGGCTGCGAGGTGGAAGTCAGCGCCGAGCGGGCGAACGAGCACCCCAAGGTATTCACCAAGATCCACATGCACTTCACCGTGCGCGGCCGCAATCTGAAACCCGAAATCGTCGATCGGGCGATCAAATTGTCCGCCGAGAAATACTGTTCGGCCAGCATCATCCTGGGCAAGACCGCCGAGATGACGCACGACTTCGAAATCATTGAAGAGCCGCCTGCTGCGGTCTGAGCCGCCGCCGATACCCGGCCAGCGCGCGTCCAGCGGGCGCGGCTCTCCGGCCGCAGCCTTGCCGCTAGAAGCCGGCGAGAGCGCGCGCCGACCAGGAAGCCCCCCAATGCCGTCGCAGGCTGGGGCGGCGGCCCGTTCCCGGCTGGCGACAGGCGGTCAGGCCCGAACGCTTATCCGGCGGCGTCCAGCCACTCCTGCGCCATCGACGGGTCATCGAAAACGCGCAGTTCGGCATCGACAAACAATCGGTTCAACCAGGATATCCAGACCATCCATTCATCGGAGGTCACCACGGCGATCTTGCGAAAATCGTAGCGATGCTCGCGCGCAAAGCGTATCTCCTCCCAGACCACATCCAGCGTGTAGCTCACCATATCGCGCAAATCCAGCAACAGGTTCACGCCGCCCTCGAACTCGATGTTATGTACGACGTGCTGCTCGAAATCCTTGTAATCCGTCAGGGTGAATTCGCCCATGACTGAGGCAGAGATCAAGTTATCGCGACTATTGATGGCAATCATATTGCGGCCCTTTCGTTAAGCCGTGCCGCCAGCACGCCGGCCAGCACAGTGATGCAAATACCCGCCCAAGCCATTATCGGCATTTCTACATTGAAGATTAGGACATCCAGAATACTTGCGTAGACCACGGTACTGTACGCAAAACTCGCCACTACCACCGTCTGGCCGGTGCGGTAGGCGCGCGTCATCGCGAGTTGGCCGAGGGTGGCGAACACCCCGAGCGCCAGCAGCACGCCGGCCTGATCCAGCGTAGCGACGCCATGCCAGCCGCGATCGACGCTGGCCAACGCGCCGGCGCCGATCGCACAGACCAGCGCAAACCAGAACACCGTGCGCCATTCCGGCTCGTGCAAACGCCCCAGCTTGCGGACATGGATATACGCAAACGCCGCCATGACGCCGGAAAACAGACCAACCAGACCGGCAACCAGATCGCCGGCCGGGGTTTGCCAAGGCCGCAGCAACAGCAACACGCCGACGAAACCCGCCGCCACGGTCGCATACTGCGCAGGGCGCGGACGTTCGCCCAGCTGCCACGGCATCAACAAAGCCAGAAACAAGGGCGAGGTGTAGTTCAGCGTCATCGCCACCGACAACGGCAGCCGCGCCAGCGCATAGAAAAACGTCGCCAGCGCCAGCAAACCGACCAGGCCGCGGCGTATCTGCAAGCCGGTATGCGGGCCGAAAATCTGCAATCCGCCGCGCCAGCCCTGGTGTAACGCGATGCCGCCCAACATCAGAAACAAGCCGACCAATGATCGATAGAACACCATCTCATGGCTGGAAAACCATGCCACGCCGAACTTGACGAATACCCCCATCAACGCGAAACACGCGCCGGCAAGCAGCATCCAGGCCGAGCCCACGTTCAATGCTCGCGGGGCGGCGGCGGGGCCAGTTCCGGCGCCTGCACCTGGCGCGCCGCCAGATCCACCAGCCAACCCGCCGGCAGCGACTTGCCCTCCGGCGCCACCTGCAACTCCTCGAACTTGCGCGCCGTCACCAGCACGCGCGTTTCCAGCGAGCCGGTGGCGTCGTTATAGGCTTTCACCGCCTGGCCCAGATTCTTGCCGACACTATTCCAGTGCTCACCCAGCTTGGACAAACGCTCATACAGCAGCGCCCCGAGCTGGCTGACCTGGCGCGCGTTCTCGGCCAACGCTTCCTGACGCCAGCCGTAATACACCGCCTTCAGCAAGGCCAGCAGCGTGGTCGGCGTCGCCAGAATGACCTTCTGCGCGCTGGCGTATTCGATCAACTCCGGGTCTTGCTGCAACGCCGCGCTGAAAAACGACTCGCCGGGCAGAAACATCACGACAAACTCCGGCGACGATTCGAACTGATCCCAATACTGCTTTCCCGCCAACTGCTGAATATGCGTGCGCACGTGCTGCACGAAGCGCGCCAGTGCGCGGCCGCGAACGTCTTCGTGCGCCGCCTCCACCGCTTCGAGATAGGCTGCGACCGGCGCTTTCGAATCGAGCACGACGGTCTTGCCGCCGGGCAGACGCACCAGCATGTCCGGTCGACGGCCGTCGCCGCTGGTTGCCTGCTCGAAAAAATCGCAGTGCTCCAGCATGCCGGCCATTTCCACCACCCGCTTCAGCTGCACCTCGCCCCAGCGGCCGCGCACTTCGGGCCGCCGCAATGCCGTGACCAGACGGCCGGTTTCCTGGCGCAGTTCCTGCTGTGCGCCGAACAGGCTTCTGACCTGCTCGCTGAGCTGGCCGTAGCTCTCGGCGCGCGCCTTTTCCAGCGCCTGGGTCTGTCCGGCCAGCTTGGCCAGTTCCTCGCTCAACGGCTGCACCAGGCCTGCCACCGCCAGCTGCCGCGCGGCCAGATCCCCCTTCGCAGACTCCTGAAACAGCGCCAGATTCTGCGTCGCCAGATCGAGAAACGCCTGGTTGTTGCGCGCCAGCGCCTGCGCCGACAGCGCATTGAATGCGTCGGCCAGCTGCTTCTCCGCCGCCGCCATCAGTTGCCGCCGCTCGTCGCCGCTGCGACGCTCCTGCTCCAGTTGCGCGTTCAGGCCCGCCGTCTGCTCGCGCAGCCGCGCCGCCTCCGCCAGCCAACGGCCGCGCTGCCATAACAACACCAACATCCCGACCGCCAAACCGGCGAGCGCCGCCCACAGGATTTCCATGCCATCCTCCATCAGTCGGCGCGATGATAACCGCCCTGTTTGCCGGCCCGAGCCGGAGATGCAAAGAGCGCCGGGTTGAACTGGCCGGCATCCTCAGTCACGATGCGGACCCCGCTTCCCGAACTTCACTCCGTGTCCGATCACTTCGATATCGTCATTCTCGGCGGCGGCCTCAATGGCGCCGCACTGGCCAGCGCGCTCAAGAACGGCCCGCACCGCATCGCGCTGGTGGAACCCCGCCCGCCCGCCGCACTCGGCCCGGAGGCGAACCGGGACAGCTCCACCTGGGACAGCCGTATCTACGCCTACAGCCCGGGCAATGTCGCCTGGCTGCAATCGCTCGGCGCCTGGCGGGACCCGGTCCGGGCGCAGGCGGTTTATGCGATGCGGATACACGGCGACGCCGGCGGGCGGCTGACTTTTGACGCGATCGATGCCGGCCTGCCGGAACTGGCCTGGATCGCGGAGAACAGCCGCCTGCAAATGGCGCTCTGGCAAACCTTGCGCGGGCATCCCAACGTCCATCTGCTGCAGGCTCGGGCCAGCGCAATAATCTGGGGCGAGGGACAGAGCCCGCAGCATCAGCTGCAACTGGCCAATGGCGAACACATCACGACCGACCTGTTGATCGGCGCCGACGGCGCGCATTCCTGGTTGCGCGGGCAAGCGGGTATCGGCTGCGATGAAGAGGACTACAAACATGTCGGCGTAGTCGCCAACTTCGCCACCGAAAAGCCGCATCGCGGCATCGCCTTCCAATGGTTCCGCCCGGATGGCGTACTGGCTTACCTGCCGCTGCCGGGCAAACGCATCTCGATGGTCTGGTCGACGCCGCCGGAACGGGCCGCCGAACTACAGAACCTGCCGGCGGCCGAACTCGCTCGGCAGGTCGCTGTCGCCGGCGCCGGCGTAGTGGGCGAGCTGCATTGCATCACACCGGCCGCCGGTTTCCCGCTCAAACGTCGCCGCGCGCATGAATGGGTGCGGCCCGGCCTGGCCCTGATCGGCGATGCCGCCCACACCGTCCACCCCTTGGCCGGCCAGGGCGTCAACCTGGGCTTCCGCGATTCGCGCCTGCTGGCCGAAGCGCTCGGCCTCGGCGGCCCGGCTGGCGATATCGGCCGCCTCTCCGCCTACGCCGCACGCCGTATGGAAGATGTTGCCACGATGCAATTCACCACCGGCAGTCTCAAGAAACTTTTTGCCCGCGACGACAGCCTCACCCGCGTACTGCGTAATTGGGGCATGAGCGTCGCCGATCAGATTCACCCGATCAACCAGGCTTTGACCCGTCACGCAGTCCTTTAATCGAACTTTGGAGCATCCATGAAACCCCTACTGAGTGCACTTGCCGTGGCGCTGGTCGCTGTTTTTGCCTACACCGCCACACAAGCAGGCGACAGCGACATCCGAAAATCAATCGAAAGCAGCTTCCCCGGCACCCAGATCACCAGCATCGAAAAATCACCGATCGACGGCGTGTTCGAAGTCGTCACCACAGGCCAGCAAGGCCCGCTGGTGGTTTATTCCGACGACAAAGGCGAATACCTGATGGTGGGTGATCTGCTCAACGTCAAAGCGAAACGCAATCTGACCCGCGAACGCATGGACAAATTGTCCGAGGTGAAATGGGACAGCCTGCCGCTCGACAATGCCATCAAGGTCGTCAAAGGCAACGGAAGCCGCAAGCTGGCCGTATTTTCCGACCCGGACTGCCCGTACTGCCGAAAAGCGGAAGCGGAATTCGCCAAGCTCGACAACGTCACCATCTACACCTTCGCCTACCCGCTGCCGATGCACCCCGATGCCGGCCTCAAATCCAAACGGGTCTGGTGCAGCCAAGACCGCGCCCAAGCCTGGCAGGATCTGATGCTGAAAGGCGTCGTGCCGGGCGGCAAGGGTGACTGCGACAACCCGATCGACGCAAATCTCGCCCTCGGCGCCAAGCTGCGCATAGACGGCACGCCGGCGCTGATCTTCCCGAACGGCAAACGCATACCCGGCTATGTCGATGCGATCCGGCTGGAAGCGATGCTGAACGCAATGAGCGGCGCGAAGAACTGATCGCCGCGCGGGCGTCGCAAGAATTGCGGCCGTGACGTCGACGTCACGGCCGCGAACTCAGACGCGAGGATCAGAAGCGTTCATCCGTCAGCGCTTCGTCTCGGATTAACTTATCCGCTCCGCGTGCAATCGCCCGCATCACGGTCGTAGCGGTCTGCATGCCCTCCGCCGCCATGTTGCCGACCACCGGCGCCAATTTTGCGGCGATGGCCTTGGCATCCTGCTGCAAGCCGCAAGACTCGCCGCCGGCCACGCTGCCCGCGCCCGCGATACGGCCGCCCTCGAGGAAACCGCGCTGGAATTGCATGGCCTCCCATTGCTCGCGCATCAGCTTGCCGGCCTGCATCGGCGAAATCTGGCCATTGCGCAGATTGTGTTCTATGCGCTCCATCTGCTGGTTCATCTGCTGCTGCATCGAATTCAGCATGGCCTGGCTGCCGCCGTCGACATTATTTGCCTGCGGCGCGACGGCTTGCGGCGGTGTGCCAAACAGGCAGGAACGGTTGTCGGCCTGCGCCAAACCGGTGTTCAAGGACATCGCCAGCAGGGCGCTCAGACTCAAGGCTTTGACTAATGAAGGGGTTTTCATGACTGACTCCTGAAAGTATCCCGCTTGGCGGATGCGAAGCAGGTGAAGCCAGTCTGAATGCGCGATGTAAGCCAGGCGTTTGCGGTCTGTAGTAGAAATGTAATGAGATGTTTCTACCTGAATTCGGCCGGCATGCACTACGGCCGGATCAAGCCGATTGCAGGCTGTCGTCGCCGGACAGGCGAATAACGTACTCTGAGCCGAATCGGGATTTCCCCAGCACGCCAACAGAAGTCCGGCGTCTAAGATCCGTCTGTGCGGCTGCAGCAGCCTGGCTTAAGCATGGGATAATTTCTTGAAATGCGGCGGCTGCTTTGCTCCTCATTAGGCCTGATCGTAAGCGTGTATGCAGCCGATGGCGGATAGCCCCGGGGCGACATGCCGATGGGAAACCTTCGAGAAGATGCCCCGCATAATTGTTATTAATTCAAAATAATCAATGCATTAGGATTATTCATGTTGCTGATGATCGACAACTACGACAGCTTCACCTACAACCTCGTGCAGTATTTCGGCGAGCTGGGGGAAGACGTGCGCGTGCACCGCAACGACGAGATCAGCGTCGCCGAGATCGAGGCGATGCGGCCGGACCGCATCGTCATCTCGCCCGGGCCGTGCACGCCGAACGAAGCGGGCATTTCGGTGCCGGCCATCACCGCCTTCGCCGGACGCATTCCGCTGCTGGGCGTGTGCCTCGGTCACCAGAGCATCGGCCAGGCCTTCGGCGGCAAGATCGTGCATGCCAAGCAGTTGATGCATGGCAAAACCTCGCCGATCCATCATGCCGACAAAGGCGTGTTCCGCGGCCTGCCCAACCCGTTCACCGCCACCCGTTACCATTCGCTGGTGATCGAGCGCGAAAGCATTCCGGATTGCCTGGAAATCACCGCCTGGACCGATGACGGCGAAATCATGGGCGTGCGCCATAAGACGTTGGCGGTGGAAGGCGTGCAGTTCCATCCCGAATCGGTGTTGACCGAGCACGGTCATGCGCTGCTGAAGAATTTTTTGACGGAGACCCGCTGAATGAAACCCCAGGAAGCGCTGCTGCGCCTGATCGAACATCGCGAAATCTTTCACGATGAAATGCTGTCGCTGATGCGCCAGATCATGGCCGGCGAAATGTCGCCGGTGATGATCGCCGCGCTGATCACCGGGCTGCGCGTGAAGAAGGAAACCATCGGCGAAATCACGGCGGCAGCCATCGTCATGCGGGAACTGGCGACCAAGGTGCCGGTCGTCGATAGCGCGCATCTGGTCGACACCTGCGGCACCGGCGGCGATTCCGCCCACACCTTCAACATCTCCACCGCCGCCGCCTTCGTCGCAGCCGGCGCCGGCGCGCGGGTGGCCAAGCATGGCGGCCGTTCGGTATCGTCGAAATCGGGCAGCGCCGATGTGCTGGAAGCGCTCGGCGTCAATATCAATCTGCCGCCGGAACGGGTGGCGGAGGCGATTCAGCAGGTCGGCCTCGGCTTCATGTTCGCGCCGAACTACCACAGCGCGATGAAGCATGCCGCGCCGGTGCGCAAGGAGCTCGGCGTGCGCACGCTGTTCAACATCCTGGGCCCCCTGACCAACCCGGCCGGCGCGCCGAACCAGGTCATGGGCGTGTTTCATCCCGATCTGGTCGGCATCCAGGTGCGCGTGCTGCAACGCCTGGGCAGCCAGCGCGCGCTGACCGTGTTCGGCCGCGAAGGGCTGGATGAAATCTCCATTTCCGGCGAAACCCTGGTCGGCGAATTGCGCGACGGCGAGGTGCGCGAGTACGTGCTCAGCCCGGAACAGTTCGGCCTCAGCACGCACGACATTCGCGCCTTGCAGGTGGATACCGTGGAAGCCTCGCGCGAACGCATTCTGAAAGCGCTGAGCAACGCGCCCGGCGCGGAACGCGATGTGGTGGCGCTGAATGCCGGCGCAGCCATCTACGCCGCCGGCATCGCCGACACATTGCAAGACGGCGTGCAACGGGCGCAGGCGGCGATGGCCTCCGGTGCCGCGATGGCCAAGCTGGAAGCGCTGCGCGCATTTGGCTGACTAGGACTCGAATTCCGCAGCCCGGGCAAAATAGCCCAGCACCCGCTGCGGCAGCCAGTCGAATCCGCCCGGGAACGGGCCGGTGACAAAACCGACATGGCCGCCTTGGGCGGGAAAGTCCAGCGTCACGTGCGCCGAGACGTCGCTTGGCGCGGGCAGCGCCGCCGCCGGCATGAACGGGTCGTTGCGGGCGTTGATGACCAGCGTCGGCACGCGTATGTGCGCCAGCCACGGTTTGCTGGCGCAGCGCCGCCAGTAGTCTTCGGCATCCCGGTAACCATGCAGTCTGGCGGTCACCAGCGTGTCGAACGCGGCAATACGGCTGACCCCTTTGACCGCCTGGCGATCGTACAGCCCCGGAAAACGATCCAGCTTGGCCAGCGCCTTGCGTTTCAGGGTGCGCAGGAAACGCGCCGTATAGACTCGGGCAAAGCCCTGATCCAGCGCCGCGCCGGCCGCCGGCAGATCGAGCGGCGCGGAGATGCCGGCGGCGGCCAGCAGCACCGCTCGGGCCGCCTCGCCCTGTTCGCCCAACCATTTCAGTAGCGCATTGCCGCCGAGCGAAACACCGGCGGCGAAGAGCAGCGCATGGTCTTGCCGCAAACGCCGCAGAATGGCGTCGATCTCGGCACTGTCACCGGAGTGATAGGCGCGCGGCAAGCGATTCGGCTCGCCGGAACAACCACGAAAGTGCGGCACGACCCCGCGCCAGCCGCGCCGCTTCACCTGCGCCATCAGATGCAAGGCGTAGGCGCTGCGGGAATCGCCTTCGAGCCCGTGAAACAGCACCACCAGCGGCGCTTCCGCGGGGCCGTCGACCCAATCCAGGTCGATGAAGTCGCCGTCCGGCAGTTGCCAGCGCTCGCGCCGGTAAGCCATCGCCGGGCTGGCGATCAGCGCGCCCCAGATGGTCTGCAGGTCGCCGCCGGGCAGCCAGAAGGGGGCGCTATAGCGAGCTAGGGTCTGATTTGGCATGGTCGACAAGGAAGCGGCGGCGTGCTCTGCGCGCCGCCGCTTCCTCCCTTTTAACACGTGCTAAGCGGCGAAAAATCCAATGGCGACCAGAACCAACAGCGTGAGCCCCATGCTGATCAGCACCAGGCCAAGAATGTTCGAGCCCAGCGTCAGCGGTCGCGACGGCAGATCGACCAGGTGTTTCTCCAGTTCGCCCGATTCCATCAACCGGTAGTACTGGGCCGGGTGGTCGCGCCTCAGCTCCGCCAACGACAGCGTGCCGGTGAACATGACGATGTCCGGCGGCGGCAATTTGTCCGGGCGGAAGTGGTTATTGAAGAAGTGCACCGTGAACAGGAACACCGCTGCGAGGAAGGCTTCCTCGCTATGCACCAGCGTGGCGACGTTGAATATCCAGCCCGGCAGGTGTTGCGCCGTTACGTGCGGGAAGGCCAGCAACATGCCGCTGCTGCCGATGACTGTGACCCCCCAGAACACCGCCCAGTAGTCGAATTTCTCGAAGTAGGCCCAGCGGTCGAACAACGGCTTGGGTCCGCGGCCGACGAACCATTTGAACATGGCGATGCAATCCTGGACATCTTTCCAGTTCGGCAGCAACGAATCGGGCCCGAACCATTTGAAACCCGGCTTGCGCAGCAGGTGCTGGAGGATATAGACCAGATGGAGGAAGAAGATGCCGACGAACAGCACCACGGCGACGCGGTGCAGCAGCGCCACATTCTCCGGCCCACCCAATCCCCTGGCGACCACCGGCGCCCAGGAACTGCCGGCGAACAGGGCTGTCGTGCCGGTCAGCACCAGCGCCATGGTGGCCAGCGCGAAGATCAGGTGAGCGATGCGCCAGCCCAGCGGGAAACGCTGAAAATGCTTGCTGCTGTCGAAGCCGAGCATTTCAGTCCGAACGTACGGTGCACTCTTGCGCAGCTTGCGGTCGCGCCACTCGCGGAAATACCAAAGCCCGGAATGCAGCCAGAAGAAGGTGAACACGGCCAGCAGCAACGCCCCCATCAGACGCGAGGCGATCCATACCTGCGAGTAGCGTCCGTAGTCGCTCGCATCGGCGTGGGGGTAAAAGGTAACGAATCCAGCCGTGGCCTCGGGCAATTTCTTGCCGTTATGGCACTGCCGGCAGGTCTTCAGCTTGTTGTTGGGGTGGACCGTGGACTTCGGGTCATCGACCATCAGGATGCCATGGCTGCCGTGGCAGTTGTAGCACTTGGCCGTATAGGTGTAACCGAGCTTGTTGACCTGGCCGTGATAGGTATCGCGGTACGTCTTCAAACTCTTGGCGTGGCAATTGCCACACTCTTCGGGGTTGAGCAGCTTGAACCCCGTCAGCGCGGTGCCGGTGATCTCGTGGGTGGTATGGCAGTCGATGCAGACGGCCGCCTTGGAATTTTTCTTCTCCAGTATCTCGCTGCCATGTATCGATTCGCTGTACTCGTCGAGCTGATCTTCGTGGCATTTTCCGCACAGTGCCGGAATGCCCAGGCGCCAGTTGGCGTACTGGGCGCTTTGCCGATCCGCCGGCATATTGAAGGAATGAGTGTCATGGCATTCATGGCATGCCGCGTTCACCCGCTCCGGCTCGTCTGCGTTCTGTTTGGCATGGAAGGATCGGTGGTAGGCCGTGATATTTTTGGCAATCAGGCCCAGCCTGGGGCTCGCCGCGGCGCCAGGGCTTTTTTGCGCGGTATCCCACAACTTGGCGTGACATTCGGCGCAGTCCGGCTTGGGCACCCCCGCCTTCTTGTGCGGCGCGGCGTTGTCACTGATCTCGCGATGGCAATCGATACAGCGCAGCCGGGCGTGGACACCCTGGCCGAACTTCGCCGGGTCAACCTCGGTGAGCGGGCGCTTGTGCCCCGTCGCGCCCGGCAACTCGAGTTTTTTCTTCCCGTCGTGGCATTGCAGGCAAGCCGCGTTGTCCAGCGCATCGCCCGACTTCCCGGCTACATGCGCCAAACCCTGGGCGGGCACGACGGCCGCGGCAGTTGTCGATACAAGCGCCACGGCGCCTAACAGGTAGAGGCCGAGGTAGAGGCAGGCGGCGACCGACCGCCTCAAGGACAGTGAGGTTTGCATGGTTTTCAATCCACCGAAGCGCGCATCCAGCGCAGTTGCAATAACTCAGGGAAGCCGCGGTCCATACGGTTATTGCCGCACTGGCGTTTCACCCTGGGACGAACGGCGGGAAGCTCGTGATTTATTGATCGGTATCCCCGCCCGCACGGGACAACGCATAAAACACCGTTTCCTGCGCAAACACACCCTGCCTCTACCCGCCTTAACTCCCGCCTTAGCGAACCAGTATCCAATTGATGAGGTTTTTGAGTTCTTTCGGATCCTTGGTGTCGATCACATCGTGGTCCTCTTCTTCACCATCGATCTTGACCTTGGGTCCAGTGGTGATGTGCTTCAGCAATTTTTTCTCGGCGCCGGCATCACCTTTGTACTTCTCAGCGATTTTTTGCAGCGAGGGGCCCTTTTTGCTCTTCGCGGGGGCATGGCACTTGGTGCATTTATTATCCTTCATCAACGCCTCGGCGGCGGCGGCGTCCACTTGCGCGCTGGCTCCGCTTGAAGCTGCCGCTAAACCGATGGCGGTAAGCAGAGGAACAATCAGGCGACGCGGAGACAGAATGGACGACAGTAAAGCGGAATGTCTGATTTGCATGATGCGCCCTCTATATGTGGTTAATAAAAAACTCACGTAGATTCAATAATCAGTCTCATTTTTCTTCATCTTATCCGCCATTTCCTTAATGTATGTAAGCCAAACATACCTAGCCATGCTTCTTTCATTGGCATCATTCATGCTTCCATTTCGGAATCCGGGCTGGGCTGCCGGGTCGAAACCCCAAATTGCCGAGCGGGAGCGGATGACGAACGGGATACTGCTCGGGCTCGGCGGTCATTGGAGATGGGATGCAATGAAACGGCTCAACGTTATATGGCTGTGCTGGCTGGCCCTGGCGGCGCAGGCGACGGAATTCAATCGGGTATTGCCGGAGCAAAGCCGCATCGCATTCGTTTCGAGCCAGATGGGGCAGGAAGTGGACGGCCATTTCAGCCGATTCAGGGTCGATCTGAATTTCGATTCGGCCAGACCAGGCTACGCACGGGCCGCAATCGAAATCGATCTGGCCAGCGTCGATGCCGGTTCGAAGGAAGGCAATGACGCCGTGAAAGGGCCGGACTGGTTTGACGTCGCGGCGCATCCAAAGGCCGTTTTCGAATCGACATCGATACGACCGCTGGGCAAAGACCGTTACGAGTTGCGCGGCCGCATGACCCTGCATGGCCGCAGTCGCGAGGAGAAAGCCCGTTTCAGCTTCAGGCAACAGGGCGCTAAAGGCCTGTTCGAAGGACGCCTGGACATCAAACGCCTGGATTACGGCATCGGTCAAATGGTGTGGGGCGATACGGGCGTGCTGTCCGACCGTGTGCGCATCCGTTTCAGCTTCGTCGCGGACGGCGGTGTTGCGTCAACGGCCCGGCGCAACAAGCCGATAAAACAGTTTCCGTAAGCGCGCGCAGCCTGAAAGACGTGCTGCCGGAGCAGACCGTTGTCGGCCGCCGGCCCGGCTGTGTTTCCCAGCCTGCCCCCCTCAACAGAAGCCACCGCAGACGCAGTTTTCAGCGCGTGATTCAGCGGGAATATGCAAGCAGCGACCAGCCGCGTTTGAGCGGAGAGGCTGTCGGCGCGTATATTGCCGCCGTTCCCACTTTGCCCGCGCCGGCTCCTGCCGCAGCGCCGGCGAACCACCATTCGACCCCGGAGGCAACGCATGACCACCTACACCCGCGACGACCAGCTCGCCGTCCAGCCCGAAACCAACGTCGGCGGCAAGATCGAAGCCTCGGGCGCCTACGTCGGCCATTTCACGCTGGCCAAGGAACGCACCGCGAAGACCGGCACCAAGGGCATCGAATTCAACTTCGAGGCGGAAGATGGCCGCACTGCGCGCTACCTGACGCTGTGGCTGACCCGCGCCAATGGCGAGAAGATCGAATACCCCTACAGCCTGCTGTCGGCGCTGATGGCCTGCCTGAACGTGAAGAACATCGAATCCACGCCCACCACGGTGGATGAATGGAACACCGCCAGCAGCATGATGATGCCGACCGAAGTGCAATCCTTCCCGGACCTGATGCACAAACCGATCGGCGTGCTGCTGCAGCGCGAAGAACGCCTGTGGGAAGGCAAGACCTACGTCAGCATGCGCATCGCCCAGTTCTACGACCCTAGCGACCGCAGCACGCCGGCCGAAATCATGTCCGGCAGCCGCGCCGGCCAGGCGCTCGACAAACTGGTCGGCAATTTGCGCGAAACCGTCGTCCGCAACGACGCCCCGCCGGCCGACGCCCTGCCCGCCGGCGGCACGGCCAGCGGCTTTGGCGACATCACCGACGACGACGTGCCGTTCTGAGCGATTTGAGCCGGAGCGCGACTAACGCGTATATTCGGCCGTTTCGTTAGTCCGGCAGCCACCATGATCCGCGTCCGCGGCGCCCGCACCCACAACCTCAAGAACGTCAACGTCGACCTGCCGGCGCATAAGCTGGTGGTGATCACCGGGCTGTCCGGCTCGGGCAAGTCGTCGCTGGCGTTCGACACGCTGTATGCCGAAGGCCAGCGACGCTATGTCGAGTCGCTTTCCGCCTACGCGCGCCAGTTTCTGCAACTGATGGAAAAGCCGGATGTGGACCTGATCGAAGGCCTCTCGCCGGCCATCTCCATCGAGCAGAAGGCGACCAGCCACAATCCGCGTTCCACCGTCGGCACGGTCACCGAGATTCACGATTACCTGCGCCTGCTGTTCGCCCGCGCCGGCACGCCGCGCTGTCCGCATCACGCCATCGAACTGGCGGCGCAGACGGTGTCGCAGATGGTCGACACGGTGTTGCAATTGCCGGAAGAAACCAAGCTGATGATCCTGGCGCCGTTGGTCGTCGGCCGCAAAGGCGAGCAGCTCGGGCTGTTCGACGAACTGCGCGCACAGGGCTTTGTGCGCCTGCGCGTGAATGGCGAGGTGTTCGACATCGACAGCCTGCCGGCGCTGGAGAAACACAAGAAGCACACCGTCGAAGCGGTGGTGGACCGTCTGAAAACCCGTGCCGACATGAAGCAGCGCCTGGCGGAAAGCTTCGAGACCGCGCTGCGCCATTCCGACGGCAAGGCGCTGGCCGTCGAAATGGACAGCGGCCGCGAAATGCTGTTTTCCGCCAAATTCGCCTGTCCGGTATGCGATTACGCGCTGCCGGAACTGGAACCGCGCATCTTCTCGTTCAACAATCCGATGGGCGCCTGCCCGAAGTGCGACGGCCTTGGCCAGATCACCTTCTTCGACCCGAAACGGGTGGTCGCCTTCCCGCACCTGTCGCTGGCTTCCGGCGCGGTCAAGGGCTGGGATCGGCGCAACGCCTTCTTCTTCCGCATGCTGGAATCGCTGGCCATGCATTACGGCTTCGATCTGGACACGCCCTGGCAAGACCTGACCGAAGCGACGCAGCAGATCATTCTGCACGGCAGCGGGCGCGAAGAAATTCCATTTCTTTATTTAGGTGACGGCGGTCGCAAGTTCACCCGCAAGCATGCCTTCGACGGCGTCATCCCCAGCCTGGAACGGCGCTACAAGGACAGCGAATCGCAACTGTTGCGTGAGGAACTGGCCAAATTCATCGCCACCCGCCCGTGTCCCGAGTGCGGCGGCTCACGTTTGCGCGTCGAGGCGCGCAACGTCACCGTCGGCGGCTGGACCTTGCACGACCTGTCTCGCCTGCCGATCCGGCAGACGCAGAAATTCTTCGACGAATTGCAGTTGGCCGGCAACCGCGCCCAGGTCGCCGACAAAATCGTCAAGGAAATCGCCGCCCGCCTGACCTTCCTGAATGACGTCGGCCTCGATTACCTGAGCCTGGACCGTTCCGCCGACACGCTGTCCGGCGGCGAGGCGCAGCGCATCCGGCTGGCGTCGCAGATCGGCTCCGGCCTGACCGGCGTCATGTACGTGCTGGACGAGCCCTCCATCGGCCTGCACCAACGCGACAACGACCGCCTGCTCGGCACGCTGAAGCACCTGCGCGACCTGGGCAATTCCGTGATCGTGGTCGAACACGACGAGGACGCCATTCGCCATGCCGACTACATCGTCGACATGGGGCCGGGCGCCGGCGAGCATGGCGGCGAGATCGTCGCCGAAGGACGGCTGGCGGACATCCTGGCCAACCCGAATTCGCTGACCGGGCAGTATTTGAACGGCAAAATTTCCATCCCGATGCCGGCCAGCCGCCGCAGCGCGCGCGACGGCCGCGTGTTGAAATTGATCAATGCGCGCGGCAACAACTTGAAGAACGTCACACTGGAGCTGCCGACCGGCATCTTCGTCTGCATCACCGGCGTTTCCGGTTCGGGCAAGTCGACGCTGATCAACGACACGTTGTACGCCATCACCGCCAACCAGTTGAACGGCGCGGCGCACGAACCGGCGCCATTCGAAGCCATCGAGGGCATCGAATATTTCGACAAGGTGGTCAATGTCGATCAGGCCCCGATCGGCCGCACGCCGCGCTCCAATCCGGCCACCTATACCGGCTTGTTCACGCCGATCCGCGAACTGTTTGCCGGCACCGTGCAGGCGCGCGAGCGCGGCTACGAGCCCGGCCGCTTCTCGTTCAACGTCAAGGGCGGCCGCTGCGAAGCCTGCCAGGGCGACGGCATGATCAAGGTGGAAATGCATTTCCTGCCCGACATCTACGTGCCGTGCGACGTCTGCCATGGCCAGCGCTACAACCGCGAAACGCTGGACGTGCAGTACAAGGGCAAGAACATCCACGAAATCCTGCAAATGACCGTCGAGGAAGCGCACGCCTTCTTCAACGCGGTGCCCACCGTGGCGCGCAAACTGAAGACCCTGATCGACGTCGGCCTCAGCTACATCCGCCTGGGCCAGGCCGCCACCACGCTGTCCGGCGGCGAAGCGCAGCGCGTCAAACTGGCGCTGGAGCTGTCCAAACGCGACACCGGCCGCACCCTCTACATCCTCGACGAGCCCACCACCGGCCTGCACTTCCACGACATCGACATGCTGCTCAAGGTGCTGCACCGCCTGGTCGGCAACGGCAACACCGTGGTGGTCATCGAACACAACCTGGACGTCATCAAGACCGCCGACTGGGTCATCGACCTGGGTCCGGAAGGCGGCGAAGGCGGCGGACGCATCATCGCGCAAGGCACGCCGGAGCAGGTGGCGGCCAACAAGGCCAGCCATACCGGGAAATATTTGAAGCCGGTGCTGAAGCGGGGTTGAGCCCGCCCAAGATCAACATCGAAGGGCCGAATGGCGCGGGAAAAACCGCTTTTTCCGCGAATTCCTGCCCAACGAAGCCGGCTGCCCGATCTTCGCCAACGCCGACCTGATTGCGGCGGGGAAACGAAAGTGCATGCCCTCCCTGTATTATCGGCATCCACTTGCATCCCTCTCACGGCTCATGTCTCAGCAGAATTTCGTCACCATCGACATCCGTCAAGCCAAGGTCGGGTTGTTTGTCACTTTGGACCTGTCTTGGCTGGAGCATCCGTTCCTGACCAACAGTTTCAAGATCAAAAACGAGCAACAGCTCGATCTGCTCAAGCGCCTGGGTCTCACGATGCTGCGCTACAACCCGGAACGCAGCGATGGGCAAGCGCTCGAAGCCGCCGCGACGGATCAACCGAGCGAATCCCATGCGCCGCAGATATCGGCCGACGAGATGGCCATCATCGCGGCCAAGCAAGCGCGCATCGAACGGCTCAAGAAACACCGGGATTCGGTGACCCACTGTGAAAAGCAGCTCCTCGAGGCCGCCTCCACGCTCAAGAGCATCAACCGCGATTTGTTTTCCAGGCCGCAGGAAACCCTGCGGGCTGCGGTGGACCTGGTCAAGCAGATGGCGGACGCCATGCTGGTGAATCGCGACATCGCACTGCATGCGTTGAACGACAAGGTAGCCGGCGAGGAAGTCTATTTCCATTCGCTGAACGTCTCCGTTCTGGCGATGATGCTGGCCAAGGAACTCAAGCTGTCGCACGAGCTCATCAATCTGCTCGGCCTGGGCGCCCTGTTCCACGATATCGGCAAGCTCGACGTGCCGGACAAGATCCTGCGCAAGACGGCCCCCCTCACGCCGCCGGAACGAGGCTTCCTGAACCAGCACACTCGCTACGGGGTAGACATTGCCGCCAAGCTGGCCATGCCCAAGGCCGTGGTGGACATCATCCTGCACCATCACGAGTGCATGGATGGAAGCGGTTACCCGGACAAGTTGCGCGGCGATGAGATACAGAAGCTGACCCGCATCGTGGCTGTGGTCAATGCCTTCGATATTTTTTGCAACCCGGTCAATCCGGATCGCGCGCTGACACCCTACGAGGCGATTTCGACCATGTTCGCCAAACAGCGCCAGAAATTCGATCCGGTACTCCTGACCAGTTTCATCAAGCTGATGGGCGTCTATCCGCCCGGTACGATCGTGTTGCTGAACAATGAACTCTGGGGCATCGTGGTCTCGGTCAATACCGCCCGGCCCACGCTGCCGCAAGTGCTGGTCTACGACCCGGAAGTGCCGAAAAACGAAGCCATCATCCTGCACCTCGAGGACGACCCGGACCTGGTCATCAGCAAGACCTACCGCCCCAACCAAATCCCCAGCGACGTGTTCGATTACTTGAGCCCGCGGCGACGGGTCACCTATTTCTACGACGAGGCCAAGTCAGGCAAGAAAGGCGCAAAGCCGGCCTGAGGCCGGCGCCGGATCGGCTACAGATCCTTGCGCGGGTCTTTCGCCAGCAGCGCGCGGCGTTTCTGGACGCGCGGAGCGGCGCTGTCGTCGATGAAACGGATGGCGGATTTATCCAGCCGGCCGGCATAGCGTTCGGCTTGCAAGCTGGCTGCCGACTGGGTCCAACGGTAGATTCGGTTCTCGAAAGCCGCACCCTTGTAGCTCTTGACCGTCTCCGTTTTCAGGCTGGGACTGCCAAATTTTTCGGACAACGCGGCCACCACCGGCTGGAAGTGCTTTTCCGGCAGATTCATGACGATGCCGGTCAGGCGGGTCTGATCGTAGAAATAGAACAGCGAATCGAGCGGCGCGCCGGCGATGGTTTCCTTCTCGCGCGGTCGCAGGCTGCACACCGTGTCGGCAATCGGCGTCGGCACGATGCGGCAATCAAACTTCGGGTTGCTGGCGATCTGAGCCTGGCTGGACCCCAACTCGATGCCCTTGAAACCCAGTTTTTCGGCTTCCGCCAGCGCCGGTGCGACCGTCAGCAGCAGAACGGTGCCGAGCAAGTACTGGCAGGCGGTCAGGTTCAATCCCGTTCCTCGATCCAGGCCATCTGGATGGCTTCCAATATCTTCTCGCCGGAGCGATTGGCGTCGTCGGCGAACTCTGGCAGCGACATGACCCAGCGATGCAGATCAGTAAAGCGGATATTGCGCGGGTCGATATCGGGATGGTGTTCGGCCAGTGCAATGGCGATATCGAGCGTGTCGGTCCATTTCATCTTCATACCCTCCGGTCAATGCCCTTCTTTAACCATATTAATGGTGTATTTGGGAATTTCGACCACGATGTCTTCCGAACCCATCAAAGCCTGACAGGACAGACGCGAGGTCGGCTCCAGGCCCCAGGCTTTGTCGAGCAGATCGTCTTCCGTTTCGCTCGCCTCCGACAAACTATCGAACCCCTCGCGCAAGACGACATGGCAGGTGGTGCAGGCGCACGACTTTTCACAGGAATGTTCGATATCGATACCGTTGTCGAGCAGGATGTCGCAGATGGAAACGCCTTTCTGCGCATCGATGACGGCGCCATCGGGACACAGTTCGACGTGGGGCAGCACAATCAGTTGAGGCATGGCGCTTCCTGTTGGGAGGTGTGATTGATTTGGCTGGGCAGCGCGGCCAGCACGCCATCCCAGAATTCGATCCGGGCTTCGACCGCTTCAATCGCGGCGGCGCGCGCTTCGGCGATCTTTTCCGCTTCGCCGCCGCAAAGCCCGGCCAGCAGACGCAGCGACAACGGTGCGTGAAAGTCTTCGTCGAGGTGAATATGGCGCTTGAGGTAGTAATGAAAAATCGGCGCCTGCTGTTCCGTCACCGCCATGCGCGCGAGCAAGGCGCGGAACATCGCCGGGATGATGTGCTCGCGGCCCAGCGCCAGCGCGGCGGCGACCGCGTGCGGTTTGCCGGCGTCGATAAAGGAGAAGGTTGTGCGGTTGAAACGGGCCGAAGGCGTCGGCGCGAGCCCGCTGGCGAGGGCGGCATCCATGCCTTCCCGGCCGGCGATGTCGACGAAGCGCGCCGGCGTGTCCGCATCGGCGCCGATTTCACGCATGGCGCCGAGATAGAGTTGGAAATGGCTGGAAAACTCGCCAGGCGCACCCGGACCGGCGGCATCGGTCTCTTCTTCCAATACCAGTTCATTGATGAAACGCTGCACGCTGGCATCGGCGCCCGGCATCCATGGCCAGCGCGCCGGTGCAACCGTATGTTGCAGGCATTTGATCAGGGACATGAAATCCCACACGGAATGCACGTGGTGCGCCATAAACACACGCAGATCCGCAATCGTTTCGACCGCGGCATAGATCGGGTGTTGGTCCAGGCGATCCCGCAGCGAGTCGACGAATTCAGGTTGAAAGACGTTTGCAAACCCGCTCATGTCAGAACTCCAGTTCATCCAGCTTGTGCCCGGTCAGCGCTTTCTTCACGCTCTGGTCCATGCGCCGCGCGGCGAATTCGACGGTGCCTTTGTTGAGCGCTTCGGTGGCGCGTTTGACGGCGCTCAGGTCGCCGTCCTGCAGAGCCAGTTTGAGGCTGGCAATGAGTGTTTCTATCGCCCGCATTTCGCCGGCGTCCAGCAGCAGCGCACCGTTTTCAGCCAGTGCCGCCTCGGCCGCTTCGACCAGACGCTGGCCGTCGACGCGAGCTTCGGCCAGATTGCGCGCGCTCATGTCGTCTTGGGCGTGGGTGTAGGAATCGCGCAGCATGCCGGCGACTTCATCGTCGGTCAGGCCGTACGACGGCTTCACGGCAATCTGTGCTTCGATGCCGGTGCCCAGTTCACGCGCGGTCACCGACAGCAGGCCGTCGGCATCGACCTGAAAGGTGACGCGAATGCGCGCCGCGCCGGCGACCATGGGCGGTATGCCGCGCAGTTCAAAACGCGCCAGGCTGCGGCAATCGGCGACCAGTTCGCGCTCGCCCTGCACGACGTGGATGCTCATCGCGGTCTGGCCATCCTTGAAGGTGGTGAACTCCTGCGCGCGGGCGGTGGGGATGGTCGCGTTGCGCGGAATGATCTTCTCGGTCAGGCCGCCCATCGTTTCCAGGCCGAGCGACAACGGCACGACGTCGAGCAGCAACCAGTCGTCGCCGACCTTGTTGCCGGCCAACACATTGGCCTGGATCGCAGCGCCCAGCGCGACGACCTTGTCCGGATCGAGATTGGTCAACGGCGTCTGGCCGAAAAACTCACCGACCGCCGCCTGGATGCGCGGCGCCCGGGTGGAGCCGCCGACCATCACGACGCCTTTGACGTCGCCGGCTTGCAGACCGGCGTCGCGCAATGCCTTGCGGGTGGGGGCCAGCGTCTTCTTGACCAGGCTGTCGGTCATTTCGTTGAACGCCTGTTCGTTCAGATTGAGGTCGATGACTTCGCCGCTGCTCAGCACCGCCGTGACTTGCGTCTGCACGTGTTCGGACAAGGCTTCCTTGGCTTCGCGGGCGCGCGCCATCAACATCGCCTTGTCGTGATCACTGAGGGTGTGCAGGCCCGCCTGTTCCAGCATCCAGCAATACACGCGGCGGTCGAAATCGTCGCCGCCGAGGGCGGAGTCGCCGTTGGTGGCGAGCACTTCGAACACGCCCTTGGTCAGTTTGAGAATGGAAATATCGAAAGTGCCGCCGCCCAGGTCGTAAACCGCGTAGATGCCCTCGGAAGCATTGTCGAGACCGTAGGCGATCGCCGCGGCGGTCGGCTCGTTGAGCAGGCGCAGCACATTCAGGCCGGCGAGTTTGGCGGCGTCCTTGGTGGCCTGGCGTTGCGCATCGTCAAAGTAAGCCGGCACCGTGATGACCGCACCGACCAGATCGCCGCCCGATTTGCCGATCAAGGCGCCTTCGGCGCGCGCTTTCAGTGCTTTGAGGATCTCGGCGGAGACCTCGACCGGGCTTTTCACACCGGCCACGGTCTTCAACTGCAGCATGCCGGGCGCATCGATGAACTGGTACGGCAGCGTGGAAAGGTCCGGGATGTCTTTGATGCCGCGCCCCATGAAGCGCTTCACCGAGGTGATGGTGTTATGCGGATCGAGCGCCGCCTGCGCCTGTGCGGCGATGCCGACCGTCGTGCCGCCATCCTTGTGATAGTGCACCACCGAAGGCAGCAGGCCGTGTCCGGCGGCATCGTTGAGCACGACGGAAACGCCGTTGCGCACCGTGGCGACCAGGGAATTCGTGGTGCCCAGATCAATGCCGACGGCAAGGCGATGTTGGTGCGGCGCGGTAGAGAGTCCGGGCTCGGAGATTTGTAGAAGGGCCATTGATTGAGCAGTGTGCGGTGGGTACAGCCAATTGTTTGAAGCAATGCGAAACCAGGGAAAAATCAGGATCTACTCGATTTCCTCATAGCTCGCGTCAATTTCAGCCAGCAGTTTGTCCATGAAACGGACTTTGCGCAGCACATTGCCGGCTTCGACGTAGTTCCGTTGTTCATCAAGCAAGCCGGCGAGCTGGTCTTGCAGACTCTTGGCCTGCACGTGCAGTTCTTTTTCCAGCCCTTGCAAGGCGGCCATGTCGCGGCCGGCGCGCGCTGCCATCAACGCTTCGCGCCATTCCATCTGCTGCATCAGAAACGCAGCCGGCATCGACGTGTTCTTCGCGTCCATCGCGTCGACACCGTTCAACTCAAGCAGATATCGGGCGCGCTCGAAGGGCTTGCGCAAGGTCTGGTAAGCCTCGTTGACGCGCGTCGTCCACTGCATCGACAAACGCTTTTCGGCTTCACCCGCGTGCGCGAATTTGTCCGGATGGATCTCCGACTGTATGCCGCGATAAGCGCTATCGAGCTTGTCGGCGTCGATAGCAAAAGCCATCGGCAACTCGAACAGATCGAAATGGTTGCGGGAGAAATCGAGAGACATGAGCGTGACGTGAGGGATGCGCGTGCAGCCGTGCAGTTTCGGTAACCGCCGCCGGCGCTAACGCCAACGGCATCCCCTTGCGGGGGTGGAGCATGACCTAGCTCAGGCTATAGCGACTCAAACGTTGAACGACTCGCCGCAACCGCACTCGGACTTCACGTTCGGGTTGTTGAACTTGAAACCTTCGTTCAACCCCTCGCGCACGAAATCGAGTTCGGTGCCTTCGAGATAGCTCAAGCTCTTGGGGTCGATGAAAACAGTGACGCCATGGCATTCGAAGGTGAGGTCTTCCGGGTCAGCCACATCGGCGAATTCCAGCTTGTAGGCCATGCCTGAGCAGCCGGAAGTGCGCACGCCCAGCTTGAGGCCGACGCCGCTGCCGCGCTTGGCGAGAAAGTTCTTGATGTGGGTAGCCGCGCGTTCAGAAAGAGTAACCCCGGTGCTGACGGACATGATGCTCGACTCCTTTCGTTTTCAGGCTGTGACGGGCGGATTGCAGGCGGTGTATTCGCTACTGCCTGCCGAGTTGCCATGCTTCTGCTTGTAGTCGGCCACCGCCGCTTTGATCGCGTCTTCGGCCAGGATGGAACAATGGATTTTTACCGGCGGCAAGGCAAGCTCCTCGGCAATCTGGGTGTTCTTCAGATTCATCGCCTCATCCAGCGTTTTGCCCTTGACCCATTCGGTCACCAGGGACGACGAGGCGATCGCGGAACCGCAGCCGTAGGTCTTGAACTTGGCATCTTCGATGATGCCCTGCTCATTGACGCGAATTTGCAACTTCATCACATCGCCGCACGCCGGCGCGCCGACCATGCCGGTACCAACGCCGATATCGTCCTTGCCGAAGGCGCCGACGTTGCGCGGATTTTCGTAGTGATCCAGAACCTGTTCGCTGTATGCCATTTCTTGCTCCTAACTAATGTTCAGTGAGTCAGCCTAGTGGGCAGCCCATTGCACTGTGTCCAAATCGATTCCGTCTTTGAACATTTCCCAAAGCGGAGACATTTCGCGCAACTTGCCGATCTTTTCGTGCAGCAATTTGATCGTGTAGTCGATCTCTTCTTCCGTGGTGAAACGACCGATCGTGAAACGAATCGAGCTGTGCGCCAGTTCATCGTTGCGGCCCAACGCCTTCAGCACGTAAGACGGTTCCAGGCTGGCCGAGGTGCAGGCCGAACCCGATGAAACCGCAAGATCCTTGATCGCCATGATCAGGCTTTCGCCCTCGACGAAGTTGAAGCTGACGTTCAGGTTGCCGGCAATGCGGCGTTCGAAGTCGCCATTCAGATGCACTTCTTCCATGTCCTGAAAACCGCGCCAGAGCTTGTCGCGCAGCGAACGGATGCGCTCGGTTTCGGCACCCATTTCCAGCTTGGCGAGGCGAAAGGCTTCGCCCATGCCGACGATCTGATGCGTCGCCAACGTGCCGGAACGCATGCCGCGCTCATGGCCGCCGCCGTGCATCTGGGCTTCCAGGCGCACGCGCGGCTTACGCCGCACATACAGTGCGCCGACGCCTTTCGGGCCGTAGGTCTTGTGCGCGGAAAACGACATCAGATCGACCTTGAGCTGGGTCAGATCGATTTCCACCTTGCCGGTGGCTTGCGCGGCATCGACGTGGAACAGGATGCCCATGCTGCGGCACAGTTCGCCGATGGCCGGAATGTCCTGGATGACGCCGATTTCGTTGTTCACATACATCACCGAAACCAGAATCGTGTCCGGGCGTATCGCCGCCTTGAGTTCTTCCAGATCGATCAGTCCGTTGGGCTGCACGCCCAGATAGGTCACCTCGTAGCCTTCGCGCTCCAGCTCACGACAGGTATCCAGCACCGCCTTGTGCTCGGTCTTCACCGTGATCAGATGCTTGCCCTTGCCATGATAGAAATGCGCCGCGCCCTTGATGGCGAGGTTGTTCGATTCGGTTGCACCGGATGTCCAGACGATTTCCCGAGGATCGGCATTGACCAGCGCGGCGACATGGTTGCGCGCCTCTTCCACCGCCTTGTCGGCATCCCAGCCGAATACGTGCGAACGCGAGGCCGGATTACCGAACATCTCGGTCAAATAAGGAATCATCTTCGCAGCGACGCGCGGGTCCACCGGCGTCGTCGCGGAGTAATCGAGATAAATCGGGGTCTTGACCATCTTTACGTGCTCCATCAACTGGTTACAGCGGTTTTTTGCACCACCCCGCCTTTGCCGCCCGGGACGATGCCGGTCTGCAGCTCGGCGGAACCCACCACGCGGCGAGTTTCGTGGCTATGACTGGTAGTGGCGCCTTCGGCCGCCTTTTCAAGCTGCTGACGCACCATCTCTTCGAGGCTCACCGAATCCAGATAGTCGTAGATGCGCGCGTTCAGGTTCATCCACAGATCGTGCGTCATGCATTCTCGGTCGTCATGGCAGTTGCCGAGGCCGCCGCATTGGGTCGCGTCGAGCGGCTCATCCACGGCGCGAATGATGTCGGCCACGGAAATATCGACCATGGTCTGCGCCAGCGTGTAACCGCCGCCGGGGCCGCGCACGCTGTCGACGATGCCTTGCCGGCGCAGGCGGCCAAACAATTGCTCCAGATAAGAAAGCGAAATCCGCTGCCGCTCGCTGATTCCAGCCAGCGTTACCGGCCCGCGTTGATGGCGCATGCCCAGATCGATCATCGCCGTTACCGCAAAACGCCCTTTGGTGGTCAGCCGCATGATGTGCCTCGTTGTTGATGGTTGAATGCCGACACTGTACTAATCCCGATTAAATTGGTCAACTATTCAATTTTGCGGGCCGTCAATCGACCATCTTGTTCAATGAGGCCGGATCGAAATGATCGTCCATCTTGTCCGCTTCCTCGCCGCTGGTTGGACGGCCGCCCAGACGCGCCAGTTCCGCCATGACCCAGGCCAGGCGCTGATCCGTATTGGCGGAGTGGTCGATCAGGCCGTGAATCGCCTTGACCATCGGATCGTTCATGTCGCTTGACACGGCGTAGGCTGAAAAACCGAGTTTCTTCGCCGCTTCCTCGCGCGCCTTGTCTATCTGCGCATCGAGTATGCGGGCTGGAATGCCGATGGCCGTCGCACCATCCGGCACGTCCTTGACCACTACGGCGTTGGAGCCGACCTTGGACGCTGCGCCCAACGTGATCGGCCCCAGTATCTTGGCGCCCGCGCCGACGATCACGCCCGGCCGCAAGGTCGGGTGGCGCTTGCCCTTGTTCCACGACGTACCGCCCAGCGTGACACCGTGATACAGCGTGCAGTCGTCGCCGATCTCCGCGGTCTCGCCGATCACCACGCCCATGCCGTGATCGATGAACACGCGACGGCCGATGATGGCGCCGGGATGAATCTCGATACCGGTCAACCAACGCGCCAAATGGCTGGACAGTCGCGCCAGCCATTTGAAGCCTGCGCGCCACAGGCCGTGCGACAAGCGGTGCCAGAGAATGGCGTGTAAACCCGGATACGTGGTCAGCACTTCGAAGAAGGTGCGCGCCGCCGGATCCCGATCGAACACAACGCGAATGTCTTCCCGCAATCTGTCGAACATTGGAATATTCAAGAATTATTAAGAGATGGAAGTATGCAATTCCCGAGTATTTGGGTCAATTTTCGGCCTTGTTCAAGGTCCACTCGGCACGGCAGAGTTGCGCTTTAGTCCGCGCTGGCAACATCCCGGACCGCAGATCGCCCGCCCGATCCCGATGACGCTGCGGCGGCCGCCGGCACTCGGCCGAATCCAACCGCCGCCATCACAAAACGATAACAATCGCACAGTACTGTGTCGGTTTCATAACCGCTGCTGTATGCGAAATGCAAAAGCGTCAGTGCACACACTTCAGTTCGCGCGCTGAACCCGTGATGCCGGTCTGCGGCTTTCCCTTGCGCATATTCAGATAACTTTCCACGCCCGTTACCAGAATTCGCTGTGGACGCCACCCAAATACTGTTTGCCCATGCTGCCGTCCGGCGCGCAGCCATCATCTTGCAAGGCAAGACGCCATGAAACCAGACATCACACCGTCGGATATGACTCCAGCCCCGAGCTCGCCCGGGGGAAGCTATAACTTGATTCAGGATAGCGCCCTCCAGGACGCGCCGACGGTGAAGAACCTCAAGCGCCACATCGCGCCGGTCGCATGGGAAACCCCCTGCCAGGACGTGTTGGATCGGTTCCTGAGAAACAGTGAAATCTATGCCGTGCCGGTCATCGACGACGACGAAAAACCCTTGTCCCTGGTGGACCGCAACGTGTTCGTCGAATTCTTCGCCAAACCCTTTTCCCGTGAGCTGTTCGGACGCCGCCGGATTTGTGACTTGATGAACTCGAGAGACTACAAGCGGCACAATCCCATCATCGTGGAGGAGCACTGCAGCGTCGAGGATGTCGCCCAGATCATCATCAGCAGCGGCATGCAGCACATGGTCACCGGTTTTGTCGTGACCCTGCAGGGACGCTATTCCGGCATCGCCAACGGCCACGATTTATTGAATCTGATTACCCGGCACAAGCAGGCGAAGCTGTTCCATCTCGCCCATTACGACCAGTTGACCGGCATCCCCAACCGCACCTTGCTGAACGATCGCATCCAGCAAGCCTTCGCCGATGCCGAACGCAAGAACGAAATGGTCGCACTGCTGTTTATCGATGTAGACCGATTCAAGACCATCAACGACTCGCTCGGCCACAGCTTCGGCGACGCCGTGCTGCGCAGCATCGCCACCCGGTTGAAGACCGCGGCCCGGAAATCGGACACCGTGGCGCGCACCGGCGGCGACGAATTCGTCATCCTGATGGATTGCCTGAACGACTCCAGCTGCGCCGATATCGTTGCGCAGCGGGTGTTGGAGGCGATGCGGGAACCGGTTGTGCTGCTGGGGTATTCGCTGGTGGTGACCGTGAGCATCGGCATTGCCATCTACCCTAGGGACGATACCGATATCAGCCGCCTGATGGCCAAAGCGGACGCCGCGATGTATGAGGCCAAGAGCGAAGGGCGCAACGCCTTCCGCTACTACACGGAGGGCGGCGCGCTTTATGACCCGTCGCGCAGAACCCTTGAGAACGACTTGCGCCTCGCGCTGGAGCATGGCGACCTGTATCTGCTTTACCAACCCCAGTTCGATTTATCCAGCCTGCAGATTCATGGCGTTGAAGCGCTGATCCGTTGGCGGCACCCCAGCCGCGGCCTGATCTCTCCGCTCGAGTTCATTTCCCTGGCCGAAGAGTGCGGCTTGATTTTGCAGCTGGGCGAATGGGTGCTGCGCGAAGCGTGTCGCCAGCAACGCGAATGGAATGACCTCGGCTTTGCGCCGATGCGCATGTCCATCAATGTGTCCGCCGTGCAGTTTCATCAAAAGAACTTCCTCGCGGTCCTTAATGCCGTCTTTGCGGAGACCGGCGTCAATCCGCGCTGCATCGAGCTGGAACTGACGGAAAGCGTCCTCATGCAGAATGTGGAAGCGGTCCTGGCAACCTTGAACGAGATCAGGCAGCTGGGCGTCAGCCTGGCCATCGACGACTTCGGCACCGGTTTTTCCAGCCTGAATTACTTGCGGCGCTTTCCGATCAATCGCCTGAAGATCGACCAGTCCTTCATTCGCGACATCGAGCTCTCACCGATCAATCAATCCATCACCAAGGCCATCAATGCGCTGGCTGCAAGCCTTTCCCTCGATGTCGTCGCCGAGGGGATCGAGAAGAATTCCGAGAAAACCGTATTGGAGGCGCTGGGCTGTACCGAAGGCCAGGGCTACTTCTTCGCCAAGCCGCTATCCGCCACAGGCATTGCCCAACAGCTCAGACCTCAGCCGATCACCGGTTGCAGCGACACTTTTAGACATCACTATCAGATGAAACCCGCTGCCTGTCCGACGCTGACTGCAATCTGAATACCACACGCCTCACTCGCCACGTTCTCGCCCGTACCGTGCGGCGTAAGCGACGCTGCCGCGGCTCAAACCCAGGTCGTGCAGTTCGCGGTCATCCATCGCGTGCATTTCCGCTTCCGCACGCCTGGACGCCAGCGCCGTAACGATCTGCCGCCAAGCCATTCGCCCGAAAGCCATCCCCCCCAAATAGATCCGACCCAAAGCGCGCGCGAGCCAGCGCCGCAATAAACGCTGCCTCAGCGCCTCCGCGCGGCGGCGCCGCCACCGCGTATCCCTGATCGTACCCGCCGCGTCCGCCATGTTCGGCTCCTTGCCATGCTTTCCAACATGCTAGGCCGGCCAGCGGCGACGATACAGCCACAGAAAGATACAGTTTGATGCGTTACAGTTAACCGCGTGCAGCGACTGTATCGGTCGATTCAGGCCGCGGTTGTATCGCAGTCGTGTGACCCAGCCGCCCTAGACTGGCGGCAAAGGAGGCGATCCATGAGTCTGTATGAAAACCTAGCCGCTGAATTGAAGGATGCCATCCGCCAGGGCCTTTACCCGCCCGGCGAGCGGGTGCCTTCAGTGCGGCGTCTGTCGGAACGGCAACGGGTCAGCCAGGCCACCGTAGTGGCGGCCTACCGCTTGCTGGAAAGCCACGGCTGGCTGGAGGCGCGCCCCCAGTCCGGCTTCTTCGCACGCCATCCCGAGGCTGCGCCCCCCCCGGCGCGGGCCTGCGATACGACTCACTCCCCTTGCATCGTCGACGTCACCGAACTGACCGTGCGACTGTCGCGCAACACCCAGCGCAAGGATCTGGTGTCTTTTGGCGCCGCAGTACCGCACCCTGATTTCCTCCCGCTGAAGGATTTGCGCGCCGCCCTCAACCGCAGCCTGCGCGGCAATGTCGACGTGGGCAGCCGCTACAGTTTCCCGCCCGGCGAGGCGGTGCTGCGGACGCGTATCGCACGCCGAGCGGCGGACAGCGGCTGCCAGTTCGGCCCGGACGACATCGTCATCACCGACGGTTGCCAGGAAGCGCTCAACCTCGCCTTGCGCGCCGTGGCCAAGGCCGGCGATATCATCGCCATCGAAACCCCGACTTTTTTCGGCACGCTGCAGGCCATCGAGTCTCTCGGCATGCAGGCCCTGGAGATTCCCAGCGATCCCGTCACCGGCATCAGCCTGGAGGCCCTCACGTTGGCGCTGGACCGCTGGCCGGTAAAGGCCGTCGCCGTGGTGGGCAATTTCAGCAATCCCACCGGCAGCCTGATGCCGGACGCGCACAAGTCCAAGCTGGTAAAAATGCTGACCGCACGCGGCATTCCGCTGATCGAGGACGACATCTACGGCGACCTGCCCCACGGCCGGGAAAGGCCCCGCGCCGCCAAAGCCTATGACGGCGACGGCAACGTGCTGCTGTGTTCCTCGTTCTCCAAAACCATTGCACCCGGCTACCGCGTCGGCTGGATCGCGCCGGGCCGCTGGCGCCAGGCCGTCGAACACCTGAAGTACGTCGGCACCATGGCCAATGCCACGCTGCCGCAACTGGCCATCGCCGACTATCTGGCGGACAGCCGCTACGAACGCCATTTGACTCGCGTGCGCCGGATCTATGCCGACAATCTGGCTCGCATGCAGGCGCTGATCAAACGCGCCTTCCCGGCCGGCACCTGCACCTCCCGTCCCAGCGGCGGCTTTGTGCTCTGGGTCGAACTGCCGGCGGGGTTCGACAGCATGGCGCTGTACGACAGAGCGCTGGCGGCCGGCATCAGCTTCACCCCTGGCCACCTGTTCTCCCCCCGGGCCAGGTACAGCAATTGCCTGCGTCTGGCGGCGGCGCTGCCCTGGGATGCGCGGGTGGAAGCGGCCTTGCTGGAGTTAGGGCGATTGGCGGGCACGCAGAAATAGGGCGTGTACACGTTTACGCACCCGGCCGCAGCGGTTCAGGCGTTGTCCATAGCCGTTCGCCGGTTTAAGCGGTAAGCATGCAGCAGACCGACTCCCAGGGTCAGAGCGCCGCACAGGAACAAGGTCGGGCGGATGCCGAAAACCTGCGCCAGGGCGCCGACGCTCAGGCTGCCCAGCGGAGCGACGCCCAGGAAGGACATCGAAAAAGTGGCCATGACCCGGCCGCGCATGTCGTCGCGCACCCAGCTTTGCAACAAGATGTTGCTGCCGGCAGCGACGATGACCACGGAAAAACCCAGCACCATCAAGATCGGATACGCCAGCGCGTGTTGAGTATTGAGCGCGAACAGAGCCAACGCCGCGCCCGCCAGCGTCGCCGCCCTAGAGATTCGACGGGCCAGGTCGCCGACATCCGCGCGCGCGGCCAGCCACAAGGCGGCCATCAATGAGCCTGCTCCGGCGCTGCTGACCAGCAGCCCCAGCGTACGGGCGTCGCCATCGAAGAGGGTCCGGGCGTACAGCGGCATCATCACCACGTAAGGCGTGACCAGAAAACCGACCGCGGCGACCAGCAGCAGGAAACGGCGGATCTCGGCATGGCCGAAGGTGTAGGCCAGACCGTCCTGCAGCGCGCGCAGGGGGTGCTTGGAGGCGTCGCCGCGGGGCCGGGCGCGCAGCGCCAGCAAAGCCAGCAACACCGCCAGATAGGACGCGGCGTTGAGCGCGAAGCAAACCGCCTCCCCCGCCAGCGTGATGATGACGCCCGCCAAGGCCGGACCGACAAAGCGGGTGGCATTCATCAGCATGGAGTTCAGTGCAATCGCATTGGGCAGCTGCGCCCGGTCCTCCACCAGATGCACCACCAGAGATTGGCGCACAGGCATGTCGAGCGCGTTGATGCAACCCAGTAAAAAAGCCATACACAACAACAGGGCCGGCGTGATCCAGCCTTGCCAGGTCAGCACCGCAAGCGCCAAGGCTTGCAGCAGAGCCAGCGACTGGGTTGCCATCATCAGACGACGGCGGTCCAAGCGGTCCGACCATACACCGCCCAACGCGCCGAACAGCAGGATCGGCGCCTGGCTGGCAAAGCCGAGCAGGCCGAGGATCAGCGCGGAATCGGTCAGCCTGTATGCCAGCCAGCCCATGGCGATCTGCTGCATCCAGGTGCCGGCCATGGACACCATTTGCCCGGCGAAAAACAGACGGAAGTCGCGCGAACGCAAGGATCGCAGGGGGTGACGGGCTGCAGCAGGCATGGGGCGCTTTTCGTCCGACGGCGGCAACACGACGTTGCCGATCTTCTTGAACGGGAAGTCCAAAGCTTACCGGAGGCGTCGTTTGCCGCTGGCTGGAAACCTGTTCCAGCCACAATAAACTACGTGTTACATATATTTTTTATCGCGATACAATAATAAAAGATCATTCAACGAGGCTTATCATGACCACCTACACGACTGCTCCGGCTCGCTACGAGCCCATCCCCCTGGTCCGCATACGCCGTTTCAGCCATTTACTCGCGCATGCCTGTTGGCTCCTGATCGTCGTCGTGCCGGTGCTTGTGGCCGCCTTCTGGCTGCAGGCCGACACGGCTGATTTGGCCGCCTCCAGCCGGCTCGGAAATCTGCTGATCGAACGCCCCATCGAACCTTGGCAGCGTCTGGCAGGCGTGGCCATCACAATGGCTTCGCTTGGCCTTTTGCTGGTGGGTGTGGCACACGCGCGGCGCTGCTTTCTGCACTTCGCCGATGGCCGCTATTTCGAGCTGGATGTCATCCATCGCCTGCGGCGATTCGCCGCCTGGATCTGCGCTTCAGTGGCCGCCGGCTTCGTCGCGATACCTGCCTTGTCAGTCATGCTCACGATCAACAATACCCCCGGACGCCACCACCTGGTCGTCGGCTTGCATTTCGATCTGCTGTTCACACTCTTCATCGCCGGCATGATGTGGCTGATCGCAGCGGTCATGACCCACGCCCACGCGCTGGTGGAAGAAAACGCGCAGTTCGTCTGAGTCTCATGCCTATCATTGTGCAGCTCGACGTCATGCTGGCCAGGCGCAAGATCAAGTCCAAGGATCTGGCGGAGTATGTCGGGATCAGCGAGGTCAACGTCTCCCTGCTCAAACAGGGAAAAGTCAAAGGTGTGCGCTTCGACACCCTGGAGAAGATTTGCGCATGCCTGGACTGCCAGCCCGGCGACCTCTTGGTTTACCAGCCTGCTTCGGCGGCGATGGACTGATTAGTCCGGCACGGGCTTGCGCTTTAGGCTCGACGCCGAATACGGGCAGCGGCGAGAAATGGCATCCACACCGGCCCGGCAGGCCGCTCGCCTGGCGATTTGTCTGTTGCTCTCCAGCGGCCTGCATGTTTCAGTGCTGAATTTTTCGACGCGCCACCCAGCGCAACCGACGCTGGCAAGCAACCAGCCCAAGTGGCTGGACAGGCCGCTACAACTGGTCGATCTCGCACCGCGCCCGCCCGTGCAACTCCGGTCGAAGCGGATTCCCGTTGCAGTTCGCAGCGTGCGACCCGACCTGTCGGCATCCGCGTTGCCGACAGCCGTGGCGGAGCAGGCCGCAGCGTCGACCGCCGAGGTAAACAAGACGCTCCCCGCGCCACGCGACTCGGCGCCGCCGCCCAGCCCGCAACCTCGGCTGGACATCGCAGCCCTGCTGCTCAGCGCGCGTGCCATTGCCCGCGAAGAACAGGCAAGGGAAAGCCCACCGTTCGGCGGCATCGCCAGGCCGCAAGACCGCCCCGTTCTGCCTGCGCTTGATCGGGCGCTCAAGCGCGAGCCGCCCGGCGAACATTACCTTGGCGGCGGCCTAACGCGTGTGGTCACAACCAGCGGTCGGGTCTACTGTCTGCAAGCTCCGCCCGACTTTGCCCGCGGCGGACCGGTTGAGGCGCTGGCGGTACCGACCAACTGCCCATGAGTCGAGGTATCGGTCGCAGTGGCCGGCGGCGGGCTGTAGGCCATCCTCGCCGCACCGACACGCCCGGGAATCGCTGATCGATTCGGTTTTGTCGTTCCCGCGAAGGCGGGAACCCAGTTATATCAACGCACTGGATCCCGCCTTCGCGGCGATGACAAATCAATCAGCATCGCCCAAGTCAAATGTCCATCTCCCGGTCTTTGCGCCAGACCGGCCGAGCGCGCAGACGGGGAGGCGCAATTACTGCGCCGGCGCGCGCCTTTCGTTCAAATGAACAGGCACACATCCGCCTTCTTGGCTTCGGCCAGATAGCTGGTCGCGCCGATCCACTCCGCGATTTCCGGAATGAATTCATCTTGGCGAAAGTTGAACAGATCCACGGTCATCTGGCAGGCGACCAGACGAACGCCGGATTCGACACAGATATCCCGCAATTCCTGGATGCTGGCCACGCCTTTGGCTTTGACGGTCTGTTTCATCATGCTGGTGGCCAAGCGTTCAAAGCCCGGCAGGTTGCTGGCCAGCGCATTGGGGATCGGCATGTCGATGCGCCGCAGCCATTCGGGGCCGAACGGCATTTTCATCGGCATGGCCGGATTGCCCAAGGGCGAGACCTTGATGGCGAGATCCTTCTTGACCAGTTCCAGGCCGTAGAAGGTGAAAAAGATGGATGCATCCCAACCCAGGGCGGCCGCCGTGGAGGCCAGAATGAAGGGGGGATAGGCCATGTCCAGGGTGCCCTTGGTGGCGATGATGGCGAGCGACGGAATCTTGGCGGCCTCGCGTTCCGCCAGTTTCTCGTCCAGGCGTTGGTCGAACCAGGCTTCCAGGCCGGCCAGATCGCTCGGCATGGAGTCGTTCAGGTGCGGCGCGGGGTGCAATTGGGCGACGTTCATGGCGATCTCCTCAGGCCTTGCGGATTAGAAATTCGTACTCGCTGCCCGCTTGCTGCGAGGCAAGCAGCGTGTTGCCGGTCTGGTTGCAGAACGAAACCATGTCCTTCAGCGAACCGGGATCGGTGGAGACCACCTTCAGGGTGTCGCCGGATTGCAGGGCATTAAGGGTCTTCTTGGTGCGCAGTATCGGCAATGGGCAGTTGAGACCGCGCGCGTCGAGGGTTTGATTCGATTCCATGGTGTTTCTCCTTTGCAGGCAAGTGCGGCGGCGCCGCGTTAGATGACCGGTCGGTCAAGTCATAGATCAAAAAAATGGCCCGATGGGCGGTATGTCAAAAACATGCTTTCAATGTTCCATTTCGATTCTCAAGGTCTTGATGGCCGGCCCCAGCACCAAAATCACTTCCGGTTCATTGCGCGTCTTGGCCAGCAAAATGACGCCTTCCAGGTAGGCCAGCATGGCCGTAGCGGTGGCTTCCGTATTCATCGCCGCCAGTGTGCCGGCGCGCACGGCCTCATCCAGCGTGGCGCGAAACTTGTCGCGGGCACGGTCGAACACCGCATTGAGCTTGGCGCGCATCACATCGTCGCGCGTGCTCATCTCCAGTGCCAGGTTGCCGAATAGACAGCCGGGCATGCGGCCCTCGATGTCGCTGGTCGCCTTTTGCCAGTAATAGGCGGCGTCAATCATGTAATCCAGCCGTTCAACCGGCGGCAGACTCTGGTCGAACGCCTCGGCCACGAAACCGTGCGCCCAATCCTCGGCCATGTCATCGATCACGGCCATGACCAGATCGTGCTTGGACGGAAAGAAATGATAGAAACTCCCCTTCTGCACCCGCGCACCGGCACAGATTTCCTGAATGCCCACGTCCGCGTAGCTGCGGCCATGGAACATCTCGCGGGCAGTCGCGAGGATGCGGGAGCGTGTGTCGGTTTCAGCAGTCATGCGGCGGATTATAATAGACCGGTCGGTCAAGTCAACTCCGCGGCGAACGTTTCGATCTGGCCGTCGCTTCGTCAGTCGCCGCCAGGGTTCTTCGCGGCCGATACCCGGACCGGCATCGATACGTGCGCATCCTCGCCAGCCACGGCGCAGACTTCACGCCGGCCCGGAGAACCCGGCGCTTCACTTTCCAGATCGGCGCTTGCCAAGCATGCCGCAACCCGCTTGAAGGCACCGGCAAGCGATTGATTGAGTGCAAATCAAAACTTCCGGCGGATCGCTAACCCGCGACGATCCGATTGCGGCCGGCATGTTTGGCGCTGTAAAGATACAGGTCGGCCTGCTCGATCAGGTTGTCGACCCGGCTTTCCGGCTCGGCGGCGGCGACGCCGGCGCTGAAAGTCACGTTGAAGGGGGCATCCTTGCCGCTATGCTGAATCGCCGAAAAATCCTTGCGGATCGTGTCCAGCATGTGCATGGCGTCAGGCCCGCGGCAATCATTGAAGATCACCGCGAACTCCTCGCCGCCGTAACGGGCCACCACGTCGCTGCGGCGTATCCGTCGCCGCAACAGGTTGGCCAGCGTCTTCAGCACGCGGTCGCCGGCCAGATGGCCATGCTGGTCGTTGACCAACTTGAAATGGTCGATATCGAGCAGCGCCAGCGCCAACGCCGAACCGTTGCGTCGGCTGCGCGCCAGTTCCGCTTCCAGGCGCTCCTTGAAGCGGGCATGCGTCAGCAAGCCGGTCAGGCTGTCCTGCGACATCAAAGCGCGCAGCTCGCGCGCCCGCCGCGCCCGGATCTTCACGGCGGCGACCAGATGCCGGTCTTCGATCGGCTTGCGCAGGAAATCGTCGCCGCCCAGGCTCATGGCTCGGAGCTGTTGATCCAGGGCCTGTTCGGTGGACAGGAATACGATGGGCAGACTGAGGTAGCGGTCATCCAGGCGCACCAGCCTGGCCAGTTCCATGCCGCTGCACTCCGGCATGTACAGGTCGGTCAGCAGCAGATCGGGATCATGGCTGGCCAGCCATTCCAGCACCTGCCGGGGCTGCGTCAACGCGGTCGCCTGCATGCCGGCCTGGCGCAACACCAGGGCGTAGTGTTCGGCCAGCGCCGCTTCGTCGTCCACGATCAGAATGCGGAAAGGGTCGTCCGCCTCGCGGCGGGTCAGCTGCTCCAGACGCTCGAGCAGAAACACCGAGTCGACCGGCTTGTGGTAATAGCCGTCAGCGCCGGCGCGTATCGCGGCCAGGCGGGCATCGAAATCGTCACGCGCGGTCACGAACACGACCGGAACGCCAGCCAGATCCAGATGCGCCCGAATCTCCCGCAACAGGTCGGTGCCGGCCAGCTTCCCTTCCGGCAACACGACGTCGAACACCATGGCATCCGGACGCTGCTCGGCCACCGCCGCCTCGACCCCCTGGGTGTTCGGAAACACGCGCACGCTATAGCCGAAGCGGCTCAGTTGCAGGCGAAATTCATCGGCCAACGCCTGGTCATCTTCCACCACGTAGATCAGACGAGACTCCATCGGTGCAAGCACAGGCGGCACGACCGGATCGGGTGCAGGTTGAGGACCGTTGCCGGCCGTGGCGACCAGTTGCGCCAACTGCGCTTGCGCCGCTTCCCAGACCGGTCTAGCCGGGCGATCGCCCTCCCGCAACCAGGCCATCAGCCGCTTCTCCAGGTCTCGGGCGGCCTGGCTCATCTCGGCAAAACCGAAGGTGGCGCCGGCGCCGGCCAGTCGATGAATCTGGAGATGCAGTTTATGCAACGTATTGTGCGACCAGGCTTCGCTTTCGAGCGCATGCCAGAGCGCACCGATTTCACTCAGGCGGCCGGGCAATTCGGCGGCATATTCGGCGCGCAGGGCGGTCAGCTCGGCGTGAAAATCGGCTTCGGTCAAGGTCATGGCAAAGAGGCCTACTAAGCATGAAGAATGAACGGAACTCAGGTTCCGGCCAGGATGTCGGCGACGAGTTGTTCGAAGTCCTCGCCGACCGGTTTGCTGATGAAATGGTCGCAGCCGGCCGCGATGGCCTTCTGGCTGTCCTGGCTCATGGCCGAGGCCGTCACCGCTACGATCTTGCCGCGGTAACCCTGTTCGCGCAGCCGTCGCACGGCTTCATGGCCATCCATTTCAGGCATGTGCATGTCCATCAGCACCAGATCGTAAACGCCGGCCAAGGCCTTTTCCATGCCGATGCGGCCGTTTTCCGCCGTCTCGATGACATGATCCTGCATGCCCAGGCGCAAACTGAGCATGCGCCTGATCATGCTGTCGTCTTCCACCAACAGAATATTGGCCATATGCGTCACTCCTCAGGGTTGTCTGTCCCCCCGGCCCGGGAAAGCTGCCCGAGCCGTCCCCCGAGGGGGCCAAGTCGTTCCTGGGGCGGCCCGGCGAACGACTTGAGAGGCAATGTGAAGGTAAAGGTGCTGCCCTCGCCGGGGCGGCTGCTCGCCATGATAGTGCCGCCATGCAGTTCCACCAGTGATTTGGTGATCGCGAGGCCGAGGCCGGTGCCGCCGGCCTGACGGGTGCTGGAACTGTCCACCTGGCGGAATTTATCGAAGATTTCCGGCAGGTCTGCCGCCGGAATACCGATGCCGCTATCCGCCACGCTGATCTCGACAAGGCCATCCAGCGTTCGCGCCGCGACCGTGACACGGCCGCCGGTGGTGAACTTGATGGCGTTGCCGACCAGGTTGAGCAGGATCTGGCGCAAGCGCAGCGGGTCGGCCCGCACCGGCAAGTCGCCGGTCGCGTCGACCAGGGTGATGCCGCGCGCCTGCGCCTCGAGGCGCAGGCGATTCAACACCTCGCCGACCACGGCGCCCAGCGCCAGGTTTTCCGGTCGCAGGCTCAACTTGCCGGCTTCGATCTTGGACAAGTCCAGCAGGTCATTGATCAGATACAGCAGGTGGTCGCCCGAGGCCTGGATGTCGCGCACCATGGCGACGATCATCTCCGCCGGCGGCATCCTGTCGGCGTGCTTGAGCAGAGGCAGATAGCCCAGGATGACCGTCAACGGCGTACGCAGTTCGTGGCTCATCATGTTGACGAATTCGGACTTCATCCGGTTGGCGCGTTCCGCCTGTTCCTTGGAATCTCGCAGCGACTGCTCCGCCTGCTTGCGCAGCGTGAGGTCGACGATCACGCCGACGAACAGCACCTCGCCCTCGACCCGGCTCTCGCCCACCGCCAGGTGGATGGGGAACAGACTGCCATCCTTGCGCCGCGCCACCACTTCCCGGCCGCTGCCGATGATGTGCGGATCGCCGCTCGCCAGATAGCGGCTCAGATAGCCGTCATGCGCGGAACGGTAGGGCTCGGGCATCAGCATGTTGACGTTGCGCCCGATCACCTCCTCGGACTGGAAGCCGAAGGCGCGCTCGGCGGCCGGGTTGAAGCTGCGCACCGTGCCGCGTTCGTCCATGGTGATGATGGGATTGATCGCGGTATCCACCACGGCGCGGTTGCGCGACTCGCTGGCCGCCAGTTCGCGGGTACGGTCCCGCACCTGACGGCGCACCAGCTCCTGCCGGCTGAGCAAATGGCCGAGGTAGGCCGCCAGCACCGCGCTGATGACCAGGCCAGCCAGCAGCACCGACCAGGCAACCGATTCGCGCTGAGCGTTGAGATAGGCCGGAGTCGGCCGGGCGGAAAACGACCAGTCGCGATCCGCCACGTTCAGACGATGTCGAAATTCCCAATCGGCCGGGCTTTTGTCCCATTGTATCGGCAGGTGAGTGAACAGCACTCCATCGCGCTGCAGCGGCGCCGTCTCACTGATGCGCAGCGCCACATCCGCCATGCCGAGTTGAGACTTGCGCATGGCGTCCTGAAAGATGTCGTCGATGCGAAACACGCCCACCGCCATGCCCTGCAGCGCTAGCCGGCGCTGTTGCAACGTCGCAGCCGGCCCGTTGTAGAGCGGAGCGAACACCAGAAAGCTGGGTCGCTGCGTGTTGTCCTGCACCAGCAGCACAGGTGCGCTGGCCGCCAGGTTTCCGCTATCCCGCGCCTGCTCCAACGCGGCCCGACGCAGCGGATTCGAGGCCAGGTCGTAGCCCAGCGCCGCCCTATTCCCTTCCAGCGGCGTGGCGAAATAGACCGGAAAGTATTCATCGCGTAAGCCTGCGCGCACCAAGCGGCCATGTGCATCGCGTTCGGTGATGCGGAAGCCGGACTGGCCGGCGACCGCCGCGGCCTCGAAATCGGCACGCTGCGCTTGTTCGACCCGGCGCACCCATTCCAGCGCCTGGATGCTGGCCAGCCGCCTCCCCAGCGGCGCCGCATAGAGATCGAACTGGTGTTGGCTACTAGTCGGCACGGCCTGCAGGAAGCGGCGCAAACCGCGGATCGCTTCCAGATTTCGCTCGATTTCTCGCTCGATCGAGGCGGCGTGTTGTGCCGCCAGATGCGCAAATTCCCGACGCAAACCGCTTTCCTGCATGGCGTCGGTGGCACGCATGGCGGCCACGCTGACGGCGGCGCCGATCAAAAACACGGCCATGGCCGCCAGGCTGTTGCTTGCCAGCAGCACAGGCGGGGTGCGGCTTCCGGAGGGCTTCATCTGGCCGTGTCGATCAGGGTGTCTGATGCAGCGGCAATTGGTCAGCGACGACAGGCCGGCCAAGGTGATAACCCTGGAACAGGGTACAGCCCATTTCCAGCAACGCCAGACGCTGCGCTTCCGTTTCCACGCCTTCGGCGACCACTTCCAGGTTCAGGTGGCCGGCAATCGACAACACGGCGTGAATGATGGCGGCGTCCTTGGAGTCCATGGTCAACTCGCGCACGAAAGACTGGTCGATTTTCAAGCGGTCCAACGGCAACGTCTTCAAATAGGCCAGAGAGGAATAGCCGGTGCCGAAATCGTCGATCGAAAAGCGCACGCCGCGCCGACGCAGCAGCTGCATCTTGTCCGCCGCCTCGGCCAGATTGCCGATCAGCACGCTTTCGGTCAGTTCCAGTTCCAATTGGTGGGGATTGGCGCCGGTCTCTGCCAGGATGCGTTCGACCCGGGCGACAAAATCGGCCTGGTGAAACTGGCGCGCGCTGACATTGACCGCCACACTGCCCATCTGGATACCCGCGCGCTGCCAGACCACGATCTGACGACACGCCTGTTGCAGCACCCAGTGGCCGATGGCCAGGATCAGACCGGTCTCTTCCGCCAGCGGAATGAACTCGGCGGGGGAAATCATGCCGCGCTTGGCGTGCTTCCAGCGCAGCAGGGCTTCCACGCCGCGCAGGCGTTCCAGGCTATCGATCTGGGGCTGGTAATGCAGCATCAGCTCGCCAGCGAACAAGGCGTGGCGCAGGTCGTTTTGCAGCTGCAGTCGCGACTCGGCCGCCGCCTGCATGTCCGGCGCATAGAAGCGGGTGGTGTCGCGCCCGGCCTGTTTGGCCCGGTACATGGCCACCTCGGCGTGTTGCAGCACCGCTTCCGGGTCATCGCCGTTGTGTGGAAACAGGCTGATGCCCATGCTGGGCGTGATATGCAGCTGGCGCCCGCCCAGATAGATCGGTTCGCAAATGCCGCCGCGCAGCTTGTCCGCCACCCGGCGGGCTTCGTAACTGGCATGCGTCTGATCGTCACCCAGGTCCGGCAGCACCACCAGAAACTCGTCGCCGCCATGACGCACCACCGTATCTCCGGCACGCACCCGCTGCGAAAGGCGTTCGGCGATCTGATTCAGCAGCGCATCGCCGCTGGCATGGCCGAGGGCATCGTTGAAGGTCTTGAAGTTGTCCAGATCGATGAACAGCACGGCGCCAAACGCTTTGCGCCGCCGCGCCATGGCCATCTCCTGATACAGCCGCTCCAACAGCAGGTGGCGATTGGGCAGCCCGGTCAGCGAGTCGTGCCGAGCATGATAGGCCACCTCGGCGCGGGCCTGGCGCATGGACAGACCGATGCTCAGTACATCCGCGACGCGTTTCAGGAAAGCCTCCTGCTGCGCCGAGCAACCCTGCTCCTCAGGCAGGTAGAGCATCAGCACGCCGAGCAATTGCTGCTCGGCCAGGATCGGCAGGGCATAGTGTTCATGCGGCGGCATGCCGATGAAACGAATGGCGTGGTGCTGATCGATGCAAGCAATGCGCTGCACGCATTGCGATTTGGCCGCGGTTTCGCAGACGCAGTGAACCAGAGGCACCCGTGTGCAAGCGGTCAACAGGTCTGCATCCAGGTTATGGGATGCCGCCATGCGTAGACTGGCCTCCCCCGTATCGGCTTCATTGACGAAGATCACGCCCTTGGACCGCAAGTTCAACCAGGGGACCAAGGTCAACACGATATCCAGGCTGCGCTGCAGAAATAGCGTGCGGTCGGTCGGCAGGATGGCAATGCGCAGCAGTTCGCCGATGGCCAGTTCCTCGGCTGCGGCGCGCCGGTTTTTTTCACGTTCGGCATGGATATCCGAGAGATCCCGCAACGTGCCGACGAAATGTCTGAGCAAGCCGGTTTCGTCGGTGACCGCGGAAATATACAGCCAGACCGGGCAGGGTCCGCCCTGCTTGCGGCGCGCCCATAGCTCGCCTTCCCAGTGTCCCTGGCGCCGCAGCGCAACAGCGATCTGACCAAAGCCGGCGGAGTCCGGACGCCGGATGAACAGCCGGCGCGCGTAGCGGGCCGTGATTTCATTGGCGGCATAGCCGGTCAGCTTGCTGAACGCGCGGTTGACCCGTACCACCTGGCCGTTCGAATCGGCAATGACGACTCCCTCATGGGTCTCAAAGGCGGTGGCGGCCAAACGCAGGGCATCCAGATTGCCGCTGACGCGCCGACAGATGCGATTGAAGGTCGCGGCCATGTCGGCCAGATTACCGAAACCGCCGACTTGCAGCTCGCCCGCGGCCTCGCCCCGGGCCAGCCGATCGGCGGCAAGCTGCAAACGCCTGGCTGGCCGTGCCACGCTGAAATACTGCACCAGCGCGAGCAGCGTGGCCATGAGCAGCGCGGCCTGCCAGAGCGGAAAGCCGCGTGCGATCGCCGGCAGACCGGCAAAGGCCAGAAACACCGTCGCCGTCAGCCAGACGCTCAAAGAAAGCCGGCGCGCGCGCATCACGATCCGCTCCCGTCATGCGCCGGCCGGCGGCCGACTGCACCAGCCAAGGGATGTGCCGCCATTGCGGAGAGCCGACACGGACTGCCGCGGATTGCGCTGTTGCGAGCGAGCGAAGGAAAGAAAAGCGCCATGGTGTTGCCTGCCCCGGGAGTTGTTGGTTGTTATCCTTAAGCGCAAGCCTCATGCCAGGCGCAGCTGTATTTCCGTACCAGAATAGAAATCCGTATTCCTATCAATGCATTGCGCTACTTTTCCGGCTTTTGCACATGGCATTCCGGTTCGCGCCCGCTTGCCAGTGCCCGGCCGTATCGCGCGACTGCATGCATTTTGCAGAAAAGCTGCAAAATGCAGCACAATCTGCCAGCGCAATCAAACGGGAGGAACAGCATGAGCACGCGTCCGCTGGTTCTGCTGGTGGAAGACGATGACCTGCTGGCGCGCGCCTACAGGACCTTTCTGTCTCGCCTGCCTTGCGAGACCGCGCATGTCGCCAGCGCGGGCGAAGCGCTGGCTTTCATCACCCGGCGGCCGCCGGATCTGTTGCTGTTGGACCTGCTGTTGCCGGACATGCATGGCATTGAGCTGATGCGCGTCCTCAACAAACGCGGCTTGGCGCGTCCTACCATCGTGGCCACAGTCGAGAACTCTGCCGACGTCGCCGTCAACGCAATGCAGGCCGGGGCGCTGGATTACCTGCTCAAGCCGATCACACCGGAACGTCTGACCACCACGGTGGGCAACGCGCTGGAAGGCTTGAACCTCAAAGCGCGCCTGCTCGACTACGAAGCGGTGTTGCCCGGCGGCTATGAAGGTTTCATCGGCACTTCGCCGATCATGCGGGTGCTCTACCGATTGATCGGCAACGCCGCCGCCTCCGACGCCAGCGTGTTCATCACCGGCGAAAGCGGCACCGGCAAGGATGTCTGTGCCGAGGCCATACACCATCGCGGCCGCCGCGCCGGCAAAGCGCTGATCGCCATCAACTGCGCGGCGATCCCGCATGAATTGATGGAAAGCGAACTGTTCGGCCACCAACGCGGCGCCTTCACCGGCGCGGATCGCAATCGCGCCGGCGCCATCGCCGCCGCCAACGGCGGCACCCTATTTTTTGATGAAATCTGCGAGCTCGATCTCGACCTGCAAGCCAAGCTGCTGCGCTTCGTCGAGAGCCGCGCCTTCAAACCGGTCGGCGGCAGCCGGGAACTGGCCTCGGATGTGCGCATCATCTGCGCCACCAACCGCGACCCTCTGGCCGAAGTCCAAGCCGGCCGTTTCCGGGAAGACCTGTATTACCGCCTCTATGTGGTGCCGATTGCCCTGCCGCCGTTGCGCGCGCGGCATGAAGACATCCTGTTGCTGGCGCAGCATTTTCTCGCCCGCTTTGCACAGGAAGAAGGCAAATCCTTCGCCGGCTTCAGCGCTCGCGCCGAAACCGAGCTGCTGGCCTACCCCTGGCCGGGCAATGTTCGCCAGTTGCAGAACGTGATTCGTCGCATCGTCGTCATGCAGGAAGGCGGCACGGTGGAGTCGCTGATGCTGCCGCCCGCGCCGACCGTCGCGCCGGCGGAACGGCCGCTCAACGAGGTGAACGCGAATGTCGGCATGGCAGCCCAGATACGCCCGCTATGGGAACAGGAAAAAGCCATCATCGAGCGCGCCATTGCGCTGTGCGGCGGCAATGTCGTCGAAGCCGCCGCCCGACTCGGCATCAGCGACTCCACGATCTACCGGAAGCGGGCCAAATGGCGCGAGACACAGCCTGAACAGTTGATGTCGGGCTGATTGACGAACGCTCGCCCGCCGCAGCAGGCGCGCTTGATCAGCGCGCCGCGCGACGGGGTTTATTGACCGCTGCCAGTATCCCTCGCCAGATCGCCACTTCTTCCTTCTCCAGCCCGGCCCTGGCGAAGAATCTGCGCAGTCGCGGCATCAGGCGCTTCGGGTTGGCCGGATCGAGAAAATCGATCTCGACCAGCACTTTTTCCATCTCGGCCAGCAGGCTTTCCTGGGCCGCGTGCGGCGCCGCCTCGAATTCCGGCAGGGCCAACACGGCGTCCTCCAGCGTACAGCGCAGTTCATAGCTCAGCACCTGCACGGCGGCGCCCAGATTGAGCGAAGCGTAGTCCGGGTTGGCGGGAATGTTGAGCAGCCAACGGCATTTCATCAGTTGCTCGTTGGACAAACCGAACGTCTCGGAACCGAACACCACCGCCACCGGCCCGCTCAGCGCCGTCTGCAACAGTTCAGGCGCGGCCTGGCGCGGCGTGAAGGCGGGATGCGGCAGGTCGCGGCGGCGCGATGTGCAGGCGACGGCCAGCAGGGTATCGGCCAACGCTTCGTCGAGACTGGCGCAGATACGTGCATTGTCGAGCACGTCGACCGCGCCGGACGCACGTGCGCGCGCTTCGTCGTCGATATCGCATTTCGGTTCGACCAGCGCCAGATCGGACAAGCCCATCACCTTCATGGCCCGTGCGACCGCGCCCAGATTGCCGGGATGGCTGGTTTGCACCAACACGATGCGGACTTGATGCAGCGGAGTCGTTGGCGCTTTAGCGCATACAAATCCGGCGTCCCCCTGAAGCGGGGGAAGAAGAGAGGCTGGGTTCAAGGTAAAATTCCAATCCGAATTCATCAAAAACTGTCACAGGTTTGCCCCCTTTCAAGGGGACGATGCGGTTTTAGGAGAGGGTAACCTCTGCCAAATGTCGCTCATGCGTTGCATGAGCGTGGATTGAAAATTGCTCTTTGGAAAAACATGCTCCCGATGCTCAACACTGCGGTCAAGGCCGCCCGACGCGCTGGCGTCATCATCAACCGTGCGTCCGACGATGTGGACCGCTTGACCGTTCACTCCAAGGGCGAGAACGACTTTGTCACCGAAGTGGATCAGAAAGCCGAACAGGCGATCATCCAGACCCTGCACGACGCCTATCCCGACCACGCGATTTTAGCCGAGGAGTCAGGCGCGACCGACGGCCTGGGCGAAGCCGAATTTCAGTGGATCATCGATCCGCTCGACGGCACCACCAACTTTCTGCATGGCTTTCCGCAATACGCGATTTCGATTGCGTTGGTCTATCGGGGGCAATTGTCGGTCGCCGTCATTTATGACCCGGTCCGCAACGACCTCTACACCGCCCTGCGCGGCCGCGGCGCCTTCCTGAACGAGCGGCGCATCCGCGTTTCCAAGCGCGACAAGCTGCAAGGCGCGCTGATCGGCACCGGTTTTCCGTACCGCGATTTCACCCACCTCGACGCCTATACCGCAATGTTCAAGGATCTGGTGCAGAAGACCTCCGGCCTGCGCCGCCCCGGTTCCGCCGCGCTGGACCTGGCCTGGCTGGCAGCCGGCCGTACCGATGGTTTCTTCGAAATCGGCCTGAACGCCTGGGATATTGCCGCCGGCTGTTTGTTGATACAGGAAGCCGGTGGTTTGGTCAGCGATTTCGCCGGCGAGGAGAAATACCTGCAATCCGGCAATCTGGTGGCAGGCAATCCCAAGGTGTTCGTGCAATTGCTGCAGACCATCACGCCGCATGTCACTGCGGCGTTGCGCGGCGAGACCGACTAACCGCCCGCCCCTTCCCTATACGGAGAAGAGGCGCACGGTCAGGCCGTCGGATTGACGGCCGCGGTATTGCGCAAACGGATATGCAGTTCGCGTAACTGCTTTTCGTCCACCACGTTCGGCGCGCTGGTCATCAGGCACGAGGCGCGCTGGGTTTTCGGGAAGGCGATGACGTCGCGGATGGATTCGGCGCCGGTCATCAGCGTGACCAGACGATCCAGGCCGAAAGCCAGGCCGCCGTGCGGCGGCGCACCGTATTGCAGCGCATCGAGCAGGAAGCCGAACTTTTCGCGCCGCTCTTCCGCGCCGATGTTGAGCGCGGCGAACACCTTCTCCTGCACTTCCTGGCGGTGGATACGCACCGAACCGCCGCCGACTTCCCAGCCGTTCAGCACCATGTCGTAGGCCTTCGACAACGCCGCGCCGGGGTTGCTGGCGAGATAGTCTTCGTGGCCGTCCTTGGGCGCGGTGAACGGGTGATGCAATGCATCCCAGCGGCCCTCGTCTTCATTGCGCTCGAACATCGGGAAGTCCACCACCCACAGCGGCGCCCAGGCGCGGCCATCGACGTAGCCCTTCTCATGGCCGACCTTGCTGCGCAGGGCGCCGAGCGCATCGTTGACCACCTTGGCCTTGTCGGCGCCGAAGAACAGGATGTCGCCATCCTGCGCGCCGCTGCGTTCGAGTATCGCCGTCAGAGCGGCATCGTGGATGTTCTTGACGATCGGCGACTGCAAGCCGTCGCGGCCCTTGGCCATTTCGTTGACCTTGATCCAGGCCAGGCCCTTGGCGCCGTAAATCTTGACGAAATCGGTGTAGCCGTCGATCTCGCCGCGGCTGAATTCGGCCCCCTTCGCCACGCGCAGCGCGGCGACGCGGCCGGATGCATCGTTCGCCGGGCCGGAGAACACCTTGAAATCGACGTCCTTCATCAGGTCGGTGAGTTCGGTGATTTCCAGCGTCACCCGCATGTCCGGCTTGTCTGAACCGTAGCGGCTCATCGCTTCGGCGTAGGTCATGCGCGGGAACGGATTCGGCAGGTCGACGTTCTGGGCCTGCTTCATCATGTCGCGGATCATGCCCTCCACCAGCGTCATGATTTCCTCCTCGCCCATGAACGAGGTTTCCAGGTCGACCTGGGTGAATTCCGGCTGGCGGTCGGCACGCAGGTCTTCATCGCGGAAGCATTTGGTGAGCTGGAAGTAGCGGTCGTAGCCGGCCACCATCAACAACTGCTTGAACAGCTGCGGCGACTGCGGCAGTGCGTAGAACATGCCGTCATGCACCCGCGACGGCACCAGATAATCGCGCGCGCCTTCCGGCGTGCTGCGCGTCAGCATCGGGGTTTCGATTTCCAGGAAGCCGTGCTGGTCGAGGTAGTCGCGCATCAGCTTGGAGACGCGATAACGCAGGCGCATGTTCTTCTGCATCGGCTCGCGGCGCAGATCGAGATAACGGTATTGCAGACGGATGTTTTCGTTGATGTTGTCGTCGTCGATCTGGAACGGCGGCGTCAGGCTGGGGTTGAGCACTTCCAGCGATTGCGTCAGCACCTCGATCATGCCGGTGGGCAGGTTGGGGTTCTCGGTGCCGGCTGGGCGCGCCCGCACCTTGCCGACCACGCGCAGCACGAATTCGCTGCGCACGTCTTCCGCCACTTTGAAGGCTTCCGGGGTGTCCGGATCGATCACGACCTGCACCGTGCCTTCGCGATCGCGCAGATCGATGAAGATCACGCCGCCGTGGTCGCGCCGGCGATGCGCCCAGCCGCACAGGTTGACGATCTGGCCGATATGTTCGGCGTTAACGGCGCCGCAATAATGTGTACGCATAAAAAATCCTGAAGAACGGAATGCTTGGATAAGGGTCAATCGCCCGGGTAGTTGGCCACTTCCGGCTTCATGGCCGGCGCCACCACACCCATGGAAACGATGGCTTTGAGCGCGGCGTCGATGGTCATGTCGAGTTCGATCACCGCGTCGCGCCGGACGTAAAAATAGAAGCCGTTGACCGGGCTGGGCGTGGTCGGGATGAACACCGCCACATACTCGTCATCGAACTGCCCGGCGACTTCATCCGGGAGATTGGTCTGGAAGGCCAACGACCAGGCGTCCGGATGCGGGTAATGCACCAGCAGCACCTTCTTGAACGCCATGCCGGAACCGGACAGCAGGCTGTCGGAAACCTGCTTGACGCTGCCGTAGATCGACTTGACCACCGGAATGCGGTGCAGCAGGCTCTCCCAGAACCGCACCAGACGCTGGCCGATCAGGTTGGCGGCGAGCAGGCCGGTGAAGGCGATGACCAGGCCGGTCAGGATCACCCCCAGGCCAGGAATGTGGATGCCGAGCAGCAAATCGGGCCGCCAGGCTTCGGGCAGCAGCAGCAGGCTTTGGTCCATCGCCCCGATCAGCGCGCTGACCACCCAGATGGTGATGCCCAGCGGCACCCAGATCAGCAAGCCGGTAATGAAATAGCGTTTAAGTGCGGTCACGGAGTCTTTCAAACAAATCGGGCAAAAGGCGGCGGCCTTTTGCCCGAAGCAAGGGAGAAAAGCGGCTTCAGCTTACGCAGGCCGGACAAGCGCCGGTACCGCAAGCCGGCGCCTCGGCGGGCTTGGCGCCGCTATTCTTGAAATCGGTGGCGTAATAACCGGAGCCCTTGAGCTGGAAACCGGCGGCGGAAAGCTGTTTGGTAAACGCGGACTTGCCGCAGGACGGGCAATCGGTGAGCAATGCGTCGCTCATTTTCTGCATCACATCCTGTTCGAAACTGCATTCGGTGCACTTGTAGGCGTAGATGGGCATGGCTGACTCCAATACATAAAGTTGGCGAATTGTATCAATGATTTCTTATATTTAGCCTGACTTGGACGCTTTCAAGCCCACTTTCAAACATCGTCTGCGGCGCCCTTCAAACGCACGTAATCAACCTTGCCGGTGCCGAGCAACGGTAACGCTTCGACGACGCGGATTCGTTTCGGCAGCGCGATTTCCGGATAGCCCAAACCGCGTGCCGCGGCGGCGAGCTGATCGCGGGTCAGCTCGGAATCGGTGGTGAACAACACGATCAGCTCGCCGCGCGCGACATCCGAAATACAGGTCGCGGCATGCATGGCGTCCGCCGAGGCGGTCCGGGCGATGCTCTCCACCACTTCCAGCGAGACCATTTCCCCCGCCACCTTGGCGAAACGCTTCAAACGTCCCTGGATCGCGACAAACCCTGCGTCGTCCAGCTTGACCACGTCGCCGGTGTTGTGCCAGCCCGGGCCGACTTGCGAGGCCGGCGGCTCCAGCACGCCGGGGGCTTCGAAGCGGTAATAGCCCGACATGATGTTGGGGCCGCGCACATGCAATTCGCCGCCGTGTTCGATCCCGGGCACCGGCACGATCGTCGCCTCGACGCCCGCCAACAAGCGACCGACGGTGCCCGGCCGATTCGTGTCCGGGTGGTTGACCGCCAGCACCGGCGCGGTTTCGGTCGCGCCATAGCCTTCCAGGATGTCGATGCCGAACTTGTCGTGCCAGGTCTGCCGTACCGTGTCGGCCAGCTTCTCGGCCCCGGCGACGACATATTTGAGGCTTTTGAAATCATCCGCCTCGGCGTTGCGCGCGTAGTGATTGAAAAATGCGCTGGTGCCGAACAGCACCGTGCAACGCCTTTCGCGCACCAACTCGGGAATCACCTTGAAATGCAGCGGGCTGGTGTAGAGCACCAGGCGTGCGCCGGACAGCATAGGAATCAGCGTGCCGGCGGTGAGGCCGAAGGAATGGAAGATCGGCAACGCATTCAGCACCGTATCCGCCGGGCCGATGCGCAAGCGGGCGAGCACCTGTTCGACATTCGCCAGCAAGGCCCGATGCGACAACACCACCCCCTTCGGCTTGCCTTCGGAACCGGACGTGAACAACACCACCGCGGGTTCCTCCGGATCGCGCTTCGGTACGGCCGTCAACGGCCACCAGAGCGCAAAGCCCATCAGCCAAACCTTGTCGAGCACGCCGAAGCGGGCGCGCAAATCCTCCAGATAGATCAGTTGCACCGTGTGCAGCGCATCCGCCTGTTCGTTCAAGCCGGCCTTGGCCAGGAACAGACGTGAAGTCAGTATCGTGCGCACCCCCGCCGCCTGGCAGGCGCACTGCATGCCCTCGCTGCCTGCGGTGTAATTCAACATGCAGGGCACCCGCCCGAAGGCGGACAGACCGAGCATCAGCGCGACGCCGGACGCCATGTTCGGCATCAGCACGCCGACGTGCTCGCCCGGCGCGGTCACCTTGCCGGCCAGACGCCCCAGGGCCAGCGTCATCTTCAGCAAATCGCCGTAGGAATACGCGCCCGGCTTCTGGTCTTCCCATTGCCCGGGCGTGTTGCGGCCATATCGGCGGGTCGCCGCCACCAGTGCGGAAAACAGGGTGTCGTCGGAGCGGTAGTCGAAACGGTCTGGCGGCGTCGGGGTCACGGGTCGGCTCTCCGGTGAACAGGCATTGCGAAATTTGAAAACGGTTGCGGCGAAAACATAGCACTCTTTTCTGACAATCCCACGCGCGATCGCTGCGCCGGATTCGCCTGCAGCCGGCCACCTTAGTGCCTCAAGGGTCGTGCGGCGGAGTCGGCGAGGCGGCCTCTACAGCGGCCTGCGCAGGCTGGCTGGACAGCCACGCCTGCACCGCCTGCGCGACCCAGTCGCCCGCATCCAGCGGCAGGTCATGCCCGGCGCTCGGATGCAGGCGGAGGGCGGCGTCCCAGGCTTGCGCCAGGCGCTGCGAACAGCGCGGATCGACCAGACGATCGTTGGCGCCGGCCAGCAACAGCATGCTGACCGGGGGCTTCTTCGGCGCGCTGAAGCGCGCCGCGGCGATCAACTGGCGCACCGCATTGCCGCGCGATACCGGGCAACCGCGCTGCCATGCGCACCAGTCCGGCAGCACCGCCTGTCGGCTGTCGGCCTCCGCGCTGGTCAGTTGCAAGATGAGGCGCTCGCGCGTTTCCGGCCCGGCCGCCAGCAGGCGCAGCAGCGTCGGCCAGGCGCGCGGCCGCAGACGTTCGAACAAAGCGTTGTGGGGCCGCAGGCTGGTGCTGATCAGCACCAGCGCGCGACATTCCTCCGGATAGCGCGCCGCCCAGGCCACCGCCACCATGCCGCCGAGCGAAAGCGCCAGCAGATGATAGGGCGGCGGCTTGCCGAGTTGGCGCAACTCGCTGCGGCAAGCTTCCATCATGGCCTCGATCCGGGCCGGGCTGGTCTGCTTGCAACGGACGCCGTTGCCCGGCAAATCCGGCGTCAGGATATCGCCGGGCGCCAACCGGCCGGCGAACGCTGCGCGAAAACGCTGCGGGAAATCCCCCCAGTGCCGCGCCTCGCGGGTCAGACCGCGCAAGAATACCCAGGTCGTCATGTGTGGCGATGCCAGCCGTACCACGCGGCCATGGCCAGCTTTTTATGGCGCAGCCGCGCACTGCCGTGCGGCGCCCAGTTCTCCCAGCCGCAAGCGGCGCGCGCCAGAAAATCGAACCAGAGCAGATGACGCCGCAAGACGCGGTGCAAACGGTGGCCGGGGCGCGGATTGAACAGCCCGTGGCGGAAGAACAATTGCGCCGGATTCTTCTTGACCCACAACCAGGAGCCCATTTCCAGCGTCAGCGGCAGAAACACCCGCTCCGAACCGCCGGCCTGCGCACGCAGATAGAAATGGTCCCACAGATCGCCGTGCGTCAGGTATTGCCGGCTTTGCGGCTCGATCAGGTAATCGTGCGACGGGTAGGTCTGCTCGAACAACACTTTCAGCGCGTGGACCTCCGGCATGTGCGGAAACGGCTTGACCGTATGCGCATAAGGAAACCAGACCCGGTCGCGCGCGCCGAAGCCGGAATGGCAATCCAGCGCCAGACTGAACCGGCGCGGCGCAAGTTCGGCGTCCACCACCTCGCCGAGCAGCTGGCTTTCCGGCTGCATCGGCGCACCGGCAGCACCGCGATACCAGGGCAGATTGGCGCTGTAGCGCTGGCCGCCGAGCATGAACGGGACGCGCTCCAACGCATCCAGCGGCGCATTGCGCATCAGATCGACGCCCGCCGGATTGCAGCGCGTGTTGAGCAGCATGCCGCCCGGATTGACCAAAGGCACGAACACCATGCGCAGCATGTCCAGTTGCCGGTGCAACAGCGGATCCCATTTCAGGCGATTCAGCAGCCCGCGCAGATACACCAGCAACACCCGCGTACCGATGCGCTCCAGCCCGTGCACGCCGCCGAAATAGCCGATGGCCGGCAAGGCCGGATCGGGATTGCCCAGCGTCAGCACATGGATCGGCAGGGCCGTGCCGTCCAGTTCCACGGTATGCGCCACCCGCGCCGTGAGCGCGGCCGGCGCTTCATCGAGCAGGCGCTGCAGTTCGCTGAGTTCGGGAAGAGATCGATTCATCGAGCGATGCCTTTGGGCGGGTTTGCGTAGGGGTGTCCGTGCACACTGCCGTAATACGGCCGCAATGAGACAAGCTCGCGCAGGATAACCGCGCTGTACGACAGGCTGACGACAAGCAGCGAAAACCTCCCGGCTCGAAGGCATGGTTGAGCGCAGCAACCCGCCTTAAGCGGCGTTTTGTGCATCGTGGCCGCCGTTTCGGCGACAACTCGCCGGCCGCCGCGCGTCGACTCGGCCGATTCCTAGTTCATGTTGCAGCGCCGAGTGCAGGCCCGCCCACACTAATGCGAAAATGCCGCGAATCTATCGACGAGCTCCGACATGAACAACGATCTTCCCCGCGCCCTGCAAGCCGCGCACAAACCGATTCCCCCTGCCCGCATGAAGCGGGTGCGCCAGATCAATCTGCAGCTCGCTTCGCTGATGCAGCCCGGCTGGATGGGCGACGCCGACGACCTGCTGGATACCGCCGACGACCTGTTGCGCAACTATCGCCAGCATCGCCGGCTCTTGCAAGGCTACCGCTGCCCTGCCGACCAGCGCATTCAGGATTTCGTCAACGCATATCTGGCGCGCAACGGCGTCACCGCGAACCTGCAGCTGCCGGCCGACCCGTTCGTGCTCGACCGCGCCGGCCTGGCGGCGGAACTGTCGCTGCCGGCCGATGGCGACCTGTTTCAATCGCCATGGCTGACCTCCTACCGCGTGCGCCAAGGCGTGCTGCACAACCCGGGCAAGGATCGCCGCACCACCGACGGCGTGTTCCATATTGTCGAAGGCGGCCTGCCGATTCCGTGGGACAAGAAAGCGGTGCCGGCGGCCACCTTCGCGGCGCTGTTCAAGGCGGCGATGAATCCGCCCGATGCGCTGCTGAAGCTGCCGTTCACGGCGAATCAGGAGCACGGCGCGCATTTGTGGGTGTCGTTGATGCTGCGGCCGCTGGTGTCGCCCGAAGTCGCCGGCGTGATGCCGGAAAAACGCATGGAAACGCGCTTTTTCGCGCCCGGCGGCCTGGTCGCCAATCTCGATTTCGTCGAACGCATCTTCGGCAACGCCGGCGACCCGTATCTGCCGCATAACGATGCCGGCCTCGATGTCAGGCATTGGTCCGGCCATACCGGCTGCGTGATTCTGGCGCCGCACCTGACCGGCCTGTCCAAAAAAGACGTCGGCCTGCCGCATTACGACGCGGCGACGGAACGCCAGCGTCGCGACGGCATGTGCTGGCAAAGCGAGGACGAACGCTACAACGACGGCGGCGCCTTCAAGATCGTCTGCCGCGACATGAACGGCGTCATCGTCACGTTGATCGCCGACAATTATTTCGGCTACAGCAAGAAGGAAATCAAGTCGCAGATCAGCTATGCCGCCAACCTGTTCGGCGGCGCCGAAGAAGAGCATTCCGGCGGCGCGCTGGCCTTCCCGAGTTTCAATCTGGGCGACAGCTACAGCCTCGATTCGCGTTACCTGGCCGAAGGCCACAGCATGCTGGACATGCAGCGCCTGTATGCCGACCACATCGACTTCCGCCCGGAAGGCCATGGCATCGACAAACGCTATCCGCAGATCATCTATGTGCCGGAAGACACCCACATGGATTTGCAGGAGCAACAGGCCGACTGGACCTGGAGCAACGAACTGCGCCAGTTGAAGCTGCTCGCCGGCTACACCTACATCTACCCGTGCGGCTTCAAGGTGCATCTGGAAAAGCATCCGCACGCGCCCAGCTGGCGGCTGGTCGGCACCGAAGCCGAGGGCGCGTTCTGCTACAAGCCGTGCACGGTTTCCGGCGGCGGCAAGTCGGAGATTTCCAAATCCCTGGTCAGCGCGCTGCTGTCCGGCCCGTTCTATGTGCAAGACCTGAAGCACGACCTCGATCAGGTCGCTGCGCTGGTGCGGCACAGCTATTGCGACCGTTTCAAGACGCCGCCCGCCGCCGGCATGGACACGCGCGGCCTGCTCTCGTCGAATCGCACGCTCGGCTCGGTGATCCGCCTGCTGACCCCGTCGGAGGAATACACCGACGCCTATAACGCCTGGCTGGAAACCATCCCGCCGCATATCCGCGCGCTGGCCATCATCATCAAGCGCTTCTACCGCCCGGAATGGGGCAACGACTGGCGCGAACATTTCCATGTCGACATGGTCGACGGCCGCCCGGCGCACGAGCTCAAATATCACCGCCGCCGGCTGGAAGCCAGCTTCCTGCGCGTCGGCCGGCTCGACGACGGCGCCTGGCGCGTCTACAAGGTGCGACAGGACTTCGTCGGCGCACAGAAAGTGCAGCTCGCCGACGACATCGCCGTTTCCGCCACGGTGCCGACCCGTTTGCTGCGCGACACCCAGGCCGGCATCGCGCAAGCCACCGCGTGCAAGATCGTCGCCAACTGCGAAACCCGGCTGTTCCAGCGCCCGGACGATGCCCGCCATCGCGGCCTCGACCCGCAGACCGAGCTCGATCTGACGCTGGATGACAACTTCATTTCCAACTTCGAACCGCTCGGCCGCGACGACGCCCGCAATCTGGTCGATGACGTGCTGACGTTCCACCATTACAGCCCGCCGATGCAGCGCTTCATCGAAGCCGCCGCGCAGGAAGACGGCTACTTCGTGTCGTCGGCGCACCCGCGCATCGTGGGCGGCAAACCCAGCCCGAACGTGCGCTATCTGCAAGCCCGCCCCGATCTGGTCAATCCGATCGGCAGCTATATCGCCGAGATGGGCACCCGCCTGTTCCGCCGCATGCAGGCCGACGCGCCGGTGCATCTGCCGGTCAACACGATGCTGCCCGGTCGCCGCAACAACCCGCCCAAGCCCGGCATCCGGCCGCTGGCGGTGTACGCGCCGATCCATTACCAGGAACTGCCGGAACTGTTCATGGACTTCATCGCCAGCCTGTCCGGCAAATCGCCCTCCACCACCGGCGCCGGCTCGGAAGGCGCGCTGACCAAGGGACCGTTCAACGCGCTGTGCGCGACCGCCGATCTGAACAACGCGCTGGTGTCGTTCATCCTGTGCGGCCACGACGGCTACACCACCGCCGCCGGCCATATCGGCCCGAACCGGCGGGTCGACCACGACATCAGCTTCCTGATGCCGGAAATCTGGTGCCGGCTGACCCCGGAGCAGCGCGAAGCCAGCTGGCTGATCGAAAAAGGCTATCTGGAAAAACTGGCAGACTTCGAGTTCGAAGGCCAGACCGTGCGCGCCAGCCGTCTCGGCTACCGCATCACGCCGCGCTTCATGCACGCCTTCCTGGGCAAGATCTTCGACGATCCGATGCAGGTCTTCGACGAAGCCATGCTGCGCCCGGAATCGCAGGATCTGGCCGCCTTCGTCGATGGCGTCAATCACATCGTCGAAGCGCACGAAAAGGTCGCCAAAGGCTATCTCGCCGACGGCTCCATCGCCGATGCCTGCCCGCCGCTGCAAGCCTTGCTGAGCATCATGGCCGAGGGCCAGTTCGAGGGCAAAGACCTGACCCATCCCGACATCCGCCGCCTGTTCAGCAAGGAAACCGTGCTGGCCAGCGACTGGTACCAGCAACGCCTGGCCATCAAGCAGCAGCGCGACATCGCCCTGGCCCGGCGCCACGTCGACTACCTGACGCAATTCCTCGCCAAGGCCGAAACCCGCTGCGAACCGGACGATATTGCGCATTGCGAAGCGTTATTGATCGAAGCCCGCGCCCAGCTGGAGGCAGTCAGCTCCGCGGCCTACCTGAAGAACCTGTGGGGCAGCCTGGGCGCAGACTGGGTGCATCGGCAAGCCCCGGCCGGGTCGGGCCAAGCGCAATGACCAATCTTGCGCCCAGCCCCAACCCGGACGGCATCCGCCTATCCAAGCTGATGTCCGAACGCGGCATCTGCTCGCGCCGCGAGGCGGACAGCTATATCGCCCGCGGCCTGGTCATCGTCGACGGCCAGCGCATCACCGAGCTCGGCACGCGGGTCAAACCCGAATGCACGATCGAACTCGCCAGCCAGGCCCGTAGCGACCAGCAGCAGCGCGTCACCATCCTGCTGCATAAACCGGTCGGCTACGTCTCCGGCCAGCCCGAACCCGGCTACAAGCCGGCGGTGATGCTGATCAAGCCGGAGACATTCTGGCAGGGCAGCGGCGGCCCGGCGTTCAACGGCAACCACCTGAAAGGCCTCGCCCCTGCCGGCCGGCTGGACATCGACTCCACCGGCCTGCTGGTGCTGACCCAGGACGGGCGCATCGCCAAACAACTGATCGGCGACGACTCCGACATCGAAAAGGAATACCTGGTCCGGGTAGAAGGCCGGCTTACCGATCAAGGCCTGAAACTGCTCAACCACGGCCTCGAACTCGACGGCAAGAAACTGCGCCCGGCGAAAGTCGCCTGGCAGAACGAAGACCAGCTCCGCTTCATCCTGAAGGAAGGCCGCAAACGCCAGATACGCCGCATGTGCGAACTGGTCGGCCTGACCGTCATCGGCCTGAAGCGCGTGCGCATCGGCCAAATCCCGTTGGGCCACCTGCCGCTCGGGCAGTGGCGCTATCTGCGCGAAGACGAGGCGTTTTAGGACAAGGAAAACATCAGGACAAAGCGTTACATGACTCACCAAGAAAATGGGCATGGGCACACAGGAACTGGTGGCATTAGCTTTGAAACTCGATCCAGCGGAACGCTTCGACTTGGTTGAGCAGGTGCTGCACAGCCTGGACAGGCCCGACCCTGATATCGACCGCATCTGGATTGATGAGGCGGAGCGCCGTCTGGCCGCCTACCGTGCCGGTAAAGTTCAAGGCGTCCTTGCGGAAGAAATCTTCGGTGAATTCTGATGCGCGTAGTCTTTTCAACCGAAGCGCGGCGCGAATTCGAGGAGTCCGAGCGCTACGACAACCGTCAGTCACCACGACTGGGCGATGCCTTCCGGACGGAAATCAAATCGGCCTTAGCGCGCATCCGGGCCTGACCTTTGTCTTGCCCAATCGAGCGGGGAGACATCCGTCGCCTGACGTTGAGTCGGTTCCCCTACAAATTGCTGTACTCGGTTGAAAGCGATCACATGTATGTCATCGCAGTTGCTCACCAGCATCGTGATCCCGCCTACTGGATTGAACGCTCATCTGATCAATAAGCCGGAAATGTCGATTTGCCCAGGAATATGCGTTTTCCATTCAACAGCACCAAATTTGCAAATAACACGAACCAGGGCTGTTTCGCGGCAAGTGCGTCGCGGCGCTAGCGGCGGGGCTTGATCAGGGCGAACTGCGCCTGCCGGCGGAAGTGCGGGGAATGCCCGATGGGCTTGCCGTCCTGGCGGCGGTGGGGATAAGCGTAAGCCGGTTGACCCAAAAAGGGGGCGGGGCCATAGTCGCGACCATCGTTCTACATAGCCGCTTTGTCTGCTTTGTCTAAGCTAGCGGTTCAGTCCAACCGCTCGTATCCCTCGCCCCCCGTCAGACGCTTCGCGTAACCCAAGCCGTCTCGCGACTGGGGGGCGAGGGATACGAGTCATTTCGTTGGGCGCCACTTAGCAGGCTGGTGAGAAACCTCCTATGAACCCCGGATTCCCAGGTGTTGGGAAG
>CAYXMQ010000007.1:0-160435 GCA_964466195.1 uncultured Thiobacillus sp.
CCAACCGCATCCAGTGGATCGCCGGCATCATCAACGGCACCACCAACTTCATCCTGTCGGAAATGCGCGACAAGGGTTTGTCTTTCGACGCCGCATTGAAAGACGCCCAGAAGCTGGGTTACGCCGAGGCCGACCCCACGTTCGATATCGAAGGCATCGACGCCGCGCACAAGGCCACGTTGATGGCCTCCATCGCGTTCGGCATCCCGGTGCAGTTCGACAAGGCCTATGTCGAAGGCATCACCAAGCTGGAAGCCATGGACATTCGCTACGCCGAACAACTCGGCTATCGCATCAAATTGCTCGGCATCGCCAAGCGCAAGGAAAACGGCGTCGAGTTGCGCGTGCATCCGACCCTGATTCCGGCCAAGCGACTGATCGCCAATGTCGAAGGCGCGATGAACGCGGTGCTGGTACAGGGCGATGCCGTGGGCGCAACGCTGTATTACGGCAAAGGCGCCGGCGCGGAACCGACGGCTTCGTCGGTGATCGCCGATCTGGTCGATGTCACCCGTTTGCATACCGCCGACAGACAGCATCGCGTGCCGCATCTGGCCTTCCAGCCGGATCAACTGACCGACTTGCCGATCCTGCCGATCGAAGAAGTCGAAACGGCGTATTACCTGCGCATGCGCGCCGCCGACAAACCCGGTGTGCTGGCCGACATCACCCGCATCCTGGCCGATCTGGACATTTCCATCGACGCGATGCTGCAAAGGGAGCCCGCCGAAGGCGAGGATCAGACCGATATCGTGTTGCTGACCCATGTCGCCAAGGAAAAAGCCGTGAATGCGGCGATGGCGAGAATCGAGGCCTTGGCCAACATCGCCGGCAAGGTCACGCGGATTCGGCTTGAAGAGTTGAACGGCTGACATGCGCTACCTCAGCACGCGCGGCCGCGCTCCCGCCCTGACCTTCTCGCAAATCCTGCTCGGCGGCCTGGCGCCGGACGGCGGCCTGTATCTGCCGGAAACCTATCCGCAATTCAGTGCCGCCGATCTGGCCGCCATGCGCGGCATGGATTACCGGCAACTGGCGTTTGCTATCCTGTCCCGTCTGGCCGACGACATCGAGCCGGACGACCTGAAAGCGCTGATCGACAAGACCTATACGACCGAAGCCTATTCCCACGGTCGCCCGGATTCGGATTTCAGCCAGATCGCGCCGGTGCGCCGGCTGGAAGACGGTCTCTACATCCTGGAACTGTCCAATGGCCCGACGCTGGCGTTCAAGGACATGGCCATGCAATTGCTCGGCAACTTGTTCGAGTACGCACTCGACAAAGCCGGTCAAGACATCAACATCCTCGGCGCAACTTCGGGCGATACCGGTTCGGCTGCCGAATACGCCATGCGCGGCAAGCACAATGTGCGCGTGTTCATGCTGTCACCGGAACACGGTATGACGCGCTTCCAGCAGGCGCAGATGTACTCGCTGCAGGACGCCAACATCTTCAACATCGCGGTGCGCGGCGTATTCGACGAGTGCCAGGATATCGTCAAGGCGGTGTCCAACGACCACGCCTTCAAGGCGAAATACCGTATCGGCGCGGTGAATTCGATCAACTGGGCGCGGGTGGCGGCACAGGTGATCTACTACTTCAAGGCCTATTTCGCGGTGACCGCGGGCGAGGGCGACAAAGTCGATTTCTCGGTGCCTTCGGGCAACTTCGGCAACGTCTGCGCCGGCCATATCGCCCGCATGATGGGGTTGCCGATAGGCCGCCTGATCGTCGCCACCAACGAAAACGATGTGCTGGACGAGTTTTTCCGCAGCGGCGTCTATCGCCCGCGCACTTCGGCGCAAACGCTGCATACCTCCAGCCCGTCGATGGACATTTCCAAGGCCTCCAACTTCGAGCGCTTCATCTTTGACCTGGTTGGCCGCGACGGCGAACGCGTCGCCGAGTTGTGGCGCGCCGTGGAACGCGGCGAGAGCTTCGATCTCAATGCTTCCGGCCTGATGGCCAAGGTTGCGGAATTCGGCTTCGCGTCCGGTTCCAGCAGCCACGCCGACCGCCTGGCGACGATCCGCATGGCCTGGGAAAAATATGGCGTCATGGTCGACACCCATACCGCCGATGGCCTGAAGGTCGGCTTGGAGCATCGCGAAGCCGGCATTCCGCTGGTCTGCCTGGAAACCGCGCTGCCGGCCAAATTCGAAGACAGCCTCGTCGAGGCACTGGGGCGCAAGCCGGAACGCCCGGCCGGTCTGGAAAATCTGGAGTCGTTGCCGCAACGGGTTGAGACCATGAATGCGGACGCGGCGGCCATTCAGGCATTTATTGCGCATCACGCCAACGACTGAACCCATGGCCTATTTGAGGCGGTTAGTCGTTCTGTGGTTGCTTGTCGGGGTCGGACTTTGGTCCGGCCTTGGGCACGCATTCTGGTGGGGAAACACGCCGCCAGCGAGCGCGGAAATCCAGCTACAGCAGCTGCCGGCGGAAGCCCGTCAGACCTTGCTGCTGATCAAGAGCGGGGGGCCTTTTCCCTATACTCGCGATGGTATTCCGTTCGGCAACCGCGAAGGCCTGTTGCCCGCACAGCCGCGCAACTATTACCGTGAATACACCGTTCCGACGCCGGGATTGAAGCACCGCGGTGCGCGCCGGATTGTCGCCGGCAAGGCCGGGGACTACTGGTACACCGCCGACCATTACCGCTCTTTCAAACGTATCCGGGAATAACCGGACCGGGGTGCGATGACATGAACAGAGAGCTGGAAATCAACCGTGCCGTAGCCGAAGTGCTGGGCCGACCCGATCTGAACGGGGTCTACCGCGTCTCGCAATCCGGTTTCGCTGTTCAGCCGATTCTGGATGGGCGCACGTTGGCGGACAAACAGTCCTTGCTGGCCGGCATTGCGCAGGCGCTGGAATTTCCGGACTATTTCGGTGCGAACTGGGATGCACTGGAAGAGTGCCTGGGCGATATGAGCTGGCGCGCGGGTCGCATCTGCCTGTTGATCGAGCACGCCGACGCCATCCCGGAAGTGCTGCTGAATACGCTGTTGGCGATTTTTTCGGCACAGGCTGAACAGTGGGCCAGCGAGGGCCGGGTTTGCAGTTTGTTTCTATGCGGGCTGGATGACACCAAAATGCGTGCCGCAATCAACGCCGAGATTCCGCTGTTGGCCTGAAATCAACGCAGTTCGGTCAATGCACCTCGTCGTCGCGATGGCGACGCCAGATGAAGGCCATGGTCAGGCTGATGAAGAGACCGAACGTCGCGATCACCCAATGAATATGTACGCCGTGGCCGACCATTACGGCGTAGGCGCCAAGCAAGACCAGGATGCCCAGGTTCTCGTTGAAATTCTGAATGGCGATGGAACGTCCCGCCCCCATCAGCAAATGCCCGCGGTGCTGCAGCAAGGCGTTCAGCGGCACGACGAAGAAACCGGACAACATGCCAACCACGAACAGCAGCGCCGCGGCGATGCGCCAATCCGTCACGAAAACCATGGCGATGACCATCACGCCAAGAATGATTCCGGCCGGGAGAACTTTGACTGCGCTTTCGAGCCGAATCCATTTGCCAGCCAGTGCCGCGCCCACGGCGATGCCGACGGCGGACATCGCGGTGATCTGGGTCGCCTGGGTCAGGTCGAACTGGAGATTGAATGCCGCCCAGGCCAGGACGACGAGTCGCAGCGTCGCGCCGACGCCCCAGAACAACGTGGTAACGGCCAGCGAAACCTGGCCCAGCGGGTCTTTCCAGAGCAGCTTGAAGTTGTGCCAGAACTCATACAGCAGAAAGGCCGGATTGCGTTTGGCGATGCGATGATCGGGTGGCAGGTGCGGGATATACAGGTTGAACCAGGCCGCCAGCAGATAGAGCGTCAGTGTGACCACGATGGCGAATTGGGGCACTGAAAGCCAGTCGGCCATGTGCCAGTCGATCAGGGCGGCGCCGATCAGCTGCGGGCTGATCAGCAGGCCGCCGACAACCGCGCCGAGAATGATGGCGGCGACCGTCGCCCCTTCCATCCAGCTGTTGGCCTTGACCAGCAGGGCAGGCGGGAGGAACTCGGTCAAGATGCCGTATTTGGCCGGCGAGTAGGCCGCGGCGCCGAGTCCGACGATGGCGTAGGCATAAAGCGGTTGCATGCCTGCCAACATGGCAATGCAGCCGATCACCTTGATGGCATTGCTGATGAACATGACCCGACCTTTGGGGTACGAGTCGGCAAAAGCGCCGACAAACGGCGCCAGCACGATGTAGGAAAGGATGAAAAACTGCTGCAGCAGAGGAACGTGCCAATCGGGCGCCGAGAGCGACATCAGCAAGGCGATGGCCGCAAACAGCAGGGCGTTATCCGCCAGCGCGGAAAAAAACTGGGCCGTGAGAATGATGTAGAAACCGCGATTCATCTGGCCTGTATTCAACGATTCAATGGGTTTGGATGCAAGTTAGGCGGTGAGTCTTAACACATTGCGGTTTCAACCCGCCATTGCCGTCAATGCCGCGGGCCGCAAGACGGCGTCGTTGCACTGGGCGGGGCGCCGATATTAGCGTCAATTATCAAAGCTGATAACGGTTTTAAGTAAATTCAGCGGCTTTGCACAGCCATTCTTGCGGCTGTCATAAATAAGCAAATTATGATTGAATTGCATAATTAAAATTTATCTGCGCATAAGAGAATGGCTGATCGCCGACTGCAAGTTTTCCACACCGTTGCCAAACAACTCTCCTTCACCAAAGCGGCGGAATTGTTGTTCATGACCCAGCCTGCCGTCACCTTCCAGGTCAAACAACTGGAAGAGCATTTCAACACCCGCTTGTTTGAGCGCTCACATGGCAAGATATCGCTGACGCCTGCCGGCGAACTGGCGCTCGATTATGCCGAGCGGATACTCAATCTGACCGGCGAAATGGAGATGCGCATCTCTGAACTCACCGGCCAGGTGAGCGGACCTTTGATGATCGGCGCGTCCACCACGATTGCCGAATACATGCTGCCGCGCTTGCTTGGTGAATTCAAGCAAAGGCACCCGGAAATCCAGGCGCGCTTGACGGTCGCCAACTCTGAAACGATTGAAAACAAAGTCGCCGACCATACGCTCGACATGGGACTGATCGAATCCGCTTCGCATCATCCCAATCTGGTCACCGAAGTATGTTGTGAAGACGAGCTGGTCATGATTTGCGCGCCTTTCTCCGATCTGGCCGAACTCGCCCATGTTTCGCCCAGACAGGTTGCCTCGCATCCTTACATCAGTCGCGAGTCGGGCTCCGGCACGCGCGAATGCATCGACGATTTCTTTCGCAACAACGGCGTGCCGCTCGATGAGGTCAATCTGGTCATGGAGCTGGGCAGTCGCGAGGCGATCAAGGGTGCGGTGGCCGCCGGACTGGGGGTGGCCGTCCTGTCCAGCACCACGGTGTCGAAGGAAATCAGGCTTGATGAGTTGGTGGCCATTCCGCTCGATCCGCCGTTGCGGCGCCAGTTGTCGCTGGTGTATCCGCCGGAAAAATTCCGCAGCAAACTGCTGCAGTCCTTCCTGGATTTCCTCGAGCAAAGTCCATTGATCAAGGATTACTCCGTTCCCAAGAGCAAGAAATGACGGCGACGGAGCGACGGTTATTGCGCCTGTTCCGGGCGCTTTCCGAAACCAAGCAGGCCGGGCTGCTGGATTACGCCGAATTCCTGCTCGCCCGGGTAGCTCCCGCAGCGGAAGCCGTGGCGCAGACGCCGCTGGATATTCCGCGGCCGGCCCAGGAAAGCGTCGTCAAGGCGATCAAGCGCCTGCGCGATACCTACCCGATGCTTGATCGCGCCAAGCTGATTCATGAAACCTCCGCGCTGATGAGCCAGCATCTGGTGCAAGGCCGCAGCGCAGTCGATGTGATCAACCAACTCGAAACCCTGTTCCAGCGCCACTATCAGTTGCGACAAGACGCGGAATAGCGTTCCCGCTTTGCCGTGCGCCAATATGCCGCGAGAATGCAGGGATCAAATCAAGGAATCAACATGAGCAACGCCGATCAAGCCGAACTGGACAAATTCAGCCAACTCGCCCACCGCTGGTGGGATGCCAATTCCGAATTCAAGCCTTTGCACGACATCAACCCGCTGCGTCTGGACTGGATTGCCAACTTGGCCGGCGGCTTGCAGGGCAAGCGCGTGGTTGATGTCGGTTGCGGCGGTGGCATTCTGTCCGAGAGCATGGCGCAGCAAGGCGCCCAGGTCACCGGCATCGATTTGGCCGAAAAACCGCTCAAAGTAGCCAAGCTGCATCAACTGGAATCGGGCGTTCAGGTCGATTACCGCCTGATCTCAGCGGAAGATCTCGCCGCCGCCGAGCCGGCAAGTTTCGATGTGGTCACCTGCATGGAAATGCTGGAACACGTGCCCGATCCGCTCTCGGTCATGGTCGCCTGCGCGCGCATGGTCAAGCCGAATGGATGGGTGTTTTTCTCCACGCTGAACCGCAACCCGAAAAGCTATCTGTTCGCCATCGTGGGTGCGGAATACGTATTGAATCTGCTGCCCAAGGGGACGCACGACTGGTCCAAGTTCATCAAGCCGCACGAATTGGCGGCTTACGCCCGCCAGGCGGGACTCGATTCCGTCGAGTTGATGGGGATGACCTACAACCCGTTGACCAAGGTCTACCGGCTCGAACGGGATACCGACGTCAATTACCTGCTGGCCTGTCGTCGCATTTGATCTTCGCATAGAGCCGACGGCATGCCAGCGCGGATCAACGCGGTCCTGTTCGACCTCGATGGCACCCTGGTCGATACCGCACCGGATTTGGGCGCCGCACTCAACGCCATGCGGCATCGGCGCGGACTTCTCGCCTTGCCCGAGTCGGCGTACCGGCCGCAAGCCTCGCATGGCACGCAGGGCCTGCTGCGCATCGGCTTTGGTGTCGATCAGCAACATCCTGATTTTGCCGGCTTGCGGCAAGAGTTTTTGGCCCACTATGCGGCCAATCTCACCGGCAACTCCCCGTTATTCCCCGGCATGGCAGCGGTTCTTGCCGGGTTCGATGCGCGTGCGATCAAATGGGGCGTGGTCACCAACAAGCCTGCCCAGTTCACCCAACCGCTGCTTGACCACCTGGGTTTGATGCAACGCGCCGCCTTCGTCGTTTCCGGCGATACCTGTGCACAACCCAAACCGCATCCCGCGCCGTTGCTGCATGCCTGCCGAATTGCCCAGGTTGCGGCGGCGGACTGTCTGTACGTCGGCGATGCCGAGCGCGACGTGCAAGCCGCGAATGCCGCCGGCATGCCGGCATTGGTCGCCTTATACGGTTATCTCGGTGCGGAAGACCGTCCGGACGAATGGGGCGCGCGTGGTTTCATCAATACGCCGGCAGAGTTGTTCGACTGGGTCGAGCGCGGCGCCTAGTCGCCGACGCTTCCCAGGCCCGACTGACGGCCGGCTTGCAGCGGCGCAACTCAAGCCCAGTATTTCGCCTTCTCCGGCAATACCCAGCGCACGCCGCCTTTCGGGTCGGCCCTGTCGCCCAAATAACGCGGAATCACGTGAATATGCAGATGCGGCACGCTCTGGCCGCCGGCGATGCCCTGATTGATGCCGATGTTGTAGCCATCGGGATGGTGCGCGGCGTCGAGCAGGGTCTTGGCTTTGCTCAGCGCTTGCAGCAGGGCATGCTGTTCCGTTTCGCTGGCATCGAACAGGGTCGGGACGTGGCGTTTGGGTATGACCACAGCATGGCCGGGTGAAACTGGGAAGCCATCCTTGTAAACCACGGTGAGATCGTTTTCGGCCAGGATGCGGGCGGGGTCGAGAACGCAGAAGGGGCAGGGTTTGGCAGTCATGTCGAGGCGGTGGAGTCGAAAAATTGAATACGGCGCGCCATTATCGGGGAAACGTTGCGGCTGCGCAGAAACGGAGTCGTCGGGGTTTTCTTCGCCTTGCCGCCTTTGAGGGGCAAGGGCATTCCGGTATCATTCCGCATCCCTGCATTAGCCTTTTTTATGACCCGTTACGTATTCGTTACCGGTGGTGTGGTTTCCTCGTTGGGCAAGGGCATCGCCGCTGCCTCATTGGGCGCGATCCTCGAATCCCGCGGCCTCACCGTCACACATCTCAAGCTCGATCCCTATATCAACGTCGATCCGGGCACCATGAGCCCGTTTCAACATGGTGAAGTCTTCGTCACCGAAGACGGCGCCGAAACCGATCTCGATCTCGGCCATTACGAACGCTTCACGCGCGCCAAGATGGAGAAGCGCAACAATTTCACCACTGGCCAGATTTATGAATCGGTGATCAAGAAAGAGCGGCGTGGCGAGTATCTGGGCCGTACCGTACAGGTCATTCCGCACATCACCGACGAGATCAAGGCGTATATCAAACGCGGCGCCGAAGGTGCCGAAGTGGCGATCATCGAGGTGGGCGGCACGGTCGGCGACATCGAATCGTTGCCGTTCCTGGAGGCGATACGCCAGATGGGCATCGAGGAGGGTCGCGGTGCGACCTGTTTCATTCATCTGACCTTGTTGCCCTACATCCCTACTGCCGGCGAGTTGAAGACCAAGCCGACGCAGCATTCAGTCAAGGAGTTGCGCGAAATCGGCATCCAGCCCGACGTGCTGTTATGCCGGGCGGATCGTTCCATCCCGGCCGAAGAGCGGCGCAAGATCGCACTGTTCTGCAACGTCATGCCGGAAGCGGTGATCGAGGCGCTCGACGCGACGTCGATTTACAAGATTCCCGCCATGTTGCATGACCAGATGCTGGATGAGATCGTCTGCCACAAACTGGGCCTGCTCGCCAAGGCGGCGGATTTGACGGTCTGGAAGCGGCTCATTCATGCTTTGGAACACCCGCAGCACCAGGTCGATATCGCCTTCGTCGGAAAGTATGTCGATCTGACCGAATCCTACAAGTCTTTGTCGGAAGCGTTGATCCACGCCGGTATTCATACCCAGAGCAAGGTCAACGTCCATTACATTGATTCCGAAGCGATCGAACATGAAGGCTGCGACGCCCTGGCTGCGATGGACGCAATCCTGGTTCCTGGGGGGTTTGGCAAGCGAGGCACCGAGGGCAAGATCGGCGCGATTCGTTACGCTCGCGAGCGCCAAATTCCCTATCTGGGCATCTGCCTGGGCATGCAATTGGCGGTGGTCGACTATGCGCGCAATGTCGCCGGCATGGAGGGGGCGCATTCCACCGAATTCGAACCGGCTACGCCTTACCCGGTCATCGGCCTGATTACCGAATGGCAAACCGCCGACGGCCGCTTTGAGCGACGTGACGAAAACTCCGATCTGGGCGGCTCCATGCGCCTGGGCGGGCAGGTCTGCAAGCTGGAAGCCGATACCTTGGCGCGCCGAATTTATGGCAAGGCTGAAATCGTCGAGCGGCATCGGCATCGCTTTGAAGTCAACAATGCCTTGCGTGCGCAGTTGGAAAGCGCCGGTTTGCGGGTTTCCGGGCGTGCGCCGGGAACTGATCTGTGCGAAATGGTCGAATTGCCGCAAGACGTGCATCCGTGGTTCGTCGCTTGCCAGTTTCACCCTGAATTCACCTCCAACCCGCGCGATGGCCATCCGTTATTCAAGGCCTTTGTCGAAGCGGCGCTGACCCACAACCAAGGAAAGAAATCATGAAACTATGCGGATTCGAAGTCGGGCTGGATCAGCCTTTGTTTCTGATTGCCGGACCGTGTGTGATCGAATCCGAACAGATGGCGATCGACACCGCCGGCAGGCTGAAGGAAATCTGCGCCGCCGCCGGCGTCAATTTCATCTACAAGTCGTCCTACGACAAAGCCAACCGCTCTTCCGGAACCTCGTTCCGCGGCTTGGGCATGGACGAAGGCTTGCGTATCCTGGCCGAGGTGAAAAAGCAGATCGGCGTGCCGGTCATTACCGATATTCATGGCATCGACGAAATCGCCGCCGTCAGTGCGGTTGCCGATGTGCTGCAAACCCCGGCGTTTCTCTGTCGCCAGACCGATTTCATCCAGGCTGTCGCGGCTTCCGGCCGACCGGTGAACATCAAGAAAGGCCAGTTCCTGGCCCCCGGCGACATGAAGAACGTCGTCGCCAAGGCCAAGGCGGCCAACGGCGGCGCCGACACGATCATGGTCTGCGAGCGCGGCGTCTCGTTCGGTTACAACACGCTGATTTCCGATATGCGCGGTTTGGCGATCATGCGCGAGACCGGCTGCCCGGTCGTGTTCGATGCCACACACTCGGTGCAACAGCCGGGCGGGCAGGGCGATCGTTCCGGCGGCCAGCGTGAATTCGTGCCGGTATTGGCGCGCGCCGCGGTGGCCAGCGGCATCGCCGGTCTGTTTGCCGAAACCCATCCGGACCCGGCCAAGGCCTTGTCCGATGGCCCCAATGCCTGGCCGTTGCATTTGATGCAGGAATTGCTGGAAACACTCAGGGATATCGACGCCCTGGTGAAACAAAAGGGCTTTATCGAAGCCCGCGTTTGAGTAAAACCTCGCGCCCGTCCCTACCCTGTGACGAACTCCGCGCGCTGACAAAAAAGGAATGAAATGAGTGCCATCGTTGATGTTATCGCCCGCGAAATTCTGGATTCCCGTGGCAACCCCACCATAGAAGCCGACGTCTTGCTGGAGTCCGGCGTGCTGGGCCGCGCCGCGGTCCCTTCCGGCGCCTCCACCGGCAGCCGCGAAGCCATCGAATTGCGTGACGGCGACAAGTCGCGCTACGGTGGCAAGGGCGTGCTGCAAGCCGTGGAGAACGTGAATACCGAAATCGCCGAAGCCATCCTCGGACTCGACGTCGAAGAGCAGCACCTGATCGACCAGACTCTGATCGATCTCGACGGCACCGAGAACAAGGCGCGTCTGGGCGCCAACGCCATCCTCGCGGTGTCTCTGGCCTGCGCCCGCGCCGCCGCCGAGGAAGCCGGCCTGCCGCTGTACCGTTACCTCGGCGGCGCCGGCCCGATGCAATTGCCGGTGCCGATGATGAACATCGTCAACGGGGGTGCGCACGCGGACAACAACGTCGACATCCAGGAATTCATGATCATCCCGGTTGGCATGACTACGTTCCGAGAAGCCCTGCGTTGCGGCGCCGAAATTTTTCATACCCTGAAAAAATTGCTCGGCAAGGCCGGCCATCCGACCTCCGTCGGCGATGAAGGCGGTTTTGCGCCCAACTTCAAATCGAATGAAGACGCGCTCAAATTCATCGTCGAAGCGATCGGCGCGGCCGGCTACACGGCGGGCCAGGACGTCATGATCGGCCTCGATTGCGCCGCCTCCGAGTTCTACCAGGACGGCCGCTATGTGCTGGCATCCGAAGGTCTGAAACTCACCTCGGCCGAATTCACCGACTACCTCGCCGCATGGGTCGACAAGTACCCGATCATCAGCATCGAGGACGGCATGGCTGAAGGCGACTGGGAAGGCTGGGCCTTGTTGACGCAACGTCTGGGCAAATCCATCCAGATCGTCGGCGACGACCTGTTCGTCACCAATGCCAAGATACTGCGCGAAGGCATCCAGAAAAACGTCGCCAACTCGATTCTGATCAAGGTCAACCAGATCGGCACCCTGTCGGAAACGTTCGAGGCTATCGAGACTGCCAAGCGTGCCGGCTACACCTGCGTGATTTCGCATCGTTCCGGCGAAACCGAAGATGCGTTCATCGCCGATCTGGCGGTGGCTTGCAATGCATTGCAGATCAAGACTGGTTCCATATCGCGCTCCGATCGCATCGCCAAGTACAACCAGCTTCTGCGCATCGAGGAAGAGCTCGCCGAGCGCGCGCGTTACCCCGGCCGTGAAGCGTTCTATCAACTGAAGTGAAATGCGTGCGCTGGCCTGGACGTTGGGGATACTGATCGTGCTGCTGCAATACCCGCTCTGGTTGGGCAAGGGGAGTTGGTTGCGCGTCCAGGAACTGGAGCGTGATATTGCCGCCCAGAGAACCGCCAACCAGGCATTGGAAGCGCGTAACGTTCAACTGGCCGCCGAAGCCCGCGATCTACACTCGGGTTACGATGCGCTCGATGAACGTGCACGCTTCGAATTGGGCATGGTGCGCAACAATGAGGTTTTCTTTCATGTCATGGAGCCGGTAGTGAATCGATCGCTGCCGGCGCCGCAACCAGGGACCCGCAAATGAACAACCTGCCCGTTCAGGCCGACGACTTGTCGGGCGCGCTGTCGCACTGGTTGGCGGGGCGTCGGCATGCTGCGCGGCAGACGCTCCGCACAGCATCGCGTCAAGCCAGCCGCAATTCTCTTGTTTGTTCACTTACGAGCACAAAGGTAATTCGGTCATGATGACCACGCTTCAGATTGTTCTGGCCATAGTCGGCGTTTTTTTGATCGCCATCATCGTCATCTATAACCTGCTGCAGGAACGTCGCTTCCGCAAGGAAGCCGAGAAAATGTTCTCGCACAAGCGCGAGGATGTCATGCTGGGCGAGTCGGTGCGAACGGAATCCAGCAACCGGCGTCCAGAAACCCGCATACAGCTGACGGACCAAACTGTTGCGGCGCCCGAGGTCAAGCATGTCGTCGATGGGGTGGACGCGCCGTTGCCGACCATGGATACGATGCGCCGGACGGATTCCAGTTCGATTCTGAGTTCGCTTGAACCGATCGAGCCGATATCGGCGGATACCGCGCCCGAGCTCCCATCTGCGGCGCGGCCAAGCAGCGCAGCGCCGAAAGAGACGAAACGGGTCGAAGCCGGCAGACCGCTCCCGATTCAAAAAAACCAGGCCAAGGCCCCGCCCGCGCCGGTCGCTCCAGCCCAACCGGCTGCAGCAGCTGCAGTCAAACCCGCGGCGATGCCCGAAACCGCACTGCCGGCCGCCTCGACGGCAACCCAACAGGACGCCGCCAAATCGCTGCAAAGCGGTCTGGACGCCGCCACCGAGTACATCGCCAGACTGAAATTCGTGGCGCCGGTGGTGGCCAATTTTGGCCCGCTATTGACGACGCTGCGCCGTATCGGCAAGCCCGTACGTGGTTTTGGCCGTCGCACCGACGGCGTCTGGGAGGCGCTGAGCAGCCACCCGCGCAGCGCCTACGAACAGGTCGAATTCGGGCTGCAACTGGCCGACCGCAGCGGTGCGTTGTCACAAGATCATCTCGACGCGTTTTCTCGCGCGCTGTATGAGTTCGCCGCCGAGGAAGGCGGTGCGGTGACCTGCCCGGACAAGCTGGAAGCGTTGGAGTTGGCGCGTGACATCGACCTGTTCTGCATGGATGTCGATGTGTTGATCGGTCTCAATGTGGTTTCCGCCGAGCGCCGCCCGTTCACCAGCGAAGCGATGCATGGCCTGGCTTTGGAAGCGGGCCTCAGCCTGGAAGGGGATGGCAGCTTCCATGCCCGCGATGCCTTCGGGCATACCTTGTTCACGCTGGCCAACCAGGGCGAAGAAGCGTTTCCGCGTGATGGCCGCGGCCTCACCACGCATGGCGTCACCTTGCTGTTCGATGTGCCGCGTGTCGCCGATGGTCTGGCGGTATTCGATCGCATGACCAAACTCGGCTTCGACCTTGCCGCGCGCCTCGAAGGCCGCCTGGTCGATGACAATGGCCGCATCGTCAGCGAGGAAAGCCTGAATCGCGACCGGGCGCGGCTGATGGCGTTCTATCAACGCATGGAAGCGCGCGGCATTCCGCCTGGCGGCGAGCGTTCCCGGCGCCTGTTTGTCTGAGGATGACGGCCAGCCCGGCCACCCCGAGTGATCACGCCCGGCGCGCCGAACAGCTGCGCGCCATCCTCAACGAGGCCAACACCCGCTATTACGTTCTCGATGCGCCGACGCTGCCGGATGTGGAGTACGACCGGCTGCTGCGGGAGCTGCAGCAGATCGAAGCGGCTCACCCGGAGCTGCTGAGCGCCGACTCGCCGACGCAGCGCGTCGGCGCCGCTCCGCTGAAGGCGTTCGCCGAAATGGCGCATGCCATTCCGATGTTGTCGCTCAACAATGCTTTTTCCGAAGCGGAAGTGGCGGCGTTTGATCGCCGTGTGCGGGAAGGGCTTCAACACGAAGGACTGGAGCGCGAAGAGACTGCTGTCGAGTATGCCGTCGAGCCGAAATTCGATGGCCTGGCGGTGGCTTTGCATTTTCAGCGCGGTGTTTTTGTGCAGGGAGCGACCCGGGGTGATGGCGTCCGCGGCGAGGACGTCAGCGCCAATCTGCGCACCGTGCGTGCAATCCCGATGCGTCTGGCGACCGAGAACCCGCCGGAATGGCTGGAGGTGCGCGGCGAAGTCCTCATGTTGCGGCGCGATTTTGAGCGCCTGAACGAAACCGCCCGCAGCCGCGGCGAAAAAACCTTTGTCAATCCGCGCAATGCCGCCGCCGGCAGCCTGCGTCAGCTCGATTCGCGCATCACGGCGCAGCGCCGGCTGTCGTTTTTCGCTTACGGCATCGGCCGCCTCGAAGGCGCGGCCTTGCCGGAGACGCATGCCGCAGTCATGGCTTGGTTGGCCGAGCTCGGACTGCCCGTGTCCGCCGAGCGCAGCGTGGTGCAGGGCGTCGACGGACTGATGCGCTATTTCCAGGCGCTCGGCGACCGGCGGGACCGTTTGCCGTTTGACATCGACGGCGCGGTTTACAAGGTCAATCGCCTGGCCGATCAAGCCTTGCTGGGTTTCGTCGCACGCGCGCCGCGCTTTGCCATCGCGCATAAATATCCGGCGCAGGAGGAAATCACGCTGGTCGAGGGCATCGATGTCCAGGTCGGCCGCACCGGGGCGTTGACCCCGGTCGCCCGCCTGAAGCCGGTGTTCGTCGGCGGCGTCACGGTCACCAATGCGACGCTGCACAACGAGGATGAAGTCCGACGCAAGGATGTCCGCGTCGGCGACAGCGTCGTCGTACGGCGTGCCGGCGATGTCATCCCGGAAGTGGTCGGCGTGCTGCTGGAGCGGCGTCCGCAGCCCGAGCCGAAGCCGTTCGATCTGCGCCGGGAGTATCCGGTTTGTCCGGTCTGCCAAGCCTTGGTCGTACGCCTGGAAGGCGAGGCGGCCTCGCGTTGCAGCAATGGCCTGGCCTGCCCGGCCCAGCGCAAGCAGGCGATCATTCACTTTGCCTCGCGGCGGGCCATGGATATCGAGGGGCTGGGCGACAAACTGGTTGAACAGCTGGTCGATAACGGCCTGGTCGCGACCCCCGCCGATCTATACGACCCGGAAAAAATCAACCGGGAAAGCCTGGCCTCGCTGGAGCGCATGGCGGACAAATCTGCCGACAATTTGTTGCAGGCGATCGCCGCCAGCCGCGGCCGCGAGTTGGCGCGCTTCTTATTTGCTTTGGGTATCCGCCATGTCGGCGAACAGACCGCCAAGGATCTGGCGCGGCATTTCGGCAGTCTGGCTGAATTGGTCAAGCAGGATGCCGCGGCCTTGCAGCAGGTGCCCGACGTCGGGCCGGTGGTGGCGGCGTCGATGCGGGCGTTCTTTGCCGAGCCGCACAATCAGGCGGTGATCGAACGCCTGCGCCAGGCCAGCGCCTGGAAAGACGGGGAAGCGCAGGCGGGGCGGGCTGGAAAGCTGGTTGGCAAGGTTTTTGTCCTGACTGGAACGTTGCCGACGTTGACGCGCGATCAGGCCAAGGCGCTGATCGAAGCGGAAGGCGGCAAGGCGGCCGGCAGCGTTTCCAAGAAGACCGACTATGTGCTGGCAGGCGCAGAAGCCGGCTCCAAGCTGGCGAAGGCGCAACAGTTGGGCGTTAAACTCTTGGACGAAGCGGCATTTCTCAATCTAATAGAACAAGGAGACCACGCATCATGAAACGCGTCACCAAGGCTGTTTTCCCTGCTGCAGGTCTGGGCACCCGCTTTTTGCCGGCGACCAAGGCCAACCCGAAGGAGATGCTGCCGATTGTCGACAAGCCGTTGATTCAATATGCCGCGGAAGAGGCGGCGGCGGCCGGCATTACCGACCTGATTTTCATCATCGGCCGCACCAAGCGTTCCATCGCCGATCATTTCGACAAAGCATACGAGTTGGAAGTCGAACTGGAGAGCAAGGGCAAACTGCGCGTGCTGGAGTCGTTGCGCGGCATGCTGCCGGTCAACGTGAACTGCATCTACATCCGCCAGGCTGAAGCCTTGGGTCTGGGCCATGCCGTGCTGTGCGCGCAGCCGGCGGTCAATGACGAGCCTTTCGCGGTGTTGCTGGCCGACGATCTGATCGACGGCAAACCCGGCGTCACCAAGCAGATGTGCGATTTGTACAACTACTACCAGTGTTCATTGGTCGGCGTACAGAACGTCGATCCGGCCGATACGGCTTCCTACGGCATCGTCGCGGCCGAGAGCATGGCCGAGCGCTTGTCGCGGGTGACCCAGATCGTGGAAAAACCGAAGCCCGAGAATGCGCCGTCTAACCTGGCCGTGGTCGGGCGCTACGTGCTGACGCCGCGCATTTTCCATCATTTGAGCCATATCGAACGCGGCGCCGGGGGGGAGTTGCAACTCACCGATGGCATCGCCGCGCTGCTCAACGAGCAACAGGTGTTGGCTTACGAATTCGAAGGCAGGCGCTACGACTGCGGCAGCAAGCTGGGCTATCTTGAAGCGACTGTCGAGTTCGCATTGGCGCATAGTGAGGTTGGCGCCGAATTCAAGGCGTATCTGCAGCAAAGATTCGGCGCCGACTGTTCGCGTAAGTGACTCGGGCAGCAGGGTGTCTTCAATCGCACCCAGAAAAGACTTGGCCGCGTACGTCGGCGGCGTCCGGCCCGATCAGTGCAAGCAGGCGCGGCAGCAGCGCGTCCAGTTGCGGCAGGCTGTCCTTGGCTTCGCCCGGATGGGTTTTTGCACGCTGCGGCGAATTGATCGGGCCGGGAATGACCAGATTGATGCGCATCGGCGTGTCGGCCCATTCATCGGCCTGAATCTTGAAATACGCTTCCAAAGCGGCTTTCGATACGGCAAATCCTCCCCAGTAGGCGACCGGCGCATGGCCATGCGATTCGCCGACCAGGATGACGGAGCCGTTTTCGCTGGCTTCGAGATAGTTGGCGCAGGCCCGGTTGATGGCGGCCGGCGCGGCGGCATTCACCTTGAACAGTTTGATCCAGCTTTCGACGCTCTCCAGCGCTTGCGGCGCCAGTGATTCGAAAGCGCTGGCGCAGTGCAAAATGCCGTCGAGGCGTCCGAGCTGGTAACCAATCGCTTGCGCCATCGCGGCGTAGTCGGCATCGCTCGCGGCGGCCAGATCCATCGGAAAGATGGCCGGTTGCGGACCGCCGATGGCGACAATCTCGTCATAAACCTGTTCCAGCTTGCGCACGTTGCGGCCTAGCAAGATGACCGTGGCGCCGTGTTGCGCAAACGCGAGGGCGGCCGTGCGGCCGAGGCCCTGGCTGGCGCCGGTCACCAGGATGGTGCGGTTTTTCAGGAAATCGGGGGCGGCGATGGAATTGTTCATATTGAGTCGGCAAGGATCAGGCGCGCGCATTCTACGCCGCTGCGCACCGCGCCTTCGAGTGTGGCGGGATAGTTGTCGGTCGCATCGACGGCGGCGGTGTAGTCGCCGGCCAGATAAAGTCCGGCCAGCCGGGTGCGGTTGCCCGGGCGCGGCAGGTTGGGGATGCAAGCGAAGGTGGCGCGTTTTTCGACGATCGTCTTCCAGCTCAACAGCTTGGGCAGGGGGCCGAGCTGGCCGGCGAGCAAGCCGAGATAGTTGGTGAGCAGCTTTTCCGGCGGCCAATGCAGATGCGGACCTTCTGCGCTCATGACCAGGGCGACCACGCCCGGCGCGATATCGTTACGCTCGAACGCCCACGGCGCCTGGCTATCACCCAGGCCGAGCATTGGGAAGGGAAAGACCGGCGGCTGAGTAAAGCGCAGCCAGAGCGTGAGGATGGGCTGCCAGGTGAATGCGGCGGCCTGGCTGACGATGCCTGCCAGTTCCGGCAAGGCAGTGAGCAAAGTTGACAGGCGGGCAGGGTGGGTGGCCACCACGATCCGCGTGGCGGCCACATCGGGCCCGGCCAGATGAAAGCCGCGGTCTACACGAATAATGCCTTCCACTTTGCTCGCGACGTGGACTTCGCAATGGCGTCGGTTGAGATAGGCCAGCGCTGCATCTGCCAGCAATCCGCTCAGATCCGCTCGATTCAGCAGCACATCGCTATCGGCCCGAGTCCCGGCCAGGCTGTCGCGCAATACCGTGCAAAAAACCTGGCCAGACGCTTGTTCAAGCGGCGTGTTGAGGGCGGCGATGCACAAGGGCGCCCAAAGTTTTTCAACCAGATGCGCGGGTTGACGCAGTTGTTTGAGCAGTTCGCCGGCCGGCAGGTCGGCGGGCAGTTTGAAATTGAGCGCTTGCAGATCGCGCATGCCGCGCGCGGCGGCGAATTTTTCGCGCAGGCTCAGGCCATGCGCGGTGAACAGGCCGATACCCAGATGCAGCGGCTTGCGAAGTCGCGGCAGACGCAACCGAAAGCCGGGCAGCAGCAGTTCCAGCGCTCGTCGTTCGAGTTTTTCCAGCGTTCCCAGCCGCGCCATCAAGGCCAAGGTTTCGCGGTAGGCGCCGATCATCAGATGTTGGCCGTTGTCGATCGCCAGGCCGTCCCAATCCACTCGCCGGGCGCGGCCGCCGAGTTGCTGGGCGGCTTCGTACAGCGCGACAGGAACGTCGTGCGCGGCCAGTTCGACGGCGCAGGCGAGGCCCGCCCAGCCACCGCCGACGATGGCGATCCTGTCCTGCATCGGGCTAGCCTCTGATCCAGGTGCGCCAGGCCAGCCAGAGCTTGCGCAGCGGAGTCAATGAGGTGCGGCGATCCAGAACCTGAAAACCATCGGCCTGGATTTCGTTCAGCAATGTGCGATAAATCGCCGCCATGATCAGTCCGGGACGCTGGGCTTTACGGTCCCGGGCCGGCAGCAGGGCCAGCGCCTCATCATAGGTCTGCATGGCGCGTTCGGTTTGAAACGCCATCAGGCGGCGGAAATTCTCCGTCATGTGCGCGTGCATCAAGTCAGCGGTCGTAACGCCGAATTGCGCCAGTTCGTCAGCCGGCAGGTAGATTCGACCGCGGCGGGCGTCTTCGCCGACATCGCGGATGATATTGGTCAGCTGGAAAGCCAGGCCCAGCTTGTTGGCGTACTTCAAGGTGGCGCGGTCCGAGAGGCCGAAGATCAAAGCGGCGACTTCGCCCACGACGCCGGCGACGCGGTGGCAATACAGCCGCAAAGACTTGAAATCCGGGTAGCGCGCGGGCGGGCCGGCCGCGAAATCCAGATCCATTTCCATGCCGTCGATGATCTGCTCGAAGGCCTCCTGCGGCAGATGAAACGGCGCGACGCTTTCCGCCAGCGCCTGCGTGACCGGGTGACTTGGCGCGCCGGCATAAAGGCGTGCGATTTCGTCGCGCCACCAGGCCAGCTTGGTGCGCGCCAGATTGGCGTCGTGGCATTCGTCGGCGATGTCATCCACTTCGCGGCAGAAGGCGTAGAACGCGATGATCGCGCGGCGCCGCTCGGGCGACAGGAAGCGGAAGCTGTAGTAGAAACTGGAGCCGCTGGCGGCGGCCTTGGCCTGGCAATAGTCGTGCGGGTTCATGGCGGCCTGCATCTCAGTGTCCGCAACCGCCGCATGCCGCGTCCGCCTGGGTGCGCGACGGGCGGGTGTAGACGGCGCGCCGGAGCATGTACAGCCAGTCTTTCCAGCCGAGCTTCGGTCGTTGCTGGAACATGTCGCCGCGACTTTCATGCAGTTGCATCAGGATGCGCTCGCCGCCCAGGATGATCAGCCGCATTTCGAAGCCGATGCGGCCAGGCAGCGCGCGCCCCAGCGGGGCGCCTGCCTGCAGCATGCGACGGGCGCGTTCGATCTGGCCTTTCATGAATTGCTGCCAAAGCGCGTCACAGCGGCCCTCGGCGATTTGACGTTCACTGATGCCGAATTTGGCCATCTCGTCTTGTGGCAGATAAATGCGATCCTTGCGCCAGTCCACGGCCACGTCCTGCAGAAAATTGATCAATTGCAACGCGGAGCAGATGCCATCCGACCAGGCTTGGTGCTTTTGATCGTGGTCGGCGTAGAGCCTGAGCAACAAGCGGCCGATGGGATTGGCCGAGCGCTTGCAATACTCCATGACCTCGCCGAAATGGGCGTAGCGGTTTTTACGGCAGTCCTGCTCAAAAGCCGATAGCAAGTCGTGAAACAGTTCATAGGGCAGGTTGAATTGCCGAATATGCGGTGCCAGGGATTTGAAGATCGGATGCTCGACGGTTTCTCCCCGCTCCAGGGCATACAGATGTGCGTGATAGGCCGCCAGTTTGGCCAGCCTGACTTCAGCGGCATCGTCGCCTTCATCGGCAAAATCGTCCGCGCTGCGGGCGAAGGCGTAGATCGCCCGGATCGGCGCGCGCAAGCGGCTGGGCAGGAATATCGAGCCGACGGGAAAGTTCTCGTAGTGGCCTGGATTCATCAGCTTGCTCTCAATTTCTTTGTTCATTTTAATTAAATCAATGGGTTATGTTCTTGCGCTGACGGGTGTCGGCTGGCGGGAAAGGGTGCGCTTAGTTTACACTTGGCCGTTTTTGCGAAAGTGGCGGAATTGGTAGACGCACTGGATTTAGGTTCCAGCGCCTATGGCGTGGGGGTTCGAGTCCCCCCTTTCGCACCATGAATTCTTGGTTGCATGACCGCTAATGCTGCAGTTTTGTCGTCTTTGCCGCAGGCGATTTCGACTGTGCGCTGTTTCAACCCCTTGGTTGGTGGTTGGTATTGGCTGTGATGCGACTTGGCATGAATATTGATCATTCAAGGAAAACCTTATGACTGCAACCGTGGAAACTCTCGACGGCCTGAACCGCCGCCTCACTCTGAATGTCAACCAGGCCACCATCGAGGCGGAGGTGAGTAAGCGTTTAGCCCAGGTGGCGCGTACCGTACGCATGGACGGCTTTCGTCCCGGCAAAGCGCCGAAAAATCTGGTTGCTGCGCGTTATTCCGGCGAGATTCGCAACGAAGTGTTCGGTGAGGTGCTGCAACAGGAGTTCAGCACGGCGATACAAGCCAACCAGCTGAAAGTAGCGGGTTATCCGAGCTTTGCACCGGCCGAAGGCGGCGGCTTCAATGCGACTTTCGAGGTGTTCCCTGAAGTCAAGTTGGGCGATCTTGCTCAGATCAAAGTAACGCGCCCGGTCGTGGACGTCTCCGATGCGGATATCGACCGTACGCTCGATGTGCTGCGCAAGCAGCGCGTGCAATTCCATGCCGTGGAGCGCGCCGCACAAGAAGGTGATCGGGTTCATGTCGATTACCTGGGCCAGATAGACGGCGTCGCTTTTCCCGGTGGCGAAGCCAAGGATTTCCCGGTGGTGCTGGGCGAAGGCCGCACGCTGAAAGCGTTCGAAGGCAGTCTTAGCGGCATGAAAACCGGCGAAAGCAAGAATTTTGATGTGACCTTTCCAGACGATTATTTCGCCAAGGAATTGGCCGGCAAGACCGCCAACTTCCACGTAACGGTCAAATCCGTGCATGCAGCGCATCTGCCCGAGGTCGATGCCGCTTTTGCCCAGAGCCTGGGCATTGCCGATGGCAACGTCGAGCGTTTGCGCGACGAAATTCGCACCAATCTGGCGCGTGAAGCCAAGCGTCGCGTGCAGGCCAAGGTCAAGGAACAGGTTCTGAACGGTTTGCTCGACGCCACGCCGATCGATGTGCCCGCCAACTTGGTGGCGATGGAGCGTTCCGCGCTGATGGAAAAGGCGGTGGCCGATCTGAAAGCGCGCGGCATGAAGGAAGCCGACATCAAGTTGAGCGACAGCGTGTTTGAACCTCAAGCCAAACGCCGTGTCTCTCTCGGACTGATCATGGATGCCATCGTCATCGAGCAGAATATTGTCGCCGCCGAAGATCAGGTGCGTGCGATGGTCGATGAATTTGCACAGAGCTACGAGGATCCGTCTGAAGTGGTCGGCTGGTATTACCAGGATGCTTCCCGCCTGAACGAGGCCAAAGCGCTGGTATTGGAAGAAAACATTGTCAAATGGCTGCTGGAGCATGCACAGGTCAGCGACGAAACGACATCTTTGGAAGTTTTGATGGGGAATGCTTAATGAATAACTGGACGCAGGAACCTTCCGGCCTGGGGTATATCCCCATGGTCATCGAGCAGAGCGGTCGCGGTGAACGCGCCTACGACATTTATTCGCGTCTGCTCAAGGAACGCGTGGTTTTCATGGTCGGGCCGGTGAATGACATGACCGCCAACGTGGTGGTTGCGCAGCTGCTGTTCCTTGAGTCGGAAAACCCGGATAAGGATATTTACCTGTACATCAACTCGCCCGGCGGTTCGATTACGTCGGGTATGGCGATATATGACACGATGCGCTTCATCAAGCCGGATGTTTCGACGTTGTGCATAGGCCAGGCCGCGAGCATGGGGGCGTTTCTGCTATCTGCCGGCGCCAAGGGCAAGCGTTTCGTCCTGCCGAATTCGCGCGTCATGATCCACCAACCGCTGGGCGGTTTTCAGGGCCAGGCCACGGATATCGAAATCCATGCCAAGGAAATCCTGTACCTCAAGGAACGGCTCAATGGCTTGCTGGCCGAACATACCGGGCAGCCCATCGAGACAATCGAGCGCGATACCGATCGGGACAATTTCATGAGCGCTGAAACCGCCGTCGCCTACGGCATGGCCGATAAGGTGCTGGTCAATCGCAGCGATCCCGCGTAAACTTGACCGAATTAATCGGGTATTAGATTTACATCACGCACGGAGCCCAACATGGCCGAGAAATCAGGCGACGAAAAACTTCTTTATTGCTCCTTCTGCGGCAAAAGCCAGCACGAGGTGCGCAAACTCATCGCCGGTCCGAGCGTCTTTATTTGCGATGAGTGTGTCGACCTCTGTCTTGACATCATTCGCGAGGATGTGGGCAAGGAAGTCGACAAGGAAAGCGGCGACCGACTGCCGACTCCGCAGGAAATCAGCGCCGTGCTGGATCAATATGTTATTGGTCAGGCCAAGGCCAAGCGGGCCTTGGCAGTGGCGGTTTACAACCATTACAAACGCTTGCGCCAGCCCGGCGGCAGCAAAGATGACGAAGTCGAGCTGGCCAAGAGCAACATTCTGCTGATCGGCCCAACCGGCTCCGGCAAGACCTTGCTGGCGCAAACGCTGGCGCGCCAGCTCAATGTGCCGTTCGTGATTTCCGATGCGACCACGCTGACCGAAGCCGGTTATGTTGGCGAAGACGTCGAGAACATCATTCAGAAGCTGTTGCAGAAGTGTGATTACGACGTCGAAAAAGCCAAGAACGGCATTGTGTACATCGATGAGATCGACAAGATTTCACGCCGCTCCGAAAATCCGTCGATTACCCGCGACGTTTCCGGCGAAGGCGTGCAGCAAGCCCTGCTCAAACTGATCGAAGGCACGGTGGCCTCGATTCCGCCTCAAGGCGGACGCAAGCACCCGAATCAGGAATACATTCAGGTAGACACCACCAACATCCTGTTCATCGTTGGCGGCGCATTCAGCGGTCTGGAACGGGTGATTCGCGAACGCACCGAAAAATCCGGCATCGGATTCGGCGCTGAAGTGCAGAGCAAAGACAACCGCAAGGATGTCGGTGAGGTGTTCCGTATGGTGGAGCCGGAAGATTTGATCAAGTTCGGTCTGATTCCTGAATTCGTCGGCCGCTTGCCGGTAATCGCCACTTTGGAAGAGCTTGATGTCGCCGCCCTGAAGCAGATACTGACGGTCCCCAAGAACGCGCTCACCCGTCAGTTCGAAAAGCTGTTCAAGATGGAAGGCGTCGAACTGGAATTCCGTGAAGAAGCGCTTACCGCCATTGCCAATCGCGCCATCAAGCGAAAAACCGGCGCGCGCGGGCTGCGTTCAATCATCGAGCACTCTTTGCTGGACATCATGTTCGAGCTGCCCAACATGAAAGAGGTATCGAAAGTTGTCGTCGATGAGAAAACCATCGCCGGTGAAGGCAAGCCGCTGTTGATTTTTGCAGAGCAAGCCAAGGCCGCAGGTTAACGGCGCGTTTTCCATTAAAAACCCGCCGCCGGGTTGAAATCCTTCCCGGCGGTCGCATGTAGCTCAAACTACACAGGCGGTTAGACTGCCGGAGAAAATCATGAGCCAGAGCGCCCAATTCACAGATCCCGTTACCCTGCCGCTGTTGCCGTTGCGCGATGTGGTGGTCTTCCCGCATATGGTGATTCCGCTGTTTGTCGGTCGCCCCAAGTCGATCAAGGCGCTGGAAATCGCCATGGAGACGGGCAAGCATATCCTGCTGGTGGCGCAGAAATCAGCCGCCAAGGACGAGCCCGTTTTTGACGACATGTACGAAGTCGGCGCAATCGCCAGCATCCTGCAAATGCTCAAGCTGCCGGATGGCACCGTGAAAGTGCTGGTTGAAGGCAATCTGCGCGTTGCAGTGGAAGAGTTCATCGAAGCGGACAGCCATTTCATGGCGCGCGGCAAACAACTGCCGGAAACCGGCAACGAAGACCCGGAAATCGAAGCGATGCGGCGCGCGTTGCTGGCTCAGTTCGACAATTACGTCAAACTCAACAAGAAGATTCCGCCGGAGATTCTCGCTTCACTGGCGGGTATTGACGATGCCGGCCGTCTGACCGACACCATCGCCGCACATCTGCCGCTGAAGCTGGAACAGAAACAGGCCATCTTGGAAATGACGGACTTGAAGGCCCGTCTCGACCATCTGATGGGCTTCATGGAAACCGAGATCGATATTTTGCAGGTGGAAAAGCGTATCCGCGGTCGCGTCAAGCGCCAGATGGAAAAGAGCCAGCGCGAGTATTACCTGAACGAACAAGTCAAAGCGATCCAGAAAGAACTCGGCGATGTCGACGAGACCGGTGACGTAGACGAACTCGACAAGCGCATCAAGGGTGCTTACATGTCGAAGGAAGCCACCAAGAAGGCCGAGACCGAACTGAAGAAGCTGAAAATGATGTCGCCGATGTCGGCCGAAGCGACCGTGGTGCGGACCTACATCGAAACGTTGATCAACCTGCCGTGGCGCAAAAAAACCAAGATTTCCAAGAGCCTGGAAACGGCTTTGGAAGTCCTGGATGCCGACCATTACGGCTTGGAAAAGGTCAAGGAACGCATCGTTGAATACCTTGCCGTGCAGCAACGCGTGGACAAGCTCAAGGCGCCGATTCTTTGTCTGGTCGGGCCGCCCGGCGTCGGCAAAACCTCGCTGGGCCAGTCCATTGCCCGCGCAACCAATCGCAAGTTCGTGCGCATGGCTTTGGGCGGCGTGCGTGATGAGGCAGAGATACGCGGTCATCGACGCACCTACATCGGCTCTATGCCGGGCAAGATTCTGCAAAGCCTGACCAAGACGACCGTACGCAACCCCTTGTTCCTGCTCGACGAAGTCGACAAGATGGGACAGGACTTCCGCGGCGATCCGTCTTCCGCATTGTTGGAGGTGCTGGATCCGGAACAGAACCACACTTTCCAGGATCATTACGTCGAAGTCGATTACGACCTCTCCGACGTGATGTTCGTCGCCACGGCCAACTCCCTCAACATTCCTGCCGCGTTGCTGGACCGTATGGAAGTCATCCGCCTATCCGGCTACACCGAGGATGAGAAGGTCAATATTGCCCAGCGTTACCTGCTGCCCAAGCAGATGAAGAATAACGGCTTGCAAGAGACCGACCTTCACGTCAGCGAAGCCGCGCTGCGCGACATCGTGCGTTACTACACGCGTGAATCCGGTGTGCGCAGCATGGAGCGCGAAGTCTCCAAGATTTGTCGCAAAGCTGTCACCGCACAGGCTTTGAAGAAAGCCAAGGGCAAGATCAGCGTGACTCCGCGCAATCTCGAGAAATATCTGGGTGTGCAGCGTTACACCTACGGCATGGCCGAAAAGAATAACCAGATCGGTCAGGTGACCGGACTGGCCTGGACCGAGGTTGGCGGCGAACTGCTGACCATCGAAGCCTCGCGTATGCCCGGCAAGGGCCAGATCACTCGCACCGGGCAATTGGGCGACGTCATGAAGGAATCCATCGAAGCCGCGCGCACTGTGATGCGGAGCCGTGCCAAATCGCTGGGCATCAGCGTCGAGATGTTCGAAAAGAACGACATGCACATTCACATGCCGGAGGGCGCCACGCCAAAAGACGGCCCCTCTGCGGGGGCGGCAATCACCACGGCGATGGTTTCCGTGTTTACTGAAATTCCGGTGCGCTGCGATGTCGCGATGACCGGAGAAATAACCTTGCGCGGTGAAGTTCTGCCGATTGGCGGACTCAAGGAAAAGCTGCTTGCCGCACACCGTGGCGGCATCAAGAAAGTCCTGATTCCGGAAGGAAACGTCAAAGACCTCGTGGAGATTCCGGACAACATCAAGAACCGTCTGGAGATTCAGCCGGTGAAGTGGATCGAGCAGGTGCTCGAGGCTGCGCTGGAGCATCTGCCAACGCCGTTGCCTGAAGTGGCTGCATCCGAAACGCCCGCCCCGGCACAAGCTGCGAGCGAGCCGCCGGCCGTAATCAAGCATTGACGCCGGTTGCCCGGGTTGTTATAAAGCCAGCCCGTTGAGTCTTTGTTGCCTTCATCGTCTGAAAGGGGGGTGGTTGTGAACAAATCTGAATTGATCGATGCAATCGCTTTATCCGCCGATATCTCCAAAGCGGCTGCGGGTCGGGCTCTGGATGGGGCAATGGATGCCGTTAAAACGGCATTGAAACAAGGCGAAATGGTTACGTTGGTAGGTTTTGGGTCGTTCTATGTCGGCAAACGCGCAGCGCGTGCCGGACGTAATCCGCGCACTGGCGCAGAGATCAAGATCAAAGCTGCCAAAGTTCCCAAGTTCCGCCCTGGCAAAGGTTTGCGAGATTCATTGAAGTAGCTAATTAGGGGTGCTTAGCTCAGTTGGTAGAGCGTCTGCCTTACACGCAGAATGTCAGCGGTTCGAGCCCGTTAGCACCCACCAGTTTGTTGTTTTAGAAGTTCATCAAAGTCCAAGAAACCCGCCTAGTGCGGGTTTTTTATTGCTCTTGCCGACTGGGGTTATCTAACGGTTTTCGATCTTCGATGCCCGTCGCTTTGGCTTCGAGCTTCGTGGCGGCAGTAGAGATGATGAATTGCTCCTCCTTGCGTACTCCGGCCTGCTGTGTCGTCCCGCACCCGCAAGGGGCGCGCCGGGTTCGTAAGGCGCTGTATAGCGCCGTCGCCTTCCACTGCCTTGCCGCTCGACTCGAAAATCGCACATTTGGGCACGTCCAACGGAGGTTTCTGGTTCGAACGATAAGCCTGAACCTGGACTTCACGCTGGCTATGGGGGTGTCGGCGCAAGGACGTCTTCGACGCGGCGGGCGAGTCAGGTGGGCGGCTTGATCTTGCTGAAGCCGCGTGCTGCCTGCACGCACAGCATTTTGAAGTCGGTATAGGTGAGCGGGTCGAGGTTGCATTCGCCTTTGCCGCGATCGGCGTAGATCAAGCCAATCGGCTTGATGCCGTTATACAGGCTCATGGTGAAGAAATCGCCGCTGCCCAACATGGCTTGCATCTTGGGGCTGATCATCGGCCAGAGCTTCTGGCGATTGCCTTCGTTCAGCCAGACGCCTTGCATTTTGCCCATCAACTGGCTGAACAGGTCTTTGCTGGCAAGGCTGAATTCAAAATGGCGCAGCGGGTCATCGGCCGCGATGCCGAGGGAGAAGCGCGATTTCACGCGGCTTCCATCCGGCACGATCATGGCGAAGATGATGCGCGAAAGGCCCAGGCCGGAATGCAATCCCTTCAGGATGATGGCGGACATCTGGTTGAGGGTCAGCGTGCCGTCCAGATGCGTTTCGATGCCTTTCAATGCGTCGCGGAATACATCCCTGTCCGGCATCGGGCAGCTGTCGTGCTTCGCTTCGTCTTTCACCACTGGCGCTTGTGCGGCACGAGCCACCTGCATGGCTTGCGTGGCGGGCGCCGTCTGGGCAGCCGGCTGCGCAGCGGGTTCCTCGTCATCGTCTTCCGGCGGCCACGGGCCGGGGAGCATCGGCCCCCAGGTTGCAGCCGGCGGCGTATCCAGCCAGTCGCAATGGCGGGCGACGCGGGCCGCGTTGGCATGCGCCGTCGCGATGATGCTGTCCAGCGCGGTATTTTCCACGCCGGCCAGTGCGTTGTACGAGTCCATCAACGCGACGTCCCACCAGCCGCTATCGCTGCGCTGGGCCATATCGAGACAGGCGGCGAGGATGGTCTGCCGCGGGCGTTCGGCATGCAGCGGACCCAGCAGATCGAGCGTCAGCGCGGGAATGTTCCAGTTTGCCAACACAGCCGGACGCAGGCTGGCCAGTGTGTCGCCCAGCACGGCGGTTTCCGCTTCGGCGGCGGACAGGCGACGGCGCTGACGTTGCAGGGCGACGGCTTGCTCGGGCATGCGCAACCAGAGCAGGAACTCGGGGGCGTAATGGAGCAGGGCGGCGACCTGGACTTCTTCCGCCCGAATGTCGCTATGCAGCACGGCGAAGTCTCGCGCCTGCCAGGCGGCGTGCTGGGCGCGACGGGTCAGCGTGTGCAGCGCCGCAAGCGCGCGTGGGTTGCGGCCTGTCGGGCTTTCTTCCAGGATGGGCAGGAGGCGCGCGCTATCGAGAAAGGCGCCGATGCCTTGCATCATCAAGGCGTGCTCGACCGTAGTGACCTCGGTGTCTGAGCGCTTGCTCACCCGCTTATTGATGGTGTGCAGGATGGAGAGCGTAGCCAGGGGGTCGGACAGGATTTCGTTGGCGACTTCTCGCGCTGTGACCTGTTCGCGACGGCGACCGAAGGTGGCAAGAGTGGCATGGGTGCGGCGAAAGATCGGCAGTTCGTCCGGTTGCAGCCGTTCCAGACTTGCAGTCATCACATCCTCCAGATCAGAAGACGAGCATGGGAGAGGTCGCCGGGTTGGGATATTTCGATAATTTCATCGGCCTCGCATCCGGGAATCGCGAAGGTATTGCTGATCAGCAGGCTGCCCGGTTTCATTTCGGCGCGGGCTTTTTCCCACAGGCGCGCCATAGGCGCCGGTGAGAGATAGGCGTAAACGATGTCGTAGGCGCCGAGATCGGCCTCCCACAGGCTGCCCAGGCGGATGTCGGCTGCCGCCCGCATTCTGAGTTTGGCGATCAGCCAGTTCAGCGGCGCGGCTTCGATGCCGGCCAGATGTGCGTCGATGCGCAGTTTGCGGATGCGCGCCAGCGGCCCGCCAAGACCGCAGCCCAGGTCGATCACGCTGCCGTGAAGCGGCAGGCGCTGGGCGAGTTCCTCGGCGGCGCGAGGGCTGGACAGATAAAGGGGAACCCGGGTGCGCACCGCGCCGATCGAGGTCACCACCAGAAGCAGAAAAAGGGCGAGGTACCAGTTCGGATCGAAGCTGGCGGTCCGGCTCTGCAGATAAAGCGTCAGTCCCAGCAGCGGCAAAAAAAACAGATTGATGTAACGCCACCAGAGGGGCAACTGCCAGCGCCAGGCCAGCAGCGCAGCACTGATCGAAACGAGGCTGATTAAAACCGCGAGCGGCAGCTCGCCGCCCGCGGTTAAGAGCGCCGCCGCCAACATGAAGCCGGGCAGATGCGCAAGCAAGGCAGCCAGAGCAGGCGGCAGACGCGAGATCAAGGCCGGCACAGCGAAGTAGGCTTTGCCCGAGACGGAAGCCGACGCCATGGCATCAGTGTTTGACATCCAGTTTCTCCGCCACCTCCTGTGCCGTCGTGGCTTCGATTTGGCGCGACTCCTTGGTAATGGCCTCCTCGGCTTTCTTGTTCATGACGATGATGGAAATGCGTCGGTTGACGGGTGAGTTGGGATCGTCCTTGTCGAGAGGCAGGGCGGACCCGAGTCCGACCACGCGCAGTACCTTGCCGTCTTCCAGTCCGCCCATCACCAGTTCACGCCGGGACGCATTGGCCCGGTCGGCGGAGAGTTCCCAGTTGCTGTAGCCGGCATCGCCACCCGCATAGGCGACCGCGTCAGTGTGACCGGAAAGGCTGATACGGTTGGGTAGTTCGTTCAGGGTTTTGCCGATTTCGCGCAGGATGTCGCGGGTGTAGGGCTTCATGACTGCGCCGCCGGAGTCGAACATAGGCCGATTCTTGTCATCGACGATCTGGATGCGCAGGCCTTCGCTGGTGATGTCGATCTTCAGTTGCTTTTTGAACTGCTGCAGTTTGGGGTTGTTGGCTACAGCCTTGTCCAGCTTGTCCTTGATCTCTTTCAGGCGTTGCGCCTCTTCCTGGTCTTTCTTGATGCGGCTGGCATCGAGGTTAATGGCTCTTGTGCTGTCCACGTCGCCGCGCTTGACCTGGCCGTCGCTGCGCGTCAGATCGGTGCCGCCGCCTTTGACGATGCTGGAGGAATCGCCGGAACCTTCTCCGCCGGCAAGTGCGACTTTCAGCGGCGTCTGAAAATACTGCGAGATGCCCGCCAGTTTGGCTTTGGAGGTGGAGCCCAACAGCCACATGAGCAGGAAGAACGCCATCATCGCGGTCACGAAGTCGGCGTAGGCGATTTTCCATGCACCGCCGCCGTGCCCGCCGGCTGCCTTCTTGATGCGCTTGATGACGATGGGTCTTTGGGAGTCGTCTGCCATTTCTACTCTCCGCTTAGTCCAGTTCGCTCATGCGCTTACTTGCCTTTGCGACTCTTGATGTCTTCTTCCATTTCAAGGAAGGACGGACGTTCGGTCGAGAACAGCACCTTGCGGCCGAATTCGACGCAGGTCTGCGGAGCAAAGCCGTTGAGCGAGGCGAGCAGCACCACTTTCACGACTTGATAGCCCTTGCCGGCTTCGTTGGCTTTTTGCTCCAGCACCGCGACCAGCGGCGCGAAGAAGCCGTAGGAAATCAGGATGCCCAGGAAGGTGCCGACCAGCGCGTGGCCGATCAGAATGCCGAGTTCGTTGGGCGGCAAATGCAGCGATTCCATGGTATGCACCACACCCATGACCGCGGCGATGATACCGAACGCCGGCGTGGCATCGGCGAGCTTGGACATCGTATGCGAGGGGTGCATCTCTTCGTGATGATGGGTTTCCAGTTCGTTGTCCATCAGGTTCTCGATTTCCATCGCGCCCAGATTGCCGCCGACCATCATGCGCAGGTAATCGGTCATGAAATCGACCAGATGGTGATCGGAGGTGATATTCGGGTATTTCCCGAAAATCACGCTTTTCTCGGGCTCCTCGACATCGGCTTCGAGCGACATGAGTCCGTCTTTGCGGGCTTTGGCCAACAGTTCGAACAACAAGCCCAGCAGCTCCATGTAGTATTTTTTGTCGAATTTGGAACCTTTGAAGGAAGCGGCCAGGGCGCCCAGGGTGTGTTTGATGCCGTGCAAGGAGTTGGCGGCCACGAAAGCGCCGATCGCACCGCCGGCGATCATCAAGACCTCCAGTGGTTGCCATAAACCGCCCAGGTGGCCGCCGGCCAGCACGTAGCCGCCGAAAATGCTGCCTAGAACGATGACATAACCAATGACGATGAACATGCTCAGGCTCTCCAATCCGCGTTGATTTTTTCAGGATGCTGGATCCCCGCGAGGGGCGTGCCGGAGAGCGAAGTCGTTGGCGGCTCTGCCGCCTTACGAATCCGGCCTCCCCCTTGCGGGGATTCGTCAGCGCTGCAGCGCAAACGACTCCGCTGTACCGGCCCGAAGTGCTTGCGATGTACCGGGCAGGGGCCGAAGGTTTCCAAAGCGGCCAGATGCGCCGCGGTAGGGTAACCGGAATGTCGTTCGAAGCCGTACATGGGATAGATTTCGGCCAGCTGCCGCATTTCTTGATCTCTTTCCGTCTTGGCCAGGATTGAAGCGGCTGAAATACAGGCTTCGCTGTCGTCGCCCTTCACGATGGCGCGGGCGGGGATCGGCAGTTTCGGACAGCGGTTGCCGTCGATCAAGGCCAATTCCGCGGCCGGAGCCAGTCCGAGTATGGCGCGCTGCATGGCCAGCAGGCTGGCATGCAGAATGTTGAGTTGCTCGATTTCCTCCACGCTGGCCGAGGCTACCGCCCAGGCCAGGGCATGCGTCCTGATCTCGCCGGCCAGCCGTTCACGATGGCGTGCGGACAGTTTCTTCGAGTCCCTTAAGCCGGGTATGGGGCGGGCCGGGTCGAGGATCACGGCGGCGGCATAGACCGCACCCGCGAGCGGCCCGCGCCCGGCTTCGTCGACGCCGCAGATCAGGCCTTCAAATGGCATGCTGGCCGCCCGTCAGAAAGGGCTGCAAGGCATGGCTGATAAGTGCCGGGGTGTTGCGCTTGAGGCGGGCGCGCTGCTGTCTGAAGGATTCAATCTGGTGGTCTCGGGCATCTTGAGTAGTCAACAAATGGTCCAGCGCCTGAGCCAGCGCTGCGGGAGTGGCCTGATTCTGGATGATCTCCGGCACGATGTCTGCCCCCGCGAGAATATTGGGCAGGCCGATCCATGGCTGCAAGGCCTGGCGGCGCATGATTTGCCAGGTCAGCCAGGGCACCTTGTAGGTGATGACGTGCGGACATTCCAGCAGCAGCGCTTCCAGCGTCGCGGTGCCGGACGCGATCAGCGCGGCATCGGCGGCCTGCAGGGCGTCGTGTGCGTGGCCGTAGAGTATGCGGATCGGCAACTCGTGCGCGTCGGCTTCATGCAGGCTGCGCTCGAAAGCCTGGCGCGTCTCGCGGCTCACCAGCGGGATCAGAAAACGCGTATGCGGGCGCGTCGCAGCCAGGCCTTTTGCGGCCTCGATGAACAGTTTCGCCAGCGCGTTCAATTCGCCGAGCCGGCTGCCCGGCATCAACACCACGTATTCGCCGGCGGGTTGCAGGCCGAGGCGTTCACGCGCGGTCTTGCGATTCGGCTCCGGCAGGGCATGCGCCAGCGGATGTCCGACGTAGGTCGCCGGAATGCCGGCCTGGCGGTAGATATCTTCCTCGAACGGGAAAATCAACAGCGCATGCGAGACGGCACGGCGTACCTTGTTGATGCGTTGCGGACGCCATGCCCAGACCGAGGGGCTGACAAAATGTACGCAGGGTATGCCGGCGCGCTTCAACGTCCGTTCCAGTGCAAGATTGAAGTCGGGTGCATCGACGCCGATGAACAGGCTGGGTCTGGCTTGCAGCAGACGCCGTTTCAACGCCCGCCGGATGGCCAGGATCTTGTTCAGGCTGCCGAGCGCTTCAACGTAGCCGCGCACCGACAAGGCTTGCATGGGGAAAAGCGATTTCGCTCCCAAGGCCTGCATCTTGGGCCCGGCAATGCCAAAAAACTCGACCTCCGGTTGCGCCGTTTTCAGCGCCCCGATCAGCAGACTGCCAAGCAGGTCGCCGGAGGCTTCGCCCGCAACGATGCCAACCTGAACGGAAGATTGCGTTAGGTTCATGTCGAGCCCAAGGTCAGCGAATGATGCCGCGACCGGAAGCAGTCAGGAAGTCAGCCAGGGGTTGCAGTTCCGGGTGCAGCGCCGCGTCAGCGGCGATGGCGCTTTGTGCGGCGCTCAAGCCGAGGCCGGATTTGTACAGGGTCTTGTAGGCGCGCTTGATGGCGGCCACCGCTTCCGCGCTGTAGCCGCGCCGCTTGAGTCCTTCCGAATTGATGCCGTGCGGCGCCGCCGGGCTGCCGGCGACCGTGATGTACGGCGGAATGTCCTGGCGGATGACCGAGGCGATGCCGGTAATGACATGGGCGCCCACACGGCAGAACTGATGCACGCCGGTGAAACCGCCCAGAATGGCGTAATCCTGCACGCTGACATGGCCGGCCAGCGAAGCATTGTTGGCGAAGATGCAGTGATCGCCGACGATGCAATCGTGCGCGATATGGACATAAGCCATGATCCAGTTGTCATGGCCGATGCGGGTGACGCCGGCATCCTGGATGGTGCCGGTGTTGAAGGTGCAAAACTCGCGAATCACGTTGTTGTCGCCGATTTCCAGTCGGGTAGGTTCGCCGGAATACTTCTTGTCCTGCGGCTCTTCGCCGAGAGAAACGAACTGGAAGATGCGATTGCCGCAGCCGATGCGGGTGTGGCCGGTAATCACCGCATGCGGACCGATCTGGCTGCCGGCGCCGATTTCGACATGCTCTCCGATGATCGAGTACGCGCCGATGCTGACATCGGCGCCCAATTTGGCGTCTGCATGCACCAGGGCGGTGGGGTGGATTGCAGCCATGCGGGTCAGTCGAGCTCTTTGAGGGTGCACATCAATTCGGCTTCGCAGGCGATCTGGCCGTCCACGCTGCCTTTGACCGCGAATTTCCAAATGCCGCGCGTCACCCGGAGCACGCTGGCTTCCATGCGCAGCTGGTCGCCCGGCACCACCGGTCGTTTGAAGCGGGCGCCATCGATCCCGACGAAGTACACCACGCTGTTCGGGCTGATTTCCTTGCCGCCGCTCTTGAAGGCCAGCAGGCCGGCGGTTTGCGCCAGCGCCTCGATCATCAAGACGCCGGGCATGACCGGATGATTCGGAAAATGGCCGGGAAACTGCGGCTCGTTCATGGTGATGTTCTTGAGCGCAACGATCCGCTCGTTGGGAACCAGTTCCAGTACGCGATCCACCAGCAGGAAAGGATAGCGGTGCGGCAGGTACTTCATGATTTCGTTGATGTCCATGCCGGAATCGGAGGCGTTGTGGGTAGGCATCTCGCTTGCCATGTCAGTTTTCCTTGAGTTTCTCTTCCAATGACTTGATCCGCTTGACCAGCGCGTCGAGACGGCGCAGGTGGGCGGCATTGCGCTTCCAGTCTTCATGTTTCATCAGCGGCTGCACCGAGGTATAGGTGCCGGGTTCGCGAATATCCTTGGCGACGAAGGTGCCGGCGGAAATGGTCACCCGGTCGCAGATGCTCAGGTGGCCGATGATCATCGCCGCGCCGCCGATCTGACAATACGCACCGATATGCGTGCTGCCGGCGATGCCGACACAGGCGGCGATGGCGGTATGGCGGCCGATGCGGCAGTTGTGGGCGATCTGAATCAGGTTGTCGAGTTTGGCGCCAACCTCGATCACGGTATCGTCCAGCGCGCCGCGGTCGATGCAGGTGTTGGCGCCGATTTCGACATCGTCTTCAAGTATGGCGCGGCCTGCTTGCGGTACCTTGAGCCAACTACCGCCGTCCTGGCCGGCGTCTTCGCCACTGTCCTTGCCGCTGTCCTTGCCGCTGTCCTTGCCAGTATCCCAGGCCAGGCCGAAACCATCCGCGCCGATCACCGCGCCGGGATGCAGGATGACCCGGTTCCCCAGCACGCAACCTTGTTGCACCACGGCCCGCGCGTGCAAGCGGCAGCCGGCGCCGAGTTCCGCATCCGGCCCGATGACGCTGAGCGCATCGATCTGGCAGTGCGCACCGATTTTCGCGCGTGCACCGATCACCACCCCCGGGCCGATGCGAACCTCAGGACCGATGACCGCATCAGCGGCAATCACGGCGCTGGCGTGAATGCCGAGTGACGGCACGGGTTCAGGTTGTAACAAAGCCACCGCACGCGCGAAACCGACATGAGGATTGGCCAGCGCCAAGCAGGCTTGCGGCAACTCGGCGTCGAATGCCGCCGGCACGATCAACGCGCCGGCATGGCTGGTTCGGGCTTGCGCCAGATATTTTGGACTCAGCAGAAAACTGAGTTGGTCAGGCCCGGCCCGTTCAAGCGAGGCGACGCCTGCAAGGCGTGTTTCGCCGGCGCCCCGGATGGTGCCGCCCAGATGAGACTGGAGTTCTGCCAGCGTCAGGGCGGGCATGGAGAATCAACGATCCAGGGATTTCAATACGCGGTCGGTGATATCCACCTTCGGGCTGGCATAAACCACGTTTTCCAGGATCAGGTCGTATTTTTCCTTTTCGGCGATGTCCATGATCGCCTTGCGCGCCCGCTCCTGCACCGACGCGAACTCCTCGTTCTTGCGCTGGTTCAGATCCTCGCGGAAAGCACGCTGCTCATGCTGCAGGTCGCGGCTGAGGTTGGCCATATCCTTCTGCTTCTTGCCGCGCTCGGCTTCCGACAGGGTCAGACCTTCCTTTTCCAGGAAGGCTTGCAGATCGCGCGCCTGCTTGACCAGTTTCTGCAGTTCCAGCTCACGGCCCTGGAATTCCTTTTCCAGCTTCTTCTGGGCTTTGATAGCGAGCTGCGAGTCGCGAAACACTTTTTCGGTATTCACGAAACCAATTCTCATGTCTGCCGCCTGCGCGGCAGCAGGCAGGGCTAACGCGAGCAGTAATACAAAATAGCGATTCATGCGGGATTTCAATTGAATCTCCTTATCAGAACACGTTGCCAAGCTGGAACTGGAACATCTGCGTTTTGTCGTCCGCAGCGGCATTGAGCGCTTTGGCGAGGGAAAGTTTGATCGGCCCCATCGGCGAATACCAGGTCACGGCGGCGCCGACCGAGTAGCGCATGTCGGAGGTGGACAGCGTTTGATAGCGTCCCAGGCTGTCGCCCGAGCCCGCCACCGCGCCGATATCCAGGAAGGTGCTCAGACGCACCGAGCGATCGTTGCCCATGCCGGGGAACGGGAACAGCAGTTCCGCATTGCCGACGAGACGCCTGCTGCCGCCGATCGAGAAGGTGCTGGTGCCGTTGGTGGCTTTCGGGCCGATGGCACCGGAATCGAAACCGCGCACGGAACCGATGCCGCCGGCGAAGAAATTGCGGAACAAAGGCATTTCCTTGCCGCTATAGCCGCCGCCGATGCCGATTTCCCCGTTCAGCAGCAGGCTGACGCTGCGCGAAAGCGGGCGCAACCACTGATACTGGTAGTTCAGCTTGTAGTAATTCAGGTCGCCCAGCGGCGTGCCGGCTTCCATGTAGACACGCTGAAAACTGCCTTTGGTCGGGTAGAGCAGGCTATCGCGCGAATCGCGCGCCCAACCGGCCTCAAAACGCAGGGAATTCGTGCTTGAGCTGCACGCTTTGCCGTAGCCCGCCGGTCCGGCGCACGCCGGTTCGTACTGGCCCGCGTAATCGTGATAGACGTTGGGCGCCGTCGCAGTCAGATCGAGTGTGACATTTTCATAGGCCAGCCCGAAATTGACGGTATCCAGTTCGGTGATCGGCACCCCCAGGCGCAGTCCTGCGCCGATGGTCGAAGTCCCGTAGTCGGCGACGGTGTTCAGGCTCGACGTGTTCACATCGCGCCGATACAGGTCATACCCCAGGCTGACGCCATCTTGAGTGAAATACGGGTTGGTGAAGGAGAGCGAATACACCTTGTTGACGCTGCCGCTGTTGATCTGCGCCGAGAGGCGGTTGCCGCTGCCGAACAGGTTGTTCTGCGCAATCGAACCGGACAGCACCAGTCCGTCGGAACTGGAGAAGCCGGCGCCCAATAGGATGTTGCCGGTGGGCTGTTCGGTGATGTTGATGTTGACATCGACCTGGTCGGTGGTGCCGGCCACCGGCGGCGTTTCAATGTTGGTTTCCTTGAAGAAACCCAGGCGCTCGATGCGCACGCGCGAGCGGTTGATCTTGTCGGCGGCATACCAGGCACCTTCCATCTGGCGCATTTCGCGGCGCACGACTTCGTCCTTGGTGCGCGTATTGCCGGTGACGTGGATCCGGCGGACATAGACCTTGCGGCCCGGATCGACCAGAAAAGTGAAGCTGGCGGTGCGCTTGTCCTTGTCGATCTCGGGTGCGGCGTTGATGTTGGAAAAGGCATAGCCTTCATTGCCCAAACGGTCGCCGATATTCTTGGTCGATTCGTTGAGACGTTCGCGCGAGAACACATCGCCGACCTTCAAACTGACCAAGCCTTTCAATTCAGCTTCGGGGACCGGCATGTCGCCGGCGAACTTGTAGTCGGAGACGGTGTAGCGTTCACCCTCGTTGATGTTGAGGGTGATGTAGATGTCCTTCTTGTCCGGCGTAATCGAAACCTGAGTCGATTCGACGTTGAATTCCAGATAGCCCTGATTCAGGTAATGCGAACGCAAGGTTTCCAGGTCGCCAGACAGTTTCTGCTTGGAATACTGATCGTTCTTGCTCCACCAGGTCATCCAGCCGGGCGTGCTCAGGTTGAACAGTTTGAGCAGGGTCTTTTCGGGAAAGGCCTTGGCGCCGACGATGTTGATGCTGCGGATCTTGGCGATCTCGCCTTCGCTGACTTCGAAGTTGACCGCCACCCGGTTGCGCTCCAGCGGCGTCGAGGTGGCCTTGACCTGCACCGCGTACATGCCGCGGTTGAAGTACTGCCGCTTGAGTTCCTGTTCGGCTTTCTCCAGCAGGGATTTGTCCAGAATGCGGCCATCCGCCAGCCCCAATTGCTTGAGGCCGGCCTTCATTTCATCCTTCTGAAATTCCTTCATGCCGGTGAACTCGACACTGGCGATGCCCGGGCGTTCTTCGACCGTCACCACCAACACGTTGTCGTTGGCTTCCAGGCGGACATCCTTGAAAAAGCCGGTGGCATAGAGCGCCTTGATGGCTTCCGAGGCGCGCAGCGGGGTTAGGGTTTCGCCGACCTTGACCGGCAAATAGCTGAATACCGTGCCTGCTTCGGTGCGTTGTATGCCTTCGACCCGAATGTCCTTGATCAGGAAGGGATCAAAGGCCTGCGCCTGAGCGGAATGCAGCAGCGCCAAGGCGAGCATGACTGGCGACAGAGGACGAAGCGGAAAAGAAAACATGGGGGGCTGCTCACCCGACGAAGAGTCGTTGTAGGTCGTTGAAAAGTGCAAAGAACATCAGCAGGCCCAGGAGGCCGATGCCGATACGTTGGCCAATTTCCTGGATGCGTTCGGGAACAGGTCTGCCGGTCAAAAATTCCGCGAAATAATACAGCAAGTGCCCGCCATCCAGTAACGGCACGGGCAGCAGGTTGAGCACGCCCAGGCTGATGCTGACCAGGGCGAGGAAGGCGATGAAACTGGCCGTGCCGCCGGCCGCGGATTGGCCGGCGTAATCGGCGATGGTGATCGGGCCGGACAGGTTTTTCAGCGAGGCTTCGCCGATCAGCATGCGGCCCAACATCTGCAAGCTGAACGTGGAAAGCTCCCAGGTGCGGGCCAGCGCCCGCGACAAGGCCTCGACCGGGCCATAGCGCACTTCCGCCTGATAGGGCGCGAACAGCGCCGGATCGATTCTGGGTGCGGCGCCGATGCGGCCGCTGTCCGGGGCAGGCGTCTGGTCATTGCCGGCGACCGCTTCCGGGATGACGACGAACTCGCGGCTTTGGCCCTGGCGATCCACCAGAAAGCGCAGCCTGACATTGGGCGACTTGCGTACGATGGCCACGACCTCATCCCATTGGCCGACGGGCCGGTCGTCGATCGCGCGGATATGATCGCCCGGCTGCAGGCCGGAGCGTGCGGCGACGCCGTTCGGCGTCAGTTCGGCCAATACCGGCGGCAGCGCAGGCAGATAGCGTTGCAAGCCGAGCGCCTTCAAAGGCGACTGTTCGAAGCTTTCGTCTTTTTCCGTCAGTACGAGCACGCGTTGCGCCAGATAGCCTTTGGCATCGACCGTTTCGACGCTGAGGCTGTTGGCGGCGAGGGCATGTTTGAGCGCCAGCCAGTGCAAATCCTGGAAGCTTTCGACGGGCTCGCCATTGATCGCCGTCACGGTATCGCCGGCCTTGATGCCCGCCAAGGCCGCAGGCGTGCCGCTGGGCGGTTCGCCGAGCACCGGTTTCAGGATGCTGACGCCGGACATGAAGAGCGCCCAGAACAACAGGATGGCCAACAGGAAATTGGCCAGCGGGCCGGCGGCGACGATCGCGGCGCGCGCACCCACCGACTTGCGATTGAACGCCTGCCCGAGCGATTCTTCCGCGACCGGCGCTTCGCGTTCATCCAGCATTTTCACGTAACCGCCGAGCGGAATGGCGGCCAGCGCCCATTCGGTGCCGTGGCGGTCGGTGCGCCGCGCGATGATTTTTCCGAAACCGACCGAGAAACGCAGCACTTTTACGCCGGCCAGGCGAGCAATGGCGTAGTGGCCGAATTCGTGAAACACGATGAGGATGGCCAACGTGGCCAGGAACGCGAGCAGGGTCGTCATGCCGGATGGGCTCGATTGGCGGCAATCAGTTCCCGCGCCGTGATGCGAGCGGCGGCATCGGCGGCCAGCAAGTCTTCCAGCGACTCCGCCGGTTGGCTGGCCAGACGCTGCAGGACGGCGTCCAGTGTGGCTGAGATGGCCAGGTAAGGTATCTGCTTGTCCAGAAAAGCCGCCACCACTTCCTCGTTGGCGGCGTTAAGCATGGCCGGCGCGGCGCCGCCGGCGGCCAACGCCTGATAGGCCAGGCCGAGACAGGGGAAACGGCGCAGATCCGGCGCTTCGAACGTCAGGCTGCCGATCTTGGCCAGATCGAGCCAGTTGACGCCGGCCTCGATGCGCTCCGGATAGAGCAGCGAATGCGCGATCGGCGTGCGCATATCGGGGTTGGAAAGCTGCGCCAGCACCGAACCGTCCAGGTATTCGACCATGCTGTGGACGATGCTTTGCGGGTGAATCACGACTTCGATCTGCTCCGGCGGGGCGTTGAACAGCCAGTGCGCTTCGATTACTTCCAACCCCTTGTTCATCATCGTCGCGGAGTCGACCGAGATTTTCTTGCCCATGACCCAATTCGGGTGGCGACAAGCCTGTTCTGGTGTGATGTCCTTCAAGGTGTCCAGCTCACGCGTGCGGAACGGGCCGCCCGAGGCGGTCAGCAAGACGCGGCGCACACCATGCGCGGCCAGATTGCGTTCGTTGCCGCGCTGGAAGTACGCCGCCGGCATCGACTGGAATACCGCGTTATGTTCGCTGTCGATGGGCAGCAAGGTGGCGTTGTTGTCATTCACCGCCTGCATGAAGAAGCGGCCGGCCATGACCAGGGTTTCCTTGTTGGCGAGCAGTACGCGCTTGCCGGCGCGCGCGGCGGCAAGCGCCGGACGTAGACCGGCCGCGCCGACGATGGCGGCCATGACGCTATCGACTTCGGGCAGGCTGGAGACGAATTCCAGCGCGTCCATGCCGGCCAGCACTTCAGTCTGTGTGCCGGCGAGCAAGGCTTGCAGCGCCAGCGCCTTGTCGGCTGCCAGCACCACGGCATAGCGCGGCCGGAACTGACGGCATTGTTGTGCCAGCTTCTCGATCTGGTTCTGGCCGGTGAGTGCAACGATGCGGAATCGATCGGGATGGCGCGCCACCACGTCGAGCGTATTCACACCTATGGTGCCGGTAGCGCCGAGTACGGTCAGGTTGTGCAGGGGTGGGGTCATGGCAGCCACATCCAGAATAAAGTCGCAGCCGGCAGCACGGCGGTCAGGCTGTCGATACGATCCAGTACGCCGCCGTGGCCGGGTAACAGATTACCGCTGTCCTTGACGCCGGCTTGGCGCTTGAGCGCACTTTCAAACAGGTCGCCGAGAACGGAAAGCGCGAACAGGCCCCAGAACACTGCCAGGGCTTGCGGCAGGCTTTGCAGGTGCCCGGTAGCGGGCGAGAAGAAATGCAACAGCAGTGCATACAAGGTGATGGCCAGCCAGGCGCCGATTGCGCCTTCCCAGGTTTTTCCCGGGCTGATGCTGGGTGCGAGTTTATGTTTTCCAAAGCGGCGGCCGGAAAAATAGGCGGCGCTATCGGCAATCACCACCACGCCGACCACAACCAGCACCAGATCCGGGTCGATGCTGCGCAGCGCGACCATGCCGAGATGCGTGGGAACCAGGATGATCAGGCCCAGTACAAGATGCAGCGCCGGCGGCCGGATCGCCATCGAACGCGACAACAGTACGGGCGCCAACAGCCAGAACAGAACGGCCGGGTAGAACGGTTCGGCAAGGCCAGGTGCGGCCAGCGCCAGGCCGGTGCTGATCGAGGCGATCAGGAGGGCGTAGCCGACGGCGGCGTGTTTTTTCAATCCCGCCAGGCCGGCCCATTCCCAGGCGGCCAGCAGCAGCACCGCACCGGTCAGGCCGAGCCAGAGTAGCGATGGCGCCCAATACAGTGCGGCGAGAACGCCGGCGATCAGTACGGCGGCCGTTGCAACGCGGGCTTGCAGGCCGGAGGTTCTCGGAGCGGATCTAGCGCTCAAGGAGTTGCTCGCTGGTGCGCCCGAATCGGCGCTCGCGTTTGCGGTAGGAGGCGATGGCCAGGTCGAGCGCCGCAGCATCGAAGTCCGGCCACAGCGTGTCGGTGAAATACAGCTCGGAATAAGCCAGTTGCCAGAGCAGGAAGTTGCTGATGCGCTGTTCGCCGCCGGTTCGGATGAACAGGTCCGGCTCCGGTGCGTAGGGCATGGTCAGGTAGGCGGCTAGCGCTTCCTCGGTCAGGTCGCCCGCGTCCGGATGGTCGCGTCGCCAATGATTCACTGCGTTGAGAATGTCCCAGCGGCCGCCATAGTTGGCGCAGACGGTCAGGGTGAGGCGTTGATTGTCTTGCGTATGCGCTTCGCCTTGCGCGATCAATTCACGCAAGCGGGAATCGAAACGATCCAGGTCGCCGACCACGCGCAGGCAAACGCCGTTGCGATGCATGCGGGTGACTTCGCGTTCCAGCGCCATGACGAAGAGCTCCATCAGGCGGGACACTTCATCCTGCGGACGGCGCCAGTTTTCCGAACTGAAGGCGAACAGGGTCAGGTATTCGATGCCGCGCTCGATACAGGCTTGCACGATGTCGCGTACCCGCTCGACCCCTTGCGCATGGCCGGCGACGCGCGGCATGAAGCGCTTCTTCGCCCAGCGCCCGTTGCCATCCATGATGATCGCCAGATGGCGCGGCACTTCAACAGAATCAGGAACTTCTGCGGTTGAACTAAAAAATTTCTTGATCATGATGGATTACAGATGTCTGAGTATCAGACCGCCATCAGATCCTTTTCTTTCTCCGCCAGATACTTTTCCTGCTCGGCGATGTACTTGTCGGTGAGCTTCTGGATGTCGTCGGCGGCGCGGCGCTCGTCATCCTCGCTGATTTCCTTGTTTTTCAGGAGCTCTTTCAGATGTGCAATGGCATCGCGGCGGATATTGCGTACGGCGACTTTGCCGTTTTCCGCTTCACCGCGCACCAGCTTGACCAGTTCCTTGCGGCGCTCTTCGGTCAAAGGCGGCATCGGCACACGCAGCATTTCGCCCATATTGGCGGGGTTGAGGCCCAGATCGGCATCGCGTATCGCCTTTTCCACCTTGCCGAGCATGTTTTTCTCCCAGGTTTGCACGCCCAGGGTATGTGCGTCGATGAGCGTCAGGTTGGCGACCTGGCTGATCAGCGTCGGCGTGCCGTAGTAATCGACCTTGACGTGATCCAGGATGCCTGTGGTGGCGCGCCCGGTACGCACCTTGCCAAAGTCCGCCCTGAGCGACTCGACGGATTTCTTCATCTTGTCTTCGGCGGTTTTTTTGATGTCGGCGATCATGGCTAAATCCTCTTTGCTTATTAAAGGACGACCCGGGTGCCTTCCGGCTCGCCCAGCACGACACGCCGCAAAGCGCCCGGCTTGAAGATGCTGAATACACAGAGCGGCAATTTCTGTTCGCGGCAAAGCGCAAACGCAGCGGTATCGAGGACGCCCAGATTCTTCGCGATGGCCTCGTCGAAACTGAGTTGCTCGTAGCGCGTGGCGGTCGGGTCTTTCTTCGGGTCGGCGCTATACACGCCATCCACTTTAGTGGCCTTGAGCATCAGATCGGCGCGGATTTCCGCACCGCGCAGCGCCGAGGCGGTATCGGTCGTGAAGAAGGGGTTGCCGGTGCCGCCGCCAAAAATGACGACGCGACCGGCTTCCAGATGACGTACTGCACTGTCACGTTCGAAGGCTTCGCCCACGTGGGCAATGCTGACGGCAGTTTGTACGCGCGCTTCCACGCCCGCCGCCATCAAGCCGTCCTTCAACGCCAGCGCATTCATGACTGTGGCCAGCATGCCCATGCTGTCAGCGGTGGCGCGGTCCATGCCGGAAAGGGCGCCGGTAGCGCCTCGAAACAGGTTGCCGCCGCCGACGACGATGCCGACTTGAACGCCAAGATCAGCCACTTCCTTGATCTGGGCGACCATGCCGGCCATCGTGTCGGCGTGATAGCCGAAGCTGTCCGGCCCCATCAGGGCTTCGCCGGACAGCTTGAGCAGAATGCGGCCGACTGTTGGACGACTGTCAGGCGGCATGCGTTTAGACCTTGGAGGCGGCGGCGACTTCAGCGGCGAAATCGCTGACTTTCTTTTCGATGCCTTCGCCGACGATGATCATCGTGAAGCCATGGCATTGCGAGCCCTTGGACTTCAGCACTTGCTCGACGGTCTGCTTGTCGTCCTTGACGAAGGGTTGCGACAGCAACGTCACTTCCTTGAGGAATTTCTGCACGGTGCCTTCGGCGATTTTCTCCAGCATGGCTTCCGGCTTGCCGGCTTCCTTGGCCTTCTCGATGGCGACGCGGCGCTCGGTGTCGATCAGATCCTGAGACACGCCGGAGGCATCCAGCGACTTGGGCTTGGACGCGGCGATGTGCATGGCGATGTCGCGCGCGATGGCTTCGTCGCCGGATACGTCGACCAGTACCCCGATCTTGCTGCCGTGCACGTAGCTGGCGAACTTGCCTGTAGCGTTGAGGCGGACAAAGCGGCGGATCGACATGTTTTCGCCGATCTTGCCGATCAGTTCGGTCCGCGTTTCTTCCACAGTCTTGCCGCCGTAGGGCAGAGCGGAGAGGGCGGCGACGTCGGCCGGGTTCTGGTCGATGACCATCTGGGCCAGCGCCTTGGACAGCGCGAGGAAATCGTCGTTCTTGGCAACGAAATCGGTCTCGCAGTTGACTTCCACCATCGCAGCGGTCTTGCCGTCGGCGCTGATGTTGATCGCGACCACGCCCTCGGCGGCGACGCGGCTGGCGCTCTTGGCGGCCTTGTTGCCGAAGCGTACGCGCAAGATTTCTTCGGCCTTCTGCATGTCGCCGGCTGCTTCGGTCAGCGCTTTCTTGCAGTCCATCATCGGCGCATCGGTGCGCTCGCGCAGTTCTTTAACCATGGATGCGGTGATTTCCGCCATTTCTTTCTCCTGAACAATGCTTTATTGAAAAAACGCCCCGAGAGCGGGGCGTCGAGTAGCTAGGCGATCGGGCGCCGCCCGACCACGACATCAGCCGGCGCTGGCTGCGCTGGCTTCGTCGACTTCTACGTACTCATCCTGGGCTGCCGCGACCATCTCTTCGATGACCATGGTTTTGCCTTCGAGGATGGCATCGGCGAGGCCGCGAGCATACAGGCGGATCGCGCGGTTGGAGTCGTCGTTGCCGGGGATGACGTAATCGACGCCGAGCGGGGAGTTGTTCGAATCGACGATGCCGATCACCGGGATGCCCAGTTTGTTGGCTTCGGTAATGGCGATCTTCTGATAGCCGACGTCGACGACGAACAGCGCGTCAGGCAGACGCTCCATTTCCTTGATGCCGCCCAGGCTTTGCATCAGCTTGTCGTACTCGCGCTGTACGCGCAGGATTTCCTTCTTGGAAATCGCGCCCGGCTCTGCCAGTTGCGCTTCGATGTCCTTCATCCGCTTGACCGATTGCTTGACCGTCTTGAAGTTGGTCAGCATGCCGCCCAGCCAGCGATGGGAAATCCAGGGCATGCCGCAACGGGCGGCTTCTTCGGCCATGATTTCGCGCGCCTGGCGCTTGGTGCCGACGAACAGCACGGAACCCTTGTTGGACGACAGACGGCGCGCAAACGTCGCGGCGTCGTTGAACAACGGCAGGGTCTTTTCCAGGTTGATGATGTGGATTTTGTTGCGGTGACCGAAGATGTACGGGGCCATCTTCGGGTTCCAGTAACGGGTTTGGTGGCCGAAGTGAACACCGGCCTCGAGCATTTGACGCATGGTTACGGACATGAAAACTCCTTGGTTAAGGTTAAGCCGCCATCCGCCGAGAACCCCGCAAGTCCGTGCGGGGCACCTTAACTGGTGCGGATGTGTGGATTTCGCCGGCCTGACACATGTCGGGCGCAAAGCGGCGCGCATTCTAGCAGCCGGCGCGTGGGCCGGGCAAGCCGGGCGCGCGTTGGAAAGACCAGGCGCAAGATTATTTTGCGCGCTTGTTCACGGCTGAATCGAGTGATTTCAGGTAGCTCAGGCGTTCGCCGATTTTCCCTTCCAGTCCGCGCGGCGTGGGTTGGTAGAAGCGGGGCGGCTGCGCCAGATCATCGGGAAAGTAGTGCTCGCCTGCTGCATAGGCTTCCGGCTCATCATGCGCATAGCGGTAGGCGTGGCCGTAGCCGAGTTCTTTCATCAGTTTGGTCGGTGCGTTGCGCAGATGCACCGGTACCGGGCGCGAGCCGTCTTGCGCGATGAATGCCTGCGCGGCTTTATACGCGCTGTAGACGGCGTTGCTTTTTGGCGCGACGGCCAGATAAAGCACGGCCTGCGCCAGTGCCAGTTCGCCTTCCGGGCTGCCCAGGCGCTCGTAGGTGGCGACGGCATCCAACGCCGTCGTCAACGCGCGCGGATCGGCCAGGCCGATGTCTTCCACCGCCATGCGGATGATGCGGCGGCCGAGATAGAGCGGGTCGGCGCCGCCGTCGAGCATGCGGCTGAGCCAGTACAGGGCGGCATCCGGACTGGAGCCGCGGACGGATTTGTGCAGCGCGGATATCTGGTCGTAGAACGCGTCGCCGCCCTTGTCGAAACGGCGGCGCGACGGCGCCAGCGCTTCGCCGATGAAGGCGGCGTCGATATCGGCCAGTTCGGCGGCGGCCGCCGCCGAGAGCAGCTGCTCGAGCAGGTTGAGCAAACGCCGGCCGTCGCCGTCGGCATAGCCGAGCAGGATCAGGCGGGCATCGTCGGTGAACGTGATGCGATTGGAGGCGGCCAGCAGCGCGCGTTGCAGCAGTGCGGCGAGATCGTTTTCGTCGAGCGGCTTGAGCACATAGACCTGAGCCCGTGAGAGCAGGGCGCCGACTACTTCGAAGGAAGGGTTTTCAGTGGTTGCCCCGATGAAGGTGAGCAGGCCGGATTCGACATGCGGCAGGAACGCGTCTTGCTGCGCTTTGTTAAAACGGTGCACTTCATCGACGAACAAGATGGTCTGGCGACCGGCGGCGCGGTTGACGCGAGCCCGTTCCACCGCTTCGCGAATATCCTTGACGCCGGCCAGCACGGCGGAAATCTGAATGAAATCGGCGTCGAAGTGGCGAGCCATCAGGCGGGCCAGCGTGGTTTTGCCGACGCCGGGCGGACCCCACAATATCATCGAGTGCGGCTTGCCGGATTCGAAGGCGAGCCGCAATGGTCGGCCGGGGCCGAGCAGATGGGTTTGCCCGATAACCTGATCCAGGTTGCTTGGCCGCAACCGTTCGGCCAGCGGAACGGCTGCCTCGCTGCGGCTCGACTGTGGCGCCTGTGCAGAGGGGGCGAACAGGTCAGCGGTGGCGGCGAGCGCGCCGGGGTCAGAAGTCGTCAATATCAGCGGTCGCCAATGACGTCAGCGCCCTTGGGCGGCGAGAAACGGAACAGGCTGGTTCCCATGGTGGGATTGCGCTGCAAATTGGAGAAGCGCAGCAGCGTGGTCTGGCCGAAATTGTCCTTCAGTTCCATCATCTGCAAGTCGTCGCCCTTGAAACCCATGCGGATCTTCTCGAAGCTACCTTCCTTGCTCTTCGGTGTGGCTTCCAGCCATTCAATGCCGTCCTTGCTGCCCGCATCCTTCAAGGTGAACAGTTTTTCGATGTTGTTGTCGCCCGCCAACAAGGCGGCGGGGCTGTCGCCGAGTGCCTGGTCCAGTTTGCGTACCGTGACCTGGTCGAGGTCTTCATCGTGTATCCAGATTTTCTGGCCATCGCCAACGATGAGTTGGGCGTAGGGTTTTTGATAGACCCAACGAAACTTGCCCGGGCGCGAGAAAAACAGGTTGCCGCTGGATTCGGAGGTCTTGCGGCCAGCGCGGTCGACCACGCTCTGGGTGAAATTCGCTTTGAGGCCTTTGGTGCTGTCGACAAATGCCTCCAGGCGCGCTTTGGCATCGGCGAAAGCGGGGTTGGTCAGGGCGAGAAGCAGCAGAGAAATCAGTGTGTTACGTATCATGTCGGGGGGGCGATCACTTCACGGTTGCCATTGCTTTGCATGGAAGAAACGAGGCCGGCATTCTCCATGGCCTCGATGAGTCTGGCGGCACGGTTATAGCCGATGCGCAGTTGCCGCTGGACGGAAGAAATCGAAGCGCGCCGGCTCTTGAGCACATAAGCCACGGCATCGTCATACAACGGATCGGCTTCCGCGCTCTTGTCCACGTTGTCGGCATCGATTTCCTCGTCCGGGCCTTCCAGAATGCTTTCGTCATATTGCGGCGGCCCAAGTTCCTTCAGCCAGGCCGTTACGCGATGAACTTCGTCGTCGGATACGAAAGCGCCGTGCAAGCGGGTGGGGACGCCGTGACCGGGCGGCAGGTATAGCATGTCGCCCTGGCCGAGCAGCGATTCGGCGCCTTGCTGGTCGAGGACGGTGCGGGAGTCGATACGGCTGGTGACCTGGAAGGACACGCGGGTTGGAATATTGGCCTTGATCAGGCCGGTAATGACGTCAACCGATGGGCGTTGCGTCGCCAGCACCAGATGAATGCCGGATGCGCGCGCCTTTTGCGCGAGACGGGCGATGAGTTCTTCCACCTTCTTGCCGGCCACCATCATCAGATCGGCGAGTTCGTCGATCAGTACGACGATGAAGGGCAGGGTGGCCAGACGTTCCGGACTTTCCGGCGTGATTGAGAACGGATTGCTCAACGGCTGGCCGGCTTTCTCCGCATCGCGCACTTTCTGGTTGTAGCCGGCGATATTGCGCACGCCCAGAGCGGACATCAGGCGATAGCGCTTGTCCATTTCGCCGACGCACCAGTTCAATGCCGAAGCCGCCAGCTTCATGTCGGTCACGACCGGTGCGAGCAAATGCGGAATGCCTTCGTAGGTCGAGAGCTCCAGCATTTTTGGATCGATCATGATCAGGCGCACATCCTGCGGCGTCGATTTGTAGATCAGCGACAGGATCATCGCGTTGATGGCGACCGACTTTCCGGAACCGGTTGCACCGGCGACCAGCACGTGCGGCATCTTGCCCAGATCGGCAACGATGGGGTGACCGCTGATGTCCTTGCCCATTGCCAAGGTCAGCGGCGAGGCATTGTCGTTGTACACCTTGGCGGAGAGGATTTCGGACAAACGGACGACCTGGCGTTGCGAATTGGGCAATTCCAGCCCCATGCAATTCTTGCCCGGGATGGTTTCCACGACGCGAATGCTGACCAGCGACAGCGCACGCGCCAGATCCTTGGCCAGATTGGTGATCTGGCTGCCTTTGACGCCGGATGCCGGCTCCACCTCATAGCGGGTAATCACTGGGCCGGGATAAGCGGCCAGCACCTTGACCTCGACGCCGAACTCACGCAGCTTTCGTTCGATCAAGCGCGAAGTCGCTTCCAGTCCGGCTTGATCTACCTGCGTGATGGATTGCGTCGCTTCGTCCAGCAAATGCAGGGGCGGGCGCTGAGCGTCGGGCGAATCGCGGAACAACACATCCTGTCGTTCTACTTGTACGCGCTCCGATTTTTCAATCACCGCCAGAGCGGGTTCGATGTGGATCGGGGGTTCCTTGCGAAGGCGTTTGCGTTCCTTCTGAACAATTTCTTCACGCTCGGTGGTCGCCTCCAGGCCGGCTTTTCGATCGCGCTTCGCCTGCCATTTATCGAACAGTAACTTGAACAGCGTCTCCAGGCCGGTACCCACTTTTTCGGCCAGTTCAAGCCAGGACAAGCCGGTGAACAAACTGATGCCCGCACCCCAGGTCAGCAGCAGCAATACCGTGCCGCCATCAAAGCCGAAGCTGCCTTGCACCAGCCGCGAAAGGCTGTCTCCCAGAGCGCCGCCGGAAGTCAGCGGCAATTGCATCGGCAGACTGTGCAGTCGCATCGCCTCCAGTGCGCTGCTGGCCAGCAGCACCAGCAAAAAGCCGCCCAACGTGATGCCCAGCCCCGGGTGGTGTTCAGATTCGCTGTCGCCAATGCGGCGATAGCCCCACCAGACAAAAAACAAAGACAGCGCAACCCACAGCCAAGCCGAAGCACCAAACAAGTACAGCAGAAGGTCCGACAGCCATGCGCCGAACGGACCGCCCGCATTAAGCACCGACTGATCGCCGCCGATGCGTGACCAGCCGGGATCGGCCGAATGATAGGTCAGCAGAATCATGCCGAGATACAAAGCCAGACCCACCGCAGCCAACCACCAGACTTCACGAAGCAAAGTGGTTACGCGGGGAGCAAGAGGTCTGCGAACAGGTTTGGAGACGGCGCAGCGTCGAGAGGACTTACCAAGCATGCCGCGCACTATAAAGGATCACTTGTTTTCTCTCCATGTGACTGCACATAGGCAAGGTCGAGGATGGCATAAGGTTCTGAATGTGTATTATGTCAAATCAAGGCGAGATCGTTCATTGCGTTCTCGCTGGTAAAATCGGCCAGCCAAACATTTCTCTTGCCTCTTCGCGTTCTAAACCCTCTTTAGGAGATTTCATGTCTACGAAACATTCCCCGCTGCTCATACTCGGATCCGGTCCGGCGGGATATACCGCGGCAGTCTATGCGGCACGCGCCAATCTGAAGCCGGCATTGATCACCGGACTGCAGCAAGGCGGCCAATTGATGACGACAACGGAAGTTGATAATTGGCCGGCTGATGTTAATGGGGTCATGGGTCCGGATTTAATGCAGCGTTTTCAGGCGCATGCCGAACGCTTCAACACTGAAATTATTTTCGACACGATCAGCGCGGTTGATTTGTCGCAGCGCCCGTTTGCACTGACCGGCGATGCCGGCGTCTATACCTGCAATGCGTTGATCATCGCGACGGGCGCCTCCGCAATGTATTTGGGATTGCCGTCGGAACAGGCCTTCATGGGTAAAGGCGTTTCCGGTTGCGCAACGTGTGATGGATTCTTCTACAAAAATCAGGATGTAGCCGTGATTGGCGGTGGTAATACGGCCGTCGAAGAAGCGCTCTATCTAGCTAATATCGCCAAACATGTCACGCTGGTTCATCGTCGCGACACCTTCAAAGCCGAAAAAATCATGGTCGACAAACTCATGGAAAAGGTCAAGGAAGGCAAGATCAGTCTTGAGTTGAACAGCACTTTGGACGAGGTTTTGGGTGATAAATCCGGCGTCACCGGTGTCCGCTTGAAAAATGTACAGTCGAGCGAGAGCAAAGAGATTCAGCTCATGGGGGTGTTTATCGCGATCGGCCATAAGCCCAATACCGATATGTTCAAGGGTCAATTGGAAATGAATGATCACGGTTATCTGATGACTCAGGGCGGGCAGACCGGCAATGCCACACAAACCAGTGTGGCCGGCGTATTTGCCGCAGGTGACGTACAGGATCACATCTATCGTCAAGCCATCACCAGCGCGGGAACAGGCTGTATGGCAGCGCTGGATGCCGAGCGTTATCTTGATAACTTGAGTTAACTTTTACTCATAACACAATGAAAGAAAGCGGGGATTCAGGCGAGCATGCTTTGCCCGGACTCCCCGCTCTCAGCTCGGCTGACCGGGAACTGTTCCGCGCTGAGCTCTCCGATGTCACTCCGATCACCCCGCATGGGCGTGTGATCCCCCTCTCCTCCCGCCCGCCTCCGATACCACGCAGCCTGATGCGCGATGAACGCGAGGTGATATTTGAATCCTTGCATGATCCGATTCGCTGGGACGAGGCGACTGAAAATGGCGATGAGCTGTCTTTTGTTCGCCCCGGCTTAAGCCGGCATATTCTTCGGCGTTTACGATGCGGCGAATGGGTATCGCAAGCTGAATTGGATTTGCACGGATTAATCAGGCTGGAGGCCAAGATTGAATTGGCGAATTTTCTGTTCGAATGCAAACGGCGCGGTATCCGCTGCATTCGCATCATTCACGGAAAAGGCCTGGGTTCGAAAAACCGCGAACCCGTTCTGAAGTTGCATGTACGGCATTGGTTGATGCAACGCGACGAGGTTTTGGCTTTTGTGCAGGCAAGGCCGGTTGACGGCGGCGGCGGCGCGGTTATGGTATTGCTCAAATCAAGCACTCAACGTTGAAATCGCGCCTCAGTCAGGAGTGCTTTGGGGCAGGTCTCGGCTGGATGGCTAGGTTTAATTACACGGTAATAAAATATTTCGAATAGAATATTGCAATCCGGCTCGCTGGTTCATTATCATTCTGCCGCTCAATCATTCCGGGCTTAAATATTCTTGGAGAAAAAATATGTCTTCCTATCAGGAAATCCTTTCCCAAATTGAAGATCTCAAACGTAAAGCTGAAGGCGTACGTCAGCAAGAAATGGCTGGCGCAATTGCTGAAATCAAGCGGTTGATGGCTCAATTCGGCATCACCAGTGATGATTTGGGCTTGGCCGCCCGCTCAGGAAAAACCAAGAGCCGAGGTCTGGTCGCTGCAAAATATCGTGATCCCGTCAGTGGCAAGACCTGGACTGGCCGTGGCCGGCGACCGGGTTGGGTGCTTGATCTGGAAGGCCAAGGCAAGAGCCTTGATGATTGCCGGATTGCCTGAGTGCGATCGTTTTCTCGGCAATAAAAACCCCGCCATAGCGGGGTTTTTATTGCGTCCAGCCATTTGGGCTAAAACAACGCCTTGTTAATGATGCTTTCAAGCTGGGATTTGTGTTGGCTGGCAATTCCCGTGGCCGGCGCGGAAGACTCCGGACGTCCGGCATAGCTTACCGGCAGTGATGAAAGTTGCTGTAATTGGAAAGCCATGAATCGCCAGGCTCCTTGATTACGCGGTTCGTCTTGCGCCCAGATCAATTCCTGCGCGCGGAGATAGCGCCCGATTAACTTGCAAATTTCAACATCCGGCACCGGATACAACTGTTCTACCCGGATCAGCGCAATATGCTCAAGCGCCTTCTCCCGGCGTATACGCGCCAGATCGTAATAAATCCGGCCACTGCAAAATACCAAACGGGTTACGTTTTCGATTTCGGCATCGCCAGTGCAATCCAGTAAGGGCTCGAATTTCCCGCTGCTCAATTCAGTTAACTCGGATACGGCTTCGGGATGTCGTAACAGGCTCTTTGGCGTGAAAAGAATCAACGGCTTGCGATATGGCCTGACGACTTGCCGGCGCAGCACATGAAACAGTTGCGCTGGCGTGCTGGCCTGGATGATCTGGATATTGTCGTGCGCAGTCAGTTGTAGAAAACGCTCGATACGGCCAGAGGAGTGTTCCGGTCCCTGGCCTTCATAGCCATGCGGCAGAAACAGCGTGAGTCCATTCAAACGATCCCATTTGGTTTCGCCGGAGGCAATGAATTGGTCGATGACGACTTGAGCGCCATTGACGAAATCACCGAATTGCGCTTCCCAAATAACCAATTGATCCGGCGCCGCTCCGGCATAGCCATATTCAAAACCGAGCACGGCTTCTTCCGAAAGCAGCGAGTCGATCACCAGGAAATTCGCTTGCCCGGGAATAAGGTTTTGCAGCGGAATAAAAACTCCGGCATCCCAGCGTTCTCGATTCTGGTCGTGCAATACGGCATGGCGGTGAAAGAACGTGCCACGACCGGAATCCTGTCCGGTCAGGCGAACCGGCACGCCGTCGCTGAGCAAACTGGCATAGGCCAAATTTTCCGCCATGCCCCAATCGAGCGGCAATACGCCCTGCCCCATCAATTTTCGATCATCCATGATCTTTTGTACGCGCGGATGCAGCGTGAAACTGATCGGAACATCAAGCAGGCGTTTGGCCAACGCTTGTAATCTGCTTGTTGGAAGCGCGGTAGGCGTCTCGTCGCGCCAATGGCTGTCGCGATACGGCCCCCAATCCGCCGCATACGGATTCTTCGCGCCGGCTTGGTGGCTGGCGGGCGCATCCAGGCCCGCCTTGTAAGCCTGGATCATGGAGGTTGCTTCTTCTGCCGTGACCACTTCCAGCGCAGCCAGCTGCGCTGCATAAAGCGCGCGGGTACTGGGTAAAGCGTGGATGCGCCGATACATCAGCGGCTGCGTGACCATCGGTTCATCCTGTTCGTTATGACCCAGGCGGCGGTAGCAGATCAGATCGATGGCGATGTCGCGCTTCCAGAACATGCGATATTCGATGGCGATGCGCGCGGCGCGGATCACTGCTTCCGGATCGTCGCCGTTGACATGCAGCACCGGTGCTTCAACCATTTTCATGACGTCGGTGCAATACAGGCTGGAACGGCTGTCGCGCGGGTCGGACGTGGTGAAGCCTATCTGGTTGTTGATGACGATATGGATCGTGCCGCCAGTGCGAAAACCGCGTGTGGCCGCCATGTTGAGCGTCTCCATCACCACCCCCTGGCCGGCGAGCGCGGCATCGCCATGGATCAGTATGGGCATGACCTGGCTGCCGTCACGGTCGCCGCGACGTTGCTGCTGCGCGCGCACCCAACCTTCGACGACCGGATTGACGATCTCCAGATGCGAGGGATTGAAGGCCAGCGCGACGCGAATCGAACCGCCGGCGGTGATCAGATCGGCCGCAAAACCCTGGTGATACTTCACGTCGCCGCTGCGGCGGACATCGATTTCCTCATTCTGCGCATGTTCGAACAGCTCGATGACCGAACGATCGAGTACGTTGTGCAGCACATTGAGACGTCCTCGGTGCGCCATGCCCAAGCCGATTTCTTGCACGCCGGCGCGAGCGGACTGTTCGATCAGATCGTTCAACAGCGGAATCAGCGACTCGGCGCCTTCCAAAGAAAAACGCTTCTGCCCGACAAAGCGAGTGTGCAGCGTTTTCTCCAGCGTTTCGGCCGCCGTCAACTGACGCAGCAACCAACTGCGCAGGTCGTCATCCATGATCGGCGCGCCGTATTCGCCTTCCAGCCTTTTTTGCAGCCAGCGTTTCTGCTGGGTATCGCAAAGATGCATGTATTCCGCGGACAGCGTGCCGCAATAGGCTTTCTGTACGTGCGTGATGATGTTGCGCAGCGTGTCGCGCCCACTATTGCCAGCCCCGCCGGCGAGCGAACCGGTTTCAAATTCCTGATTCAGATCTGCCGGCGTCAGTCCGTGATTGGCCGGGTCCAATTCGGGAATGAGCCGGGTGGATTGTTGCTGCAGCGGATCCAGGGCGGCGGCACGAAAACCATGAAAGCGATAGGCGTTGATTAGTTGCAACACCCCGACCTGACTGGCTTCGCATTTCAACAGCGGCAGGTCGGAAATCATGACCGCTTCATTTTTTGCGTAGACCGCCGGCGTCGAAACGGTTGCCGCCTCGGCGCGCGGCTCAAGGTAGTCGATTGGGTGGGCAGCCAGGTAAGCCGCCAGATACTCCGCGCTGCCGGAAAACAGCGCCGTCGCCGGAAGGGAATCGCGCTTCATGTCTGCACCGTTAGATCAGGGTTGAGGAACTCAGCAGCGCCTGCCCGCGCAGCGCGCCTCCTGAAAAAGGGGCGCAGCGAGCCAGGGTCAACGGCCGCGCAGATCGAGCGGTACGAATTCACGCCGCAACGGCCCGGTATAAAGCTGCCGCGGCCGTGCGATCTTGTGCCCCGGAGAGGCGATCATTTCATTCCACTGCGCAATCCAGCCGGCCGTGCGCGCCAATGCGAAGATGGCAGTAAACATCGAAGTGGGTATGCCGAGCGCGCGCAACACGATGCCGGAGTAGAAATCGACGTTGGGATACAGCTTCTTCTCGATGAAATACTCGTCTTCGAGCGCTATCTGCTCCAGTTTCAGCGCCATCTTGAACAACGGATCGTCATGCAGGCCCAGCTCATCGAGCACCTCGTGGCAGGTCTGACGCATGATCGCAGCGCGCGGATCCATGTTTTTGTAAACGCGGTGGCCAAAGCCCATCAGGCGGAAACCGGAATTCCGGTCCTTGGCGCGGTCGACAAACTCGCCGATGCGAGAAATGTCGCCCATCTCTTCCAGCATGCTCAGAACCGCTTCATTCGCCCCGCCATGCAGCGGTCCCCACAAACAAGCCGTACCGGCGGCAATGCACGCAAACGGGTTGGCATAGCTGGAACCCGCCATGCGTACGGTCGAGGTCGAGGCGTTCTGTTCGTGGTCGGCATGCAGAATGAAAATACGGTCCAGCGCGCGTGACAGCACCGGGTTGGGCTTGAATTGCTCGCAGGGATTGGCATGCAGCATGTGCAGGAAATTCTCCGCATAGCCCATGTGGTTCTGCGGATAGATGAAGGGTTCACCTTTGTTGTATTTGTATGACCAGGCCGCCACCGTCGGCACCTTGGCCAACAGCCGGAACATCGAAATTTCGCGTTGATTGGCGTCGGCGACGTTGCTCCCCTCGGGATAAAACGCTGCCATCGCACCGATGATCGACACCATGACCGCCATCGGATGCGCATCGCGCCGAAAACCCTTGTACAGCGACAGCATCTGGTCGTGCAGCATACTGTGGTGGGTGATCAAGAAATCGAAATCCTTCTTCTGCTCCGCGTTGGGCAATTCGCCGTGCCAGAGCAGATAGGCGACTTCCAGAAAATCGGATTTCTCGGCCAGCTGTTCGATCGGGTAGCCGCGGTAATAGAGCAGGCCTTCATCGCCATCGATGTAGGTGATGCTGGAGGAACAGCTGGCGGTCGACAGGAAGCCCGGGTCGTAAGTGAAGTAGCCCTGATTGCCCAAGGTGCGGGTGTCGACGACATTCGGCCCCAGTGTGCCTTGCATGGTGGGCAGTTCTATCGTCTGATCTTCGATCTTGAGTGCGGCGGCGGGCTGGATCATGTTCTTGATTACCTTGGATATCGAGTTGTTTTGATGGCTTCCACCACAGCCGAATAGTCGGCGGGCGGTTCGCGCTCCGCCGTGATCCAGTCGAATAGGTTCATATCGTCCTGATCCAGCAAACGGGCAAAAACCGCCCGTTGCTCGGCAGATAAATCGGCATAACGAACATCGAGGAATCGCGTCAGCCAGGCATCCAGTTCCAGCATCCCGCGTCGGCATCGCCAACGCAGTCGGTTTTCGGAAAGTTCGCCCGCCACGCGGTTCCTACAATGCCCGCTTTACGAGCAGCGACTTGATTTTGCCGATGGCGGCGGTGGGGTTCAACCCTTTCGGGCAGACTTCAACGCAGTTCATGATGCCGTGGCAACGGAACAGGCGGTAAGGGTCTTCCAGAAAATCCAGGCGTTCATCGGTCGAATGGTCGCGCGTATCGGCAATGAAGCGGTAGCCCTGCAACAAGGCGGCGGGACCGAGGAACTTGTCCGGGTTCCACCAGAACGACGGACACGAGGTCGTACAGCAGCCGCACAGTATGCATTCCCACAAACCATCCAGTTCGGCGCGGTCCTGCGGGCTTTGCAGGCGTTCGTTTTCCGGTTCCGGATCGAGGTTGATCAAATACGGTTTCACCGCCCGGTAATGCTGATAGAACTGGGTCATATCGACGATCAAGTCGCGCACCACGCCCAGGCGCGGCAGCGGACGGATCTCGATCGGCTGCTTCAGCCCTTCCAGCGCGGTGATGCAGGCCAGCACGTTGGTGCCGTTGACGTTGACGCCATCGGACCCGCATACGCCTTCCCGGCACGAGCGGCGGAAGGTCAGGCTTTCATCGAGGGTGTCCTTGATCGCGATCAGCGCATCCAGCACCTTTTTGCCCTTCGGGTCGAAGTCGAGCTCGTAATCCTGCATGTTCGGCGCCGTACCGGCTTCGGGATCGTAACGGTAGATACGGAAGCGCATCAGTACGTCCTTTCTTTCGGCTGGAAAGTCTCTACCGTGAGCGGCTTCAAACGCACGGGCTTGTAATCGAGTTGGTCCGCGTCCTGAAAATACAGGGTATGGCGCAGCCAGCGATCATCGTCGCGTTGGGGAAAATCCTCCCGCGTATGCGCGCCGCGGCTTTCGGTGCGCGCCAGCGCGGAAACCAGCGTGGCGCGGGAAATGGCCATCAGGTTTTCGAGTTCCAGCGCCTCCAGGCGGGCGGTGTTGAACATCTTGCTGTGGTCGGACAGCGCCGCATCCGGCAAGCGGGCCGCCACCTTGTCCAGCATGGCCAGGCCGGCCTGCAACAGCGAAGCGCTTCGGTAGACGCCGCAATGCTCCTGCATGATGCGCTGCATTTCGCCGCGCAGGCCGGCCACGGTTTCCGAGCCGCCGCGTTTATCCCAGCGCGCCAGACGCGCCCGCGCCTTGTCCACCTGATCCTGCGGCAGCGGCCTCGGGAACGGGTTGTCGCGCAGATACTCGATCACGTGCTGGCCGGCGGCGCGGCCGAATACCACCAGATCGAGCAGCGAATTGCCGCCCAGCCGGTTGGCGCCGTGCACCGAGACGCAGGCGCACTCGCCCACCGCGTACAGCCCGGGGGTCGGCTCTTCCGGGCCATAGCGCACCGGCGACACCACCTGGCCGTACATGTTGGTCGGAATGCCGCCCATCATGTAATGCGCGGTCGGCGTGACCGGAATCGGCAAATCAATCGGGTCGACGCCGGCGAATTGCATCGAGAGCTCGCGTATGCCTGGCAGGCGCGACTTGATCGCCTCGGCGCCGAGGTGCTCGATCTTCAGATGCACGTAATCGCCATGCTCGCCGCAGCCGCGCCCGGCGCGAATCTCCTGGGCAATGGCGCGCGCCACCACATCGCGCGAGGCCAGGTCCTTGGCGTTCGGCGCATAGCGCGCCATGAACTTCTCGCCGTCCTTGTTGACCAGATAGCCGCCCTCCCCGCGCACGCCTTCGGAAATCAGGCTGCCGACTTCCGGGATGCCGGTCGGGTGGAATTGCCAGAACTCCATGTCTTCCAGCGGCAGGCCGGCGCGCAGCACCATGCCGAGGCCATCGCCGGTGTTGATATGGGCATTGGTGGAATGTCGGAAGATGCGGCAAGCGCCGCCGGTCGCCAGCAAGGTCGCGCGCGATTCGAACAGACAGGCCTCGCCGGTTTCGATCTCCAGCGCCACCACGCCCAGCACGCTGCCGGCCTCGTCGCGAATCAAGTCGAGTGCGAAAAACTCGTCGAAAAACTGCGTACGCGCGGCGATGTTGCGTTGATACAGCGTGTGCAACAGCGCATGGCCGGTGCGGTCAGCCGCGGCGCAGGTGCGTATCGCCTGCTCGCCGCCGTAATTTTGTGATTGGCCGCCGAACGGCCGCTGATAAATTTTGCCGTTGTCCAGGCGCGAGAACGGCAAGCCCATGTGCTCCAGTTCGTAAACGGCGCTGGCCGCGTTGCGGCACATGAACTCGATGGCATCCTGGTCGCCCAGGTAGTCCGAGCCCTTCACGGTGTCGTACATATGCCAATGCCAGTTGTCGTCCGACACATTGCCCAGCGCTGCGGTAATGCCGCCCTGCGCCGACACGGTATGCGAGCGGGTCGGAAACACTTTCGAAATCAGCGCCACTTTGAGATTGGCCTGCGCCAGTTGCAGCGCTGCGCGCAAACCGGCGCCGCCGCCGCCGACGATCACGGCATCGAAGGTGCGCTTGGGAATCTGTGCTGGGTCCATGGGTTTGCTCACCTAACGCTCCAAAGAATATCCACCGTCCATACCAGACAAGCCAGATAGAGCACGGCGAAGGCGAAGTACAGGGCCAGACGCGGCAGCGTGCAACGCGCGCAATGCAGATAGTCGATGATCATTTCGCGTAGACCGATCCAGGCATGAATCAACATCGCGGCGATGAACAGAAACGCCGCCACTTTCATCGCCAGGGATGCAAACAGCCCGTGCCAGGCGGCATAGTCAAGCGGGCCCGACGTCAGCAGACAAAGCAGAAAAACCGGTATGAACAAGGCCATGTAAACCGCGCTGGCGCGTTGCCACAGCCACATGTCCAGGCCGCGGTGCGATCCGCCGACGCGTCTCATGACATGCTTCCCGAATCGAACAGGCTGAACAGTGCAGCCGCACCGACCAGAGCCATGGCTGCGGCCAGCGCCAGCCTTGCAGTCAGCCGTGCGCGCATTTTCTCCTCGCCCCAGCCGAGATCGAAGCCTAGGTGGCGCAGGCCGGCGAACAGGTGGTGCAGCAGCGCCCACAGAGCACCCAGGCCAATCAACCAGCCCAGGCCGCCGGCAAAAAACGCCTGCACGCGGGCGAAATCCTCCGGCGAGCGCAAGGACAGCATCAGCGTGTAAAGCAGGCCGGGAATGAGCAGAGCAAGCAATGCACCGCTGGCACGGTGCAGGATGGACACCACTCCGCCTATTGGTAGCCGGATGGCTAGAAGATCAAGGAAAAAGGGGCGTTGCCGATGCATGTTTCCGTCCTCTCGTGCGCCGTGCCGAGCGCCATTCAGGTCGCCGCATTTAACGCTTATTGCGCTGCACAATCAACTCTCGTAAGGTAGGGCGGCAGGGATGCCGGCAAGCCAAGATTTCGTGTTTGCGGCGGGCTGCTCCACCTGTTTTTGCTCAGACCGTTCGCGGCTGTGTGCCCACGAAAGCCGCCTTCCCTTGTACTATCCGCTATCCGACAAATTCAGTCGGGTATTACTGAAAGGATGAAAACATGAGTGAACCTGTTGTCGCCGGCAAGGAGCCGATCGAGGCCAATCTGGCAGCCGGAGAGTATTGGTGGTGCAGTTGCGGCAAATCGAAAAACCAACCGTATTGCGACGGTTCGCATGCCGGCACCGACTTCAAACCGATGCCGTTCAAGGTTGAGACGCTGACGCAAGTATGGCTGTGCACCTGCAAGCATTCCGCCAACCCGCCGTATTGCGACGGGGCGCATGAGTTGCTGGATTGATTCTGCTGCAGCCGGCCGCGGTAAAAAATCCAACCGGCAGCTATAGCGTTGTCCGCGCCCTCCGGGGTAGCGGATAATCGCGGCGAAAAATCTAGCCCCTAATGGAAAACTACCTCCTCATCCTCATCGGCACGGTGTTCGTAAACAACATCGTGATGTCCAAGATACTCGGGCTGTGTCCGTTTATGGGCGTATCGCGCAAGCTGGAAACGGCGATCGGCATGGGGGCGGCCACGACGTTCGTGCTGACCCTGGCTTCCGGCGCGAGCTATTTGATCGACACCTACGTGCTTGGCCAGGACTTGTCCTATCTGCGCACCTTGTCGTTCATCGTGGTGATCGCCGGCATCGTCGGATTCACCGAGATGTTCATCAAGAAGACCTCGCCGGTGCTGTTCCGCGTACTCGGCATTTATCTGCCGCTGATCACCACCAATTGCGCGGTGCTGGGCATTCCGCTGTTGAATGTGCGTGAACAGCATAATTTTCTTGAATCGCTGTTTTTCGGCCTCGGCGGCGCGCTTGGCTTCACGTTGGTGCTGGTGCTGTTCGCCGCGATGCGCGAACGGCTGGAAGCGGCCGATGTGCCGAAGCCGTTTCAGGGCGTCAGCATCGCGATGATCACGGCGGGTTTGATGAGTCTGGCGTTCATGGGCTTCGCCGGGTTGATCCGCTGATGCTGGCTTCCATTCTGGTCATGGCGGCGATCGGCCTGGTGCTCGGCGGCATCCTGGGCTGGGCGGCGATCAAGTTTCGCGTCGAAGACGATCCGCTGGTCGAAAAGATCGATGCGATCCTGCCGCAGACGCAATGCGGCCAATGCGGCTTTCCCGGTTGCAAACCTTATGCCGAAGCCATCGCCAAGGGCGAGGCGGATATCAACCAATGCCCGCCGGGCGGCGCGGATGGCGTCAAGCGCCTGGCCGAATTGCTCGGAGTGGAGCCGAAACCCCTGGGCGAGGGTCTGCAGCCGAAGCCGAAATCGGTCGCGGTCATCGACGAGAACATCTGCATCGGTTGCACCTTGTGCATCCAGGCCTGCCCGGTCGATGCCATCGTCGGCGCCGCCAAGCAGATGCATGTCATCGTCGCCTCGCAATGCACCGGCTGCGAACTCTGTCTGCCGCCCTGCCCGGTCGACTGCATCAGCATGCAGGTCATCAAGGAAGACGTGGAAACCTGGAAATGGCGCTATCCCATCCACATGATGAAGCACGTGGCATGAGCCCCAAGCACATGAAACGAAAGCTGTTCACCTTCAACGGGGGCGTGCATCCGGACGACCACAAGGCCGAATCCAATACCATGCCGATACGCAGCATGCCGTTGCTGCCGCGCTATGTGGTGCCGATGCGGCAGCACATCGGCACCCCGGCGCGGCCGCTGGTCGCGGTCGGCGATCGTGTCCTGCGCGGCCAGATGATCGGCGCGCCGGAAGGCTATGTTTCCACCGCGGTGCATGCGCCCACCTCGGGCCGCGTCGTCGCCGTCGAAGCCAGCGCGGCGCCGCATCCTTCCGGTTTGTTCGATCTGGCAGTGATCATCGAATCGGATGGCGAAGACGCAGCGGTTCCGTTTCTGCCGCTGGACTGGCGCAATCTCGATCCTTCCGCGTTGCGCAACCGCATGCGCGATATGGGCCTGGCCGGCCTGGGCGGAGCGGTGTTTCCGAGTTTCATCAAGCTCAATCCCGGCGCACAGCAGATTCATACCCTGATCCTCAACGGCGCCGAATGCGAACCCTGGATCACCTGCGATGACCGCCTGATGCGGGAACGTGCGCCGGAGCTGGTGCGCGGCATCGAAATCATGCGCCACGCCCTGGCCTGCCGGACGGTGCTGATCGGCATTGAAGACAACAAGCCGGAAGCCCTGGCTGCGTTGCGCGACGCGGTGCCTGCGGATATGGACGTGGTGGCGATCCCGACGCGCTACCCGGGCGGCGGCGGCAAGCAAATCACTTACACTCTGACCGGCGTGGAAACCCCGACCGGCGGACGTTCCACCGATGTCGGCATTCAGGTCTTCAACGTCGGCACCGCCTACAGCCTTTACCGCGCGGTGGAGCTGGGCGAGCCGTTGATCTCGCGGGTGGTCACGCTGACCGGCCATGTCGCCCAACCGGGCAATTACGAGGTGCGCATCGGCACCCGGCTGTCCGATTTGATTGCGACCGTGGGCGGCGCACTGCCGGGGGCGAGCGGCGAAATCGTCGGCGGCCCGATGATGGGATTCGATCTGATGGACCTTGCCGCGCCGGTGACCAAGGCAGTGAACTGCCTGATCATCAAGAGTCCGGCCCTGTTCCCGGACAAGCCCGTCGAACTGCCCTGCATCCGTTGCGGCGAATGCTCGCGCGCCTGCCCGGCCGACCTGCAACCGTTCGAGATGTATTGGTACAGCCGCGCGAAGGATTTCGGCCGCGCCCAGAGTTACAACCTGTTCGACTGCATCGAATGCGGCTGTTGTTCCTATGTCTGTCCCAGCCATATTCAGTTGGTCGATTACTTCCGCTTCGCCAAGAGCGAAATCTGGGAACGGGAACGCGACAAAAGCAGTGCCGACCAGGCGCGCATCCGGCACGAATTCAAGGCCTTCCGGCTGGAGCGGGAGAAACGGGAGAAGGCGGAAAAATTCGCCAAGGCCGCCGCCAAGAGCAAGGAAGCCGCGGCCGTGCAAGACCCTGCCGCGCCGGCCGATCCGGATGCGGAAAAGAAGAAAGCCATCCTGCAGGCCGCGCTCCAGCGCGCGCAACAGGCGAAAGCCGCGGTCGCGCCCAAGAACACCGATAACCTGCCGCCGCGCGTGCAGCGCGAGATCGATGAAATCGAAGCGCGGCGCGCCCAGGCCGAATCAACGACGGACGCGAAAGAATGATCGGCTCACCCTATATCCTCGGCAACAACTCCGTCTCGGCGATCATGTTCAAGGTCATGCTGGCCTTGATCCCGGCCATCCTGGCGCATGCCTGGTATTTCGGCCCCGGCATCTGGGTCAGCCTGCTGGTGTGCAGCGTCTTCGCGCTCGTTTTCGAAGCCTTGCTGCTGGCGCTGCGCGGGCTGCCGTCGAAACCCTTCCTGTCCGACAACTCCGCGTTGCTCACCGCCTGGCTGCTGGCGCTGTCGCTGCCGACGCTGGCGCCGTGGTGGCTGTATGCGATCGGCATCGGCATCGCCATCGTGGTGGCGAAACAGCTTTACGGCGGCATCGGCCAGAACCTGTTCAACCCGGCGATGGTGGGCTACGCCGCGTTGATCGTCAGCTTCCCGCTCTACATGACGCAATGGCCGCTGCCGATCAGCCTGGCCGACCATGCCTTGACCCTGTGGGAGTCCTTCGACGTGGTCTTCTCCGGGCAAAGCTCGATCAGTCCGGACGCCTATACCTCGGCCACCGTGCTGGATACCTGGAAAACGCAGGTGCGGCTGAATACCCCGGTCGACGTCATCATGAGCAAGCCGATATTCGGTGGCGTGGTCGGCGGCGTGGTCGGCGGCGATGTGCGCGGCACCCATATCAATGGCCAGGAAATCGTCACGCTGATGTATCTCCTGGGCGGCCTGCTGCTGATCTGGAAACGCCTGATCACCTGGCATATTCCGGTAGCGTTTCTGCTCGGCCTGACCGCCACGGCCGCGCTATTGCATCTGATCTCGCCGGCGCATCACTCCAGCCCGCTGCTGCATCTGTTCTCCGGCGGCGCCATGCTGGCAGCATTCTTCATCGCGACCGATCCGGTCACGGCGGCCTCGACGCCGCGCGGCAAGCTGATCTACGCCGGCCTGGCCGGGCTGTTGACGGCCGTCATCCGCGCTTTCGGCGGTTATCCGGACGGCGTCGCGTTCGCCGTGTTGTTGATGAACGTGTGCGTGCCGTTCATCGACACCTATACGCAACCGCGCGTGTTCGGCCATCCACCCAAGCGGGGCAAGCGATGACCCCGGCGATACGCGAAACCGTTTCCACGGCGCTGACTCTGCTGGTGTTTTCGGTGATCGGCGCCAGCCTGCTATCCGCCGCCTACACCCTGACGCGGCCGACCATCGAACGCAGCGAACAAGCCGAAAAGCTGGCGCGGCTCTCGCAAACCCTGCCGCCCGGCAGTTTCGACAACGATCTCATCCACGACGCCCGCGTGCTGCCGGCCAACCCGCAATTGGGCCTGAAGCGCGCCGGCCGCGCCTATGTCGCACGCAAGCAGGGCGTCGCCAACGCGCTGGTGCTCGAGGCCGTCGCGCCGGACGGGTACTCCGGTGAGATTCGCTTGTTGATCGGCATCCATGCCGACGGCCGACTCGCCGGCGTACGCGTCACGGCGCACAATGAAACGCCCGGCCTGGGCGATTACATCGACATCGCACGCAGCGCCTGGATCAAGCAGTTCACCGGCAAAAGCCTGGCCGATCCGGTCGATGCGGCCTGGCGGGTGCGCAAGGACGGCGGTGCATTCGACTACCTCGCCGGCGCCACCGTCACGCCGCGTGCGGTGATCAAGGCGGTCAACAAGGCATTGCATTTCTTTGAGCAAAACAAAGCCGAACTGCTCGCGCCGGTGCAGCAAGACAGCAACCTGGAGAACACCCATGTCCAGCCCTGACGCCGCGGCAGCGGCCGATATTTCCGCCCCCGGCCAGATTACCGCCGCGCCGCCGCGCGGCCTGATCTCACAGGAATCGCGCGACATCATCGTCAACGGCCTGTGGACGCAAAATCCCGGCATCGTGCAACTGCTCGGGCTGTGCCCGTTGCTGGCGATCAGCAACAACGTGGTCAACGCACTTTCGCTGGGCCTGGCGACGACGCTGGTGATGGCGGTGGCCAGCGGCTCGGTGGCGCTGGTGCGCAACTTCATTCCGCACGAAATCCGCATTCCCGCCTTCGTGCTGATCATCGCCGCGCTGGTCACCATCGTGGAATTGGCCATGCACGCCTGGGTGCCGGCACTGTATATCGTGCTCGGCGTGTTTTTGCCGTTGATCACCACCAACTGCATCGTGCTGGCGCGCGTCGAGGCATTCGCGTCGAAGCGCTCCACGGCGCATTCCATACTCGACGCCGCCATGATGGGGCTCGGCCTGACCGCCGTGCTGGTCGTGCTCGGCGGCGTGCGCGAAGCGATCGGCAAGGGCACGTTGTTTTCCGGCATCGATCTGGCCCTGGGGCCGATGGCCAAGAATTGGGTGATTCCGCTGGCGCACGACTACAACGGCTTCCTGCTCGCCATCCTGCCGCCCGGCGCATTCATCGGCTTGGGGCTGCTGATCGCCTTGCGCAACCGGGTACTGATGCGGGCAGGCAACTGACCTGCGCTGCAATCAAGCGGCCCTCCGTACAGCCATGAACGCCGCCCGCCGCCGCGAGTTGTTCGCTCGCCTTCAGGCCGCCAATCCGCAGCCGACCACCGAACTCGTACACCACTCGCCGTTCGAGTTGCTGATCGCCGTGATGCTGTCGGCGCAGGCGACCGACAAGAGCGTCAATCTGGCCACCGCGACGTTGTTTCCGGTCGCCGATACGCCGGAGAAAATGCTCAGCCTGGGCGAGGACGGCCTCAAATCGCATATCCGCCGCATCGGCCTGTTTCCGACCAAGGCGAAGAACGTCCTCGCCACCTGCCAGATCCTGCTCGACAAGCATGAAGGCTGCGTGCCGCGCGATCGGGCCTCGCTCGAAGCGCTGCCCGGCGTCGGCCGCAAGACCGCCAACGTGGTGCTCAACACCGCATTCGGCGAAGCGACCATCGCCGTCGATACCCATATCTTTCGGGTCGCCAACCGTACCGGTCTGGCGCCGGGCAAGACCGTACTGGAAGTGGAAACGAAGCTGATGCGCAACGTACCCGCCGAATACCGGCACGATGCGCATCACTGGCTGATCCTGCACGGCCGTTATGTCTGCAAGGCGCGCAAGCCGGAGTGCGCGGCCTGCGTCATTCGCGATCTGTGCGATTGCAAGGACAAAACAGCATGAAAGCGGCGACCGGCCTCGTGCAAGGCCGCCGCGCCGACCCTGGCCTGGCCGCACAAGCCGTGCACATGGCCATGCAGGCGGCCGATCTCGACATCGCCCAATCGGTCGTCCTGTATTTGAGCAGCGATTTCGCGCATGAGCCGCAGGCCGCCATCGCCGCCGCCGCGCGCGCCGCACAATGCACGCAAGTCGTCGGCTGCACCGCCGCCGGCGTGTTCACCGAAGCCGATTGGGTGCTGGATGCGCCCGCCGCCGCCGCGCTGGTGCTGGGCGAAGGCGGCAGTCTGCAAAGCAAGCAGGCCGACAGCGAGCGGCTGCTGACCTATTGCGCCCCGAATGCGCTCGATCTGACCTGGCTGCAACCCGGCGCGCCCCGATTCGGCGGCGTCGCCGGCGACGCCACCGGACAAGGGCCGTATTCGGTCTGGCAGAACGCGCGCATCCAGGCCGATGGGCGCTGCGAATTGACCGTGCAGGGCGCGAATCTGCGCGTCGACTTCACCCAAGGCGTGCATCCCCTTTGCCCGCCCGTCCGGCTGAACAAGGTGGCCGGGCACGATGTGCAAATGCTGGGCGGCATGACGGCATTGTCCAGCCTGGCGCGCGAATTGCCGCTCAGCGTGCGGGCGCCGGAGCGCATCCCGACCCATCAGCTGATGGCCGGCATTCCGTATGGCGCACCGGACAATGCGGTCGCTGAAGGCCGTTACTACCTGTTGCCGATAATCGCGGTCAACGGCGCCGATCAGTCCGTCACCATCGCCGGCCGGCTCGAACCCGGCCTGGAACTGTTCTGGGCGCAGCGCAAGCCGAAAGCCGCGGCAGACGACATGGCGGCGATGCTGACCCGGATGACCGCAGACCGTGCCGCCGCGCCGCGCTTCGGCCTGATGTTTCCGTGCATGGGGCGCGGCCCGCTGTTCTACGGCGGCGAAGATCGTGACCTGAAGATACTCGCCGAGCGTTTTTCCGGTCTGCCGTTCATCGGCTTTTACGGCAACGGCGAAATCGCTCATTTCGACGGCGCCAATCGGCTGCTGCAATACAGCACCGTGCTGGCGCTGGGTTTCGACGATTAGCAAAAACCACTCTATGTTCAATCCCACTCGCGACCAGGTGCGTGATTTCTTCTTTGGAACCTGGCAGAAATTCAACGCCAAACAGCCGCTCAGCGACCTGGAGAAAATCGCGCTGGAGCATATTTCCCGCCATCCCGAATACCATGCCGTGCTGGCGCAACCGGAGCGTTACCAGAACCGGGAATGGCGGCCGGAGATGGGCGAGAGCAACCCTTTCTTGCACCTGTCCATGCACCTGTCGATCAGCGAACAGCTTTCCATCGACCAGCCTGCAGGCGTAAAACAACGCTATCTGGCCATCGCCGAACGGATCGGCGATGAACATGCCGCGCAGCACGCGGTCATGGATTGCCTGGCGGAAATGATCTGGCAGGCGCAGCGCAACAACCACCCGCCGGACGCGCTGGCTTATCTCGCCTGTCTGGACAAGCAATGTCATTCCTGAAACACGAACGCTTCGACAACTTTCTCGCCTGCAACCTCTGGCTCTACCAGTTCCTGCCGTTCCTGAAATGGCAACACCGGGTCAACCCGGTCAGCCTGAAGGCGGACGCCATCTCCGGACTGACCGGCGCGCTGATCGTGCTGCCGCAGGCGGTCGCCTTCGCCACCATCGCCGGGTTGCCGCCGGAATACGGCCTCTACGCGGCAATGGTGCCGACCATCATCGCCGCCTTGTTCGGTTCCAGCTGGCATCTGGTCTCCGGCCCCACCACGGCGATTTCGATCGTCGTGTTCGCCTCGGTATCGCCCTATGCCGAGCCCGGCTCGCCGGAATTCATCGGCATGGTGCTCACCCTCACCTTCCTGACCGGCCTGTTCCAGCTGATCATGGGCCTGGCCAAGATGGGCGCATTGGTCAATTTCATCTCGCATACCGTGGTCATCGGCTTTACCGCCGGCGCAGCGTTGTTGATCGCCGCCAGCCAGGTGAAGAACTTTTTCGGCCTCGAACTCGCCCGCGGCGCGCCGGCCTATGAAGTCGTACGCCAATTGCTGATCCAGATCGGCGATGTCAACCCGCACATCACCGCTGTCGCCGTGGTCTCGCTGATCGCCGGCCTGCTGGCGCGCCACTATCTGAAGCAGATTCCGTACATGATCATCGCGATGGTGGTCGGCGGTGGCGTCGCGGCCATCCTCGATGCCCAGTTCGGCAACGAAACCACCGGCATCAAGACCGTCGGCGCGCTGGCCGCCAGCCTGCCGCCGCTATCGATGCCCGATTTCTCGCTCGCCACGCTCAACAACACGCTGTTCACGGCGCTGGCGGTGACCGTGTTGGCGCTGACTGAAGCGGTGTCGATCGCGCGCGCGATCGGGATCAAGTCCGAGCAGCACATCAACAGCAACCAGGAGTTCATCGGCCAGGGTTTGTCCAACCTGCTCGGCAGCTTTTTCTCCGGCTACGCCTCCAGCGGCTCCTTCAACCGCAGCGGCGTCAACTACGAGTCCGGCGCGCGCACGCCGCTGGCGGCGGTGTTCTCGTCGCTGATCCTGCTCGCCGTACTGTTCCTGGTGGCGCCGCTTGCCGCCCATCTGCCGATACCGGCGATGGCCGCCGTGTTGTTCCTGGTGGCCTGGAACCTGATCGACTTTCACCATATCGGCGTCATCCTGAAAGCGCATCGGGAAGAAGCCGTCGTGTTGGGCGTGAGCTTCTTCGGCACCGTGGTCGACCTGGAAAAAGGCATCTTCATCGGCATCGTCACCTCGCTGCTGTTCTACCTCTTGCGCACCTCCAAACCCGCCATTCGTTCGCTGCTGCCGGATGCGCGCGACCGCGACAACCCGCGCCGAAAATTCGTCGTCGAAACCGGCGCCGAGGCGGATTGCCCGCAGCTCAAGCTGCTGCGTCTGGAAGGCTCGATCTTCTACGGCGCAGTCGACCATATCCGGCAGGCCTTCGTCGCCGTCGATGAACATGTGCCCAGTCAGAAGCACCTGCTGCTGTTTTCCAAAGGCATCAACACCATCGACCTGGCCGGCGCCGAAATGCTCGCCCGCGAAGCCCTGCGCCGCCGCAAGCTGGGCGGCGGCCTGTATCTATACGGCATGCGCGAAGCCACCTGCGCGATGCTGAAGAAAGGCGGTTACGAAGCCGACATCGGCGCCGACCATGTATTCAGCAACAAACCGGAAGCCATCGCAGACATCTACGCACGCCTCGATCCGGAAATCTGCCGCAGTTGCCAGGCGCGCATCTTCCGCGAGTGCCGGGAATACCTGCCCAACGGTGAAGCGCGTCCGCCGGAGGCCGTCGCCCCGCTGCCGGATATCCCCAACCTCGGTTACCGGCGTCTGACCGAAATCGTCGCACGCAGCGGCGACGACGGTCGCACCAGCCTTGCCGACGGCACGCGTTTGCCGAAACACGCGGCGCGCATCGAAGCCATCGGCGCCGTGGATGAACTCAGCAGCCAGATCGGCGTGCTGCTGGATACCGCGATGGCGGAAGAACACCGCGTCCTGCTGCGTGAAATCCAGCGCGATCTGTTCAACCTGGGCGCCGAATTGGCCTGGCCGGAGGTCTTGCAAATCGAGGACGAACACCTGCTCAGCCTCGATCAGAACCTGGCCCGCCTCAACGCCGGCTTGCCGCCGCTGACCGAATTCGTTCTTCCCGGCGGCGCGCCGGCGGCCGCGCAAGCCCATGTCTGCCGCAGCGTCTGCCGCCGCGCCGAGCGCCGCCTGAGCAAGCTGGCTGAACAAGAAGCGCTGTCGCCCAAGCTCGGCCAATACCTCAACCGTTTGACCGAGCTGCTGTTCGTGCTTTCGCGTCGCATCAACCGCAATGCCGGCCAGACCGAGACGGTCTGGCGCGGACCGACGCCGGGGGCGCAGTGAGCGCGCCGGCCCTGCTGCGCTGACGCCAGCGATCCGTTTTACCTGCTGAAGCGGGCCATTCAGAGACATGCGCAATCTCGCTATCGCCAGTTGGACAGCCTGCCTGGCGGTATTGGCCGCCGGCGCGTGGCTGCTCTGCCCGGCCGGCCAGTGCGCCGCGCCGCAGTTCGATCTGCTCGGCCTCCGCTTGGCGCAGGAACTGCGCAGCCCGACGCTGGATGCGCTGATGGCCGGCGCCACCTGGCTCGGCTCCATACTGGTCGTGTGGCCGTTGGCCGCCGCGCTGGCCTGGCGGCTGGCGCGCCGCGGTCAACGGCGGGCGGCGGCGTTTCTGTTGCTGTCCCTGCTCGGCGCCAGCGCGCTGGCGCAACTGGCCAAGCTATGGGTCGCGCGGCCGCGGCCGGATCTGTATCCGCTGTGGACGGCCCTGCCCGGCGACTGGTCCTATCCCAGCGCCCACACCATGCAGGCCACGGCGCTGGCCATGGCGCTGTTTCTGCTCGCCATGCGCCGACGTGCGGCCTTGCCCCTGGCGCTGGCGACTGTTCTCGGCAGTGCGGTGGCGCTGGTCGGGCTTTCGCGCATTTACCTGCAGGTGCATTTTCCCAGCGATGTCGCCGCCGGCCTGCTGGCCGCCGCATTGTGGGTCGCTGGCGCGTACGGTTGGGTCTTTTCGCGTGCGGCTGAAGCAAGCCGGGACACGGCGAGCGGAGAAACAGCATGAGGCACAAATTTCTGGGCACCGGCGAACCCGGCTATCACCCGTTGCGCAAATTGCGCACCATCTTTTCCGGCCTGCGCTATGCGGTGATCTACGACTTCAGCGTGGCCTGGAAGCTGGTTTTCTCGCTCGGCGTGCTGGCGGCGGCGCTGATCGCGCGCGACTGGGTCGATTCCCTGCTGATCATCGTCGTGACCGCGCTGGTGCTGGTCGCGGAAATCATGAACAGCGCGATCGAGGCGTTATGCGATTTTGTCGAAACTCGGCATGACGAAAAGATCGGCATCATCAAGGACATCGCGGCGGCGGCAGTCGGCATCGCGATGTTGGCCTGGCTATTGGTGCTGGGTTTCGAAATCGAAGAAATGCTGCGCACCCTGATATAACCGGGCCGGCGGCGCAGCTAGCTCATTTCATTCATCGCCGCCTTCGCTCGCACCAGCGTGCCGTTGCGGTAGTCGCTCATCGCCTGCTCGACCTCGGCGCGCGTGTTCATGACGAAGGGGCCGTATTGCACCGTCGCCTCGCCGATCGGCCGGCCGGCGACCAGAATCAGGCGCGCGCCGGCCGCGCCGGCCGTAAGTTGCACCGCGTCGCCGGCGCCCAACACGCTGAAGCTGTGTGGCGCCAGTTCGCGTTGTTCGGCCAGCGCATCGCCGGCATAGACATAAACGAACCCGGCGTACGCCGACGCCAGCGGCAGAATGAAGTCGGCATGCGGCGACAAGTCGACATCCAGGTAGTGCAGATCGGTCAACGGATCATCGATCACGCCACGCCGACCGCCGTATTCCCCGGCCAGCACGCGCACCCGTACGCCCTCCCCCGCCACCTCCGGAATCGCCTCCGGCGCGAACTCCTGATAGGCCGGATCGCTCATCTTTTCCCGCGCCGGCAGGTTGATCCAGAGCTGAAAGCCGCGCATCAGGCCGTTGCTCTGCTTGGGCATTTCGGAATGGATGACGCCGCTGGCGGCCTTCATCCACTGCGCCCCGCCGGCGCGCAGGTCGCCGCGATTGCCCATGCTGTCGCGGTGTTCCATATGGCCGTCGAGCATGTAGGTCAGCGTGATGAAGCCGCGATGCGGATGGTCGGGAAAACCGGCGATGTACTCGTCGGGGTCGTCGCTGCCGAAATGGTCGAGCATCAGAAACGGGTCGAGGTTCTTCAGGGCGGGCGTACCCAGCGTGCGGTGTACGGTAACGCCGGCGCCTTCGGAAACGGCGCTCGCCTGGATTTGCAGCGTGATGGGACGGAGGTTCATGCCTGTACTCCTGTGCGTAGTCATTTGACGTGGTGGCCTCGCCAACGTCTGTCTGGCGAAGTGGCCAGGCCCTGTTCGACCCGGCCGCGCAAGACAAGTTTCTATCCGCTCCCGCCGTGACGACCGGGCGATGCGCAATTTTTGCAGATATACGGTCCTTCTTTCAGAAGCCAACGCTGACGAGGTTCAGAGCAAGGCTCGCCAAACGGCCGCGCGCCGATGTTGTTACGCCGAATATCCGCTGAACCCCATCACCATCGGGTTGATCAGGCCGGGTTTACGGATTTTCCAAGTCAGTTTGCGCACGCCGCGCGAACTCGTCCGCCGGCATCGGGCGGCCGAACAGATAGCCCTGGAACAGCGGGCAGCCGTACTGGATCAGGAAGGCGAATTGCTGATCCGTCTCCACGCCTTCGGCAACCACGGCCAGGCCCAGTGAATCGCTCATGGCCAGGATCGCGCGCACGATGGCGGCATCGTTGCTGTCGCTGGTGAGGTCGCCGACGAAGGAACGGTCGATCTTGACCTGCTCCACCGGCAGGCGCTTGAGGTAGGAAAGCGATGAATAGCCGGTGCCGAAATCGTCCAGCGACAGTCCGACGCCCATTGCCCTGAGGCTGGCCATGCGGGCGATGGCTTCCTCTACATTGCCGAGTACGGCGCTTTCGGTGAGTTCCAGCTTCAAGCGCGTCGGTTCGACGCCGCTTTCGGCCAGGATTCTCGCGACGCCGGCGACGAAGTCGGGCTGGTGGAACTGGCGGGCGCTGACATTTACCGCCAGGATCAGATGTCGTGTCGCCGCCGTGGCTTCCCAGGCCTTGAGCTGAGCGCAGGCGACCTGCATGACCCAATGGCCGATGGGCAGGATGAGGCCGGTTTCCTCGGCCAGCGGGATGAATTCGAATGGCGCAACCGGATCGCGTCCCGGCGGCAGCCAGCGCAGCAGCGCCTCGGCGCCGACCCAATTACCCCTGCGGTCGACCTGGGCCTGGTAGTAGACATGCAGTTCGCCCTGTTCCATGCCTCGCCGCAACGCGATTTCCAGGGTGGCGCGCGATTCGATGGCCGCCTGCATGGCCGGGTTGAAGAAGCGGATCGCGTTGCGTCCGGCATCCTTGGCCTGATACATGGCCATGTCCGCCTGCTTGAACAGCGTATCGAGCGAGGCATGCTGGCCAAAAAACAGCGTGACTCCGATGCTGGCGCTGCTGTGATAACGCTGTTCCAGGCCTTTGAGCGAGAAAGGCTGGTTGAGCCTGGCATGGATTTTTAGCGCGATCGTTTCGGCCTGGACGGCGGCGCTCGCTTCGTCGCCGCCGAGGCCTTCGAGCAGCACGACAAATTCATCGCCGCCGAGCCGGGACACGGTGTCCAGTTCGCGCACACAGCCGATCAGGCGATGGCCGATTTCGATCAGCAACTGGTCGCCGATGGCATGGCCCTGCGTATCGTTGAGGGTCTTGAAATGGTCGAGATCGAGGAACAGCAGCGCCCCGTATTGCCGGTTGCGGGCGCTGGCCAGCAGCGCATGCTCAAGCCGGTCGGTGAGCAGGCGACGGTTGGGCAAATCGGTGAGCGGGTCGTAGAAGGCCAGGTTGTGGATGCGTTCTTCGGTGGCCTTGCGATCGCTGATGTCGCTAAACGCGGCAACGTAATGGCTGGGCCGGCCGGCGCCATCCCGCACGGTCGTGATGCTGAGCCACTTGGGATAGATTTGGCCGTCCTTGCGCCGGTCCCATATTTCGTTTTCCCAGTAGCCGTTCCGTTGCAACCCCGTCCACATTTCGCGGTAAAAGTCGTTGTCGTGGCGGCCGGATTTCAGCAGCGCCGGGGTCCGGCCCAGGGCCTCGGCGGCGCTGTAGCCGGTGATCTCGGTGAAGGCCGGGTTTACCGCGACGATGACGCCTTGGATATCGGTGACCATGAAGGCCTCGCGCGCGCTTTCCACGATGCGCGCAAAGAAGCGCAAGCGTTCCTCGTTGGCGCGCCGTGCGGTGATGTCGCGGGCGATGCCGAGCACCCCGATCAACTGTCCTTCTGTGCTGCGCATCGGCGTCTTGATCTTCTCCAGCAGTGCGCGCTGGCCGTTGTCGGCATACGTCACCCATTCTTCATTGAGGCAAGGCTTGCCGGCGGCGATGGCCTCCTGATCCTTGGCACGGTAGAAGTCGGCCTGCTCGGCGGGTACGAAAGCGTCGTCGGTCTTGCCGACAATCTCGGCCTCGGCTGCGTTGTACAGCCGTTCGAAGCCGGGGTTGCAGGCGAGGTACACGCCTTGCGGGTCTTTCAGCCAGACCAGATCGGGGATGGTCTCCACCAGCGTGCGCAAATGCGCATTGGACTGGGTCAGGGCCACGGTCTGCTGCTCGCTGAGGCGCCGCGCCACGGCGAGGTGCCGGCGGGAAATCAGCAGGCGCACAGTCAGGATCAGAATGATGCCGCCTGCCGCGAGCACAAGCTGGATGGGGGTCCGGTAGCGCGACCATACGTCGTGCAGCGTGAACTGGGCGGCCTGGGTATCGTAGGGCGGCAGGTGCAGCTTGGCGGCCAGTTCTTCCACGCTGGTGTAGTTTGCCGGAATGGTGAAGGCGTGGATGTCCAATGACCGCGCCAACGGCGTGTCGGCCTCGATGCGCAGCAGTGCGGCGGCAACCCGCCGCGCGCTGGCGGCGTCCACCTGCGGCAGCGCCGCCAGCGGCCACTGCGGGTAAAGGCGGGTGGAGACCGCATAGGGGAAGCCGGGCAGGTTCTGGCGGTGCAGTATCTTGAGCTGTGCGGGATCGAGCCGCCCTTCCCGCGCCATGTCTTCGATCACCCCGGCGCGCACGAAACCCGCGTCGGCGCGCCCCGCCAGCACAGCCTCCACGACCAGGTCGTGGGGCAGGCCCAGGAACAGCATCTGCGCCGGAGCGGGCGGCGGCAGGCCGGCGTCGATGAAGGCCTCGGCCTGCAATTGATACCCCTCCATGCAGGCCGTAGAGCAACTGGCGATGGTGCGGTTCTGGAGATCGCGCAGGGTGTTGAGATCGCCGCGTTCGGCGCGCGTGAAGATCGTGCCGCCGATGGCTTCCACCGACATCATCTTGTTTCGTTCCACCAGCGTGGCCAGCGATCCGGAGAGCGCATTGCGGCTGCTGACCTGGATGAAGTGCGTCGGATGCGTGAGGATGAAATCGATCTCATGCTGGCGCAGGGCCTGTTCCAGCCCGGAGTAGTCGAGCGCCCGTACGCGCACCTGACGGCCCGGCAATGCGCTGCTCAGGTATTCGGCCAGGGGTTGCCAGCGCGCCTGGGTCTCGGCCTGCGGCCGTATGGCCAGCACGCCGAGCGTGATGGCCTGATCGGCCAGGGCGGCCCGCCAGCACAGCAGGGCCATTAACACGAGCAGAAGATGGATAGGCCGGCTGGGCATCAGCGGGGTTCCGGCAGGAAATCGTCGTGCGCCAGTGAGGCCAGATCGGGCGCGCCGGCCAGTATCCCCGCTTCGACCATGACCTGCGACAGCTCGCGGGCCGCCTTCAGCAGGGGCGGGGCGCCGTCGGCCAGGAGCTGGCGGTTGGCGTGGATATCCGGCAATTCCAGGCCGCGATAGGCCGCCAGGATATCCCCGGCCGGAATGCCCATGCGCGCGGCCATGCGGAACGCTGCATCCTGCGGGTTATGGCGCAAATGCCGCAGCGCTCGAAAATGCTTGGCCACCAGCGCGGCCAGCGCCTCCGGATGCCGAGCGATGGCCTCCGGCTTGACCGCCAGCACATCGAAAATGGTGTTCGGCATTTCCCGGCTGTCGTACAAGCGGCGGGCGCCTTCCGCCAGCAGGCGCGAAGCGGTCGGTTCGTAGGTGATCAAGGCGTCCAGCCGTTCCCTGCGCCAGGTGTCCAGGTGCCCGTCGGCATTCACCGAGACCGGCGTGACCGCCGACTGCGGCAAACCGGCCGCGGCCAGTATCTTGTGCAACATCAGGGCGCCGAGCGCGCTCTGTTCGACGCCGATGCGCTTGCCGGCGAGGTCGGACAGACTCCGAATCTCGGGGCGGGCCAGCAGCATGTCGGCGCCGGCCGAAATGTCGAACACCAGCACGATATCCAGCGTGACGCCCGCGCTGCGGGCGCGCAGCACCTCGTCCAGCGTCAGCGCCGCCGCATCGGCCTGGTCGCCGGCCAATGCCGCCAGCGATGCTGTAGCGGAAGCCGTTTCCAGCAAGTTCAGTTCCGAGCTCGCCAGCCAGCCTTCCCGGCTGGCGAGAAACATCAACTCGTAACCGGGCCAGACATGGCTGGCGATGGTCAACGGACGTATCGGCCCGCGTTTACAAGCCGGCAACCAGGGCGTCAACGCGAGGCACGGCAGGCTACACAGCAGCCGGCGCCGAGTGAATGTCATGTTGCAAGCTGGCTGCCGTGGCGGCTCAAGACGGGTTCAGTCGCCGATTCCGGCGACGACATAGCTTCCTGAAGAAACAAGAAAGACATGGCGAAGGCGATATTGATTGGAATGGCCTGCCAGGATACCGTTTTCCTTGATTGCTGAGTGGTTATCCTTTTTTTGGCTGAATCAGAAAACCACTCTGCTCCGTGTCTGAATCAGCGTGTCTTCCATTACATGATTTCAATCCGCGCCCGGCTTTGGGGCCGGGCGATGCGCCAACCTCAACCTGCTGCTGTTCGGCGCCAGCGTGTTTCAATCCGCGCCCGGCTTTGGGGCCGGGCGATGCCTCGGTATCGAGCGCCACCGGCGAGCTACTGATCGTTTCAATCCGCGCCCGGCTTTGAGGCCGGGCGATGCGTTCCGCGTGGTGTCGAGGCAATGGAAACGCACAGTTTCAATCCGCGCCCGGCTTTGAGGCCGGGCGATGCCATCGACCTGAAGCGGGCAACGCAGGCGATCAAGGTTTCAATCCGCGCCCGGCTTTGGGGCCGGGCGATGCGCCATTGCGGGAAAGCGGGTGGATGAACTGCTGATGGTTTCAATCCGCGCCCGGCTTTGGGGCCGGGCGATGCGCCAGGGGGGCAGGTGGAGCCGAATCCGAAGCATGTTTCAATCCGCGCCCGGCTTTGGGGCCGGGCGATGCGTAGCATTTTGATAGCCGGCTGCACGCCCTGGTTGTTTCAATCCGCGCCCGGCTTTGGGGCCGGGCGATGCGCCGCGCCTGGTCGGCAGTCAGCAGATTCGTGCCGTTTCAATCCGCGCCCGGCTTTGGGGCCGGGCGATGCCGTCATTGATGATCGCCTGGCGGGACAGGTTGATGTTTCAATCCGCGCCCGGCTTTGGGGCCGGGCGATGCCCGTGGATTGCCGGCCCTGGTTGGCCGCCACCTTGTTTCAATCCGCGCCCGGCTTTGGGGCCGGGCGATGCGTCAGCGCTCCGGTCAAGCGGTGCAGACGCTCGAAGTTTCAATCCGCGCCCGGCTTTGGGGCCGGGCGATGCCTTCGGCGCGACTGTCACCGGCCTGCTGGTCAAGAAGTTTCAATCCGCGCCCGGCTTTGGGGCCGGGCGATGCCAGAGGTAGCCGTCAGGCCGGATATCTACCGTATTGTTTCAATCCGCGCCCGGCTTTGGGGCCGGGCGATGCGCGCGCCGAGTCCGGCAACGCATCCCAGGGTTTATCGTTTCAATCCGCGCCCGGCTTTGGGGCCGGGCGATGCGCTGCAGCGGTTCGATGGCGGCGCGGGCGGCCATCGTTTCAATCCGCGCCCGGCTTTGGGGCCGGGCGATGCGCAAATCCACTATGTTTTGCGCCGTGTGCAGATTGTTTCAATCCGCGCCCGGCTTTGGGGCCGGGCGATGCGTCGGAGAAGTCGGAGCGGGCGAACAGCTGCATGTGTTTCAATCCGCGCCCGGCTTTGGGGCCGGGCGATGCGTCGAGTCTGAATGGTGGGCCGGGCACATGCGTGGTTTCAATCCGCGCCCGGCTTTGGGGCCGGGCGATGCGCCAGCGTCCCGCGCCTGCCGCTGGCGTTTTGGCTGTTTCAATCCGCGCCCGGCTTTGGGGCCGGGCGATGCTTGGGTGACGGTGACGGTATAGCCGGCGCTGGCGGTGTTTCAATCCGCGCCCGGCTTTGGGGCCGGGCGATGCTCTGTCAGATTCGCAGACAGGCGACGTGATTCGTGGTTTCAATCCGCGCCCGGCTTTGGGGCCGGGCGATGCCGTCCAGGTTCGGGATGATGGCGTGAATGGTGTAGTTTCAATCCGCGCCCGGCTTTGGGGCCGGGCGATGCCCGAAAGCCTATGTGTTCATCAACGCCACCGCCCGGTTTCAATCCGCGCCCGGCTTTGGGGCCGGGCGATGCAGTTTTTCTGCCGCCTTCAATTGCGGCCGTGGGGACGTTTCAATCCGCGCCCGGCTTTGGGGCCGGGCGATGCGCCCAGGCGTGTAGGGCTCGCCGCGAAAACGGATGTTTCAATCCGCGCCCGGCTTTGGGGCCGGGCGATGCAGCGGCACGGTGCAAATCATCGTTAACGGCCTGGTGTTTCAATCCGCGCCCGGCTTTGGGGCCGGGCGATGCGCAGGCTGGACAGGAAGCGGCTCACGGCGCCGACTCGTTTCAATCCGCGCCCGGCTTTGGGGCCGGGCGATGCCCGGCGCTGGCGGTGACGGTGGTGGCCGGCGTGCTGTTTCAATCCGCGCCCGGCTTTGGGGCCGGGCGATGCGGCGGTATCGCTGGTGTCTGTCGGTGCGCCCCATCTGTTTCAATCCGCGCCCGGCTTTGGGGCCGGGCGATGCAATATGTATTTGCAGCGGCGGATTACTCCACTGTTTCAATCCGCGCCCGGCTTTGGGGCCGGGCGATGCAGCACGCCGGCGGCGGTGCTGAGGCTGGCGGCCTGTTTCAATCCGCGCCCGGCTTTGGGGCCGGGCGATGCCTCCATGGTCAACTCAGCTCCGCCGACACCCAGTGGGTTTCAATCCGCGCCCGGCTTTGGGGCCGGGCGATGCTGTGCCGTTCACTTTATCCAGCGATGCCAACAGTGTTTCAATCCGCGCCCGGCTTTGGGGCCGGGCGATGCCCGTGGCATCGGGAAGCAGCGTGTTCCCAGACCCATTGTTTCAATCCGCGCCCGGCTTTGGGGCCGGGCGATGCTCCAAGAATGTCTTCCAACACGGCGTGCAAGCGGGTTTCAATCCGCGCCCGGCTTTGGGGCCGGGCGATGCGTCAGCAAGTGAAATCAGTTGCGCAGGTAGACGTAGTTTCAATCCGCGCCCGGCTTTGGGGCCGGGCGATGCCGTTCGGCGTGTTGTCCTTGGCGCAGCGATGTGGATGTTTCAATCCGCGCCCGGCTTTGGGGCCGGGCGATGCCATTGATGAATCATCCAGGCTGTTTAGGTGTTCTCGTTTCAATCCGCGCCCGGCTTTGGGGCCGGGCGATGCGGCCAATGGCCTTTTTTCAGCCATGATTTAGGAGGTTTCAATCCGCGCCCGGCTTTGGGGCCGGGCGATGCGGCGGTTATCGTCGCATCTACGGCTATGAGCGGTTCGTTTCAATCCGCGCCCGGCTTTGGGGCCGGGCGATGCGACGTTTCGCCCAGGCCTTGCTTCAGCAGCGCCTTGTTTCAATCCGCGCCCGGCTTTGGGGCCGGGCGATGCGGGGCAAAGCGCGCGATTGGCGGCTGACCACGCCATGTTTCAATCCGCGCCCGGCTTTGGGGCCGGGCGATGCCGCCTATCAATGGCCGCTATACAGTCAGCCGCGGCATGTTTCAATCCGCGCCCGGCTTTGGGGCCGGGCGATGCACTATCGACAGCCAGGCCGACGCCTACAGCCTGATCGTTTCAATCCGCGCCCGGCTTTGGGGCCGGGCGATGCGTCGCCGCAATCGCCTACAATCCAAGCCGCGCCAGTTTCAATCCGCGCCCGGCTTTGGGGCCGGGCGATGCTGCATGTAACTTTCGGTACTAGCATTTCATTCATGGTTTCAATCCGCGCCCGGCTTTGGGGCCGGGCGATGCTATGGCCTGGACAGGCTGGCCGCCAACCCGGAGGCGTTTCAATCCGCGCCCGGCTTTGGGGCCGGGCGATGCGATGCGATCCTTGCCGCCCTTGCCGTCGCGCACGGTGTTTCAATCCGCGCCCGGCTTTGGGGCCGGGCGATGCCCTGTAGCATTTTGATAGCCGGCTGCACGCCCTGGTTGTTTCAATCCGCGCCCGGCTTTGGGGCCGGGCGATGCGGCGTAATGGGAAGCGCGGTTGTGGAGATTGTTTTGTTTCAATCCGCGCCCGGCTTTGGGGCCGGGCGATGCAGCTATCCGAGCGAGGCGGGCGGTACGTGTTTGAGTTTCAATCCGCGCCCGGCTTTGGGGCCGGGCGATGCCCTGGACGCGCGGCCTGCGCAAGGCGCTGCTTGGCGAGTTTCAATCCGCGCCCGGCTTTGGGGCCGGGCGATGCTCCGCTTTCGCAACGGTTTGTTTTGATTGCGGTTCGGTGTGAGATTGCGCGAACCCGCTTGCCGAGGCAAGCGGGGCGCCTGTTACGCAACCATCACTTTGTGTTTCTTTGTTAAAGAACAATGCCTTACAGTCCGCGCGTAACCATGGGCTAAGCGTCGTCGCTTGGGGTTCGCGCGTCAGATCAGCAGCGGGCCGGTGAAGTCGACTGAACGGAAGACGCCGAACTGCTTGACCCGGACGTCCACCGGTTCAGTGATGCGGTAGAAACGCAGGTTATCTTGTTTGTCGTCAATTTCCGCCAACAACGTGCGTTCCAGTTGTTCGAACTGCATTTCATCAATCTGGCATTCGAAGACCGATTTCTGCACGCGCTGGCCCATGGCTTCGCAGGCTTTGGCGACGCGACGCAGGCGTTTGCGGCCGGCCGGGGTTTCGGTACAGACGTCGTAGGTGACGATGATCAGCATGGCTTATTTGGCGATGTACGGCAGGTAGCCTTCCATTTCGCCCCGGATGGCGCGCGCCATGAAACGCGCCTGAATCAATGGCAGCAGGCCGATGGGCAGCTTGCTGTCCAGCAGCGGATGGGTGATTTCCTCCTGTTTGCGTTCCTGCCAGGCGGTGACGACGGCGCGGCGGCCGTTTTCACTCAGCATCACCGCACCACCCGGGCGCAGATCGAAATCCGCCGGCGTAACCTGGCCCCGGTTGATCAGCGTGAGCGCGAGACGGTCGGCCAGTATCGAACGGAACTCCTCCTGCATATCCAGCGCCAACGCGGCGCGGCCGGGGCGCACGGCATGCAGGAAGCCGAGCTGCGGGTCGAGGCCGACCACTTCCAGTGCGGAGCGGCAATCGTTCATCAGCATGGCGTAGAGAAAAGAAATCAGCGCGTTGAAGCGATCCAGCGGCGGCCGACGGCTGCGGCCGTCGAGGGCGAAATGCTCGCGCATCGGCGGTTTGATGATGAGATTGAGCGCAGCGAAATAGCCGCGTGCGGCGTCGCCTTCGACGCCGCGCAGTTCATCCAACGTCGTAGCCGCCGCCGCCGCGCGCAGTGAGGCGGCGAGATGGTCGGCGGCGCGGCTGAGTTGCGCGCCCTCCTCTGCCGCGGCGGCTTCGCGCGCGCCGCGTTGCAGGTTGACGCGGCTGTTCTTCAGTTTTCCGGCGACGCAGGCGCGCGCGTGCTCCAGCGCGGCGACCGGGTCGCCGGCGGCCTTGTGCTGCGCTTGGCGCAGCAGGATGTTGCCGGATACCGGACCTTCCAGGCGCGCCTTGAAACGGCCGTGTTCGTCCAGCAACACCAGCGATTTGCCTTCGTCCGCCAGCCGATGCATCAGCGCGGGCGAGACCATGACGTTGCCGAATGTGACCAATCCAGCGAGGTGGTGCAGCGGCACTTGCAGACGTTTTTCCCGTTCCACGTCGATGCGCACGGTGGCGTTTTCCAGGTGTGCGTAGGCCTGGGGCGTCATGACGTAGAGAGTGTTTAGGATATTGTGCATTTTGTATTACGATGTGAAACACAATTCGTATTGAAAGAGAGTTGACATGTCCACCCTGACTTTGCGTCTGCCCGATGAACTGGATGCACGTCTGAACCGGTTGGCGGCCTTGGAAGACAAAAGCCGCTCCGAACTGGCTCGTACGGCGCTGGATAGCTTTTTGCGCGAATTGGAAAGAAAGCGCTTCATGGACGAGTTGGTTTCGGAAGCAAAGGCCGCATACACGAATGAGGCGATTCGGAATGAGGTGCGCGAAATGGCCGAAGAGTTTCTGCCTTTGGAAAATGAAGCGCTGGATAACGCCGAAGGCCGCAAGCCGGGTGAACCCTGGCCAGAGGAACTCGGCGAAAAGTGGTGGAAATGATGCTGCGCGGCGAGGTGTGGATAGCCAATCTGAACCCCGGGCGCGGGCGTGAGATCGGAAAAATCCGGCCTGTACTGATCTGGCAGGCCGACGAGTTGATCGCAATCGGTACACCCATGGTGATCATCCTGCCGATGACCACTCAGGTTTATCCCGCATATCGGCATTGGCGCGTATCGGTCAAAGCGCGAGATCGTCTGCTCAAAGATTGCCAAGTGGTCGTGGATCAACCCCGCACATTGGACCGTGAACGTTTCGGTGACGGCCCATTGACGGCGTTGACTGACGAAGAACTGAACCGAGTAGAGCGGGCTTTCCTGGGAGTATGCGGACTGGCACATTTCGCTATTCCTCCGAGCTGAACAAGGCGATATGGAGCATCGCTTGCAGCGTTTTTTCGGCCAGCGCCTCCGGCTGGCAAATTTCCTGCAACGAACACTCCCGGCAGCGGGCATCGTTCACAGGTGGCGGCAACTTGCCCGTAGCCAGCATGGCGCGGATGGCCTCGGCGGTTTCGATCACCTTTTCCCGCAAGGCCGCCGTGATGGCGACCTCGCGCCGCCGATGGCTGCTGGCGTGATAGATGGCGCCGCGTGACACCGGATGGCCGAGCATGTCTTGCAGGCACATCGCCTGAGCGGCGAGCTGGATGTCGTCGTTGAGCCATTTCCGTTTTGGACCGTGTTTGTATTCAACAGGGAACACCGTGTCGTCAGGCCAGAACTCCACCACGTCACACTTTCCAATCAGCCCGAGTCGATCCGACCAGACCGGTAGTGAATATTCCACTCGCGCACCTTCTCGTCCTGTGACATGTGCAGATCGATCCACCCGTTCATGCTCCGCATTGCCGCGTGAAGTGTGGATGTTGTCGGTGAATTCTCCTTCCATGTGGATCAAGCCACAGCGGCGCGGGCAGTAGGCCCAGTGGTTCAGGGCAGACAAGGGAACGGAATCCATTACTGCCATCAAGAATCACGTATCGACAGACAGCGCGCTAAACTGCCAAGCACGCTTTTGCAGGAGCCCATCATGGCAATCACTTTCGAAGAGGCCAAAGGGCTGGCCATGCAACTTTCCCCAGAACAACGCGCCGACCTTGCCGATCTGCTCTGGGTCAGCGCCTTGCCGCAAGCTGAAATCGATGCGGCCTGGGCGGTGGAAATCGAGCGGCGTCTCGCGCAAGTCGATGCCGGCGAAGTCGAAACCATTCCATACGAAACCGTCGTCGCCGAACTTCGCGCCAAGTACGGCTGATGCAAGTCCGTTTGCACCCGGCAGCCAGAGCCGAACTGCACGAAGCCGCCGATTGGTATGCGCTGGAAGCGGGAAACGCTACGGCTTCCAGATTCATCACCGATTTCGAACAAGCGCGTGCGCGTATTCTTGACACCCCAAGCATGGGTATTGCTGTGTGTGCAAAAGCAAGAAAGATTCCGTTCCGCCACTTCCCTTACTCCCTGATTTATCGCTTGGGGAAAACCACATTCTTTTCGTCGCCATCGCCCATCACAGCCGCCGCCCTGGATATTGGGCCGGGCGGCGGTAGATGGCAGCGCATCAAGGGGTGATCAGTTCGACCCCGCTGGGCAGGCGGTCACGGTGCGCGGTGACGGTGTAATCCCCAAAGCTGCGCGGTGACCCGGTCAGACCTTCACGGTGGCGAATCTCGATGATGGAGTTGTCCAGCTTGCGGCCGGGGCTGGAAAAATCCAGCAAGCGTTGCGCGGGCGCGCAGCCCAGCATGGCCTGGCGTACACGCTGCTTTTCGTCGCTGTCGGTGCCGACATGCTTGAAGACGTAAAGGCCCCGGCAGGCCATCACGCCTTTCGAGGCGGAACGGTCGTGATCCCACATATTCAGCAAGGCTTGCCAGATTTGGCCGAGGTCGTCGTCGGAAAAACCGGTGCCGGCGGCGAGATGAGCGGAGACGAAGCCCTTGGCGACATAGAGGCCGTAGGGGATCAGGGCTTTGCGGCCCATGGTGCGGAGCTTGTCTTCTTCTTGTTTGTTCTCCCAGTTTTCGTAGTCCTCAACTGACTTCGCGCCAGCGACTTTTTCCGCTACCGCCATGCGGGTAATGGAAGCATCCATCGGCAGGATAGGATCGATTGAGCGGGAGAACGCCACTTGGACTGGGCCGCGCACCTGCCCGGCATTGGGGCCAGTGGACATGACTGCGCCGAAGGTGCGTACATCGAAAAACTGCTGACACATCCAGTCACGCGCCTTGTTGACCTGAACGCGATTTCCTCCGCCCGCAGGCGCGCCATCGGTCGCAACATGGGCGGCGGTAATGGGTTTGTTCAGGTTGGTCGCATGCTCAACAAAAATGGCATTCGGTGCCGCATTGTCGAAAGCGGTCTGGATGTAATTTCGCACCCGCCGCTTGATTGCCACGTCGGACACCAGACCATGCATGTCTTCCGGGTCGATACGCGGGCTGTTGCCAGCATCCGGATCGCCGTTGGGGTTGCCGTTTTCGCAGTCGAAGAGATAAAGAAATTCGTAGCGGTTCTGGATGGCGCTCATTGCGGTGCTCCCTGTTCGTTGACGACATTGGTGGATGTTTTCTTACCGGGGCGCAGTTCCGCCAGCTTCTGGTAGTAGCCGAGGGCGAACAGCCCCTGGCCTTCGAGGTCGAGGATGCGCGGCGCGGCATCGCCCAGTTTGCACATGATTTCGGCAATGCGTTCCTCGTACCACCAGGCCAATCCCGGTTCGAGTTTGGCCAAGTGGTTGCGTGCATTGGCGGCAAGCCGACCCAGCACAAGTCCAGGTGTCTGGCTGGCGGAGGCATAAAAACGCTGCACGACGCCAGCGCCGACATCGCCCAGTGCTGCACGCTGGAGCGCTGCCAACACAGCCAGCAGTCCGCCGCAGTGATAGGCCGGAGCCGAGTGGTTGGGGTTGTAAGTTGCGGTCATGGTTGTGTCACCTCCGGGTTTGAGTCGAACGAAGTAGGCTTTGATGAGGCCCATGCGGGCGTGGTTGAAAATTTCGCGGTTACGGTCGTCTGGCGAGAACCGTTCGGAACGGAATTGAGAAAGAGCTTGTGCAAATATTGGTTGCGGAATCGGCAAACCCTGTACTGCGGCCTTCCAGAGAGCGGTACTGGTAGGTGAAGGAAGTTTTTCCAAATTCGCCGAAATGGATTTGCTTCGGTCATTGCGTATCAAAGACAGACATATCTCGAAAAACTTGGGGTCACGAGCATTCCCTTTGCCATCAGCGGAGACGATTTCCATATCTGCGAACCAAGACTCGACATGACCTACCAACACATCGAAACGGTCCTCCATCCAGTCACGCACCATGACGCGGCCGGACATACCGGAGACAGTGAGTGCGAAATACTCGTTGTCAGCGAGATTGGGCCGTTGCCCGGCCCGGATTGCGTTGAACAACTGGCGTGCGGCAATGGCGGCCGATGCTGCGGCGACTTCTGGCGGATCGTTCAACCAGTCCAGAACGTCGTCTTCTTTTTCTACCGTACCCCTGAACCAATGAAGGACGATGCCTTCACCAAGCCGCTTGCTGTGATAGCGTTTAAGGTGGTTCAGGGCATCTACATAACTCCGAGCCGCATGATCGGATACCGCTGCATTAGCCGACTTCTTCAGCCCAAGTGAAGTGAAGGCAGCCTTGTCGAATCCGATCAGTGCGTCACCGGAACCTTGGCCTCCCGGTAGGCCCATTACCTTGGGATGAGTTACTACAGGTGTAGTCACCTCGCCGCTGGCGAAGCAGAGCATCTCGTCGCCATCGGCCTCTCGGCCGCAAGCTCGCCAATGCCGCCACCAATCCAATACGGCGGGGTCATTGAGAGGATCGCAATTGTCGATCCGCCATTCCAGGTTGTCGGTGGGTTTGGCGCGATGGGGCGGCGCAAGCAGTGTCTGTCGCAAAGACTCCAAGGCAGAGTCATCGTCGAGAAACGCAGCCAGTGCATTGAGTTGAGGCGATTCAGCGGCGGCGTCGCGGATGCGCGCCAAATAGAAATCATGCCGTGGCTTGTCACTAGCGGCAGCTTTCAGCAACAGAGCGGTTTTCAGGTTGTCGATCAGAAAATGGGCCTTGCCTCCCGATTGCATGTCATGCATTTCCGGGCAGCCCCAGCGCTCGGCACCGCCATTTTCATCGCCCATCGGCAGGATTCCCGCCAAGCCCCCGTCCTTGGTGAGTTCAATGCGCCAGCGGATATCGCGCACAGTGAAGCCCGGTTCGGATTCAGGGATATGCGCACGCGTGTAGTCGTTGAGTCGGTTTAGCATGGCTTTTTTACCTCCGCACTACCGAACGCAGGCACATCCAGCACGCCATTGCGAACATGGGCATCGAACAAGGTAATGAAGGGTTTGTCCTTCTCCTTGACCACCTCTTTGCGCAGGTCGAATACGTCATAAAGCATGAAGCCCAGGTGCTGGTCGAAAGGTGCGGTAGTGGCGAGTGCAGGGTTTTCCAGGTACTCAAAGAAAGCGGGAAATTCGCGGCAACCGAAATAGGGTTGCTGGAAACACTTGCCGGCGCGGGCACGGCGTTGGAAGCAGGCATTGAGCTTGCTCCAGTCATTGCCAGACTTGGGTTCGATACGGGCGGTAAGCCGGTAACGGACATTCTTTAATGCCATGGTCTGGCGTTGGGTGCGGCCAGTGGTCTCATCGTTGCCATCGGCCCAAAGCGGTTCAGGGACTTCTCGTCCATCCATCCATTTATTAAGCGTGGCCGCGCCCGGTACGCAGCCCTTCACCTCATTGCGTCGCAGGGCAATGTAACGCGGCATTTCCAGGACTTCGATACGCGTGATCTGCCAATGGAAATAGGGCCGCATGACGGCACCATCGCGCTTCCCATCCCAGTAAATGGCATCGAAGATGCCGCGCGCCGCCGAGGGCGTAATGACCGGATAGGAAAAGCGTTCGACCTTCATTTCCGGCCGGGTGAAGCAGGCCAGGTCACCCCAGACTTCCAGCGTGTGTGTCGTCATGTTGCCTCCTTTATGCGATGAATGTCTGCGGCCCTTCGGGCGGTTTCAGACCGAGGGTGTCGTCGTAGTAGTCGCCTTCGAGAATGAACCACTCGTCGGAAACACCTGAAGGGGTCTTGCTGTTCTGGCGCAACTTGGCCGGGATGGCCCAGGCTGGCGTGCCGGTTTTCGTGCGGTAAACGCTGACTGCAAGACTTTGGGCGCGGCGCATCCAGCCGGCCGAAATACCGGTTTTCTCGGCTTCGGCGCGCAGTTCCTGAAAAGCGTCCCAGCGATCCGCCCAGGGAACGAGCACCTGAATGGCACTCGTATCGATCAGGCGGTATTGCCTGGCTACCTCGACGAAGTCGGCTGCGATGATGGCTTCGGACAATTCAGTGTTTTGGGTTGCCGGATCATTCAGGTCGTAGAGGCGGTGGTAGTACGCCTGAAAAATCGCCGGGTCGTTGATGTCCAGACCGCCATGCAAAGCCAGCATGGTGCGTGTCGCCTCGGTGGCCTGGTAATAGGCATGCGTGGGATAGCAGCGCCGCCAGCTACCGTCTTCTTCAGGTTCGAATACGATCACTTCGCCCAACTTGCCAGCCGCGTTCATCTTCCCTTCCCGGTTGCAACGTCCTGCGGCCTGGGCGATGGCTTCCAACGGTGCCAGTGCGCGATAGACCTTGGGAAAATCCACATCCACGCCGGCTTCAACGCATTGGGTTGAGATCAAACGGCAAGGTTGGCCGTTTTTCAAACACGCTCGCACCTTGTCCAGCACGGCGCGGCGGTGTTCTGCACACAGGTTCGTGGACAGATGGAACACATCAGGTGCATCGCCCAACGCATCAAGCAGGGCCAATGCATGACGTTTGAGGTTGACCACGACCAGAACTTGGTCGGTGTTGCGGATTTCTTCGGCCAGATCGGCCCAGTTCCGTTTCTCGCCGGACTTAGGCCAGTTCACCTCAACCCGCTTGAGTTTCTCGAACATCTGCGGATGCTCCGGCACCACCTCAACTGGCTTCCAGCCGCCGACCGCATGTTTCGTCACGGCCTCATGCAAGGTATCGAAAGCGGGCTGGGTGGCGGTGGCGAAGACCACGCTGGAGCGGTAGGCCGAAGACAGGTGCGACAAGGCCGCCAGCGTCGGCACGGCCAGATGCTGCGGCAGGCTTTGCGCCTCGTCGAACAGGATCACGGAATCCATCAGGTTATGCAGCTTGCGGCAGCTTGAGGGGCGGTTGGAGAACAACGATTCCAGCAACTGCACGTTGGTGGTGAGCACGATCGGCGCGTCCCAGTTTTCCGCCAACATGCGGCGCTGGCGCTCTTGGGCGCCTTCCGCATCGCGCCGTTCGGATTCCTCGCCTAACCCGGCCAGGCTGTGATGTTCCAGCACGAAGTGTTCTGGGAAATCGGCAAACACCTGCCGATATTCGCGCGCGGTCTGTTCGATCACAGTCAGGAAAGGCACTGCCAGCACGATGCGCTTGAGCTTGTTTCTGGCGGCGTGCTCCAGGGCGAAACGCAACATGGCCAGGGTCTTGCCGGAGCCGGTGGGGGCGGTGAGGGTGAAGACATTCGGCGCTGTCTGCGCTGCTTCCCCAGTCGCCCGCCAGAGCGCTTCGCGCGCCGCGAGAACCTGGGTATCGGCGTGGGAACCGAGGCGTATCCGTTCACCCATGTGGTGATTGAGGGCGGCAAGCGCGGCCTGGGCATCAAGCGTTGGCCCGACCGGGCGCGGGCACTTGCCTTTCGCGTTGCCATTGAAATGCGCTTCGGTGTCGAGAAAATCGGCATCGACCAGGCAGGAAAACAGCAGGCGCACATCCAACATGGCGGCGACGGCCTGGGTGAATCCGTTCTGGAGCGCCATCGTCGCAGGAGCGTTGAACTGGAGGCCATCCGCTTGCGCGCGTTGCAGAAGTCGATCCGCGTCGGGGTCGCTCAGTTGCAGGTGCTGGGGATGATTCGCCGTCAACCTCACCAGTTGCATTTCGCGTAACGCTTGCACAGAGCCCCGCTGTAAACCGATGTGATGACCCTGGATGGCGAGCGCGGCGGCAATGGCCTGGAATTTTGATAGGGCAAGCCAGGCACCCTGCGACCAATGGTCGAGCGCTGATTCTTTACCTTCCAGTCGGCGCTGGAAACGGTCAGCGTATTTGCCCAAGTCATGAAGCAAACCGGCAAGTTCAGCCTCGCTGGCCCAGGACGCCACTTCCGAGAAAGATCCAGCGAGGCTTGCCACCTCGGCCAGATGTTCCAGCAATGGATGCCAGAGGGACTCGGAGTTACCACTGTGTGCGTAATAGATCATGGATTGTGTCCTCCCCAATTTTGGTCGTTGCCGCTTCTTTGCCGACTTGGTCAGGTTTGTAAACGATTCCGAAACAGCATGCATGTAATTTGCGTCTATGCTGCCACACCTTGTGGCTCACCAGACGCGCCACCCGTGCGGCCTCTATAAACGCGGGCTTACGCGTGTTTTCCGAGAAATCGGTTCGTTTATTCATCGCGGTTGGATTGCCGCCGGCGGGCGAGTCGGTCCGGGAATCCCGCGTCAACAACGATAAAATCAACGCCGTTCCGTAAATAGCTGCTTGCCATGCCCACCGATTGCGTCCAACCCTTCCTGTTCGAGCATCTGGATATCCGCGGCGCGCTGGTTTCGCTCGATCGCTCCTGGGGGGAGCTGACCGGCGGGCGCGACTATCCGGCCGAGGTGGCGCGCACGCTGGGCGAGATGGCGGCGGTGACGACGTTGATTGCGGCCAATCTGAAGCAGCCGGGTCGCATGACGTTTCAGTTGCGCGGCGACGGCGCGATCAATCTGCTGGTGCTGGATTGCGACGAGCAACTCCAGCTGCGCGGCATGGCGCGCTGGAATCCGGCGGCTTTGGCGCCGGGCGCGGCGTTGCGCGATCTGCTCGGCGACGGCCAGTTGTTGTTGTCATTGGATGCGGCGGCGATGAAGCAGCCTTATCAGAGCTTTGTGCCGCTGGAGGGCGACAGCGTGGCGGCGATCTTCGAGCACTATCTGACTCTGTCCGAACAGCAGCCGACACGTCTGCTGCTGGCCGCGAATGGCCGCCGCGCAGTGGGTTTGCTCGTGCAGAAAATGCCCGATTCCGATTCGCGCGATGCGGATGGCTGGAACCGGATTCAGCATTTGCTCCGCACCTTGAAAGCCGATGAGCAGCTGGCGCATACGCCGCTCGATCTGCTGAGCCGTTTGTTTCCGGAAGAGGACGTGCGCGTGTTCGCGCCGCGTCCGGTCAGCCATCATTGCCCGGAAGACTGGGAGAAGATCCATGCCATGTTGCGCAGCCTGGGCCGTGAAGAGTGCGAAAAGGTCCTGCAGGAAAAAGGCGAGATTCACGTCCGCGACGACATCTGCAATCGTGACTACCGCATCGATGCCGCCGGGCTGGAGGCGCTGTTCGATGCGCCGGCGCATCGGCTGCATTAGCCTGTCCCGCTCGTGATGCCGTCGGCCCCGCTGCAGCCTGCCCACCTCGCTTTTGCGCCGGACGGCACGCCGATATCGGAAGCGTTCGACGACATCTACCATTCCGCCGATGGCGGGCCGGAGCAGGCGCGGCATGTGTTTTTGCAGGGCAACGGCCTGCCGGAAAAATGGGCCGGCAGAAGCCAAGCCGGCCAGTTCGTGATCCTGGAAAACGGCTTCGGCGCCGGACTCAACTTTCTGGCCACCTGGGCGGCCTGGCGCGCCGATCCCGAGCGTCCGCAGACCTTGCATTACCTGGCGACCGAGTTGCATCCGTTTCAGCTCGACGATCTAGCACGCCTGCATCGGAGCTGGCCCGAGCTGGCCTATCTTGCCGAGCCCTTGCGGCAAGCCTGGCCGGTGTTGATGGCGGGTTTCCATCGCCTGGAATTCGCCGCCGGCCGAATGGTGTTGACGTTGATGCTGGGCGACGCCGAAACCAGTTTGCGCAAATTGCGCGCCAGCGTGGATGCGTTCTATCTGGATGGTTTCGCGCCGCAGAAGAATCCGCAGATGTGGTCGCCAGGGTTGCTGCGGCGTTGCGCGCAACTGGCCGCACCCGGCGCCACTTTCGCGACCTGGTGCGTCGCCGGGACAGTGCAGCGGGCGCTGCGCGAGGCCGGATTCACGGTCGAGAAGCGGCCGGGATTCGGTCGCAAGCGGCAGATGCTGGCGGGCGGCTTGATCGAACGCCGGACGCGCGCCGCGCCGGCGCAAGTGTTTGCGCAACGCCGCGCCGCGGTGATCGGCGCCGGTCTGGCCGGCTGTGCGATCGCCGAGCGCCTGGCCGCGCGCGGTTGGCAGGTCGATCTGTTCGATCGCCATGCCGCGCCGGCGGGCGAAGCGTCCGGCAATCTGGCCGGCATCGTGCGGCCGCTGCTGTCGAGCGATGACAATCTGGCCTCGCGCCTGAATCGGGCCTGTTATCTGCATCTCGGGCGGAGCTGGCGGCGGCTCGATCAGGCCGGCTTCCCGTCGCGCCGCAAGCTCGACGGGCTGCTCCAGATCGCCCGCGATGCCGAGCAGGCGGCGCAGCTGCGCGCCTGGCTGGCGGCGAGCGGCTTTCCCGAGCGTTTCGTGCAGTTTGTCGAGCGCGACACCGCCGCGGCCCGGTTGGGCGGCGAGACGGCGTACGGCGGCTGCTGGTTCGCCGACGGCGGTTGGGCCAGCCCGCCCAGCCTTTGCCGCGCCTGGCTGGCGGCGGGCGGGGCGCGCATCCGGTTGCGCGGCGGCAACGCCATCGCGCGTTTGCAGGCCGGCGAAAGCGGCTGGCGGCTGTACGATGCCGACCAGCGCGTGCTGGACGAAGCGCCGGTGGTGATCGTGGCCACCGGCGCGCACCCCGCGGCGACGAAACTGGCCCAGATCGCCGGCCTGCCGCTACAGCCGGTGCGCGGACAGGTCAGCCATTTGCCCGCCGGCGCGCTGCCGCCGCTGGCGCATGCCGCATGCTGCGAGGGCTATCTGACGCCGGCGCTGGACGGCGTGCATTGCCTGGGCGCGTCGTACGCCAAGGATGCTTCGGTCGAACTGCGCGTCAGCGAACACGGTGAAAACCTGCACCGCCTGGCGCGCATTCTGCCGGGTGCGGAGCAGAGGTTTGACGCGCAGACGTTGGCCGGCCGTGTCGGCTTTCGCGCCACGACGCCGGACCATTTGCCGCTGGTCGGCGCAATGCCGGACCTGGACGCCGCCGTATCCGGCGATCTGCGTTTGAAGAATTTCCCGCGTCTGCCCGGTCTGTACGGCTTGCTCGGCCTGGGCTCGCGCGGCCTGGTATGGGCGGCGCTGCTGGCGGAAAACCTGGCCTGCCAGATCGACGCGGCGCCGCTGCCGCTTGAGGGCGACCAGGTCGATGCCATCGACCCGGCACGCTTTGCGTTGCGGGCGCGGCGAAAGCGTCAGTCGAACGAGGCATAGAGCTGCGATCCCTCTATCGATAAGCGGATGGCAGTGAACGACATCGCTCGCTGCCATCCGCTTGATTTCTTTCTTGACACATACCGACCGGTACGTATCATGCAGCCATGAATGCCAACACCAAAACCCCCGACCTGACCCGGCAGAAATTGCTGGAAGCCGCCTTTAACGAAATCCATCGCAATGGTTTCCAGGCGGCGTCTTTGAGCCAAATCCTCGCCGATACCGGCTACACCAAAGGCGCGCTGTACCACCATTTCCCGGACAAAAAGACGCTGGGGTTGTCGGTCATCGAGGAGGCGATTCGGCCACGCTTGGCCGCGCTGATGTTTGCACCGATGGCGGAAACGCTACAGCCGCTCGCGACCATGCAGGCTTTGCTGGCCGCCAAGGCGGCGGAAACCGAACCTTGGGTGGTGGCGCTGGGTTGCCCGCTCAACAACCTGATGCAGGAAATGAGTCCGATCGACGAAACCTTCCGTCTGCATCTGAACACGCTGTTCCAGGACTGGGTCGCGGTATTTGCGGCGGCGCTGCAACGCGGCAAAGCGGCTGGCGAGGTGCGCGCGGACGTGCATGCCGAAGACTCGGCTTTCTTCATCGTGTCTGCACTCGAAGGTTGTATCGGCATGAGCAAGAACACCCAATCGGTCGCCGCCTACCGCGGCTGCCTGAGCCAACTGAGCCGTTTTCTCGATACGTTGAAGAACTGAAAGACATAGGCCGGCGCGTGGCCACCGCACACGCTCCGGACGCGGATTTACCCAGCACGAACCGGGATCACGTACCGCTTCGGCGTGATCCGGCAGGCAGCCACACCGCACGAAGCCATGTTCGGCAACACCTGGCGCAATTCCCAAGGCCGCACCAGGCGTTGGATTGGATTCTCAACATCACCCCAACCCAAGGAGATCGTCATGAGTTTATTGAAAACAGTCGCCCCCGAAGCCGCCAACGGTGAAATCGCCGCAATCTACGCCCAGATTCAAAACGCCTGGGGGCGTGTGCCCACCCCGATGCAATTACGCAGCGTCAGCCCTTTCATGCTCCAGCACCAATGGGCGTACTACAGCAACATCATGCAGCACCCCACGCTGTCCATGCCGCTGACGGCATGCATCCGGATGCTGGTTTCGCAGGCCGGGAACTGCAGCTACTGCATCGACATGAATGCCGGCATGCTGATCAACATGGCGGGCTGGACGCCCGATCAAGTCGCCGCCACGCGCGCCGATTTCAATGCCAGCCCGTTGAGCGCAAAGGAAAAAGTCCTGCTTGGCCTGGCGCTGAAAGTGACCCGCGACCCCATCGGCGTCAACGCCGCCGACGTGCAAGCGGCGCGCGATGCCGGCTGGACGGAAGGCGATATCTTCGATGCGGCGAATCACGCCGCGGGCATGGTGGCGGGCGACCTCCTGATCAACGCGTTCAAGGTCGAGCGCGATTTTTGAGTTGAGCGACTGCCGCGTTGTAAAACACTTCAGCGCGGCAGTCGGAAGCGGGATAATCATCGACTTTCCGAATCCCGCAGAGACCCATCATGGAAGCAGAACGCCTCAATCTGATCGAATCCACCCTGGCCGACCTGGCGCGCCGCGCCGATGAGCTACGGGGGTATCTTTGACTACCCTGGCAAGCACGATCGCTTAGCCGAAGTCGCCGGCCTGCTGGAAGACCCGAACATCTGGAACGACGCCAAACTCGCGCAGGAACTGGGCCGCGAGCGCAAGGAGCTGGAAGGCGTGGTGCTGAACCTGGACCAGATCAGCCAGGGCTTGGCGGACGCCAGCGAATTATTCGAACTGGCGCGCATGGAAGACGACGAGGACACGCTGGAAGCGGTGGAAGCCGATGTGGCCGCACTCGAAAAGCAAGTCGGTGAACTCGAATTCCGCCGCATGTTCTCCGGCCAGATGGATGCCGCCAACTGTTTCATCGACATCCAGTCCGGTTCCGGCGGTACCGAGGCGCAAGACTGGGCCGGCATGCTGGCGCGCATGTATGCGCGCTATGGCGAGCGGCGCGGTTTCAAGGTCGAAGTGCTGGAGGAATCGGAAGGCGAAGTCGCCGGCCTGAAATCCGCCGCGTTGAAATTCAGCGGCGACTACGCCTACGGTTATATGCGCACCGAAACCGGCGTACACCGACTGGTGCGCAAGTCGCCCTACGATTCCAATGCGCGCCGGCATACCTCGTTCGCCAGCGTGTTCGTCTACCCGGAAGTCGATGATTCGATCGAGATCGAGATCAATCCGGCCGACTTGCGCATCGACACCTACCGCGCTTCGGGCGCCGGCGGCCAGCACATCAACAAGACCGACTCGGCGGTGCGGATCACGCACGTGCCGAGCAACATCGTCGTGCAATGCCAGAACGACCGTTCGCAGCACAAGAACCGCGCCGAAGCCATGTCGATGCTGAAAGCCCGCTTATACGAGGCGGAACTGCGCAAACGCCAGGCCGAACAGCAGAAGCTGGAAGACACCAAGAGCGACATCGGCTGGGGCCACCAGATCCGCAGTTATGTGCTGGATCAGTCGCGCATCAAGGATCTGCGCACCAATTACGAAGTCGGCAATACCCAGGGCGTGCTGGACGGCGATCTGGATGGCTTCATCGAGGCGAGCCTGAAACAAGGGGTTTGAGCGCGGCGGGCGCTGTCGGGCGGACATCCGCTCGGCTTCTTGTTGCAGGCGCCCTATCCGCTCCACTGCCCGGGCATGCCCGGCCGCTCCAACGTCGTTTGCGCCCGTACCGCGACCACCGCCGTCACCCGCGGCGCGAAAATCAGCCAGGCCTTCGACGTTTTGACTGCTTGCTACGGTTGAACGGCGATTGACCGTCATTCTCCAGTGCCGGGCCGTCCGCCAAGATGGGCGCTGACCGCGCCTTGGCAGAACCCGAACCGCCTGCATCATTTCAGGGCGTCGTAGGCGGCACGTTAGGCGCTTCATAACTAACAATAGCGCCTAGAACGCAGGTTTCTGCGACAGCCCAATACGTTGTACCTAGGCGTGCTGACATTCGTTAGCCTTTTTCGCCTATTCATCTAACAAACAGCAGAAACAGGGCTTGGTGCGGCCTGGGTGAAGACGGTGCGGCCATTTCCACGAATGGCTCCATCAGAAGCCTGCATCACTTGTTAAAAACCAATTGAAACATATAGATATGTATAAATAATATACTTGGCACAAGGCTTGCTTAAGACCCTCTGTCAGATGCTGACTATCCCATTTCACTTGTAAGGAGGGCAACATGTCTAAACTGGATCACAAGGCCGAACTGGCCGAGGCGCTTTCCGCCGATCTCAATCGCCGAGGTTTTCTCAAGATGCTTGGGGCCGGGGCTGGGCTGGCTGCCGGCAGTGCGATTCTGGGTGGCAGCATGGTGCAGGGGGCCATGGCCGCCGCGCCCAAGCGGGGCGGCACCATCAAGCTCGCCTGGGTCGATGCGGTCGACACTCTGGACCCGCATTTCACCGCTTCGCTGGGCTCGGTAAAGATCCTCAACAACATCTATAACGGCCTGCTCAAGGTGGCCTACGACGGCAAAAAGGTGTCCTTCGTGCCGGATCTGGCCGAGAAATGGGAGATGCCGGACGACAAGACCCACGTCTTCAAACTGCGCAAGGGAGTCAAGTTCCACAACGGCGACCCCTGCGACGCCGAGGCCGTGAAGTGGAGCCTGGAGCGGGTCAAGAGCCCCGCCGTCGGTTCGCCGCATGCCTGGAAGTTCGAGACCCTGTCCGGCATCGACATCGTCGACGAGCTCACCATCCGCATGCGCTTCTCCAAGCCCTACGCCTTCCTGCCGGTGGCGCTGACCGGCAGCACCGGCCGCGCCGGCACCATCGTCAGCCGCCGCGCGGTAGAGCAGCACGGCAAGGCCTTCGGCCGCAACCCGGTTGGCACCGGACCATTCCGCTTCGCCGGTTGGCGGGAGAACGAGTCGATCACGCTGGAACGCAACCCGGACTACTTCGAACCGGGCCTGCCCTACCTGGACGGCGTGCAGATCTTGCTGATCAAGGAGCCGACCGCCGCCGTGGCGGCGATGATGGCCGGCCAGGTCGACGGCATGAGCCTGTCGCCGTTCCAGTTCATTCCGCAGCTGAAGGCCAACAAGGACCTCAAGGTCTACGGCGAGGTCGAGGGCAACTACAGCTTCGTGGCCATGAACAACCGCCGCGCCCCGTTCGACGACCCGATGTTGCGCAAGGCCGTGGCTTTCGCCATCGACCGCAACGCCATCGTCCAGCAGGGCTACTTCGGCGAGGCCATCCCGGCCTACAGCCCGATCTCGCCGCCGATGGCCGGCTTCTACGACAAGAACATCGGCAGGACCGGCCGCGGCCAGTTCTTCGATCTCAAGAAGGCCATGGAGTATCGCAGGCAGGCGAAGGACCAGGGCGAGGTGAACCCGGTCTACATCGTCAGCCAGGGCTTCACCGGCTCGGGCGGCAGCGGCACGCGCAACTCGCAGCTCATCCTGCCCATGCTGGAGAAGATCGGCATCAAGCCCAGGATCGAGCTGCTCGACCGCGCGGTGTGGACCAAGCGACGCAACGGCGGCGACTTCGACCTGTACGACGAGGCCTGGATCGCCGACCTGGACCCGGACGAGACCATCTACCCCGAGTGGCACAGCGGCAAGCCCTGGAATTTCGTCGGCTACAGCAACAAGGAGTTCGACAAGTACGTCTCCGAGGCGCAAGACACCCTCAACCAGGCCACGCGCAAGAAGCTCTACGACAAGGCCGAGGACATCCTCATGGCCGACGCGCCGCTGGCGGTGCTGGCCCACATGAAGGTGTTCAAGATACTGAGCAAACGGGTGCAGGGTTTCCAATACATCCCGGTCGACCTGCTCAACCTGCACTCGGTCTGGCTGGGCTGATGTTCTATTCCGCCACCACCAAGCTGTCACAGACCCTGCTGGTGCTGTTCCTGGTTTCGGTGGCCAGCTTCGCCTTCCTGAAGCTGGCCCCGGGCGACCCGGTCAGCATCATGTTGGGCTCGGACTATTCGCAGGCGTCCTACGAGCAGATCACCCGCGAACTTGGCCTCGACCAGCCCCTGCACCACCAGTACGGGCGCTGGCTGGCCGATTTCGTGCGGGGAGACTGGGGCACTTCCTACATCACCAGCCAGGACATCTTCGAACTGGCGGTGCTGCAGGCGCTGCCGGTGACGCTGTCCCTGGCGGCGTTGTCGCTGCTGGTGGCGTTGCTGATCGGCATACCCGCCGGAGTGATGGCGGCGCTGCACCGCAACAGCTGGATCGACGTGGCCGCCACGACGATGGCCATCGGCGGCAATGCCTTCCCCAGCTTCTATCTGGGCATCATCCTGATCTGGGTGTTTGGCGTCGGGCTGGGCTGGTTCCCCACCCTGGGCTTCGTCGCCCCCTGGGAGGATTTCTGGCAGGGGCTGTGGCATCTGGCCTTGCCGGCGATCACGCTGGGCGCCTGGTATGTCGGCCTGGTCGCCCGCATCACCCGCTCCAGCCTGCTCGAGGTGCTCGGCCAGCCCTACATCCTGGCCGCCCGGGCGCGCGGCGAGCCGGCCTGGCGGGTGGTCTGGGTGCATGGCATGCGCAACGTGTTGATGCCCCTGGTCACGGTGATCGGCCTGCAACTGGGCGGCATGCTGCGCGGCGCGGTGATGACCGAGGTGGTGTTCGCGCTGCCCGGCCTCGGCATGATGGTCACCACGGCGGTGCTCAATCGCGAATACATCGTGGTGCAGGCCGGCATCATGTTGACCGGCCTGCTGTTCGTGGTGGTCAACCTGACGGTGGACCAGACCTATCAATTTCTCGATCCGCGTCTGCGCAGGCGTTAAGGAAACCGCTCCATGTCCGCCGAATCCCTTGCATTCGTCGCCGCGTCCGGCTGGCGCCGTCGCTTCCTCGGGCCGATCGCCCGCCAGCGCACCGCCCTGGTCGGCCTGGCCATCCTCGCCGTCTATGTCCTCGGCGCGCTGCTGGCGCCCTGGATCGCCACCCACGACCCCACCGCCCAGGATTTGATGGCCGCCATGCAGGGGCCCAGCGCCGCGCACTGGCTGGGCACTGATTCCTACGGCCAAGATCTGTATTCGCGCCTGCTCTATGGCGCGCGCCTGGCACTCATCATCGGTTTCGCCTCGGTCGCCCTGGGTCTGCTCGCGGGGGTCGCCATCGGTCTCGCCGCCGGCCTCATCGGCGGACGCACCGAGTGGGTGCTGATGCGCATCGTCGACGGTCTGCTGGCCTTCCCGGAACTGATCCTGGCCATGGCCTTCATGGCGGTGCTCGGCTTGGGCACGGAAAACCTGGTCTATGCCCTGGCCCTGTCCTTCGTCGGCCCGTTCGCCCGCATGACCCGGGGCGACGTGCTCCAGGTCAAGAGCCAGCCCTACATCGAAGCGGCTCGGCTGATGGGCGTGCCTACCGCAGCGATCATCTGGCGGCATGTGCTGCCCAATGTGATCTCGCCCATCCTGGTCCAGGCCGGGATGCGCGTCAGCATCGCCATCCTGCTCGAGTCCGGCCTGTCCTTCCTCGGCATCGGCGTGGTGCCGCCGACGCCAGACTGGGGCCTGATGATCGCCGAGGGCCGCGCCTTCATCACCCTGGCGCCGTGGATATCCGGGGTGCCGGGCCTGGCCCTGGCGATCCTGCTGGTGGCCCTGAACCTGTTGGGCGACGGACTGCGCGACGCCTTCGATCCGCAAACGCAAAGGGACTGAAGCAAGATGAACCAGCCTGACCAACCACCCGTCGATGCCCCCCTGCTGCAGGTTCGTGACTTCACCCTGCGCAGGGGCAAGGCCGCCGTGCTGGACGGAATCAACCTCTCGCTGGCGGCGGGTGAAAGCCTGGGCCTGATCGGCGAGTCCGGCGCCGGCAAGTCCACCCTCGCCATGGCCATCATCGGCCTGCTGCGTGCGCCCGAAGTGGCGATCGAGGGCAGCCTGAAATTCCACGGCAAGGAGCTCACCCGCCTGCCGGAGGCGAGTTTCAGGAAACTGCGCGGCAGCCAAATCGGGCTGATCTTCCAGGATGCCACCGCGGCGCTGAACCCCTGTTTCAGCGTTGGCCAGCACATTGCCGAGCCGCTCAAGCGCCACCTGGGGCTATCGAAATGGGATCGCCGCGAGCGCGCGGTCGAACTGATGCGCAGCGTCGGCATCCCGGAGCCGGGGCTGCGCCTGAACGCCTACCCGCACGAGTTGTCCGGCGGCATGCAGCAGCGCGTCATGATCGCCATCGCGCTGGCCTGCAACCCCGAGCTGCTGCTCGCCGACGAACCCACCAGCGCCCTCGACGTGACCATCCAGGCCCAGATCATGGAACTGATCCTGGAGCGGGTGCGGGCGCTGAATTCCAGTGCGATCTTCGTGCTCCACGATCTCGCTCTGGGCGCCCAGGTCTGCGACCGCATCGCCGTCATGTACGCCGGCCAGATCGTCGAGGCAGGCCCCAGCGCGCAGGTGCTGGAGCAGCCGCTGCATCCCTACACCCGCGGCCTAAAATCCTGCGTGGTGGAACTCGGCTCGCGTCGATTGCAGCCCATCCCCGGCCAGGTTCCGCCCCTGGCCGCCATGCCCGCCGGCTGCCGCTTCGCCCCGCGTTGCCCGAAAGCGCAGGCGGTTTGCGGCGAGCAGCGGCCGGTCGCCGAATGGCGCGCAGGCCGCCAGGTCGCCTGTTGGTTTCCGGACTGATGAAAATGACCCCTGAACCTGTCTTCACCCTGCTTGACGTCGAACGCAGCTATGAACTCGGTCGCGCCGGCTGGTTCGGCAAATCGCGCGGTCAGCTCAAGGCGCTCGACGGCGTCCGCCTGGAGCTCAAACGCGGCGATACCCTCGCTTTGGTGGGCGAAAGCGGCTCCGGCAAATCCACGCTGGTGCGCCTGCTGCTTGGCCTCGAAGCCGCCTCCGATGGCCGTGTGCTGTATGGCCAGCGCGACCTGGCCCAGCTCACGCCCGAGGAGTGCCGGCGCTTCGCCCGCGAGGTGGCCTTCATCTACCAGAACGCGCGCGGCTCAATGAACCCGCGCATGCGCATCGCCGACATCCTGGCCGAGCCCATCCGCCTGCACCGGCTCTGCCCGGAGGCGGAGGTCGTCGGACGGGTGATGGCCCTCCTCGACCGGGTCGGCCTGGCACACGAGATGGCCGCGCGCCATCCCAACGAGCTGTCCGGCGGCCAGATCCGTCGCGTGGCCATCGCCCGGGCGCTGGCGGCCGAGCCGCAGGTGATCATGGCCGACGAGTCGGTGGCCGGACTCGATGTCTCGGTACAGGCCCAGGTGCTGAACCTGCTGCGCGATCTCTGCGCCGAATCCGGCATCACGCTGGTATTCATCACTCACGATCTGGGCGTGGCGAGCTATCTATGCGACCGGATTGCGGTGCTCTATCTGGGACGCATCGTCGAGCAGGGCTCCACCGCAGAGATACTCAACACCCCCAGGCATCCCTATACCCGCGGCCTGATGCAGGCCTTCCCGAAGTTCGGCGCGCCGCTGACGGTGCCGCTCAAGGGGGAGATTCCCAGTCCGGTTAACCTGCCCAAGGGCTGCCGCTTCGCCGGGCGCTGCCCGCAGACGCGCGACGCTTGCCGGCAGAGCGACCCGGTGCTGATCGAACAGCTGGGGCGCCAGGTAGCCTGCCATTTTCCGCTGCAGGAGGCATGATGGCGCGCTATGCCGCGTCCTCCCGTGGCGTCGTCACCTCGCCGCACCATCTGGCCACGGCGGCCGGCAAGGCGGTGCTCGCGGCCGGCGGCAACGCCATCGAGGCCGCCCTGGCGGTCGGCAGCAGCCTCTGCGTGCTCTATCCGCACATGAACGGCCTGGGCGGCGACGGCTTCTGGCTCGTCTGCGACGCAGCCGGCCGGCTGACCGGACTGGACGGCGCCGGTCCCGCCGGATGCCGCTACGCTCCCGGGTTCTATACCGACCAGGGCCACGCCGCCATCCCCGGCCGCGGTCCGCATGCCGCCAACACCGTCGCCGGCCTGGTTTCGGTTTGGGGGTCCGCGCATGCTTTCAGCCGCGGCCAGTGGGGCGGACGCTTGGCCTGGACGGATCTGCTCGATCCCGCTCGCACTTACGCCGAGCAAGGTTTTCCATGCAGCGCCGGGCAGGGCGACTTGCTTGCGCAGAAGTGGGCGGAGCTGGGCGGCTGCACGGGCCTGACCGATATCTATGCTCCCGGCGGGCGGATCCCGGAGGCCGGCTCGGTTTTCCGCCAACCGCAGCTGGCGGAGTCCCTGCGTCTGCTGCAGCGCGACGGCGCCGACAGCTTCTACCGCGGCGAGCTGGGCCGCCGCGTCGCTCGCGGCCTGGCGGCGGCCGGCAGCCTGTTGGCCGGCGAGGACCAGTCTGCCTTCCGCAGCCGCGAGGTGGCGCCGATCAGCGTGGCCTATCGCAACGGGCTGGCGGTCAACATGCCGCCCCCCAGCCAGGGACTCGCATCCCTGCTCATCCTGGCCCAGCTCGATCGTTTCGAGCTGACGCAGTACGGCCACCTTTCCGCCGATTACGTACACCTCGCCGTGGAGGCCACCAAGCAGGCCTTCCGGCTGCGCGACCGGTACGTGGCCGATCCGGACCACGTCGCCGTGCCTGTCGCCGAACTGCTCGCGCCCGGCCGTCTCGACGCCCTCGCCGCCGGCATCGACCCGAACCGGGCGGCGCCCTGGGGACGCGGAGTGGGGCCGGCCGACACGGTCTGGTTTGGGGTCATGGACGCCCAGGGCCGCGCGGTGAGCGCCATCCAGAGCCTTTATCATGAGTACGGCAGCGGTATCGTGGCCGGCGACACCGGCATACTCTGGCAGAACCGGGGCGCCTCGTTCTCGCTTGATTCACGCCACGCCAACGTGCTGAAGCCGGGCAAGCGTCCCTTCCACACCCTCAACCCGGCGATGTACCTGGAGGACGGCCGACCCCGCCTGGTCTACGGCACCATGGGTGGCGACGGCCAGCCGCAGACCCAAGCGGCCGTCGCCACCCGCGCGCTGGATTACCGCCTGCCGCTGGCCAGCGTGCTGGACAGCCCGCGCTGGCTGCTCGGACGCACCTGGGGGCAAAGCTCTGACAGCCTGAAGCTGGAGGCCTGCTTTGACCCGGAGGTGTTCGCAGAATTGGAAAGGCGCGGCCACGAAGTGGAACGGGTGGAGGCCTACTCGCAAATGATGGGGCACGCCGGCGTCATCCGCGTGCTGCCTGACGGCAGCGCCGAAGCCGCCTCCGACCCCCGCAGCGACGGCGCCGCCGCCGGCGCCTGAAGCCACAACAAACAAGGATCGCAACATGCTGGATATCGCCTCATTTCTCGCCCTCGGTCTGGTCGCCGGGTTACTCGCCGGCATGCTGGGCATCGGCGGCGGCGTCGTGATCGTCCCCGCCCTGATCTGGATCTTCCAGCACCAGGGCCTGCCGGGGGAGATCATCCCGCACCTGGCCGTCGGCACTTCGCTGGGCTCCATCGTGTTCACTTCGCTATCCGCCATCCTTGCACAGCACAGGCGACGCGCCATCGACTGGAGCGTGGTCCGCCTGCTGGCGCCCGCCACGTTGCTGGGCGGCTTCGCCAGCGGCAGCTTGGCGGGCTACATCCCGGCGGATGTCCTGAAGGGTTTATTCGCTGTCTTCCTGTTGTTGGTCGGCACCCAGTTCATCTTCGACTGGAAGCCTGCACCTCACTGGCGTCTGCCCGGTCGGGTCGGGCTGTGGGGCTCCGGCCTGGGCATCGGCTCGCTTTCCGCCTTGCTTGGCATCGGTGGCGGCAACATCACGGTGCCCTTCCTGCACGCCTGCAATATGGAGCTCAAGCGCGCCATTGCCATCTCCACCACCCTCGGCTTCCCCATCGCCGTGTTCGGCGCGGCGGGCTTCATCCTATCGGGCTGGAGTCAGGCCGCACTGCCTCCGGACAGCCTGGGTTACATTTCCCTGCCGGCGCTGGCTGCCATCGCCGCCTGTTCCATCCTGCTGGCCCCGCTGGGCGTACGTCTGTCGCATGACCTGCCGGTGAAGAACATCAAGCGCATATTCGGCGGACTGGTGCTGGTGATCTCGCTGCGCATGCTGTGGAACGTGTTCCTGTGACCGACAGGATTAGGAGGCTCTGATGAACGACATGGATCAGAAGATACTGGCCATGCTGATCGACGACGGCCGCATGAGCTTCGCCGACATCGCCCGTGAACTGAACATCTCGCGCGTGCATGCGCGCGACCGGGTGCAGCGCTTGATCGAAGAAGGCGTCATCGAGAAGTTCACCGTCATCGTCAACCCGGAGAAGATCGGCACCACTGTGTCGGCCTTCTTCGATGTCGAGGTGGACCCGCAGGGCATCGAGACCGTCGCCGAGGCTCTTGCCCGCCAGCCTGAGGTCCGCAGCCTCTACATCATGAGCGACATGCGCAGCCTGCATATCCACACCCTCACCGAGAACAACGAGGCTCTGGAACAGTTCGCCCGCAAGAACCTGCTCTCACGCCGACATATCGTGCGGGTGGACTGCAAGCAACTGCTTGCAAGGGTCAAGAATCGGCGCGGCGGCACCCGGATCTAGCGTAGGGCGTCAAATAGAACTGTTCATATTCAAGACGGCGCGAGCACCGGTGGGCTTGGCGAGGAATCGCTGGCCTTGGCGGCCAAATGTATGGCTTTGGATTGGCGTTGTGCGCGGCGATGTACTCGTTGCTGGCAGTCTCCAAGTCGGGCGCGCTGGTGAACACGCCGTGGCTGTTGCGCTTGCCTGTGATGTCGCGAGACAAGCGCTCACCGGATGAGGTCAGTCTCGGTGCGGCTTCCGGCTTGGGCGAAAGAGGCAGTGGAGCAATTGCGCGACGAGTCCGTCTGGCGCTGCGTTTGCGACCACCTCACGCAAACCCTCGCCGCCGTCGAACCTCCGATAGTCCCCCGTTGATCACCATCAGCACGGGCAACTGCCGGATTTTGGATCAGTCGGCTTATAGGGTCTTGTCCAGCCATTCCCGAACGAGCTTGGCCACTTCGGCTTCCTTGCCCTCGTAGAAATGGCCAGTGGCCGGCAACATGCGCTGCACCGAGGCGCGATTCGCCATGGTCCGCTTGCGGGCGGCCACCATGTTCAACACCGGCGGATGATCCTGTTCCGTATAGATGTCGAAGACGGGCACGGACACGCCTTTGAAATCGTCGAAACCCATCGACAATGCCGCCCAGCATTTGACCGGCGACGCCTTGTTGGCCACGAAATGGCTGCGTGCCATGCGCCCGCCCAGGCTATGGGAAATGAGGGCGATTTTGTCGTAGCCCTTGGCCTTGAGCCAGGCCGCCGCCTTGCCGATACGCTCGCTCGCTTCCGGGAAAGTCGCCACGTAGTCGCCCGGCGTCGCGCTGGCCGCTTGCACGGGCATCTGGATAGACAGCGTGGTGTAGCCCTGCTCCGCCAAGCGGGTGCGCAACGCACCGTTAATGCCAAAGTCCGGGTGAACGCCCATGCCGTGTACCAGGATCACCGCGCCGCGCGCCTTGGCTGCTTCGTTGTACAGGCTGAGAAACTTGCGGCCGCCGGCTTGTTCCAGCCAGACCGGGCCGCCATCGAGAACAGCGGGTAATATCTCGTCCGCCCAGCGTTGCTCGCGGGCGTAGTCGGCGGCCTGGGCGTACTGGCCGCATGCCAGCAGGGTCACAAGTAAAATGAATAAGCGCATGGTGATTTCCTCATGGCAGATGGTTTCGCATGGCGGCATGGGTTTGAGGTTGAGCCTACACAGCCTCGCTACCATTCAATGGGTAGTTCGATTTGCGATCGTTTTGCAGCACGTGGTACGTAGACTACAGATTGTTTCCAACTTCGTTAAGGAATGCACGATGAAACATGCCCTCGCCGTTTTGCTGACTTCAGTCGCCTGCTTGGTCTTGCCCGCATTCGCCCTGGCCGGACAGGTGGCCGATATCAAATCCACGCTGACCACGACGCGCCAACAAACCATGGCCATGCTGAGCGAAGACGATCGCGCCGTGCTGGAAATGCGCTATGACGACGCCCTCAAGTCGAGCAAGGATCTGGATGCCCTCCTCGCCGCCGCCTTGAAAAATGGCGCGCTGCGGACCGCCCAGCCGGCGTTGACGGAATTCAAGGCGATCTGGGAGGAGTTCAAGAAAACCCGCGACGCTGAAATCATCCCGCTGCTGATGTCCGGCGAGCGCCTCAAAGCCCGCCTCAAGGCGTTGACCGTGCAGGCCCCGCGCTTCAAAAAAATGAACGAGTTGCTGGACGCCTTGCCGCAATAATCCAGCTAGCCCACGCTCGGCATGACCGTTTTAACTTTCTATTGAACTGTACTTACCATGAACGAAACCACCCAACCGCAACACGACGAAAACCAGATCATCGCCGAACGCCGCGAGAAGCTGGCCGGCATCCGCGCGCAAGGCATTGCCTTTCCGAACGACTTCGAGCGCCGCGACTACGCCGCCGATCTGCATGCGGCGCATGGCGAGACCGCCAAGGAAGACCTGGAAGCCAGCCCGGTCTCGGTGCAACTGGCCGGCCGCATGATGTTGAAGCGGGTCATGGGCAAGGCCAGTTTCGCCACCCTGCAGGACATGAGCGGCCGCGTGCAGATCTACATTTCGCGCGAGGCGATCGGCGAGGAAGCCTACGACGCCTTCAAGCGCTGGGATCTGGGCGACATCCTCGGCGTCACCGGCAGCCTGTTCCGGACCAAGACCAACGAGCTGACCATCCAGGCCAGTTCGGTGCGTTTGCTGACCAAGGCGTTGCGGCCGCTGCCGGAAAAATTCCACGGCCTCAGCGACCAGGAGCAGAAATACCGCCAGCGCTACCTCGATCTGATCACCAACGACGATTCCCGCCGCACCTTCATGATCCGCTCCAAGGTCATCCAGGCCATGCGCGAGTTCTTCACGGCGCGCGGCTACCTGGAAGTGGAAACGCCGATGATGCATCCGATCCCGGGCGGCGCTTCCGCCAAGCCGTTCGAGACGCACCACAACGCGCTCGACATGCAGCTGTTCCTGCGCATCGCGCCGGAGCTGTACCTGAAGCGGCTGGTCGTCGGCGGCCTGGAAAAAGTCTTCGAGATCAACCGCAACTTCCGCAATGAAGGCATTTCGACCCGGCACAACCCGGAATTCACCATGGTCGAGTTCTACGAGGCCTATCGCGATTACCGCTACCTGATGGATTTCACCGAGACGATGTTCCGCGACATCGCCGAGAAGGTGCTGGGCACCACGACGGTGCCGTATCAGGGCCACCAGATCGACCTGGGCGCGCCGTTCGCCCGTCTCACCGCGCTCGACGCGGTGCGCCAGTACCACCCGGAATTGCGCGCTGCGCCGCTCGACGACAAGGACTTCGTCATCGCCGAACTGCAGCGCCGCAAGATCGCCTTCCGCCCGAAAGACGGCCTCGGCGGCCTGCAGCTGACCTTGTTCGAAGAGACCACCGAACACCTGCTGATCCAGCCGACCTTCATCATCGACTATCCGGCGGAAACCTCGCCATTGGCGCGCCGCAACGATGTCGATCCGAACCTGACCGACCGTTTCGAACTGTTCATGGTCGGCCGCGAGATCGCGAACGGCTTCTCCGAGCTGAACGATCCGGAAGACCAGGAAGCCCGCTTCGACGAGCAGGTGGCCGCCAAGGAGGCCGGCGACGAAGAGGCCATGTTCAAGGACCGCGACTATATCCGCGCGCTCGAACACGGCCTGCCGCCCACCGCCGGCGAGGGCATCGGCATCGATCGCCTGATCATGCTGCTGACCGATTCGCCCAGCATTCGCGATGTGATCCTGTTCCCGCAGTTGCGGCGGGAAGACTGAAAAGCGCTGAACCGCGCTGAACCGCGACGGGGCGGCGACACGGGGTTGCGACACGGGGTTGCGACACAGGCCTCGGCCGGCGCGCACGAATTGCAGAAATCGCGTAATTTGCATGTCTGATTGCTGGCGGATGTTCCGCTGACTGGACCGGCCCGATGAAGCTCAAATCCGTATCGCTGTTGCTGTTCGCCGCCGCACTTGCGGGCGGCCTCGCTTACCAGTTCGGCGGCCGGCCGGCAGAGCAAGCCGGCGCCGCGAAAAAACCGCCGCCGCCGGTGCCGGTCAGCGTCGCCCAGGCCAGCCTGCGTGACATGCCGGTATTGCTGCCGGTGGTCGGGCGCGGCGAGGCCTATGCCAGCGTCACGCTGAAATCGCGCGTCGATGGCCAGGTCAGCGAGGTTCCTTTCAGCGAAGGGCAACGGGTGAGCGCCGGCCAGGTCTTGTTGCAGCTCGATCCGGCCGATTTCAAGGCCAAGGTGGCCCAGGCCGAGGCCATACTGGCGCGCGACCAGGCCTTGCTGATCAAGGCGCGCGCCGATGTCGAACGCTATCAGACGCTGCAGAAACAGGGCTTCGTCGCCGAGGAAAAAGTCGCCGAAGTCCGCGCCAACGCCGCCGCCTTGAGCGCCACGATTGCGGCCGATCAGGCCGCGCTGGATCTGGCCAGTCTGCAACTCGGCTACACCACGTTGCGCGCGCCTTTCGCCGGCATCGTTGGCGCCAAGCTGGTTTATCCCGGGGCTTCGGTGAAGATCAACGAAACCGCGCTGGCCGTGGTGAACCGGGTGCAGCCCATCTACGTCTCCTTCGCGGTGCCGGAAAAGCATCTGCCCGACATCCGCGCCGCCATGGCCAGGGGCGGCATCCAGGTCGCTGTGCAGGCGCCGGGCGAAGGCGCTCAGGTGCTCAGCGGCGCGACCCGTTTCATCGACAACGCCGTCGATACCTCTACCGGCACCATTCGGATGAAAGCCGAACTGGCGAATGAACAAGGCTTGCTGTCGCCGGGACAGTTCCTCAACCTGAACCTGCGCCTGGATACCCTGCGCGCGGCGGTGGTGACGCCCGCCGAGGCGGTGCAGCAAGGCCCGGACGGCAGTTTTGTCCATGTCGTCAAAGCGGATGCCGGCAGCGAAATGCGCAGCGTGGAAGTCGGCTTCGTCCAGGCCGGCTGGGCGGTGATCAGCAAGGGCCTCGCGGCCGGCGAAACCGTCGTCACCGATGGCCATTCCCGCCTGGTTCCGGGCGCCAAGGTGAAGGTGAAATCCCCGTCCGCAGCCGGGAAGAAGCCGCCCTCCCCCGCTGCGGCGCACTGAGCGCAAGCGCATGCAACTGCCCGAACTCTGCATCCGCCGGCCGGTGATGACCACGCTGCTGATGGCGGCGTTCGTGATTTTCGGCATCCTGGCTTACCGCGCTCTGCCGGTATCGGAACTGCCCAGCGTCGACTTTCCCACTATTTCGGTCAGCGCCAACCTGCCGGGCGCTTCGCCGGAGACCATGGCCGCGTCCGTGGCGACGCCGCTGGAGGCGCAGTTTTCGACCATCGCCGGGCTGGACAACATGAGTTCCGTCAGCGCCCGCGGCGCCACGTCGATCACGCTGCAATTCAGCCTGGAACGGGACATCGACGCCGCCGCCCAGGACGTCCAGGCGGCCATCGCCGCGGCGCAGCGCAAGTTGCCGCCGGACATGCCGACGCCGCCCTCGTATCGCAAGGTGAATCCGGCCGACAGCCCGATCTTCTATATCGCCATGCTGTCCGCCACGCTGCCTTTGCAGGCGGTGAACGAATACGCCGAGACCCAGCTCGCACAGCGCATTTCCACGATCCCCGGCGTCGCCCAGGTGCTGATTTTCGGCGCCCAGAAATTCGCCATCCGCATTCATGCCGATCCGAATCAGCTCGCCTCGCGCGGCATCGGCATCGACGAATTGCAGAAGGCGGTCGCGCAAGCCAACGTCAACCTGCCGACCGGCAGTCTGGAAGGCGAAAAACAGAGTTTCTCGATCCGCACCAACGGCCAACTGGAAAACGCCGCCGCCTACCGGCCGTTGATCGTGGCGTATCGCAACGGCGCGCCGGTGCGACTGGAAGAGGTCGCGGCCGTGCACGACAGCGTCGAAGACAACAAGCGGGCCAACTGGCTGGTCGACAAGGACCGGCAAGCGCGCGCCATCATCCTGGCGATTCAGCGCCAGCCCGGCGCCAACACCATCGCCACGGTGGACGCCATCAAGGCCGTCTTGCCGGCGTTCCAGGAAAAACTGCCGGCCTCCATCGAACTGAAGGTGTTCTACGACCGCAGCGTCTCCATCCACGAATCGGTCAACGATGTGCAGTTCACGCTGGTGCTGGCCGGCTGTCTGGTGATCCTGGTGATTCTGCTGTTCCTGCGCAATCTGTCGGCCACGCTGATTCCGGCGCTGGCCTTGCCGATCTCGGTCATCGGCACGTTCGCCGTCATGTACGCCTTCGGCTACAGCCTGGACAACCTGTCGCTGCTGGCGCTGACCTTGTCGGTGGGCTTCGTCGTGGACGACGCCATCGTCATGCTGGAGAACATCGTGCGCCATGTGGAAAAGGGGGAAACCCCGTTCCAGGCGGCGATCCAGGGCGCGCGCGAGATCGGTTTCACGATCATTTCGATGACGCTGTCCCTGGTCGCCGTGTTCATCCCGGTGATGTTCATGGGCGGCATCATCGGCCGCCTGCTGCATGAATTCGCGGTGACCATCAGCGCCGCCATCCTGGTCTCCGGTTTCGTCTCGCTGACCCTGACGCCGATGCTGGCCAGCCGGATGCTGCGGGCCGATCTGGGCCCGCAGAAGGCCCGCCGGCACGGCCGCCTGTACGGGCTGTTCGAGCGCGGCTTCGCCCGCCTGCTGGACGGCTACCGCAGCAGCCTGAGCTGGGCGATGGCGCATTCGCCCTGGGTGCTGGCGGTCTTCCTGCTGACCGTGGCGGCCAGCATTGCCCTGTATCGCGATATCCCGAAGGAATTCCTGCCCAGCGGCGATTCCGGCCAGATCATCGCCTACACCGAGGGCGCGCCGGACGCTTCCTTCGCCAGCATGGTGGCGCGCCAGCGCGCCGTCGCGGCCATTGCGGCCAAGAACCCCAATATCGAAACCTTCATGTCGGTGGTGGGCGCCGGCGGTTCCCGCATCACCGCGAACACCGGCATCATGCTGTTCAAGCTGAAGCCGCGGCATGGCGTCGCCAACCCGCGCCGGCTGACCCCGGACGAATTGATCCAGGAACTGCGGCCCAAGCTGGCCTCCGTGCCCGGCATCAAGGTCTCGCTGCAAAACCCGCCCGCCATCCGCTTGAGCGGGCAGATCACCTCCGGCCAGTATCAGTACACGCTGCAGGACACCGATCTGAACGAGCTGTATCGCTGGACCGATACATTGCTCGAACGCATCCGCAAGCTGCCCGGCTTCCTCGATGTGAACAGCAATCTGAACAACAAGAGCCCGGTGATGGCGCTCGACGTCGATCGCGACAAGATCGCCGCGCTGGGCTTGAGTTTCGGCCAGGTCGAGGATGCGCTGCAGAGCGCGTTCAGTTCGCGCCAGATCAGCACCATCTACGGAGCCACCAACCAGTACCAGGTCATACTGGAACTGGCGCCCGAATTCCAGGCCGATCCCGCCATCCTGGCGCGGCTGCATGTGCTTTCCAGCAACGGCAATCTGATTCCGCTCGACACCGTGGCCCGCATCACCCGCGCCTCGCAGGCGCTGACCGTCAATCACCAGGGCCAGCTGCCGTCGGTGACGATCTCGTTCAACCTGCAGCCCGGCGTTTCGCTCGGCGAGGCGGTGGAAAGCCTGAAGGCGATGGAACGGGACATGCGCCTGCCGGTTTCGCTCAACACCAGCCTGCAAGGCGCGGCGCAGGCCTTCGAGGCCTCGCAGCAGGGCTTGGGCTTGCTGCTGCTGGTGGCGGTGCTGGTGGTTTATCTGGTGCTGGGCATCCTCTACGAGAGCTTCATCCACCCGCTCACCATCCTGTCCGGCCTGCCCTCGGCCGGCCTCGGCGCGCTGCTGACGCTGACCCTGTTCAAGGTGGATCTGAGCCTGTATGCCTTCGTCGGCATCATCATGCTGATCGGCATCGTCAAGAAAAACGCCATCATGATGATCGACTTCGCCCTCGACAAGCAGCGCAAGGAAGGCATGCCGGCGCAAGACGCCATTTTCCAGGCCTGTTTGGTCCGCTTCCGGCCGATCATGATGACCACGCTGGCGGCGCTGGCCGGCACCCTGCCCATCGCCATCGGCTGGGGGGCGGGCGCGGAAATCCGCCAGCCGCTGGGTTTGGCCGTGGTGGGCGGTCTGGTCCTGTCGCAGTTCCTGACGCTGTACCTGACGCCGGTGATCTATCTATACATGGAACGGCTCGGCGATCATTTCAGAGCCAAACCCGCCAGCGTCGTCCCCGCAAGCATCGAAAAACCATGACACCCGCCCTGCAGCAAGCCCTGACCCAGATCAATCACGTCGTATTAGGCAAGGCGAACCAGGTGCGTCTGTGCCTGGCCTGCCTGCTGGCGCGCGGCCATCTGCTGATCGAGGACGTGCCCGGCGTCGGCAAGACCACGCTGGCGCACGCCCTGGCGCGCACGCTGGGACTGGAATTTCACCGCATCCAGTTCACCAGCGACCTGCTGCCGGCCGACATCCTGGGCGCCGCCATCTATGACCGCGACAGCGGCAGTTTCAGCTTCCATCCCGGCCCGATCTTTGCGCAGGTGATCCTGGCGGACGAAATCAACCGCGCCAGCCCGAAGGCGCAAAGCGCGCTGCTGGAAGCGATGGAGGAAGGCCAGGTGACGCTGGAAGGCGAAACGCGCCCGCTGCCGACGCCGTTCTTCGTCATTGCGACGCAAAATCCGAGCGACCAGATCGGTGCCTTTCCGCTGCCGGAATCGCAGCTCGACCGCTTTCTGCTGCGCATCCGTCTGGGTTTTCCCGACCACGCGGCGGAACGCGCCCTGCTGCGCGGCGAGGACCGGCGCGACCTGCTGGCGGCGTTGCCGGCGGCGATCAGCGCCGACGAGTTCGTCGTGCAGCAAAAACAGGTGCAGCAGGTGCACGTGGCCGATGCGCTGCTCGATTATCTGCAAGCCCTGATCGCCGCCAGCCGGCAGGATGCGCGCTTCATCGCCGGCCTGTCGCCGCGCGCCGGCCTCGGCCTGCTGCGCGTCGCGCAAGCCTGGGCCTATCTGGACGGGCGCGACTTCGTGCAGCCGGAAGACGTGCAGGCCGTGCTGCCCGCGCTGACGCCGCATCGGCTGTTTCCCACCGTCGGCCTGGTGCAGCCCCAAGAAGATTGGGCGGCGCGGATACTGCTGGAGGTGGCGATTCCGTGAGCGGGTCGTTGGGGCTGCCGAACCCGGAGTACGCATGGCCTTTGACGTATTGACGGTGTTCTTGCTTAGGTCGAGACGCCATTCAAGGATTGAGGTGAATGTCGAGCCATCGGCGCAAGACTACGGACAGTGAGCAGGGTGGAAGGCGCTGCGCTTTTCCGCCCTACGCGGGCTGCAACATAAAAAACCTGTCCCGCACCTGCGCGGTTGTTGGCTTGATCCAACGACCGGAAGAGTGAATCGTCCTTGCCTTGCAGGCTGCCGGTAGCGTCTCGCTTAGCGGCGCGGCACATCAAAACAACGTCTCCCGATAAGCCTCGCGGCCGTCGAGCAGCACCGCCTGGATGCCGGCTTTGCCGCGGCTGTCGATGGCGACGTGGATGGTGACTTTTTCGCCGCCGGTCGGGCGCTCGATCTGACGGCCGGTGCCTTCCTGGACGAAGTACTGTTCGATGCCGTAGCGCACGAATAGCGTGTGTTGCCTGGCTTGCCGGTTGCCGGTGCGGACCCAGCCGCCGCCGTCGAAATCGTCCACCTCGCCCTTGAGCGCGATCAGCCCGGCTGGGACGGCGTTGCGCTGGTGATGCACGGAAATGGCTTTCGCGCCGCCGGGCTCGGGTTTGAGCGCGACCCAGACCGTGTCGTGCCGCTTGAAGTCCTTGTCGCCGGCGAGCGCCGCTTCGCCAGTGAGGGGCAGTTGGCTGATCGTGTAGTTGAGACGGGCGTAATCGCCCATGAACAACGAGCGCGGATCGACCGGCTCGGTTTGCAGCAGGACCGGCGTGCCGGTGCTGAGCGTCCATTGCTTGTCGGCGATCATCGCCGCCAGCGCAGCAACCTCGACGGCCAGCAGCAGCATGAGCTTAGGCCAGAGCGTCATGATTGCCCCCTGGCTTCAATGTCGCGCATGAGCGCCCTGCGCCTGCGTTCCAGCCAACCGCCGCCGGCCAGGAGCAAAATGCCGCCGGCCATGAAAAACAGCGCGCGGTCCATCAGGGTCCAGAAGGTGTCGAAGTAGCGGGCCAGCAACCAGACGGCAAAGCCGGTGAAGGCGCGGTTCACCATCAGGCGGTCGCCGTGGCGCACGCCGAGGTCGCCGATCCAGTACAGCACGCCGAGGAAAAGCGCGTTCCAGAGCAGCGCCGGCAGGCCGTTGCTGCGCGGCACGGTGACCTCGGCCGCCAGCAGCAAGAGAAAGGCGGTCGCCAGGGCGATGCCGATGCGCAGCCGGTCGGCCGTCAGCTCGCTGGTTCGAACCAGATGGAAGATGCCGAAGGCATAGAACGCCGCGGCGCCGGCGAGCGCGACGAGCCACGGCATGAGGTTGCCATTGGCTAGGGTGCGCTGCAGGGCGAAGTCGGGAAAGGTGAAGATGAAGGCGCCGATCAGTGCGGCCAACAGAAAATCGGCGCGCAGGGCGCGCGCGAACGGGTGTGTATTCGCCTGCGCCAGCGCCCAGCCGCCGGCGAAGAGGAGCACTTGCAGGGCGAACAGGCGAATATGCGCTTGCGCGTGTACCTCCCCGGCCAGGTCGAACCCCGGTTGGGCGTGCCAGCCGAGCAGCCAGAGGATGCACAGCCCGCCCCAGGCGCGCGCGGCCAGGCGCCAGTCATGGCGTAACAGCAGCACGGCGGCGAGCGCCAGATAGGCGAGCAACGGCCAGTTCATCACCCGGTATTCCAGCTGTTCGAACCAGGTCCACAGCGCCGCCAACGCGATCGAGGCCAGCAGCGCCGGCTGCGAGGCGAGCAGCCACGCCGTCAGCAGGCCGGCCGCCGCCCAAAGCGCGATGCCATCCGGAAAGTGGGCGTCGATATGGTAGATCTGGCCGATCAGCATGATCGCGGCGCCAAAGAAAAGCACCGAGAGCAGCGCCATGCCCTGGGCCAGTTTCGGCAATGCGGCCCGGGTCATGCAGTAGCCATGCGCGACATGGCTGGCGCCGAGCGCGAGCACGATGAGGATCACCTTGATCAGCTTGCCCATTTCGTTCCAATGAGCGGCAAACCAGGTGATGACGCCGACGCCGAGCAGAAGCGCGCCGATCAATGCCAGCAAGGCGGCCCACGACTGCGCCGGTTGTCGCGCGGCAAGGTCGGCGAGAATGGCTCGCCCGCCCGCATCGCTCACCCAGCCTTCCTGTTGCCAGCGCGGCAGTTCCCGCGCCAGCCGTTTGCCAAAGCCTTTGTCGTTCATCGCGCCTCCCATGCGTTTTCGGCGATGCTACCTCATCCAGGACTGGCCATCCGAAGCCGGCATGGCGGGCTCCAACCCGAGCGCCGGCTGCATTCCTTTGCTCAGGTCCACGATGCCGGCGGGACATCGGCGGCTTATGGCTGTGCGGAGTCTCGTCGTTAATGAGAAGGCAAAAATAAAGTTAAATCAATTGGATGCCAACCAGACTTCACGTGAATGATGAACTAATCAGCGCCGCCATGACTCGGTTGATGGACCCTCTGCGCTTATCGAATTGCGCGCAGCTTCCTGACCGCCGCCGGGCTCTACCGATCCGCCCGCATGTCGGGTAGCCTTGCACACTCCCCCAACTCGAGGATCTAGCCATGAACGACATCGCCGATGATCTGCAAGCCGAATTCGACAGTCTGATTCCCCCGCCTCTGGCGCAAGACCGGCGTGGTTTTTTGGTCACGGCGCTGGGCGCCGGTTTCGCGTTGGCGGTGCAGCCGGTCATGGCGCATACCGTCATCGCCACCTCCGCCGAGGGTTTGCTGGCCGGGGAGGTTTCCATACCGACGGCGGATGGCGCGATGCCGGCTTATCGCGCCCAGCCTGCGCAGGGCGGCCCCTTCCCGTTGATACTTGTGGTGCAGGAAATCTTCGGCGTGCATGAACACATCAAGGACATCTGTCGTCGCCTGGCCAAACTCGGTTATCAGGCCATTGCGCCCGAGCTGTTTGCGCGCCAGGGCGACCCGCGCCAGTACAGCGTGATTCAGGACATCCTGACCAAGATCGTCGCGCAGGTGCCGGACAGCCAGGTCATGAGCGATCTCGATGCGTGCGTCGCCTGGGCCAAGAACCATGCTGCCGACACGACCCGACTGGGCATCACCGGCTTTTGCTGGGGAGGCCGCATCACCTGGCTCTATGCCGCGCACAACCCGGGCGTTAAAGCCGGCGTCGCCTGGTACGGCCGTCTGGTCGGCGCCGCCGGTGCGCTGACGCCGAAACACCCGATCGACCTCGCCGGCGATCTGAAAGCCCCGGTGCTCGGCCTCTATGGCGGCCTTGATCAAGGCATTCCGCTGGATAGCGTGGACAAGATGCAGGCCGCCCTGGCCGCCGCCGGCAAGAACTCGCGCATCCACGTCTACGACAATGCGCCGCACGCGTTCAACGCCGATTACCGCCCGAGCTATCGCAAGGAAGAAGCCGAAGACGGCTGGCGACGCATGCAGGCGTGGTTCAAACAGAACGGGGTTTGAGCCGGGCCGGCCGCCGCTGAAGAGACGGCTAGCGCGAAACGCGCTAGCCGTTCCGCCTTACAGAACCTGCATCCGGTCCAGCCGCACCACCCCGGTCGCGCCGGAATCGTCACGGTATGTCAGCCACTCGGCCTGATCGCGTGTCGCGACATCAATCGGCAGCACGTTCAGCGTACGCGCCTGGCACGACTCGTCCAGCAGCCGCAGCGTGAGTTTCTGGCGGCGCAACACGGCGAACTCCAGCCGCTCATGTTCGCTGCAGGCGATGGGGACGTAAGCGTGCATCAATGCAAACGGGTCGCGGCGCCGGCCCAGGGCCGCATCGCATCGCCCGCTGCCGTGCCGATGCGGCGCGCCAGACGATCCGCGAGGCCTTCTTGCGGCGTGAAATCGACGATGTCCTCGACTTTGACGACTTCGCGCGCCACGTAGTCGAGGCTGCCCAAGGCATCGGCCAGGCCCAGTTCGATGCTGCGCGCGCCGCTCCAGAGCAGGCCGCTGTACATGTCCGGCGTTTCCTTCAGGCGTTTGCCGCGCCCCTGGCGCACCACCTGGATGAATTGCTGATGAATTTCCTCCAGCATCATCTTGGCGTGCATTTGCTGCTCCGGCTGGATCGGCGAGAACGGGTCCAGGAAGCCCTTGTTATCGCCGGCGGCCAGCATACGCCGCTCGATGCCGAGCTTTTTCATGCTTTCGGTGAAGCCGAAGCCATCCATCAACACGCCGATCGAGCCGACCAGCGAGGCCTTGTCGACGAATATCTTGTCGGCCGCCGCGGCGATGTAATAGCCGCCGGAGGCGCAGATATCGTCCACCACGACATAGAGCGGAATCTTGGGATAGGCCGTGCGCAAGCGCTTGATTTCATCAAACACCTGGCCGGCCTGCACCGGGCTGCCGCCGGGGCTGTTGATGCGCAAAACCACCGCTTTGGTGTGCTTGTCGTCGAATGCAGTATTCAATGCACTGACCAGGGCATCGGCGGTGACGCCGGCGTCGCCGCCGATTTCGCCTTTCAGATCGACCAGTGCGGTATGCGGCGTGGTGGAGACGAATTCGCCGTCGAAATGGCCGAGCAACACAAAAAACACCAGGAATAACCAGACGATGCCGAATAGTTTGAAGAACACGCCCCAACGGCGCGCCCGGCGCTGTTCATTCAGATAGGCCAGCACCAAACGTTCGAGCATGCTGCGCTCGATGGTTTCGGCTACATTTTTTTCGTTATCGTCGGACATTCAGATTTCCTCGCAATAGATATTGCCTTGCTGCTCGATCACCGGCAGCGGCGTCAGGCCGCGCCCTTCGCAACGGCCGCCCTGGCAAGCGCCGGTAGCGGGATCATAGAGCGCGCCATGAGTGGCGCAAATCAAATAATGCTGGCTGTAGTCAAAGAACTCGCCGGGTTGCCAATCCAGTTCGACCGGGATATGGCCGCAACGGTTGAGATACGCATAGGCTCGGCCGCGCCAGCGAATGGCGAAGGCGGGCGCGGGCGCGCTGCGGTGCTTTTCCTTGACCTCGAAGCGCACGCCCTGCCCCGCCTCGGCCAGTTCCGAACTGGCGCAGATCAGACGCCGTTCAGGCATGCCGGCGCAGCCAGGACGCCAGTTCGGAAAAATCACGGCATACCGCCAGCGGCCCGAACGCCGCCAAGCTGTCCGGCGGGTGGGCGCCAAAACCGGCTGCCAGCGAAGCGATGCCGGCATTACGCGCCATCTCCAGGTCGTGGCTGGTATCGCCGATCATCAGGGCGCGCTCGGGCGCGATCGACAGTTCGTCGAGCAACTCCTCGATCATCGCCGGATGCGGCTTGGAAAAGGTTTCATCCGCCGTGCGCGAAGCATGGAAAAACGGCGCCAGGCCGCAGTGCGCGAACGCCCGGTCGAGACCGCGCCGCGCCTTGCCGGTCGCCACGGCGAGCAGATGGCCGCCGACATGCAGTTCGGTAATCAGCTCGCGGGCGCCGTCGAACAACGGAATCTCGGCGTCCTGGCAGAGAAAATGGCGCCGATAGTGGCCGGCCAATTCCGGGTGCGCGGTCTCCGGCAGTTCCGGAAACAGCATCTCCAGCGCTTCGCGCAAACCGAGGCCGATAACATGGCTGGCGGCTTCGCGCGAGGGCACCGGCAACTGCATATCGCGGCTGGCGGCCTGAATGCAGGCGGCGATCACGCTGGCCGAGTCCATTAGAGTTCCATCCCAATCGAAGATCAGGAGATCAAAACGACGCTGTGTTGCTGGCACGAACCGAGTTCCAAAAAAATGATCCACAGCGGCTGTCGACCGGCGCGGATCAAACAGCGAGTGAATGGCTAGGCGTTAAAAAGCCATCCTCGGCGCACGCATTCTGGATGGCTGGAAAGCGGGAAACGCTCGAATTGTGTCATATCAATACGGGCTCGGGCGCAGCCTGTCACCCGTATTGAGAATACACGCGCCGAACTTAATTCATGGCATGGCTTGCGGAACCGTCGGCTTCTACGCCGACGAAACGCGCTGCGACACCGCCATCCCATTTACGTATGACCATGATCGGCATCCAGCGCGGCTCGGCGACGTGCGCGTAGTCGTCCAGCACGATATCCAGATGCTTGCCCGGATTGAGCGCGTCATCGGAAAAATCCTTCTCGATGAGCATCAGCAAACCATGGTTGCTGACATCCACGGTCACCCCAACAGCGACCAACATGCCATACGCATATACCTGCAATCCCAACTTCGTCGGGATGCGCGGGCTCATGCGCCGTTCTCGACCAGATATTGGTTCCATTGCATCACTCCCGTGACGACTGCCAGTAAATAAAACCGCTAGGCCACGCTGACTTCATGCGACAAATACACATCCTGAATCGCATTGAGCAGTTCGACGCCTTCCGCCATCGGCCGCTGGAAGGCCTTGCGCCCGGAAATCAGGCCCATGCCGCCGGCACGCTTGTTGATCACCGCCGTGCGTACGGCCTGGGCCAGATCGTTGTCGCCCGATGCGCCGCCGGAATTGATCATGCCGGCGCGGCCCATGTAGCAATTGGCGACCTGGAAGCGAACCAGATCGATCGGGTGCGGCGAAGTCAATTCGGAGTAGACCTTGGCATGCGTCTTGCCGAAATTGATGGCGGTATAGCCGCCGTTGTTGGTGGCCTGCTTCTGCTTGACGATATCCGCCTCGATGGTGGCGGCCAGATGATTCGCCTGCCCGGTCAGGTCGGCGGCTTCATGGTAGTCGACGCCATCCTTCTTGAACGCGGAATTGCGCAGATAGGCCCAAAGGAACGTCACCATGCCCAGCCGGTGCGCCTCGGCGAATGCCTGCGACACTTCCCAGACTTGCCGCCGCGATTCCGGCGACCCGAAGTAAACCGTCGCACCGACCGCCACCGCGCCCAGGTCGAAAGCCTTGCGTACATCGGTAAACAGCGTCTGATCGTGCATCGTCGGATAGGTCAGCATCTCGTTGTGGTTGAGTTTCACCAGGAATGGAATCTTGTGCGCATATTTGCGCGAGACCGATCCCAGCACGCCCAGCGTTGAGGCGACTGCATTGCAGCCGCCCTCGATAGCCAGTTTGACGATGTTTTCCGGGTCGAAATAAGCCGGGTTCGGCGCAAACGAAGCCCCGCCCGAGTGCTCCACCCCCTGGTCCACCGGCAGGATGGACAGGTAACCCGTGCCGGCCAGACGGCCGCTGTTGAAGAGCTGCTGAAAATTGCGCAGCGTGCCCGGCGTGCGGTCGCTGCCCGCCACCACCCGGTCGATGAAATCCGGTCCCGGCAAGTGCAGCGCCATTTTCGGAAAAGTAGTGCAAACGTGGCTGAGCAGAGACTCGGCTTCGCCGCCGAGTAACGTGGAGATCGGGGTCATCGTGCGCATGCTGCCTCCTGATAATTTATGTGCCGCCCGGTCAGGGCTTCGACAAACCGCCGAGCTGGCTTACTGTTTATAGCAAGTACATGGCCGCTTGGCCGGAATCCTGCAGAGCAGCCGAATGTGCCTATAAACAAATCAGCCTCGAAAACCATAAAGGGAGATCGCCAAATGAACATGCAACCGGATTGGAAGCTCGCAGCGCTGATCGAAGAAATTCGCGCTGAAGTACGCGATACCAGTTACATGACTGGACGTTCAGCTTTGGAGAGTCGGGTCATTCGAGCCATCCAGCAGGTGCCGCGCCATGTGTTCGTGCCGGAGGAGTACCAGCCCAGCGCCTATGCCAACCGGCCTTTGCCGATCGGCTACGGGCAAACCATTTCGCAGCCCTACATCGTGGCGTTGATGACTGAGCTGATCCGGCCCGGCGCCGAAGACGTCGTATTGGAAATCGGCACCGGCTCGGGCTACCAGGCCGCGATCCTGGCCAATCTGGTGAAACAGGTTTACTCGCTGGAGATCGTGCCGGAACTGGCTGTTCAGGCGCGCGAACGCCTGCAGCGACTCGGCTACGACAACGTCGAAGTGCACACCGGAAACGGCCATTTCGGCTGGCCGGAACATGCGCCTTACGATGCGATCATCGTCACGGCTGCGGCCGACCGGATTCCGCCGGCGCTGATCGAACAACTCAAACCCGGCGCCACGTTGGTGATCCCCGTCGGCAGCTATTTCGCCGGCCAGACATTGAAAGTGGTCAGCAAGGACCCGCACGGCCATATCGAAGAAAGAAACGCGTTGCCGGTGATATTCGTGCCGCTGGTCGGCGATCCGGGCGCGAATGGCAGCGAACGGCCTCTCGCCTGAACCGGCGCCCTGGCGGCGGCGCGTATCTGGCCGTCGCAGAAGTCAGCCTGTGCGGACATGAGGTTTCAATAGCCCATCTCGCCGGCATGTCCGCGACAAGAGAAACCCGCTATATGGGAAACCCGCAGCCGCCGGCTGCCAAGTCCCAGATCAACGATTGCGGCCGCCGCCCGGTCCCATGCCGCCTCCGGGTCCCATGCCGCCGCCCGGTCCCATGCCCGATCCAGGTCCCATGCCGCCGCCTCCGGCCGGTGGCATGTCGGGCAGCGTCACGCCACGCGCTTTGGCTCGTTCCTGCATGCGTTGGTGATGTTCCAGGCGAATTCTTTCCCGCTCTTCGGCGGTCTTGGCCGCGCGCATCTGGGCTTGATGTTCGGCGCGCTCCTGCCGCGTCATGAGCTGGCTGCCGTAGACCTGTTCGCGTACTTGCGCCCTTTCTTTCACCGGCGCCTCGTCCGCCGCCAACGTGAAGCCGGTGGCGAGGGAGAAAACAGCGCATGCCAAAGTGGAAAGCATCAATGTTCGTTTCATCATCGCAAACTCCTTTTCCGCATGGGTTGTGCAATTGCTTGGCGCAGCCACTGCAACCCGTTCAGTGGTTACGTCCGAATCGAAAATACCGGCGGGCTTTGCCGTCGACTCAGGCTTGCTTCAGTGCAGGTGCGTGGGTGCCATACTCATGAGCGCCAAGTTCGAACCGCCAAAACCGATATCGGTGCTGGCCCTGCGTCTCGCCGGCTGCGGACAAGCGCCCCTTCGTCTCATGACACCGGTATTGATTTCGCCGTGCCGCTGCCGGCCAGCTTGGGCAGACGCACGCTGAGCACGCCGTTCTGGTAGGTCGCCTGCGCCTGATCGATATCGACGTTGCGCGGCAACGGAATGGCGCGTTGGAACGCGCCGTAGGCGCGTTCCATGATGTGGTAGGTGCTATTGATGGTTTCGCTCTCGAAACGCTTCTCCCCGGAGACGTAAAGCATGTTGCCTTCAAGGGTGATGCGGCAGTCCTCGCGGTTCATGCCGGGCGTCTCGATCCTGACCACGACTTCCTTGTCGGTTTCCTCCACCTCGCCGGCCAGCAGGCTCCAGCGCGGGAAGGTGGCCAGTGCGCCGCCCGCATTCGCGTCGGTCTCGTTGTCACGCTTGAAATGAGTCAGCGCATCGCTGCTGCGGCTGAGCAGTTCGCGCCAGCCTTCGGAAAGGTTTTCCCACGCGCGATTGAGTTCACGGCCGATGTTTCTGCCTGCTTGTTTAAGTGAATCCAACATGGTTTTCTCCTTGATACGCAAAAAAACCGCCCGCTGCGGATTGATGTCCAGACGGCAACTCAACGATAGACCAGCACGGGAATCCTGCAGTGCGTCAGCACCTTCTGCGTTTCCGAGCCCAGCAGCAGTGCGCCGATGCCGCGGCGGCCGTGCGAAGCCATGAAAATCAGGTCGCAGTTCTGGCTCTTGGCCGCGGCGATGATGCCCTCGTAAGGCGCGTTGCATTCGTCGCTCAGTTCGGTGTGCTCGACGCCGGCGGTTTCTGCAGCCTGCACGGCCAAGTGCAGGATTTCAGATGCCTGTTTTTCCATGGCCTGGATGAAGTCGGCTTCCGTGCCGGCGATATCCACAATGAAGTCGCTGGCGAAATAGTTGGGCAAGTAGCCGGGCCGGGCGTAATAAAAAATCAGTCGGGCGTCGATCGCTCGAGCGAATGCACAGGCCTGTCTGACGGCGGCATTCGACAAATCGCTGCCGTCGATGGGAAGCAGAATTCTGTTAAACATATAAGCCCTCCGTTTGTTGGGACGCCGCCATGCGTTCGCCGCGCCGTTGTAGCCATTTACGTCCCTCGTCCAGCGCCAGCATGGCGAGTACGAAGGGCAAGACAAACAGCCAGACCTGCCAGCCGATCGGCGAGCAACCGAACAACTGATTTCCCCAGGGCGTGTAGGCGATGAACAAGATCAGCCCGAACTCCACTGCCAGTCCCCAATAGATCAACGGATTGGCCGCCGCCCCTCTGGCCCAGGCTGAACGCACGGGATCGCGGCAAAGAAATACGTTGACGGCCTGCATGACGATGATCGCCGCCAAGGTGGCGGTCGTGGCTTGCAGATAGAGCGGCGCATCGGCCGCCAGTAGTTGGGCTTCAGGTTGGCCATAGCGCCAGCCGCCGCTGTGCAGTACGAAGAAAAACGCCGCCATCGCGGCCGCCGCCTCCAGTACGCCGAGAAACAGATAGGCGCGCACCAGCAAGCCGGGGGTAAGCAGTCGCTGGCCGCGCGGCCTCGGCGGCTCGCGCATCAGCCCGGGGCGCGGCGGATCCGCGCCCAGGGCCAGTGCGGGCAGCATGTCGGTGCCCAGGTCCACGGCCAGAATCTGAATGACCGTGAGCGGCAACGGAATGCGGAACAGCACGAAGGCCAGATACGGCACGATTTCGGGAATATTGGACGTGAGTATGTAGGTCAGGAACTTGCGGATGTTCTGGTACACCGCCCTGCCCTCTTCGATCGCGGCGACGATGGTGGCGAAGTTGTCGTCGAGCAGCACCAGATCGGCGGCTTCCCGCGCGACGTCGGTGCCGCTGCGGCCCATCGCCACGCCGATATCCGCCGCGCGCAAGGCCGGCGCGTCGTTGACGCCGTCGCCGGTCACCGCGACGATGTGGCCCTTGGCCTGCAGGGCTTTGACCAGAATCAGCTTCTGATCCGCCGAAAGCCGGGCGAACACCAGTTCCGGGCGATCCAGCGCCAGCTGCAACTGGGTGGGCGACAAGCGCCGCAGTTCCTCGCCGCTGATGACGCGCGGGGCCTGCTTCGCTAAGCCCTTGCTGCCAACCAGGCCGATCTCGCGCGCGACTGCCAACGCCGTGCGCGGATGATCGCCGGTGACCATGATCACCCGGATGCCGGCGGCGTGGCATTGCCGTATCGCCTCCGGCACTTCCGGTCGCGGCGGATCGGCGAGTCCGATCAGGCCGATCAGAATCAGGTCGCGCTCCAGATTTTCGTGCACTTCATCCGGCTCGACCGAGCGCCAGGCCAGCGCCAGCACGCGCAAACCGCGCTCGGCCAGAGTCGCCTCCGCTGCCAGCGCGGCCGCACGCGCTGCATCATCCAGCGGTATCGGGTCGACGCCCCGCTGCAGCCGAGTGCACAGCGGCAATATTTTTTCCAGCGCGCCTTTGCAGTACAGCTGCCTGCCTTCCGCTGTGGCATGCAGCGTGGACATGCGCTTGCGTTCGGCATCGAACGGCAGTTCATCGAGCTGCGGCCAACGCGTTCGCGACGAGTCGAGTTCGACCAAGGCGATTTCCATCGGATCGCCGGCGTAGCGCCGCTCTGCCTGCAACCACGCCAGGTTATGGCAATGCACGGCGACATCCAGCGCCCTGCCGCCTTGCGGCGACTCCGCCAGGGTCGTCGCCAAGCGCTCCGGCCCGTGTTCCTCGCCGTCCAGCCACAGGCACTGCACCAGCATGCGGTTGAGGGTCAGCGTGCCGGTCTTGTCGGACAGAATCACGCTGGCGCCGCCCAGCGTTTCCACCGCCGGCAAATGGCGCACCAAGGCGCGCCGGCGGGCCATGCGGCGCGCCGCCATCGACAAGGACAGCGTCACGGTGGGCAGCAGACCTTCCGGCACATTGGCGACGATGATGCCGATGGCGAACACGAAACTGGCCCAGAACGGCTGGCCGATGGCGGCGCCGAGGAGGAAGAAAACCACGCCCAATGCGACCGCCAGCAGCACCACCAGTCGTGATAAGCGGTCAATCTCCCGATACAGCGGCGAAGCGCGCACCTCGGCATGCTGCGACAGGCGGGCGATCTTGCCGAATTCGCTATGCCGGCCGGTGGCGAAAACCACGGCGCGCGCCTCGCCGGCCAGGATGGCGCTGCCGGCCAGCAGGACGTTGCGCGCCTGCAGAATGTCTTCGTCCTGGCACGGCTCGGCCGTGCGGCCTTTGGGCAGCGATTCGCCGGTCACCGCCGCCATGTTGACGCGCACGCCAAAGGCTTCGATTACACGGCAATCGGCCGGCACGTTGTCGCCCGCCTGCAGCAGCAGAATGTCGCCGGGCGCTAGCTTGGTCGCCGGCAAGCGCAGGCGCACGCCGGCGCGCAGCACCAGCACCTTCTGCGGCAACAGCGCTTCCAGCGAAGCCAGCACCTGCTCGGCGCGGTATTCCTGCCAGAACGAGAACAGGCCATTGATCAAAATCACGCCCAGAATCGCGAAACCCAAAGCCGCCATGCCCTGTCCAGGCTCGCGCCATTCGGAAATAAAGGCCAGTCCTGCCGCCAACCAGAGTATCAGTGCGAACAGGTGGGAAAACTCTTTCAGCAGGCGTTGCCACAATGGCGCCCGCGTCAGCCGTTCGATGCGGTTCTCGCCATACTCCTGCAAGCGCCTGGCGGCTTCCGAGGCAGACAACCCGTCGCTTTCGCTGTGCAGACTGGTGAGGGCGTCTTCTAAGCTGAGCTGGTGGATTTTCATGCGGGTGCGCGCGTTGCCGGCGTCGATCGGGGCCGCTGGCGGCGGTCCAGCCGATAGGCAACAAAGTGCTGCCGGGCAGGCCGCGTTACTGGTTGCCTAGCTCGGCTGGACAGGAGCCAATGCAGGCTGATTGGCATGCAGGAAAGCCTTGTCGATGACCAGGCGCCGCACCAGTCCCGGCAGGCTGAACAGCGCGCGCGCGAAAACTTTCCGACCCCAGTCCGGCATGATCGCGGAGCCGGGCGTTTCATTGCCGAAGCGGCTTTGAATGCGTTCGAGATAGGGTTGCAAGTGCTGTCTGCCGTACTGGCCGCGCGCCTCGATGATGGTCTGCGCCGCGAGCAGGCCGGATTCCACCGCCGGACGGATGCCTTCGCCGCTTTGCGGGCTGGCCAGGCCGGCGGCATCGCCGATCAGCAGCGCGCCATCCGCCACGAGGTTGCGCTTGCCGCGGCCGTACTGCAGATAGGCATGGCCATGCAGATGCGCGGGCAGTTGCGGCACGCCCCGCCTGCGCTGCAGGAAGGCGATAAATTTCTCGACATGCTGCAGCAAGTTCCAGCGGCTTTCGCGCCCGAGGCCGATGTTCAGGTAGTCGCCCTTGCGCAAGCACCAGCCATAACCGGCCAGATCACGACAGAAATAGAGTTCCGGCCGCTCGCCATGCACCTGGCAGGCGGCGCGTGCGTTTTCCGGCAGCAGGAATTCGATTTCCTGGGCGACCAGCGCCGCTTCGCGGCCGGGTTGTGCACCCAGGGCGCGGGCTACCGGACAGGTATGGCCGCCCGCGCCGACCAGCATCGGCGCGCGGTACTGCGCGTTGACCAGCCAGTCTTTACCGCCGTGCAGCAGTGCATGCACCGGCTCGCCGGTGAACAGGCGCGCGCCCGAACGCCGCAACAGGTAGTCGTCGAACTCGCGGCGACGGATGCCGTAACTGACCGTTTCGGCATAACGGATGTTGACGGCATGACTGTTCACCACGGCGCCCACGAGTCCGCCCATCAGGCCGACGCGGAACGCCCGGATCGGCTGGATCACCCGCCCGCGGCCATAGTCCTCGGCGTCGATCTCCAGACTGTCCAGCACCGCCGGCGTAATCCAGCCGGCGCAGACCTTGTCGCGCGGAAACGGCGCCTGATCGAGTACGCCGACCTTCATGCCGGCCCGCCGCAAGGCCCAGGCACAGGATGCGCCGGCCGGGCCGCCGCCGACGATCAGAACGTCGAGGTCTGGCATGCCTCGCCTCCATCTCGGTAAAGGTAGCCGCGGGTCCAGGGAATGGCGTTGTCGCCGTTGCGCTGGAACAGCACCTGGAACAATTGCAGTCTGCCGCTACGGAAGGCCGCCAGGGAACCCGCCAAATAGAGCCGCCAGGCGCGCGTGAAGACCGGCCCATAGCTTGCTTCGACCCGCTCCGCCGCCGCTTCGTAGCGCCCCAGCCAGTGCTGCAGCGTCTTGGCGTAATGCAGGCGCAGGTTCTCCACGTCGAGCACCGACAGCCCTGCCGGTTCCAGCAGCGCCATGATTTCGTGCAGCGTGGGCGGGTAGGCGCCGGGAAAGATGCGCTGTTCGATCCAGGGATTCAGCGGCCCGGAATAATCCGCGCCGATGGAATGGATGAAACCGCGGCCATGCCTGCCAAGACAGCGGTCGATCACGCGGCCGAATTCCTGGTGGTGATTGCGCCCGACATGTTCCAGCATGCCGACCGACAGAAATACGTCGTACTCGCCTCGGATCGTCCGGTAATCGGCCTCGACGAACTCGACGCGCGCCTCCAGCCCCTCGGCGCGCGCCCGTTTCCGGGCATAGGCGATCTGTTCGCTGGAGAGGTTATAGGCCTGCACCGTCACGCCATAGTTGCGCGCCATGTGCAGCGCCAGCGCTCCCCAGCCGCAACCGGCTTCGACCACGCGTTCGCCGGGCTGCAAATGGAGTTTGCGGCAGATATGTTCCATTTTCGCCACCTGCGCCTGCTCCAGGTCCATCTCGGGGCTGGGAAAATAGGCGCAGGTGTAGATCATCTGCCGGTCCAGCCAGAGGCGGTAGAAATCATTGCCGAGGTCGTAATGGTGCAGGATGTTGCTGGCCGATTGTCCAGGCAGGTTGGAGCGCGGCGCATGCAGCTTGCTCAGAAGGCGGCTGCGCGGACCCTGTCGGATTCCCTGGGCGACAAAGATCGCTTCGATCAGCGCCGCCAGATCGCCTTCCACTTCGAGGCGGCCGCAACTGTACAACTCGCCGAACTGATACTCGGGATCCAGAGCCAGTCGGAACAGGGTGCCGGGATCGCGCAGATGCACACGAATGCGCGCTTCTTTGCCGTTCGCGCCGGTGACCGCCTCGCCCTGCCAGGGCACCATGGCCACCGGCGGATTGCCCAGCGCTCTGAGCATCGCCTTGAGCAGGCCGCGTTCAAGCGCGGACGCCGGCCTGCCGATCTTTTCCTGCCCGGCGCAGAAAAAGTCATTCCGCGCTGAAATTCCCAACGGGTTGCAGGTTGCTTGTTTGATGGTGCTCATCTCGCGCATGTCCGCTGCTTTCCTGGTCAGAAATCAGGCCTTTACCGGTGTCCGTTGCCGTGGACCCGCCGCCTAGCCTCCCCTACTCAGGCTAGGTTCGAGCGGGTGAAGCGGGCAGTAGTCGAAACGTGTTTCTTGTGTCAAGAGTTCACTACACCGGTGCTTAGTGCCCCTTGCCGCCGAGTTCGCGCAAGCGCTCGTACAACGCGCGTTCGTCTTGCGTCAGTCGTTCCGGTATGTGCACGCCGATGCGCAGGTACAGATCGCCATGCGGCCCGCCGCCGAAGGCGGGCAGGCCTTTCCCTTTCAGGCGCAACATTGCGTCGGGCTGGGTGCCGGCCGGCACGGTGACGTTGGCGGACCCCTCCAGCGTTGGCACCACCAGTTGTGCGCCCAGCACGGCATCGGGGATGGAGAGGCTTTCCCGGCGCAACAGGTCGGCTCCCGCCCGCTCAAAACGCGGGTCGCGCCGGGTGTACACCAGCACGAACAAGTCTCCGGCCGCTCCGCCCGGGTCCGGGCTCGGCCTGCCCTTGCCGGGTATGCGCAAAGCCATGCCTTCCTCGATGCCTACAGGGATGCTTACCGTCAGCGATTCCTCGCGTTCTATTTGACCGCCGCCCTGACATTCCGGGCAGGGTTGCTCGATGATGCTGCCGCGCCCATGGCAGGCTGGACAGGGGCTGATCTTCTGGATCAGCAGATGTTTCTTTTCCTGGCGGCTGCTGCGGGTAATGCGCCCGGTGCCGTCGCAGGCCTGGCATTTGCACGCGGCGGCGCCGTCTTTGCCGCCGCTGCCGCGGCAGGCCGGACAGGTGGTCGGGCGCGTCAGTCGCAGCGGCTCCTCGCCTCCGCCGGCGACCCGCTCCAGGGATACGGCCAATTCGACTTCGATATTGGAGCCGCGTCTCGGTCCGCCGTTCCGGCCGGCCGAGCGGCGGCGGAAAAATGGGTCGAACAGGCCGCCGCCGGCGCCGAAATCGAAATTGAGGCCGCCGAAGATATCTTCGAAATCGATGCCGCCGAACAGATCCTGCTGGCTGAACCCCGCGACGCCTGCAAAGCCGCGAGCGTCGTATTCGGCGCGCTTGTTTGCATCGGACAGGACCGCATAGGCCTCGGCGATCTCCTTGAAACGCTCCTCGGCCCCCGCCTCCTTGTTGCGATCGGGATGGTATTTAAGGGCGAGTTCGCGAAAGGCGTTCTTGATCGCCTTCGGGTCGGCATCCTTGTCGACGCCGAGCACCTCGTAATAGTCGCGTTGGGTGGTTTGGGAAATGCTGGCCACCTATCGGTTTTCTTTATATTCGGCATCCACGACCCTGCCGCGCGGTCCCGGGCCGCTCGGGCGCGCCTCGCCGTTCGGGGGGGCTACGTTGGGCGGCGGTTCCGGGCTTTCCCAGCGGGTTTCCGCATAGGGTCCGTTCTTGCCGGCCTGGCCCGATTGCGAATAGAGCACGACGCCGGCCTCCTTCAGCACTTTGCGCAAGGCCTCGGCCCGTTCGGTGGCGAGCGCGACATCCTTTCTGGTCAGCGCTTCCTTGGTCTCGCGCAGGCCGGTTTCGATACGTTTCTTCAGATCGTCGGTGAGCTTGTCGGCGAAATTGGCGAGCAGCTTTTCGGCCTCGTAGCAGCCGGCATCGGCGGCGTTGAGTTTTTCGGCGTCCTCGCGGCGCTTCTTGTCGGCATCGGCATATTTCGCGGCGTCCTCGACCATGCGCGTCTTCTGCTCCTCTGACAGGCGGGTGGAGCCGGAAATGTTGATCGACTGCGACTTGCCGCTGGCGGTGTCCCTGGCCGAGACGCTGAGGATGCCGTTGGAGTCGATATCGAAGGTGACCTCGATCTTGGGAATGCCGCGCGGCGCCGGCGGCAGGCCGTCGAGGTTGAATTCGCCCAGGCTGGTGTTGTCCGAGGCCATCGGCCGTTCGCCCTGGAAGACATGGATGGTCACGCTGCTTTGCATGTCGGCGGCGGTGGTGAAGGTCTCCGTGCGTTTGACCGGTATCGGCGTATTGCGGGCGATCAACGCAGTGGCGATGCCGCCCAGGGTTTCCACGCCCAGGGTCAGCGGCGTCACATCGACCAGCACGATGTCGCCCAGGCCCGCTTCGCCGGCCAGCACGCCGGCCTGGATCGCCGCGCCGGCGGCGACGCATTCCATCGGGTCGACGCCCACTGATTTTGCGTCCGCCTCGGCCTTGCGCCCGAACAGCTCTTCGAAGAAGGCGCGCACTACCGGCATGCGGGTGGGGCCGCCGACGAACACGACGCGATCGATGTCCTCGGGGGTGATGCCGGCATCGTGCAGGGCTTGCTCCACCGGACCGCGGCAACGCTCGATCACCGGCCGCACCAGGCGTTCCAGTTCGGTGCGATTGATATCCAACTCGAGGTGGCGCGGCTCGCCGTCCACCGCCGCCAGGTAGGGCAGGCTGACATGGGTGCTGACACTCGAGGTCAGTTCAATCTTGGCCGCCTCGGCGGCCTCGATCAGGCGCGCCGTGGCCTTGGGGTCCTTGCGCACGTCGACGCCGGTGGCCATCTGGAAACGCTCCGCCAGATGTTGGTAGAGACGCTGATTCATGTCGGTGCCGCCGAGTTGGGTGTCGCCGCTGGTGGCCTTGACCTCGAACACGCCCTTGCCGAATTCCATGATGGTGACGTCGAGCGTGCCGCCGCCCAGGTCGATGACCACGATGCGCAGTTCCTGCCCCAGCCGGTCCAGGCCATAGGCCAGCGAGGCGGCGGTGGGTTCGTTGACCAGGCGCACCACTTCCAGCCCGGCGATGCGGCAGGCATCCTTGGTGGCGGCGCGCTGGTTGTCGTCGAAATAGGCCGGCACGGTCACCACCGCCTTTTCCACCGGCTCGCCCAGGAAAGCCTCGGCGTCGCGCTTGATCTTCTGCAGCAGGAAGGCGGACAGTTGTTCCGGCGAATAGTCCCGGTCCCGGAGAGGGATGGTCTCGCGCTTGCCCATGCGCCGCTTGAAGGCGCTGGCGGTGCCTTCCGGGTTGGCCGCCGCCTGGCGCCGGGCCGGCTCGCCCACCAGCACCTGGCCGTCGGCGGTGACGGCGACATAGCTGGGGAAGGCCTTGCCGCCGATGCTGATGCCCTCCGCGCTGGGGATGATGACCGGACGTCCACCGCGAAGTACCGCGGCGGCCGAATTCGATGTGCCGAGATCGATGCCGATGATGGCCATGCTGCGCTCCTGCTTAATTTGTTATTGGAAGGCGTGACTGCCCATGCCGGCCGGCCTCAGGAAACCGGAATGGTCTTCGCCGTATTGCCGCCGCCCGTCTTGGGCAGGCGCACGGTGAGCACGCCGTTCTTGTAGGTCGCCTCAGCCTGGTCGATGTCGACGTTGCTGGGCAACGGAATGGCGCGTTGGAAGGCGCCGTAGGCGCGCTCCATGATGTGATAGGTGCTGTCGTGGGTTTCCCGTTCGAAGCGTTTTTCCCCGCTCAAATAGAGCGTGTTGTCCTCGATGGTGATGCGGCAGTCTGCCTTGTCCATGCCGGGTACCTCCACCCGCACCACCACATCCTTGCCGGTTTCTTCCACTTCCCCGGCCAGCAGACTCCAGCGCGGGAAGGGGGCCAGGGCGCTGGCCGTACTCGACTCCGTCTCGCTGTCGCGCTTGAAATGAGTCAGCGCATGGTTGCTCTGGCTGAGCAGTTCGCGCCAGCCAACGGACAGGCTATCCCAGACGCGATTGAGTTCGTGGCCGATGTTCTTGCCGGCTTGTTTCAACGAATCCAACATGACGACCTCCTTCCGGAATTCGATAAAGGATGCAAACGCTGGATCAGCGTCATAGCGGCGCCGGATATCTGCAGCGGAACCCCGCTTCCCCGCGCAGCACCGAGCGGTGTCGCGCCGGCAGCCCCGGCTGCTTGTCCGTCGGCCATTTCAAATAGTAGACACTCCGAGCCATAAATCTCTGCGCATTTTCGCCGTCATGTCCGCACCACGAGCCCTTCCAGCCCGCGCCTGAACGCCAGGTGTTGCCGCCTTGGTCCGTGGATACCCGGGCAGGATGCCGTTGGACGCTTTCCCCTGCGCATTCCCGGTGGCGAAGTATTGCTTGGCTATTCTTCAAGTGGAGACACGCGAGGGGGTTCGATGGCATTGCTCGAAATCGATAGTCTGAGTTTTCGCGTTGCGGCGCGGCCGCTGCTGGAGAGCGTGGACCTGACGGTGGAGGCAGGCCAGATTCATGCCCTGGTCGGCGCCAATGGCACCGGCAAGAGCACTCTGGCCTATCTGGTCATGGGTTGCGAGGGGTATCGTCCCGGCGGCGGCGAGATCCGTTTCGACGGCCGCCGCATCGATGGCCTGCCGCTGTATGAACGGGCGCGCCGGGGCGTCACGCTGGCCTGGCAGGAGCCGGCCCGCTTCGAGGGGCTTGCAGTGCGCGATTACCTGCGCCTCGGCAGCGTGGATGCCGGCGATTGCCTGCGCCGCGTCGGCATGGCGCCGTCGGAATACCTCGATCGCATGGTCGACAAGACCCTGAGCGGCGGCGAGCGCAAGCGCATCGAGTTGGCCTCGGTGCTGGCCCTGAATCCGCGCCTGGTGATCCTGGACGAGCCGACGGCGGGCATCGATTTGCTGTCGATCGGAGAGATCATGGCGGTCATCCGCGCCTTCAAGGCGCATGGCGCCGGGGTGCTCCTGATCACCCACCGGGAAGAGGTTACCCGCATGGCCGACCGCGCCTCGCAACTGTGCGGCGGGCATATCGTCTGCAGCGGCGATGCCGCGACTGTGGCGGCGAACTACCGGGGCCGCGCCTGCCTGCGCTGCAACGGCGAGGAGTGTCACGATGACTGAACTGGACCAATGGCTGCAACTGCTCGATCGCCGCGGCGTGGATCGCGCCATCCTGGACGACGGCGCGACCGCCCATCTGGTGGCGAGCGAACACCGCGTGCTGAGCCGGCGCCGGGTGGCGGGATTGGAGATGGACGTCGAGGAGGCCGAAGACGGCCTCGTCGCCCGCATCCGGTTGGCCCGGGACACCCATCTGGCGCGGCCGCTGCATCTCTGTTTTGGCGTCCTGCCGGCGACCGGGCGGCAGCATATCGAGATGCATCTGGCGCTGGAGGATGGGGCCGAGGCCGAGATCATCGCCCATTGTTTCTTCCCCAATGCCGAGCAGGTGGAGCATGTCATGGATGCCGAAATCAGCCTCGGCGTCGGCGCCCGCCTCGGCTATACGGAAAGCCATTTCCACGGCCGCTTCGGCGGCGTCACCGTGGTGCCGAAGGCGATCGTAAAGGTGGGGCCGCACGCCCTCTATCGTTCCGACTTCTCGCTCACCAGCGGGCGGGTGGGCAAGCTGGACATCGATTACGAGGTCGAGGCGGCAGAAAGCGCCGTGGTGGAACTCACCAGCCGGGTATTCGGCCATGCCGCCGACGCCCTGCGCATCCGCGAACGCCTGGTGCTGGCGGGGCGCGCAGCGCGCGGCCTGATCAAGACCCGGGTGGCGCTGGAGGATGACGCCACGGCCGAGATCATCGGCATCACCGAGGGCCATGCCGCCCAGGCGCGCGGCCATGTGGACTGCCTGGAGATCGTCAAGGACCGCGCCGTGGCCAGCGCGCAGCCGGTGGTGAAGGTGAGCCATCCGCAGGCCAAGGTGACGCATGAAGCCGCCATCGGCAGCGTCGACCATCATCAACTGGAAACCCTGATGGCGCACGGCCTGTCCCCGGAACAGGCGGTGGACCTGATCGTCGGCGGCCTGCTTGGTCAGACGGAAAGCCCCGGCATCGTGGCGTTTCGCAAGCGGGAGGAGCGATGAGCGGATGGACGCACTTCCAGCACATGGCCGACATCGGCGTGCATGGCTACGGCGCCAGCCCGGCCGAAGCCTTCGAGCAGGCTGCGCTGGCGATGACCGCGGTCATCGCCGACCCGGCCACGGTGCGTCCGGAGACCGTCGTCGAGGTCGCCTGCGCGGCGCCGGACCGGGAGTTGCTGCTGGCCGACTGGCTCAACGCCTGGGTCTATGAAATGGCCACCCGCCGCATGCTGTTCTCGCGCTTCGAGGTGGCGCTGGAGGACGGCCATTTGCACGGCCGCGGCTGGGGCGAGGCGCTGCAGCGGGCGCGCCACCACCCGACGGTGGAGGTCAAGGGCGCCACCTATACCGAACTGCGCGTCTGGCAGGCGGCCGACGGCACCTGGCATGCCCGCTGCGTCGTCGACGTCTGAAAGGAAAAGCATATGAACCTGGCCCAGTTGCACAAGATCAGCGCCACCCTCTGGCGCATCGAGCCGCACGGCGCCATGCGCGTGCCCGGCCTGCTGTTCGCCGACGAGGCGCTGTTGCGCGCGATGGATGAAAAGGTCTACCAGCAGTTGTGCAACGTCGCCAGCCTGCCAGGCATCGTCGGCGCCGCCTGCGCGATGCCCGACGCGCACTGGGGCTACGGTTTCCCGATCGGCGGCGTGGCGGCGTTCGACCCCGGCGAAGGCGGCGTCATCTCCGCCGGCGGCGTCGGCTTCGACATTTCCTGCGGTGTGCGCACATTGCATACCGGCCTCAAGCGCGCCGACATCGAGGCGCTGAAGCCCCGTCTGGCCGAACATCTGTTCAGGCATATCCCGGCCGGCCTCGGCAGCACCGGCGCCCTGCGCCTGTCCGGCCGCGACATGGACGCCATGCTCAGGGGCGGCGCGCAATGGGCGGTGCAGCACGGCTACGGCACGCCGGCGGACCTGGCGCGCATCGAGGAACACGGCCGCATGGCCGGCGCCGAACCCGAGCGGGTGTCCGGACACGCCAAGGAACGCCAGAAGGACGAGATGGGCACGCTGGGCTCGGGCAACCACTACCTGGAAGTGCAGCAGGTGGTCGCGCTGTACGACAGCGCCATCGCCGCCAGCTACGGCCTCGCCGTGGGCGACGTGCTGGTCAGCATCCATTGCGGCTCGCGCGGCCTCGGCCACCAGATCGGCACCGACTACCTGAAGGACATGGTGCTCGCCGCGCCCCGCCACGGCATCGACCTGCCGGACCGGGAACTGGCCTGCGCGCCGCTCGATTCCGAGCTCGGCCGCGCCTATCTGGGCGCCATGCGCGCCGGCATCAACTGCGCGCTGGCCAACCGCCAGATACTCACCCACCTGACCCGCCAGGCCTTCGCCGCTATCCTGCCCGAGGCGCGGCTCGAGCTGCTCTACGACGTCTCCCACAACACCTGCAAGGAAGAGGAACACAGGGTCGACGGGCATGCGCTGAAAAACCCTCTGCGCCGGCTGTTCGTGCATCGCAAGGGCGCCACCCGCGCCTTCGGCCCCGGCCACCCGTCGCTGCCGCCGGAACTGCGCGCAGCCGGCCAGCCGGTAATCATCGGCGGCAGCATGGGCACCGCGTCCTACATCCTCGCCGGCGCCGGCGCCGATACGCAGTCCGGCAGCGATCATGCCTACGCGTCGGCCTGCCATGGCGCCGGCCGCAGCATGAGTCGCAACCAGGCGACCAAGCTTTGGCAAGGCAAGGCGGTGGTCGACCAACTGGCCGCGCGCGGCATCCTGATCCGCAGCCCGTCGCTGCGCGGCGTCGCGGAAGAGGCCCCGGGCGCCTACAAGGACGTCGGCGCCGTGGTCGCCGCCGCGGCAGCGGCCGGCCTGGCGAAAACCGTCGCCCGCCTGGAACCGCTGATCTGCATCAAGGGCTGACGATGCCCATCCACAACGCGGATATCGCCGCCATCCTCAACGACATCGCCGACCTGCTGGAGATCGAGGCGGCCAACCCGTTCCGGGTGCGCGCCTACCGCAACGCGGCGCGGCAGATGGAAACATTGCCGCGCGACGTTGCGGCGATGCTGGCGCGAGGGGACGACCTGACCCGCTTGCCGGGCATCGGCAAGGATCTAGCGGGCAAGATCCGGGAAATCGCCGAGAGCGGCCGCTCGCGCATGCTGGCTCAGCTCCGGCGCGAATTGCCGGCGACGCTGAGCGAGCTGCTGCACCTGCCCGGCCTCGGGCCGAAGCGGGTGCATGTGCTTTATCACGACCTCGACATCCAGACCCCGGCGCAACTTTATCGCGCCGCCCGCGACGGCCGTTTGCGCGAGTTGCCCGGCTTCGGCGAGAAGACCGAATTGAAACTGTTGGCCGCGCTGGAAGCGGATACCGGCGACCTGATGGGCGGCCTTCTCGGCGCCGGCAAACGCTTCAAGCTGGCCAGCGCCAGCCAGTACGCCGAACCCCTGCGCGACTATCTGGCGCAGGGCCGCGGCGTACGCCAGGCGGTGATTGCCGGCAGTTACCGGCGCTGCCGCGACAGCGTCGGCGACATCGACATCCTGCTGACGGCCAACGATGCGGACGCGGCGATGGCGCACTTCGCGGCCTACGACGAGGTGGCGCGCGTAGCGGCCATGGGTACGACCCGCGCCAGCGCGGTGCTCAAGTGCGGCTTGCAGGTCGACCTGCGCGTGGTGCCCGAGGCCAGTCTGGGCGCGGCTTTGCATTATTTCACCGGCAGCAAGGCGCACAACGTCGCCGTGCGCAGCCTGGCCCGCGCGCGCGGACTGAAGGTGAACGAGTACGGCGTTTTCCAGGGTGAACGCCGCATCGCCGGGGCGAGCGAGGAATCCGTGTTCCAGGCGCTCGGCCTGGCCTGGATTCCGCCCGAACTGCGGGAAAACCAGGGCGAGATCGAGGCCGCCGCCGCCGGCACGCTGCCGGCGCTGGTCAGCCTGGCGGATCTGCGCGGCGACCTGCATGCGCATACCGTCGCCACCGACGGCCACGCCAGCCTGGAGGCGATGGCGGCGGCGGCGCGCGCGCGCGGGCTGGACTACCTCGCGATCACCGAGCATTCCCGCCGTCTGACCCTGGCGCACGGCCTCGATGCCCGCCGCCTGCGCGAACAGGGCGCCGCCATCGACCGGCTGAACCGTGAATTCGAGCGGCAGCATGCGGATTTCCGCGTGCTCAAAGGCATCGAGGTAGACATACTGGAGGACGGCAGCCTGGACCTGCCCGACGAAGTGCTGGCGGAACTCGATCTGGTCGTGGCCGCCGTGCACAGCCGCTTCAACCTCTCGCGCGAAGCCCAGACCCGGCGCATCCTCGCCGCGCTGGGCCATCCGCTGGTGAATATCCTGGCGCACCCCAGCGGCCGTCTGATCGGCCGCCGTGAACCCTACGACGTCGACATGCCGCACGTCATCCGCGCGGCGCGCCGGCGCGGCTGCTGCCTGGAACTCAACGCGCATCCGGAACGCCTCGACCTGCTCGATAGCCATTGCCGGCTGGCCAAGGAAGAAGGCGTGCTGGTCGCGATCAGTTCCGACGCCCACAGCGAACTCGGTTTCGACCATCTGCGTTACGGCATCGGCCAGGCACGGCGCGGCTGGCTGGAGGCCAAGGACGTCCTCAATACCCGGCCGCTGGCGGAATTGAAGCGCTTGTGCCGCCGCCGGCAGACGCTTCGCTGATGCGGCCCGCCCTAGCCTGAACGACGGCGCGCGCCAAGCGGCTGCGACTAATCGGGCCGCGTTTCGCCTTTGCGTACCCAGACGCCGCGTTCCTCGCATTGCAGCAATTCGCTGCCGCTTTGCAGGTACTGCCCGATCGGGTAAAGCACATCGTTGAAATAACAGGCGCCGGTCTCAAGCTCCAGGTCGAGCGAGTAGTCCTCGTACTCGTCGAAGATGGGCGATGTCCTGTGTTCAGGGTCCGGGGCGCCGACTTGAAGCGGTAGATGGCTCATGCTCTTCTCCCTAATGCGAGAGGGAAACGGTGGTGCAGCGAATGCCGACGCGGCGTCAATGGTCTTCGATACGCGTCTGCGTGTCCTCGGCCAGTTCGCCGGTTTCGAAATCGACCCAGTCGGCCAGACCCAGCTCCTGTTCGACTTCCTCGACGGTTTCGGCCGGCTCATAGCCGCTGTCGGCGTTGTATTCCATGTCTTCGACCGTCTGCAGCAGCGTGTCGAACGGGCCGTACTCTTCGCCGGTCTCCTTATCCAGCCAGAAAAACCCATCCGGCCGTTCGATGATTCGGGTCAGGTCGTAATCAGTTCGGGCTTCGGGAATGATCTGGGCCATGGTGGGTTTCCTTTTCAGTAACGCACAACCTTGCTGCTTTCATTCTAGGTTTCCATATCCTTCACCGCCAACAGGATGAAAAGCAACCCAGCGTCAGACTCAAACTGGAACGGCCCGCCCCTTCTCGCTCCGAGAAACCCTGTGGAGATCGACTGTAGTGAATTCCTGACAACAAAACCAAGTTTCAATGACTGTTGCCGGCGGCATGCACTATCTACTTTTGTACCAGGTTGCGTGGAAACAGCATGCGGTTGGGAAGGTGCCATCCACTATGGCGATGGCGGAAGGGAATCAGCATGGAACATGTCGTGCAGCAGACAACCGGCCCGTCCGAGGAACAGATCCAGGTGCTGAGCGAATTTCTGGCTTGGCTGGAGAAGTCGCAGCAACTGGTTCTGTGCCAGGTATTCAGGCCGCAGTTCGACTGGTATATGCCGGCTTTTGCCGACAAGAAGAAGCTGGCGCGCGCCTATCTCGTCCAGAAGCGGCCGCTCGACCGCGATAAACGGGATCAGCGCGCTTTGGTGCGAACGGATGCAGACCCGCAGACCTGAACCTGCATCGGCAGATCGGCTGAATGCGACGCGCCCGATCCTAGCCAGCGGCCGACGCAAGGCCGGCATGCACTTGATCCCTACGGCGCGTTTGGCCGCTCGCGTCATCGCCTGAGGTCGCACAGCGAGCGGCTCCGGCTAGGCATCACGCTGCCATGCCACCCGCAGCAGGATGTCTGCATCGGCGTAGTGGTAGTCCAGTTCGCCTTTATGGGCGGCGTGCAGGGCTTCGCCGATGTTGCGCGCCAGATGGGCTTCAGTGAAGCTGAACGTGATGTCGCTTTCGGTCTCCTCGACGGCCATGATGCGCATCAGCGGATGCTCGGCGCGCTCCCGTTCCTCATGGTGGCGAGCCAGATTCATCAATTCCTCGCGATGGGCGGCCAGATAGGCGCCCCGCAACGTCAGATAGGCGGCTGGAATCTTGTCCCGAATGCGCATGCAGGCGGGACACAATACTCGATGCGCTCCGGCCGGCGCTTCGCCCCAGACCCAACGCCCCTTGTGAAATACCGCGCCACATTCCGAACAAGCGCTGGGTTCCTTGAGTTTCAGCTTGGCATGATAGGGATCGTGTTGATATTCCTGAATTAGGCGGTCATGCCGTTTCATATTGGGTTGCTGTTGAGAAAAATCGTTGCCTGACATGATGACAACCTCCATTCCTGCTAATGCCCGTTTGGCCGTGGAAGCCTTCCCCGACCCTTCGGATCTGTTCTTGATTCAAGAATAGTCCATGCCAACGCGGGGTTCTTGTTACCGCGGCGCACCCCGTCTGTCGCCGCCGCTTGCCGGATCGGCTACGCTGAAAACTGGCAACGACGAAAGTGGAATGCATGACCCTCCCTTGCACGCTGGTTTCCTGGCACACCGTCCACACGCTCAGTCGTGCGCTGGCTCACGCCGTTGCCGCCGCCGGATTTCGGCCCGATATCGTGGTGGCCATCGGCCGCGGCGGTTATGTGCCGGCGCGACTGGTGTGCGATTTCCTGCACCTCGAACAACTGACCGGCATCAAGGTTGAACACTACTTCGCCACGCGCAAACAGGCTGAGGTGAAGATTCGCTATCCGCTCAATGCTGACGTCGGCGGCCTGGATGTGCTCATCGTCGATGACGTCAACGACAGCGGCGATACGCTGGATGCCGTGCTGCGCTATCTGGAAGGTTTTTCGCCGCGCCGGGTCAGGACCGCGGTCCTGCATGAGAAGGCCGGCACGAAATGTTCAGCGGATTTTGTCGCCAAGCGGGTCGGGCAATGGCGCTGGCTGGTTTATCCCTGGGCGTACATCGAGGACGTCACTTCTTTTGTTCAGGCGCTGCAGCCGCCGCCGCAATCGGCGGAAGAGGCGCAGCGAAGATTGCGCGCCGATCACGGCATCCGGGTGACCCGCCAGACCCTGCAGGATGTGCTGGATTTCATGTCGATACGGCGTCCTGCGCCGTGACGCGACCGGCCGGGTAACCAGGACGAACACCTCAGGCTGCTGGCACACGTTGGTCCACCGCGTCAGCCAGCCGTTGCAACGCCGCGCTCACCGCCACCGGGTAGGCCGGCGCTTGCGTGCAGCCGCGCAAAGTTTCGGGCAGGCGGGCAAGTTCGGCCAAAGCCTGCGTGCGCAGGCTGGCCAGCGACGGCGCGGCGCTCAGACGGCGGCCGTTCTGCATGACCGGCTCCAGCAGCGGCTGGCCCGGCTGCGGATCGTCTATCGTCGTCAGCACATCGCCCAGCATGCGGCCGGCCTCGCCGAAGCGGCGATAGACCTGTTTGCGGCCGGGCCAGGTGGCCTTGCCTTCCGAACGCTTGCGGCGTGCAAGGCCGGCGTATTCCTGAAGTTTGTAGGCGCAATCGAGATAAGGCCGATCGGCCGACGTATTCATCCGGGTGCCGACGCCGAAACCGTCGATCGGCGCGCCGGACGCGATGATCTCGGCCAGACGGTATTCGTCGAGGTTGCCGCTGGCGAAGATATTGATCTCGGGCAGGCCGCCGTCATCCAGGATGCGCCTCACTTGGCGCGCATGTTCGCAAAGGTCGCCGCTGTCCAGCCGCACCGCCCGGATGGCGATACCTTCGCCCGCCAGGCGCCGCGCCAGCGGGATCAACTTGCGCGCGGCCGCTTCGGTGTCGTAGGTGTCGATCAGCAAGGTCGTAGCCTGCGGATGCGAATGGGCGAAATGATCGAATGCGGCAATTTCACTGTCGTGCGCCTGGATGAAGGAATGGGCCATGGTGCCAAATATCGGCACGCCCCAGCGGACGCCGGCCAGCACCGTCGAACTGCCGTCGAACCCCGCCAGATAGCTGGCGCGCGCCGACAGCAGGCCGGCTTCGGCGCCGTGGGCGCGGCGCAGGCCGAAGTCAACCAGCAATTTGTCGGGCGCGGCCAGCCGCACGCGCGCTGCCTTGGACGCTACCAGGGTCTGAAACTGCAACAGATTGATCAGGCGGGTCTCCACCAACTGAGCCTGCGGCAGCGGCGCCACCACGCGCAGGATCGGTTCGTCCGGGAAGAAGATCGTGCCCTCCGGCATCGCCTGCACGTCGCCGTTGAAACGAAAATCACGCAGCGTGTCGATGAAGCGGGCGTGGAAGCGGCCGCTGGCGGCCAGCCAGTCAAGCTCATCGGGTGCGAAATGCAGGCCTTCCAGATACTCCAGCGCCTGTTCCAATCCGGCCGCGACGAAGAAATTGCGCTCCGGAGGCAGCTTGCGCACGAAAAACTCGAACACCGCCGTGTCCGCCATGCCCTGGTCGAAATAGGCCTGCAGCATGGTGAGCTGATAGAGATCGGTCAGCAGGACGCTGTCTTGCCGCGGCATCATGCGAGATCTCCGCTGGCAACAAGTTGCGCGCCCAGCGCGACCATCTCGGCAATGGCCTTGTCGCCGTCGTCCGGATCCACGTTGACGGCACGGATGGCATCGACCAGCAGATATACCTGGTAACCCAGCTTGAGGCCGTCCCGCACCGTATTGAGCACACAGTAGTCCGTTGCCAGGCCGCCCACGAACACGCGTGTCACGCCCAACGCCCTGAGCTGCATGTCCAGATCAGTGCCTTCGAAATCCGAATAATTCTCCCGCGCCGGGTTCGTCGCCTTGGAAATCATCCTGGCGCTGACGGGCACTTCCAGGGTCGGCGAGAACGCCGCACCCGGCGTGCCTTGTACACAATGCGCCGGCCAAGGCCCGCCCTGGGATCGAAAAGAACAATGGTTGGCGGGATGCCAGTCGCGTGTGGCGAAGACGGGCAGGCCGCGAGCCTGAAAGATCGCCATGCAACGGTTGAGCGGGGCGATAACCTGGTCGCCCTCCGCTATGGCAAGCATGCCGCCTGGCAGGAAATCGTTCTGCACGTCGATGACGATCAGGGAATCGCCGCATTGCGGCGTAATAGTTTGCAGATCATCCGGCATGGTTTCCTCCCTCCCTATTTCCGCCTTCTTTGCCATTGCCATTCGTTTGACTCTCTCCGGCCTGTTGCCGACCGGCCGCAGTGAATGCCTGGCGCAGCGCGGAGAGTTCGGCCAGTTGCGCGGCCACCATGAAGTTGACCGTGCCGGCGGGCACCATGCCTTCGGCATTCGCCTCGCCGGCCGGCACGCCGGTGAGCAGTTCGATGGCCTCGTCGACGGTGTTCACTGCATAGATGGCGAATTTCCCCGCTGCGCAGGCGTCCACCACGTCCTGCCGCAGCATCAGGTGTCTGACGTTGGCGGCGGGGATCAACACGCCCTGCTCGCCGGTGAGGCCGCGCGCCTGGCAGAGATCGAAAAAACCTTCGATCTTTTCATTGACCGCGCCGATGGCCTGCACATCGCCGAACTGGTTGACCGAGCCGGTGATGGCCAGGCCTTGCTTGATCGGCAGGCTGGCCAGGTCGGACAGCAGCGCGCACAACTCGGCCAGCGAGGCGCTGTCGCCTTCCACCGGGCCGTACGACTGCTCGAATACCAGGCTGGCCGACAGCGACAGGGGCACGTTGCGGGCATAGCGCGCGCCCAGGAAGGAAGCGAGGATCATGACGCCCTTGGAGTGGATCGCCCCGCCCAGCTCGGCTTCGCGCTCGATGTCGATCACGTCGCCATCGCCGACCCGCGCGGTGGCGGTGATGCGCACCGGGTGCGCGAACATGAAATCGTCCAGGGCGATGACCGCCAGGCCGTTGACCTGGGCGATGCGGCCGTCGCTGAACGAAATCAGCCGGGTGCCGCGCAGAATCTCTTCCTGGAAGCGGCCGCGTATCCGGTCGACGCGGCGTATCTGCGCCGCCAGCGCGGTTTCGATGTCTTCCCGCAACACCGTTTGCCGCCCTGCGCTGGCCGCCCAGTGTTCCGCTTCCTGCAGCAGATCGACCACTTGCCGACGGCTCGCAGTCAGCCGATCCGACGCACCGGACAGGCGTGCGCTGTGCTCCACCACGCGCGCCACGGCGGCGCGGTCGAACGGCAGCAGGTTCGCGGCGCGCGCCAGCGTGGCGATGAATTCGGCATACAGCCGCGTGCCGTCAGTGTCGCGCACCAGGTCGTTTTCGAAATCGGCGGCGATCTTGAACAGTTCGGCGAAGTCCGGGTCCAGCGCTTTCAGAATGTAATAGATGCGCCGTTCGCCGATCAGCACGACCTTCACATGCAGCGGCATCGGCTCCGGTTCCAGCGACATCGTGCTGACCAGGCCATAGGCCTGGCCGAGCGACTCGATAAGCACCTGACCGGAACGCAGCGCGCGTTTCAGCCCTTCCCAGGCATACGGCTGCATCAAGACCTTGAGCGCATCCAGCACCAGGTAGCCGCCGTTGGCGCGATGCAGCGCACCGGGTTTGACCAGCGTGAAATTGGTCACCAGTGTGCCCAGTTGCGCGATATGGTCGACGCGGCCGACCAGATTGGGGTAGATCGGGTTGTCCTCGTACACCACCGGTGCGGCCGGAGTGTTGGCGTTATCCACCAGCAGGTTGACCTGATAGCGGTTCAGCGAAAGATTGCCGGTAATGACGATGTTCGACAGGTCGCCCTCGCTCTTCGGCTGCTCTTTCAATTGTTCGCCGACCTCGATGACATCACGCTGGATTTCATCGAAAAAGGCCAGCACCGCGCTCAAATCGCTGTAGCGCGACTTCAACTCCTCGATCAGATGGCCCACCGCCAGATTCAGAATCTCGCGGCTGGCCTGCTTGATCTGCACCTGCAGTTCGCGCCGCCAACGCGGCAGTTGCAGCATCAACTGGCGCAGGCGCTCGCCGAAGGACTCGATCAGTTTGCCGATGCGTTCCTTCTCCTCGGCCGGCAGTTTCTCGAACTCGTCCGGCGCCATGGCTTCCTCGCCTTTCATCGGGGCGAAGGCGAAACCATGCGGCGTGCGCAACAGCGCCACGCCTTGCTCCATAGAGGCTTGACCGAGCTCGCGCAGCGCGTTTTCTTCTTTTTCCTTGAACGCCGCACTGATCGCCTCGATGCGTGCGCGGTACTCGTCGCTTTCGAAGGCCGCCGCGATGGCTTTCGACAACTCGCTGACGAATTGCTGCATATCGCGTTTCAAGCTGCCGCCGCGCCCCGCCGGTACGCGCAGCAGGCGCGGCCTGTTGGCCTCGGCGAAATTGTTGACGTAGCACCAGTCGCTCGGCTTATCCCCCGTCGTCGCCTTGGTTTCCAGCAAGCGCCGCACCACCGAATGCCGCCCGCTGCCGGGTTCGCCCAGCACGAACAGGTTGTAGCCCGGCCGCTGGATGTCGATGCCGAACTGCACGGCATCGACAGCGCGCGCCTGACCGACGATCTCGGTCGCGGCCGGCAGTTCGGCGGTGGTCTGGAATGGAAACTGGGAGGGATCGCAGCGCTGATAGAGCAGGTGCGGGTCCAAGGCTTTTGGGCGGGTCATCGGCCTTCCTTTAGTTTCGTCTTGGGCGGAAATGGACAAAAAAGTCTTAATCGCTTTCATCATAGTGGCAACAATTCATTTCCTCGTGCTTGCCGTGCGGCGCGCCCGACTATGATGAATTAGCAACTCGACGAGGAGGCAGACATGATCAGAAACCCGAAAACGCGCCGCGTCGTGTCCGTGTTATTGCTGGCGGCGGGTGGGCTGTTCATCTTGCTGACGCCGGCGGATTTCTGGGTCGGCGCGGTATTGCTGGGTTTGGGTGTAGCGCTGGAAATCATCGGCACGCGCATGCAGCGGCACACACCGCGTTAGCGTTGGCATGCATTGCGTTGACACCGCGGCCAGCCGCGAACGCCATGGCGAATCGTCACGTCAATGTGCAAACCGATTAGCATCAGCGCATGCCTTTGCCTGCGCCGCGCTGATCGGGCATGGCGCCAACCGAGCGATGATCGAAACATGAAAAAAACCGATTCCCCCGTCCTCACGCATAAGCCCAGGCTCGCCAAGATGAGCAAGGCCGAGTTGGTCGCGCGTATCGAGTCCTTGCCGTGCGGGCAGGTGCATGTCGATGAATTTTGCCCGGTGGAGCGCATGCGGCACGAATTGGGCGTGCAGCAGATCGAGCTGGAGGTGCAGAACCAGGAATTGCGCGAATCGCGCCAGCAGATCGAGAACGCGCGAGATCGCTATTCCCATTTGTACGACTTCGCCCCGGTCGGCTATGTGACGCTGGATTTACAGGGCGCGATCCGGCAGATCAATCTCACCGGCGCGGCGATGTTGGGCAGCGAACGCAACAAGTTGGTCGGCAAGCCGCTGGCGCTGTGGTTGCATGAAAACTGTCTGGCTGCCTTCGCCCAGCATTTAAACCGGGTGTTTCAATCGAGCGAACGCATCGTCGACGAAATGACATTGCGTGGCGATGACGGCGCCCTGCGCCATATCAGCATGCTCAGCATGGCCATCAGCCAAGGCCCTCAGGCTGCACCAACATGCCGCACGGCGCTGGTGGATATCTCATCGCTGAAAGCAAAGGAAGAAGAACTGACCCATTCGCGCCAGCAGTTGCGCGATTTGGCGGCGCATCTGGATCGCATCAGAGAGAACGAGCGCCGACATTTGGCGCGAGAAGTTCATGACGAACTGGGGCAGAAGCTCACGGCCATGCGCTTCGAGGTGGCCATGCTGGGGACGAGCAGGGAACCCTCGCAGCTGTCGCAGGTGGCGGCGGCGCTCACGCGGCAGATCGATGAAACCATCGAGGCGGTGCGCAGCATCGCTTCGGACTTGCGGCCCGCGGTGCTGGATCTGGGCCTGGCCGCGGCGATTGAGTGGCAAGTCAAGGATTTCTGCCGCCGCACCGGCATGGCCTATGGACTGAAGTTGAACGGCGAGGAAATCGATCTCGATAACGAGCGCGCCACGGCCGTTTTCCGCATCGTCCAGGAATCGCTCACGAATACGCTCCGCCATGCCCAGGCCAGTAAAGTCGAGGTCAGCATGCGCAAGGTCGGCGACCGCTTGCTGCTGCAGGTGGCGGACAATGGCGTCGGGCTGTCCGCGGCCGCACTGGAAAAATCCCGCACGTTCGGTATTGCCGGCATGCGGGAACGCGTGCTGTTGCTCGATGGCGCGATCGAGATCAGCGGTCATCCGGGGCATGGCACTACCCTGAAAGTATCCATCCCGCTGCATGGAGGCAATGATGCCGATCCGCATACTGATCGTTGATGACCATGCCATCGTGCGCGAAGGTTTGCGCCGGATACTGGACGCCAGTAGCGACATGGTCGTGGTGGGCGAGGCGGCGGATGGCATCGAGGCGCTGCACATGATAGAAGGCGCCTGCCAACCCGACGTGGTGCTGGTGGACATTTCGATGCCGGGCATGAGCGGCATCGATCTGATCAGCCGGATTCGCGCCGAGCATGCCCGGTTGCCGGTGCTGGTGCTGTCCATGCACAAGGAAGAGCAGTTTGCAGTGCGCGCGCTGAAGATGGGTGCGGCGGGTTATCTCACCAAGGATTGCGCCCCCGAACACTTGTCGCAAGCGATACACAGGGTCGTGGCCGGCGGCAAATACATCACGCCCGCAGTGGCGGATGCCTTGGCCAACGCGGTCATCCCCTCGGCCATGGAAACCCCGCACAAGCTGCTCTCGAACCGGGAATTCCAGGTTTTCCGGATGCTGGCGTCGGGCAGCTCCATCAATGACATTGCACACCAGCTTTGCCTCAGCGCCAACACGGTCAGCACGCACAAGCGCCGTCTGATGAACAAGCTCGGTCTTGAAAACAATGCCAGTCTGGTGCGCTACGCCGTCAAGCACCAGCTGATCCAGTAGGCAATCCAGCAGGCCAGGGCCTAAGTCGATAACCCTGTGCAATACAGGGTTTGACTGTAGTGAAATCCTGACATCCGAACCAAGTTTTCACGACTGTTACTGGCTGCGTGTCCACCCTACATTAGTACTAGAACATTGAAGCAGCGGCAGGTAGGGAGGTTCTACCTTTGCGTGCAAAAGCAGGAGGAGATAATAAATGAAAGATGTATTGCAGCGGTTGTCACATCAGGCTGCGCCTGCAGGAAAGGTTATACCCAGCGGGCACGAGGAGCATGCCCGCGTGTTGAGCGAGTTTTTGGCATGGCTGGAAAAGACCCAGGGCTTGACGCTGTGCCTGGCATTCAAGCCGCAATACGACTGGTATATGCCGGCGTTGGCCAACAAGCGGAGGCTGGCAAGCGAATTCATCGGCGCGACGAAGGCCGTGCCGCGGGAGACGTTCGGTTCGGAGGCCAAGCCATGACGCAGAAGAGTCCCGAGTCGGAGAGCAGGATAGGCGTCAGTCATGTCGATGGTGACGGCAATCTGGTGCTGCAGGTTGCGTTGGGGACTGAGAGCAGCCTCCACCAGCTCTCGCTGGCACAGGCCAGGGCGCTTTCGCTGGAAATCATCAAGCAGGTCTACCGCTCCGAACAGAGGCAGGGTTTGCATGCCAAATCGCTCGGCGGACAGGCGCTTTCGTTCGACTTCCTGCAACGCAATCACTCGGCGAAATAACGCATGCGATGAAGGAGGACAGGCCATGAAACACGGCGCTACCCGTTCAACCAAAACCGAATCCGGCTCGGCTGCCGGACCGACGCACATCGCGGCCAAGACCAAGCCTTTGGCGGCCGCGCTCGCCGATGCCAGCAAGCCCGCCATCGCTGAACATGCAGCGGCGGCGTTGAAACCCGAGCCGAGTGCAGAGGAAGTCAGGCAGTGGATTGCAACCGCAGCCTATTACCACGCCCAGAAACGCAATTTCGAAGCGGGCGACGCGCTGCAGGATTGGCTCAAGGCAGAACAGGAAATCAGCTGCCTGCTGGCTGCCTGAGCATCCGGCGAGCAAGACGTAGATTCCATCGCCAATCCTGTACGCAGATACTGCGCCTGCGGTTTATTGACAACGTGAAAGGAGACCACCATGGCCAACATTACGCGCTACACGCCGTTCGGCGATCTGATGGACGAAATGTTCAAGAACTTCATGAGCCGGCCTATGCGTTACCTGGAAGATGAGGCCGGCTTGATACAGATGCGCGTCGATGTGTCGGAAGATGACAAAGATTTCACCCTCAAGGCGGAAATTCCCGGGGTGAAGAAAGAAGACATCAACGTCACTATCGATGGCAACCGAGTTTCGATCAGCGCCGAAACCAAGAAGGAAAGCGAAGAAAAACAGGGCGCCAAGGTCATCCGCAGCGAACGCTATTTCGGCAAGGTTTATCGCAGCATGACGCTGGATAGCGATGTCGACCCGAACACGGCCGACGCCAAATATGCCGATGGCGTTTTGACGCTGACGCTGCAGAAGAAAGCCAGCAGCACCAGCAAGCAATTGACGATCAAATAAGCGGTTCGGGAGGGGGACGATTTCCTGGTGCGATTAGGTACCTGGAAAGGAGTGGTTGATAAGCCGGGCTGGCGGCTCGGGAAAGCTGTCCGAGCCGCTCCGCGAGGGAGTCAAGTCGTTCTTGGGGCGGCCCGGCAAATGGCTTGAGAGCACCGCTGCGCCGCTCATTGCAGTACGCAATGAAGGGTAGTACCTGTGTTTTTCCTGCCAAGACGGCGCCGGAAAGGAGCAACATGAATAAGCAAGCCAGCGAGCAAGATGCACTGCGCGGTTGTGCAGAAATGCGTGTTTCGGAGATGCGGCGGGCTGACCGGACTGCGATGCTGCGTAAGCATACCGTCGAAGCCCTGCTGCACGAACTTCAGGTGCAGCAGATCGAACTGCAAATGCAGAACGAAGAGTTGCGCCGCACCCAGGCGGCGCTGCAGGAATCGCGCGACAGCTATGTCGAGCTCTATGAGTCCGCTCCGGTCGGCTACTTCACACTCGACGGAAGCGGCCTGATCGCCGAGGTCAACCCGGCCGGCGCCGCGCTGCTGGGAGAAGAGCGCAATAGGTTGCTGCACCAGGCTTTCGCGAATTTCGTCTTGCCGGAAGAGCGGGAACGCTGGCAAAAGAAAATCATGCATATCCTGCTCAATGACGGCAAAGGACATTGCGAACTGCCGCTGCAGCGCGCCGACGGCGTCCACTTCTTCGCCCACCTCGACTGCAGCAGCCAGATGATGGGGAAGACTCTGCCAGTCGTGCGCATCGCGGTTGCGGATATCAGCGAGTGCAAGCGTGCCGAGGCGGAACTGCGCATCGCCGCGATCGCCTTCGAATCCCCGCAAGGCATGTTGGTGACCGATGCCAACGGCGTCATCGTGCGGGTCAATCAGGCCTTTACACGTCTTACCGGCTACAGCGCGGCCGAGGCGGAAGGGCAAACACTGGCGCTGCTCCAATCGGAGCGCCACGATGCTGCGTTCTATCAGAACCTGTGGTCCAGCCTGAAGCAGAAAAGGCAATGGCAGGGGGAGATATGGAATCGCCGCAAGAACGGCAAGATCTACGCCGAGTGGATGAGCATTTCCGCCGTCAGCGAGCCGGATGGCCAGCCCACTCATTACGTCGGTACGATTTCGGATATCACCCAGAATGTCGAGGCGGAGGCGGAGATCCACCGCCTGGCCTACTACGATTCGCTCACCCAGTTGCCCAACCGCCGCCTGCTGCTCGATCGCCTCGGCCAGGCGCTCGCCGCCAGCCATCGCAGCGGGCATTACGGCGCAGTACTGTTTCTCGATCTGGACAATTTCAAAACGCTGAACGACACCAGCGGCCACGACATCGGCGATCTGCTGCTGATCGAGGTGGCGCGGCGTTTGCACGATGTGGTGCGCGAAGGCGACTCGCTGTCGCGCCTGGGCGGCGACGAATTCGTCGTGGTGCTGGAAAACCTCAGCACGGATGTCGATGAAGCGGTCCTGCAGACCGAATCGGTGAGCGAGAAGGTGCGCGCGGCGCTGGCCCGACCCTACGACCTCGAAGGCCGCGAATTCCACGGCACCTGCAGCCTCGGCGCCGTGCTGTTCCATGGCCATGACGAGCCGCTCGAATCGCTGCTCAAACAGGCCGATCTGGCGCTGTACCGGGCCAAGGGCAGCGGGCGCAACTGCCTGCGCTTCTTCGATCCGGCCATGCAATTCGCGCTCTACGAACGCAGCGCGCTGGAGACCGATCTGCGCCAGGCCCTGCCGCTCGGCCAGTTGCAGCTGTATTACCAGGCACAGATCGACCGCGACCGCCGCGTCATCGGCGCCGAGGCGCTGTTGCGCTGGCAGCATCCGCAATACGGGCTCGTCACGCCGGAAACCTTCCTTACGCTGGCGGAAGAAACCGGTCTGATGCTGTCGATCGGCCGTTGGGTGTTGCACACGGCTTGCGCTCAGCTCGCGACCTGGAGCCAGCAGGCCACCGCACGTGACCTGCGCTTGTCGGTCAATGTCAGTCTGAGCCAGTTCCGGCAGGCCAGATTCGTCGATCAAGTACAGCAGATACTGGCCGAAACGGGCGCCGACCCGCACCGCTTGAAGCTCGAACTGACCGAGCGCGTGGTGGTGGACAACATCGCCGATACCATCGCCAAGCTGCAGGCGCTGAAGGCATTGGGCATCGGCGTCTCGATGGACAATTTCGGCACCGGTTATTCCTCCTTGTCTGATCTCAAGCGCCTGCCGCTGGAGCAGTTGAAGATCGACCGCTGCTTCGTCAACGATCTGGCGACCGATGCCAACGACGCCGCCATCGTCCAGACCATCATCAATATGGGGCAGATACTGGGCCTGAAAGTAATCGCAGAAGGGGTGGAAACGGATGCGCAACTGGACCGACTCGGCCAGTACGACTGCACCAGCTTTCAGGGCAACATATTCAGCCAGCCGGTGCCGTTGGCCGAGTTCGAGCAGTATCTGAAGCCCCTCGCAGCGGACTCGAAGACGGCTGATGCCGCGCAGAAAACGAAGCGGCGCAGAACCATCAGCCAGGCGACGCAGGGGATTCGTCTGGTGGGCAGTACGGGGTTCGAACCTGTGACCCCCGCCGTGTGAAGGCGGTGCTCTACCACTGAGCTAACTGCCCTGAACATTGCGTTCAAAGAGGCGCGCATTCTAATGAGCCGGAGATAGACGGTCAAAGGCTTTTTTCCCGCCCGCTAAAGGTAAAATCGCCGCCTTTCGTATCACCGCCTAGAACATGGTCCGCACTCGTTTCGCCCCCTCCCCGACGGGTTATCTGCATATCGGCGGCGCCCGCACCGCGCTGTTTTCCTGGGCCTACGCCCGCAAGATGGGCGGCGAATTCATTCTCCGCATCGAGGATACCGACCAGGAACGCTCCACCCAGGCGTCCGTGCAGGCCATACTCGATGGCATGGCCTGGCTCGGCATCGACTGGGATGAAGGTCCCTACTACCAGATGCAGCGCATGGAGCGATACAAGGAAGTGGTCGACCAGTTGCTGGAGGAAGGCCATGCCTACACCTGCTACGCCAGCAAGGAAGAACTCGATGTCATGCGCGAAGCGCAGAAGGCGCGCGGCGACAAGCCCCGTTACGACGGGCGCTGGCGGCCGGAACCCGGCAAAACCTTGCCGAGCCCGCCAGCCGGCGTGACGCCGGTGATCCGCTTCAAGACGCCGCAGGATGGCGTGGTCACGTTCAACGACATGATCAAGGGACCGATCACGGTCGCCAACGCCGAGTTGGACGATCTGGTCATCGTGCGCGGCGACGGCGTGCCGACCTACAACTTCGGCGTCGTCGTCGACGATTGGGACATGCGCATCAGCCATGTCGTGCGCGGCGACGACCATGTCAACAACACGCCGCGCCAGATCAACATCCTGAAGGCGCTGGGCGCGCCGATTCCGACCTATGCGCATGTGCCGATGATCCTGGGCAACGACGGAGAGCGCTTGTCCAAGCGGCATGGCGCGGTTTCGGTGCTGCAGTACCGCGAGGAAGGCTATTTGCCGGAAGCGTTGCTGAACTACCTGGCACGCCTGGGCTGGGGCCACGGCGACGATGAAAAATTCGCGCTGGAGCAGTTTGTCGAATGGTTCGAGGTCAGCCATGTCAGCCATTCCGCCGCGCGTTTCGACGGCAGCAAACTGGCCTGGCTGAACCAGCAGTACTTGAAGGAGGCCGACAACACCCGCTTGGCCGAACTGGTGCAGCCCTTCCTGCAGCTACAGAACATCGACACGAGCGCCGCCGGCGGCACGCTGGCCACCCTCGCCGGCCTCATCGGTCTGGTCAAGGAACGCGTCAATACCGTCGAAGAACTGGCTGATGGCCTGCACATCTACTACCGACAAACGCTCGCTGCGAGCGATGAACTCAAGGCCAAACTGCCCAGAACCGCGCTGCCCGCCTTCGAGCAGCTGAAAATGGCTTTCGCCAGCGTGCACTGGGATGCGCCTGCGCTCAGCCAATTGCTGAAGGACACGGCGCAGGCCTTCGGCCTCAAGATGGGGCAGATCGGCATGCCGTTGCGCCTGGTCTTGTTCGGAACCGCGCAGACTCCCGCCATCGACCAGATACTGGCCCTGCTTGGCCGCGAGGAAACTCTGCGCCGCATGGATGCGGCCTGGCCGCATGTTTTGGCGGTGGTGGAGTGATTCCCGCAGCCGTTAGAATCCTGCCCCGCGCTTAAACAGCCAGACGAACGATTTTTGAATGTTGCAGAAAATGAAGCTCATTGGTTCCCTCACCAGTCCGTTCGTGCGCAAAGTACGCATCGTCGCGGCGGAAAAATTTGTCGAATACGAACTGGTCATCGACACGCCCTGGAGCGAAGAAACCCAGGTTCCCGCCTACAACCCGCTCGGCAAAGTGCCGGTCTGGGTGCTGGAAGACGGCAAAACCCTGTTCGATTCGCGCGTCATCGTCGAATACCTCGAGCACGTCAGCCCGGTCGGCCACCTGCTGCCGAAAGACGCCCGCCCGCGCATCGTCGTGAAGCGTTGGGAGGCTGTCGCCGACGGCGTCTGCGATGCCGCCGCGTTGATCTTCGTCGAACGCAAGCGGCACGCCTCCAAGCAGGATGCGGCGTGGATCCAGCGCCAGATGGACAAGGTGGCCGGCGGCCTGAAAATGATGAGCGACGATCTCGGCCAACAGACCTGGTGCACCGGTGATTTCTTCTGCCTGGCCGACATCGCCGTCGGCGTCGCGCTGGGCTATCTGGAGTTCCGCTTTCCCGAGATCGACTGGCGCCGGCAACACCCGAACCTGTCCGAGTTGTTCGACCGTCTGATGCAACGTCCGGCGTTCAAGGACACCGTGCCAGTAGCGTAAGGCAGCCGCCGGCGCGGTCTTCGCGTGCCGCAGCAGGCCTGAATTTGTCCATAATCAGGCCATGCTCACCGATCAGCTCGCCACCCTTTATCCTTTTCTCACCAGCCTCGCCATCGGCCTGTTGATCGGCCTTGAACGCGAGCGTTCACCTTTCGCCCGCGCCGGCCTGCGCACCTTTTCGCTGGTCGCCCTGGCGGGCACGCTGGGCGGGTTGCTGGCGGAAAAATCCGGTGCGCCGTGGATGCTCGGGGCCGGCTTGCTGGTCATGGGCGGCATGATGGTGGCGACCTATTTCAAGGCCACGGAATCGGAAGACCCCGGCACCACGACGGTCGCCGCCGTCGTGGTCTGCTATGCACTCGGCGCAATGGTCTGGTACGACTTGGAACAGCTTGCCGTCACCCTCGCGATCCTGACCACCGCCCTGCTCTACTTCAAACCCGAATTGCGCGGCGTCTCGCGCAATCTGACTCGCATCGATCTGGTCTCCATTCTGCAATTCGCGGTGCTGTCGTTCGTCATCCTGCCCATCCTGCCGAATCAGGACTACGGCCCCTACAAAGCGCTCAACCCGTACCAGATCTGGTGGATGGTGGTGCTGATCTCCGGTCTTTCGCTGGCCGGTTACGCCGCCTTGCGCATCGCCGGCCAGCGCCTGGGTACGCTGCTCACCGGCCTGTTCGGCGGCATCACGTCGAGCACGGCGACGACGCTGGCGTTCTCGCGGCATGCACGCAGTACGCCGGCGCTCGCCGGCATGGCCGCGCTGGTCATCCTGCTCGCCAACTGGGTTGTACTGGTTCGCCTGTCCGTGCTGCTGGCCGTGCTGGCGCCGGCGCTGCTGCGGCCAATGCTGATGCTGCTCGGCGGCGGCGCGCTGGCCGGCTTGATCGTGATTTACCTGGCCTGGCGGCGGCTCGATCCGCAGAACGATACCCCCACGCTGGAAATCAGCAATCCGACCGAAATCCGCGCGGCGTTCAGCTTCGCCCTGTTCTATACCGCTGTGCTGTTCGCGGCCGCCTGGTTGTCCGATTGGGTGGGCAGCCAGGGGGTGTACGCCGTGGCGTTGGTTTCCGGCCTCACCGATGTCGACGCCATCACATTGTCCAGCCTGCGCCTGTTCAACCTCGGCAATCTGCAGGTCGATCAGACCGTCAACACCATCCTGCTGGCCGTACTGGCCAACATCCTCTTCAAAAGCGGCCTCGCCGCCGTCATCGGCGGTCGCGCGCTGGCTCGCCGTGTGTTGCCCGGCATGGCGGCGGTGGCTGGCGGCCTGGTGTTGGGCTGGCTGTTGGTTTGACCGGTGTGATCCGCGTGCCAGCCGGTCCGCTCAGGCGTGCATGCAGCGCGAAGCCCTTGCTGGGGTGGTCTGTGTCAGTCCGCGGCAGATCGCAGCGCCGCCAGTATCCGGCGCACCGGCGTCGGCAGCGCCGCGCCATCGAGCTCGTCGAGCGATAGCCAGATCCTTCCGGGTTCCTCCAGCGCATGTGTCGGCGACACCTGCAAGCGCCAAGGTTGGATAGTCAGCCGGAAGTGGCTGAAGCCGTGTTCGAAACCCGGCAATTCGCCGGGTTTCTCATCCTCAGGCACCGGCCGATAGCCGAGCCGTAAGGCCGCCAGCATCGGGTCGTCCTCCACGGCGAATTCGGGCAAGCTCCATAAGCCTCCCCAGATGCCGCTGTTAGGACGTTTCTCCAGCAAGACTTCGCCGGCATGCATCAGCACCAGCATCGCCGTTGATCTTGAAGGCAGGTTTTTTTTCGGCCGGGCGGCGGGCAGTTCGCGCTGGCGGGCGTGCTGATTGGCGTGGCAGTCGGCGGTGAACGGACAGCTGTCACAGCGCGGCCGGGCGCGGCGGCAGACGGTGGCGCCGAGGTCCATCAAGCCTTGCGTGTAGGCGCGAATGTCGGCCATGTCGGCGGCCTCGTGGGTCGCTTTCGGCAGCAGAGATTCCGCCAATAGCCAAAGCTGTTTTTCGATGGCTTTCTCGCCTGGCCAGCCATCGACGCCGAACACCCGCGTCAGCACCCGTTTGACGTTGCCGTCGAGGATGGCGCGGCGTTCGCCGAACGCAAACGCGGCGATGGCGGCGGCAGTGGAGCGGCCGATGCCGGGCAGCGCCAGCATCGCATCGACGTCGCGCGGGAACCGGCCGTCATGTTCGCCCGCAATGCGTTGCGCCGCCGCATGCAGATTGCGCGCCCGGCTGTAGTAACCGAGGCCGGACCAGTGCCCGAGCACGTCATCCTGTTGCGCCGCGGCCAATGTCGCCAGATCGGGAAAGCGGGCCAGAAAACGCTGGTAATACGGAATGACGGTTTCCACTTGCGTCTGCTGCAACATGATTTCCGACAGCCAGACCGGGTAGGCGTCCGCCTGATGGCCGACCTGCCAGGGAAGCGCGTGGCGGCCATGCTGTCGTTGCCAGGCGATCAGGCGCGGGGCGAAATTCGCAACGAGTGAGTTGGACACGGCTGCTGACGCTTACCTGGCCGCGTCGGCTTCTTGCAGCAGGCGCGCGATGACCGTTTTCACGGCATCGTCGTCCCATTCGATCGCGGTATTCACCGAATAGCGAATACGGCCGCGCTGGTCGAGCAGGAAGGTGCTGGGGAAGGCGAAGACATTCCAGCGCGCCGACACGGCGCCGTCGTGGTCGAGCAGCACCGGGAAATCGACATTGACCCGCTTCAGAAAGGCCAGCACATGCTGCGGGTCTTCCTTGAAATTGATCGAGACGATACCGAAGTCCTTGGCGTCATAGGCGGCGGCCAACCGATTCATGGACGGGATCTCATGCACGCAGGGCGGGCACCAGGTCGCCCAGAAATTGACCAGCGTGACGCGGCCATGGCGCAGGCTCTGCGCCTTGCCCTGCGCATCGTTCAGCGTGACCGCCGGTGCCGGCTGGCGCGGACGTTCGATCAAGCCATAGGCGGGGGCGCTGGCCTTGAGCGCGGTTGCGCGCAGTGGCCGTGCTTTGCTCGGCTTCTTGCTGGCGGCAAGCAGGCGGGCGGCAGCCAGCAAACGCCGTGGCGTCGCGCTGATCGCCCGCTCTACCGACGCCGGCACTTTGCCGGCCATGGCTTGCAGGCTTTCGCTGACCGGTTTTTCGGTCTGCAGCAGGTAGTAATCGCGCACATCCTCCACCAGCCAGGAATAAGCCGGGCTTCCTGCGGTATGGAACGTGTCGAGCAAGGCCGGCAGCCGTTGCCGATTGGCGCCCAGAGCCGGCTGCATGATCATTACGGGCATGTTGGTCGCGCCGACGATGTCCATCAGTTCCGGCTCCTCGCCGGCGACCGGCGTGCCCCGGTACAGGTTGGGGAAAAACAGCACGCCGCCGGCCACCGCCGCTTGCCCGCGCGCAGCGGACGGCGTTCTCAGCTGCCATTCGCGCAGGCCCTTCAGCAGGGGCACGGCCATGCGGTCGCTGGCGACCAGCACGATGCTGCGCCGGCGCTGCCCGGATTCGGCTTGCACCGCGGCTTCGAGCAGACTGGCGACCGGCCCGCCATCCATGTTGCGGATCGCTTCAGCCGTGCGTTCCAGCATCAGCGCATCGAGCAGATCGACTTGCCAGACGCTGGCGCCTTGCGCGGCCAGTGCGGCAGCCAGACTGTCATAGCGCTGTCTTTCGCCATATTGGTTGAGCAGCCAGATGAACAGCGGGCCGCGATGGCCTTCGCCCCAAACCTTGATGTCAAGTTTGTCGCCGCCAGCCGTTGTCACGCTGAAGCCGGCCTGCGCCGGCAGGCACAAGACGAGCAGCCACAAAGCCAGGCTGCGGAGCAGGTTTCGCATCAGGTCAGTTCGCCGCGAACTGCCGGCTGGGTCGCCGGCCGCATTCACTGGGCGAAGAACGCCTTCACCTTGTCCATGAAGCCCTTGGCGCGCGGGTTGTGCTTGCCGTCGTGACCGCTGCAGCAGGTGTCGAATTCACGTAGCAGCTCCTTCTGGCGATCAGTCAGGTTGACCGGGGTTTCCACCACCACATGCGCCATCAAGTCGCCCGGATGCTGGCTGCGCACCCCTTTGATGCCCTTGCCGCGCAAGCGGAACACCTTGCCGGACTGCGTTTCCGACGGAATCTTGATGGTGGCGTGGCCTTCCAGCGTCGGAATCTCGATCTCGCCGCCGAGGGCGGCGGTGGCGAACGAAATCGGCATTTCGCAATGCAGGTCGTCGTGGTCGCGCTGAAACACCTGATGCGATTTCAGATGGATCTGCACATAGAGATCGCCCGGCGGGCCGCCGTTGATGCCGGCTTCGCCTTCGCCCGACAGGCGGATGCGATCGCCTTCATCGACGCCGGACGGGATGCGTACCGACAGCGTCTTCTGTTTCTTGATGCGGCCTTCGCCGTGGCAATGCGAACACGGATCGGCAATGATCTTGCCGCTGCCGTGGCAACGCGGACAAGCCTGTTGCACGGAGAAAAAACCCTGTTGCATGCGCACCTGGCCGTGGCCGCCGCAGGTCGGACAGGTGATCGGTTCGGTGCCCGGTTTGGCGCCGGTGCCGTGGCACGGCTCGCATTCGGTGAGCACCGGCACGCGAATCTTGGTTTCGGTGCCGCGCGCGGCTTCTTCCAGCGAGATTTCCAGGTTGTAGCGCAGGTCGGCGCCGCGATAGACATGCGAGCGGCCGCCGCGGCCGCCGCCGAACACATCGCCGAAGATGTCGGAAAAGGCATCGGCAAAATCACGGAAATTCCCCGAGCCGCCGGCGCCGCCGCCCATCGACGCATCGACGCCGGCATGGCCGTATTGGTCGTAAGCCGCACGCTTGTTGGCATCGGAAAGAATCTCGTAAGCCAGTTTGGCTTCCTTGAATTTTTCTTCGGATGCCTTGTCGCCCTGATTGCGGTCAGGGTGATGCTTCATGGCCAGTTTCTTGAAGGCCTTCTTGATTTCTTCATCGGAGGCGCCTTTGGCGACACCGAGGACTTCGTAGTAATCCCGCTTGGACATCGGTCACCCTTCGGTACAGTCATGTTGCCGGTTTTGCCGAACAAACAGACAGGCCGGGAATGACCCCGGCCGTTGATTCTTGTCTCACCGTTTCTGCACTCCGGCGGCGAGCGGCGTCCAGTGCAACTGGATTCCGCCCGCGGCCGGCACAACGGATTACTTTTCTTTGACTTCCTCGAACTCGGCGTCGACCACGTCGTCATCCTTCTTGCCGCCCGCTGCGTCGGGGCCGGCTTCACCCGCCGCGGCCTGATCCTTGGCATAGACCTGCTCGGACAGCTTATGGCTGGCTTCGGCCAGGGCTTGCGTCTTGGCTTCGATGTCGGCCTTGTCGCCCGACTTGATGGCCGCCTCGGTTTCGGTGATGGCGGCTTCGATCTTGGCCTTTTCATCGGCATCGACCTTGTCGCCGAAGTCCTTCAGCGCTTTCTTGACCGAATGCACCATGCTGTCGGCCTGGTTGCGCGCGGTGGCCAGTTCGAAGGCCTTATGGTCTTCGGCCGCGTTGGCTTCGGCGTCCTGCACCATCTTCTGGATTTCCGCCTCGCTCAAGCCCGAGTTGGCCTTGATCGTGATCTTGGCTTCCTTGCCGGTGCCCTTGTCTTTGGCGGACACATGCAGGATGCCGTTGGCGTCGATGTCGAAGGTGACTTCGATCTGCGGCATGCCGCGCGCGGCCGGCGGAATGTCGGTCAGATTGAACTGGCCCAGGCTCTTGTTGCCGGAGGCCATTTCGCGCTCGCCCTGCAACACATGGATGGTCACCGCAGTCTGGTTGTCGTCGGCAGTCGAGAACACCTGGTTGGCGCGCGTCGGGATGGTCGTGTTCTTCGGGATCAGCTTGGTCATCACGCTGCCCAGCGTTTCGATACCCAGGCTCAGCGGCGTCACGTCGAGCAGCAACACGTCCTTGACCTCGCCTTGCAGCACGCCGCCCTGAATTGCGGCGCCGACGGCGACGGCTTCATCCGGGTTGACGTCCTTGCGCGGATCCTTGCCGAAGAACTCCTTGACCAGTTCCTGCACCTTGGGCATGCGCGTCATGCCACCGACCAGAATCACGTCGCCGATATCGGAAACCTTGACGCCGGCATCCTTGATCGCGATCTTGCAGGGCTCGATGGTGCGCTTGACCAGCTCCTCCACCAGGCTTTCGAACTTGGCGCGGGTGATCTTCATGACCAGGTGCTTCGGGCCGGACGCATCCGCCGTGATGTAGGGCAGATTGATTTCGGTCTGGGTGTTGGAAGACAGCTCGATCTTGGCTTTCTCGGCGGCTTCCTTCAGGCGCTGCAGCGACAGCACGTCCTTCTTCAGGTCGACGCCCTGCTCTTTCTTGAACTCGTCGATGATGTAGTCGATCAGGCGCTGGTCGAAGTCTTCGCCGCCGAGGAAGGTGTCGCCGTTGGTGGAGAGCACTTCGAACTGGTGCTCGCCCTCGATCTCGGCGATCTCGATGATGGAGATGTCGAAGGTGCCGCCGCCCAGGTCGTACACGGCGATCTTGCGGTCGCCTTCCTGCTTGTCCATGCCGAAGGCCAGCGCGGCCGCGGTGGGCTCGTTGATGATGCGCTTGACCTCCAGGCCGGCGATGCGGCCGGCGTCCTTGGTGGCCTGGCGCTGGCTGTCGTTG
>CAYXMQ010000008.1:0-138625 GCA_964466195.1 uncultured Thiobacillus sp.
TGACGATGATGCGTTCAGTTTAGGAAAGTTGGGCGTTTTCACACAGCCTCGCCGGTTTCCAGCCCCGACCGCAAACGCGATCGTCATGTCCTTAAATTTAGCCGCAGGGCAGTGGGATGCAATGGCCGGGCGGGCAGGTTGTGCCCGGTTTTCGAAGGGTCAACGTCTGCTTGCGGCTTTGTGGCGCGGGTCGATCACGCTGTCGTGGCAGCCTCCGCACGTGCCGCCCCGATGCAGTCGGAACGCTGCGGCTAGATGCCGCGGCGAAATCTGACGATGCCCTGCCAGACGGCGGCCGGAGAGCGGAGCCGGTGGCAGCTCCGCCGACTTGCGAGTCCGGCCTCGCCCTGACGAGGATTCGTAAGGCGCTAAAGCGGCAACGACTCCGCTGGCAGAGGGTAAAATCGTCCGGTTTTTCCAATCCCGCATACCACCCATGCCTGCTTTTCAGGACATCATCCTCACGCTCCAGAAATTCTGGGGCGATCAGGGCTGCACACTGCTGCAACCCTACGATCTCGAAGTCGGCGCCGGCACCAGCCATACCGCGACCTTTTTGCGTTCGCTCGGCCCGGAACCCTGGAAAGCCGCATACGTGCAGCCCTCGCGCCGGCCGAAGGACGGCCGCTATGGCGAGAATCCGAACCGTTTGCAGCACTACTATCAATTCCAGGTGGTGTTGAAACCGGCGCCGGAAAATATCCTGGAGTTGTACCTCGGCTCCCTGCAGGCCCTGGGCTTCGACCTCAAACAGAACGACATCCGTTTCGTCGAAGACGACTGGGAAAACCCGACGCTGGGCGCCTGGGGGCTGGGTTGGGAGGTTTGGTTGAACGGCATGGAAGTCACCCAGTTCACGTATTTCCAGCAAGTCGGCGGCATCAACTGTAAGCCGATCACCGGCGAAATCACCTATGGCCTGGAGCGTCTGGCCATGTATCTGCAAGGCGTCGATAACGTGTTCGATCTGGAATACTCGCCCGGCGTCAGCTACGGCGACGTGTTCCATCAGAACGAAGTGGAGCAGTCCACCTATAACTTCGAGCATAGCGACGTGGAATTCCTGCTGACCGCCTTCAACGCGTATGAAAAACAGGCCAAGCTGCTGATGGAAAACAAACTGGCTCTGCCCGCCTACGAACAGGTGCTGAAAGCCGGCCACACCTTCAACCTGCTGGATGCGCGCGGGGCGATTTCAGTCACCGAGCGCGCCGCCTACATCGGACGCATCCGCAACCTGGCGCGCAGCGTGGCGCAAAGCTATCTCGAGTCGCGCGCTCGCCTCGGTTTTCCGATGGCGCCGAAAGCGTGGGCGGATGAAGTGCTGGCGCAAATTGAAAAGAAGGTGGCATGACTATGCAGAACCTTCTGATCGAATTGTTTGTTGAAGAGCTGCCGCCCAAGGCGTTGAAGAAACTGGGCGCGGCCTTTGCCCAATCTCTGGCCGACTCGCTGAAGGCGCAGGGGCTGGCGAGCGACGCCAGTGTGGTGACGTCCTTTGCCTCGCCGCGCCGCCTGGCTGCGCATTTGACTCAGGTTGCCGCGCGCGCCGCCGACAAGCCGGTCATGCACAAGCTGATGCCGGCCAGCGTCGCGCTGGACGCCGAAGGCCAGGCCACGCCGGCGTTACTGAAAAAGCTGGCGGCGTTGGGGCTGGATGCGTCGGTGCTGCCGCAACTGAAGCGCGCCGCGGACGGCAAGGCCGAGGCGCTGTTCTTCGATACCGTTGCACCCGGCGTGATGCTGGCCGCCGGTCTGCAAAAGGCGTTGGACGACGCGTTGGCCAAGTTGCCGATCCCCAAGGTGATGACCTATCAACTGGCCGATGGCTGGACGTCGGTGAACTTCGTGCGCCCGGCGCATGCGCTGGTGGCGTTGCATGGCGCTGACGTCGTACCGGTTTCGGCGCTGGGCTTGACCGCCGGCCGCGAGACGCAAGGCCATCGCTTCGAAGCGCTGCAGCATCCGCTGACAATCGAGGCGGCAGATCGCTACGAGGCGCAACTGGAAGTTGAGGGCGCCGTAATCCCCAGCTACGAAAAACGCAGCCTTGAAATCGTCAGGCAATTGCGCTCCATCGCCGCGACATTGGGGGCAAAGCTGGAAGTCGAGGCGGCACTCGAGACGGTCCTCAAGACGGCCCATTTGACGGATGCCGAAGCGGAGGCCGCTCTTCTCGATGATCCGCTGGTGCAAGAAGTGACCTCTTTGGTGGAGCGGCCCAATGTTCTGGTCGGTCAGTTCGAATCCACATTCCTTGCGGTGCCGCAGGAGTGTTTGATTTTGACGATGAAGACTAACCAGAAGTATTTCCCTCTGTTTAGCGCTTCGGGCAGTCTGACCAATCAGTTCCTGATCGTTTCCAATATTCGCCCGGCCGACCCTTCGGCAGTGATCGGCGGCAACGAGCGCGTGGTGCGTCCACGCCTGGCCGATGCCCAATTCTTCTTTGACCAGGACCGCAAAAAGCCGCTGGCCGCCCGCGTCGAATTGCTCGCCAACGTGGTCTATCACAACAAGCTGGGCAGTCAGGGCGCGCGGGCCAGGCGTCTATCCAAGCTGGCTGCCGCCATTGCGCATGATCTCGGCGCCCGTTCCGGCAACGACAGCGAATTGGCGGCACGCGCCGCGTTGCTGGCCAAGGCCGATCTGGTCACCGACATGGTCGGCGAGTTTCCTGAACTGCAAGGCATCATGGGGCGTTATTACGCACTGCATGATGGCGAGAATGCGCGCGTCGCGGATGCGATACGCGACCATTACCAGCCGCGTTTCGCCGGCGACAGCCTGCCCGAAGACCCTGTCGCGCTGGCGGTGGCAATGGCGGAACGGCTCGACGCGCTGGTCGGCATTTTCGGTATCGGCCTGCCCCCCACTGGCGACAAGGATCCGTTTGCGCTGCGCCGCGCCGCGCTCGGCGTGTTGCGCATGTTGATGGAGCGGGCATTGCCGCTCGACCTGATGCAGTTGCTGGAGCTGGCGCGACAGCAATTCGTCGACGATCAAGTCAGCAGCAGCGTCGCGCTCGATGTGTTCCAGTTCATGCTGGATCGTTTGCGCGTTTCGTTGAAGGACCAGGGGGCGGCCGGCGAGAAGGAAAAATCCATGGTCGAAGCCGTGGTCAGCCAGGGCCCGACCCGCATCGATCAGGTGCCGGCGCGCTTGGCGGCGGTGGCTGAATTTGCTCGCTTGCCGGAAGCGGATGCGCTGGCGGCCGCCAACAAGCGTATCCAGAACATTCTGCGCAAGGCGGAAAGCACGCCTGCCGAGGTCGATGTTTCTCTGTTCCAGGAAGACGCCGAACGTACCTTGTTTGCCGCCGTCACGGCATTGCGGCCCGGCGTCGAAGCGGCTCTAGCCAACCTCGACTACACCGGCGCCTTGATGCAGTTGTCCAGCTTGCGCGCTCCGGTCGATCGCTTCTTCGACGAAGTCATGGTCATGGCCGAGGAGCCGCGGGTGCGCGCCAATCGCCTCGGACTGTTGGGCAGTCTGGCCGGGTTGATGAATTGCGTCGCCGACATCAGCCAGCTTTCGGCGAAATGACGCAACGGCGGTGTAGCGGAACGGTTGCGTAACGGAACGGCTGCGGAATGGAAAGCCCGTCCACGCCCGATCCGGACGACTCCGGTCGCTTCCGGATTTCGCGCTTCACGGCCGAGTTCGTCGATAGCGAAGTAGAGCTGGCCTTTCGGACCGCGTGGCATGCACAGGTCGTGCGCGATACGCGCTGGGCGTTCATCGTCGTGGCGGTCATCTGCATGGCGATGGCCATCCCCGATTTCCTGTTGTTGGGGCCGGGAGACGCGTTTTACGCCTTGCTCAAGGGCCGTCTCCTGGTCAGTGCGCTGTGCCTGGCACTTGCCGTCAGCGCCCGGCGCTACTGGCGCGCGCTGATGGATGGCCTGACGCCGACCGTCGTGACCGTGATCGGCGTCACCGCTTTTCTCAGCATGACGCTGCTGCGGCCGATCGAGCCGGGCTGGCACGGCATGAGCATGCTGCTGATCCTGTCCTTTTTGTACTTGTTCATCCCCAACCGTTTTTTTCTTACCTGGGTGCTGGCGTTGAGTTCGACGCTGCTGTTCGTCGTTCTGCTGGATGCGCATTTCGGTTTTTCCGAGCGTGATCTGGTCAATCTCGGCATTCTGATGGCGGCGGCCAATCTGCTTGGCGCGCGCGCGGCCTATCGCAACAGTTGGCGCATGCGAGAAGAATACCGTCAGGACGAGCGCCAACGTCAAACGCAGTCGGCGCTTGATCGCGAGAGCGCACTGCGTACCCGCCTGCAAGCCGAGCGCGAGGGACTGGCGAACAGCGATGGATTGAGTGGGACCGCCAGTCCGCAGCATTTTCATGCACTGCTTGAGGAGGCCATACGCAGGTTGCCGGCTTCGCCGGGAGGCGCGCCGCCGATTTCCTTGCTGGTGCTGGAAGCGGACTATTTCAAGCAGATCAGCACCAGCTACGGTTACCACCATGGCGAAGCCGTGTTGAATCATTTGATCGCACTCTGTCGACGTGTGCGGCCGGTTGAAGACAAGCTCGCCCGCCTGGGCGAGGCCAAATTCGCCGCGCTGCTTTACGACGTGGATAGCCGCGCCGGCAGCAGGCTGGCGGAACGCCTGCGCGCTGAATTGCATCGCACGCCGTTGCGTTTGCCCGCCGCGGCGGTCTATGTCAGCGCCAGCTTCGGCTTGGCGCAATGGCGTCCGGGAGAGTCGAGCGTCGCGTTGATGCAAGCCGCGGAAGCGGCGCTGGCGCGGGCTAAAGGCCACGGCGGCGACCGCATCGAGCTGCGCGCTGCGGTCGCGCCGCCACTTGAGGGCGACGACGGCGGCGTTCAGAATGCAACTTCGAATACGGCTTCAAAACCGCCTGCGCAGGCCCTTGCCACCCTCGACACATTGCCGGAGTGCTCATGAAACTCGTTATCCTCGACCGCGATGGCGTCATCAATTTCGATTCCGATCAATTCATCAAGAATCCGCGCGAATGGAGCCCCATTCCGGGCAGCCTGGAAGCCATCGCGCAGCTCAATCAGGCGGGGTTTCGCGTGGTCGTGGCGACCAACCAGTCCGGCGTCGGGCGCGGCCTGTTCGATATGGCCACGCTCAACAGCATCCACGCCAAGATGCACAAATTCGTCGCCCTGGCCGGCGGCCGCATCGACGCGGTGTTTTTGTGCCCGCACGCGGCCGATTCGCGCTGCGCCTGCCGCAAGCCGAATGCGGGCCTGTTCCATGACATCGCCGCCCGTTTCCATATCGATCTGGAAAACGTGCATGCGGTCGGCGACGCCTTGCGCGATGTCCAGGCCGCGATCAGCGCCGGCGCGCGTCCCATGCTGGTGAAGACCGGTAAAGGCATGCGCACGCTGGAGGGCGGCCAGCTCCCCGCCGAGGTGCCGGTCTACGAGAATCTGGCGCAAGCCGCCCAAGCCATCATCACGGAAATGAATTCGGCATGATCTTCCTGCGTTCCCTGGTTTTTCTGCTGGTCAAGGCGCTCATGACCATCCCGTTCAGTCTGATCACGTTGTTGACCTTTCCGCTGCCGGCGATGTGGCGTTATCGGGTGATCTCGCAATGGAGCGGGATCGTGAATTGGCTGGCGCGGATCATCGTCGGCATCACCTATCGCGTCGAAGGCCTGGAAAACCTGCCGCCCGGTCCGGCGGTGATTTTGTCGAAACACCAGTCGGCCTGGGAAACCATCGTTTTCCAGCAGATATTTCCGCCCTTGTCATTCGTCTTGAAGAGGAACCTGCTTTACATCCCGTTCTTCGGCTGGGGCCTGGCTCTGTTCAGCCCGATTGCGATCGATCGCGGCGCCGGCCGCGAAGCCCTGAAGCAGATCGAGGCGCAGGGCAAGGCGCGCCTGAAAAGCGGTTTCTGGGTGCTGATTTTTCCGGAGGGCACCCGCATGCCGCCGGGCGAGACCGGCCGCTTTCAGGTCGGCGGCGCTTGGCTGGCAGTCAAGGCGGGAGTGCCGGTGGTGCCGGTGGCGCATAACGCCGGTCGCTTCTGGCCGAAAAACGGCTTCCTGAAATATCCCGGCGAGATCGTCGTCCGGATCGGCGCGCCGATTCCGACCGATGGACGCAAGGCCGCTCAAGTGCTGGCCGAGAGTGAAGCCTGGATGGAAGCCGCGATGCGGGGTCTATAGTCGAAGCGGGGTGCTGTCGTATGGGGTGCTGTCGGATTGGGCCCCCGCGGCGTAGCATCTGAAGCGGACCCTTTTGTCGTCAATGCGAACATGATCCCCGCACCGGAAAGCCTGAGTCCCTGGCCAGCACGGCTGGACTTGATGCACAGCCTCAGCGGCCTGCTGCTGGGTCTGTTCATGTGGCTGCACATGCTGTTCGTCGCGTCCATCCTGCTCGGCAACGACGCCATGTGGACTGTGGCGCGTTTCTTCGAGGGCTATTACCTGTTCGGGCGCAGCCTGCCCTGGCTGGTATCGCTGTTCGTCGCCGGCATCTTCATCGTGCTGGTCGGGCATGCCGGGTTGGCGCTGCGCAAGCTGCCGACACAATGGCGGCCGCATGCAGCGTACTGGTCGCATATGCGGGCGATGCGGCATGAGGACACTACGCTCTGGTTGGTTCAGGTCGTCACCGGCTTCGGCATGTTGTTTCTGGCGCCGGTGCATCTGTACGCCATGCTGATGCATCCGGAACTGATCGGCCCGTACGAATCGGCCGACCGGGTCTGGAGCGGCCGGATGTGGCCGCTGTATCTGGTTTTGCTGTTGCTGGTCGAATTGCATGCCGGCAGCGGCTTGTATCGCCTGGCCGTGAAATGGGGCGATTTTTCCGATCCGATCGCCGCCCGGCGCAAGCTCAAGCGCTTGAAGTGGGCTTTCACCGTGTTCTTTCTGGCGCTCGGCCTGTTGACGCTGGCGGCCTACATCAAGCTCGGCATCGAGCATGCGCCGCAAGCCGGCGAACGCTATGTGCCTGCGTTGCTGAGGGCTGCGCCATGAAGATCGTCTACACCGACGTCCTGGTCGTCGGCGGCGGCTTGGCCGGCTTGCGCACGGCCATCGGCGTCAAGCGGCGCGGGCTGGAGACGCTGATCCTTTCGCTGGTTCCGGCCAAGCGTTCGCACTCGGTCGCGGCGCAAGGCGGCATGCAGGCCAGCCTGGCCAATGGCAGCAAGAGCGAAGGCGATAACGAGGATGTGCATTTCGAGGACACCGTGCGCGGCTCGGATTGGGGCTGCGATCAGCAGGTCGCGCGCATGTTCGCGCATATGGCGCCGAAAGCCGTGCGCGAGCTGGCCGCCTGGGGCGTGCCCTGGAGCCGGGTGCAGCGCGGTGAGCGTGACGCGGTCATCAACGGCCAGCGCGTTACGCTGAACGAAAAGAACGCCGCGCATGGCCTGATCGCCGCGCGCGATTTCGGCGGCACGCGCAAATGGCGCACTTGCTATACCTCCGACGGCACCGGCCACGCCATGCTGTACACCATGAGCGACCAGGCCGTCGCCGCCGCCATCCCGGTGCATGAACGCAAGGAGGCGCTGGCGCTGATCCACGACGGCCAGCGTTGCCAGGGTGCGGTCGTGCGCGACCTGATCAGCGGCGAGCTCAGCGCCTATCTGGCCATGGCGACGGTGCTGGCCACCGGCGGCTATGGCCGCATTTACGGCGTTTCCACCAACGCACTGATCAACGAAGGCATGGGCGCGGCGCTGGCGTTGGAAACCGGCATCGCGCGCCTGGGCAATATGGAGGCAGTGCAATTCCATCCCACCGCGATCGTGCCGGCCGGCATATTGGTGACCGAAGGCTGCCGCGGCGACGGCGGTGTGCTGCTCGACAAGGACGGCCATCGCTTCATGCCGGACTACGAACCGGAGAAGAAGGAACTGGCTTCGCGCGATGTGGTTGCGCGCCGCATGGCCGAACACATCCGGGCCGGGAAGGGCGTGGCATCGGCGAGTGGCGGCAACATCGGCGACCATCTCTGGCTCGATATCCGCAACCTGGGCGCGGCGCACATCGACAAGAATCTGCGCGAAGTGAAGGACATCTGCCATTACTTCCTCGGCATCGATCCGGCCAAAGCGCTGATTCCGGTGCGGCCGACGCAGCATTACTCGATGGGCGGCGTGCGCACCGATCATCGCGGTGAATCGCCCTGGCTGCACGGCCTGTTTGCCTGCGGCGAGGCGGCCTGCTGGGACCTGCACGGCTTCAACCGGCTGGGCGGCAATTCCGTCGCCGAAACCGTCGTGGCCGGCATGCTGGTCGGTGAATATGTCGCCGATTTCTGCGCCTCCAGCGCCGGCCACGGCGCGCTTTCGCCGGCCCTGGCGCGCGCATTCGTGCAGCGCGAAGACGCCGGCCTGCGGGCGCTGACGCAGCGCGCCGGCGACGAGGATGCCGTGGCGCTGCGCGCCCGCATGGAGCAGATCATGACCGAGCAGGTCGGCCTGTTCCGCAACGGCCCCGACCTGGCGAACGCGGTCGACGAACTGGCCGCCTTGCTGGCGCGCAGCCGCAAGCTGGGCGTGCGCGCGGCCAATCTCGATGCCAATCCGGAGCTGGTGCTGGCCTACCGACTGCCGCGCATGCTGAAAGTCGCGCTCAGCGTCGCACTCGGCGCCTGGCGCCGCACCGAAAGCCGCGGCGCGCACTTTCGCGAAGACTTCCCCGCCCGCAATGACCGCGACTGGCTCAACCGCACGTTGGCCTGCTGGCGCGAGGGCGACGAACTGCCCAGCCTCGATTACGAGGCGCTCGACGTCATGCAGATGGAATTGCCGCCCGGATTCCGCGGCTACGGCGTCAAGAACATCGTCGAGCACCCTGAAAGTGCGCTGCGGCAGGCCGAAGTCGATGAAATGCACGCCGCCAAGCCGGATCGTTACGCCCGCCAATCCGCGCTGATGCCGTTCAAACAGTTTTTGCCGGCGCACTATCGCGCCCGCAATGCCCGCCTGGATGCGATGCCATGAATGTCGCTTTCGCCCGCACCCTCAACATTCGCGTGTTCCGCCATAACCCGCGCGATGCCGCCAGTTCGCCGCGCGTGGTGCTCTACCCATTGACGGAAACGCCGGGCATGACGCTGTTCATCGCGCTGACGCGCATCCGCGAGACGCTCGAACCGAGTCTGAATTTTGATTTCGTCTGCCGCGCCGGCGTGTGCGGTTCCTGTGCGATGCTGATCAACGGGCGGCCTGGCCTTGCTTGCCGCACGCTGACCGCGGATCTGCCGAGCGAGATCAATCTGTTTCCGCTGCCTGGCTTCGAGCTCATCGCCGATCTTTCGGTGAATACCGGCAAATGGATGCGCGCCCTGAGCGAACGCCTGCAAACCTGGCTGCATCTGCAGGAGGAACCCGACATTGATGCGCTGGAAGTGCGCATGGAGCCGGCCCTGGCCGAGGCCATATACGAGCTGGACCGCTGCAGCGAGTGCGGCTGCTGCGTCGCCGCTTGCGGCAGTGCGCAGATGCGGCCGGATTTCATCGCCGCGGTCGGCATCAACAAGATTGCCCGTTTCCGGCTTGACCCGCGCGATGCGCGCAAGGATGCCGATTTCTACCAACTGGTCGGCGAGGACAACGGTGTTTTCGGCTGCATGAGCCTGCTCGGCTGTCAGGATTTCTGTCCCAAGCAACTGCCGTTGCAGAGCCAGATCGCTTATTTGCGCCGCAGCATGGCGCGGCAGGGATTGCGGTGAGCTTGGCGTCTGGCAAGAAACGGCCGCGGTCACGTCCGGTTACGCGGCTGGAAGAAACCCGGCCGCTTGCGATCGCGGGGTATGCCTGCCATTACCGCCTGAAACGCAGCTCCGCGCGCCGAAGTCTGGCCTTGCGGGTTTCCGAGTGCGGTGAAATCGCCGTCAATGCGCCGCTCTATCTGCCCCAATCCGATATCGACAGCTTTTTGCTGCGTCATGCCGACTGGCTGCGCGAACGTCTGGCTACCCGGCCGCAGGCCGTGCAGTGGCGCAGCGGCGCCGTGCTGCCCTGGCTGGGCGGCAGCCTGACCCTGGTGGTGCAGCCCGCGTCCGGGCGCCCCAGCCTGCATATTCGGGGCGATGAACTGATCTGCGTCGCCGGCGAGCACCTGGTCGAGACGGCGGTTCGGCAATGGTATCAACGCCAGGCGCGTACGTTGTTGACTGAACGCCTGGCGCATCATGCCGCCCGTGCCGGGCTGGCCATGCCGCCGTTGCGCTTGTCCAACGCCCGCACGCGCTGGGGCAGTTTGTCGCCGAAAGGCGTGGTCAGCCTGAATTGGCGGCTGATCAAAGCCAGTCTGGACGAGCTCGATTACGTCGTCTGCCACGAACTGGCGCATTTCCGCCAGCGCAACCATTCCGCCGCATTTTGGCGCGAGGTCGCCGTCCTGTGCCCGGATTACGCACGGCTGCGCGCCTGCCTGCGGCACGCCGGTCGAGGCTATTTCGCGTTCTAAAGGGGCAGGGCGTTGCGGCGCTTCAGCCGGAGGGATAGCGCTGTTCCCATTCGGCGATCGGCATCGGTTTGCCGAACAGGTAGCCCTGGAATGCCATGCAGCCGTTTGCGCGCAGGAATTCAAGCTGCGCCTGGGTTTCGACGCCTTCAGCAATGACGTTGAGGCCGAGCGTATGGCTCATTGCCAGGATGGCGCGCACGATGGCGGCGTCGTTGGTATCAATGGCCAGATCGCGGACGAAGGATTGGTCGATCTTGATCTGATCCAGCGGCAGGCGCTTCAGGTAAGACAGCGACGAATAGCCGGTGCCGAAGTCGTCCATCGAGAAGCTGACGCCCAAGGCCTTGATTTGCTGCATGCGCTGGACGACTTCCTCGACGTTGTCGAGCACCGCGCTTTCGGTCAGTTCCAACTTCAGGCGTGTCGGGTCGATGCCGCTGTGTTGCAGGCAGGCGGCGGTTTGGGCGACGAAATCGGCCTGGTGGAACTGGCGGGCGCTGACGTTGATCGCCAATTGCAGAGCGCGGGTGTGTTCGGCGCCGGCCCAGGTCTTGAGCTGCGCGCAGGCGGTGGCGAGCACCCATGCCCCGATCGGCAGGATCAGCCCGCTTTCTTCGGCGAGCGGGATGAACTGTGCCGGCGAAACCAGGCCGCTGGTCGGACGCAGCCAGCGCAGCAGCGCCTCGGCGCCGATCAGGCGGCCGTGCTGATCGACTTGCGGTTGGAAATAAAGCTGCAGTTCGTTGTTATGCAAGGCCTGGCGCAACGCATTTTCCAGTGCGGTGCGCGTGTCGATGGCGGCCTGCATGGCGGGGTTGAAGAAGCGCACCTTGTTGCGTCCGCCATCTTTCGCCTGGTACAGCGCGACGTCGGCCTGCTTGAGCAGTACATCGGTCGAGTCGTTGAGACCCTGGAACAGGGTCATGCCGATGCTGGCGCTGCTCTCGTAGCGCTGTTCGATGCCGGTCAGCACATACGGTTGATTGAGTGCAGCGCGCACCTTCTCAGCGATCGCTTCGGCCTGGTTGGCGGCAGCCTGCTCGTCCTGGCTCAAGTCGTCCAGGATGACCACGAACTCATCGCCGCCCGGCCGTGCGACCGTGTCTTCCTGGCGCACATTGGCGCTCAGGCGGCGTGCGACTTCGACCAGCAACTGGTCGCCGATATCGTGGCCCTGGGTGTCGTTGAGCGTCTTGAAGTTATCCAGGTCGAGTATCAATAAAGCCCCGAATGTCTGGTTGCGCTTGCTGGCGAACAGCGCCTGATTGAGTCGGTCGATCAGCAGGCGGCGATTGGGCAAGCCGGTGAGCGGGTCGAAATAGGCCAGGTTGTGGATTTCGCCTTCACGCTGTTGCACTTTATCCGCCATGCGGTTGAAGGCGGCGGCGAGACGGGTGATCTCATCCGCACCGATTAGCGTCGGCTGTTGATCGATGCGGGCTTCGTACTTGCCGGCGGCGATGCGTCGGGCGCCGTCCTGCAAGCGCGACAGCCGGCGCGTGACCCAGTGATCGAGTAGGAAGCCCAAGGCGAGAAAGATCGTCGCGTAGCCGAGCAGGCTTTTAAGCAACTGCCCGCTCCAGATGCGCAGCAAGCGTTCCTGGAATTTGGCTTCGGGGATGCGGATGCTGGCGACGCCGCGCATATCGCCGACCTTGTAGCCATAGGCGGTGTCATAGCGGTCGCGGATACTGGGCGGCGCGGTGGCCTGATCGCCATGGCAATTCAGACAGAACGGTTCGATCCGGATCGGGGCGGTAAACAGCAGATAACCGACGCCCTGGTCGGTGACGATTTCGCGCATCCGCTGGCTGGCGTTTGGATTGGCGCGAAACCAGTTCATCGCCTCCAGTTCGAAGCGGTCGGCCTGATTGCCGGGATTGCGCGGGCGGTCGGAGACATTGTTGAAGATGATGCCGCTCGGGCTCCAGTTGGCGAAATCACTCGAGATGCGTGAAAAAGAATGTGCCGGCAGGAAACCGATGGTTTTTTCGTTCACCGGCAGGCCGCTGGCCAGGAACTGCTGCTGATAGATGCGCCGGGTCGCCATCATGAAGGCGTAGAGGGTCTTGGCGTCGTATTCGATTTCCGCGCGCGTTTCCTCTTTCAACTTCTGATAACTGACGCTCAAGTCGATGGCTAAAACCACGCTCAACAGCGCGCTCAACAACAGCCAGATCTTGAACTTCAGTTTCAAGTTGGACACTCCGAATGTTGTCGTGAGCGGTGCTGCACCCCACTCGCCCGATAGGAAAACGTCGGCTCGGCTAAGGCGGCGTGGCGCATCCTCGCACTATTTCGTGTCTCGCTGTGGCCTGCTCCTCGCGCTGAACATAAAACTGCCTGTTGATCCGGGCTGTCCAGGCGCTAAGGCCGCACGGATGATCCAGCCCTGACAAGTTTTTAACATCGTTCGCCTGAGCTTGTCGAAGCCCGTTCCCGCAGCAACGCACTCAGATCAAGCCGGGATCTCGAAATCGTTGCCCACCAGTTCCAGCCGGGTCAGCAGCTCGCCGGCACGCTTTTCCTCCGGCTTCAATTTGCGCGCCTGTTCGATGCAGCTGCGCGCTTCGTCGTTGAGGCTGAGGTCGCGGCCGTGCTGTTCCATCCAGGCGATCAACAGAAAGGCGTGATTGAGCAGCAGGCGGGCGTTGTTGGGCATTTTCATGCGCGCTTCGCGGGTGAGTTCGATGGCTTCCTCAAGTTTGCCGGCATGCGAGAGTTTGACGCCGCGGTCCATGATCTCGGTGGCGGCGCTGGATGCGCGCTGCATCAGTTCGCGGCCTTCTTTTTCCAGGCCGGCCTGGGTGAAGATGGTCTGGGCGCGTTCGAGATATTCCGGATGCTCATGATGGTTGCCGATCAGGCTGCTGAGCAACGCGCCGGCGGTCTCCTTGTCGCCCAGTGCGAGGAGGGGGCCGGCGAGATTGAGAACGGCGTCAGGCGGTAGGTGTTGCGCTTCGATCTTGAGTTCTGCGGCCAGTTTTTGCGCCAGGTTCTGGGCGATGTCGCGTTCGCCGGTTTTCAGGCGCACGGGTATCTGCATCGCCTCCGAGAGCAGGCGTGCGTTGGCATTGCCGAACATGTCGATGGACAGTGCGGTCAGCGTGTTGAGGGCGGCATGGGTGTTGTTCTGGGCGAGCTGGACGTTCGAGAGCGCCAGATAGGCTTGACTCGATTTCAGCGGGGTGTTGCGCGCCAGCTCAATGCTGCGCTGGAAGGCGTGCGCGGCGGTGTCGAGTTCGCCGCGCCGGTAGGCGATTTCGCCCAGATGCGATTGTCGCAGCGGCGCCCGCGGTGAAGTGGTGAGGGCGCGTTGCAACACCTCTTGCGCGCCGGCGGGGTCGCCTAATTTATCGAGCGTGCGCGCCAGCCAGTCGTGCGCTTCCAGATAGGCGCGGTTGCCGTCGGTGATCGCTTTGAGCTCGCGACGGGCATCGTCGAAGCGGCCTTCGTTGTAATGTATTTTGGCCAGTCCGAGGCGCGCCCAGGGCAGATTGCGCAGATTCAAGGCTTCTTCATAGATCGCCTTGGCCATGCCGTGTTCGCCGCTATGCATGGCGAGTTCGGCTTTCAGGCGCTTGAGGTCCCAGGCATGCGGGTTGGCGCCGTCCAGTTGCGCCTCGGTCAGGCGCAGCGCCTTCAGGTATTCGTGTTCGCGCAGCGCGATTTCGATCGGCGCCAGCGCCTGTTTTTTGGCCATTTGGCGCGACAAGCGGGTGAACATCAGGGTTTCGGTGATCGGTTTGATCAAGTAGTCGTCCGGGCGGGATTCGATCGTGCCGGTGACCATTTCGGCGGCCTTTTCCGAACTGATCATCAGCCAGACTGCATGCGGTGCCAGCAGGGCGCGATGGCGCGCCTCCTCCAGGATGTCCTGGCCGCTCTTGCCTTGGCCAAGATGCAGGTCGCACAGGATGACGTCGAAGCGCTGACGCTCAAGCTGATTGATGGCGTTGCCGGCATCGGCAGCCAGGGCGATATGGCTGGCGCCGGCGCGGCTCAGGATGTCGCGCAGAATCTTTCGCATCCCCTCGTAGTCTTCGATGATCAGGAAATGGCTGCGCGAGAGATCGGGCGGCGGCAGATTGCGCATATTCATGGCAGTTCCAGCTTGAAACAACCGCCGCCGAGGCGGCCGCCGTTTTTCAAATGAATGTGTCCGCTGCACGGCCCGTTTTCGCCGCCCGCCTGGTGCAAGCGGGCGACGACGTCGGCGAAATACAGCCCCAGCCCGGTGCTGCCGGTTTCAAAGCTGATGCCGCGCTGCGTGGCATTGCCTTGTTCGAGCAGAAAATCCGGGTAACCGGGGCCGTCGTCTTCGACGCTGATGACGATGCCGGAGCCGTGTGCGGCGGTGCTTAGCAGCACCTGGCTGCGGGTGTAGTGCAGGGCGTTGTGCAGGGCCTGCACGATGACGCCGAAGACCAGTTCGTAATCAAACCAGCCGTAGAGGTCTTCCGGGCAGTCGCAATCCAGCGAGATGCCTTTCGAGTCGGCCAGCGGCAGCGCCCGCGCCAGCGCCTCGTGCGCCAAGTCGGCGAGCGACTGGTCTTGCGGGTCGAATGGGTAGAATGACTGGTCGATTTTGTACAACGCGAGGAGTTGAATCAGATGGTTGTTGACCCGTTGCGCCTCATACAGCGCCTGGGCGGTTTTCCGGCGCGCGGGCGTGTCGACCGGGGTCTCGCCGGTTTCGCTCAACGCCTCCTCCAGATAGGCTGCCATCACGCTGAGCGAATTTTTCATATCGTGGATGGAGGAAAGCAGAAAAGTGGACAGGTCCAGTTTCTGATGGTCGGCAGACATGGGGCGGAGTCGAGGTGATGAGTCGTGCCGATTATAGGGGTGCGGCCGAAGTGCGCATGCCTGGTCAGTTGCAAGCGCCGCCGCCGCTGTCGCTCTATGTGCATCTACCCTGGTGCGTGCGCAAATGTCCGTATTGCGATTTCAATTCGCACGCGCAGCGCGGCGAGATACCGGAACAACGCTATCTGCAAGCGTTGACGCGCGATCTGGAACAGAGCCTGCCGCAGGTATGGGGGCGCGAGGTCAGCAGCATTTTCATCGGCGGCGGTACGCCCAGCCTGTTCTCCGCCGCCGCCATCGATCAGTTGCTGGTGACATTGCGGACGCTGTTGCGCGTTTCACCGCTGGCGGAAATTACGCTGGAAGCCAATCCAGGTACGTTTGAAGCGGCGCGTTTCAAGGCCTATCGCGATGCCGGTATCAACCGACTGTCGTTGGGCATTCAGAGCTTCAACCCGCTGCATCTGCGCGCACTCGGCCGCATACACGATGCCGATGAGGCGCGTGCGGCGGCAGCCGCAGCGATGGAACTGTTCGAGGCGGTGAACCTGGATCTGATGTACGCGCTGCCGGAGCAGACGCTGGCGGAGGCGCGGCAGGATCTGGACGCCGCGATCCGGCTGAGCCCCGCGCATATTTCCGCGTATCACCTGACGCTGGAGCCGAACACGCCTTTTGCCGCTGCGCCGCCCAGCCTGCCGGACGACGATGTCGCCGCCGACATGCAATTGATGGCGGAAGAAACGCTGGCCGCCGCCGGCTACCAACATTACGAAACGTCGGCGTTTGCGCGGCCGGAGCGGCAATGCCGACATAATCTCAATTACTGGACCTTCGGCGATTACCTCGGCATCGGCGCCGGCGCGCACGGCAAGTTATCCAGTCACGACCGAATCGAACGCCAGGCGCGCAGCAAACATCCACAGGCCTATATGGATGCGGTGTTGGGCGAGGCCGGCCCGGCGTGGATCGAAACCCGCAAGCTGACGCGCGACGATCGCATTTTCGAATTCATGATGAATGCGCTGCGCTTGACGCAAGGCTTCGACGCGCGCCTGTTCGAGGCGCGCACCGGTTTGCCGATGCTGCTGGCGGAACCTGCGTTACGTGCCGCAGAACAACGCGGGCTGCTGCGGCGCGATGCCGAGACGATCCGGCCCAGCGAGCAGGGGCGGCGTTTTCTGAATGAGTTGTTGCAGATGTTCTTGCCGGAGGGTTGAAGTGCTGAACGTATGCTTCTCGCTTGGGCTGTGGCGGCTTCTTTGCCTGCTCTTCCTTGCCGTAACGCTCCCTTCGCCGCTGCTGGCGGAAACCGCCGTTCCGCCGCTGCAGGCGCGGGTGACGGATCAAGTCGGCTTGTTGGACGCCGCCGCTCGGCAAGCGCTGGAAGCCAAACTGGCGGCGTTCGAACAGGCCAAGGGCAGCCAGATCGCGGTGTTGATCATTGCCAGCACACAGCCGGACAGCATCGAGGAATACTCGATTCGCGTCGTCGACGCCTGGAAGCTGGGTCGCAAGGGTGTCGATGACGGCGTGCTGCTGATGCTGGCAATGCAGGATCGGTCGATGCGGATAGAAGTCGGACGCGGTTTGGAGGGCGCCATTCCGGACGCCATCGCCAAGCGGGTGATCGCCGAAGTCATGACACCCTACTTCAAGCGTGGCGAGTACGCCGCCGGCATCGATGCCGGCGTGTCCGCGCTGATCAAGTTGGTCGATGGCGAGCCGTTGCCGGAACCTGAAACGCTGTCTGACGGCCTTGGCAGCCTGGGCGACGCTTCGCCGGCCCTGTTGTTGCTGGTGGTCTTTGTGGGCGGGATATTGCGCTTGGTTTTTGGCCGCCTGGTGGGGGCCGGCGTGGCGGGGACGCTGGCGTTTGTCGCCGGGTGGGTGCTGCTGGGTACGTTTATCGCTGCTGTGGTGGCCGCTTTGATCGCTTTTGTCTTCACGCTCTTTGGCGGTTCCGGCCTCGGTCGATCGGCGGGGGGCAGGGGCGGCGGTTTTGGTGGCGGCGGCTTCGGTGGCGGTGGCGGCGGCTTCGGCGGCGGCGGCGCTTCCGGGCGCTGGTAGGAGAGGGGTATGGCTATAAAACGAATGATTAAACATCTGCTCTACCCGCAATGGTTGCTTGGGCGGGCGTTTCCTGATGTCGCAATGGATCGTATCGAGGCAGCCGTGACGAATTCCGAACGTACGCATCACGGCGAAATACGATTCGTCGTGGAAGGCGCGCTGGACTTCGTTTCCTTGTTGCGCGGTGTCAGTGCGCGTCAACGCGCCGTCACGGTGTTCGCCGAGTTGGGGGTGTGGGATACCGAGGCCAATAACGGCGTGTTGATCTATCTATTGCTGGCGGATCGCGATGTCGAAATCGTCGCCGATCGCGGCTTTAACGGGCGCGTCAGCTCGGCGCAATGGGCGTCGATCTGCCATGAGATGGAAACACGTTTCGTCAGCGCTGATTTCGAGGCCGGGGCCCTGCTCGGCATTGAACGCATTGATGCTTTGCTGTGCCAATACTTCCCGTTGCGTGCGCAGGCCGAGAACGTCAATGAATTGCCGAATCGGCCAGTCAGAATTTGAGACGAATCGTTGCCGGCGACCTATCGCGGGCAGTAATGAAAAAGGGCGCCTGGAGCGCCCTTTTTCATTCGAGAAGACTTATTTGACGCGGTTGCGGTACTCGCCGCTGGCGCAGTCGATTTCGATCTTGTCGCCGATTTCCACGAATGCCGGCACCTGAATGGTGTGGCCGGTAGGCTTGATGCGGCAGGGTTTGAGCACCTTGCCGGACGTGTCGCCCTTGACCGCGGGTTCGGTGTATTCGACCTCACGCACGACGGAGCTGGGCAGGTTCACGGAAATCGCCTTGCCTTCATAGAACACCACTTCCAGCGGCATGCCATCTTCCAGGTAGGGCAGCGCGTCGGACATGTTGTCGGCTTCCACCTCGTACTGGTTGTATTCCGCATCCATGAACACGTACATCGGATCGGCAAAGTAGGAGTAGGTGCAGTCCTTGCGCTCCAGATTGACCGTGTCGAACTTCTCGTCGGCCTTGTAAACGGTTTCGCTGCCGCTGCCGGTGAGCAGGTTCTTGAATTTCATCTTGACTACGGAGGAGTTGCGGCCGGACTTCTGGAATTCGGCTTTCTGCACCACCAGAGGGTCTTTGCCGACCATCACGACATTGCCGGCGCGGAGTTCTTGAGCGGTTTTCATGGGGGGTATCCTGAGGAGAAATTTAAAAAAAGCCCGCTATTTTAACCACTTACGACAAAAGTTCAGCAAATTTGTGGCGAGATCGGTTTGCCCGGCCAGGCGTGTATCCCAAGCGCGCGCATATCGGGTCAGCTCGGGCAACGCATTCCGCAGTTGCGCCCAGCACGCCGCCATGTCGGAGGCGTTGTCGGCTTCCCGGTTCCAGGCGTGCCACAGCGCCCGGGTTTGTTCCGCCAGGCGGACATCCAGGTCCGCGCAATAGCGGTCGAGAAAGGCATCCAGCTTGGCAAGATGGGCGTCCTCATTCTGGCGATAGGCTTGCCAGACCAGCGGCCGCGCGGCGAACTGGGCGCGCACGCAGGAATCTTCGCCGCGCACGAAATTCACATCGCAGGCCCAGAGCAGGCGGTCGTAGGCATCCTGATCGAGCATCGGCAGTACGTGCAGCGTGAGCGCGCCGCGCCGCCATGTCGTGCCGGCGGCCAGATCGGTCTCGCCCTGCAAGTCGTGCGCCGGGCCGTTTCCTTCCGCCGGAGGTGTGGCTAACCAAGCGGCAATATCGGGCAGTGCCTTGCTTACGGGGACCAGGACGCAAACCGGGCGGCTGTCCGTCGCCCAGGCTTGCAGCAGGCTCGGCAGGGCGCGGTTCTCGTAACTGAACAGCGACAGCCTGAGTTCGCCGGCTGGCTGCGCCGGCAAACCCAGGCTGGCAAAGAAGGTTGCGCGCGCGTCGGCGTCGGCCTGAAAGGCGTCGCGCGTCGCGGTCAGCCAGCGTTCTCGCGTCAGCCCGCCGGTATTCGCGCTGTAACCCGGCATGAAGAAATGCTTGCTAAGCGCCAGGCGCGGGTGCGGCGAAGGCAGGCCATGCACGCCGACAACCCAGTCTTCGGCCGAAAGGTATTCCAGATTCAGCCAAACCGGCGGCGCCGGTTTGGCGGCCATACGTGAGATGAATTCGTCCGGCAAATTGCAGGCCAGCGCCTCGATGACGACTTCACCCGGCTCGGCTTCAGGCAAGGGCGAAACCCAGCGCCGTATCTCGACGCCGGCAAGATGCTGCGTCGCCCGCGCCGGGTCGATTTCCGGTCGCATGTGCTGAAAAGCGGCCAGATCGTCTACCCACAAACGCACCGGCAGCGCGTGTTCATCGGCCAACTGGCGCGCCAGGCGCCAGGTCACGCCGATATCGCCGTAGTTGTCGATGACGCTGCAGAAGATGTCCCAGGTCATTGGTCAGGCCGATAAAAAACGCGGCGATTGAACAAACTCGCCGCGTTCCATATCGGGGTGGAAGGTTGATCAGTGCGTCATGATCCATGCCGCCAGCGCGCCGCCATCGGCTGCGGCCTTGGGCTGCGCCGGCATCGGGATCTTGCCGAACTTGCCCTTGCTGCCCTTGGCGATCGCTTCGATGATCTTCTTCTCGGCATCCTTATCGCCTTTGAGCTTGGCGGCGATGTCTTTCCAGGTCGGACCCATTTTCTTGGCGGTGGCGTCGTGGCACACGGCGCAGCCGTTCTTCTTGGCCAGATCGGCATTGGCGAAGGCGGCGCCGGAGACGAGTACGGAAGCGGCGAGGGCGATTGCGGTGAGTGTTTTCATAGCATTTCCTTTCGATAGAGGTAATAAAAGACCTTCAACTCTGCTTCAAAGCATATGCGCATCTTCTGATGCAGCCATGACCGAAGTCAATCGGAAATTCACGCTCAGACCAGTTTGAACGATTTCACGGCTTCGTCCAGCGAGTTGGCCCGTCCAGCCAGCGTCGCAGTCAGGCTGACGCCCTTTTGCGTGTCGCTCAGCGTCTCGCCATTGAGCCGTTCGATGGCCTGGATGCTGGTACGCACCTGATCGGCTGCGTTGCGCTGGCTGGCCGCCGCGCCGGTGATTTCCGCCACTTGGGTCGTAACCTCGGAAATGCTGCCGGCAATGGTTTCCAGTGCGGTGCCGGCTTCGCGGGCATGGCCGACGCCGGCGTCGGCTTCAGCCATGCCGAGCCCGATGGCATCGATCGCATGGTGCGTCTCACTCTGGATGTTCTGGATCATATGGCTGATCTCAGTGGTCGCCAGCGTGGTTTTTTCGGCCAGCTTGCGCACTTCGTCGGCGACGACGGCAAAGCCGCGGCCCTGCTCGCCGGCGCGCGCCGCTTCAATGGCGGCATTCAATGCGAGCAGATTGGTCTGGTCGGCGATTTCCTTGATGACGGCGACGATCGCACCGACTTCCTGCGAACTGCGCCCGAGCTTTTCGACCGAGGCAGTGGCGTTTTTGACTGTTGCATGAATGCGCTCCATGCCAGCAAGGCTCTCCTGGGCGACGCCGACCCCTTCCAGGGCGGTGCGCTTGGCGTCACTGGCCCGGCCGGAGGCGACCTGAGTGCGTGTTGAGATGTCGGCGATCGCCTGATCCAGATTGGAAATCGCGGCGGCGATTTCACCGGCCTGATGATTCAGTTGATCGACTCGACCATGAATCTGGCCGGACTGCGCACTGATCGCGCCGGTGTCATTGCGTACTTCGCTGCTGAGTCGCGAGGCGGTCGATATCAATTCGCGCAGCGCAGCGGCCATGTCGTTGAAGCTGGTAATGATTTCCCCCAGCGTGTCATGGCTTTGCATGCTGCAGGTAAACGACAGGTCGCGATTGGCGATGGCGCTCGCGACCTGGGAAATCTGCTTCAGCTTGCTGACCAGGACGGCATTCATGACCCAGTAATTGACCGCCCCCATGATCAGCCCGGCGATGAGGCAGCCGACGACGAACCAGACATGCATGCCCGGCTTCCATTCGACGAAGAAGGCGGCATAGAACGGGAATACGCCGGCCATGAGCACGCCGGCTCCCAGAAAAGAAAACAACACATTGCGCAGAACGCTGGGTTGCATGACTAACCTCGTGAACGTTGGGATCAACGTGCGAATATCGACACCTAGGCAAAAACCTTTAGGCTTTATTCGTTGTGGAGGCGGTCACCACTGTACGACATGGACGTTGTTCAGGCTGCGGCCAAGAAAACGTTCGCCTATGGTCTGGAACCGCAGGGGAACGTCGGTTACCCAGAAATGGTATTCGGGCGGAATCCGGTCGGGATTGTGCAGATTGAGATCGGTGAGCAGGGCGGCGGTCTGCTCGGCCATCGCGTCGGCGGAGTCGACCAGCGTGATTTCGGGGCCGACGACGTCTTGCAGCAACGCTTTTAGCAGCGGGTAATGCGTGCAGCCGAGCACCAGGCTGTCGATGTGTTCCGCCAGCACGGGTTTCAGGTATTCCTGTGCAGTCAGGCGCGTCACCGGATGGTCCAGCCAGCCTTCTTCAACCAGCGGCACCAGCAAGGCGCAGGCTTGCGAGGTCAGGCGTGCGTCCGGCTCGATGCTGTGAATCGCGCGCGCATAGGCATTGCTGTTGATCGTGGTGGGCGTGCCGATGACGCCGATGCGGCGGCTGCGGGTGGCGGCCAGGGCGGACAGCGCGCCGGCTTCGATGACGTCGAGCACCGGCGTCGGCGACAGGTCGCGCACTACTTGCGCCGCCACCGCGGCCATCGTGTTGCAGGCGATGATCAGCAGCTTGACGCGCTTTTCCAGCAGGAACTCGGCGATCTGCGTCGTGTAATGGGCAATGGTCTGCACCGATTTGATGCCGTAGGGCACGCGTGCGGTGTCGCCGAAATAATGTATCGATTCAAACGGCAGACGCTCCATCAGGGCGCGCACCACGGTCAGGCCGCCGACGCCGGAATCGAAGACGCCGATGGGGCTGCGCGGGTCAAGTTCGGTCGGCATGGGATGGACTCTGCTGGGAAAGCGCCCATTGTAGATGCTCGCGAACCAGCGCCGAGGGGTGATCGGCGCGAGCGTGCAACGCCTCGATAATGGCCGCTGCTTCTGTTTGCGTACCGGATGGCGCGCTACTCAATGCATTACCAAGTGCGACCGCAATATTGCGCAGCCAGCGTTCATGGCCGATACGGCGGATCGCCGAGCCTTCGAGCCGGTGCAGAAATTCGGCTTCGCTCCAGGCGAACAGTTCGAGCAGCTTGGCGGTGTCGAGCTGCTGGCGCGGCTGGAAATCCGCTGCTGTGCCAAGTTGTGCGAAACGGTTCCACGGGCAGGCCAGTTGGCAGTCGTCACAGCCGTAGATGCGGTTGCCCAGCAGCGGGCGGAGTTCAACTGGAATGGCGCCGGCATGTTCGATGCTCAGATAGGAAATGCAGCGGCGGGCGTCGAGTAGATACGGCGCCAGGATGGCCCGGGTCGGGCAGATGTCGATACAGGCCTGGCAACTGCCGCAATGATTGGTTGCCGGCGAGTCGGGCGTGAACGGAAGATCGATATACAGTTCGCCGAGAAAGAACCAGGAGCCGCTGCGCGTCAGCAGCAACGTGTGCTTGCCTTTCCAGCCCAGGGCGGCATTCTTGGCCAGCTCGACTTCGAGGACCGGGGCGCTGTCGGAAAACGCGCGAAAAGTGCCGGCCCCGGTCGTTTGCACGATGCGGTCACCGAGTTGCTGCAAACGCACGCGCATCAGCTTGTGATAGTCGCGCCCGAGTGCATAGCGCGATACATAGGCGCGGTTCGGGTCGGCCAGGTTGGCCCACGCTTCGGCCGCTGTCGGCAAATAATCCAGGCGTGCGCTGATGACGCTGGCCGTGCCGGGCAGCAATTCGGCGGGACGCGCGCGGGTGGCGCCGTGGCGCGCCATATAATCCATGTCCCCGTGATAACCCGCCGCCAGCCAAGCCATGAGCTCGTTTTCCGCCGCGCCCAGTTCGATGGAAGCAAAACCGATCGCGCTGAAGCCCAATTCCTCGCCCCAAACCCGAATTCGGGCTTGCAGCGCGTCCAGTGCGGCGGGGCTGTTTTTGTCATTCATGCGGGGATGATAGCGTGAGCTCGCCCCCGATTTTTCAGATCGATTTGCCTGACGAGGCGGCAACGCTGGCGTTGGGTGGCCGTCTGGCGCGCGCGCTGGACGCCGGTGTGAGCATCTGGCTGCAAGGCGACCTGGGAGCGGGCAAGACGACATTGACGCGTGGTGTGTTGCGCGAACTCGGTTTTTCTGGCCGAGTCAAGAGCCCGACCTATACTTTGGTTGAACTTTATGAGCTGTCGAGGTTTAATCTATATCACTTTGATTTGTATAGATTCACAGACCCTGATGAATGGGAAGACGCGGGCTTTCGCGAGTATTTCAACCCGGCTAGCGTCTGTCTGGTGGAATGGCCTGAAAGAGCCGGCGGTCGTTTGCCTGCACCCGATTTGCGGGTGCGGTTCGAAATGCCGGATGCCGGTCGATCGGTCTGGATAGAAGGTTTAACAGAGGTGGGAAGCGCATGCGTCGCTCGACTGATTTCTTCTTAGTATGGCTGTTGCTCCTGTTTACGGCGCTGTCGGCGCCCGCCTGGGCGCGGCCGGCCAGCGCAACAACCGCCGCCAAGGCGGTCGCGGTCAAGGCGGCGCGCATTTGGCCTTCGCCCGAATACAGCCGGATTACGATCGAGCTCGATGCGGCCGTTAGCTACAAGTACTTCAGCCTGAAGAACCCGGAACGCATCGTGATCGACCTGGAAGGTGTCGAGCCCGATGCCTTGCAGGCCGAGATCGCCGGCAAGGTGACGGCGCAGGATGTGTACATCGCAGGCATACGCGTGGCGCTCAATCGCCCGGGCGTAACCCGGGCGGTGGTGGAGTTGAAGACGGAAGTGCAGCCGCAGGTGTTTACGCTGAAACCGATGGCGGAGTATGGCCATCGTCTGGTGATCGACCTGTATCCCGCCACGCTGGCCGCTTTTGAGCAAGAAGTAGAAAGCGCCATCGAGTCTGCCGGCAAAGCGTCCGTTCCCGCCAAGCCGGCTGAAAAACGAGTGGCGGAAAAAACCCCCAAGCCGATGCCGCCGAACAAGGCCGACGTGCGCGAGTACGTGCGGTTGATTTCTGTCGCCATCGACGCCGGCCATGGCGGCGAGGATCCGGGCGCCTTGGGCGCCAATGGTTCACATGAAAAACACATCACATTGGCGATCGCACGTCGCCTCAAGGCGATGATCGACAAGCAGGAGAACATGCGCGCCTATCTGACGCGCGACGGCGACTACTTTTTGCCGTTGCATGAGCGGGTGAACAGGGCGCGCCGCGTGCAGGCCGATTTGTTCGTTTCCGTGCATGCCGACGCGTTCATCAAACCGCACGCGCGGGGTTCCTCGGTGTTCGTGTTATCGGAAAAGGGCGCCACTTCCGCCGCGGCGAAATGGTTGGCGAAGAAGGAGAATGATGCCGATCTGATCGGCGGCATCAATGTCGGCATGAAGGATTTGTATTTGAAGCAGACCTTGATCGATCTCTCGCAGACGGCGCAGATCAGCGACAGCCTCAAGGTCGGCAAGGTGGTGTTGGAGGAGATCGGCGGCATCAATCAGTTGCACAAGCCGCATGTCGAACAAGCCGGCTTTGCCGTGCTGAAAGCGCCGGATATTCCATCCATCCTGATCGAGACGGCATTCATCTCGAATCCGGAAGAGGAAAAGCGCCTCAACGATGACGACTACCAGGACAAGCTGGCGAGCGCCATCGTGACCGGCATCAAACGCTATTTCGATCGCAACCCGCCGCTGGCGCGCAGCAAGGTCGCGCAGAGCTTATAGCCGGAATCGCTCAAAGATCGCCGTTGGCGCCGGCTTGCATGATTTCCGCCATTTTGTTGCGGATTTCGATGGCGCCCTTGGCGAGTTCCGGCGACACGCCCATCTGGTTTTCGTAGCCGGCGACCCAGTCCAGATTCCAGTCCAGCATCATCACCCAGATTTTCTTGTCTGCGTCTTCCATGACGCCGATGCGGCACGGCAGAAAGACCAGGAACTCCGGGCTGATCTTGAGCAGATCGCGGCCGACGGCGATGTCGCAGAAACTATGCACTTCGATGCGCGGCGACGTCATGTCGCCCAGCACGGCCTGAAAATCCTTGTACATCAGATTGCTGCCGACGTATTTGAAGTTCAGCTTGTTGGCCCGCAGCATCATGGATTCGACCACATCGTCAAAGCTCAAACCGGGCTTGGCCGGAATCTTGTGCGCAAACCAGTTCATCGCATCCGGCATCGACATGCGGAATACGTTGCTCATGATCGGCATCATCATCTGCATCATCTGGCGCTTGGTTTCCTGCGGAATACCCGGCCGCATCGTGTACGGCTTGGTCGGCGCGGGCGACAGCGTGCCGATCAGCGGAATAGGAATGCCCCGCAAATCGGGCAATCCAGGCAGGGTCGGCAGGCTGGGCAAGCTGAAGGGCGGCAGCCCGTAGGGTGAAGGCGTCGGAAAGACGGCGGGCAGGTAGGGATTGAGCACGCCGGGCGGGGCGATCAATACGGGCTGCTGGGCCAACGCCGGAGCGGCAGCGGTGAGCGGGGCCAGAGCCAGGGCAAGCAGGGACAGAGTGAGACGGGAAAGCTTGGGCATAGCGATTCTCCTGCTATCAGATGGCGTTTTCACCGGTTTCACCGGTACGGATACGGACGACCTGTTCGACCGGGCTGACAAAAATCTTGCCGTCGCCGATTTTGGAGGTGCGGGCGGCTTTGACGATGGCGTCCAGCGCGGCCTCCACCATGCTATCGGCTACCACCAGTTCGACCTTGACCTTGGGCAGGAAATCGACGACGTACTCGGCGCCCCGGTACAACTCGGTATGCCCTTTCTGGCGGCCAAAGCCTTTCACTTCGGTGACGGTCAGACCGGACACGCCCAAGGCTGAAAGCGCTTCACGCACTTCGTCCAGTTTGAACGGTTTGATGATGGCTTCGATTTTTTTCATGAGCGGTCTCCTGGGCTGGGATTGAAGGGGCTGGCGCAGTGTTGACGCCTACGGCGCACGATACTTATTGGTGATCGGATAGCGCCGGTCGCGGCCGAATCCGCGCGCGGTGATGCGGATGCCGGGCGGCGACTGGCGGCGTTTATATTCGCTGCGATCGATCAGTCCGATCACTTTATGTACGTCGGCGGCGGTATAGCCGGCGGCAATGATGTCGCGCGCCGCCATATCGAGTTCGACGTAGCGTTGCATGATCGCATCGAGAATCTCATAAGGCGGCAAACTGTCCTGGTCGCATTGGTTCGCGCGCAATTCGGCGCTGGGCGGCCGCGTAATGATGCGTTCCGGTATCACCGGCGAAACTTGATTGCGATAGCGCGCCAGACGCCAAACCAGAGTTTTCGCGACATCCTTCAGCACCGCGAATCCGCCGGCCATGTCGCCGTAGAGCGTGGCATAGCCGCTGGCCATTTCGCTCTTGTTGCCGGTGGTCAGCACCAGTTGGCCGAACTTGTTGGACAAGGCCATCAGAATGACGCCGCGCACGCGCGCCTGGATGTTTTCCTCGGTCTGGTCGAACGGCAAATTTTCGAACTCGTCCGACAACTCGGACAAGAACGTATCGAACATCAGCTTGATCGGCTGAATGTCATAGCGGATGCCCAAATTCAACGCCAGTTGCTCGGCATCTTCCAGGCTCATGCTGGCGGTGAATTGCGAAGGCATCATGACCGCCTGGACTCGCTCGGCGCCGATCGCATCGACGGCGATGGCCAGGGTCAAGGCCGAGTCGATGCCGCCGGACGAACCGACCAGCACGCCGGGAAAGCCATTCTTGCCGACATAGTCGCGTACGCCGCAGACCAGCGCTTGATAAACCTGCGCATCCGGCTCCGGCAACGGGGTGATCTCGCCTTGCAGCTGAATCTCCGCTGACGCATCGTCCAGCTCGACAAGATGCAGGCCGGCTGCAAACGCCGGGAACTGGGCGCGCAACGTGCCGCCGGCATCGAGTGCGAAGGACGCGCCGTCGAACACCAATTCGTCCTGGCCGCCGCTCATGTTGACGTACAGCATCGGCAGGCCCGATTCGAGCACGCGTTCGCGCGCGACTTCCAGTCGCTCCGCGTGCTTGCCGATATGAAAAGGCGAGGCATTCAGCACCAGCAGGACTTGCGCGCCGGCTTCGCGCGCCTGGGCAGCCGTGCCGGCTTCCCAGATGTCGGCGCAGATGTTGATGCCGAAGCGCACGCCGGCACAGTCGAACACGCAAGCCTGCGAGCCGGCGACGAAGGTGCGCACTTCATCGAATACCGAATGATTCGGCAGTTTCTGCTTGCGGTAGACCGCCTCGATGCCGTCGCCCTGGGTTCCGCCGCGCAGCACCGAAGCGGCGTTGAAATACTCGCCGTCAGCCTTGAGCGGGTGGCCGACGACGACGGCGATTTCCGGGGGCAAGCGGCCGGCGAGCTCCTGCAGTATGCGTGCATTCTCGTCATAAAAGTCAGCGCGCAACGCCAGGTCTTCCGGAGGGTAGCCGCACAAGGCCAGTTCAGGGGTGACCAGTAATACCGCTCCGGCCAGGGCGGCTTGTTGCGCCAGGGAGACGATCTGGGCGGCATTGCCCGCCAGATCCCCCAGCGTCGGGTTCATTTGAGCCAGCGCGATCTTGATTTGCATGCGCAGATTCTAATGGCAAACCCCGCTCAAAGCGGGCGCCTGACCGCCGCCGGTAAAGTCCGACCGGCTGCTAGGCAATCCGGAACTGGGCGACCAGTTTTTCCAGTTCTGCCGCCAGATGCGCCAGTTGTCGGCTGGCCCCCTGGGTGTTTTGCGCATGGCCGGCGGCATCGCGGGCGACCGCGCTGATATTGCCGATCTTGCCGCTGATGTTCTCGGCTACCTTGCCTTGTTCGCCGGAACTGCGGGCGATCTGGCTATTCATGCTGGTGATGGCGCCGACTGCGCCGGAAATCACGGCGAGCGCTTCGGCGCTATCCTCCACGCTTTGCACGCTGACCTCGGTTTTCTCCTCGGCGGTCTGGATCGCGCCGACGGCTTCATTGGCGCGATTCTGCACCTTGACGATGATGTTCTCGATTTCCCGGGTGGCATCCTGGGTGCGTTGCGCCAACGTGCGCACTTCGTCGGCGACCACGGCAAAGCCGCGTCCCAGCTCGCCGGCGCGGGCGGCCTCGATCGCCGCATTGAGCGCCAGCAGATTGGTCTGATCGGCGATTTCGCGGATCAGGCCGATGACCCTGCCGATATCGCGGCTATCGGTATCCAGATGCAGGATGACTTGCACCGCCAGCGCGAGTTGGTCCGACATCGCCGAGATTGCGCCCAGCGCATTGGTTGCGGTGTAGGCGCCCTCCTTGGCCTGTTCGTTGGCTTGCGCCGCCTCGCTGGCGGCCTCCTGCGTGGTGCGCGCCACTTCCTGCACGGTGGTGGTCAGTTCATGCACCGCGCTGGCGAGCGTCTCGGTGTCGGCAAGCTGGCGTTCGACGCCGTGCTGCGTCTGCGTCGAGACATCCACCAACTGGCCGGCGACTCTGGCCAGATTGTGGGTGGCGGCGCTGACTTGCGACAGGATGCCGGCGAAGCGTTCCAGCATGGTGTTGAAGGCTTGGCCGGCGCAGGCGATTTCATCCTTGCCATTGACCTCGATGCGCAGCGACAGATCGGATTGCTGCTCGACGCGGCTCATGGTCTCGGTGAGCCGATTGATCGGGGTCGAGATCACCCGTTTGAGCGCGGCGTTGATCAGCAGCATGCCGAGCACGAACAGGATCATATGGATGGCCAGGCTTTCCAGGCCGGAGTTGCGGATGTGCGCATCCACCGGCGACAGATCGAAGCTGACCCGCACCGCGCCCAGCACGGTTCCGGGCGGCACACTATGGCAGCCCATGCAATTGACGCCGCGGGTATGCTCAGTGGCCTTGAAAACGCGCGTGACAGTCAGGCGGCGGCCCTTGTCGGTGCTGTCGATGCGCTCCGCTTCCTCGCCTTTAAGTGCGGCCTGATCCAGCTCGTCGAGGGCTTTCTCCGTTTCATTGCCGGGACCGTATTGCGTGCGGGTGCCTTCGGCGCGAATGACGCGCGCTTCCAGCACGTTCGGCAGGCCGGATATTTCCTTCTTCAATTCCGCCCGATTGGCCATGCCGCCGGTGAGCATCAGTTTGTTGAGGCCATCGAAATAGCCATCGGCAATCGCCTTGGCCTGTTCGGCGCTGAATGATTCCGCCAGCTTCTTTTCGCTCAGGAAAGCGTGCACCAACGAGGCGGTGAGCAAGACCAGAAAGAGCAGAGCGGTAAAACCGAGTATTTTTGCCGTGACGCTGCCGGTACAGGTTTTCAATCCCACGAGAGTCTCCATCTGATGGTTCAAGTGGCGCGTTATCGGCGGTGCCCGCGATAACTTGAGCTTGATGCGGCCCGCCACTGCAAAACAATCACCGCGCCCCAGTTGCAGGGTCTCAATAGCCGGCGATCTCCGCCCAACGCTTCTCCAGCCGCTTTACCGACACCGGTTCCGGCGTCTTCAACTCCTGTGCGAACAGGCTGACGCGCAACTCTTCCAGACGCCAACGAAAGTCCTCCATTTCCGGTTCGATGCTGCCGCCTATCCTGCCCTGCGCGGCCAGACGCTCACGGCGTTGACGCCAGGCAGCCAGCAGTTTGGCCATTTCGTTCATCGCACCGAGGTCGCGTGCGGTCTGGTTGGCAAGTTTGTTGAGGCGCAGCTCCATGGCTTTCAGATAGCGCGGCAGATGGCTTAGGCGGTGAGCGGGATGCCGCACCATGAAGCCTGGGAAGACCAGTTCGGCCAGCTGGCTGCGCAGGTCGGCGTAGGCGGCCTTCCAGGCCGGCGGGGCCTGGGGGGATGTTTTGGCCAGGATCTGTTCGATTTTCAGGGCGGCGGCGAGCACGTCCTGGGCGATCTGGCTCAGCCGCGCGACCGCTTCCGGCAGCTGTGGGCGAACGGCGTTGGCGATAGCGGCAAAGGCGCTGCGGCTGCGCGGCAGCGGAGTCGGCTCTGCCGCCTTGTTACCCGAACCTGTCTGTAAGTTCGATGGGGCGGCGGCGTCGAAGGCGCTGAGCGCGGCCGCGTTGAGTACGTCGCGCACCAAGCTTTCGCCCGGGCTGCCGAAGCCGGCGGCGCCCTTGAACATCAGGCCGTACTGCAGGCTGGCCGCTTTCAGTTTGTTGCTCAGATCGCGCTCGCTTTGTTTCAGCAAGTCCGGAAAACCCAGCCAAAGCAGGCGCGCGACCCCTTCGCGGTGGGCGGCGGCCGCCGTTTCGGCGCTATCGAATAGCGCCAGTCTGACCCGGCCGGCGACATGCTCCAGCGCCGGAAAGGCGGCGACGTTGGGCTTGCCGCGAGCGCTGTCGGACATGGCGACCTGCATGCTTTCCGGCAGGTCGTCGAAGTCCCATCGGGTGACGTTGTCGCGCTCGAACTGCACCGCCGAACGGGCCAGTTCCTTGCGCGCCTCGGCGCCGAGTTGCTGCCGCAACGTGCCCAGGTCGCGGCCTGTGGCCAGCGTCTTGCCGCGCTCGTCCTGCACCCGGAAATGCATGTTCAGGTGCGCCGGCAACGCTTCCGGGCGCCAGGCATCGCGCGGTATCAGCGTACCGGTGGCCTTGCTCAGGAAGGCGGCGAGCGTGTCGCACAGCGCCCCGCTTTGTTTGCCTTCGAGCAGGGCCTGGGTCGCCGCGCGGGCATAGTCCGGCACCGGCACGAAGGCGCGGCGGATCGACTGCGGCAGGCTTTTGATCAAGGCGACGATTTTTTCCTCCAGCAGGCCGGGCACTAGCCATTCGCAAGCCAGTACCGGAATCTGGTTCAGCGCCGCCAGCGGCGCTTCCAACGTGACGCCGTCATCCGGCGTGCCAGGGTCGAAGCGATAGCTCAGCGCAAAACGCACGCCGTTGAATTCGATGCCGGGCGGAAAGTCGCGCGCGCTGGCCTCGCGGTTTGCTTTGTCGCCGGACAGCAGGGCTTCGCGTTCGAGGAACAGCAGTTTCGGGTTGTTGCGCTCGGCCTCGCGCCGCCATTTCTCGAATGCGGCGCCGTTGTGCAGGTCGCCGGGGATGCGCTGATCGAAAAACTGGTAGATCGCGGCTTCATCCACGGCGATGCGGGCGTTGCGCGAGCGCTGCGCCAGGTCGTCGATCTCTTCCAGCAGACGCTGGTTATGCAGGAACCAGGGCGCGCGCGTCTCGAAATCCCCGTTGACCAGCGCGCCGCGAATGAACAGTTCGCGGCTCAAAATCGGGTCGATCGGGCCGAAATGCACTTTGCGGCCATTGACGATGGGCAGGCCGTACAGCGTGGCGCGCAGGCTGGCGGCGACATGCGCCGGCTTCTTCGCCCAGTGCGGGTCGCTGTAGGACAGCTTGAGCAGATGGCGGGCGGCCTGCTCGACCCATTCCGGCTCGATCTTCGCCACCGTGCGTGCATAGACCCGACGCGTCTCGACGATTTCCGCCGACATCAGCCATTTCGGTTTTTTCTTGACGCCGGAACCGGGGAAGATCAGGAACTTGACCTCGCGTGCACCCAGATAGACGCCGTCTTCGGTCAGAAAGCCGAGGTTGCCGAGCAGGCCGGGCAGCAGGGCTTGGTGGATATTGGCGTAGTGCGCACTGAGGCGGGCGTTGAAGGCATCGTCTTGCGTCTCCGCCTGGACTTCACTGCTGGAGGGATGCCATTCATCGTCCACTCGCCAGCCCAGCTCCTTGACCTGTGTCGTCAACTGGCCATAGACATCGCGCCATTCGCGCACTCGCAGCGGCGACAGGTAGTCGGCCTTCAGCGTTTCGCGCAGCTTGCGTTGCGACTTGCGGTGGGCGTTCTGCTCGTCGAGGTAATGCCAGAGTTTGAGCAGCGAGAAGAAGTCGGAATTCGCATCGCTGAAGCGGCGATGTTTTTGGTCGGCTGCCGCCTGGTGTTCCAGCGGGCGTTCACGCGGGTCCTGGCTGGTCAGCGCGGCGGCGATCACCAGCACTTCATGCAGGCAGGCCTTGTCCCGCGCGGCGATCAGCATGCGGCCGATGCGCGGATCGACCGGCAGACGCGCCAGCTGTTTGCCGATCGCGGTGAGCCGGCCGCGTTCGTCGAGCGCCCCCAGTTCGACCAGCAATTGCTGGCCGTCGCGCACGCGCTTGGGTTCGGGGGCGTCCAGGAAGGGGAAGGCGTCGATCTCCGGCAGGCGCAGCGACTTCATGCGCAAGATCACGCCGGCCAACGACGAACGCAGCAGTTCCGGCGTGGTGTATTGCGGCCGGGACAGGAAATCCTGCTCGTCGTACAGACGGATGCAGATGCCGTCCGCCACCCGCCCGCAGCGGCCGGCGCGTTGATTGGCCGACGCTTGGGACACTTTTTCGATCTTGAGTTGCTCGATCTTGTTGCGGATCGAATAGCGCTTCACCCGCGCCAGGCCGGCGTCGACGACGTAATGGATGCCCGGCACGGTCAGCGAGGTTTCCGCCACGTTGGTCGCCAGCACGATGCGGCGGCCGCTGTGCGCTTTGAACACCTGTTCCTGTTCGCTGACTGACAGCCGCGCGAACAGCGGCAGGATCTGGGTATGCGGCGGATGATGCTTGCGCAGCGATTCCTGCGCTTCGCGTATCTCCCGCTCGCCGGGCAAAAACACCAGGATATCGCCGGGGCCCTCGGCGGCGAGTTCATCGACGGCGTGCAGCAACAGGTTGGCGATATCGGGTTCCTCGTCGGCGTCGGCGTCCTTTTTCGCCGTGTCGACCGCTTTGCCGGCCGAAGCGACTTCGCTGCGATAGCGCATTTCGACCGGAAAGGTTCGGCCCGACACTTCGACCACTGGCGCGCCGTTGAAATAGGCCGAGAAACGATCCGCTTCCAGCGTCGCCGATGAAATGATGACTTTCAGTTCAGGCCGCCGCGGCAACAACGTTTTCAGATAGCCGAGCAGGAAATCGATGTTCAGGCTGCGCTCGTGCGCCTCATCCAGTATCAGGGTGTCGTAGGCGCGGAATTCCGGATCGGATTGCGTCTCCGCCAGCAGGATGCCGTCGGTCATCACCTTGATGCGCGTGTCCGGCCCGACCTGATCGGTAAATCGCACCTGCCAGCCGATGAAGCCGCCGAGGCGGGTCTTGGTTTCATCGGCCAAGCGGTTGGCCACGCTCTTGGCCGCAATCCGGCGCGGCTGCGTCATGCCGATCCGGCCGCCGCCCCGGCCGACTTGGCCGCGGCCGGCCGCCAGTGCGATCTTGGGCAGCTGCGTGGTCTTGCCGGAGCCGGTTTCACCGCACACGATGACGACCTGGTGTGCGTTCAGCGCCGCCGTGATATCGGCGCGACGCGCGGAGACCGGCAACTGCTCCGGGAAGGTCAGTTCGGGCGTGCGGACGGTTTCGGGCAGGGCGGAGGGGGCAGGGGAGTCGGAGGCGGACATGGAGCGGCGTTTTAGCATGAAATTTCCGGAAATAACGGCCTGGCCGATGCGCTCGGCGCGGCCGGCTGGGCCGCCATCGGGCAAGCTGAGTTTGGCGCGCGGGATTGCGCGGCATCCGGCCCGATAGCCGGCTGGCGGCGTGCCGTAATAACGCTAGGCGTCTTGCGCTACTTGTCGTGCAGATAGCGTTTGTCGTCGAAGGTGGCGACCCATTCGGGTTTGTAGATCACCAGCATCGTAATCAGCATGCCGGTGACGAAGGCTTCGCTGAAGGCGATCAGGAAGAAGTAGGGCAAGTACTCTTCCAGTAGATAGTTCAACGTGTAGACGCCCGAGAGTGCGGCAAAGCCGGTCGAAGCCAGTCCGACCGCGATCGCGGCGAGCGCGGCCCCGAAAAAGGCGTTGATGAAAATGTAAATGAACAAATGGTTGGGCAGCTTGCGGTCGACCAGCCAGTAAATGGCCCAGGATACGGCCACCGGCACCGCTCCCATGAGCAGCCAGTTGGCGGCGAAGGCGGCATATTCGCCATGCCAGATGGAAATGGCGGCAGTGAGCAGCGCGAGTGAAAAAAGCGCAAACAGGGGGCGGAACATCAGCGTCAAAGCCGTCGCGCCCAGGAGATGGAAGTTCAGCCCCGGTTTGATGCCGGCCTTGATCAGCCAAAGCCCGAGCACGGCGACGGTGGCGGCGAGAAAGATGTTCAGGTTGGCGCTGTCGCTCAACATGCGCCAAGCGGCGCGGCGTGCGATGAACAGGCCGAGCAGGGCGGCCAGGAGCCAGAGGCTCCAGAGCCAGTGCGCGGGAATGTTGCTGGCGATCAGATTCATGGCGGGGAGAAGCGCGGCAGCCGCGGACGATGCAAACAGACGGCTGAATTCTATTGGAAAGCGGCTATGCGCCCGTCCCCTGTCGTCAGCGGGCCTCCAATCGCTGGCCGGGTCGCTCCCGGAACGGGTTGGCTGTGCCCCCGGCTCGAAAAAACCCGAGCCGCCCCACGCGGGGGCCAAGCCAATCTTGGGGCGGCCCGGCGCTTGGCTTGAGAGCCTCGACGAGGGCGGTGCGGGCTTTTCTGCGAGCCAGAAGCGCGGCCCAGCCAGAAGGCCAATGGGTATAGCACTGAGTTAAGAAAGGTTATTCAGCGCTAAGCGGCCTGATCGAAGTATCAGATGACTTATCATCCGCCGACTTGAATCGGAGCACTGCTGATGCGCAATGGGGTCGCCAAGCCATTCTTGATGGACTACGCCGGTGCGAAGCCTGCAGATTTCGCGCAGCGGCTGCGGGCGTTTTTTCTGGTTTTGGCCTGCCTGCTTGCCGTCTCTACGAACGCCATCGGACAGGACATCCGCATCGGGGTTCTGGCTTTGCGCGGCGCTGATCGGGCCATCCAGTCCTGGTCGGCGACGGCGACTTATCTGGAAAGCAGGCTGCCCGGGCAACGCTTCCGCATCGTGCCGTTGGGATTCGACGAGATTCAACTGGCCGTGCGCCAGCGCAGCATCGAGTTCGTGCTGGCGAACCCCTCCTTTTACGTCGAACTGGAATCCCTCTACGGCATCAGCCCGGTGGTCACCATGCGCAACCGGCACAACGGCGGACCCGGGTACAGCCAGTTTGGCGGCGTCATTTTTACCCGCGCCGATCGCGCCGACATACACGATTTCGCCGGGCTGAAAGGCAAGGTCTTTGCGGCGGTGGACAAGGAGTCTTTTGGCGGCTGGCACGCCGGCTGGCGAGAATTGCTGCGCCGCGGCATAGACCCGGAGAGCGACTTTAAAGCGTTGAATTTTGCCGGCACGCACGATGGCGTGGTCTTCGCGGTGCGTGACGGCAAGGCCGACGCCGGCACGGTGCGCACCGAGACGCTGGAGAAGATGGCGGCGGAGGGGCTGATCAAGCTGTCCGATTTCCATGTTCTGGGCGGACGCCAGGACGGTTTTCCGTTGTTGCACAGCACCGAGCTGTATCCCGAGTGGCCCCTGGCCAAGCTGCGCGGCGTGCCGGATGCGCTGGCGGTGCAGGTGGCGGTGGCGCTGATGCAGATGCCGGCGGATGACCCCGCCGCCGTGAACGGCCAGATCATGGGCTGGACCTTGCCGCTCAATTACCAGTCGGTGCATGAAACGCTGCGCATCCTGCGCATCGGGCCGTATGCGCATCAGCACACGCTTTCTCCGGACGAATTGATGGCCCTTTACGGCCATTGGCTGGTCTTGGGCTTGCTGTTCCTGTTGCTGGCGCTGATGGTGGCGATCTACGTCAGCCGCATCAACCGCCGTCTGCGCCAACAACAACGCGACATGAGTTCGCTGAACAGCGAACTGGAGGCCCGCGTCCGGGAGCGCACCGACCGGGTCGAAAACCTGCTCGACAGGGAGCGTTATCTGCGCGGCATCATGGCGATGGTGGCGGATGTCAACGAGATTCTGATCACCACCAGCAGCCAGTCGGAGATGCTGAAAGCCTGCTGCGACCGGCTGGTGGCGCATCCGGACTACCCCTTTTCCTGGGTCAGCCTGCTGTATGCCGGCAAGCTCGAGGTGAGCGCCAAATCCTATGGCCGCGCCGATGTCTATCGCAAGCTGCGCTACTGTCTGGGCGATGGTCCTGCGGATCGGGCCTTGCACTTGAACCGGACTGTGTTGACGCGCGGCGGCGAGATCGAGAAGACCTTGCAGGATGCCGGTATCGCCGCCGTCGCCTCATTGCCGCTGCGGCGCGACGCCTATGCCGATCCGTTCGGCGTGCTGTGCGTGTTGACCACACGCGTCGATGGCTTCGACGCGGAAGAAGTCGCCATGCTGGAACAGCTGGCCGGCGACATCGGCTTCGCCATCCAGTCGTATCGGCATCAGGCCGAGAGCGCACGGCTGCAGCAGGAGCGCATCGGCAATTACGAAGACACCATTCTGGCGATGGTGGAAATGATCGAAAAACGCGATACCTACACCGCCGGCCATACCCGGCGGGTGGCGCATTATTGCGGGCTGGTCGCCGCGCATCTGGGCTATGGCGAACAGGACATCGAACGCCTGAAGGGCGCTGCGATCCTGCATGACATCGGCAAAATCGCCATTCCCGATGCCGTTCTGCTCAAACCGAGCAGCCTGACCAGTTTGGAATATGACCTGATCAAGCAACACGTCGATGTCGGCTATGAAGCGCTGTCGCGCATCGAGATGTATCGCGAACTGGCGGAAATCATGCGCCATCATCACGAGCGCCAGGATGGTCACGGCTATCCGGCCGGCCTCAAAGGCGATCAGATCCCGCGGCTGTCGCGCGTCATGGCCGTCGCCGACGCCTTCGATGCGATGACCACCAACCGCATCTACAAGCCGCGTAAATCGGTTCCGGAAGCGCTGGCAGAGCTAAAGAGACTTGCCGGCAGCGCGTTTGATCCGGACGTCGTGGCCGCCGCCGAAGCCGCCTTGTGCACGATTGCGCCGCCGCCGCTGGCGGACCAGTTGCCGAAAACCCTGCTTGAGAAGCAGCGCTTCGCCTACTTCTTCAACGACCACCTGACCGGTCTGCACAACGCCGAATACCTGCGCTTCATCAGCACCAGCGGTCTGGATAGCGGCTATGCCTGGGCGGGCATGGTCATGCTGCAGCACTTTTCGCGTTACAACGACAGCCAGGGCTGGGCCGCCGGCAGCCAGCTCCTGGTCGGATTCGCGGCGCATCTCGCGGCGACCTACCCGACAGCAGTGATCAGTCGGGTCATGGGCGACGATTTCGTTCTTCTCGCCGGGGCTCCGCTGGAGATCGATGCCGTGCATTTGAAAACTGAGTCGCCGCTGCGCGACACGCCGGTGGAGATTGAATTGAAAGAGATCGATCTGAGCGTGGAACGTCTCGAAGGCCTGTTGCGGATGATCTGAGGCCGTCGCGGGTTGTCGGCTCCTTGGCGCGGCTCGGATAAAATTCCCGACTTCCTATTCCCTGACCCTCCGATGGAACCCCGCCATGCGCCTTGCCTTGTTCGACCTCGATAACACGCTGCTGGCCGGCGACTCCGATTTTGAATGGGCGCAATACCTGATCGAACAGGGCGTGCTCGATCGCGAAGTGTACGAAGCGCGCAACCAGACTTTCTACGATCAATACAAAGCCGGCACGCTGGACATCTTCGAATTCCTCGATTTCCAGTTGAAGCCGCTGTCGCGCCATCCGCGCGCGCAACTCGACGCCTGGCATGCCGATTTCATGGCGCGCAAGGTCATCCCGATGATCGCCGCTGGCACGCCCGCCTTGCTGGAAAAACATCGCGCCGACGTTTGCGTCATCGTCACCGCTACCAACAGCTTCGTCACCGCGCCCATCGCCGCCCATCTCGGCGTGCCGCACCTGATCGCCACCGAGCCGGAACAGTTCGGCGGCGAGTTCACCGGCCGCCCCGCCGGCCTGCCGTCGTTCAAGGAAGGCAAGGTGCGCCGCCTGCATGAATGGCTGTCCGCGCGCGGGCAAAGCTGGCAGGACGTAAGCGAGAGCTGGTTCTACAGCGATTCACTGAATGATCTGCCGCTGCTGGAAATCGTGAAAAACCCGATTGCAGTGGACCCGGATGCGACGCTGAAAGCCTGCGCCGAAGCGCGCGGATGGCCGGTGATCAGCTTGCGCCAGGGCAGCGCCGAATAAGCTGTTTTCTGGGTTTTCCAGTTCTTTACGCGCGCAATCGAAGCGTCCGCACAAGCGAGGCCCTGTTAAGTATCCGCTCCCGGAAGTATGCGTTGTTGGCCATGCGGGGATGAGGCAGGGCTCCTTCTGCGGGCGACGAATAAAAATCGTCGTAATAAAACCGGCTAGCAGCCGGTTTTATTGGTGGCCTGTTTCAGAATCAGCCGTGTTTGTAATGCTTCTTCAACGTTTTCTTTACTTCCCAAGTGACGTTCAATCCGGCCGGGAATACAAGCAGGTCGCCCGCTGTGAAATGGATCGGCGCACTGCCATCGTTTGGGGAAAGCGTGCATTCGCCTGCGAGGATATACGCTGTTTCACGTGCGTTGAATTCGAAAGGGAAGACAGAAACTTCCTTCGTCCAAGTTGGCCACTTTGAAACGCCGAGTTCGGCCAGACGTGCTTCGCTAGGATAATGTTCGATAGTTACATTTGCCATGGTTTTTCTTTCGAGGCAAGCACGCCGTAGTGCGCTATGCCGTTGTTTTCCAATGAGTTAAGGTTGAAATAAGCCAGCAGTTCGTTTTCTGCTTGCGATGCGAGGGCGGTAATGTAATTCATTTGCACGGACTATTAACCCGATTAATGACAAGGAATTTCGGTCGGCTTGACTAGCGTTATTCGGAATCGGAGTTTCCGTCATTCAATTTATGGTTTCTACTTATTAAGTTAAAACCTGAGCTGATTGGGTGGGTGTTGTCTTGGCTGTCGTGAGTAAATTCACAGTCGACCGAATAATGGATTGGGGCTTTCCCTTATTCCATTTCCCGGATAAAAGTGGCCAAGAAAGCTCTGCGGCCAATTGGGTCAGAGCGGAAGCGAACACATTTTATTTCGAGACTTTTGCACCCGCTCACCATGGCGGAATCAATGCGTCCATATGGGGGCGGCGATGAATGTCTGCGTCGAAACACGCGGAAGTTCGTTGACTCGTTTGCGCGAGTAAGTAAATTTTCTTATCGGAGTGGCTTGTCTTTAGATATACGCCGGCCTAGCATCGTTTGCGTTTCCAACGTGGTCATGAGGGGAAGTCATGAAACTCGCTGCATTGTTTTCCGCCGTTGCCTTGGCATTCGCCACTTTCGCCGGCCAGGCTGCCGATCAAGTCGTCATCAAGTTCGCACATGTGGTGGCGCCGGATACCCCGAAAGGCCGCGCCGCCGAGCATTTCAAGAAGCTGGCCGAAGAGCGCAGCAAGGGGCGCGTCAAGGTAGAGGTCTATCCCAACAGCCAGCTTTACAAGGATCGCGAGGAAATGGAGGCGCTGCAGATCGGCGCCGTCCAGATGCTGGCGCCTTCGCTGGCCAAGTTCGGGCCGCTCGGGGTGCGCTCTTTCGAGCTGTTCGATCTGCCCTACATCTTCCCCAACAAGGAATCGCTCTACCACGTCATGGACGGCGACATCGGCAAGAAGTTGTTCGGCATGCTCGATGCCAAGGGCATTACCGGCCTGGCCTACTGGGATAACGGCTTCAAGCAGATGAGTGCGAACAAGCCGCTGCGGGCTATCGAGGACTTCAAGGGCTTGAAGCTGCGCATCCAGTCGTCCAAGGTGCTGGAAGCGCAGATGAAGGCGCTGGGCGCCAACCCGCAGGTGATGGCGTTCTCGGAAGTGTATTCGGCGCTGCAACAGGGCGTGGTGGATGGCACCGAGAATCCGATGTCCAATCTTTACACCCAAAAAATGCATGAGGTGCAAAAGCATCTGACGATTTCAGACCACGGTTATCTGGGCTATGCAGTTATCGTCAACAAGAAGTTCTGGGACGGCTTGCCGGCTGATCTGCGCGCCACGCTCGACAAGGCGATGGCCGACACGACCGTGTTCGAGCGCAAGATTGCGCAGGAAGAAAACGATGAAGCGTTGGCCAAAGTGAAAGCGGCGGGTTCCACGCAGGTCTATGTCTTGCCCTACAAGGATCGCGTGCTCTGGCAACAGGCGATGCTGCCGGTGCATAAAGAGTTTGAAGACAAGATCGGCCGCGATTTGATCCAGGCCGCTTATCTGGCCGCGGCCGAGGCGGAAAAGGAAAGGTTAGCCAAAGCCGCGCCGGCGACGAAGGACAAACGGACCCGCTGAAGCGCGCCAGACTCGAGAAGAAATTGTCGCGTTAATGGCGCTTCCCCGGCTTGCTGCCGGGGTTACTTTCCCACTGTTTTTGCCGCCGTCAAATCTGCAGGGGAAGCCTCATGTTTCACCGCATGCTGGACCGTTTCGAGGAGTGGATCATCCTCTCCTTCATGGCCGCCGCCACCTTGGTCACTTTCGTTTCGGTGGCGATGCGCTACTCCCTCGGCACGGGTTTTACCTGGGCCACTGAACTCACCATTTATCTGTTCATCTGGATGGCCAAGTTCGGCGCGGCCTATGGCGTGCGCACCGGTATCCATGTCGGTGTGGACTATGTGGTGAACAAGGTGGACGGCGCGAAGCGGCGCGTACTGGTGATCACCGGCATTTCACTGGGCATCGTGTTCACCGGCATCATTGCGTTCTTCGGTGCGCGTTGGGTGATCTTCATTTACGGCACCGGGCAGGTTTCGCCCGATCTGGAATGGCCGATGTGGATCATCTATCTGGCGATTCCGTTCGGCTCCGGCCTGATGTGCTACCGCTTCATCCAGTCGCTGCTGCGCTTCCTGCGCAGCGGGCAGACCACCTCGGCGGGACCGGTTGCCGAGTTGCGCGAGGGCGCGCTCGATGTGGCCAATGCCAAGGAGCATGCGAAATGACCGCCGCACTCATCATGAGCATCCTGACCCTGTTGCTGATCACCGGCACGCCGATTTCCATCGCGCTGGGCATGACGGTGATGGTCTTCCTGGTGTTCTTCTCGTCCTTCGACATGACCACGGTGAACATCATCTCGCAGCGCCTGTTCACCGGCCTGGAAAGCTTCTCCATCATGGCGGTGCCGTTTTTCGTGCTGGCCGGCACCTTCCTGACCGATGGCGGCGTCGCCAAACGCATCATCGCGTTCGCCGTGAACCTGGTCGGCTGGATGCCCGGCGGCCTGGCGATGGCCAGCGTCGTGGCCTGCGCCTTCTTCGCCACGCTGTCCGGTTCCAGCCCGGCGACCGTGATGGCGATCGGTTCGCTGATGTTGCCGGCGATGGTGCAGCAGGGCTACCCGAAAAAATTCTCCACCGGCTTGATCGCCTGTTCCGGCAGTCTGGGTATTTTGATTCCGCCGTCCATCGTCATGATCATCTACGCGGTGGCGACCTCGGAATCGGCCGGCAAGCTGTTCGTCGCCGGCATCGTCCCCGGCATGCTGCTGGCTCTGGTGCTGATGGGCGTCACCTTCATCTACGCCAAGAAGCACAATTTCCCCACATTGCCGCGCGCCAGCTTCAAGGAAGTGGTGAAGTCGTTCAACGATGCTTTCTGGGGCCTGATGCTGGTGGTGATCGTCATGGGCGGCATCTACGGCGGCGTGTTCACGCCGACCGAGGCGGCGGCGGTGTCGGCGGTGTATGCCTTCCTCTGCGCCACGTTCATCTACCGCAGCCTGCCTTTCCGCGATATCGGCAAGGTGTTGCTGCATGCCGCCAACACGTCGTCGATGCTGCTGTACATCATTACCAACGCCATTTTGTTCAACTTTCTGCTCACCTCGGAACAGATCCCGCAGGGCCTTGCGGCCTGGGTCATCGCGCAGAATCTGGAAGCCTGGCAGTTTTTGTTGTTCGTCAACGTCACGTTGCTGCTTGCCGGCCAGTTCATGGAGCCGAGTTCGATCGTGCTGATCCTGGCGCCGTTGTTTCTGCCCATCGCGGTAGCGCTCGGAATCGACCCGATCCACCTCGGCATCATCATGGTGGTGAACATGGAAATCGGCATGATCACGCCGCCGGTCGGGTTGAACCTGTATGTCGCCAGCCATCTGTCGCACATGGGCTTGACCGATGTCTCCAAGGCGGCATTTCCGTTCGTCGGCGTCATGATCGTTTATCTGATGCTGATCACCTACGTGCCGGAAATCTCGTTGTTCCTGGTGGATATCCTGTATCCGCCGAATCCGGCGGTTTCAGCCGTTCCGGCATACGACTGAAACGCGGTTTTCTCAGCTCAGGCGCGCAGATTTTGCAGGTGGTCGTGGTAGCGCGCCCGGTATAGCAGGCGGCGGTGCTCCGGCCGATCGTTGAAACCGGATCGGGTGTGCAGGACGTTGTTGCAGATCAGACCCATGCCAGGTTGCAGCTTGAGCGTGAATACCCCGGCCGGTCGGCTGGCGAGAAGGTCTTCCAGGGCGGTCAGCGCAGCCTGGGTGGCCGCGTCCTGCTTCCAGGCGATGCTTTTGGTGCGCGCGGTGTAGCGCAGATGCAGGCGGCCTTCGGCAACACAGAGGGCGGGGCCGGTTTCGTCGGCGCGCGCGATTTTGTGTTCGCCCCCGGTTTCGTCTTCGCGCGCCGGGATGGTCATGGCGTCGGCCGCCATCAGGGCGCGGATGTGATCCGGATTGGCGTCGCGCAGTGCGATGTAAGCCAGTTCGTGATCGAACAGGTCGTTCTCGCCGCCGTCATCCGCCGCGCGCACGCAGTGCAGGGTCATGGCGAAGATGCGCCGCTCGGGCGGGTTGTAGTAGCCGTCGGTGTGCCAGCGGATGCGGTGATGCGTGTAGGGGATGAATTCGCCGCGCTTGCTGCCGCCGGTCTGCCCATCGTCTTGCGGCGTCAGGCTGGAAATGCCGTCTTCGTCGGCGAGCCAGTTGGCATCGAGATGCGTCAGCCCGAATTGGGCGGATAGCAAACGCGGGGCGTCCTTGTCTTCCGGGTTGTTCGCCGGTTCGGCCAGATTGGTGGCGTAAATCGCCATATTGGTCTTGGCGATGCGTTGCCAGAGAGCTTGGTACTCGGCGTCTGTCAGCCGTTTCGGGTCGTTGACCGGGACGATGAGTTGTTCGCCGCAGGTCGGGTAGCCGGCCAGTTTTTCGCTCCGCCAGGCCTGATAGCCGGAGAGGTTGTCGGGGTGGAAGGGGTTGTCGTGCGGAATCATGCGGCAGTGCCCGTCAGGCTTCGGCGGGGGGGTAGAAGCCGTCCATATTTTTCTTCGCCATTTCCATCATCGCCGGGACTTCGATGTCCATGAGCTGATCCTGAATCCAGCTTTGGTCGCTTTTCTCCATGTCTTCACGAATCATCAGACTGAGGAAGCGCGAGGCCTGGAAGCTGGCCTTGCCGTTGGGCAGCGTGAATTCGGCGAACTCGGCATAGTCCTGCATGCGTTTGTTCATCAGTTCGATATAGCCGTCCTGATAGTTGTAATCGGGATCGCGCTGGCCGTCGTTGCTGTCGATGATGTTCTGTTCCATGACTTCGGCCAGGCGAATGCCGGTTGCGCTGATCAGTTCCTGGCGTTGTGTGTCATCGATGCGGTCGAACGCGAGCCGATCCATGTAATGGACAAGAAAACAGGTCAACTCGGCGATGATCTTGAAGCCGCGTTGCGGCGTGATGATGTCGTAATCGGCTTTGGAAAGATTGTCGACGGCCTTGTCGGCCAGGCGCCAAAGCATGGACGCCATGACGGTGGCGACTTCCTCTGGTGAACGTTCGCCTTCTTTCTTGAACCACGTGGTTTTGGCGCGCAGCATTTTGGTATTTCCTTGGGTGTGGCTTACTCGCCGGTGGCGATCGGGCGGGAAGGGTCGCGTATCCATTCGCTCCAGGAGCCGGGGTAGAGGCGCGAGCCGGGCAGGCCGGCGATTTCCATGGCCAGCAGGTTATGGCAGGCAGTGACGCCCGAGCCGCAGGAATGGATGACCTGCCAGGCCGGACGCCCTTTGAGCAGCGCCTGGTAGTTCTCGCGTAACGCTTCCGGCGGCAAATAGGTGCCGTCGATATCCAGGTTTTCTTCGAACGACCAGTTGATCGAGCCGGGAATATGTCCGGCTACCGGATCGAGCGGCTCGAATTCGCCGCTGAAACGACGTTCCGGGCGTGCGTCGATGATCAATCCCTGCCCCGAGTTCACGGCTTGCAATACTTCCTGGGTGGAGACGATTTGGCTGGGTTCCGGCAGGCAGGCGCAGTGGCCCTTGTGGATTTCCGGCAGGTCGACGGTAAGAAGGCGCTTTTCGCGCTGCCATTTGGGAAAGCCGCCATCCAGGAGCGCCACGCCAGGATGGCCCAGCCAGCGCAGCATCCACCAGGCGCGTACGGCCATCGAACCAAAACTGTCGTCGTAAACAACGACTTGTTTGTTGACGCCGATGCCCAACTGGCACACTTTTTTGGCAAATGCTTCCGCCTCGGGCAGCGGGTGCCGACCGGTTGCATCAGTGATCGGCGCGGAGAGGTCATCATCGAGATGAACGTATCGTGCACCGGGAATGTGATTCTTCAAATACGCCTGGCGGCCGGCTTCGGAGTCGGTGAGGGTAAAGCGGCAATCGAGCACGATCCAGTGGGGATCATCCAGATGTCTGGCCAGGTCTTCAGTGCTTACGAGGGTGTTGATGAACATGGGAGTAAAGGGCGAGTTACGCGCTGCGGGTTGGGAAGTTGGACTGGCTGCCTGCCTCAGGAAAACCGGCAACGCGTAACTACGAGGTTAGTAACCGCCCTTGCCGAATGGCTTGGTCAGGCCCGCAACCCTGGCCGACTGGCGATTGGGCTGCTTGGGAAAGAGCTCGTACAGTTTTTTCTTCCAATCGACACCGGGATGAAGTTCATCAAGTTCTGCAACCATGTTGCGGAAATTCGGCGTGTGGCCATCCTCGCGATACTTGTCGCGCATGTAATTGACCACTTGCCAATGCTCGTCGGTCAGCGTCAGGCCTTCGGCTGCCGCGATAACGGAGACGATTTCGTCGCTGAAGTTGGCTTCCAGGAGGAAGTCTTCTTCGCCGGTTTCAAGTTCTTCGCCATTCAGTACGTATCCCACGGTTTTCTCCTGTCTATCGGGTTGAAAAAATTAAAAAGTCCACATCAGGTTGCAACGTGAATGTGCTCAATCAAGCTCAATCCAGCGCCACTTCCTTGATCGATTTGTGCGGAATGAAGATTCCGCAGCCGTAGCCACGATACAAGCCCAGGCCGCGTTCCTGCAGCGCCAGGGATTGCATCAGGTCGATATCGTGCAACATCAGGCTATAACCGCCAATTACCCTTTTGGGGATGTGCATCTTTTGAAATTTGCCCGGTATGAGGCCCGCTGCCACTTGAATTTCCTGCATTTGGCGGCGAACCTCGTCGAGAAATCCAGCTTCATCGTCATCGTCGACCGCCACAAAATGCGAATAGAGCGTGGCATAGGGCGTCACGGGCTTCTCTTTCAAGGCGCCGATGTGAAGCAGTCCAGCGCCCGGATCGATTTCCTTGCCCACCAGCGTTTTTGCGTCCGCCACTCGATCAAGCGGCAGACGGAGGATCAATTTTACGCGTCGATTGATGACCAAGTTGTCATTGCGGCCGCTGGGCGCCGCATGCACCGGATGGATGCCGGCAGACGGCTGATCGCGCAGCCAGGGCAAATGGCGTGCTATTTCATCAAAAAGAGCGTGGCCATGGTCTGCAGGTATCTCAAAACCGGTCAGGTCGAACTGCAGGTCAATGACGCTGGGCGTGTAGTTGAGACTTTTGAGCGCTTCCCACTCGGCGTTATACATGCGCATGATTCAACTCCTGTCTTCCTGGTCGTCCGATACGGACAACGGGGTTGCCCACTTCAGCATTTCATCGGCCCAGAACTTGGCCGTGACCGGATCGATGTCGAACACAGTGAATCTCGCCCCCCGTTCACGGATGCGTAAGCGCAACATCGGGGTGCCTCCCCCCTCATAGGCAACCTCCTGAAATTCGATTTCTTGGTTGCCAAAAGGGTTTCGGAACTTCGCAAGTGAATTGATATGGTCCATAATCTATAAGTATCTGCTGATGTGCTGATTATCTGACATTTTAAGTCAGGTATAGGTATTGGCTGCTAGACTCTGTGACAACCTACCCGAAAGGGTAGGTGGGTAGCTACCCGTACGAAATACTTGGTTACCCCTTCGGAATGATGGTTTGGATGATAAGCCCTCCCTAATATGCATGCACTCGTTCCGTAAGGCGTGATGTCTGCGGGAAGGTGCTGTGAATTGTGACGACACCCTGTGGTTCAAGACTTCAAGGAGAAATAAAGATGGCAAAACCAATGCATGAAACGCCGAACCTGGATGAACTCGAGACTGGCCCGTGGCCCTCTTTCGTTACCGGCCTGAAGCGTCTGGCTAAAGACAACGACATGATGGTTGACCTGATGGGTCAGCTGGAGACCTCCTACCAGACCAAGTTCGGTTACTGGAAGGGTGGTACGGTTGGTGTGGTGGGCTACGGCGGCGGCATTATTCCTCGCTTTACCGAGCTGAAGGATGAGAGCGGCAAGCCGCGTTTCCCTGAGGCTGCCGAGTTCCATACTCTGCGCATCATGCCTCCTGCAGGTATGCATTACACCTCCGACTTGCTGCGTCAAATGTCTGAGGCTTGGCTGGAGACCGGTGGTTCTGGTCTGATCGCATTCCATGGTCAGTCTGGCGACATCATGCTTCAGGGTGTCAAGACTGAGAACGTGCAGAAGGCGTTCGACAAGTTCAACGAAATGGGCTTCGACCTTGGTGGTGCCGGTCCTGCGCTGCGTACCTCGATGTCGTGTGTGGGCGCGGCTCGTTGTGAGATGTCGTGTTACGACGAGGCGCGTGCCTTGCGGACGGTCATCAACAACAATTTGGACGATATGCACCGTCCATCTCTGCCGTACAAATTCAAGTTCAAGTTCTCTGGTTGCCCGAATGATTGTATGAACGCCATTCAGCGTTCCGACATGGCGACTATCGGAACCTGGCGCGACAGTATCCGTGCTGATGAAAAAATTGCTCGCGAATGGTATGCGGCTCACAGCATCGAAGACACCATCAATCTGGTTGTCAATCACTGCCCGACCAAGGCTATCCAGCTTAAGAAGAATGATGGTGTTGTGGCGGCTGAAGGGGTGACCAAGGTTGCAATTTCCGATGAACATTGTCTGGAAATCGACAATCACAACTGCGTGCGTTGTATGCATTGCCTGAATGTCATGCCGGGCGCTCTTCTGCCGGGCAAAGACAAGGGTGTTACCATTTTGGTCGGCGGCAAGAGTGTTCTGAAGATCGGCGCAACGATGGGTACGGTAGTGATTCCGTTCATGAAGCTTGAGTCCGATGATGACTTTGAGCGTCTGAATGATCTGAGCCGCAACATCCTCGACTTCTTCGCCGAAAATGCGCTGGAGCATGAGCGTACCGGTGAAATGATTGAGCGCATCGGCTTGGTTAATTTCCTCGAAGGTTTGGATATCGAGGTAGATCCCAACATGATCGTGCATCCACGCACCAACCCATACTTCCGTTCGGATGATTGGGATGAGGAAGCCGCTAAGTGGTTCGAGCGTAAAGCTGCTGCGTAATTTCATATTTCGGCAATGCGGCATAAACCGCATTGCCGAAAATAATAAGTTTTCCGATCTTATTAGTTGGAGAAAAGTATGGCTGAAAGGACACACCAAACTATCGAATCTGGCGCGCCGGATCCGATGCCCTATATGCACCCCGTAATGAAAGACAACTATGGGAAGTGGGTTTTTCACTCGCATCCCAAGCCGGGCGTGCTCTATCATCGTGCCGAAAATGGTGCGGAAGTCTGGACTGTCAAGGCCGGTACGCAACGCCAGATGGACCACTACACGATTCTTAAGTTGGCTGACATCGCAGACCAATTTGCTGATGGCTACGTGCGTTTTACTACCCGTGCCAATATCGAGTACATGGTTACCGATAACAGCAAGGTTGAGCCGCTGATCAAGGCGCTGACCGATAATGGTTTCCCGGTTGGTGGTACGGCTAATTCGGTTTCCATGATCGCGCACACGCAAGGTTGGTTGCATTGCGACATTCCGGGTACGGATGCGTCGGGTGCGGTCAAAGCGTTGATGGATGAGCTGTATGAAGAGTTCATCAAATGTGAGATGCCTAACCGCGTCAAGCTTTCTACCTCCTGTTGCGAAATCAACTGCGGCGGTCAAGCGGATATTGCGATCGTGATTCAGCATACCAAGCCGCCTAAGATCAATCATGATCTGGTTGCCAACGTTTGCGAGCGCCCATCTGTTGTGGCCCGCTGTCCGGTTGCTGCGATTCGTCCGGCGCTGGTGAATGGCAAGCCTTCGTTGGAAGTCGATGAGAAGAAGTGCATCTGCTGTGGCGCCTGCTTCCCCCCGTGCCCGCCGATGCAGATCAACGATCCTGAGCATTCCAAGTTCGCGATCTGGGTGGGTGGCAAGAACTCGAATGCGCGTTCGCGTCCGACCTTCCACAAGTTGGTTGCTTCTGGTATTCCTAACAACCCGCCGCGTTGGCCGGAAGTCAGTCAGGTTGTCAAAACCATTCTGGCGGCTTACAAGGCGGATGGCCGGCCTTGGGAGCGTATGAATGATTGGATTGACCGTATTGGCTGGCCTGCTTTCTTCGAGAAAACTGGTCTGCCCTTTACCAAGTATCACATTGATAACTGGCGCGGCGGTCGTACTAGCTTGAACGCGTCTGCTCATATCCGCTTCTGATCAGTTGATCCCGGGGCTCGGCCCCGGGTATGGTCAAGTTGGATATTCGGAGATAGGGATATTTAAATGAAAATCGGTATTATGGTTAGTGAGGGGCCTTACAGCCATCAGGCTAGCGACACCGCTTACCTGTTTGCGCGTAACGCCATCGAAAAAGGTCATACCGTTCCACGTGTTTTTTTCTACCACGACGGTGTGAATAACTCGACCAAGTTGACTCAGCCTCCTCAGGATGATCGTCACGTGGTTAACCGTTGGTCCAAGCTAGCCCAGGATCATGGGGTGGATTTGGTGGTCTGTGTGGCTGCTGGCATGCGTCGCGGCATTACTGATGACATTCTGGCTCCAGGATTTCGTATCTCGGGTCTGGGCCAATTAGTGGAAACCGGCATCGAGTGTGATCGATTGCTGACTTTCGGTGATTAAGGGGATAAACGATGAGCGACATGATGGATGACATGGAAGAGGGCGGCGAAGGCGTCGTCAAGAAATTCATGTTCGTCAACCGCAAGGCGCCCCATGGGACTATTTATGCTCTTGAAGGTCTCGAAGTTGCGCTGATTTCCGCGGCGTTCGATCAAGATGTGAGCATGGTTTTCGTGGATGACGGCGTCTATCAGTTGGTCAAGGGCGTCAATACGAAGGGTATAGAGGTTAAGGATTTCTCGAAGACCTATCGCGCACTGGAAGGTTACGACATCGAAAAGTTGTATGTTGAAAAGGCATCCATGGATGCCCGCGGTCTAACGGCGGACGACTTGATCGTTGACGTGATCGCTCTCGACACCACCGAGATGGCCAATCTCATGGCTGAACAAGACGTAGTGATCAGCTACTGAGGGAGACAAGCATGCTACATATCATTAATAAATCGGCTACTGAACGTAATTCGCTGGAAAGTGCCTTGCGTATGGCCACGAAGGGTTCTGCCGTGCTACTGATTGAGGATGCTGTCTATGCGGCAACTCAAGGTAGTGTGGCTTCGGCAAAGATCCAGTCTGCTATGGCTGACTTGCAGATTTATGCCTTGGGTCCTGATCTGGATGCGCGTGGAATGTCGTCGCGTGTTTTGGACGGGGTTAAAGTTGTTGATTATGGCGGTTTTGTGGATCTCGTCACTGAGAACGAAAACTGCCAATCCTGGTTGTAATTTTTATTAAGGAGTTCGCTATGCCTATGGTTGAAGTTGCCGGCAAATCTTTTGAAGTTGATGAGGAAGGCTACCTGACCAACCTGAACGATTGGAACCAGGATATCGCAATGTATCTGGCCCAAGAAGAAAAGGTTGAAATGACCGATAGCCACTGGGATGTGGTTAATTTTCTGCGTGAGTACTACGACGAATATCAAATCGCCCCCGCCGTTCGTGTGTTGACCAAAGCTGTGGCCAAGAAACTTGGCCCGGAAAAAGGAAACAACAAGTACTTGTATGAGTTGTTTCCCTACGGTCCTGCCAAGCAAGCCTGCAAAATTGCTGGTCTGCCGAAGCCTACTGGCTGTATCTGATCGTAGTTAGCTGATCGATCTCTCCTGGCGGGATCTCCCGCCAGGCAAGCCGCTTTAAGTGTGAGTCCGGTTTGTCCGGAACGCTATAGTTTTGATCTGGCAATGCTGAGGAACGAATGACATCACTGACCGTCATTTTTACGGGCCTGATTTATTTCGCCACGATCGTATTGATTGTTGGTGTGGCCTATCGAATCTATGAGTACAGCCGTACGCCGGCGCCGCTCGTGATCCCAACTACTCCTGCGCCTACCAGCAACACGGGTGTAGTTATGCGCATGGCGCGTGAAGTGGTTTTGTTTGAATCTCTGTTCAAATCGAATAAATGGATTTGGCTGTTGGGCTGGCTTTTTCATATCGGTCTTGCCTTGGTTTTACTTAGACATATTCGTTATTTCCAGGAACCCGTATGGTTTTGGGTTGAGTTTCTGCAACCTTTTGGAAAATATGCAAGCTTCATGATGATTGCTGGTCTTGCAGGGCTGTGGGCGCGCCGGTTCCTGGTTGACCGAGTTCGCTATATTTCTACGCCTTCCGATCACTTGATGTTGGCATTGTTAATCGCAATCGGATTATCCGGAGCGATGATGACATTTGTGTCACACACCGACATAGTTGCGCTGAAGGCGTTTGCCCTCGGTTTGGTGGTGTTCGATTTGCAGCCGGTGCCGGAAGATCCGCTTTTATTGATCCACCTGGGCCTGGTTGCCGTGCTTATGATCATCTTCCCGATCAGCAAGTTGTTGCATGCCCCGGGTATTTTCTTCAGTCCGACGCGAAATCAGAAAGATGATCCACGTCAGACTCGCCACATTGCTCCCTGGGCGGCGGCTTTGGATCATGACAAGTCATAGCCGTATCTCTTTTAGCAACGTAGTGAATACAACAGAGTATTAAGGAGCCAACGTGGCCGCTGCCGAGTTTGAAGTTCCCACGCTGACGGAATTCACCGCCGTCCCAAGAATCAAGGAAGGGGCGACGGCGCATGTGAAAACATTCCAGGCTGCCGAAGCCAGCCAAGCATTTTTGGGTTACCCCTTTGAATTGACTGAGGACTGGAAAGAACGCGCCATTGATAAAATGGGCGATCTTTTGGGTAAGTATCGTAGCCTGCGGGTGTTTATGGATGCGTGCGTGCACTGCGGTGCCTGCACTGATAAATGTCATTATTTTCTGGGTACGGCTGACCCAAAAAATATGCCGGTCGCCCGCCAGGATTTAATGCGCAAGATCTACCGCCGTTATTTCACCTTGCCTGGCAAGGTGGTGCCATGGTTGGTGGGCGCTGAAGACCTGACTAAAGATACCCTCAACGACTGGTTTACCTACTACCATCAATGTTCCGAGTGTCGCCGCTGTTCCGTTTATTGCCCCTATGGCATCGACACAGCGGAAGTCACGATGGCAGGCCGTGAGATTCTTAATCATGTCGGCATAGGCCAGAAATATTCCAGCGAGATTCTTACCAAAGTACAGAAGATCGGCAATAACCTGGGTTTGCCGGGTCCTGCTTTGGAAGATACGTTGCTTGGCCTTGAAGAGGATATTGAAGCCGATATTGGTGTTCCAGTGAAAATTCCTCTTGATCAGGAGGGTGCGGAGATATTGTTGATTACCCCTTCCGCGGACTTTTTCTCGGAACCTCACGTTGAATCTTTGATCGGGTATGCCAAAGTTTTTCATGCTGCTGGGGTATCTTGGACATTATCCAGCAAGGCTTCGGAAGCCGGAAATTTCGGGCTGTTTAATGGCAATTACGAAACCATGCGCACTATTGCCATGCGGATTCGGGATGCGGCTTTGGAATTGGGATGTAAGAGAATTATTGTCGGTGAATGTGGTCACGCATGGCGAGTGGCCTATAGTTTCTGGAATACCTTGACCGGTATCGGCTATGGTGGTGATGACCCATTTTCCAAAAAACTGCAACAGCAGCTCGATAATCGTTATCCACAACCGCAGCATATTTGTGAATACACTTGGGACCTGATTGAAAAAGGCGTTTTGAAATTCGATAAGTCATTGAATGACGACCGAACGATTACTTTCCATGACTCCTGCAACGTAGCGCGTGGATCACGTATGGGCAATGAGCCTGGCGGGCAGTTTGTGATTCCACGGAATATCATCAAAGCGGTGGCTAATAATTATCACGATATGTCAGCAGATACGATAGGCGAGGTGACTTTCTGTTGTGGCGGCGGTGGCGGTGTTCTCACTGATGATTTGATTGAAGTGCGTGTGAGGGGTGCTTTGCCACGAATGAATGCATATAACAACGTGGTACAGGGTCAGGGTGTAAATTTCCTGGCTTTGATTTGCGCAATCTGCAAGGCTCAATTTACAAAAGTCTTGCCATATTACGGATTTGATCGTGGTCAGGTCGGTGGCGTGCATCAGCTCGTCAGTACGGCCATCAAGCTGGATTGATTTTTGGATACTGAGCGGCACGGTGCGCCGTGCCAGTGAATTTTGGCGTAATTAGACGATGCGCCGCGTGCAATTGACGATAGGAGAGCGAAGATGGCTGTCACTTCCAAAGATGTAAAGAAAACTGAAGGTATTTCTTGGCGCCGTTACAAGGATGGTGAAACGACAAAAAACTATCGTCGTTCGCAGGAATTGATCTTTCAGGCCAGCTGGACCCATAAGTGCCCGGAATATGTGCTATCTACGCCCCCTTGCCAGGGTTCCTGTCCCGCCGGTGAAGATATTCGCGGCTATTTGAATATCGTCCGTGGCATCGAGAAGCCGCCTGTAGGCATGACTTGGCAGGAGTTTGCATTCCGCCGTATTACCGATGCCAACCCGTTTCCTGCTGTTATGGGTCGGGTTTGCCCGGCGCCTTGCGAATCGGGCTGTAATCGAAATCAGGTCGAGGATTTCGTTGGCATCAACTCGGTAGAGCACTTTGTCGGTAATTGGGGCCTCAATAACAATATGAAGTTTGACGCCGTCAGCGTCGCCCCTTCAGGCAAGAAAGTCGCCATCATCGGCGGCGGTCCCGCTGGCTTGGCAGCCGCCTATCAATTGGCCAAGAAGGGTCATGCCTGCACCATCTTTGACGACCATGCCGAACTTGGCGGCATGATGCGCTATGGCATTCCTGGCTTCCGTACCCCGCGCAATGTGCTGGATGGCGAAATTCAGCGCATTCTGGATCTGGGTGTCGAAGCGCGTCTGAATTGTCGCATTGGCACTGATGTGACGATGGAACAAATCGAGAAGGATTTCGATGCTGTTTTTATGGGTCTTGGAGCCCAGTCCGGCCGTGCACTGCCGGTTCCCGGTGCGGAAGCTCCCAACTGCGTGACCGCGATGTCTTTCCTGCGTGCGTTCAATGAAGGACGCCTGCAGCATGTGGGCAGCAAGGTCGTGGTTATCGGCGGTGGTGATACCTCGATCGACGTTGCAACTGTCGCCCGTCGGCTCGGCAAGATCACCAATATCACCGACAAGGACTTGCCGGAGCATGTCCTGGCTGGACATACCGCACATGATGTCAGTTCCATCGCAGCGCGCCAAGGGGCGGAAGTGGTGCTGGTTTCGCGTGCGACCATCGATAAAATGGCCGCAAACAAAACCGAAATTGAACATGCGCAAACCGAGGGTATCGAAATTATTGGTGGCGTGACTCCGGTTGCTGTTGTCGTGGGCGCAGATGGCCGCGCTACGGCCTTGCGTGTTGCCGACTTCGTCATGGAAGGCAATAACACCAAGATCATCGAAGGCACGGAACGTGATCTGCCTGCAGATCTGGTTGTTTCAGCCATTGGTCAAGCCGTCGATTTCAGCGGACTAGAAAGCTTCAACAACAACAACGGCTTGATGAAGGCTGACAAAAATTACCGCTTCCCTGGCAAGCCCCATGTTTTTGTAGGTGGTGACGTTCTGCGTCCGCATTTGTTGACCACGGCGATCGGCCATGCCCGTATAGCCGCCGACGGTATCGATGCGTTCCTGAAGAATGAGGAATTGGACAAGCGCCCGAAGGTTGATGTGCATCATTGGGACATGGTTCGCAAATGGGTTGAGACCGGCCATGAATACACAGAGATTCACGGTCAAGAGTGGGGCACGTCCGCCAAGAAAGGCTTGTTGCATAACTTCGAGGATCGCTCGCAGCGCTATGTGATTCCTTCGACCGAGCTTTTCCTTGGCCACTTTATGAATACCCCGCGTCTGCAGCGTCATATTGTCCATTTGGACAAGGAGACTGCTCTGGGCAACTTTGATGATCGCCTTGGACAGTTGGACGAGAAGGAAGTCGTGGCCGAAGCCAAGCGCTGCATGTCGTGCGGTTTGTGCTTCGAGTGCGACAACTGCATCATTTATTGTCCGCAGACTGCCGTGTTCAAGGTCAAGAAGAAAGATGATCCGACTACCGGTCGTTATGTTGATACCGACTATGGCAAATGTATCGGTTGCCATATTTGCGCTGACGTGTGCCCGACCGGCTACATCGTCATGGGTATGGGCGAGTAAATAAAAGGATGAACGGCATGGCGAGACTAGCCAATTGGCTGCGCCTCGCCGCCTTGATTGTCACCACGGCCTTTTCAGCCGCTGTGTCAGTCCCGGCGGTGGCGGGTGTGGATCTGCCCAAGATTGAAAAGGGCAAAGGTGAGAAATGTGTAGAAGAGACACAGTTCATGCGCCGCAATCATATGGATCTGCTTAAGCATCAACGTGACGACACGATGCGTAAGGGCATTCGCACTACCAAGCACAGTCTCAAACAGTGTGTTGAATGCCATGCCAGCGAGAAAAGTGGAAGTGTCGCAGCCAGCAAGGAAGACTTTTGTTCCGCTTGTCACAGTTATGCCAGCGTAAAGCTTGATTGTTGGGATTGCCATGCCACCAAACCGTCTGTGAAACCGGTAAAACAGGTTGCGAATGACCCATCCACGGCGGCGAAACTGACGCTTACCTCATCGCCGCTGATGGCTTCCGGCATGAATGGGAGTGGCAAATGAATCAATCCACGGAAACGAAAATGGAAGATCGCCGCGACTTCTTGAAAGCCGGTGCAATCGTCGCTGGCGCTACGATTGCGCCGGGTGTCTTGTTTTATGGCGTAGCCCATAGCCGAGCTCCGGAAGAAGGTGCATCCAGCAACGTTCGTTGGGGCATGTTGATAGACAGCGCCAAATGCGGCGATGGCTGTAACGACTGCGTAACGGCGTGTAATAGCGAGAATGGCCTTTCCGGAGAAACGGGGCCGCAAGATACCCAATACATCCGGAAATTGGACATAAAAGACCTGCGCAATGGCCGCGTACATAGCCTGCCGATGCTATGCCAGCACTGCGAAAACCCGCCTTGTGTCGATGTTTGTCCGACTGGCGCATCGATGAAGCGCGCGGATGGAATCGTTTTGGTCGATCGGCATATCTGCATTGGCTGCCGTTATTGCATGATGGCTTGTCCGTACAAAGCGCGTTCTTTCGTGCATGAGCCGCTTACCGATCAGAATCCCGAGGTGCCTCGCGGCAAGGGGTGTGTCGAGTCATGCACGTTCTGTGTGCAACGGGTGGACCGTGACGAAAATCCGGCATGCGTCGACGCTTGCAATGCAAACGAACACTACGCCATGGTCTTTGGTGATCTGAGAGATCCACAAAGCGCAATTTCTCAGGCATTGAAATCGCACGCTACCACCGAAGTGCGCGCCGATCTTGGCCTTAATACTGGCGTTCGTTATCAGGGGATTTAGAACATGGCGAACGAAAACTGTCTGAATAAAGAAGAATGCCGGCCCGAGCAGTTCTGGGCTTTGCTCGCCTTGGGCGGCTTGGTTGTCTTAGGTGCTTTGTATGCGTTTTTTACACTTGAGCATCATGGTCATGTCCTGACGGGCATGAACAACCAGATTGTCTGGGGCTTGCCGCATGTCTTTGCCGTATTCCTGATCGTTGCCGCTTCGGGTGTGCTCAACGTTGCGTCGATCGGATCGGTCTTCGGCAAGAAGGTATACAAGGCTAGGGCGCCGCTATCCGGCATGCTTGCACTTTCCATGCTGGCCGGCGGTCTGGCCGTTCTTGTTCTTGATCTTGGCCGTCCCGACCGAATTATCGTCGCGATGACGTATTACAACTTCAAGTCCATCTTTGCGTGGAACATGATCTTCTACAACGGCTTTTTTGCCATTGTCGGGCTGTACCTGATTACCATGATGGATCGGAAGCTGAACGTGTATTCGAAACCGATTGGCTTCATTGCGTTCTTCTGGCGTCTCGCTTTGACGACCGCAACCGGTTCCATCTTCGGATTTCTGGCGGCGCGCGTCGGCTATAACTCGGCACTGATGGCGCCTATGTTCATCGTGATGTCGTTCGCATACGGTTTGGCGGTTTTCCTGCTGGTGCAAACGGCGATGTATAAATGGAATGGCGTAGCGCTGGATGAGCGGATTCTGAATCGTATGAAAAATCTGCTCGCCATCTTTATCGCCGCATCGCTGTATTTCACTGTGGTGTTTCATCTGACCAATCTTTACTTTGCCAAGCAGTGGGCGTTCGAGCGGTTCCTTCTGCTTGATGGCGGCGTCTACACCACGCTGTTCTGGCTGGGTCAGGTCGTCATCGGCGGCATTTTGCCGTTGGCCTTGCTGTTCAGCCCGGGGGCGCGTAATTCCACCGGCATGGTGCTCCTGGCTTCATTGCTGGTCATTCTGGGGGGATTCGCGCAGATGTTCGTGACCATCGTGGGCGGACAAGCATTCCCGTTGGTGATGTTCCCGGGCTACGCAGAAAGCAGCGCCTTTTACGACGGCGTGGTGCATGCCTACAACCCGTCCGGTTGGGAGTTCCTTCTTGGCATGGGCGGCATAGGCATAGCCTTTGTGCTGACCGTTGCTGCCGTGCGTGCCTTCAAGTTCCTGCCCCAGGATGACTTAAAGGCGTTGGAAAGCGCAGACGATTGAAACAACGTTGATTAAGAAAACAAAAAGCCGACTGTTTTTGTCGGCTTTTTGTTTTCTCGCGGATAAAATCCAGGCATGTCGTATCTCTACCTCTCTGCAGCGCATAAATCGTCCGGCAAGACCACGATTACGTTGGGCTTATGCCGCGCGTTGCATGCTCGTGGCCTGAAGGTTCAGGCGTTCAAGAAAGGTCCGGACTACATCGACCCGATTTGGCATGGACAAGCCAGTCTGCAGCCGAGTTACAACCTCGATTTCCATATGATGGAACCGGGTGAAATCCTTGATCTGTTCACGCGCCATGCGCAACGTGCTGACATCAGCTTGATCGAAGGCAACAAGGGCCTTTATGACGGCATGGATGTCGAAGGCAGCAACAGCAATGCAGCGCTGGCGAAGTTGTTGGGCGCGCCTGTCGTCCTGGTGCTGGACAGTGTTGGCATGACACGAGGCATCGCCCCGCTATTGCTCGGCTATCAGGCGTTCGATTCTGCGGTCAATATCGTCGGCGTCATTCTCAACAAGGTTGGCGGCCCGCGGCATGAGGAAAAACTGCGTGCCGTCATCGAGCGCTATACCGATGTCAAAGTCCTCGGCGCAGTCAGGATGGATGCGGATTTGTCCATAGTCGAGCGCCATCTGGGCCTGATGCCGGGCAATGAATCCGATCAAGCCGAAGCGCGTATCGAGGCGATCGCCGGTCACATCAAGTCGCAGGTCGACCTGGACGCGGTAGTGGCGGCCGCCGCGCAAGCCAGTCAACCTGCAATGCCGCGATTGGCAACTGGTCCCGGTTTGCACGCAAGCGGCCTCCGCTTGGCATATGCGCACGACAAAGCATTCGGATTTTATTACCAGGAAGATCTCGAAACCTTGCGCTCAGCCGGCGTGGAATTGTGTCCGCTCAACACCTTGGCGGATCCGGCGTTGCCGGAAGTCGATGGTTTGATCATCGGCGGAGGTTTTCCAGAAATGTTTATTGCCGACCTTGCGGCCAACACGGCCTTGCGTAGCGCAATTCGCCGCGGCGTCGACGCCGGTTTGCCGGTCTATGCGGAATGTGGCGGCCTGATGTATTTATCCCGCTCGTTACGCTGGAATGACCAGATTGGCGACATGGTCGGCGTGATTCCCGGCGATGTGGTCATGGGATCTCGTCCGGTCGGTCGCGGCTATGCGACCTTGGCCGAAACGGGTGACGGACCCTGGCCTACACAGGCTGATTCCTTGCCGGCACATGAATTTCACTATTCGCACTTGGAAAACCTGGAACCCGGTCTTACTTACGCTTACCGGGTATTGCGCGGACAAGGCATAGACGGCCAGTCTGACGGCTATGTCTATCGCAATCTCTTGGCTTCTTACTGTCATCGGCGTGGTAGCGGTAAGCATGGATGGATCGCGCCGTTTTTGAGCAAGGCCCGTGCCTACCGGGCGCAACGCATTACCACCGCCTGACCGAGCTGAGAACTTAACCACAGGAGCTCTGGCTCCGCTTTTGTAGAGAGGAAGTGAAATGATCAGTCTGACCAAAGAAGCCGCGGAGCAGATCCGCACAGCTGCCGTGCAATCCGGTGCGGACAACCTGGGTTTGCGCATTGCCGCTCGCGTCAACGATGCCGGCATGCTGGAATTCGGCATGGGTTTCGATGAAGAGCGCAGCAACGACGCCGCGGTGGATTCCTGGGGGGTGACCTTGCTGATCAACGCCCAGTCCAAGCCCTACTTGGACGATGTGACCATTGATTTCACCGAAGTGAACCCGGGCGAAAGCCGTTTCGTATTCAGTAAAGCCAGCGCTGGCGGCGGCTGTGGTTCCGGTGGCGGTGGCGGCGGTTGTGGCAGCGGCGGCTGTGGTTCCGGCGGCGGCTGCGGCAGCGCTAGTTGATTTGATTGTCTGAGTCATACCCGGCATGCCGGGGGTGATGTAACGCAGGACCTTTATTGCATTTACGCGCGAGTATTGGCTGAGCACTATGGACTACTTACCGATTTTCATGGACCTGCGTGGTCGTAAAGGCTTGGTTGTCGGCGGCGGCGATGCCGCTGCGCGCAAGGCCAGCCTGATGTTGAGCGCCGGCGCTTGGGTGACGGCTGTTTCGCCGCAGGCGCTGGGCGAAGCATTCAAGGAACTGGCTCATACTGACCGTTTGATTTTTCGTCAGGAGCATTTTTCATCTGAGCATCTGGACGGCGTCGATATCGTGTTTGCCGCCAGTGAGGATGCGCAGCTCGACAGCCAGGTTCATGATGCCGCTCGCGCGCGGCATATCCCGGTCAATGTAGTTGACAGGCCGAAACAGTGCGCTTTCATCATGCCTTCAATCATCGACCGCTCGCCGGTGATGGTGGCCGTCTCCAGCGGCGGCGAGGCGCCGGTGCTTTCGCGTTTGCTGCGCGCGCGGCTGGAAACACTGATTCCCGCCGCCTATGGCCGCCTGGCCGCCTTGGCGGGACGGTTCAAATTGCGTGTGCGGGAAAAGATGACCACCACGGAGGCGCGGCGCAAGTTCTGGGAAAAAGCTTTCTTGTCACCCATTTCCGAAATGGTGTTCTCCGGACGCGAGCAGGAAGCTGAAGCCTCATTGGTCGCGATGCTGGCTGACACGAACAAAGCGCCGGCTACCGGCGAGGTCTATTTGGTCGGCGCCGGCCCGGGCAACCCCGACTTGCTGACTTTTCGAGCCTTGCGTCTGATGCAGCAAGCGGATGTCGTAGTCTATGACCGCCTGGTTTCGCCGCCGATACTTGACATGTGCCGACGCGATGCCGACCGGCTGTATGTCGGAAAAGAGCGCGACAACCATGCCGTTCCGCAGGACGAGATCAACATGGTCCTGGTGCGCCTGGCGAAAGAAGGCAAGCGCGTGCTGCGTCTCAAGGGCGGCGACCCGTTCATCTTCGGGCGTGGCGGCGAGGAGATTGAGACCCTGCGCGAGCATGGGGTGCCGTTCCAGGTGGTGCCGGCCGTCACCGCCGCGGCCGGCGTCGCCGCCTATGCCGGTATTCCGTTGACCCACCGCGATCACGCTCAGGCGTTGATTCTGGTCACCGGCCATCTCAAGGACGGTACGATGGATCTGGATTGGGACATGCTCTGCCGTCCCGGTCAGACTATCGTGATCTATATGGGCCTGAAGGGCCTGGTCACCTTGTGCGACGAAATGAAGAAGCACGGCATGCCCGGCTCAACCCCTGCCGCCATCGTTCAGCAGGGCACCACGCTGAATCAGAAAGTGGTCACCGGCACGCTCGATACCTTGCCGGCGCAGGCCGCGCAAGCGGAGTTGAAACCGCCGACCCTGATCATCGTCGGCAGCGTGGTCAGTCTGCATGCCAAGTTGAACTGGTTCCACCCGGAGCCGGCGGCGGACGACCATTGGCATACTCCGCTGGATAAGCCCGCCAGCCTGGAGTAGGCGTCGATCTGCGACGCTCGGGCCGGCTCAGGCGAGTAAATTGCCCAGCAGCTGCGCCTGGCGTTGCAGCTGGCTCGGCAACAACAGGCGCTGCGCGCGGGCAATGGCCAGCAAATCGGCTAGCGCCGTTTCGAACTGGTCGTTGATCACGAGATAGTCGAACTCAAGCGCATGTGAGATATCTTCGCGCGCGGCCGCCATGCGTTTGGCAATGACTTCTGCACTGTCGGTGCCGCGGCCGTCCAGTCTGCGCTGCAATTCCGCCAGCGAGGGCGGCAAAATGAATATCGATAAGGCCGCCGGCATCAGCTTGCGGACCTGGCCCGCTCCTTGCCAGTCTATCTCGAGCAGGATGTCGCGCCCGGCGGCCATTTCGTTTTCTATCCAACGTTGCGAAGTGCCGTAGTAATTGCCGTAAACCTCGGCGCTTTCGAGGAATTCGCCGTTTCCGAGGCGCTCCTGAAAGGCTGCGCGGCTGATGAAGTGATAGTGCACCCCATCCACTTCGCCCGCTCGCGGCGCACGCGTCGTATAGGAAACCGACAGGCCTATGCTGGTGTCCCGTTCCAGCCAAGCAGTCACCAGACTGGATTTGCCCGCGCCGGACGGGGCTGAAACGATGAATAGATTGCCGCTCATGCTTGCAAGTCCTTGTTATTCGATGTTTTGAATCTGTTCGCGCATCTGTTCGATCAAGACTTTCAATTCGACCGATGTTTGCGTGAGTTCCAACGAAGCCGATTTGGAACCGAGAGTGTTGGCCTCGCGGTTGAGTTCCTGCATCAGGAAATCGAGCCGCTTGCCCGCCGCGCCGCCGGCGTTGAGCGCGCGCGTGACTTCATCGAGATGCGTCACCAGGCGATCAAGCTCTTCATCAATGTCGATTTTTTGGGCGAACAGAATGACTTCTTGATTGATGCGGTCGCGCTCGTGCTCGCCGAGGCTGCTTGGCAGCAGTTCCTCCAGGCGCTTGCTGAGCTTTTCCCGATAGGCGGCGACGATCGCTGCGGTGCGTGGGCGGAGGCGTTCGACATGGCGGCGTATGCCGGCGACACGTTCGAGGATCACCGCTTTCAGCTTGTCGCCTTCGCGTGCGCGGCTGGCATTGAATTGCGCCAGTGCGCTGTGCATCAACTTCAGCGCGGCGGCATGCAAGGCCGGCAGGTCGGGCGCGGTATCACCCAGCATACCGGGCCAGCGCAGGATTTCCTGTACGGCGAGTTCGCGCGCCTGCGGGAAAGCCGCTAACGCCGCGCGTGATAGCTCTTGCAGCTGGCTCAGCAATGGCGCATTGAGATTGCCGGGCAGGGCGGCATCTTCACGTAAGGTGAAATTCACGCGGCATTCCAGCTTGCCGCGTTTGACCTGTTCGCCGATGTTCGCGCGCAAAGTCGGTTCGAGCGCACGGAAGTCCTCGCTCATGCGGAAGGTGAGGTCGAGAAAGCGTGAGTTGACTGCGCGTAGTTCGAGCGACAATTGTCCGCTCGGCAAATCGGCCGTATCGACCGCATAGCCGGTCATGCTGCGCAAGGTCGCGTCCGCGGCGGGGCGTACTTGTTTGTCCTGTTGATGCGTTTCCTGCAGGGTTTCCTTCATGGCGGCCACGATCTTGGTTATCCTTCGATGATTATTGCTCTCAGCGCAGTTTACTCTGCCGAAATATTGCTTCCCACATATGGCTGCTCAAACCACTGAACCCCTGTCGCACGGCTATCACCTCGGCGAATACATCATCGATCGCCGGATCGGGGGGGGCGGTTTTTCACTGGTCTATCTCGGTTTTGACGTCAATGGCCAACCGGTGGCGATCAAGGAATATCTGCCGGGCGGCGTCGTCAAGCGCGGCGAACAGGGCACGGTGCATCCGGTCTCGGTCGACAAGGAATCATCCTTTCGCTACGGCATGAAATGCTTCTTCGAAGAGGGGCGTTCACTGGCCAACATCCGCCATCCGAACGTGGTCAAGGTGGTCAATTTCTTCCGCGCCAACGACACCGTTTACATGGTGATGAAGTACGAACAGGGTAAAACCCTGCAGCGCCATATCGTCGGCCATGAAGAGCCGATGCGGGAAACCTTCCTGCGCCGGGTCTTCATCCAGTTGCTCAACGGATTACGTGAGGTGCATGCGCACAAGATATTGCATCTGGATATCAAGCCTTCGAACATCTACATCCGCGCGGACGGTTCGCCGGTGCTGATCGATTTCGGCGCTGCCCGCCATGCCTTGTCGCAGGACTTCATGTCCTCGCCGATGTACACCCCGGGGTTTGCCGCCCCTGAGCAATACAAGCAGCGTGATCGGCTGGGGCCGTGGACGGATATCTACAGCGTCGGCGCCACCATGTACGCCTGCATTACCAAAGGACCGCCGCAGCCCGCGGATGAGCGCCAGGAAAAGGACAAACTGATGCCTCTGGCCAAGTCTCATGCCGGCATCTATTCGAAGGGCTTGCTCGAATTGGTCGACTCCATGCTGCGCCTGAACTACACCGAGCGGCCGCAGAGCGTCTTCTTTGTACAGAAGCAGCTCATCAACATGGCGCAAGCCGCACGCATGCAAAAGCCCACCCTGTTCTCGCTGATCAAAGAAAGACTTACCCGAGAATTATGAAATACGTTGTCTATCAGGCTAGTCGGCGCGGCGGGCGCCAGTACAACGAAGATCGGGTCGCCTATGCCTATACGCCGGAGGCGCTGCTCATGGTATTGGCCGATGGCATGGGCGGGCATAGCAACGGCGAAATCGCGTCGCAATTGACCGTTCAGGTCATTTCCAGTTTGTTTCAAGCGCGCGCCAAGCCGGTGTTGCCGGATATGAGCAGTTTCCTGCTCGACGGCATTTACGCTGCGCATGACGCCATCAACGAATATGCGTTGCGTAAACGCATGTCAGACCCGCCTCGCACGACCTGCGTCGTCTGTGTCGTGCAGAAGGGGATGGCATGCTGGGCGCATGTCGGCGATTCGCGCCTCTACCATTTCAGCCGCCGCGACACCTTATTCCGCACGCATGACCATTCCGCCGTACAGCAATTGTTCGATGATGGCGTGATATCCGAGGCGGAGATGGGCACCCATCCCGACCGCAACAAGCTGTACAACTCGGTGGGCGGCTACATGCTGCCGGATATCGAACTCGACCAGCCGGTCAAACTGCATGACGGCGATGTGCTGTTGTTGTGCACCGATGGCGTCTGGCCGGAACTGACTTCGACGGAAATGTTGTCCACACTGCGCGCTTACCCGCTCGAACGTGCGGTCAAGCACATGATGGATCACGCGGAATTCCGCTCCGGCCAGTATGGCGACAACCTTTCTGCCGTCGCGATGCGATTCGGCGAAGAGCGTTTCGCGACTGACGAGTTATTGCGCAGCGACGATCTCGGTCTCGACGGTTTCACCACGCAACTCAAGAACATGGGCGGCAAGGGGCATCATCTGCCGCAGACGACCGATCAGGAACTCGAACGCGCGATGGCCGATATCCAATCCGCTCTCGCCAAATACGGCAAACCTTGAACCGCGGGGTTCATTAACCAAGGCATACCATGACGACTCTGCAACGTCCTTCCGGCCGCGCTGCCGACCAACTGCGCAATATCCGACTCATCCGAAATTACACCAAGCATGCCGAAGGCAGCGTGCTGGTCGAGTGCGGCGAAACCAAAGTGCTGTGCACCGCCAGTGTGCTGGAAAAAGTGCCGCCGCATGTACGCGGCTCGGGCGGCGGTTGGTTGACCGCCGAATACGGCATGTTGCCGCGCGCCACTCATACCCGCGGCGACCGTGAAGCTGCGCGCGGCAAGCAATCCGGCCGCACGCAGGAAATCCAGCGCCTGATCGGGCGCAGTCTGCGCGCTGCGGTCGATCTGAGCCGGCTGGGCGAGCGCACCATCCATGTCGATTGCGATGTCCTTCAGGCCGACGGCGGTACCCGCACCGCCAGCATCACCGGCGCCTGGGTGGCCGTGCAGGATGCGATCAACTGGCTGGTGGCGCAGGGCAAGCTGCCGGAAAATATCATGCACGACCATGTGGCTGCGATATCGGTCGGCGTCTGGCAAGGCACGCCGGTGCTCGATCTGGACTATGCCGAAGATGTCGCCTGCGATACCGATATGAATGTGGTGATGTTGGGCGGGGTTGGCAAAACCGGCGGTTTGATTGAAGTTCAGGGCACGGCCGAAGGGGCGGCGTTTTCGCGCGCCGAATTGAACGCACTGCTCGATCTGGCCGAAAAAGGCATCCGCGAACTGATGGCCGCGCAAAGCGCCGCACTGGAGACCTGAAATGAAGAAAGTCGTCATCGCGTCCAGCAACGCCGGCAAGTTGCGCGAGATTGCCCGCATTCTGGAACCGCTCGATTTCGAAGCGGTGCCGCAAAGCGCTTTCGGCGTGCCGGAATGTCCGGAGCCGCACGTGACTTTTGTCGAAAACTGCATCGCCAAGGCGCGCCATGCCGCCGCGCATACCGGCTTGCCGGCGCTGGCCGACGATTCCGGCATCTGCGTTGATGCCTTGAACGGTGCGCCTGGCGTGTATTCGGCGCGTTACGCCTGTGAGCCGGATTCAAACGAGCCGAAGTCGGACGAGCGTAACAATCAGAAGCTGATCGCGGCATTGCAGGGCGAAACCAACCGGCGCGCGCATTACTACTGTGTCATGGTCTATGTGCGTTATCCGGATGACCCGCAGCCGATCATTGCGGAAGGCGCTTGGCACGGCGAAATCATCGACACGCCGCGCGGCGATGGCGGCTTTGGCTACGACCCGTATTTCCTGCTGCCTGAGTACGGCCAGACCGGCGCCGAACTGAGCATGGAAATCAAGAATGGCGTCAGTCATCGCGGCCAGGCGCTGCGTGCGCTGGCCGAAAAACTGCGTGCTTAACTCTGTCCTGATCCGGAAGTGATTCCCTGGCTACACGCTAACGACCCGTTTCCGCCCGTGCATCGGGCCTCGCGGGAATACAACGGGCTGCTGGCGGCGGGCGGCGATTTGTCCGTGCCGCGCCTGTTGGCGGCCTACCGGCAGGGGATTTTCCCTTGGTTCAATGCGGACGAGCCGATACTCTGGTGGTCGCCGGATCCACGCATGGTGCTGTTCCCGGCGGAATTCAAACTGTCGCGTTCACTCAAGAAACGCCTTGGCCGCGCCGATTACAGCGTGCGGGCGGACACGGCGTTCACCCGGGTGATGCAGGCCTGTGCTGCGCCGCGTGAGCGGGAAGGCGTGCAGGGCACCTGGATCAACGCCGCGATGATTGCGGCTTATACCGCGTTGCATGAGGCGGGCCATGCGCACTCCATTGAAACCTGGTTTCGCGACGAGAAAGGCGAGGAAGCACTGGCCGGCGGCTTGTATGGCGTCGCCATCGGGCGGGTGTTTTTTGGCGAGTCCATGTTCTCGCGCCAGACCGACGCCTCCAAGATCGCATTGGCGCATCTGGCGCGCTGGCTGCGCGCGCGCGATTTCGCGGTCATCGACTGCCAGATGAATACGGCGCATTTGGCCTCGCTGGGCGCGCGCGAGATTCCCCGCGTCGAGTTTTCGGCCCTGCTCGACCACGCTTGCGGGCAACCCGAAAGCAAAGACTGGCGGACGTTGGCATGAGCTACGCCAAAGACCTGCCGATCTTTCGCCTGCAGTTTTATCTGACGGCGCCTTACGCGTGCAGTTATCTGCCCGACCGCCAGGCGCGCTCGCAGGTGGCGGCGCCAGGGAGCCTGATCGACGCCGGGGTTTACGGCGAACTGGTGCGGCTCGGATTCCGCCGCAGCGGCCAGCATGTGTATCGGCCGCGTTGCGACACCTGTCGAGCCTGCGTGGCGGTGCGCGTACCGGTGGCGGCGTTTGCGCCGAGCCGGACGCAGCGGCGCTGCCAGACGCGCAACGCCGATCTGGAACTGCGCCTGCGCCCGTTGGCGTTCGACGAGGCGCATTACCAGCTTTACCAGCGCTATCAAGCTGCGCGCCATGCCGGCGGAGGCATGGATCAGGACGATCGCGCGCAGTTTTGCAGCTTTCTGCTGCAAAGCCGCGTCGACAGCGTGCTGGCTGAATTCAGCTTGGCAGGCGAAGTGGTCATGGTGGCTCTGATCGACAAGCTGATCGATGGCCTTTCCGCCGTTTACACATTCTTCGATCCGGAGCTGGAAAAGCGCAGTCTGGGCAGCTTTGGCGTTCTCACCCAGATTCGGCTGGCGCAGGAAATCGGTCTGCCTTATGTCTATCTCGGTTATTGGATCGGCGCCTGCAACAAAATGGCTTACAAACGCAACTATCGCCCGCTCGAAGGCTTTGTCGACGGGCGATGGCAAGCGCTGGAGCTGACCTGATGAGGGAAATGCATGGCGAATCTGCCTGACGCCGTCGAACAGGTGCTGCAAATGCATGCGCCGTTCATTCATGCCGTGGTCAACGCCTTGACTGACCGCGCGCAGCTGCCGCAATTGATGCAAACCCTGGCGGCCGCGGAGCAGCAGGGCTGGGCCGGGCTGGTGCGGGCCCTGCGCCAGATCGTCGATGGCCGCCGCGATGAGTCCATCAAGCTTGGGCTGGATGAGGAGGATCGCATCGTGGTCGACGCCGTATTACGCGGTTTGACCAACCCGGCAAGCTTGCCGGCGCTGGACAAAAAACCGGATGCGAGCGCCGCCGCCCCCGGCCTGGCGGCGATGATCGAAGCCAGCGCACGCGGTGATGCGCAAGCCTTGGCGGTATTGGCCAATATGGCCGAACAGATGGTGCGCGCCGGCGGCGACATGGCGCGCCTGGGCGGCATCATGCGACGCCTGGTCAATGGCGAGCGCGATTTCGAGATTCTGTCGAAGGGCATGGGCGCACTTGGCCGCAACTTGTTGCTGGATATCCTCAGCCAGCTTGGCAAGAGTGCGCTGCATTAGTAGCCTTCCGGCCGGCATGCTGCGAATACAATGCCAGCCTGTCCAAACGCTGATTCGAGAGGATGAACACGGATGTCTGAAGATCAGTTCCTGGTGCCGGTGCGTAGATCGGATATCGAATTAGGCAAGCCCTTGCCTTTTGCCGCTTATGACTACGAACGCAACCTGTTGCTGAATCGCGGCGTCATCGTGACCAGCGAACACCAGATCGACGTCCTGATGCAGAAAGGCCTGTTTCGCGAGCGCAGTCGTCCGAAAGCCGTTGCCGGAACCGATACCCTGGAGGAGAAGACGGTGCTCGGCGAGGGCAAGCCGCAAGGCGAAACCTTGAGTTTCGATGCGGTCAAATTGATGCCGGGCGATATCCTGCAATTGCAACCCTTGTTGGAAGGCCAGGTTGAACGCTTTTCAGTGCATGTCATCGGCGTCATGAAGCCGGTCAGCCTGCTGGTCAGCGCGCCCAGCCTCGATGGCAAACTGATCTTTGTGCGCGACGGCCAGACCTATCTGGTGCGCGCCTTCTCCGGCCTCAATGTCTGCGCATTCAAGGCCCGGGTGTTGAAGTCGCAACTGCAGCCGTTTCCCTATCTGCACCTGTCTTATCCCGACAGTGTTCAGGCCGTGCGGATCAGAAAAGCGATGCGCACGCCCGCCAGCATCATCGTGGCGATCCATGAAAGCGAGGGCGGCCGCCAGACGGGCGCCGGCAGGATCGTCGACCTCAGCGTCGGCGGCGCGCGCATGTACTCGCCGACGAGAATCGGCGTCAAGGATCAGACCCTCTGGTTGTCGTTCAAGGTGATGTTGGGCGATATGGAGGAATACGTGAAAACCCCGGCGGTGATTCGATCGATCGGCGAAGAAAATGACGAACAGGGCAAACGCATGAATGTATTCGGCTTGCAGTTTGGTGAATTGGGGCAGTCGCAGCGCCTGATCATCATGAATCTGGTCTATCAGCACATCCTCAAGGAGACGATCTGATGCGGCAATACCTTGATCTGCTCCGGCACGTGCTGGCGCACGGCACAGAAAAATCCGATCGCACCGGCACCGGTACGCTCTCGTTGTTCGGTTATCAGATGCGCTTCGACTTGAGCCAGGGCTTTCCGCTGCTGACCACCAAGAAAGTGCATCTCAAATCCATCATTCACGAATTGCTCTGGTTCCTGAAAGGCGACACCAACATCGCCTACCTGAAGGAAAACGGCGTTTCGATCTGGGATGAATGGGCCGACGCCAACGGCGATCTCGGCCCGGTCTACGGCTACCAATGGCGCAATTGGCCCGCCGCCGACGGGCGCCATATCGATCAGATCAGCGAGGTGGTCGAGACCCTGAAACACAACCCGGATTCGCGTCGCATCATCGTTTCGGCCTGGAACGTCGGTGAAATCCAGAACATGAAACTGCCGCCCTGCCATGCCTTTTTCCAGTTCTATGTCGCCGACGGCAAGCTGTCCTGCCAGCTCTATCAACGCAGCGCCGATATCTTCCTGGGCGTGCCGTTCAATATCGCCAGCTATGCGTTGCTGACGCTGATGATGGCGCAGGCCACCGGCCTGAAACCGGGTGATTTCGTGCATACCCTGGGCGATGCGCACATCTATCTGAACCACCTGGAGCAGGTGAATCTGCAACTCAGCCGCGAACCGCGCGCCTTGCCGACGATGCGGCTCAACCCGGCGGTGAACGACATCTTCGAGTTCAAATACGAGGACTTCACGCTGGAAAACTACGATCCGCATCCCGCCATCAAGGCGCCGGTGGCCGTTTAGCAGGAGTCCGCGCCGATGCTGCCAAACATCAACGTCATCGCCGCGATGGCGCGCAACCGCGTCATCGGCGTCAATAACACGCTGCCCTGGCGTCTGTCCGCAGATCTCCGGCATTTCAAGGCGTTGACCATGGGGCATCACATCGTCATGGGGCGCAAGACCTACGAGTCGATCGGCAAGCCGCTGCCCGGCCGCACGACGGTGATCGTTACTCGGGATGCCGGCTATCAGGTCGACGGCTGCCTGACCGCCCATTCGATCGATGCGGCCATTGCGCTGTGTGGTGACGATCCGGAAATCTTCTTCGTCGGCGGTGCTGAGGTATATGCCCAAATCCTGCCGCGCGCGCAGCGTTTATATCTCACCGAAATCCAGGCCGAATACGACGGCGACGCGTATTTCCCCGCCTACGATCACGGCGCCTGGCAGGAGGTCGAGCGGCAGGTGCAGGTCAGCCCGGAGGGACTGGGCTATCACTTCGTGACACTGACCTCAAGACGCGAAAGCGGCGCCGATCAACCGCGCGGATGATGTTTTGCGTGCAGCGCCTTGAGACGTTCCTTGGCGACGTGGGTGTAAATCTGCGTCGTGGCGATGTCGGCGTGGCCTAACAGCATTTGCACCACGCGCAGGTCGGCGCCGTGGTTGAGCAAATGCGTGGCGAAGGCGTGGCGCAGCGTGTGCGGCGAGATTGCGGACTGAATGCCGGCGGTTTGGGCATGGCGTTTGATCAAATACCAGAACATTTGCCGGGTCATCGCCGTGCCGCGTTCAGTGACAAACAGGGCGGAGCTTGAGCGCCCCTTCAACAGCGCCGGGCGAGCCTCTGCGGCGTAGCGTTTGATCCATTCCTGCGCCTCTTCGCCCAGCGGCACCAGCCGCTCCTTGCTGCCTTTGCCCATGATGCGCACGACGCCGTCGCTCAAACTGACGGCCGCCAGCGGCAAGTCGATCAGTTCGGATACCCGCAGACCGGCGGCGTAAAGCGCTTCCAGCATGGCGCGGTCGCGCAGCCCGAGCGGGGTGTCTACGTCCGGGGCGAGGAGCAGCGCATCGACGTCGCCCTCCGACAGGCTTTTGGGCAAGGGCTTGGGCAGGCGCGGCGCCGCTACGGTAAGACTGGGGTCGTCCGCGCGCCGACCTTCGCGCAGCAACCAGCGCTGATAACGTTTGATTGCGGTGAGCTGGCGCGCCAGGCTGCGCGCGGCAATGCCGGCATCGAAGGTGCGGTGCGCCAGAAACAGCTCGATGTCGCCTCGCTGCGCCTGATCGGGGGTGATGCCTTTCTGCTCCAGCCAGGTGAAAAACTGGCTGAGGTCGCGGCGGTAGCTTTCCAGGGATCGGGGCGCTAATCCGTCTTCCAGCCAGAGGGCGTCACTGAATCGGTCCAGCTCGGCATCAACAAGCATGTTCGTGCGCCAGCAGCCAGCGCTTGATGTCCTGCGAGTAGCCGGTGCGGCTATGCATGAAGCCGCCGAGGCCGCCGTTAGCGGCAATGACGCGATGGCAAGGAATGATGATCGGAATCGGGTTATCGCCGACCGCCTGGCCGACGGCGCGCGGCGCGCTGCCGAGTTCGCGCGCGAGCTCGCCGTAACTGCGCGTGCGTCCGGCGGGAATGTCCGCCAACGCCGCCCAGACTTTTTGCCGAAATGTGCTGCCGGTTGCAGCCAGCGGCAGAGCGAAGCGGTGTTTGGGGTTGGCGTAATAGGCGTCGAGTTCGGCGCCAATCTGCTTGATCAATGTCCGTTCGGAGGGCTGCAAAGGGGTGCCCGGCGGCAGGAACTCCAGGCCGACGAGCGCTTCACTCGCGATCCTTACTCCCAGGGCGCCAAAGGGGGCGGCAAGAATCGCGTCGAAATCCATGTTCGAATCACCTGTCCAGATGTTGGTCGGATAAGGATACCGGGTCTTCCATCGGTTCGAGGTGCGTCGTTACGTGCGCATAGGGGACGGCGCTGCGGATGTCGGCTTCGATGCGCTCCGACCAGTCGTGGCCCAGTTGCACGCTCCAGGCGCCCGGCACCAGGACATGCAGCGTGACGAAGGCGCGGCTGCCGGCCTGACGGCTGCGCAACGCGTGAAAGTCCAGACCCTGGCGGCGGTAACCGTCCAGCACCTGTTCGATCGCCTGCAATTCCGCATCCGGCAGCGATACGTCCATCAGTCCGGCGGCGGAACGGTTGAGCAATTGCCAGCCGGTCCAGACGATATTGGCCGCCACCAGCAGCGCAATGACCGGGTCCAGCCAGAGCCAGCCTGAGAACCAGACCAGCGCGACGCCGACGATGACGCCGACGGACGTCCAGACATCGGTGAGCAGATGATGGGCATCGGCCTCCAGCGTGATCGAGCGGTATTCGCGGCCGACCTTCATCAGCGTGCGTGCGGTGGCGAAATTGATGATCGAGGCGATGACCGAAACCGCCAGGCCGACCGCGACCGATTCCAGCGGTTGCGGGTCGAGCAAACGCTGAATGGCGGCGTAGGCGATGCCGACGGCGGCGAGGATGATCAGAAAGCCCTCGAAGGCGCTGGAAAAATATTCCGCCTTGCTGTGCCCATGGGCGTGGTTCGCATCCGCCGGCTGTGCGGCCAGCGACAGCATCGCCAGCGCCATCAGTGCGCCGGCCAGGTTGACGAAAGATTCCAGTGCATCGGAAAGCAGGCCCACCGAGCCGGTCAGCCACCAGGCCGCTCCCTTGAGCAAAATGGTGGCGAGGGCGGCGGCGATGGACAGCCAGGCGTAGCGTTTCAGATGATTGCTGGGCATGGTCGCTTCGAAGTGCGGGTGTTGCCGCCGCAGCGACCTCCTGCCGCAACTCGGTAAGGGCGGGATCGGATGCCAGGTGTCCGCCATGCTATGCAGAATTTGGACATCACAGATGCGGTTCGATCGTCCGCCGCAGCCATTCGTGGAAATGCACCATGCCGTCTTCCATCGGCGACTGGTAAGGCCCCGCCTGGCTGATGCCCTGCTCGTACAGGGCTTTGCGGCCTTTTTGCATGCCGTAGCAGATATCGTCATCTTCGACCGCGGTTTCCCGGTAGGCGGCTTGTTCCGCTTCGACGAATTCCCGCTCGAACAGGGCGATATCTTCCGGGTAGTAGAACTCGACCACGTTGAGACACGAATCGACACCGGTCGGAATGATGTTGCTGACCACCAGCGTGTGCGGATACCACTCCACCATCAATGCCGGGTAGTAGGTCAGCCAGATGGCGCCGTGGGCCGGGTCGCGGCCAGAGCGATAGCGTTTGACCTGCTGGTGCCAGCGGTTGTAGACGGCGCTGCCGGGCGTGGCCAGGTGATCCTGCACGCCGACGGTTTGTACCGAGTACATCTCGCCGTACTCCCATTTCAACTCGTCGCAATTGACGAAGTTACCCAGGCCGGGGTGGTAGGGCACGACGTGGTAGTCCTCCAGATAGACCTCGATGAAGGTCTTCCAATTGAACTTGTATTCAGTGACCTGCGTGCTGTCGTAGACGAAGCCGGTGAAATCCATGTCGGCGGCAACGCCCAGTTTGGCCAGATCGAAATGGATGTCGCGCGGGCCGGCGAAAAGCAGGCCGTTCCAGTTCGACAGCGGCGACTTGTTCAGATGCAGGCAAGGGTTGTTGGGGAAATGCGGCGCCCCCATGAGCTGGCCCTGGGTGTCGTAGGTCCAGCGGTGGAACGGGCAGACGATGTGCTGGGCATTGCCTCTGCCTTGCAGCATCTGTGCCTGGCGATGCCGGCAAACGTTGGACAGCAGTTCAATGCCATTCGGATTGTTGACCAGCATCTTGCCGCCACCGTGCAGCCAGTCGAGAACCTGAAAGTCGCCTTGAGCGGGCGTCATCAATTCATGGCCGACGTAGTTGGCGCCGCGTTTGAATAGCAGTTCCTGTTCGAGGGCAAAAATCTTGGGATCGAAATACCAGTCGACTGGCAGGGCAGGGCTTACATGGGTGAGAAGAGACGAGGCCGTCGGGTGAGACATGCCCATTCCCCCTAAATCAATGAAATATAAAGGAAATAAAACTGCAAAATGGGGCGGGATTATGCCCCCCCGGCCCCCCCCCGGGCAAGCCGGCGGTTACATTTGCGCTTCAGCGTGTACGAACCCGGCGGCCTTCTTGCGAAGGCAAGCCGGCGGTATGCTTTTCCGGCGGGGTGAACTTGTTGCCCGGGTCAAGCGCCGCCAATTCTTCTGCACTGAAGCCGGCGGCAAGTCGGGCCGATTCGTTGAACGGCCGGCGTGGTCGGGGCACGCCGGGGGCGGCGAGCAGGGCCAGAAAGGCCGCTTCCGGTTTGAGTCCGCGCTGCCCGCACAAATAGCGGAACCAGCGGTCGCCGGCGGCGACATGGCCGATTTCATCCCGCAGAATGATGTCCAGAATGTCCGCCCCGGCGGCGTCGCCGTAACCGCGTAATTTGCGCTGAATATCCGGCGTTACATCGAGTCCGCGCGCTTCCAGCAAGCGCGGCACCAGCGCCATGCGCGCGAGCGGGTCGTGCGCGGTTTTTTCCGCCATTTCCCAGAGTCCGGCATGCGCTGGCAAATCGCCGTAGTCTTTGCCCAGGCTGCGCAGATGATCGCGCAGCAAGCGGAAGTGATAGGCCTCTTCGGCGGCCACTTGCAGCCAGTCGGCATAGAAAGCGCGCGGCAAGTCGGCGTAGCGTTGCACGGCATCCAGCGCCAGATTGATGGCATTGAATTCGATATGGGCGAGGGCGTGGATCAGAGCGGCATGGTTTTCCGGCCCGTTCAATTGCCGCCGCGGCATGCTTGCAGGCGCCGCGAGGTGAGGGCGCTCGGGGATGCCTGCGCTGTCGAGCGGGGTGTCGAAGGGGTCCGTGCTGGAGCATGCATCGGCTTGCCAGTTCACCCAAAGCTGTGCGGCCCCGGCCAGTTTGGCATCGACGTCTTTCTCGGCCAGTACGCGCCGGGCGGCGTGATATATGTTCATCGCGCGAATGAGCGGGCGCGCCAGCCGGCAGCAAAGCGAGCGAGCAGCCAGCCAATGCCGACGCCGGCAGTATTCGCGGCCAGGTCGAAGATGTCGCCCTGGCGGAAACCGCTCAAGCTTTGCAGGATTTCCAGCGCGAGTCCCATGAGGACGAAGATCAGCGCCAGCCGGTAGGCGTTACGGTCGATCTGCAGCCAGCACAGCATCAAGCTGGCGTAGGCGGCGAAATGGCCGATCTTGTCGCCGAAGGTCAGCGTGCTCTCGGGCGGCACTGGCGTCAGCGAAAAGTAAATGACGCTTAGTACCAGCAGCCAGCCCAGTATTGCCCAAGCCCGGCGGGTGATCAGGTTGGCGCGCATGGCCGCCAAATCAGCGGTACTCGACCAGTTCTTCCATCGGCAAGCGCATTTTTTCGCCGGGGGCTTGGGCGCAGTACCCGAAAGCCAGGATCAGGGCCGGATGGTGCTGGCTGGGATTGATACCCAGAATCCGCTGCACTTGGGTCGGGTCAAAGCCGCCGATTGCGCACGAGTCGATGTCGATACCGGCAGCGGCCGTCATCATGTTGGCGGCGGCGATATGGCACTGGTGTTCGCTCCAGGCTTTGACGTCGGTAGCGGCGTGAAAACTGCGGTAATTTATCAATGCGCCCTCCAGCGCTTCGCCCGGATATTCACGCGCCATCAGACGACGCAGGTAGGCGGAATCCGGGTCCATTTCAGCCAGTTTTGCCAGTACCACAATGACCGCGCTGGCGCTGCCGACTTGCGGTTGCTGGAAACAGGCGGCTTGCAGCGCCTTTTTTTGCTCTTGCCCGGTCAGTACGACAAATTTCCACGGTTCCAGGCCGAACGAGGAGGGCGACAAGCGACCCGCTTCCAGGATGAAATTCAGGTCATCCTCAGCGAGTGGCCGATCTGCGTGGAACAGGTGACAGGCGTGGCGGCGACGGAAAATATCGAGTAAGCGTGATTTCATGCTGGGGCACCTTGAATAAGCTCGTTATTCTAGCCTAGGCGGTAAGCCGGACTGGCTGGACGAAAGGGCGGTTTTGTCGTCTGCAATAAAAATGCGCCCTCACGGGCGCATTGAGGGGGCCCCGGCACTGCCGGGACCGTTGTTTCCGTAGGTTACTTGGCCGATAGACCCAGCGCCTTGACGGTTTCGATATTGATATAGCCATCAACCGGCAGACCCTTGGCTTTCTGGTAGGCGGCTACGGCCTGCATCGTCGGCGCGTCGGTGTTGCCATTGATGGCGCCCTGATAGAAGCCTGCAGCCTGCAGCGCCTTCTGGATTTCGGCGATCTTGGCCGGGGTGGCATTGACGTCGCAGAGGATCTCGGTCCAGTACTCCTGGGTCGGGCAAACCATGACATCCTGTTTCATTTCGCTGTACTCGGCCGGGATCGGGACACGCACTTCGCGGGCGGGGGTCACCAGCTTCTTGACCTCGCGCTCGGCATATTCAGCCGGGATCGCAACGCGTTTCTCGGTGGCGGGCTGAACCATGGTCATCACTTCGCGCTCGTAGTCGACCGGCACCACTTTGGTGACCGTGGTGGCGGGGGCGACCAGTTTGGTGACCTCGCGCTCAGCGTATTCGGCAGGAATCTGAATGGTTCGCGTCGTGACCGGGGTCTTCACGACCCGTTTCTTGACCGTGGTGTATTCCGCCGGGATGTCCTCGTAGCGAATATTCGCCGGAGACTTGACGATCTGGCGGGTGATGGTCTTGTATTCCGCCGGTACTTCGACGAGACACATGACCTGACCGGTCTTTTCGTCGATCTTCTGCACGTTGGTATCGGTGCCGGGTTTCCAGGTGTTGTAGGCCTCGCGGACCAGCTGCTTCTCGGTAATCGTCTCATATACAGCCGGGACTTCGATCGCTTTCTTGGTGGCCGGTTTGACCAACACTTTTTCCTCGACGTCGGCATATTCGGCAGGAACCTCTTCCAAACGAGTGCTGGCTTCTTTGACGACCACGCGCTCCTTGACCGTCTCATACTTGGCCGGTACGACTTCCTGGATCTCCTCGCTCTTGACGTGGACCTTCACGGCTTTATAGACGGGCGGGACGATTTCGATGCGCTCGCTGGCTTCCTTGACCAGTACGCGTTCCTTGACGGTCTCATACACGGCCGGAACAGTTTCGATGCGTTCGCTGGCTTCCTTGACCAGTTTGCGAGATACATCGGTACGGTAGGTGGCTGCTTTGGCTACTTTGGCAAAGCATTGGCCGGCTTTGGCATTGGCCGGCACGTTGTCGCCTGAAATGGCGCCAGCCGGAAGTGAGCACAGAACCGGCGCCGGCGCGGGTTTGACAGCGGGTTTGGCAACGGGAGCCGGAGCTGCGGGCGGAGCTGGTTTGTCTTCCTTGCAAGGCGCATCGAGAATGCCGCGGCCGGGGCAACCGATGGTCTTGTACAACTGGGCGCCGGATGTAAGTCCGCTGGTGCTGGCGGTGTTGGAGGGGTCGTAATAGCTACCTGCCTGGGCGCTGCTGAATCCTGCAGAAGCCAGGGCAATACTTAATGAACTCATTACCAATAGGGCATTGCGCATTTTTTGCTCTCCTTGAAAGGATTGAAAGTAGATGCTTTATCAAAGCAACAATTACCACATTAAAGCAACACCAATGTTGATGCAGTGAACCTCGTCACCCAATTGAGTTGCCTGTTTGGTTAGGACGTATTTCTTGTGATTTTATGTACAAAGTCGGCTGCACATATGACTTCATACAGCAACCTTCCAGCCCGAGGCTACTGAGCGACAGGGTGCTGCAGCTCTCCGGTAAGCGTAGCAGGGTTGCTTGGCGAAGGGCAGCTATAGGCAAGAACCAGGTGAATACCAGTTGGCAAAAGCCCTCCGCTGCCGGCCGTTTCCAGCCTGCCAGACTGCTAGACTTGAAGCAGGCCATCGTTAGTTGTATCGCTCTTCCCAATGCGTCTTCCCACCCCCGAATTCAAGATTCTGCTTTATGGTCCGGGCTTGCCCTCGGCCGGAATTCGGGCGCGTGCGCATTTTGAAGATACGGTGTTGGTGGCCCAGGGCCGGGGGCATTGGTTCACTATCCAGGGCGATAAATTAAAACTCAAGACAGGGGGATTCGATGGGCGGCAATGGCTGCTTTCGTGGATGACGCCCTCCGGGTTGGTGACGGCCATGCTGCAGGGTGAAGATGCGGTGCAACTCTTTATCAAACTGGCGCCGCCCATCGTTTCCGAGCAGCTTCAGCGGGTGCATTTTGCGCAGAGCAATAGAGGGCGCCTGCTCCGTTTCGGCATGGTGTTGCTTGTGCTGAGCGTTCTTGCATCCGTACTGATCTCAGGTTTGTTTTTGATTTATTCCGATGAGGTCAGTCGATGGGCGGCTGATCGGCTTTCTCTGGAGCAGAAGAACCGACTGGGCGAGATGGCGTTCGAACAGTTGCGGCCTAGGCTCAAGTTGCTCGAACAAGGTCCCGTGAGCGAGACGGTGCAATACATAGGCGTCCGTGTCACTACGGGTTCGCGTAATCGTTACGTCTTCCATGTCGCCAACTCGCCGCAAGCCAATGCATTTGCATTGCCGGGCGGACATGTCGTGGTTTACACAGGTCTGCTACGCGTGGCAAAGAACCCCAACGAGCTTGCCGCAATTCTTGCCCATACAGTCAGTCACGTCGAATTGCATCACACCTTGGCCAACATCATTCGTACTTTAGGATGGCGGGCGGTGCTGGCCGCCACTGTGGGCGACGATTCCGACGGGATCTGGCAGAACATGGCGGCGCCATTGGAAAGGCTGACTTACAACCTGGATATGGAGCAAGAGGCCGATCGCGAGTCGAAGATCATGTTGCGCCGAGCCGGAGTTTCCAGCGAAGGTCTGGTTCCCTTTTTCGAGCGGATGGCTGTGCTCGAAAACGTGACTAATGAAACAGCGGCTTCTGAATCGCGTAGCGTTACGCATCCTTCCAGTCCGGCGCGCCTGGATGCCTTGCGCGAGGAAGTCGCTGCGTTGGAGTCTTATTCCGGCTACTCTTTGTCGGTTGATTGGCAGCGCTTCCAAAGCGCGCTTTCCCGCTTGCCTGTGCGCTAAGGCACTGATCGCGGCTGGAGTCGACGCTAGAATTCCGGTCCAGTCGCGTCGGTTCGTTCATCAGCCCTGAGAGTCTATTTTGATATGAGTCAGCATCGTGTCGAACCCAAATCCAATCAGTCCGCTCCGTCCAAGCGTGCGAGTGTGGATATTGCTGCGCTGCGCCAGCATAGCGTGCTTTTTTCCGTCCTTAACGATGAGGACGCCGATGCGATCATTCATCTAGGCCGCATCGTGCAGCATCCGGCCAAACATATTGTTTTTCAGGTCGGCGAAGAGGGGGACCACTTGTTGATCCTGCTTGAGGGACGCGTCAAAGTCAGTCTCACGTCGGCCGAAGGCAAGGAAGCGATACTCAGCATTCTTGAGCCCGGCGATGTCATGGGCGAAATGGCTTTACTCGATGGCGAAACCCGCAGCGCGACGTTGACTACGATGGATGTGTGCAGTTTTCTGGTGCTGTGGCGGCGCGATTTTCTGCCTTTTCTGGAACAGAACCCGCATGTGGCGCTCAAGTTGCTGGCCGGCTTGTCGCAGCGCTTGCGTGCAACCAACGATCTCGTCGGCAACCTCAGTTTCCTCAATCTGCCGGCGCGTCTGGCTCGCATTCTGATCAATCTGGGCCAGCAGTACGGCAAAGTGACTCCATTGGGGATCGCGATCGGCCTCAGGCTATCGCAGGAAGAACTCGGCAATCTGGTCGGTGTATCGCGCGAAAGCGTCAATCGACAGATACGCCTATGGGTCGACGCAGAGGTGTTGGATTACACGCACGGAACCCTGACGCTGAAAAACTCGGATGCGTTGTTTCGGGAGTCGCTGAATTCCGAGCGTTAGCAAACCCGCGATTAGCGAACTTCCGGAGGCCGTCAGGCGCTGACTACGCAGCCCGCATTGGTTGTTTTCCGGGTGGCGCTTAGCGTCGTCTGAACCAGCCCGTCAAACTCAAACGTTGGCGTTGCGTGGGGGCGACTTCGTGCCAGAAGCGTTCCGATAGAAACGTGACCAGCGTGCCGCCGAGGGGGGGGATTTCGACGGCAGGGCCGGTTTCGTCCGGCCAGAATCGCAATAGACCGCCATCGTTTGGGGTCCAGTCTTCATTGAGATAGAGGATGACGGTCAGCGTTCGGCGGTCGTCATCCTGGAAACGGTCGCGGTGACGGCGATAGCCGTTGCCGGGCGGGTAGACCGCGAAGTGCAGTTCAACGTCGAACAGACCGAGAAACAAGTGCTGGTTGACGGCGAGGCGCAAGGCCTCCAGTTTGGCCAGCACCGTTTGCAAGGCGGGGCCGGCCTCCGCTTCATCGATCCAGAGCACATTGTCGCCACGGATTTCGGAACGAATCTCCGCGTGTTTTCCAGACCGGCTACTGCCGACGCCTGCGCGGTGAAAGGCGCCATGGGTGTGCGCCTCCAGGCATTCACCTCGCAACGCGATAGTTTCCTTCGCATTCAAAAAGTCGGGAACCACGCACCATCCCGGTTCTGCCAATGCGGCGACTATCGCTTCCGGCGACATGCGCGACTCAGTATTTCGCCCGTACGCGCCAGGTCAGCGTAGTCTTGCCCTCCGCGGGTACTGGAATACTCCAGACTGCGGTATGCGCGCTTTCCTTCTTGTGCGGATGGCTTTCCTGCAGCATTTGCCAATCGCCGGGCATCGGCTCGATCACGGTGGCGATTATTTTCTCGTTCTTGGCGTTGCGGATTTCCATGACGTACGCCGTTTCGATGATGCCGCCGCGGGCATTGAAGCCGGCGCTGATCCGCTGGAAATCGCTTTGTTTCTTGTCGGCCGTGATATCGAATGCTTCGCCCAGTTTGAGCTTGATCAGTTCCCCTTTGGCGGTATGGTCGATGCGGTCTTCGCCAATGAATTGGGCGCGCCCGGCGCTGTCTTTTTTGTAGACTCGGACCACGCCCTTGGGCAGCGGTACGCCGAGATGGTCGCCTCGGTTGCTGAATTCCATGTACACGCTGGGCTTCAGTTTGCTGCCAAGGTCGCCATGCTGGTTGCTGTAATACCAGTCGGCGCCCTGGAAGCGGAATTCCTTGTCGGTTTTGACCTTTTGCGCGGATAGCAGCGCGACCTGCTTGGTTTGTTTGTCGAGCAGCGTGGTGAGGCGGTCCAGCGTGTACAGGTGGTATTCGAACAGGCTTTCTTCCTGCATTTGCGGCGCTGCATCGGCCATTGCCATGGCTTTCATCATCACCGGCATGCGACCGCGTTCGGGCTGGACACGGTTGACTTCGCCAGCGACCAGTTGCAGGCGCGCATTCGGGTAGGCGGTGCCGCTGGTGTTGGTCAGCGTGACCCAGCCGTTCAGGTCGATGCTGTCCTCCTTGGCCGAGAGTTCTGCGACGTAGTCGGCCTTCCAGGTCAGTCCGCCGGTCAGATAGCTCAGTTCCAGGCCGGTTTCAGTCGGCGTACTGGCGGCGAGATATCCGGACGCAAGCGGCATTTCGGTATTGAACAATATGGACAGGGTGGGGCGGTCGCGCAGCGTGGCGGGTACCGCGCCGAAACCCAGGCGTCCGGGAATGCCGGTTTCGACGCGGTCCTTGAATTGCAGGACGATGCCGTCGTTGGCGGCCAGCACGCTGGCGTATTCGCTGAATTCGACGCCGGTGATCGGCTGTGTGCGTATTACCCGCACGCTTTCTCCGACCGATTTTTCCAGCAGTTTCTGCGGCGTCAGCAAGTCGAAGTCGAAATTCTGTTCCAGCAGCGTGAGTTTCTTGCCTTCGACCGAACGCAACAGTGCGGTTTCCGGCTGCATGCGCGCGGAAACGTCACGCCAGGCGAGCAGATTGTCGCCATTGCTGACCCGTACCTTGCGCGTATCTTTCACCAATGCCAGGTCGCCGTTGTAAATAGTGACCGCGAGCGCGGTTTGCTCTGCCGAGGTGCTGGGACGTTCATCCAGTGCATAGGCCTGGTGGGTGGCAAGCAGCGTCAGTACCAGTAAAGCATCAAGCAGGGTCTGTTTCATTCCGGTTCTCCTGACGGACAAGCGTCCGTATCGACTAACAAATCAACGCCGGCATCCGGTTGGATGACGCTGGCTGGAATGGTCGCACCCTGGCGCCATCTGGTCAGCGCATCGCGCTTGTCGGCGCCGCAGATCAAGAACAGAACGCTGCGTGTGTGCGACAAGCGCTGCGCTGAAAGGGTGATGCGTTCCGGCGGCGGCTTCGGGGCGTCCATCACCGCCAGCGCGTCGGCTGAGCGGGGTTCGACGCCCCAATCGTGATCCGGAAACAAGCTGGCGGTATGCCCATCCTGGCCCAGGCCCAGCAGCACCAGATCGAACGCCGCGCGGCCGGTAAGTTGCTGGGCATAGCTATTCGCTCCTAATGCGGCGCCAAGCTCGGCTGGAATGACATGGATGTTGCCGGCCGGGATGGCGACCCGGTCGAGCCAGGCCGAAGCCGCCATGCGGCTGTTGCGTTGCGGGTCGGCCGCGGGCAAGCAGCGTTCGTCGCCAAACCAGATATGCCAGCGCGCCCAGTCCTGGTCCTGGTCGGCCAGCGCCCGGTACAGTTTTTCTGGCGTGCTGCCGCCCGCCAGCACGAGATGGAATTCGCCGCGCGCTGCCAGCGCTGACTTGGCCGCCTCGTCAACCCAGGCCAAAGCCGTCGCCAGCCAGCTTGATTTTTCGACGACATGCCAGCGCAGCCGGGAAGAATGGCTCGATGTCGAAGGGTGAGCGGTGATGCGCATCGGTTTGGTCCACTAAAGCAGATAAAATCAGCCGGATTTTAGTCGCTTATTACTTCAACCCAGCCTGCCATGACCCCCGTACTCATCTTCGATATCGAAACCATCCCGGACATTGACGGCCTGCGTCGTCTGCACAACGTCGGCCTGGAGGCCAGCGATCACGAGGTGGCCGAAATGGGGATGCTGATGCGCCGCCAGCAAACCGGCGGCTCCGATTTCTTGCCGCACTACCTGCAGCGCGTAGTGACCATTTCCTGCGTGCTGCGCACCGAAAAGACCTTCAAGGTCTGGTCGCTGTCGCATCCGGAAACCGGCGAGGCCGAGATGCTGCAGCGATTCTTCGACGGCATCGAGAAATACACGCCGCAAATCGTGTCGTGGAACGGCGGCGGCTTCGACTTGCCAGTGTTGCATTACCGTTCGCTGCTGCATGGCGTCAGTGCGCCGCGCTATTGGGATTGGGGCGATGATGATCGTGATTTCAAATACAACAATTATTTGAATCGCTACCATACCCGTCATCTCGACCTGATGGATGTGCTGGCCATGTTTCAGGCGCGCGCGAATGCGCCGCTGGATGCGCTGGCGAAGCTATATGGCTTTCCCGGCAAGCTGGGCATGGATGGCAGCGCCGTCTGGGATGCGTTCCAGCGCGGCGAACATGCCGCCATCCGTGATTATTGCGAGACCGACGTGGTCAACACCTATCTGGTGTTTCTGCGTTTCCAGAAAATGCGCGGCGTGCTGACCGCCGCCCAGTACGACGACGAGATCGGCGTGGTGCGGGCGGCATTGGAGGAAATCGGCGCCGATCACTGGTTCGAGTTCCTGGAGGCGTGGCCAGCATGAACGAGACGGAATCCAGCCAGCCGCCCAGCAAATCGGCTGCTATGCAACCGCTGTATATCGAATCCCTCGACCATGAAGGCAAGGGCATAGGCCGCCGCGACGGCAAGACGATCTTCGTTGATGGCGCTCTGGCCGGCGAGTGGGTCATCGCGTCCAGTTACCGTAAAAAACCGGAATTCGAACAGGCGCAGGTGACGCAAATCCTGCAGCCGAGCCCTTACCGGGTGACGCCCAAATGCATCTGGTTTGGTGTTTGCGGCGGCTGTACGCATCAGCATTTGGATGAGGCTGCACAAGTGGCGGCCAAGCAGCGGGTGCTGGAAGACTGTTTCAAACATATCGGCAAGGTACGGCCGGAGACCATCTTGCCGCCGATTCATGGGCCGACCTGGGGGTATCGCACCCGCGCCCGACTGTCGGTGCGCCATGTGCCGAAGAAGGGCGGCGTGTTGGTGGGGTTTCATGAGCGGCGCAGCAGTTATGTCGCCGACATGACCAGTTGCGAAGTGTTGCTGCCACAGATTTCGGCGCTGCTGCCCGAGTTGCGCATGCTGGTCGAGGGCCTGTCGATCCGCGACCGTCTGCCGCAGATCGAACTGGCGGCCGGCGAGACCCTCTCGGTACTGGTGTTGCGCATCATGGATCCGCTTACGCCGGCGGATGAAGAGAAGCTGCGCGACTTTGCCGATCGGCATGGCATCCAGTTCTGGTTGCAGCCCAAAGGGCCGGATACCGCCTACCCGTTTCATCCGCTCGATGCGCCGGAGCTGGCGTATTCCCTGCCCGAATTCAATCTGGCTATGCCGTTCCGGCCGACCGAATTCACCCAGGTCAATCACGGCATCAACCGCATGTTGATGCGTCGGGCGATGCGTATGCTGGACGTACAACCGGGTGAGCGGATCGCCGATTTTTTCTGCGGCTTGGGCAATTTCAGTCTGCCCATCGCTCGGCTCGGTGCACAGGTCGTGGGTATCGAGGGCAGCCCGGGCCTGGTTGCGCGCGCGTTGGAAAATGCCGCTCGCAATGGCTTGGCCGAGCGCTGCGAGTTTCGCGTCGCCAATCTGTTCGAGATGACGCCGGAGGGATATACGGAACTGAGCCGTGCGGAGCCGGACGGTTTCGACAAATTGCTGATCGACCCGCCGCGCGACGGCGCCATCGAGTTGGTGAAGTCGTTGCCGGATGCCGGCACGGCGGGCGCTTTGCCGACGCGGATCGTGTATGTGTCGTGCAGTCCGGCCACGCTGGCGCGCGATGCCGCGGTGCTGGTGCATCAGAAAGGCTATCGGCTGAAAGCCGCTGGTGTGGCCAATATGTTCCCGCATACGGCGCATGTGGAGAGCATCGCACTGTTCGAGCGGTAAGCTAAACTGGCGCCGTCCCCACTACCGCAATGCTCATTTGGATGCCATTCCTCTAGAGGCGCTGATCGGCGCTTTGATCTTGTTGCTGGCCGTGTCCGCGTTTTTTTCCGGCTCGGAAACCAGCATGATGGCGGTGAACCGTTACCGCCTGAAAACCCTGGCGAAATCGGGGCAGCGTGGCGCGCAGCTGGCCGAGACTTTGCTGGCGCGAACCGACAAGCTGCTGTCGGCGATCCTGATCGGCAACAACCTGGCCAATTCGGCGGCGGCGACGCTGGTGACCGTCATCGTGTTCCGTCTCTATGGCGAGAGCGAGTTGGCGCTGACCGTGGCGACTTTGCTGGTGACCTTTTTGATTCTGGTGTTCTCCGAGGTGACGCCCAAGGTGATCGGCGCATCCTGGCCGGATCGTCTGGCGCCGGTGGCAAGTTTCCCTCTGACCTTTCTGGTCAAGGTATTGCGGCCGGTAATCTGGTTCGTGAATCTGTTTGTGCAAGTACAGCTCAAGATGCTCAGGCTCAAGCCGGGAGCGGCTTCGGAGCACAGCATGGGTATAGAAGAGTTACGCACCGTGTTGGCGGAGTCGGGTTCTCTGCTACCCAGCCAGCATCGCAGCATCTTGAGCAATTTATTCGATCTGGAGGAGGTGACTGTCGATGATGCGATGTTGCCGCGCAGCCAGATCGAAGCGATTGATCTGGCTGCGGAGCCGGAGGACATCGTGCGCCAGCTCAGCACCAGCCATCACGCTCGCCTGCCGGTTTATGAAGGCGACCCGAATAACGTGATCGGTATGCTGCATGTGCGCCGCGCGTTGGCGCGCCTGCTGGAAGAATCGTTCGATCCGGAAATGTTCCGTACCTGGCTGCGTGCGCCGTATTACATTCCTTCAGGCACCTCGCTGTATGTGCAACTGACCCAGTTTCAGGCAACCCGCCAGTCGCTCGGTCTGGTCGTGGATGAGTATGGCGAATTGCTGGGCCTGGTGACCGTCGAAGACATCCTTGAAGAGATCGTCGGCGAGTTCACTGCGGTATTGCCTGGCGGACAAGCAGCCAGCAGCAAGCAGCCGGACGGCAGTTTTCTGGTCGATGGCGCCGCCTCGTTGCGCGAATTGAACCGTAAGTTGAAATTGCAGTTTCCCCTCGATGGGCCGCGCACGCTGAATGGTTTGCTGCTGGAGCATCTTGAAGCGATGCCGGAGGCGGGGATCAGCGTGCTGATCGCCGGTTATCCGGTCGAAGTCGTGCAGGTGCAAGACCGCATGGTCAAGACGGCCAAGATCGGTGCGCGCCGCGTCCAGAACTGAGTCTCGGGTTTCTTTACATTTGCCGGGGCGGGGGGCAATAATCCAGGCCGAATTGCCAGTTAAACAAAGGAGCGCAAGGGGGTAATGGTCGCAGTTACTGTAGGCGCTAATCTGACGGGCCTTTGCCGGGCTATGGTGACCCAAGGGCTGCTTTCCCCCGAAGAGGGCGAAAGCCTGCAGAATCAGACGCGCAGTTCGGGGGAAACCTTTATTGCGAGTTTACTGCGCACCCGCCGTTTCCGCGCCGACCAAATCGCGGCCTTCGCTTCCGTCACCTTCGGTTTGCCGCTGTTCAATCTCGATGCGTTGGATCCCGGCGTCATGCCCAAGGGGGCGGTCGACCCCAAGCTGCTGACCAAGCACCGGGTATTGCCGATTGTTTTGCGCGGTAATCGCCTGTTTGTCGCCATCTCCGATCCCAGCAATCTGAAAGCGCTGGACGACATCAAGTTTCAGACCAGTCTGGCAGCGGAGCCGCTGGTGGTCGAGGACGACAAGCTTGGTCGCTGGCTGGACAGCTACGGCGAAGCCACTGAAGACAGCATCCTCAAGACCATTGAGACGGAAGACCTGAACCTCGAGTTCAGTGATGACGAAGCCCAGAACGCGGCTGATACCGCCGCGGCTCTCGATATCGATGACGCGCCGGTCGTCAAGTACTTGCAGAAAATGCTGCTCGATGCGATCAATGCCGGCGCGTCCGATATCCACTTCGAGCCCTACGAGAAGAGTTACCGCATCCGCTATCGCATGGATGGCATGCTTTACGAGGTGGCGCAGCCGCCTTTGGCGATCAAGGACAAGATCGCCTCGCGCATCAAGGTGATTTCAAAACTGGATATCTCGGAAAAGCGCGTCCCGCAGGACGGCCGCATGAAGTTGGTGCTTTCGCGCTCCAAGTCGGTGGATTTCCGGGTTTCCACCTTGCCGACCATTTATGGCGAGAAAATCGTCATGCGGATTCTCGACTCGACCTCTGCGACGATGGGTATCGAGAAGCTTGGCTACGAGCCGGATCAACTGAAATTGCTGCTGGATGCGGTGCAGCGACCCTATGGCATGGTCCTGGTAACCGGCCCAACCGGTTCCGGCAAGACCGTTTCGCTGTACGCTTGCCTGAACATTCTGAACAAGCCGGGCGTCAATATCTCGACCGTTGAAGATCCGGTTGAAATTCAGTTGCCGGGCATCAATCAGGTCAACGTCAACGAAAAGGCCGGCCTCGATTTTTCTGCCGCGATGAAAGCTTTTTTGCGCCAGGATCCGGACATCATCATGGTTGGCGAGATACGTGACCACGAAACCGGCGATATCGCCATCAAGGCCGCACAGACCGGACACATGGTGCTTTCGACGCTGCATACCAACGATGCCCCGGCGACCTTGACCCGGCTGATCAATATGGGGATTCCGAGCTATAACGTGGCCGCTTCGGTGCAACTGATTACAGCGCAGCGTCTGGGACGCCGGTTATGCCCGAGTTGCAAGAAGCCGATCGATATACCGCCTGAAGCGCTGCTCAATGCGGGCTTTTCAGAGGCCGATCTGGATGGTTCCTGGCAGCCTTACGGCGCGGTGGGGTGCGATGTCTGCAAGCAAACCGGTTACAAGGGGCGCTTGGGTATTTACCAGGTCATGCCGGTCAGTGAGGCAATCAATCACATCATTCTGAAAAATGGTTCGGCAGCCGATATCGCCGAACAAGCCAAACGCGACGGGGTGCTTAACTTGCGCGAAGCCGGTTTGCTCAAGGTCAAACAAGGTCACACTTCGCTCGAAGAAGTGTTGGCTGTGACCAATGAATAGCCTCCTAACAGGATAAAAATATATGGCGTCGGACCGAGGCTCAGCGAGCACGATCAAACAAGTCCCTTTTCGCTGGGAGGGCACCGACAAGGTTGGCAAGAAGGTCAAAGGTGAAATGCTTGCACCCGGCGAGGCCTTCGTACGCCAATCCTTGCGGCGGCAAGGAATCAATGTAGTCAAAGTCAGCAAGCAGGGGCTGTTCAGTCGCGGCGGCAAGATTACTTCCAAGGACATCGCCCTTTTCACCCGCCAGCTCTCAACGATGCTGAAGGCGGGCGTGCCCTTGCTGCAGGCTTTCGATATTTCCGCGCGCAGCCATTCCAACCCTGCATTGCAACGCTTGCTGGGCGAAATCAAGGCCGACGTGGAGACCGGTTCCAGCATGAGCGTGGCCTTTCGCAAGTACCCGAAGTATTTCGACGGCCTCTATTGCAATCTTGTCTATGCCGGTGAACAGGCCGGCATCCTCGACACCGTGCTGGATCGTATCGCGTCCTACCAAGAAAAAATGCTGGCCATTCAGGGCAAGATCAAGTCGGCGCTGTTCTATCCCGCCATCGTATTGACCGTGGCCTTCATCATCACCGCCGGCATCATGTTGTTCGTAATCCCCGCGTTCAAGGACCTGTATGGCAAGTCCGGCGCCGACCTGCCTGCGCTGACCCTGCTGGTGATGACCATATCCGACGCCTTTGTAAATTACTGGTATCTGATTTTTGGGGGCATAGGCGCGGCGGTTTTTGCCGTCCTGCGCGCGTGGAAACAGTCGCCCGCCTTCCGCAACAAGATGGATGTCGTGATTCTGAAGGTGCCGGTGTTCGGCCCGCTGATCGAAAAAGCCACGGTTTCTCGCTGGGCGCGCACTTTTTCGTCGATGTTTTCGGCTGGCGTACCCATGGTCGAGGCGCTGGACTCGGTGGCCGGTGCGGCCGGCAATAACGTCTTCATGGAGGCCACGATGAAAATCAAGTCGCAGGTCGCCACCGGTTCGAGTCTGGCGGTGTGTCTGCAGGGCGCGGGCGTGTTTCCGAATATGTTGATTCAGATGGTATCCATCGGCGAGGAATCCGGTGCGCTCGATTCGATGTTGTCTAAAGTGGCGGATTACTACGAGCGCGAAGTCGATGACGCCGTGGCCGGCATCTCCAGTTTGATGGAGCCATTCATCATGGTCATACTGGGCACGCTCATCGGCGGCATCGTGATCGCCATGTATCTGCCCATTTTCAAGATGGGATCCGTGGTCTGATTTCCGATTCCTCGGCGGCTTTATCGCTCTCTTCGATGCTTGAACTGTTAGCCGCTCAGCCCGCGCTGTTCGTGTCTCTTGCCATCCTGTTTGGTTTGCTGGTCGGCAGCTTTCTGAATGTAGTTATCCACCGCTTGCCCCGCATGATGCAGCGCGACTGGCGCGAACAATGCGCCTGGATCGAGGGCAAGGAAATGGCGGCAGAAGCGCCGTACAACCTGGTTGTCCCGCGTTCGGCCTGTCCGCTCTGCCAACACCCGATCGCGTGGTACGAGAATATCCCAGTCCTGAGTTGGCTGGCGCTGCGCGGTCGCTGTGCGGGGTGTGCTGCGCCCATATCCAAACGCTACCCGCTGGTGGAGATCCTGACCGGCCTACTGTTCGGCTATGCAGGCTGGCGCTGGGGCGTCAGCCTGCAAACCGTGTTTGTCTGGGGATTGCTGGCCAGTCTGGTGGCATTGTGTTTCATCGATCTGGATACTCAGTTGCTACCCGACGACATCACGCTACCGCTGGCCTGGGTCGGTCTGCTGATCAATTTGAATGCGACATTTTGTCCGCTTGATGAGGCGGTGATCGGCGCCGTGCTGGGCTACCTCTCGCTGTGGTCGATCTATCATCTGTTCAGGTTGTTGACCGGCAAGGAGGGCATGGGCTTTGGCGACTTTAAATTACTGGCTGCGCTGGGCGCCTGGTTGGGTTGGAAGATGCTGTTGCCCATTATTCTTGCCGCTAGTTTTGCCGGCGCCCTGGTCGGGGGCGCGCTCATCCTGTTTGCCGGTCGTGATCGCGCCCAACCCATTCCATTCGGTCCTTGGCTGGCGCTGGGCGGTCTGATCGCATTGTTTTGGGGTGAGAACATCCTGCATCTCTGGTTGGGCATGCCTGGCGGTACGTGATGAGCGCCCTGCCATTTTGTGTGGGTCTTACCGGCGGGGTCGGCAGCGGGAAAAGTACGGTAGCCGAGCGTTTTTCCCGATTGGGTGCGGCAGTCATCGATACCGATGCCATTGCGCATGAACTCACCGCGCCGCAGGGGGCGGCCATGGCCGCTCTCCTCAGCGCGTTCGGCCCTCAGATAATGGCGTCGACAGGCGCGTTAGATCGTGTCGCCATGCGATCTCTTGTTTTTTCCAATCCTGATGCGCGGAAAAAACTTGAAGCGATTCTGCATCCGCTGATTCGAGCGGAGTCGATACGGCGGATTGCGGCGGTGTCCGCGCCCTATGCCTTGTTGGTGGTGCCGTTGCTGGTGGAGCATCTGTCGGCTTATCGCGCTTTTCTGCAACGGATCGCGGTCGTTGATTGCGACGAAGCGCAGCAACTAGCGCGCACTGCACTGCGCCCCGGCCTGGATATGGAGCAAGCTCGAGCAATACTCGCCGCACAAGCCAGTCAAGCTTCCAGGCTTGAAATCGCGGATGACTTGATCGATAACCGAGGCAATTTGTCGCAGCTGGATAAGCAGATTGAAAGCCTGCATGGCAAGTATTTGCAGCTCGCCTTGCAAGGCGATTCCCGGAGCTAAAACAATTCATTGCACTTTACTGGGGCAATCCTGCAAAATCGCTGCCTATTCAAGCCCTTGCGCTGAACTTCTCACCCAACTCGTCGGATTGATCTGGTGACCGTCTTCGAATTCCCCCTGAGCGAGCGCATTCGTACTTGGTTGCGCCTGGAAGATCTGTTCGACAAAGCGTTGTTTTTCGCTCGAGCGGAAGACGCACGTTCGCACCATGCCGCATTATTGGGCATCTTTGAAATCGTTGATGTGACGACGCGTTCAGAAATGAAGAGTGAGTTGATTCAAGAGCTGGATAGACAAAAATCCAGCCTGGAGGCGTTGCGCGCCAACCCTGCCGTCGATTCGACTCGCTTGAACGAGGTGCTTGTCCGTATCACTTCGGCCTTGGCGGAAGTTCATGCCATGACCGGGAAGATAGGCCAGCATGTCAGGGACAACGAATGGTTGGCCGGTATCAAAGGCCGCGCTTGCATTCCGGGCGGCACATGCAGTTTCGATTTGCCTGTGTACCACTTCTGGTTGAACCAGGCCGCGACGCAGCGTTACGGCGATCTGATGGAATGGTTGGGTCCCTTGCTGCCGCTCAAGAATGCAGTCGATGTCGTGCTGCGCATCCTGCGGGAAAGCGGCCATGTCAGCCAACACACCGCTGTTCAGGGGATGTTCCAGCTCATGCTGGGCGGGCGAAGCGCACATCTGTTGCGCGTGGCGTTGAATGCGCCTTGTGCGCCCGAAGTCAGCGCTAATAAATATGCGCTCAATATTCGACTGTTAACCCCGGATACCGCGCAGAAACCACGTCCGTGCGACCGCGATGTGGTGTTTGAACTGACTTTCTGCAGTCTCTAACCCGGTCTAGCGGGCCGGGCGAGTAAGCCGGATTCAGCCCGGCGCGATTGCACCGGGCTGTGCATCTTAAAATTATCAGTCCAGCTTGGACAGATTGGTGTTGCGCAGCAGGTTCAGCCTTGCGGTGAGCGGCTTAGCATGCTCGGCAAACTGAGCCCGGTAGCGGCTTTCCAGCGGATAGGCCGTGGGCAGCTTCATGGCTAGAGGGTTACGCTGAACGCCATCGATCCGGAATTCATAGTGTAGATGCGGGCCACTGGCTAGGCCGGTTGCACCGACGTAGCCAATCACTTGCCCTTGGCTGACCTTGCTGCCGCGCTTAATGCCCTTGCCGAAACGGGAGAGGTGGCCATACGCCGTGCTATAAGGCGCTTGGTGATTGAGCACGATCAGGTTGCCGTAGCCGCCTTGCTTGCCGACAAAGCTGACCACCGAGTCCGACACCGCGCGAACCGGCGTGCCGGTAGGCGCAGCGTAATCCACGCCTTTATGCGCGCGCCAGACTTGCAGCACCGGATGCAGCCGTCCCGCGGTAAAGCCGGAGGAAATTCGGTCGAAAGGCATGGGGGACTTGAGAAATGCACGCTTCAGGCTCTGCCCTTCCGCTGTGTAATAACCTTCTCGGCCTTGTGGATCCTTGAAGTAAACCGCGCGATACGGCTCGCCCTGATTGGTGAATTCGGCCGCCAGCAGGCGTCCGGTTTTGATGAGTTGACCTTCGAAGTAAAACGCTTCATAAACGACGGAAAAATGGTCGCCGCGGCGCAAATCCCTGTGAAAGTCGATATCGCCCGAAAAAGCGTCCGCCATCTCGGAAGCGATCTTGTCTGGCACGTCAGCCGCATCCGTTGCACCGAACAGCGAGCCCTGAATGGAACCCGAGCGCATGACCGGGCGCATGTCCAACTGTATCGTTTGTTGTGTAACCTGAAAGCGATCCTGCACCCGATTGACGCTGACCAGCGTCGTGTCGGACACCAGATAACGCAGCAGCATCAGACGTCCGCTGGTGCTGACGCGTGCCAGCACGCTGCGGCCGGGAGTCAAGCCGCTGATGGCATTGGACTGGCGCGCGGCGGCGATGATTTCCTGCCGATCTTCGGCGTTGATGCCCAGCCTTTGCAGCAGCGTGGGCAGCGTTTCGCCGCGCCCGATACGTTCTTCGCGCCAGAAATCGAATGTGCCGCTATCGGTCGGCTGCGCCTCCGGCAACGCCAATGCTTCAACCACGGTCTCGCGGGCGATGTTCTCGGGCACGGTGTCGGCGGGAAGGCCAAAAGCGGCGACGACGCCAAGAAATGGCAGCGTGGCCAGAGCCAGAAAAATGCGCTTCTTGAACGGGTTCTGCGTGAAATTCATTGCTTTGAGTCTCCCATGTAAGCCGCAAAAGGGTAACAGAATAGCCTATCGGCACGAAATGCCGACTACTTGAGGCTAAAGTTCACACGTCACTTGACGATAACCGCGCAGAACGCTATCCACGCTGCAACTCGATCAATAAGCCATGCCTGTGCGCCAAGTTAACGAACAAACCGTATTGCATCGAATTCGGAGCGAGATGGATCGTCATTTGCTGGAATATGACGCGCCCGAAGATATCCTGGGCTTCCTGCGTCAGCATTGGACGCGCTTGCTGACCGGGATTTTCATGGCGAAGGGCAATCAGCACGCTGACTGGCTGGCCGGTTGGGACGCGGTTAATGCGTTGCTTTGGAGCCTGGCGCCCAAGTCGTCGCGCAGTGAAACGGAAAAGATGCTGCATATGCTGCCGACGTTGCTGGCGCGTCTGCATGAAGGTTGTGCGGCTTTGTCCATGCCCTTGCCTGAGCGCGATCGGCTGTTCGAACGTCTGGCCATGATGCATGCTGCCGTGGCGCGAGCCGGGCTGCGTTGTCGCAACGTCCCGGAAATCGCCATGACACATCTGGCGATGGCGGCCGCTTCGGATGACGCGGTTGACTTGGCGGCGCTGAATCCACCCAAAAATATCGCTATCGAATTTGCACCGGCGCCAGTCGCCAGCACGCCGATGCCCATGCCGAAACTGAAAATCGGCGACCGTGTGCGTTTTCGTCTGCAAGATCAGACCCGAATCCTGTATTTGAACTGGATCAGTCCGGGGGGCGGCATGTATCTGTTCGGTAATGAGCAGGGCCTGGATGCCATGACCTTGACCCGCGCCCGCCTGGACGATCGCTTCGCCCAAGGCCAGGCGGCTCTGGTGTGTGACTGAGCAACGCCTCAATTCGCCCAACCGCCCCCCAGCGCCTTGAACAAGTCCGCCGTCGCGGCCAGTTGCGCGCGCCTGGCTTCGATGCCGCCTTGTTCCGCCTGGAGCAGCGTGCGGCGCGCATCCAACGCTTCCAAATAATTCGACAGCCCGTGCTGAAAGCGCAGGTCGGCCAGTTCCGCCGCGCGTTTAAGCGCATTGACCCGCTGCACCTCGGCCAAGCCGGCTTCTCTGGCTTGCCGATGCACGACCAATGCGTCGAAGACTTCCCTGAAGGCGACCTGCACGGCTTGTTCATACGCGATCAGAGCTTGCTGCTGGCGCGCGTCAGCGGCTTTGATGGCGGCTTCGGTGCGGCCTGCGTTGAATAGCGTCTGGCTCAAGCCGGCGGCCAGGCCCCAGATACCGGCCGGGCCGGAAAACAGGTCGCTCAGCGCTTTGCTTTCGCTGCCCAGATGGGCGGTCAATGACAGATTGGGATATATCGCTGCGCCGGTTTCACGCAAGCGCGCCTGGCTGCTCAACAGCTTTTGTTCGGCCTGGCGCAGATCAGGACGGCGCAGCAGCAAGTCCGATGGCAGGCCGGCCGGGACAGCCGGCGGCACGGCGAGGTCGAACAGGCGTGTGCCGCGCGTGATCGTGGCTTGCATGAGCGAGCGCGGTTCGCGGCCCAACAATACCGCCAGCGCCATTTCCTGCTGCCGCGCCTGCTGGTTGAGTTGGGCCAGATTGACCTCGATGCCGGCCAGTTCGGCCTCGGCTTGACGCAAGACGAGTTCAGATGCCACGCCGCCGGCGAAGCGCAGGCGCTGCAAACCCACTGCTTCGCGCCGATTGGACAAGGTGTCTTGCAGCAGTCTTTGGTTGGCATCGAGTGCGGCGAGGGCGAAGTAACTTTGTGCCACTGTGCTGGTCAAGCTGGATCGGATGCCTTTGCGTGCATATTCGCTGGCCAGCAGGTCGGCGCGCGCCGCAGTGCTGGCTTCGCGGTAACGGCCCCAGAGGTCGACTTCCCAGGCCGCTTGCAGATCGAGCTTGAAACGGTTGCTGGTAGGCGATGTCACCGGCATGTTGCCCTTGCTGGTGATTCTGGAGCGCCCGACGTCGGCTGCAAGTTGTACTTCGGGATAACGGTCTGCATCGGCCAGACCGAGATTGGCGCGGACTTCCTCAATACGCGCGGCGGCCAGCATCAGATCGCGGTTGTGTTGCAGCGCCTCGGCCATCAACGCATCCAGAGCGGGGTCGTTGTACGCCTTCCACCAGTCGGTCGCGACGTTCTCCGGCGGCTGGGATGCACTGGCCTGCTCCGGCCAGGCGGCAGGCAGGTCGGTCTGGATCTGCTTCATCGGCGGCAAGGACACGCAGCCGGAAAGTGAGAGAACCGCAATGACAATGAGACCTTTACGCATGGTCGTCTCCATGCACGGCAGCGCCGTGATAACGAATCGGGCCGGGGAACAGTCGGCGCACGACGAGATACAGTACCGGCACGATGAATACGGCCAGCAACGTGGCGGCGATCATGCCGCCCATGACGCCGGTGCCGATGGCTTGCCGACTGGCCGCTCCGGCGCCGCTGGAAATGGCCAGCGGCAGTACGCCGAAGATGAAGGCGATCGAAGTCATGATGATCGGCCGGAAGCGCAGTTTGCTGGCTTCCATGACGGCATCCAGCGTGGCCTTGCCTTGCGCCTCAAGTTGGCGCGCGAACTCGACGATCAGAATCGCGTTCTTGGCCGACAAGCCGATGATTGCGATCAGGCCGACCTTGAAATACACGTCATTCGGCAGATCGCGCAGCGTCACCGCCAGCACCGCGCCGAACACGCCCATCGGCACCACCAGTACGACCGCCAGCGGTACCGTCCAGGACTCGTACAGCGCGGCCAGGCACATGAACACGACAATGATCGACAGCGCGAACAGCAGCGGCGCTTGCGCTCCGGACAGGCGTTCCTCGAATGACGTGCCGGACCACTCGTAGCCGATGCCGGGTGGCAGCTTGGCGGCGATCTCTTGCATCGCCTGCATCGCCTCGCCGGTGCTGCGGCCGGGCGCGGGGCCGCCGGCGATTTTCATGGCCGGGACGCCGTTGTAGCGGTCCAGCTTGGGCGAACCGACCACCCAGCGCGGCGTGGCGATTTCCGACAACGGCACCATGTCGCCCTTGGCCGTGCGAACGCGCAAGCTGAGCAAGCCCTCTGGCGTGGCGCGTGAGCCGGCATCGTTCTGCATGACCACGCGCAATACGCGGCCCTCGCGGATGAAGTCATTGACGTAAGCGGAGCCCAGCGCGACGGCCAGAGTCTGGTTCATTTCGCCGAGATCGATGCCGAGGCTGCCGGCCTTCACGCGGTCGATGTCGAGCAACAGTTGGGTGGCGGGTTCCTTGCCTTCCGGCCGCACGCCGGCCAGACGCGGGTCTTGCGCCGCCATGCCGAGCACCAGATTGCGCGCTTCCATCAGCTTTTCCCGACCGAGCCCGCTGCGGTCCTGCAAGCGGAAATCGAAACCGCCGACGGCGGCCAACTCCGGAATCGGCGGCGGATTGAGAGAGAAGATCATGGCCTGCTTGATGCTGAACAAAGCCATGTTGGCGCGTTGCACCACCTGCAGCGCGTGTTCGTTCGCGCCGGTGCGTTCATCCCAGTCCTTCAAACGCACGAAGGCGATGGCGGCGTCCTGGCCTTTGCCGAAGAACGAGAAGCCGACGACGCCGACCACTTTCGCGACTTCCGGCTGTTTCAGGAAATGTTGTTCCAGGCCGGTGAGCACGGCGACCGTGCGTTCCTGCGTGGCGCCGGAGGGCAGTTGCACGATGCTGACCAGATAGCCCTGGTCCTCGTCCGGTAGAAACCCGGTGGGCAGGCGCATCAGCAGGATCACAGCGGCGCCGGCAATCGCCAGGAACAGCAGCAAGGCGCGTAGCGGCCGTTTCACGAAGCCGGCGACACCCTGCATGTAACGCTTTGTCGTGCCATTGAAGAAGCGGGTGAACCAGCCGAAGAAACCGGTGTGATGCTCCATCTGTTCGCTGGTCATGCCCTTGAATAGTGTGGCGCAGAGGGCCGGGGTCAGCGAAATGGCGAGCAAGGCCGAGAAACCCATGGTCATCACCAGCGTCACCGCGAATTGGCGGTAGATCGCGCCGACCGAGCCGCTGAAGAAGGCCATCGGGATGAATACCGCCGACAGCACGACCGTGATGCCGACAATTGCGCCGAAGATCTGGCCCATCGCTTTCGACGTCGCTTCGCGCGCGCCCAGGCCTTCCTTGGTCATGATGCGCTCGACGTTTTCCACTACGACGATGGCGTCGTCGACGACGATGCCGATCGCCAGCACCATCGCGAACAGGGACAGCACATTGATGGAATAGCCGAGCAGATACAGTCCGACCAGCGTGCCGATCAACGAAATCGGCACCACGATGGTGGGAATGATTGCCGCGCGCAGGCTCTGCAAGAACAACCACATGACCAGAAACACCAGCAGGAAGGCCTCTGCCAACGTAAATAGGACTTCCCGAATCGAGATTTCTACGAAGCGCGAGGTGTCGTAAGGCACATCCCAACTCACGCCCGGCGGAAAAAATTTGGCCAGTTCGGCCATGCGCGCTTTCACTGCGGCGGCGGTCTCCAGCGCATTGCCGTCGGGGGCCAGCTTGATGCCGACGGCGGCCGTCGGGCGGCCGTTCAGCCGCGCCTGCACGCTGTAATCCTGTGCGCCAAGCTCCACTCGCGCCACATCTTTCAGCCGCACTGCCGCACCGGTCGATGCCGTGCGCAACAGAATGTTGCCGAATTGCTCCGGCGTCGACAGGCGGCCTTGGGTAATGACGGTAGCGGCCAATTCCTGGCCGGGCGACGCCGGTAACTGGCCCAGTTCGCCGGTGGCAAGCTGGACGTTCTGCGCCTGCACCGCTTTCAGCGCTTCACCCGGCGTCATGTTGAAACTGGCCAGCTTGAGCGGATCGAGCCAGATGCGCATGGCGTATTCGGTGCCGAACAAGGTGGCTTCGCCGACCCCCGGCACGCGGCGCAAGTTCTCCAGCACGTTGGCGGCGGTATAGCTGCCCAGGTCGATCGCGTTGCGGCTTTGATCCGGCGAATAGATGGTCAGGAACATCAGGAAATTGCGCCGCGCCTTTGCCACCGTGATGCCTTGCCGGCGAACTTCTTCCGGCAACCGCGCCTCGACGCGTTTGACCCGGTTCTGCGCTTCCACTGACGCGATATCGAGGTCGGTACCGGAAGCAAACGTCAGCGTCAGGGTCAGCACGCCGGCCGCGTCGCTGTTCGATTCGAGATAGAGCAGATGCTCCAGGCCGTTCATTTCCTGTTCGATCAGTGTGGTGACCGAATCCTCCACCACCTGTGCGCTGGCGCCCGGATAGACCGCGGTGATCGCCAGTGCAGGCGGGGCGACTTCGGGATACTGCGAAATCGGCAGCTTGGGCAGGACCATGACCCCGGCCAGCACGATGGACAGTGCAATGACCCAGGCAAAGATCGGCCGGTCGATGAAGAAGCGGGGCAGCATGTTGGGCTCCTACTTCGCCGCGGCAGCGGTCACGGCCGTAACCGGCATGCCCGGGCGCGCTTTCTGCACGCCATTGACGATGACCCGCTCGCCGCCTTGCAGACCCTCGGCGATGATCCAGTCGGCACCGGACAGGCCACCGGTCTTCACCGGCTGCGCTGTCACCTTGCCATCGGCGCCGACGACCAGCACGGCCTGGCCCTGCGGCGAAACCTGCACGGCGCGTTGCGGTACCGTAATGACGTTTTCGGCCACCGCCACCGGCAGACGTACCGTGACGAACTGGCCCGGCAGCAGGCTGCGCTGCGGGTTCGGGAACTCCGCGCGCAGTCCGACCGAGCCGGTCGCCGGATCCACCGCCAGATCGTTGAACAACACCTTGCCGGGGTGCGGATATTCGCGGCCGTTTTCCAGCACCAGCTTCACCGGCGCCTGGCTGGCCTTGAGATTTCCCCGCTGCAGCGCAGCGCGCAGATTGAGGAAGTCGGCGCTGGACTGTGAGAAATTGACCCAGATCGGATCGTATTGTTCGATGTTGGCCAAAGCCGTCGCCTCGCCCTTGCCGACCAGCGCGCCTTCGGTAACCAGCGCGCGGCCGATGCGACCGGAAATCGGCGCGGTCACCGTGGCATAGGACAAGTCGATCTCGGCGCGCGCCAGTTCAGCATGCGCGGCCGCCACATCGGCGTCGGCTTGCGCCTTGGCGGCTACGGCCTGATCAACCTCCTGCTTGCTGACTGCGTTGCTGGCTACCAGCGCCTGCATGCGATCAAGATTCTGGCCGGCGATCAGTTTCTGCGCCTGACTACGCGCCAAGGCCGCCTTGGCTGCCGCCACATTCGCCGCCAGACTGCGGGCATCAATCCGGAACAACACTGCGCCGGCCCGCACCTCGCTGCCTTCGGTGTAACTGCGCTGCTCCAGTATGCCCTCGACACGCGCCCGCACTTCCGCCGTGCGCACGGCCTGCAGGCGTCCCGGCGCTTCCAGCGTGCGCGGTACATTGCGCGGCGCCACGCTGATCACCTCCACCTCCGGCGGCGGCATGCCGCCGGCCGGTCCGCCTTGCGGCGGCGCAGATTGCGGTTTGCAGGCTGACAGCGACAGCAGGGCAAGGACCGGCAAAGCGGCAAGGATGGCGTAGGTGGCGCGATTCACAGTAGCTCCTGGCCGGACGGCCTTGATTGAGTGTCGTCGGATTCTATATACATCCAAGCTTGTATGTATACGGAAGGGGTTGCAGGGGTATTACACTATTCGGCGCCACTCTACGAGTTCCCGCAACGATCTGAAAAGCTACCGTCAATGGCCCGTCGCACCAAGGCAGAAGCCCAGGAAACCCGCACCCAGCTGCTGGATACGGCGGAAGCCGTGTTTCGCGAGAAAGGTGTTTCGCGCACCACGCTCACGGACATCGCCAATGCAGCCGGCGTTACGCGCGGTGCAATCTACTGGCATTTCGAAAACAAGGCCGATCTGTTCGTCGCGATGTGCGACCGCGCCACTTTGCCGTTGGAAACCATGTTCGATAGTGTTGCCGACCCGGATTTGCCCGATCCGCTGGCCAAACTGCGTGAAGGTTGTGTCGAAGTGCTGCGCCGGGCCGAACAGGATCAGCGTTGCCGACGCGTGTTCGAAATTCTCAATTTCAAATGCGAATTCGTCGATGATCTTGCACCCACCATGCTGCGTCGCAAGGAATGCCGCCAGGGCGCCAAGGACATCATCGAGCGGAACCTGCAACTGGCCATCGAGCGCGGCCAGATTCCGGTGACCACCGACGTCCACCGCGCCGCGATCGGCCTGTTTTCCTACATCGACGGACTGATCGTCAACTGGAGCATGGAATCCGAAAGCTATTCGCTGGCCGAGCAGGCCGGCGCGTTGGTCGATATCTATATCGATGGCTTGCGGAAATAGCGCGAGCGGGAAGGGCGCACCGTGTCCATCAGAACCATGGCACATCATCATTGATGAGTGTGCGCATCGCTGTAAGCATGGCTACGCCTTCACCGAAACTGCCGCCCACCGGGTGGGTGACATCCAGGTAAAAGGTTTCATCCGGTTCTGCAAAATAGTCTCCGATGAGTTCCACGGGTATGACCGCCTGATTTTCGTCAGGGTACAGAATTAACTTGCCGTGGACGGCAATGTAGTCTTCGCCGGCCTTGGCGGTGCCGTCACGCGTTGCGTAATCCACGCTCAGCCATTGATCCGGGGTATCGCGTACGCCGGTGAACTGCAGCAGGAAATAGGTCGTGCTCGTGCCGCTGTTTCCCTCGTTCTGCGCTTTTATGACTGCATCCGGTTTGGTTGGCGCATTGGGATCGTTTGCGCGCAGGCTCTGATCAATCCATTGCTGGTAATGACTGATGCGTTGCCAGGCCGCGATTTCACCAAAGCTGCTGTTTATGGAGCCGTCGATGTCTGGATAAACTTGCCCTTGACTCAGGCTTGCCGTGTAGCTGGCTACCCCCGCGACGAGACCGTCAATAAAAGCCGGCCCGCCGCTGTCGCCGGGAGAGATCAAGCCTTCATTCAGGCCTAAACCTAAGTCGTAGCGGTCAATAAGGCGACCGAGCGCATCGTTATTCGCACTTCCGTTGTCAAAGTCGGCAATGAGCTGGCTGCCTTCGGCAGGGTCCCATGCCAAGCCCGACCCAAAATGGGTTTTCAGCACGGCGGCCTCAACGTCAAACCGATTGCTGGCTTTTAGCCGCAGCGGTGCGCTGCTGAAGTTATCCAGCGTCCCCCCGTCTCCCGTGCCAGGTACGCCGTAACCTGCAAAGCTGAAAACCCGGCCGATTTCGTCGCTGTCGCGGTAAAGGTTGTGACGCTCGGCTTGGGTCGGCGCGCTGCTGGTCAGCCAAACCAATGCAAGATCATGGTTTTGATCAACGGGATCGTAGTTCGAATGCAGGCTCACTTGGCTGCTGCTGACTGATTGATCGCCTGCTTCCGTCTCGAAGTGGACCGTGGCTGAGTAGCTGCCATTTGTGAACAGATGCGCCGCTGTCAAAACGGCGCGACCGTCGAACAGCAACACGCCGGTGCCGTAATACCCGGCAGCGGCGACGCGCACCACACCGTCGAAAGCATCACCGGGGTAGGCGCGGTTTCGAGTATCGGTATAGGGGGTAACGGTGGTTACCAAAGCAAGTTCAAAGTCGTTTTCATTGATCGGAATCTTCCTCGATTTCGCCAATCCCGCAATTTTTCCCGCTAATTCTGCCTCTAGTGTGATCGTGGCGCTGTTACCAGAATATGTACCTGTTTTATTTCGTCTGAACGAGTATAGGAAGTTGGCATGAAAGAATCAGCCGCGCTGAATTTCCTGCTGCTGCCTGCATGGCGTGGGCTGGAAGTGAAGGATGGGTTCGGTCTGTCGAGGGCGCGTCACGGAATCGCTTCTTTGTCTTCCCTTTGTTGCAACCGCCACATCGCGGCATAGCGGCCATCCTCGGCCAGCAGCGCCGCGTGGTTGCCGCGTTCGACGATGCGGCCGTTTTCCAGTACCAGTATCTCGTCGGCATCGACCACGGTGGAAAGACGATGCGCGATGACCAGCGTGGTGCGGTTTTCCGAGATGCGGCTGAGTTCGTTCTGGATCGCTTGCTCGGTGCCGCTGTCGAGCGAGGAGGTGGCTTCGTCGAACACCAGTATCGGCGGGTTTTTCAGGATGGCGCGGGCGATCGCGACGCGTTGTTTTTCGCCGCCGGAGAGTTTCAGGCCGCGTTCACCGACCACGGTTTCGTAGCCGTCCGGCAGGCCTGCGATGAAACGGTCGAGGCTGGCGGCGCGGGCGGCTTCGAGGACTTCGGTGCGCGTGGCCTCCGGGCGGCCATAGGCGATGTTGTGGTACAGGCTGTCGTTGAACAGCACGGTGTCCTGCGGCACGATGCCGATGCTTTTGCGCAGGCTGGCCTGGGTGACCTGGCGGATGTCCTGGCCATCGACGCGAATGCAGCCGCTGCCGACATCGTAAAAACGAAACAGCAGGCGCGACAGCGTCGATTTTCCGGCCCCGCTGGTGCCGACCACGGCCAGCTTGCGCCCGGCCGGAATGGTGAAGCTGACGTCATGCAGTATCGGCCGGCGCGCATCGTAAGCGAAGCCGACATGCTCGAAGCGGACTTCGCCCTGGCTGGCGGCCAGCGGCTGAGCCTCGGCGACATCGGTGATTTCAGGCGGCTTGTGCAGCAGGCCGAACAGCTTCTCCATGTCGGTCAGCGCGTTGCGTATCTCGCGATACACCGTGCCGAGGAAGTTGAGCGGCACGAACAGCTGGATCAGGTAGGCATTGACCAGCACCAGGTCGCCCAGGGTCATGCTTTTGTCGGCCACGCCCTGCGCCGCCAAGCCCATCATCGCGGTGACGCCGAGGGCGATGATGAAGGCCTGGCCGCCATTCAGCCAGGCCAGCGAGATTTCACTTTGCACCGAAGCGTCTTCGGCGCGCCTAAGGTCGCTTTTCAGGCGCTCGGCTTCGTAGTGTTCGTTGTTGAAATATTTCACCGTCTCATAGTTGAGCAGGCTGTCGACGGCGCGGGCGTTGGCGGCGGCGTCGGTTTCGTTCATCGCGCGGCGGTATTTCAGCCGCCAGTTGGTGATCGCCACGGTAAAGGCGATGTAGACCGCCAGAGTCATCAGCGTGATGGCGCCGAACCAGGGGTCGTATTTGACGAACAGCACGCCGGCGACCATCAGGATTTCCAGCAGCGTCGGGCCGATGTTGAACAGCGTGAAATTGATCAGGAAGCGGATCGAGCGTGCCCCGCGTTCGATATCCACGGCCAAACCGCCGGTGCGGCGTTCGAGATGAAAGCGCAGCGATTGCGCATGCAGATGCTGGAACACGTCGTGGATGACACCGCGCATCGCGCGTTGCAGGACGCGGGCGAAGAGGGCGTCGCGCAGTTCGGTGAAGGCGGTATTGCCGAAACGCAACAGGCCATACAGCACGATGAAGATCAGCGGCAGAACCAAGGTCTCCGCACTGGGATGTTGCAGCCGATCGACGATTTCCTTCAGCACCAGCGGTACAGAGACATTGGCGACCTTGGCGCACAGCAGCAGGCCGAAAGCGGCAATGACGCGGTGCTTGTATTGCCAGACGTAAGGAAACAGCGACCAGGCGGCGCGCCATTGGCTGGCGCTGGTGTGCGGGGTCATCGTGTCGGCGCTGAGGCGGTGGTGGGACATTACGGGTAGCGAAGTCGAGACGGGCCGCTATTGTCCCGGAAAGCGCGTCCGGGGACGCTTGGTCAATCCGTCGGACGGCTCAGAATCTCGGTCGCCGATTCGGCGTTGACTGCGCGGCTGAAGAAGAAGCCCTGATAGGTGTCGCAGCCGAGCGACTGGAGGTAGTCGAGTTGTTCCTGCGTTTCCACGCCTTCCGCGACGACCTTCAGCTTGAGGCCTTTGGCCATCGCGGCGATGCCCGCGACGATGGTGCTGCCGTTGTTGGTGTGGCCGGTGAGGTCGTGGATGAAGCTGCGGTCGATCTTGATGGTATGGATGGGCAGCTTCTTCAGATAGGACAGCGAGGAGTAGCCGGTGCCGAAATCGTCGATGGAAATCTCGACGCCCATTTCCGCCAGTTTGCGCAGTTTTGTGATGGCGCCATCCATATCGCGCATCAGCGCGCTTTCGGTGATCTCGATTTCGATGCCATGACCATCCGGCATGTGCTTGTGCAGGCAATGCAGGAATTTTTCGATGAATTGCGGATGTTCGATCTGGCGCGCGGACAGGTTGATCGCCATCGTGATCGGCGGCAAGGCGGCGTCGCGCCAGAGCCGGGCCTGGCGGCAGGCGGCCGTCATGACCCACTCGCTGATCGGTGCGATGAGACCGGATTCCTCGGCGATCGGGATGAAGTCGTTCGGGGAAACGATGCCGCGGGTCGGGTGGTTCCAGCGGATCAACGCTTCCATGCCACGCACGCGCTGGCTTTCTACGGCAACCTGGGGCTGGTAAAAGACTTCGAATTCTTTCTTTTCCAGGGCATGGCGCATTTCGTTTTCGATCGCCAGGCGACCGGTATACGACTTGTGCAGATCCTGGGTGAAAAACTTGTAGTCGTTGCGGCCATGATCTTTGGCGTGATACATCGCGATATCGGCATGCTTGATCAGCGTTTCGATGTTGTCGCCGTCATCGGGGTAAATGGCGATGCCGATGCTCATGCCGGCATACAGCTCGTTGCCTTCGACGCTGAACGGTTGCTTCAGCGAGGCGATGACCTTCTGCGCGATGTAGGCGGCGTTATCGCGCGTACGGATGTGCGGCAGCAGCAGCATGAATTCGTCGCCGCCGATGCGCGCCAGCGTGTCGCCTTCGCGCAGGCAGCTGCGCAGCCTGAGCGCGAGGGCTTGCAACAGGCCGTCGCCGACCAGATGGCCGAGTGTGTCGTTGACCACCTTGAAGTGATCCATGTCGAGAAACAAGGTCGCCATGGTCTGGCCGTGGCGTTTGGCGTGCACCATCGCCTGGCCGAGGCGGTCCTTGAACAGGGCTCGATTGGGCAGGCCGGTGAGCAAGTCGTGATAGGCCTGAAACGTGATGGTGGCCTCGGCTTGCTTGCGCGCACTGATGTCGCGGGCCACGCCATAGGTGCCGATGAAGTCGCCCATGCCCAGACTGGTGGGGCGATACATGCCCATGGCGGACAGTTCCACCACGACGCGCTGCTCGGAAGTTCGTTCGGTCAGGCTGCTCAACAGATCGTCCTTGCGCCGCAGCAGCAACTCGAAATTGCGCGTGGCGCGATCGCCGGTGCGGCGCTCATTGAACCGGAACAAAGCGGTCTCGACCTGATCCGGGGCGATCAGCGTGGTGTAGTCGCGGCCGACCAGCTCGCCCGGCATGTAGCCCAGCGTGAGGCTGACGCTGTCGTTGAGATAAGTGAAGCGGCCATCGGCATCGAGGGTGTAGATGACATCCGGCGAGGTGTTGACCAGCAGCCGATGCCATTGCTCGGATTGTTCGAGCTGATGCAGCATGCGCGCGTTTTCGCGCTCAAGTTCCAGCTTGCGCACCAGGTTGCGCACGGTCTTGATCAGCTCTTCCGGTTCGTACGGCTTACGTAGATAGTCGTAGGCGCCCAGGCGCAGCGACTGGATGGCGGAATCGATTTCACCGTCGCCGCTGGCGACGATGATGCGGCAGTCGGGCTGGCGGGTGCGGATGAAAGCCATGATTTCGTGCCCGGTGCCATCCGGCAGGTGCAGGTCGAGCAAGGCCAGGTCATAGTGTTTTTCCGCCAGCAGCGCATAAGCCTGCCCGACGCTCAGTGCGGCGTCGATGCTGTGGACGTACTGCGCCAGCAGCAGGCGGGTGCTTTCCAGATAGCGCGGTTCGTCTTCAACAATCAGCAGGTTGATCAACGATTGGTTTGAGCTGGGGACCGCTTTGCCTAGCATCAGCTAACCTTTTGATTGGTCGGTAAAACCCGTTAACGGGTTATGGCAACATTGATAGCATGATTAATTCGCCGGCAATGATATCTGGAATGTCGTGCCGGATGCACCGGTCTTGAACGTGACGCTGCCCTGCATCGATTCGGTCAGCGATTTGACGATGGACAACCCCAGTCCGGCGTGGCCGTTGCCTTTGGCGGTGTCCAGCGGATCAAAGATTTTCTCGGCCACGTCCGGCGGGATACCCGGGCCGGAGTCGGCGACCAGAATCTCGATGAAATGTTCATGGCGATGATTCGACAGTGCTGCGGTTTCAATACGCACGGTGCCGCCGGGCGGAGTCGCCTCAATGGCATTGAGCATCAGGTTGAGCACGATCTGTTTGAGTTTGTCGCGGTCGTTGCTCAGGCGAGCCAGACCGGGCGTCAGCAGGCTGGATACCTGGATGCCCTTGGCTTGCCAAGTGGGCTGGGTGACCTTGACCAGATCTTGAATCAATGCGTTGAGATCGGCGGTTTCGTCGATGGCGCCGAGTTCGATCTCGTCATGGGTCAGGCCGCGCACGATGCGCACGATGCGGTCGAGTTCTTCGTAGATGATGCGCAATTCATCGGAAATGGGAGCGTCGTCACCCAGCTTGATCTTGAGGATGGCCAGGTAGTTTTTGATGATGCCGAGCGGATTGTTGATCTCGTGCGCGGCGCGGCGAACGCGTGCCGGCAAGGCGTCCGGGTGGCCATTGGCATAGCCGGTTTCGACGATGATGCTCGGCTCCGGGGTCCGCCCCGCCAGTTCGCCCATGCGGGTGTAATGCTTCGGCATGGCCGCGACTGCGGCAATCGACGAGGCGCTGCCGCAGACCAGCAGGACGCCTTGGCTGTTGTTTTCGCCGACCGGGATGGCCACCAGACCATCGGCATCCGCCTGGCGGATCAGTTGAAGATCCAGTACGGCGGCGGCTTGGCCGGCGCTTTCCAACACGATGGCGGCAGAACGGGTCAGCAAGGCGCGTACGGCAGCCGTTTTGCTGCCTTCGACGCGAATCGATATAGGCGGGGCGACATGGTCGCCGAGCGGATGCGCTTCCAGGAAGCTGGTGCGCTTGTTCAGTTTCAAGTAGATCGGATCGGCCAAACCTTCCTGGCTGGCGAGCAGATTGGCCAGGGTCAGGATGGCGGTTTCGCTGTTTTCGTGCATGGCGCTGGCGGCAAGCTCAAGCTGGTTGTAGCGGATCAGTTCAACGGTGAGTGCACCGACGTGACTGCGTTGGTGCGCTGAAGAGAGGGCTGCAACGGTTTTGTCCGCTTCGTTCAACATGTCCCCGAGGACTTTCTGATCAAAATTCGGCGCCGAGAATAGCGCATCCAGCAGCGGAATATTTGAATTGCTTGCCAGTTCGGCGTTGTCGAGTCGAGCCAGTCGCTCGGCTGCAATGGCCAACTGCACGAGCGGCGCGGCATCGTGCAGGCGCTCCGCGGGTTCGTTCAGATAGCGCAAGGCGTCGGGTAAAAATGTGCGCAACGGCAGCCGGTCCAGCGCGGCTTGAGAGCGCTCGAGCGCCTGCTCCGGATTGTCCTCCGCGGCGACTGCAAACGCAGGCAGCCAGATCAGCAGGCCGGTCAGCCAGGCTTCGTCCGGATTTGGATAATGCGTCTTCTCCGCCAGCATGCGGCTCAATACGGCGCAGCGCAGGGCAAGGCGCCAGCTTGTATCGAGGCCGTCGTGCATGGGATGGGTGAGTTGATTGGCCGCAGTCGTCGTGACGATGCCCTTCAGCGTGCTGACATCGAGTCCCTGCAATAGATCGGCATGGGTCACCGTCCCGAGAGACGCGCCGTTATGCATTTGCGCATACGCTTCCAGTACGTGCAGTGCGAGCATCGGATCCTGCAGCAGCCGATTGGCACTTTCCGTGTCGATTTCTTTGCAGCCGCCCAGTTCGCCCAGCAGATTCGCCAATACGCCGATATGGCTCAGGAACGGGCGCACCGAATCCTGCTGGACATGGGTTTGCAGGACGGGGGTTCTGGCGGGACGGGGCACGGCGTTTTTCGAATAGGAGACTAGGTGCTGTTCAGCAAGTCACGTGCCATTAGGGTTGTTAAGCGCCAGTTGATCAACGGGCTCCCCGGTTACCCGCTGAAATGGCGAGTTGCCCGCGCTGTCGGCGCGGATCAGTAGTATGAATTTGTAAAGAATCCCGACAAATCGATTCCCGCCTGTTGGCATCTCGACTGGCGTGACGAAAAATCTCGCCGTCAGGCCGAGTGCTCGCTGAGTTCTCGCAATAACTTGAATAGTGCGCGGCTGGATTTCGGCGGCTTCGATTCGGCCGCCTCTTTGCGGGCATTGCGGATCAGCTGGCGAATACTCTGAACGTCGGAGTCCGGGTGCAATGCCAGCCAGGCTTGCAACGCCGTGTCGTCTTCGATCAGGCGGGTGCGCCAGCTTTCCAGAGCGTGAAAGGCCGCTTTGGCGACGCTCGATTCGCCGCGAATCACTGCGAGTTGCCGATCGATCGGCTCCGTTTCGATACTGCGCATGACCTTGCCGATGTACTGCATCTGCCGCCGCAGACCTTCGCGGCTGGTCAATCGCTTGGCCTCAAGCAGCGCGCTCAACAGCGATTCCGGCAGATCCATCCGTTTCAACTGCTCGCGGGAAAGCTCGAACAATTCCTTGCCCAGGCCCTGCAGCGCGGTGCTTTCACGTTTGCGCTGGCTTTTGCTGATGACGGTTTCGTCGTCGTGGAAATCTTGATCTTGCATGGAGTGTCGATAAGTGTGTTGGCGGGAGCCCGCAAATGGGTTGGTATCATAACGACTTTGCCGATTCCTTCAGGTTGCGCCGTGTCCAATAGTCAAAAGTCCAATGATCCGTTCAGTTTTTCGCACCAAACCTTGCAAGGGCTCGCCGCGCAGGTGCTTGATCTGGCCAAAGCCGGTGGGGCGACGGCGGCCGAAGCCGAAGTCTCCGAAGGCAGCGGGCTGTCGCTTTCTGTGCGGCATGGTGAAATCGAAACCATTGAACATAACCGAGACAAGGGTATCGGCATCAGCGTTTATCTGGGTCAGCGCCGCGGCCATGCCTCCACGTCGGATTTTTCCGCCGATGCCTTGGCCCGTACGGTTGAAAAGGCGCTCAGCATCGCCCGTTTTACTGCCGAGGACGAATGCGCCGGTCTGGCGGAACCCGACTTGCTGGCGCGCGCCGATGCGCTGGCCAGCCTGATTCCGAGTCTGGATCTCTATCACCCTTGGGCGATCGGCGTCGAAGAGGCCGCCGAGCTGGCGCGCGAATGCGAGGCGGCCGCCCTGGCCGTGGATGCGCGCATCACCAATTCGGAAGGCGGTTCATTGTCGAGCCAGGTTTCCCGTTTCGTCTATGCCAATTCGCTGGGCTTTTCCGGCGGCTACCCAAGCAGCAGGCAGAGTCTCTCCTGCGCGGTGATTGCGGAAGATATCGCCAACCCCGGCGACGCCATGCAGCGCGACTACTGGTACACCACGGCGCGTGCGGCGGCGGATATGGATGCCGCCGCAAAAGTCGGCGTGCGCGCCGGTGAGCGCACCGTGCGGCGCCTGAATGGACGCAAGCTGAGCACACGTCAGTGTCCGGTGTTGTTCGAGGCGCCGATTGCCACCGGCCTGATCGCCAGTTTCGTTTCAGCCGTTTCCGGCGGCCATCTGTATCGCAAATCCTCCTTTCTGCTCGATAGTCTGGGCAGCCAGGTGTTTCCCGCCTTCCTGCAATTGCAGGAGCGGCCGTTCATCCCGCGCGGCTTGTCTTCGGCGCCGTTCGATTCCGAAGGCGTTGCGTTGCACGACCGCGATGTGGTCAAGGACGGCGTCGTGCAGGGCTATTTCCTGGGCAGCTACAGCGCGCGCAAACTCGGCATGCACAGCACCGGCAACGCCGGCGGCAATCACAACCTGATCGTGCCGTCCACCGGCGAAGACTTCGCCGCGCTGCTCAAGAAAATGGGCAACGGCCTGTTGGTCACTGAACTGCTCGGTCACGGCCTCAATATGGTTACCGGCGATTATTCGCGCGGCGCGGCCGGCTTCTGGGTGGAGAACGGCGAAATCGCCTACCCGGTGGAAGAAATCACCATCGCCGGCAATCTGCGCGACATGTTCAAGGGCATCGTCGCGCTGGGCAGCGATATCGAGACGCGCGGCTCGCGCCGGGTCGGTTCCATCCTGATCGACCAGATGACCGTGGCCGGTGACTGACATGCGGGCTTTGCTGGCGTTGGCGCGCGCCATCGATGGACTCAGCGAGGCCTTCGGTGGCGCCGTGAAATGGCTGGTGCTGGCGGCGACGCTGATTTCGGCGCTCAATGCCAGCCTGCGCTACGGCTTCGACCTCAGCTCGAATGCCTGGCTGGAATTGCAGTGGTATTTGTTTGCGCTGATCTTCCTGCTCGGCGCCAGTTACACCCTCAAACACAACGGCCATGTGCGCATCGACGTGATTTACGGCCGGCTGTCTGCGCGCGCGCAAGCCTGGATCGATCTGTTCGGCGGCGTGCTGTTTCTTTTGCCGGTGGCCGGTTTGATGGCGTGGTTCAGTTGGAGCGTGTTCGCCGAATCGTGGGCCATCCAAGAAACCTCGCCCGACGCCGGCGGATTGCTGCGCTGGCCGATCAAGCTGGCGATGCCGCTCGGCTTCGGCCTGCTGTTTCTGCAAGGCCTGGCGGAAATCATCAAACGCATCGGCATGTTGCGCGGGCATCTGCCCTATTCCTGCGAGTCCGCCGAGGAGTTGGCCTGATGTTCGAATGGATGGCGCCGCTGATGTTCGCCGGTCTGGTGGTGTTCCTGCTGATCGGCTACCCGGTTGCTTTCGCCCTCGGCGCCAATGGCCTCTTGTTCGGTTTCATCGGCGTGCAACTGGGGTATATCGAATTCGCGCAACTGCAGGCCTTGCCGGAACGGGTCTACGGCATCATGGCCAACGCCACCTTGCTGGCGATCCCGTTTTTCACCTTCATGGGCCTGATTCTGGAGCGCAGCGGCCTGGCCGAAGAATTGCTCGATACGATGGGCCAGCTGTTCGGCGCGCTGCGCGGCGGCCTGGCCTATGCCGTGGTGCTGGTCGGCGCATTGCTGGCGGCGACCACCGGCGTCGTCGCCGCAACGGTGATCGCCATGGGCTTGATTTCCCTGCCCATCATGCTGCGCTACGGCTACGACAAACGCGTCGCCAGCGGTGTCATCGCCGCTTCCGGCACGCTGGCGCAGATCATTCCGCCTTCGCTGGTGTTGATCATCCTGGCCGACCAGTTGAGCGTTTCGGTGGGGGAGATGTACCGCGGCGCGTTGGTGCCCAGCCTGATGCTGGCCGGCTTCTATCTGCTCTTCATCTTCGTCTTGACCCTGGCTCGGCCTGCCATGGTTCCGGCCTTGCCGGCATCGGCGCGGCTGTTGCGCGGCAAGGCGCTGTGGCTGAAGGCGGGGAGTTCCATTCTGCCGCCGCTGATGCTGGTCTTCCTGGTGCTAGGCACGATTTTCCTGGGCATCGCCACGCCGACCGAAGGCGGCGCGATGGGCGCCGCCGGCGCTTTGGCGCTGGCGCTGGCGAAGCGCCGCCTGAGCCTCGATCAGCTCAAGCAGGCGATGGATTCCACCACTCGGCTGACCAGTTTCGTCATCTTCATCCTGATCGGCTCGACGGTGTTCTCGCTGGTGTTCCGGCTGCTCGAAGGCGATCTTTGGGTGGAGCAGTTGCTGACCGCCTTGCCCGGCGGCGAATTGGGCTTCCTGGTCGCCGTCAGCCTGCTGATCTTCGTGCTCGCGTTCTTCCTCGATTTCTTCGAGATCGCCTTCATCATCGTGCCCCTGCTCGCGCCCGTTGCGGTCACGCTGGGTATCGATCTGGTTTGGTTCGGCGTCTTGATCGGCATCAATATGCAAACCTCGTTCATGCACCCGCCGTTCGGGTTCGCGTTGTTTTATCTGCGCAGCGTCGCACCCAAGACGGTGCGCACCAGCGATATCTATTGGGGCGCGGTTCCTTTCGTGCTGATCCAGTTGGCCATGGTCGCCCTGGTCCTGGCCTTTCCGGCGTTGGTCGGCAGGGAGGCCGTGGATGTCGATGACGGCATGATGGACATTCAGCTCGACTCGAGCAGCGACAGTTATCTGCGCCCGCCGGAGTACTGATCGACTGCGAGGCGCACACGGCCCAAGTTTTTCGCCGGACTCGCCAAGAACGGCTTGGCGGCCGTGCGAACTGAATCACCCTGCACGCGGTCCATGCTGCAGCTTACCTCACAAGGAGTACGCCATGCGCTGGTTCCCGTTTCTATTCGCCGCTCTCTTGCTCACCCTCGGCTCTGCGTCGGCGAGCGATCCGGCTGCGCCCTGGGGGCGGGGCAAGGCGGTAGCGCAGAGCTATGCCAAGCAGAAAGTGGTGTACGACGTGGCGACCCGTTCCGAGGCCGCCATGCGATCGGTGATCAGTCGCGCCCAATTGCTGCTGGATCTGAACGGCAGCGACCCGTTCGACAACAAAGTCGTGATCGTGCTGCATGGCCAGGAGATCCCCTTCTTTGCGGTCAAGAACCTGGCCAAGCATCGGGAGCTGATGCAACGCGCCCAAAGCGCGACGCTGTCCGGCCTGGTCGAATTCCGCATGTGCAAACTCGCGGCGGAAGGGCATGGCTTGCGGCCGGAAGACATTCACGGCTTCGTCACCCTGGTGCCGATGGCCGATGCGGAAATCGTCCGCCTGCAACAGGAAGGCTACGCCTACATGCGCTAACAACGAGGCGACGCGGCTTAGGGTTGCGTCCGCTCTGCTGTCGTTGCAATGTTTTGGCCGCCCTCGCCAGCGCATCAGGCAACCTGGCTAACGATGTTGTCGGTATTTTTTACACTTTAGCGGATGTAAGTTTTGCGGGCATAGCCAACGCCATGATTTTATTGAAATAAATATTATGGCACGGGAGGTGCTTGAAATGCTGCGCTTATTCCGCTACCCGAAGGAGTGGTCATGATCCCCCCTCTGCGCTCCCTTGTTGCGGCGACCGCCTTGGTTGCCGCGTTTGCCTCGACCAGCGTATTGGCTGGTCCCCTCGTCGAAGCTCCCGCCTATACGCCTAACCATGGTTTGGCGGGCGGGCCTACGGTCTTTCGTCCCGAATTGACGATCACCAATGACGGGTCGGTTGGTTTCAACAACGTCTACCTATGGGACTTCATACTCGACTGGGATGAGACCGTGCTGGCTTTCGATCCAGCGGCCTCCACCATCGCCTTCGGCGCGGGTGGAATGCATGCCTACAGCGGTTCGCTGTCGGGTGTGGCGGCCCATATCGGGACGATCGGCGTCCCCGCTACAGCCAACGACAACTCCGCCAGCGCGGCGGCTGATGGTTACTACGTGCTGAACTGGGAATCGGACGGCACGAATTTTCTCGACCTCGGCACTGCAATCAACTTCGTCGGTGCGTTCCGTATCCTGGCGGGAGCCACACCGGGCGACTACCTGTTCGACTTCGAGGCGAACGGCGTGTCCTCAACTATCATCGACATGAACCTAATCGATTTCACCTATAGCGATGTGACTCAGGGCTCGAAGATGATGATTAAAGTCGACGCCCCTACTGGCATTCCCGAACCCGCTATGGTCGGGTTGTTGCTGGGGGGGCTTGGCGCCTACCTGGGTGCGCTGCGTTTGCGCCGCAGAGCCGGATAATCACTCGCCTGTCTCGACTGATCAGGTCTGGCATGACTGCAGTGCAATCCGCCCGTAAAGTGGGTTACCCCTCCTTCGCGGCAAAGCGCCGCGTCAGGATGGGGGCGTCAATCCGGCTCTTCCGGGAGGGATATGTACAGATTTACGCCGCATTGGGGGCGGTCGCGAATCTTGTCCGAAACCGAGAAAGGTCCGCCTGGAGTCAAGGTGGCATAGCCCAGTTGCGCTCATGCTGGGCAGCGCACCCGAGCGATGAGCGCCAGGATGCCCACTATGGATATGGCAAATCCGATCAAGCCGAAAAGCAGGAAGGCATTGTGTATTTCGGCCAGAAATCCTCCCGCCATGAACACAAACATGCCCCCGAAGGCCAGCAAGTTGGCCTTGCACTTCTGGCGGGATATGAGGTCACGGTAAGTGGTCATGGGCGAGAGGATTCCCAATTTCTAAAGAAACTTACGCTAATGCGGCCCCGTGTCGGCACGTTGAAACAGAGCGGCTTGAACGCTATCCGATGAACAGCAGGACCGTACTCGGCTTGCTTTAACCTGGTGTCGGAAAATTTTACATGCCTCGGGTTGTGGTTATTGAATAACAACAGGAGTCGGTTGGTTTTTAAGTTGGTCTATTAAAAACATTGACGGAACTGTTTTTTGTAGATTGAAGCGATTTATAGGCTATCGCTTTGGCTTGATGTTTGCACCCTTTGGGCAAGAATGAGGTGTGTAAACGGATATTTAGATTTTGTAAGGGCGTCATTTGGATTGGATGCGCAAGTTGTTCCTCGGGTTGAAGCTGGCTGGTCGGCTTAAACAAGGCGAGAACACGCCAGTGAAGCTTCTTTGAAGGGCAGTCATGCGCAACATGACTGATAAGGAGTTCAGCGATGAGCGCGCTAAATGTGCTGTTTTCGGCAGGCAAAGACACCAGGCAAGCGATTGGGCGTGTGCTGGAGCGACTAAACGGCCGGATGGCCTGCTACCAGCGGGCTCAGGCGCGGCCGCCGAAGCGGCGCAAGATTTTGTTCGAGAGCCTGGAACCCAGGCTGCTGATGTCGGCGGACTTCAACCCGGTGGCGCCGGTTGGAAGCCTGATCCACCAGGCCAGCGAGAGCGGCACGCTGGCGGCGCATGACGCCACGCAGTCCTATACGCTGACGCTGGATGCCTGGCAGAGGATTTCGGTGGTGTTCGACACGGCCGATTCTGATCTGCGCGCCTCGATCACGCTGTTCGACCCGTGGGACAACCCGGTCGCCGCCGCCACGGCGACGGATGCCGGCGACAGCGTTTTGCTCGACTCCGTGCTCAACTACCACAGCGGCGATTACCGCCTCGATGTGCGCAATGTCAATGCGGCCGGCGATGGCGGCGATTTTGACGTGGCGATGTTCCTCAACGCCACGCTGGAAGCCGAACCCGTGACCGGCATCAGCAACGGCACGCCGAGCGAGGGTAGCGCCCAGAGCCTGAACGATGTCTGGATTGGCTTGCCCCAGGGTGGCGCCCGTGCCGGCGCAGTCGGCAGCCTGGCCGATGCGGCCGATGTCGATTACTACCAGCAATGGTTCTGGCCCGGCGAACGGGTTTCGGTCGGCCTGTCGTCGCGCACCGGGAGTGGCGGCGGCGGCCTGAGCCTGCGTCTGCTGGATGCCGGGGGGACGGTGCTGGCGACGGCGAGTTCCGTGGCCAATTTCGACCAGTTGATCAGCGATTACCTGATTCCCGCGGCGGCGCGCTATTTTCTTGAAGTGCGTGGGAACGGCGGCGAGGATTACGCCCTGGTGGCGACCCGCCACTCCGGCTTGGAGGTGGAGCCGAACGGTTCTGTAGCAGGCGCCCTGCCGCCGACCGGCAACTACCTGGGCAGCCTGGGACGCGATGGCGATACCCTGGACAGCCATGTGCTCGACTTGGCCGACTACGGCCTGGTGCAGATATGGACCGCCACCCCGGGCGGCGAGGTCAACGATCCGAAAAACACGCTGTATCCCAGCCTGGCGCTGCTTGATGCAGCCGGCACGGCCGTCGCGAGCGGCGGCGATGTTGGCGATGGCCGCAACCTGTATCTGCAATACCGGGTTCCCGTCGGCATGGCCGGCACCTATCGCATCAACCTCGGCGCCGCCAGTGGCGCCGGCGATTACCAGTTGCGCGTCGCTTCCATCCTCGGGCCCCGCGCCGACAGGATCGATCCCGGCGATAACGCCGCCCTGGTTGCGGACCAGCCACTGACCGTCCGCCTCGGCTTCAACGAAGCGCTGGATGAGAGCGTTCTGAACGCCGCCGGTGCGCGGCTGTATCAGGAAGAGAGCGGCAGCTTCATCGCCGCGACCGGCCTCGACTACGACCCGGCCACTCATGTCGTCACGGTCCAGTTTCCCCAGCTGCCCGCCGGCCAGTATGCGCTGAACCTGCTGGCAAACTACTTCCGCGATCTCGGCGGCAACCCGATGTATGGCGGCGACCAGTGGATCCCTTATCGCCAGGCCTACCCGACGCCGCTGCAAGCCAAGGCCCCCGTCGGCTCACTGATCTACGACCCCATGGCCGCCGGTTCCTTCCAGGGCGACTGGGACAGCGACGAATACACCCTCAACCTTGACGCCGGGCAGACCTTGAGCGTCGGCCTGTTCCCGGTCGACAGCACTTTCCGTGGACGGGTCGAGGTTTTCGGTCCCTGGGGCGACTGGATAGCGAGCGGCGAGGCCGCGGAAACGGGTATGGCTGCAGGCTTCAACACCGCGTCGGCGCAATGGGACGGCACCTACACGATCCGGGCGACCAGCCTGCAAGGCAGCGGCCGCTACCAGGTCGGCGTGTTGCTGAATGCGGCCAACGACTGGGATCTGTTTCCGGGCGGAAACAACGACGATCGCGAGCATGCCCAGGACATCGAGGAAAGCTTCATCCGCCTGGCGGACTCCAACGCCAGCCGTGGCGCGGTGCACGCTGCCATCGGCGCCGCCCCGGCCGGCGTCGTGCTGGCGGAGGATTTCGAGAACACGGTCGGCGGCGAGTGGTCGTTCTACAGCCAGACCACCCCGGAGGGCGAAACCGCGTTCAACGGCCAGAGCTTCGACGGCTCGGGCCATGAGAGTACCGGCTACCTGCGCATGGAGGCGGTGCAGGATCCCGTCGAGGGCGACTACACGGTGCTGCATGAGGCGATCTGGAACGTGGACCTGTCGGGCGTGGGCCAAGCCACCCTGCGTTTCTACGAAGGCGGCAGCGACGACACCGTTGAGACCTTCGCCGGCGTTTTCGAGGGGCACTTCAACGCCGACGGCGTGGCGATCAGCGCCGATGGCGCCACCTGGCATCCGGTGGTGCAACTGGGGCCGGAGGACGAGGGCTGGAATCTCTACACGGTGGACCTGGACGCGGCGGCGGCCGCAGCCGGCATCAGCCTGGGCGCCGATTTCCGCATCAAGTTCCAGTATTACGACGACCCGTTCTATCTCAACCACCGCGATTGGGACGACATCAGCCTCACCACCGAGGCGCTGCTTCCGGTGGCGGGCGCCGCCGCCAGCGGGCTGGCCGATTCCGACTATTACAACAGCCTCGATTTGCTGACCGATGGCGTGACGCCGTACGAAGGCGCCTATTGGGCGGGCAACGGCAGCGTCTACTGGAACGATCAGGAAGGCAGCGACGGCCTGGTGTTCACCCTCGATCTGGGAGCCGCCACCACGGTTGCCGATCTGCTGCTCAGCGTCGACGACAACGACGACTATGCCGTCGACTGGTCGCTGGACGGCCTCGCCTGGACTCGGCTGCTCGACATCGGCGCCGGCGCCGGCGATGTCGGGGGCATGGACACTTTCAGCACGGCGGCCGGAAACGCGGAATACGACGCCACGGTCGATTTCGCCGACCCGGTCAGCGCGCGCTACCTGCGCGTCTACACGACCGGTGGCGATGGCTCCTATGCCATCGGCGAGATCCAGGCCGTCGGCGCCAGCGCGTTCGAATCCGACTGGTATTCCTTCACGCTGGACGAAGGCTTCAGCGCCACGCTGGCGCTGGATTCCGAGAACGCCAGCGGCATGGCGTTGGAACTTTACGATGCCGCCGGCAACCTGCTGACCCTGGATCGTGGCGTCGGCGGCGGTGTCGAAGCCGCCATCGAGGACTTCGTCGCCCGCGCGGACATGACCTGCTACGTCCGCGTCAGCGGCACCGCGCTCGACGACTACAACCTGGTCGTCACCCGTGGCGCCGGCTTCCGCCTCGACCCGGTCGCGGTGCAACCCCTGGTCGATACGGTGCCCGACGGGTACGCACGGGAAGCCAACGTGCTGGCCGGTTTCGCCGCCGACCCGGCGACCCGCGTCGCCGTGCTGGGCGACAAGGGCGGCAATGCAGCCCCGGCCGACGCCGTGGTGGCGCAGCTCAACGACGACAGTTACTTCGATTTCAATGCCACCCTGGTCGCCGGAACGGATATCGACAGCCTGGGCGAACTGGCCAACTACGACGTCGTGGTGTTGGGTGACTGGACCAATGCAGTTATTGCGGGCCTGCCCGGCCTGGCGCCGGCGCTGCGGCAATGGGTCGAGGCCGGTGGCGGCGTGGTCGGTACCGGCTGGAGCGTCTGGCTCGCTGCCGGCGCCGACGGCGCGATCGCAGCGCAACCCGATCTCGACGCGATTCTGCCGGTGCAGACCGTTGGTGATTACGGCGACATCGGCTCCGATACCACGCCGGCCTGGATCGACGTGTTCGACACCAGCCATCCCGTCACCGAGGGCGTCAACAGCTTCTCGCTCGCGGCTTGGACCGAATACGCGCGTGACGGCGTCGATGCCGGCGCCACGGTGCTGGGGCGCGCCGACGATGGCGGCGAGAGCGGCGATGTGGTGGTGGTCGGCCACAGCCGTCTCGGCCGCAGCGTCTACCTGGGCATGACGTACTTCGACCCGGTCGCCGCGCTGCAATCCGGCGACGCCGACCGGCTGCTGGAACAGGCGGCGGCCTGGGCCGGCGCCCGTGAACACTTCTATACCTTGCCGGTGCGGGGCGGAGACTGGATCGAGCTCTACACGGCGACGCCGGGCGGCGGCGAGTTCGAGCCGGTCAACCCGCTCGACCCGGAACTGGCGCTGTACGACGCCGACGGCAATATGTTGATGGCCGACAGCGATAGCTGGGATGGCCGCAACGCCTGGCTGAGTCTTTACACCTATGCGGACGCCGCCTACACGGTGCGGGTCGGCGGCGAGAATGGCACCGGCGGCGATTATCTGCTGCGCGTCCTTGGCGCCAGCCAGGACAACCCGCCGTTCCGGGTCATCGCCAGTTCCCTCGACGGCGTGGTGGGCACGTCCGACTTCCCCGGCCATGTCGATGTCACCTTTTCCGCCCCGGTGCTGCTCCCCAGCCTGAGTGCCGACGACCTGCGCCTGATCGACCCCGCGGGCAATATCCGCACCGCCACCGGCCTCACCGTGCTCGACGGCAACAGAGTGCGCTTCAGCCTGGCCGGCCTGCTCGCCGGCAGCGGGCACTACACCCTGGAGATTCTCGATGACTCGCTGGCCGCGATCAGCAACGTCGAGAACGTCTACTGGGCACACGGCTTCGATCTCGACAGCGACGGCCGGCCCAATGTCATGGCCATCCATGACGGCGCCGGCAACGCCCTCGACAGCGGCGCCAGCCTCGCCGCCGGTCCGGTCACGCTGAACATCGACTTCAGCGAGAACCTGGATGCGGCAGTCCTGGGCAGCGAAGACGTCGCGGTTTGGGACAATTTCGCCGGGCACGCGGTGAACATCGACGGCTTCGCCTATGACGCGACAACCTACCGGCTCACGCTCACCTTCAACGATCTCGCCGAAGGTTCCTATACCCTCACGCTGTTCAGCGGGTCCGAAGCCTTCCGCGGCCTGAGCGGCGCGGCGCTGAACGGTTGGCCGGGCTTCCCGCTGCCCTCGGGCCAGGGCAACGACGACCCCGACAATTTCGACTTCCAGTTCAATGTCGATGCCGCAGCGCCGACGGCGCTGACCTTCGCACCCCTGTCGCCCGCCGGCGCCTCGCTGTTTATCGCCGAAGCCAAGAATGCGATCACTCCAGACGGCGAGGCCGATGCCTACACGCTGGACCTGGATGCCGGCCAGACCCTGAGCCTGGTGGCGACGCCGGGTTCGCTGGGGCTCGCGCTGGAATTGGAACTCTTCGACAGCGCTGGCCATTCCATCGGCATCAGCAGCGGGGGCCCCGGCGAGGGCGTGCGCCTCAATGCGCTGGGCATCGGCGCAGCCGGCAGCTACCGAGTCGAAGTGCGTGGCTCCGGCACGGGCAACTACGGCCTGGCTGCCTTGCTCAACACCACGCTGGAGAGCGAAGCGTGGGGCGGCGCCAACAACGATGCGCCCGGCGACGCGGAGAACCTCGATGCCAGCAGCCTGCCCGCCCAGGCCGGCGGCGATCGCCTGGCCGTGACCGGCATGCGCCTGCCGCGGCTGCAGGACGGCAGTCGCTATGGATATGACGGCAACGGCCATTACTACGAGCCGGTCGACGCCGGCGCCAACCTCACCTGGGAAGCCGCACGCGACGACGCCGCGGCACGCAGCTATGCCGGCGTCGCCGGGCATCTGCTGACGCTCGCCACGGCCGAGGAAAACCGCTGGGTCAGCGACCGCTTCGGCTGGGCCGCACTGGCCGGCAGTTGGCTGGGCGGCTATCAGCCCGAAGGTTCCGCCGAGCCCGGCGGCGGCTGGGCCTGGGTCACTGGCGAGGCATTCGCCTTCAACAACTTCGGTACCTGGGAGCCCAACAACGCCGGCGGCAGCGAGAACCACCTGCAATATGCCTGGGATGCCGACAATGAAGGCTGGGCCTGGAACGACGTCACCAACTCGGACGGCGTCACCTCGCGCTACGTCGTCGAATACGAGCTCGCTGACCCGGCGCCCGACTGGTACCGCTTCACGCTCGACGCGGGCCGTTCCGCCAGCATCACCCTGGCCGCAGAGAACGCCGGTCTGACCCTGGAACTCTGGAACGCCACGGAAAGGCTGGCGCTGGCGGTGGCCGACGCCGCCGGCAACCTGGCCATCGACGGCCTGGCCTCGGATGCCGATGGGGCGATCTACTACGCCCGCGTCGGCGGCGATGCCGGCGGCCTCTACAACCTGGTGGTCACCCGCGACGCGACGCTGGAACAGTCCATGCCGGCCGGCACGCTGCAGGACATCGGCCGCTCCGGCCAGGTGCTGGGTGCGCTGGCGTCGCAGGCGGGCGGCAGCTCCGCGGGCGGGACCGCGATCGACCTGGGAGTCAATCTCTACGACGCCAGCGGCTATCTCTGGGACATCATGAGCGATGGCGACATCAACAACGGGACTTCCGATGCCTATGACGGCGGCCTGTACCTGACCTTCGGCGTCAACAGCACTAGTTATGAGTGGTTTGACGGGTTCAGCACCGGCACGGCGGAAGACGGCGGCCGGGAAATCCGCATCGGCGACCAGACCGTCGGCGGCGTCAACATCGCGCGCAAGATCTACGTCCCCAGCGACCAGAGCTGGGCGCGCTTCCTGGAAATCTTCAGCAACGCCGGCGCCAGTGCGGCGACGGTCAACGTCCAGCTGTACACCAACCTGGGCTCGGACAGCAGCACCAACCTGATAGCCACCTCCAGCGGCGACACGGTGTTCTCCCATGCCGACCAGTGGGTCGTCAGCGACGACTACAACGGCAGCGGCGACCCCACCATGCTGCACGTCATCGCCGGCGCGGACGCCGACGGCCCGGTCTCGGCCAGCCGCAGCGGCGACGATGATCTTTACTACGGCTACAACCTGGCCCTGCAACCCGGCGAAACCCGGATCGTCATGCACTTCGCCGCGCAGAACGCCAATCAGGCCGGCGCACTGGCCAAGGCGCCGGAACTGGCGGCCCTGAACCTCGGTGCGCTGCACGGCATGAGTGCGGCCGAACTGAACGCGGTGGTCAACTTCAAGACCCAGGCGGACGAATACCTTTTCGACGCAGACGCCGGAAGCAGCGTGGTGATCACCACGGCGACCCCGTTCCACGACGCGGCGGGCGATCTGGAGCCGGCCAACACGCTGGTTCCCAACGTGCTTCTCTATGACGCCGCTGGTGCGCTGCTGGTGCCTGATGCCAGCGTCGATCTGGATGGCCGCAACCTCCAGTTGACTTACAACAATGTCGCCGGCGGCAGCTATCGCGTGCGCTTGTCCGCGGAAGCGGGGGTCGGCGAATACAGTCTGCGGGTCGCGGGCGCCCGCGTCGGCGACTTCGGCGTGGTCGCCTCCAGCCTCGCCGCAGATGCGCAGCTGTCCGCCTTCCCCGCCCACGTCGACCTGACCTTCTCCGACACCGTGCTGCTGACCAGCCTGTCGGCGGACGACTTGCGCCTGTCCTTCAACGGCGCCACCGACCAGGGCGCCAGCAGCCTGACACTGCTCGACGGGCGCACCGCACGCTTTTATTTCAGCGGCCTCGACAGCGGCGACGGCGTGTACAGCTATGCCCTGGGTGCAGGCAGCGTCGATAGCATCGGCGGCCAGAGCCTGGCCGCCTACAACGCCGGCTTCACTTACGACGGCACTTTGCCGACCGTCATCGCGCAAAGCGTCGCCGAGAACGCGGTGCTGGAACCCGGCGCCCTGGTGCTGGTTCTCGGCATCAGCGAAGACTTGGCCGATCCGGATGGATTGATTGGCCTGGGCAGCGAGGACATGGTGCTGACCGAGAGCATTACCGGGACCAGCATCAATCCGAGCAGCCTGGTCTATTCCGCGGCCAGCGACACCATTACGGCCAACTTCGCCAACCTCGCCGAAGGCAATTACCGCCTGACCCTGAAGAGCGGCGCCACGGCCGTGCGCGACCTGCTCGGCAACCCGCTCAACGGCGACACCGGCGACGCCGACGGCGACGACTGGATACTGAATTTCCGCGTCGATCGCAGCGGCGATACCGCACTGGCGCTGAGCGCCGTGGAACCCGCCGGCTCGCTGGTCCATTCCAGCCAGGCCAGCGGTGCGCTCAACGCGAGCGGCGACAGCGACAACTACACGCTCGCGCTCGACCTCGGCCAGACTCTGACTGCCTGGGCGCTGCCGGGCGTCGGCGGCGGCACGCTGGAACTCGACATCATCGATCCCAACGGCGTTACCCGCGGCACCGCGAGCGGCGCACAAAGCTGGCTGCTGCAAAACGTACCGGTCGACATCGCCGGAATCTGGCACATCAACGTCCGCAGCGCCGCCGGCGCGGCCACTTATACGCTGAAGGCCCTGCTCAATGCCGCCCAGGAAGGCGAGCCGCTGACGGCGCTCGCCAACAACAGCGCCGCCAGCGCTCAGTCGCTCGACGGCGCCTTCATCGCCACCGGCTCCGGCCGCGCCGCCGTGCGCGGCAACTTGGCCAGCGGCAACGAGGACTGGTACGCGGTGACCCTCACGGCGGGCGAAGCCGCCTCCTTCGTGGCGCGCCACGACACCTATGCGCAGGGCGCCAACCTGGTGCTGGAACTGTGGAATGCCGACGGCAGCGTGCGTTATGCGCTGGGCAGCCGCGATGCCGGCAACGTGCATCAGGCGATCATGAATTTCCTGCCGAGCGACAGCGGCGTCTATACGCTCAGAATCTCTGGCAATGCGCCCGGCGACTACAGCCTGGTCGCTACTCGCGGCCAGGTTTTCGGTCTGGAACTGGTCAGCGGCCAGGCCGTCGCGCCGAGCAACGAGGTGCTGGCTGCGCTGTCCGTCGGAGGTGCCAGTGGGGGCACGGTTCGTGTCGCGGTGCTCAACGGCAGTTACGGCTATGGCGTCACCAACCAGCTCAATGATTCGTTGAGTGACGGCAATACCGCGGTCAACTACAACTTTGTCGCCAGCAACGTCAGCCCGAGCAGCATCGATACCCTTGCTGAACTGAGTAACTATGACGTGGTGGTCATGGGCGACTACACGGTTGATGCGGCCTTCACGCCCGCTATCGCCAGCACCTTGCGGCAATGGGTGGAATCCGGTGGTGGCGTGGTCGGCACCGGTTGGCTGATTTACCAAGTCGGTGCTTCGACGAGCGGAACCAACGGCATCCTCGCCGACATCAACGCCATCATGCCGGTGGATACCTCGCCTTCTTACCAATATCAGTACAACCCGACCATCACCTTCACCGATACCAGCCATCCGGTCACCCAGGGGTTGAGCAACTTCGCCATTGGCGCCATTAACGCGGAATATTCCAGCGGCGGCGTCGATGCCTGGGGCACTTCGCTGGCCTACCTGAGCGGCTACCCGAGCCGCGGCGCGGTGGTGGTCGGCCATCCGGGCGCCGGGCGCAGCGTCTATCTCGGCCCCACCTATGCCGGTTCCGGCAGCTCCAGTGGCTACCTCAACACCGGCATGGCCGACCGTCTCATGGAACAGGCTGTGGCCTGGGCCGCCGGCGACCGCGCCGACGAGTATCAGATCCAGGTGGCCGCAGGCGACGATCTGGCGATCACCACCACGACGCCGTTCGATGCGGCCAACCTGCCGGCCAATGATCTGGTTCTGGCGGTCGAGCTGTATTCCGGCGCGACCCTGGTCACCCCAAGCAGCAGCAGCTCCCCGGACGGCCGCAACGTCGCGCAGACCTACGCCGACCTGGCCGCTGGCGTCTACAACGTGAAAGTGCTGGCCGCCAGCGGCAACGGCGCTTATGTGTTGTCGGTCGACAATGCGACGGGCGCCTTGCCGGCGTTCCAGGTGAACTCCGCCAGCATCGCGGCCGGCGCCGTATTCAATACGCCGCCCGCCACGCTGGACCTGAACTTCTCAGCGCCGATCCGGCTGTCCACGCTGGATTCGAGCGATGTGCGGCTGAGCAGCCCGGCCGGCGCCGACCTCGACGTGGCCGGCGTCAGCGTGGTCGATGCGGATACGTTGCGCGTCAGCCTCTCCGGCCTGGTGAGCAGCGACGGCGCCTATACGCTGAGCCTGAGCGGCGGCGCCCTGGCGAACCTACAGAACACCGGTAATGACGCCTGGAGCCTGACCTTCTACTACGACGCCACCAAGCCGGTGGTCACCAGTTCCACAGTGGCGGAAAACGCCGTGCTGAGCCCCGGCGCGCAGAGCTTCACCTTCGGCTTCAACGAAGACCTGGCGAGCAGCGGCCTGGACGGCGGCGACGTGCTGCTGAGCGACAGCATCACCGGCCTCACCTACACGCCGGCCAGCTTCGGCTACAGCGCGGCCTCCGATGAAGCCACGGTCAGCTACGCCAACCTGCCGGAAGGCAACTACAGCCTGACCCTGGTTTCCAGCGCCACGGGCTTCCGCGATGCCGTCGGCAACCTGCTGAACGGCGCGCCCAGCGACCCGTTGCCGTCCGGCCAGGGCGACCCGGCGGCGGACAACTATGTCCTGCATTTCAGCGTGGATGCCGCGAGCACCCCGATGCCCGCGTTCACCGCGGTGGAGCCTTCCGGCGGCCTGGTCTACCAGAGCAGCGCCGGCGGCGCGGCCAACCAGAGCGGCGACGCCGATACCTGGACCATGACCCTCGATGCCGGCCAGACCGTCACGGTCTGGGCCGAGCACGGCGCGGGCAGCGCCCAGTTGCAGCTAACTCTGATTGCGCCCGATGGTTCCACGCTGCAGGCCGCTGCGGCCGGCGTCGGCCAGAACGTGTTGTTGCAGGCCCAGCCGGTCGCGGCGGCGGGCGCCTATTCGGTGACGGTCACCAGCCTCTCCGGCGCGGCCACCTATACGCTGAAGGCGCTGCTCAATGCCGCGCTGGAAGAAGAAACCCTGCTCGCCACGGCGAACAACGATCGCGACCACGCCCAGAACCTCGACGCCGCTTTCATCACCACCGGCTCCGACCGTGCGGCGGTGGTCGGCCAGCGCGCCGCGGGCGGCAGCGGCACGTACTACGCATTCGACGGCCACTTCTACGAATTCGTCAGCAGCACCACCCTCAACTGGACCGGCGCCAAGGCGGCCGCCGAAGCCAGGACATACCTGGGCGCGGCAGGCCATCTGGTAACGCTCAACTCGGTGGATGAAAGCCTGTTCCTGCGCAACACCTTTGGCGCCAATCTAAACGGCCGCTTCCTCGGCGCCTACCAGCCGAGCGGATCCGTCGAACCGGCGGGCGGCTGGACCTGGGTGACCGGCGAGTCCGTGAGCTTCACCAACTGGGGCCCGGGCGAACCCAACAATGCCGGGGGTGCGGAAAACTACGCGCACTTCCGCAACGACGCGGATGCCGAGGGGCAGCTCTGGAACGACCTAACCAACAGCTATTTCATCAGCGGCTATTTTGTCGAGTACGAACCGGCCGTGGCCGACGACTGGTACAGCGTCACCCTGGGCGGCGGCGAGGTCGCCAGCCTGGCGCTGGCCGCGCACCAGACTTTGGCGCGCAACGACCTGCGCCTGGAACTGTACGACGCCGCGCATAACCTGCTGGCGGTGGGAGCGGACGGTTCCGCGTCCCTGGAACGCCACATCAACGACTTCGTGGCGCCCGCGAGCGCCGACCCGGCCACCTATTACGTGCGGGTTTCCGGCGCCGTGCCGGGTAGCTACAGCCTGCTCGCCACCCGCGGCCAGTCCTTCGAGGTCGACCCGTATGCGGGCCGTCCGTTGCAGGACATCGGCCTGAGCGGCGAAGTGCTGGGCGGCCTCGGCAGCACCAGCGACGACGCCGACGAGTACCGGATCCAAGTGCTGGCCGGAGACCAGCTGAGCATCACCCTGACGAACCCGATCAGCGGCGGCGGCGAACCCGCCAACGCCCTGAGCGCCCGTGTCGAACTCTACGATCCCAGCGGCATCCAGGTGGCCGGCAACGGCGATGGCACCTGGAGCATCAGCAGTGCGGGCGCCTATCGTGTGCGCGTGGCCATGGCCTCCGGCTCGCCGGCGGGCGAGTACGTGCTGAAAATCGCCGGCGCTTCCGGGGCGAGCAACCCGGCGCCGACCGTGGTCGCGGCCAATCCGGCGGACAACGCCTTGCTCAATGCGGCGTCCTTCACGATCACCCTCGATTTCTCCGAAGCGCTCAACCCGGCCAGCGCAGCCCCGGGCGACCTGCTGCTGAGCAGCGGCGGCAGCGCCGGTGCGGTGGAAATCGTCGATGGCGATACCCTGCGCTTCAGCGTGAGCAACCCGAGTGTCGACGGCACCTACACGTATTCCCTGGCCGCGGGCGCGTTGAGCGACCTGCAAGGACAGGGCAGCGGCGAATACAGCGGCAGCTTCCGCCTCGACCTGACGCCGCCGACGGTGACCGGCATCGCGCCGTCGCCGCAGGCCTCGGCGCCCTGGAACAGCCTGACCGTGGCCTTCAGCGAGGCGCTCGCCACGGCCTCGGTGCAGACCGGCGATTTCGTGCTGACGAATCCTTCCGGCGGCAGTATCGCCATCACCTCGGCGACTCTGTCCGGTGACGGGCGGAGCGTCACCCTGGGCTTTGCCAACCAGAGCGTGGCGGGAACCTATAGGCTGAGCGTGGCCACGACCCTGTTCGACCTGGCCGGCAATGCGCTGGACCAGGATGCCGGCACGGCCGGCAACCAGAGCTATGTCGCCACGGTGCAACTGGCTTCGCCCGACCTCACACCGACTGCACTGTCGGCCGATGTGGCGAGTGCGAATCTGGGCCAGGCCGTAACGCTGAACTGGACCGTCAGCAACATCGGCAGCGACCCGGCGCTGTCCACCTGGCGCGACCGCGTCGTGCTGTCGCGCGACGCCACCTACGGCAACGGCGACGACATCGAACTGGCCTACCTCGATTTCACGACGCCGCCGCTCAGCCAGGTCGCGGGCAGCAATTTTTACGATCGCGCGGCCATCGCCAACATCCCGGTGCGCGCCACCTGGGGCGACAACACGGCGCTCGTCGACGGCAACTACTACCTGCTGGTGAGAACCGACAGCAACGGCCAGCAGGCCGAGAACAACGAGGCCAACAATGTGCGCAGCCTCGCCTTCGCGATCGACGTTCAGCCCATGCCCGACCTGGTGGTGCACAGCATCACCCCGCCGGCCGCCCAGATCGAAACCACCGTGCCGTTCACGCTGCACTGGAGCGACCGCAACGAAGGCGCCAGCGAGGCTAGCGGCAGCTGGGTCGACCGCGTCTACCTGTCCAGCGACACCACGCTGAACGAGGGCTGGTGGGGCGACCTCTACCTGGGCGAAGCCAGCTACACGGGTACCCTGGCGGCCGGTGCGGACCTGGCGCGCAGCCTGGAAGTCAGCTTGCCGATCGAGTACGTCGGCAACTATTACTTCCTGGTCAAGACCGACTACAACGGCCAGATCTACGAGCACGACCAGGAAGGCGACAACGTCGGCGCCAGCGGCCAGGTCACGACCGCCTGGCCGGCCAGGCCGGACCTGGTGGTCAGCAACATCGTCGCGCCGCTCGACGTGGTCCTCGCAACCAGCGGCAACACGGCGGTGGATGTGAGTTGGACGATCACCAACCAGGGCGATGCGGCGGCCAGCAACTGGACCGACTATCTTCGCTTCTCCTGGGACGGCACGATGAACGATTACGCCAACTATGGCGGCTTCAACTTCGTCGGCAGCCTGAACCCGGGCGAATCGGTCACCCGCACCCAGACCATCGATATCCCCTACAACGACCAGCGCGACCGCTGGATCGTGGTGGACACCGACATCTGGAACGAACACTACGAAACCACCGCGGCGGCCGGCGACCCGCTCAACCGCAACCACGCCGCAGCCGAGAACAACAACCGGCTGATCGATGACCACATGATCGGCGTGCGCTTCCCGGTGCTGCCCAACCTCGTCGTCGCCGGCGTTACCCCGCCCAGCGATCCCGCCTCCGGGCAGAGCACCCTGGTGCGCTGGAGCGTGGAAAACCGGGGCAGCGGCGCCACCAGCGTGCCCACCTGGCGCGACCGCGTCTATCTGTCGCTCGACAATGTGCTGGACGGCGCCGACACGCTGCTGGCCGAGGTGGACAACCCGAGCTACCTCGCCGCCGGCGCCAGCTATTCCGGCCAGGCCGCGGTGACCCTGCCGCGCGGCATTTCCGGCGACTACTGGTTCCTGGTCAAGACTGACAGCTACGACCAGGTGTTCGAAGACCAGAACGAGGGCGACAACGTCGCCGCCAGCGCCCGCACCACCATTGTCTTGACGCCCCCGCCCGACCTGCAGGTGACGTCGGTCAACGCACCGGGCGGCTTCTCCGGCAGCCCGATGAACATCACCTGGACGGTGCAGAACCTGGGCAGCGGCAGCACTCAGGAAACCGGCTGGTATGACCGCGTCTACATGTCGGCGGACGACACTCTCGACGCCGGCGACGCCGAACTGGGAACCTGGTGGCATAGCGGCCGCCTGGACAACTACCGGGTCACCAACCCGGCCATGGATCCGGCCGACTACAGCTACACGCGCAGCGAAAATGTGACCCTGCCGATCGGCGTGCCGGCGGACGGCGTGGCGCGGGACTACCGCTTCTTCGTGGTCACCGACGTCAGCAACCACGTCTACGAATTCAGCACCGCCAGCGAGAGCAACAACGCCAACTCGGACACCGGCCTGGTGCGGCTCACGCCGCCGCCGGACCTGGAGCCGGAGCCCTTCACGATTCCCGCCACGGCACAGAACAGCCATGTCCTGAGCTTCACCTATACGGTGACCAACTGGGGCGCCAGCGCGACGCCCAACAACTACTGGTACGACCAGTTCTGGCTGTCCAGCGACGCCCTGCTGGATGCCGGCGACCGCTATATGGGCTACCGCGACCACTCGGGCGTGCTCGATGTCGGCCAGTCGTATACGGGCGGCATGAGCTACATCCTGCCCAATGACGATGTCCTGGCCCCGGGCGATTACTACGTGATCTTGCGCAGCGACGGCGGCGGCCAGGTATTCGAAGGCACGGCCGGCGGGATCGGCGAAAGCAACAACACGCGCGCTTCCGAGAACCGGGTCAGCGTGGTTTCCAATCCGGCCGATCTGGTGATCGACGCCTTTACCAACAGCGGCAGCGGTCTCGCGGGACAGCAGATCAGCGCCTCCTGGACGGTGCGCAACGCCGGCGGCGATACCGTCGCGGCGGGCTGGACCGACCAGTTGTTCGCTTCCGGCAACGCCATCCTGGGCGATGGCGACGATGTCCATCTGGGCACCTTCAACCATGCCGGCGCGCTCCCTACGAGCGGAACCTATAGCGTCAACACCCTGGTTGCCCTGCCTTACACCCTGGCCTCAGGCGACTACACCCTGTTCCTGCGCAGCGACGCCGGCAACCAGGTCTACGAGGGCGGCAACGAAGGCAACAACGTCGCGGCCAGCGAACTCACCGTGGTGCGCAACACCGCCGACCTGCGGGTGGCCCCACTGGCCGTCCCGGCCACCGGCATCGCCGGCGGCAGCCTGTCGCTGACTTGGCGCGTGGAAAACCAGGGCGTCGCCGCCACCAACAACAACTGGTGGTATGACGGCGTCTGGCTGTCGCGCGACAGCAGCCTCGGCAACGACGATGTCTATCTCGGCCAGGCGCGCCGCAGCAATGCCCTGGCCGACGGCGATGGCTACGAGGTCAGTGCGACTTACAGCCTGCCGTTCGACCTGGGCAGCGGTGACTGGTACGTCATCGTCTACACGGACAAGGATGGCAACGTCCTCGAGGATCCGTCCGAAGCCAACAACGCTCGGGTGTCCGACAGCGTGCTGGCCATCTCGCCGTGGAGCGAGGGTTCCGGCATACCCAAGCCCGAGCAGTACCTGCGACCCGATCTGGTCGTCAGCAGCGTCGATGCGCCGGCGGAAGGCACCAGCGGCCGCCCCGTCAGCATCACCTGGACGGTACAAAACCAGAGTAGCGACGCGACACCGAACCGCGACTGGTACGACGCCATCTACCTGTCCCGCGACCTGAATTTCGACTCCCAGTCCGATCGTTACCTGGGCCACCGATACCACCAAGGCGGCCTGGCAGCGGGTGCCGCCTATACCGCCAGCGGCGACTTCAGCATCCCCGCCGGCTGGACCGGGCCGTTCTATGTGTTCGTCTACAGCGACCGCGGCGGCAGCGTCACCGAGTCCGACGAGGGCAACAACGTCGGCCAGGACAGCGGCATCATGGATGTGAGCCTGGCGCCGCCGGCCAACCTGGTCGCCGGACTCATCACCGTGCCGGCCAACGGCGTGCCGGGACAGAACGCGAGCATCACCTATACGGTGAGCAACGCCGCGGACAGCGGCGGCAACGGCAACGCCATCTTCGGTACCTGGAAAGACACGCTTTACCTGTCCAGCGACACGACTTGGGATATCGGCGACGCGGTGTTCGGTTCGGAATGGATCCGCTACTGGAGCGACGCCCCGCTGGCGCTGGGTTCCAGCTACAGCCGCAGCGTCAGCGCGGCCCTGCCGGGGGTGGACCCGGGCGATTACTACGTGATCCTGCGTTCCGACATCCTCAACCAGGTGCAGCCGGAAACCAGCGAGATCGACAACCTGTCCGCGTCCATCGACCGGGTGGCGATGGATGCCGAGTTGCTGCAGATCGGGATCAGCGACAGCGGCACGCTGGGATACCACCAGTCTGTTTACTACAAGCTCGAAGTCGGCGCCGGAGAAACCATCCGCCTCGACCTCGACAGCGCCGACGACAGCGGCGCCAACGAGCTCTACATCCGCTACGGCGGCATGCCCAGCCGCGGCCTTTTCGACTACTCGTCGCGGGACGCCTTCAGCGCCGACCCCGCCGCGGTGATTCCGGAAACCCGCGCCGGCACCTACTACATCCTGGCTTACGGCGCCTCGGTGAGCGGCACCCCGGCCTACACCATCAGCGCAACCCAGGTGCCGTTCTCGATCACCGAGGCGAGCCCCGCCACCATCAGCAACAGCGGAGATTCGACCCTAAGTATCCGCGGCGCCCGTTTCGCCGAGGCGACCCGTTTTGCCCTGGTGGCCCCCGACGGCAGTGTTTACGAAGCCCTGGAAACCTGGCTCGACGACACCAGCCAAGCGTATGCCACCTTCGGCCTGGTGAACGCGGCAACCGGACAATACGACCTGCGGGCGACACAGGCGGACGGCAGCAGCACGCTGATGGCCGACGCCGTCACGGTGGCGAGCGAGGGCCATGGCGCCGACGTGTACTGCTCCATCACCGGCCCGACCCAGGTGCCGGTCAACCGCCTCAACCTGTTCACGCTGCAATACAGCAACGACGGCGACGCCGACACGGCGACGCCGCTCCTGATCATGCGCAGCGAAAGCAACACGCCGTTGGGCCTGGCCGCCGACGACATGCGCTCGGCGCCGATCCAAATTCTGGCCGCCAGCCTGGACGGCCCGATGGACGTGTTCCGCCCAGGAACCGAATACGCGCAGCAGGTTCTGTTCCGCAGCCCGGGTGACAACGCCTCCCTGGATATCCGGGTCGGCATCATCATGCCCTACGACAGCCGCGTCATCAGCGAGGAGGAATGGAACAGCATTGAACTGTCGGTGCGCCCGGCCGGCCTAGCCGATGCCGACTGGAATGCCTGGTGGGCCCGCTTCCGTCCGGTCATCGGCAGCACCTGGGGCGAGTATGTGCAGGTGCTGGACCGCATGCTGGTCAACCTGTCCGAGCCCGGCCACCCGATCCGCGACGTGCGCCAGTTGTTCGCCCGGCAATTCGCCGACGATCCGAACTGGATACCCTTTGCCACGCTCTCCGGCCAGGTTCTCTCGTCGCTGGATGGCAGCACCCCGGTGGCCGGGGTCGAGGTACAGGCCTATCGCCTGGATACCAGCGGCGCCATGGTCAAGGGTGGCATCGCCACCACCGCGGCGGATGGCCGCTACAGCTTCGCCGGCCTGCAGGAAGGCCTGTATGACCTCTATCTAACCGGCCAGCAGTTCGACATGGACCGCGACGGTTATGCCGACAACTACACGCCCAACGTCACCCTGCTGGGCAGCGGCGACGCCACCCAGGTGCTCTATGCCTTGCCGGCAACCCCGGTGGACACCACGCCGCAGGATCAGGATCCGATCCTGCTCAGCGACAGTACCGGTGTGGAACACCTGTTCTGGGATCGCGGCGGCCGGTTGTTCCACAGCTATTTCGATGGCAGCGGCTGGATTGCGGCGCAGTCGGTTTCCGATCACACGGTCAAGAGCTACAGCGTCAAAGCGGCCGACAACCTGCTCGACGGCACGAGTCTCGGCCTGATCGCGGTGTGGAGCGAGGGCGACGGCAATGCGTCCGAGATCTGGTACGCCATCGGCCGCGTGAAGGCCGGCGGCGGTTACGAATGGTCCGACCCGGTGCGCCTCAGCAACGACACCTGGCAGGACGCCGGCCCGGCGCTGGAGATCACTCCCAGCGGCGAGGCGGTCATCACCTACACCAAGAAGAACGCGGACATCCAGGACGATACCGACCTGTACTATTCGCTGGTCGACGTCTCCACCGGTTCCCTGTTGTTCAGCCTATCCGCCGCCGAGCTGCAAGCCCTGCTCGACAGCAGCGAGGCCGTCCTGAACCCCGAGGACACCAGCATTTCGCTGTCCTGGAGCAAGGAATTCAATAGCGGCAATCTGTTCGGCTTCGAGGCCAAGGCCGGCATCAAGATCGCCGGTACTCTGGCGCAGAGCGGCTGCGAAGCCACCCTCGGACTGGGCGGCACCGGCAGCCTGACGGTAACCGTACCCGATGTCGGCGAGATCGCCGGCGAACTGAACGGCAGCCTCAACGGCTACTGGTCGGTGGATTACACCAAGTATCCTTACTGCGACTGGAAATTCGACAAGGCGCAGCTGGATGCCAGCGGCGGGATCGGCTTCAAATGGCCGAACGCCATCTACACCATCACCGGCGCCTATCTGCCGCTGAAACCCATCGGGGTGGCGTTGAAGAAGGCACAGGACTGGGTCAATGACCTGACGCCGCTGAAGATCGAGCACGGCGCCCTCGTCGGGCCGCTCGCCTTCGAAGCGAAGAATCTGCGCTGGACCAAGATTCCGCCGATCCCGGTCTATTACGGCCCCGACTCGGTGGATTCGTTGGCCGTCTCCTTCAGCATCGGCCTCTATGCCACGCTGAAAGAAGAGGGGGTCACCGATGCCGAACTCACCTTGTCCGGCTCCATCGGCGGCAAGCTCAACATCATCAAGAAGCCCAGCGATCCGCTGTTGCAGTTCATCTACGGCGCGCAGGTCGTGGCTAAGATCTGGGGCTTCGAGGCATTCAGCTTCAGCAAGTCCGGTTCCTATCCGAGCGACGCCGGCCTGTTGTCTCTGGACGACCCCATCACGCTGACCTACAACCCGGCCGCCATGATCGGCACCGGCGCCGATTACGGCGATGCAGTGTTGGCCAATGTCAGCGCCGACCTGCTGCGCGATTCCGCCATGGTCATGGGCCGCGACAGCAGCGGCGAGGTGTTCGGCATCTGGGCCAAGGATATGGATCCCTATGGCACGGCAATCGGCAGCAAGCTCTATGTGGCCGACTTCAGCGGCGGCGCCTGGGGCGCCCCGGTGGAAATCGCCGGCAGCCTGGGCTTCAACAACGACGCGGTGGCGGGCAGCGATGCCGACGGCAAGCGCATCGTGGTGTGGAGCCGCGCCGATACCAGCAGCCTGTCTTCCAGCAGCAACGCTGACGAGTTGCAGGCAGTGCGCCGCTCGGCCGACTTGTACTACAGCGTCGATGACGGTTCCGGCTGGAGCGCGCCGCAACGGCTGGCCGCTACCGCCGGCAGCGACGCCAAGGCCAGCATCGGCCATGACGCGGCCGGCCATCTGGTGATCGCCTGGGTAGCCAGCGATGGCGGCAGCCAGACCCTGATGACCAGCACCTGGGATGGCAGCGCCTGGACCGCGCCGGTCGTCGCCGACAGCGGCGCGCTGTCGGCGCCCGCGATCGGCTCCGTCGATGGCGTGACCACGCTGTTCTGGAGCGAGGACACCGATGCGTCCGCCGACGGCGAGGACTTCGTGATCCGTTATGCCAACTGGAGCGGCGCGGCCTGGAGCATGCCGGTGGTGTTCGCACCGGCCTACCTGCCCGCTTCCAGCAATCTGGCCAGTGTCGCCGGCAACGCGGAAGTGCCGCTGACCAGCGAGGGCTTCCCGCCCTTCGCAATTCCTGAGGAATGCTGCAAGTGCAGTCCCGAGAAGATCAAGAAAGTCACCGAGGCGGCGCCCACCTGCCGGCCCGGCGGCGGCAGCGAAACCGAATTCGACTACAAGAACTGCATCGAGAAGACCATCGTCTACGCGCCTTGCGCAGTGAGGCCGCGCGATCCCAACGACATCCTGGGGCCGGTCGGCTTCGGTCCGGAGAAATTCATCCAGGCCGATGAAGCCATTCCGTACACCATCCGTTTCGAAAACGCGGCGGATGCCACGGCGCCGGCGCAACAGGTGGTGGTGTCGCAGACCTTCGATGCCGACCTCGACCCGCGCACCTTCCGGGTCGACGATTTCGGCTGGACCGACGTGCGGCAGGAATTGAACGCCGATCGCGCCTTCTATACCGGCCGCCTCGACTTCACGGCGAGCCAGGGCTACTACGTCGACGTGGCGGTCAACGTTGACGTGGCCAGTTCCACGGCCACCTGGACCTTCACCACGATCGACCCGGCCACCGGCGACAAGCCGGCCGACGCCTCCATCGGTTTCCTGCCGGTGAACGACACCGTGTACGACCCGAACGACCACAGCATCGTGCTGGTGGAAGGCACCCACAGGGGCGAGGGCTACGTCAGCTACACCATCAAACCCAGGCGCACCGCCGTGACCGGCGATGTGGTGGACGCACAGGCCAGCATCGTGTTCGATACGCAAGAACCGATCGACACGCCGAGCATCTTCCATACCCTGGATGCGCTTGCGCCCAGCAGCGCCGTGGCGGCCTTGCCCGCCGAGACGGACGCGGACGCCGACGGCCACGCCGCCATCACAGTGAACTGGAACGGTAGCGACGATGCGGGCGGTTCCGCCATCCGCGACTACGATGTCTTCGTATCCACCGACGGCGCCGCCTGGCGGCTTTGGCTGGGTAGCACCGCGCTGACCGAGTCCATCTACACCGGCGCGAGCGGCCACACCTACGCCTTCTACAGCACGGCGCGCGACAACACCGGCAACGTCGAGGCCGCACCGGCCGACGCCGATGCGTTCACCACCGTGGCGGGCGAGGTCGGTACGCTGTCCGGCGTGAAGTACGAGGACAGGGACGGCGACGGCCACAAGGACACCGACGAGACCGGCTTGGCCGGTTGGACCCTCTATCTCGACAGCGACGGCAGCGGCACGCTGGATGACGGCGAATTGCGCGTCGTGACCGACGAAAACGGCGCCTACAGCTTCGCCGACCTGCCCGCCGGAACCTACCGCGTCGCCGAAGTGATGCAGGCGGGCTGGATGGCCGTCAATCCGGCCGCCGGCAGCCGTGAAGTCAACGTCATCGGCGGCGAAACCGCGACCGCCGATTTCGGCAACTTCGAACTCGCACAAATCGCCGGCAGCAAGTTCAGCGACCTCAACGCCAACGGCGTGCGCGACGCGGGCGAAGCCGGCCTGGCAGGCTGGACCATCAACCTGGATCGCGACGGCGACGGCAGCATCGACGCCAGCACGACCACCGCCAGCGACGGTTCCTACAGTTTTGCCAATCTCGGCCCCGGCAGCTACAGGGTCAGTGAAGTCCTGCAAGCGGGCTGGCTGCAGACCGCGCCCGGCGCCGGCCACTATACGGTCGCCGCGACTTCCGGCCTGAATTCGGGCGGCAACGATTTCGGCAATGTACAAGCCGCCAGCATCAGCGGCCGCAAGTTCGAGGACGTGGACGGCAACAGCCAGTTCGACGCCGGCGTGGATCGCGTCCTTGCCGGCTGGACCATCTACCTGGACAGCAACGCCAACGGCGTGCTGGAAAGCGGCGAGCGTTCCACCACCACCGCTGCCGACGGCGGCTACCGTTTCGACAACCTGCTGCCCGGCAGCTACAGCGTGGCCGAAGTCATGCAGGCCGGCTGGGTGCAGACCTATCCCGCCATCGGCGCCGGCAGCGCCAGCCTGACCCTCACCGGCTCCGAAACCCTGCTCGAACTGCCGGCAGAACTCGTGTTCAGCGGCCTCAGCGCGGACCAGGTTCAGGGCAATACCCTGGCGGTGGGCCTGACCCACCTCGACGACTACCGCAACGACGCCCGTTTCGCCAATCTGGATGGCGGCGGCATCCGCACGGTGGTGATCGACACCGGCATCGACCTCAACCACAGCTTCTTCGGCCCCGACGCCGACAGCAACGGTGTGGCCGACCGTATCGTCTATCAATGGGACTTCGCCGATGGCGACGCCAATGCCTCTGACGTCAACGGCCACGGCTCCAATGTTGCCAGCGTGATCGCCTCTTCCGATGCGATGGCCGGCGGCGTGGCGCCCGACGCCAATCTGATCGCCCTCAAGGTGTTCAGCGATGCGGGCAGCGGCAACTTCGGCTACCTCGAAGAAGCCCTGCAATGGACGCTGACCAACCGCGCCAGCTACGGCATCGGCGTCATCAACCTGTCGCTGGGTGATGGGCAGAACTGGGCGAGCGCCGCTTCCCTGTATGGCATCGGCGACGAACTGGCGGCGCTCGCCGGCAACGGCGTGATCATCACCGCCGCCGCCGGCAACGGCTATTACCAATACAGCGGCCAGCTCGGCGTCGCCTACCCGGCTGCCGATCCGGCCGTGCTGGCGGCCGGCGCCCTTTGGAGTGGCGACTTCGGCGGCGCCTATCGCTACGCCAGCGGCGCCATCGACTACAGCACCGGCGCCAATCAGATTGCTGCCTTCTCGCAGCGCGACGACACGCAACTCGACGTCTTCGCCCCCGGCGCGCGCCTTCTCGGCGCCAACGCCACTGGCGGCAGCGTCACCATGTACGGCACCAGTCAGGCTTCCGCCTACCTCGCCGGCATCGCTACGCTGGCGCAGGATGTGGCGCAGGCCAATCTCGGTCGCAACCTCAGCACGGCGGAATTCGCCGGCCTGCTGGCCAGCACCGGCGGCGTCATTTACGACGGCGACGATGAGAACGACAACGTCGCCAACACGGGCCTCAGTTTCCACAGCATCGACATGCTCGCGCTGGCGGAGGCCATCCTCGGCTTGAGCAGCGACCCAGGCGGCGGCGGTGGCGGCAGCAACGAAGACGACCCGGACGCCGGCCTGAGCGCCGGCCCGGCCGCTCACACGGTCACCCTGGCGGCTGGCGACAGCGTCAGCGGCAAGGACTTCGGCAATTTTGAACTGGGCGAAATCAGCGGCACGGTGTACGACGATTTCAATGCCGATCGTGTCAACAACGCGGGCGACAGCGGCCTGCAGGGCTGGACCGTGTTCCTCGACAGCAACGACAATGGCGCGCTCGATGCCGGTGAATTCAGCACCGAAAGCGCGGCCAACGGCGGCTACCGCTTCACCGGCGTAGGCCCCGGCATGCATCGCGTCAGCCTCGTCGACCCGGGCGGCTGGGGTTACACCACCGCCAGCTTCTTCGATGTGTCGATGCTCAGCGGCGCCCTGGAAACCCGCGACTTCGGCGTCAACCGGACCCCGATCGCCGGCGGCGACAGCGCCTCGGGCGACGAAGACCAGATCATCACCGGCAACGTGTCGGGCAACGACAGCGACCCGGACGGCCCGGCCTATGGCGCCGAACTGGTTGCCGACGTCACCCACGGCGTTCTCACCCTCAACGCCGACGGCGGCTTCAGCTACCAGCCGACGGCCGACTGGAACGGCACGGATAGCTTCACCTACCGGGTCAACGACGGCGTCAGCCTGAGCGACATTGCCACGGTGACCATCACCGTCAATCCGGTGAATGACGCCCCGACGGCCGACGCGGTTGCCGCGCAGGACGTCAACGAAGGCCAGAGCGTCAACCTGACGGTGGCCGGCCACGACGCAGACGGCGACAGCCTGACGTACAGCGTAATCAGCGGACCGGGCAGCATCGACGCTGCCACGGGGGCCTACAGTTGGCTCGCCCCCGACGGCGACGCCAGCCACACGGTGGGCGTGCGGGTCAGCGACGGTCATGCGGACGGCTTCATCGACGTCTTCTTCGACATCACGGTGCACAACGTCGCCCCGACGCTGAGCCTCAGCGGCGCGGCCAGCGCCCAGATTGGCGAGGCTTACAGTCTCACGCGCAGCGCCAGCGACCCGGGTGAAGACACCGTCACGGCCTGGAGCATCGACTGGGGCGACGGCACGATCGACAGTGCCAGCAGCCACATTTACGCCGCGGCGGGCAGCTACAGCATCAGCGCGACGGCCAGCGACGAAGACGGCAGCTACGCCGTCAGCGGCCCGACGGTCACGGTCAGTGCGGCCGCCAACCGCGCCCCGACGGCCGACGCGGTTGCCGACCGGGACGTCAACGAAGGCCAGAGCGTCAACCTGACGGTGGCCGGCCACGACGCAGAC
>CAYXMQ010000008.1:138725-155453 GCA_964466195.1 uncultured Thiobacillus sp.
AGCGCGACGGCCAGCGACGAAGACGGCAGCTACGCCGTCAGCGGCCCGACGGTCAGCGTTGCCACGGACAGCTTCAAGATCACCGGCTTCACCCTGAGCGACAACGGCTTCCATCTCGACTTCAACCGCGTGGTCGATATGAGCGTGCTCAATCTCTACAGCGGCACCGATGCGGTGATGGGCGACAGCGACCTCCTGTTCACCCGGACCGGCGACCCCGGCCCCATCCGCGGTAGCCTGGTGATGGACGACGACCTTTTAGGCGCCACCTTCATCAAGACCGCCGGCGTGTTCGATGCAGGCGACTACAACCTCACGCTGTTCAGCCGCAGCGACGGCTGGCGCGCCGACGCCAGTCGCCTGCTCGACGGCAACGGCGACGGCGTCGCGGGTGACCACTACCGCCGCGCCTTCAGCCTTGGCGCCAGCAACAGCGCCGTGCTCGGTATCGGCAAAGTGCTCACCGGTCCCGGCCAGAACCTGGTCGGCTACGCCGCCGGCAGCAACGTCGCACCGCTTGACGGCCTGCCGATCACCCTCAGCAATGCCGAAGGCGTCACCAGCGCCAGCTTCCAGCTCAGCTACGACAGCCGCCTGTTCAACCTCACCAGTGTCAGCTTCGCCAGCGGCGTCACCGGCAGCTACAACATTGCCGATGGCTTGGTCAGCATCAGCCTTGCCACCCCCGCCCTGGCGACCAACAACGCCTACGAACTGGTGCGGCTCAACGGCAGCGTCCCCCTCGGCGCCATCAGCCAGTACGGCGCCAAACAGGCGCTCGACTTGCACGACGCCGTGTTGAGCGGGGGCCGCGCGGTGAGCATCGACGACGGCCTGCACCTCAATGCCTACCCAGGTGATACCAGCGGCAATGGCGACTATGACACCGGCGACACCACCCGCATGCAACGCCTCTCCGGCATGCTCGACACCGGCTACGGCTACTATCCGCTGGTCGATCCCGCCATCGTCGGCGACGTCAACCGCGACAAACTGTTCAGTGCTGTGGACCGGTTGCTGCTCACCAGCGAGATCTCCTATCTCAGCGATACGGTTCTCAACGCGGCCAAGGACCGCAAGGAAATTCAGGCCATTCCGCCGCACGCGCCGATCACCTTCACCGGCGCCGATCCGTTGGTCGACCTTCCACGCGACCTTCAAGCTGTGGCGGGCAGCATCATCACCGTCCCGGTCCGGCTCGACACCGCGCAAGACCTCGACCAGGTGCAGCTGCGCCTGGCTTGGGACGGCAGCCAACTGGAACTGGTCGACGTGCGCCGAGGCAGCCTCACTGGCGATTTCACGAACTACGTGGAAAACCGGCAGGCCGGCAGCCTGACCGTCGATATGAGCCGTCTTGAGAAACTGGCCGGCGGCAGCGGAACCTTGCTCGAACTCGACTACCGCGTTGCAGCGTATGCCCAGGGAACATTCGAGCTCGACCTGCAATGGGTGCAACTCAACCAGACCCGGCTGACCCTTAACCCGGCTCCGCAAGTGGGCGCCGACTCCACCGACGGTGCTGTCCGGGTTAACCTCCCGGATGAGCTGGTTGCGTTCATCCACCCTGTCGCCCTGGATAGCACGGTCACGTCAAATGTCGCTGTCAGTACGATGATCGACTTCAGCAGCCGCTACAGCGGCTTTGAGTTCAAGCAAGGCAACGAGAAGGGTTGGTTGGGCGAATGGCTCACAGACAGCAAGGCCAAGAAGCCCAACCTGGAGGCACTTCGCATCCTGCCGAAGGTTGCGCCGAGGTTGAGCGCGAGGTTGTAGGAAGAAGCGCCCCCTTCGAAAGGAGGGGGTATCCTGGAGCGCCTGCAAAGGTGCGAACTTGAGTCAAGCAAAGAAAGGAATCGACATGGCTGAAACCCCTGAAAAAGTCGCAAAACCAGCCGCTGAGCAGGCGGGAACAAGGGTGAAATGGAATGTGGAACACATGAAGAGCAGCTATGTGAATTTCGCCAACGCCAACTCGACGCGCGAGGAAGTGGTGATGAACTTCGGCCTTAACAACAGTTGGGACCGCAGCCAGCCGGAGATGGAAATCGAGCTGTCACACCGCATCGTGATGAGCCCATTCGCCGTCAAGCGCTTGGCGGAATTGCTGAACAAACTGATGTCCGAGTATGAAACCCGCTACGGCGAGCTGAAGTAATTCACAGGCCACATTCGGAACGGGACGAATTTTCGTCCCGTTGTTTTTGGCTCCATTGCAGGCTGGTTGTGAGGTCAGATAGCGATGAAGCCGTAACTTGGTCCGCACAGGCGTTACTGCAATTCCCTGATTCCATTGCATTCCATGCGGGGAATCAGCGAAATACCCTCTACTCTCTTCGGTTTTAGCTGACAGCCCATGCAGTCACGCAAGGACGCCGCACCCCTCGCCCACGATACCTCTCCACCGGCGGAGCCAGTCGACTACTGGCAGGCGCTGGCGCGGGCGCAGAACGCCGAACAACTCTGCCAGGCCTGGCTGCCGATCCTGTGCGGGATGGTCCAGCGCACCCGCAGCGGCCTGTTGCTGCTGCAAGACTCGGGCGGCCGTTTTGCCCCGGCGGCGTTGTGGCCGGAGGCGGCCGATCTTTCCTATCTCCGCGGCGTGGCCGAGGAGTCCCTGAATACCCGCCAGGGCGTGGTGAACCGGGGGGAGGACGGGCAGGTTCAATTCGCCTATCCGCTGCTGCAGGGTGACGAATTGTTCGGGGTGGTGATCCTGGAACTGCATGCCGCCGACGAGATGGCGCTTACCCATGCCCGGCGCCTCATGCACTGGGGTGCGGGCTGGCTGATCGACCTGTTCAGTCGGCGTGCGCTGCTGGAGCAGGGCGCGCGTCTGGAGCGCTCGGCCTATCTGCTCGACCTGGCGCTGGCGGCGCTTTCCGAGGCCGATTTCGGCAAGTCCAGTCTGGCCGTGGTAAATCGCCTGGCGCAGCGCTTCGACTGTCAACAGGTGTTGTTCGGCCTGGAGAAGGGCAAGAGCGTACAGGTGAAAACGGTGTCGCACTCCGCCTGGTTCGAGGAAAAGGCCAATCTGCTCAATCTGGCCGCGCAGGCGATGAACGAGGCGTTCGATCAGCGTTCCCGCGTCGTGGTGCCGGAGCCGGAAAGCGGCGCCAGCCTGATCACCGCCGCCTGCCGGCGTTATCTGGAAGAGAGCGGCAGCCATGCGCTGTGCGCCCTGCCGCTGGAGGCCGGCAACCGGGTGGTGGGGGTGTGGCTGCTGGAGCGGGACGAACCCTACTCGGACGAAGAACTGGACGTGCTCGACGCGTTGACCCTGACCCTGGGCCCCATCCTGGAACTCAAGCTGAATAGCGAAGAATCGCTGTTCAAGCATGCGCGCCGTTCCTGGCGCCACTTTCTGCGCAAGCTCACCGACAGCTCGCGCCCCGGCTTCAAGTTGCTGGCCATCGTCGTGGCGCTGATTCTGGCCGTCCTGGCGCTCTACCAGACCGAACACCGGGTCGCTTCGCAGGCGGTGGTGGAGGGCGCCACCCAGCGCGTCGCCGTGGCGCCGTTCCAGGGTTATATCCAGAGCGCGCCGGTGCGGGCGGGCGACGTGGTGCGCGCCGGCCAGGTGCTGGCCACTTTGGAAGACAAGGATCTGCGCCTGGAGAAAGTGCGTTGGGAAGCGGAACTGGAAGTGGCGCTGCGCAAGGAACAAGAAGCGATGGCCAAAGGCGACCGGGTGGAATTGCGTCTGGCCTCCGCGCAGGCCAACCAGGCGCGCGCCCAGCTTGATCTGGCGCGGGAAAAACTGGCGCGGGTGCAGGTGGTGGCGCCCTTTGACGGCTTGGTGGTGCGCGGCGACCTGTCGCAGCAACTCGGTTCGCCGGTGGAGCAGGGCAAGGTGCTGTTCGAACTGGCGCCGCTGGAAGCCTGGCGGGTCATCCTGAAGGTGGACGAGCGCGATATCGCCGATGTGCGCGCGGGAATGCCAGGCGAATTGATGTTGACCAGCCTGCCGGGCCAGTCCTACCCGTTCCGGGTGAAGAAGGTGACGCCGGTGGCCACCGCCGAGGAAGGCCGCAACTACTTCCGCGTCGAAGCCGGACTCGTGCTGAAGCCGGGCGCCCTCCTGCCCAAGCTGCGTCCCAACATGGAAGGCGTGGGCAAGATGGATGCCGGCCAACAGAGCCTGTTGTGGATCTGGACGCACCGCCTCTCAGACTGGCTGCGCCTGACCCTGTGGCAGTGGATGCCATGAGGGTGTTGCGATGAGGTTATCGCGATGAGCGAGGCGCTGCTTTCGACCAACTGGTATCGCGTCGCCGGCCTGAAGCCGCGTCTGCGCGGCCATATCCGCATCCACCGCCACGCCTACCGGGGCGAAATCTGGTACGTCGTGGAAGACCGGGTGGCGGGCAAATATCATCGCTTCAACCCGGCTTCTTATCGGGTGATCAGCCTGATGGACGGCAGGCGCGACCTGAACCAGGTGTGGACGCGCCTGACCGCCGAACTGGTGGAGGACACGCCGGACCAGGAAGAGGTGATCCGCCTGCTCGGGCAAATGCATGGCGCCGACCTGATCCAGTGCGATGTCACCCCGGATGTGGCGGAACTGTTCGAGCGGCGCGGCAAACAGGAACGCAAGAAGCGGCTGAGCCGCTACATCAATCCGATGTCGCTGCGTTTCCCGCTGCTCGACCCGGATCGTTTCCTGCAATGGGCCAACCGTTGGCCGCATTTGTACAAGGGCGGCTTCGGGCTGTTGATCTGGCTGGCGGTGGTGCTGCCGGCGCTGTTCCTCGCTCCGATGCACTGGCCGGATCTCACCGAGAACTTCTCGGAACAATTGCTGGCGATGGACAACCTGTTGCTGATGGCCGTGGTTTTTCCCTTGCTCAAGGCGATGCATGAACTGGGGCATGGCCTCGCCGCCAAGTCGCGTGGCGGCGAAGTGCATGAAATGGGCATCATGCTGCTGGTGTTCTTTCCAATTCCCTATGTGGAAGCCTCCAGTTCCTCCGCCTTCGTGAAGAAGGCCGACCGCATGCTGGTCGGCGCGGCCGGCATGCTCACGGAACTGTTCATCGCCGCCCTGGCGTTCTTTCTCTGGCTGGCGCTGGAGCCGGGTCTGGCGCGTTCGTTGGCCTACAACACCGTCGTCCTGGCCAGCATCTCCACTCTGCTGTTCAATGGCAACCCGCTGCTGCGCTACGACGGCTATTACATCTTCGCCGACTGGCTGGAGATTCCCAATCTGGGCAGCCGTTCCACCCAATACTGGCAATACCTGGCCGAGCGCCATCTGTTCGCCGTGCCCAACAGCGAGCCGCCACCGGCGACGCCGGGCGAACGCCGTTGGTTCATCGCCTATGCGCCGTTGGCTTTCGCCTATCGCATGTTCGTGCTGTTCGGCATTGCGCTGTTCGTGGCGCAGCAATATTTCATCATCGGCGTGCTGCTGGCGATCTGGGGCCTGGTCGCCAGCCTCGGAATGCCGCTGTTCAAGATCATCCGCGCGCTGCGGACGGAACCGCGCTTCGCGTCGCGCGGGCTGCGTATCCGTTCCGTGCTGGGGGGCATTTTTCTGGCGCTCTACCTGCTCCTGTTCGTACTGCCGATGCCTTACCACACCCATGCTGATGGCGTGCTGCGCCTGCCGGAACAGGCGATCCTGCGCGCCGAGGCGGCCGGCTTCGTGACGCGCGCTCTGGCCCGCCCCGGCGACCCGCTGCGCCTCGGCAGCCCGGTGCTGGAAAGCGTCAACCCGGAGCTTGCCTCCGAGCTGACGGTGCAGCTCGCCAAGCTGGAGGAGGTGCGGGCTCGCTACGACGCCGCCTGGGGGGTGAGGCCGGCAGAAGCCGCGCAGCGGGAAGAGGAAATGCGGCGTGAACAGGCCTCGGTCGATCGCCTGCGCGAGCGCATGGCCCACCTTACCTTGCGTGCCGGCGCTTCCGGCCGATTGTTGCTGGCGCATCCGGATGATCTGCCCGGACGCTTCCTGGAGAAGGGCGAGGTCGTCGGCTATGTGGTGGGCAGTTATGTGCCGCTGGTGCGGGTGGTGGTGGGGCAGGAGGATGTCGATCAGGTCCGTTTGGCGACCCGTGATGTGGCGGTGAAACTGCCGCAAAACGTCGCTGCCACTTGGTCCGCCCGCCTGCTGCGCGAGGTCCCCGCCGCCGGCCGCGAACTGCCCAGCGCGGCCCTCGGCCAGAGCGGCGGCGGCGATATCGTGCTCGACCCCAAGGACGAGGAAGGCACCACGACCCTGCAATCGGTGTTCGAGTTCGAACTTTCCCTGGCGGAAGCCGCGCCGGCGCGCTTTCTCGGCAGCCGTGTGCATGTCCGCTTCGAGCATCCGGCCACCCCTCTCGGTGTGCGCGCCTGGCGTGGCGTGCGCCGGTTGTTCCTGTCGCAGTTCCATGTGTAATCGCGCGCTTTCGGCGGAGGCGCGCCGCCCCCTTTTGCACAGGGGGCGCTGCTGATGCCGCTCTCCGATGCCGAACTCTCTCTGGGGGTCTACCCCGAGCGGACCGATCGCAACGAGAACGCATTCGATCGCTGGACCCGTGGCACCGTGGGCGGCGCGCTGCTGCGCCTGCGGCCGTTCCGTGCGCGTCTGGCGGCCCTGGCGAAAGCGGCCGGCGCAGAGGCGGAGACGGTGGCGCAGATGGAGGATACCGAGCTGGCCATCCAGACGCGGCTCTATTCACGCCAGGCGATGCTGGGCGGCAATCTCGCTCCGGCGCTGGCGTGCGTGCGCGAGGCCGCGGCGCGCAGCTTGGCGATGCGGCCGTTCGACAGCCAGTTGATGGGTGCGGCGGCGCTGATGGCCGGCAAGCTCGCGGAAATGCAGACCGGCGAGGGCAAGACCCTCACCGCCGCGCTGGCCGCCAGCGTGGCCGCCGCCTCCGGTGTGCCGGTGCATGTGGTGACGGTGAACGACTACCTGGCAAGCCGCGATGCCAAGGAGATGGCACCGCTGTTCGGATTCCTCGGCCTTTCGGTGGGCGCCATCATCACCGGCATGAGCCTGGAGGCGCGGCGCGCCGCTTATGCCTGCGACATCACCTACTGCACCAACAAGGAACTGGTGTTCGACTACCTGAAGGACCGCGTCGCCGCCGGCGGCCGCGCCAGCCGAGCGCAGATCAGCGTGCGCGCCCTGCTGGGAGTGGAAAATCAGACCGGCATGCTGCTGCGCGGCCTGCATTTCGCCATCGTCGACGAGGCCGACAGCATCATGATCGATGAGGCGCGCACCCCCCTGATCCTGGCCGAGAAGGGGCCCACCAGCGGCGACCCGAAGATGTACCAGCAGGCCCTGGCCCTGGCGCGCGAGCTCAGCGAGGGTGAGCACTACACGCTGTCGCTGGCGCGGCGCGAACTGCACCTGACCGAAGTCGGCAAGGCGACGCTGTACCGGCGCGCCCGTGAACTCGGAGGCACCTGGCTTTCCGGGAAGGCGCGCGAACAACTGGTTTCCCAGGCGTTACGCGCGCTGCGGCTGTTCCATCGCGACCAGCACTACCTGGTCACCCGGGATCGCAGGGTGCAGATCATCGATGAGTACACCGGCCGCGTGCTGGAAGGCCGTACCTGGGAGCAGGGCCTGCATCAACTCATCGAGGCCAAGGAAAACTGCATGTTGTCCGAGCACAACCGCACGCTGGCGCGCATCACCTTCCAGCGCTTCTTCCGTCGTTACCTGCGTTTGTCCGGCATGACCGGCACGGCCAGGGAGGTGGCCAGCGAACTGCACGCCGTCTACGGGCTGGAAGTGGTCGCCATTCCCAGCAACCGGCCCTGTATCCGCCTCCGCGAACCCGATATCTTCTGTTTCGACGCGGCCGCCAAATGGCAGGCGGTAGCGGAAGCAGCCGCTCGCCTGCGCGAACGCAACGTGCCGGTGCTGATCGGCACCCGTTCGCTGGAAGCCTCGGAACACCTCTCTGCCGTGCTGAAGCAGATGGCCTTGCCGCACCGCGTGCTCAACGCCCGCCAAGATGCCGAGGAGGCCGAGATCGTCGCCGAGGCCGGACTGCCCGGCATGATCACCGTGGCCACCAACATGGCCGGCCGCGGCACCGACATCCGACTCGGCTGCGGCGTCGCCGACGCCGGCGGCCTGCATGTCATCCTCACCGAATTCCACGACTCCCCGCGTGTGGACCGCCAGCTGATCGGCCGCTGCGCGCGCCAGGGCGACCCCGGCTGTGCGCTTGCCATCGTCGCCTTCGACGATGCGCTCTACCGCGAGCACGGCGGCTGGCTTTATCACCTGCTTACACGACTGCGCGGCCATGCCACGCCGCGATGGTTGCACACCCTGTTGCGGCGGCGCTGCCAACGCGCCGCCGAATGTATCCACAGTCGCGAGCGCCGCGATACCCTTAAGCAGGATCGCGACCTCGACACCCTGCTTGCCTTTGCTGGAAACCAGATATGAACAAGACTCTCCATGCCCTCTGCCTGTGCCTTGCCATGCCTGTCCATGCCGCCGACACGGCTTACGCCTGCCTGATCGAGCCCTATCAGAAGATCGAACTGCGCAGCCCGGTGGAAGCGTTGATTGCACATGTCCGCGTCGACCGCGGCGCCACCGTGAAGAAAGGCCAGGTGCTGGTGGAGCTGGACACCGGAGTCGAGGAAGCCGCGCTGGCCGCGGCCAAATACAAGGCCGTGATGGAAGGCCAGATACGCTCCGCTGAAACCCGGGTCGGTTACACGCGTGACAAGCTGAAACGGCGGGAAGAACTCAACCGGATGAATTTCATTTCCGTCCAGGAACGCGACGACGCGTTCAGCGAAGTGCGCCTGGCCGAGGCTGAACTGTTGGACGCCAAGGACAACCGCGAGCTCGCCGCCCTGGAGCACAAGCGCCTGATGGCGCTTGTGGAGCAACGCCGGCTCTATAGTCCCTTCCATGGGGTGGTCACCGAACGCCTGCAACACCCCGGCGAACTCGCGCAGACCGGAGAGGGCGCCCGTCCCATTCTGAAGCTTGCACAGACCCACCCGCTGCGGGTTGAAGTCATCCTCCCGGTTGCCCTCTACGGCAGCGTCCGCAATGGCGCCCGTGCCCAGGTGGTGGCCGAGCCGCCGCTCAAAGGGACTTACCAGGCGACGGTGCGCATCGTCGACAAGGTGGTGGATTCCGCCAGCGGCACTTTCGGCGTCCGCCTCGATCTTCCCAACCCCAAGGGCGATATCCCTGCCGGCGTGAAATGCCGGGTGACGTTTGCCAAGTAGCCGCGGGACAACGATTCGTCGGCGAGATCATATAGGCCAGGGATGAAACACCCCGTGCCGGATTTTTCGTCTGGCAGATCGCGCAGGTGTAAAAATCGGGAGATAGAAACCTTCCTGATGAAGGCTAGAATCCTTGGAGTCCTTTGGAGGCCGCGTATTTGCAGGTGTTCTGGCGGAGAGAGTGGGATTCGAACCCACGGTACGGAAAACCGTACACCGGATTTCGAATCCGGCGCTTTCGACCACTCAGCCATCTCTCCGCGGTTGCTACAGCAATGCGCAACGCGTCGTTACGCGTCCGCCTGGATCGGCGTTTGCTGCCTTGCATTTCCTGTCAAGACTGGTCTTGGCCAGGAAAGGGCGGCATTCTAACTGCATTCCTACTATGCCGGCACTAGAAAAGATGACTCGGTTGGAGCGAATTTGGCGGGCGGTGATGGTCTTGCCTGGGTTGCTGGCGATGGCCTTGTTGGTGGGCTGCGCCCCGGATCCGGTGCCGCCGCCGGATAAGAGCGGCGAGTTGGTGGTGGCGACGCGCAACAGCCCGACGACTTATTTCATCGATGCCGACGGCAAGCCTTCCGGGTTTGAGTATGACCTGGTGAGCCGTTTTGCCGCGTCGCAGGGCTGGAAAGTGCGCTTTGTCGTGGCGGACACCCTAGACGCACTGCTGGAAACCGTTGCCAAAGGGCAGGCGCATATTGTCGCGGCGGGTCTGACCGCGAGCGACGAGCGACGGCGAACGCTGCGCTTCGGCCCGACTTATGGCCAGGTCAAGGAATGGGTGATTTGCAGCGCCAACGTCAAGTTGCCGAGCCGCATCGAGGACTTGCCGGGATTGCGCGTGGAAGTGGTGGCTGGAAGCAGCCATGCGCAACACTTGAAGGCGTATCAGCGGCAGCTGCAGCAGTTGGAATGGGTCGAGATGAATGTGCCCAGTTCGGAAGAGCTGTTGGAGCGCGTCGATATCGGCCTGGCGGATTGCACCGTGAGCGATTCCGATAGTCTAGATGTGGCGCGCAACTTTCATCCCGCGTTGCGCGAAGCGTTTGTGCTGGCCAGTGCGCAGCCGCAGGCCTGGGTGGTTGGACGCGGCATGAGTTCGGCGTTTTCGCGCCGCTTGGCGTCGTTCTTCAAGAGCATGGAGAAGGATCGTGCGATCGCGGGGTTGCGCGAGCGCTATTTCGGCCATGTCACTCGCCTCAATGAAGCCGATGTGCGCGGCATTCTGGAAAAGCGCGGCAGTTTGCTGACTCGACTCAAGGCGTACTTCCATGCCGCGCAGAGCGAAACCGGGCTGGACTGGCGTTTGCTGGCGGCGGTGGCGTATCAGGAGTCGCAGTGGGACGAGCATGCCGTGTCTTTTACCGGCGTGCGCGGCTTGATGATGTTGACCGAGCAGACCGCCGACCATCTCGGCGTCAAGAATCGGCTCGATCCGCGCGAGAGCATCCTGGGCGGGGCGCGCTACATCGTCATGCTGCGGGATGGGTTGCCACAGGATATTCCTGAGCCGGACCGTACCTGGATGGCCTTGGCGGCTTACAACATCGGCAGCGGCCATTTGCACGACGCGCGCCGGTTGGCCCGCAGCTTGGGCAAGAATCCGGATAGCTGGGCGGACATGAAAGCGGTGCTGCCGATGCTGTCCAAGCGCAAACATGTCGAAAAACTGAACTACGGTTATGCGCGCGGCGGCGAGGCGAAGGCGATGACGGAGAACGTGCGGATCTACTTCGACATCCTGGCCAAGTACGAAGAACCGTATCGCGAATTCTTTAAGCTGGATTGATCGGTCGGGCGAGCGGTCAGTCGTTTACGCGCTGTCGGCCACGAAACGGGCGATGAACGCGCCTTCATAGCCGGCCGGCAGCGGGATGTGCACGCGATGGCCGTTGCCGGGGGCGACATCGATGCTGGCGCGATCTTTGCCGCGCATGGCGGCGATCGCCAGTTCCAGATTGCCCTGCGGGTGGATCAATTCGATGCGGTCGCCGACTGAAAACCGGTTTTTCACGTCGATCTCGGCCATGCCTTCGGCGTCATAGGCCAGCACGTCTCCGACGTAGAGGCTGCGGTCCGATTCGGAATGGCCGCGCAGGTAGTTCTGGTAGTCCCGATCCGGGTGGCGCTCGAAGAAGCCCCCGGTGTAGCCGCGATTGGCCAGACCGTCGAGTTCGCGTAATAGCGTCGGGTCGAGCGGGCGACCGGCGGCGGCGTCATCGATCGCTTGGGCGTAGGCCTGTGCGGTACGGGCGACGTAGTAGGGCGATTTGGTGCGGCCTTCGATCTTGAGCGAATCGACGCCGATTTCAGTCAAGCGTTGGACGTGTTCGATGGCGCGCAGATCCTTGGAATTGAGGATGTAGGTGCCGTGCTCGTCCTGTTCGATGGGCATGTGGCTGCCGGCGCGCTTCTCGGGTTCTTCCAGCAGAAACACATCGCCGTCGGGGCCGACCTTGGCCGGGTTGACGTTGAACTCCCAGCGGCAGGAATTGGTGCAGGTGCCCTGGTTCGGGTCGCGGTGGTTGAAGTAGCCGGACAGCAGGCAGCGGCCGGAGTAGGCGATGCACAGCGCGCCATGGACAAAGACTTCGAGTTCGGTGTCCGGGCATTCCTGGCGTATCTCGGCGACCTGATCGAGCGAAAGTTCGCGCGACAGTATGACGCGCGAAATGCCGAGTTTTTTCCAGAAGCGCACGGCGGCGTAGTTGATGGTGTTGGCCTGCACGGAAAGATGCACCGGCATGTCCGGCCAGGTTTCGCGCACCATGTCGATCAGGCCGGGGTCGGCCATGATCAACGCATCCGGCTTCAGTGCGACCACCGGGGCCATGTCGGCCAGATAGGTTTTGAGCTTGGCGTTGTGCGGGAAGATGTTGCTGACCACGTAAAACTGCTTGCCGCGGCGGTGCGCATAGTCGATGCCGATGCCCAACGCGACTTCGTCGCGGAAGCTGTTGTTGCGGGCGCGCAGGCTGTAACGCGGCTGGCCGGCGTAGACCGCGTCGGCGCCGAAGGCGAGGGCGGTTTCCAGCATGGTTTGGGAGCCGGCAGGGGCTAGGAGTTCGGGGCGTTTCATGCTCAGGTTCCGCGTGGCTTGTGAAAAATGTTGTCGATGCGCAACGGGAATTTTTCACACTGCGCGTCGCCGCGCCGGTCGTCGAAGTAAAGCTTCAAGGTGTGTTCGATGGTGCGGAAGGCGAGTTGATTCCAGGGGATTTCCGATTCGGCGAACAAGCCTGCTTCCAGGCTTTCTTCCCCGGGCGAGAAATCCAGGTGCAACAGTCTGGCGCGAAACACCAGATAGACCTGATTGATATCCGGCAGGCTGATCATGCTGTACAGATTCAGCACATCCACGCGCGCACCAGCCTCCTCCAGCGTTTCCCGTGCAGCGCCTTCCGCCGTTGTTTCGCCGTTTTCCATGAAGCCGGCGGGCAAGGTCCAAAGTCCGTATTTCGGTTCGATGGCGCGGCGACAGAGCAGTATTTTGTCTTCCCACTCCGGAATGCAGCCCACCACCATTTTCGGGTTGTGGTAATGGATCGCGCCGCAACTCGGACAGACGTGGCGCGGGCGGTTGTCGCCGGCGGGAACTTCGACGCGGACCGGATTGCCGCAATGGGAACAAAAATTCATGTTTGACGCAGGTTGGATGAGGTTGCAAGCTCGCGGGCGAAGTTTGCAGCATCAACGTGACGAGGCAAAGCATGGCACAAGACAACTGGCTGACCGAGCTGAACGATGCGCTGCGTCGGTCGCGTAATCCGATGCAGGTTCAGGACATCATCGAGCGCCTTGAAGATCAGTATGACTCGTTCGACGGGCCTGGACAGGAACTGGTGGAGCAGTTGCTGGAGTCGGCCCGGCGTCGCCTGGCCCAGCTGGCCGGCTGAGCGACGACCATGTATCCGAGTTATTACGCGCTACGCCGCGTCAATCCGTATCGCGGCGTGGTGCAGGCGGTCGACATCGGTTCTGCGAGCGCGCATAGCTTTGATGGCGTCACCTGGCATTTGCGCGCCGACGACGGTTACGGTTGGGTGCGGCCGGTCGGCGTTTGGGAGGCGGGGGTCGGCCTCAAGCTCGGCCAGCCGCAGGGTTTGGCTGATCTCATCGCCGCACTGGAAACGCAGCCGGTGCTGCCGTTTCCGATTGTCGACCTGTATGAGCTCTGGTTGCTGGATCGCGAGAGCGGACTGCCGTTGGCGCTGCTGGCGACGCAACGCGGCGGCATCGAAGGCGCCGCGAAGAGTCTCAGCGAGTGGCATCCATTCGCTTTGTCGTACACCGGATTCCACTCGCCGACGCTGGCGCAGCGTGATGCCATCGCGCGCAATGCCTCTACCGGGCACCGCGATGTGCTGGCGCGCATGGTCAACCAGGCGGCGCGTCCGCACCCGATGACGCAATGGTTCAAACGCGGCCAGGATGGCATCGGCGAGGGCATGGGCGGCTTGCGTCTGCCTTACGAATGGCGCGCCAGACATGTGGACGCAGCCGATTTTCCGGAGCTGCTGGTGCGGGAGACGGGGAGTAGTCGACTGGAACGGTCGGTTATTAGCGATTATCATCGCTGGTTGGCACCGTTGTTATTGCTGTGGCCGCGTTTGAGCTTGGCTACACGCACCCGCCTGGAACTCGAAGCCTGTGACAAGCCGCAATGGTTGGCGCGGGTGTACCGCTTGCTGCCGTGTCGGGTCAATGCCGCCCTGCTTCAGGCCGGGTTGGTGGCGGCCAGGATCGAACAGGCGCAAGCTGCGCCGGATAGCGGTCACGACGACTTTATGAAACTCGGATAAATGCCTTTAAGGCCTAAGACTAACCATGCGCCCTTCACATATCGAAACCATCCTCGAACGCGAATTCACCAGTTGCAACGCCGGTCAGCACACGCCGGTCATGTTGTGGGGCCCGCCCGGGGTCGGCAAGTCGCAGATCATCGCCGGCATCGCTCGGATGCATGGCGTGCCGCTGATCGACCTGCGTTTGTCACAGATGGAGCCGACCGATCTGCGCGGCATCCCGTTCCGCAACAACGACAACGTCGAATGGTCGATTCCTTCGATGCTGCCCGATGCGCGCCGGCACGGTCCGGCCGGCATCCTGTTTCTCGATGAGATCAACGCCGCGCCGCCTACCGTTTCCGCCGCCGCCTATCAGCTCATCCTCGACCGACGCCTGGGTGAATATGTCATACCCGATGGCTGGGCGATATTCGCCGCCGGCAATCGTCAGGGCGACCGCGGCGTGACCTACGCGATGCCGGCGCCGCTGGCGAACCGCTTCACCCATTACGAAGTCGATGCCAATCTGGACGATTGGGTGAGCTGGGCGCTGGGCGCCGGCATCGATGCGCGCATTCTCGGCTTTTTGCGCTTCCGCCCGGACCAGTTGTTCAACTACGACGCGGCGCATAACCCGGTGGCGTTCCCGAGTCCCCGTTCGTGGGAATACGCCCATCGCGCGCTGCAAAAGTTCGGCGATCGCACCGATCTGCTGTCCGACGCCCTGCAGGCCTGCGTCGGCCAGGCCTGCGGCGTGGAATTGAAAGCTTTCATCGATAATCTGGAAAACCTGCCTGACATCGATGGCATCCTCGACGGCAGCGTGTCCGAAGTGCCCAAGGGCATCGACCTGCAATACGGCGTCGCCGCCGCGCTGGTGCGGCGGGCGAAAGAGAACGCCGGCGATGCGACCAAGCTGTCCAACATCCTGCGATATGCGCGCAATTATCCGCAGCGCGAGATGGGCGTCATGCTGGTGACGGATTTGCATCGCGCAGTGGGCCAACCTCTGTTCAAGGTGCCGGAATTCGTCGAGTGGGCCAACAGCGTCGCCGAACTGATGCTGTACGACTTCAAGCCGGCAGCTTGACGGCGCCCGGCCTATGCAAGACCTGCCAGCTCTCGAAACCAAGCTCGCCGCCGCGCGCACCCGGCTGATCCTGGAAAAGCCGTTTCTCGGCGCGTTGGTGATGCATCTGCCGCTGAAGGCGGCGGACCCGAAGTGGTGCAAGACCACGGCCACCGATGCGCGGAATTTCTATTTCAACCCGGACTACATCGCCCGCCTGACCCTGGAGCAGACCCAGTTCGTGCTGGCGCATGAGGCGATGCATTGCGCGCTGTCGCATTTCAATCGCCGCAACCATCGCCAGAAGCACCGCTGGGATGTCGCCTGTGATTACGCCGTCAACATGATTCTCGACGAGGAACGCATGCGCGGGCCGGATAATGCGCTGATGAACGCGGCGTATCGCGGCCTCACGGCGGAAGAGATCTACCCGGTGCTGCATGAAGACCCGCCGGAAGAAACCCAGGACATGCATCTGTTCGACAACGAATCCGGCGAAGGCGGCGAGAGTGAGCAGCAGGAGCAGAACGACGCACAGCAAGGCCAGGGCCAGGGCGGGAAGTCCGAGCCGAGCCAGGACGAGACGCAGGGCGGTGGCGGCAAGACCAATTCGCAGCAGGACCGCGCAGGCCAGGGCAGCCAAGCGACCAGCGAGGCGCAGTCGGACGGTGAGTCTCAGTCGACCGACGAAGCGACAATGCCGCCGCCACCGGCCGATCCCGCCAAGCTCGATGAGCAATGGAAGAGCCGGCTCGCCGCCGCCGCTCAGGCCGCGCGCCAGGCCGGCAAACTGAGCCAGTCGATGATGCGCCTGGTCGATCACCTGCTAGCGCCGCAACTGCCCTGGCGGGCGTTGCTGGCGCGATACATGATGAATGCCGCGCGCGACGACTACAGTTTTCAGCGCCCGTCCCGCAGGGAAGGCGCTGCGTTGATGCCGCGCCTGTACAGCCAGAGCGTCAACGTCGTGGTCGTGCTGGATACCAGCGGTTCGGTCACGCACGAGGAATTGCGGGATTTTTTGAGTGAGATCGACGCGCTCAAGGCGCAGGTGCGCGCCAACGTCACGCTGCATGCCTGTGACGACAAGCTCGCGGCGGGCGGTCCGTGGCGGTATGCCATGTGGGAGGCGATGCAGTTGCCGGACGAGATTTCCGGCGGTGGCGGCACTGATTTTCGACCGGTATTCGAGTGGGCGGCGCGCGAGCACCTCAGGCCGGACTTGCTGGTCTATTTCACCGATGCCGAAGGACAGTTTCCCGAGCGCGAGCCGGAATATCCCGTCGTCTGGTTGGTCAAAGGCAAGGCGAGAACGCCGTTCGGCGTCCGAATACAGTTGAACTAAGTCAAGAAAAACCCGAAAAACCCGCGGTTTTACATGACAAAAGTACTGCTTTCGTGGCAATGTTCGCGCCGCCCAAACGTCCATTTGTCATGGTGTCAATTAGGCCGAAAGTATCAGGCTGAGCTGTGCACCGTGCCGGATTGAATGGCGTTCTAATAGACGCCCGTTGTGATGTCGTTGTAGCGGCTTGCAGTCGCAAGATTGATTGACTGAGACGGGCATTATCTGAATCACTTTTTATCTGGAGACAACTGCATGAACATTCTGCGCAGAAACGTACTGAAAGGCGCTGGCGCAGCCAGCGCAGTAAGCGTGGCGAT
>CAYXMQ010000009.1:0-118711 GCA_964466195.1 uncultured Thiobacillus sp.
GATGCGTTCAGTTTAGGAAAGTTGGGCGTTTTCACACAGCCTCGCCGATCAAGAGCCCGTCGGCATGCCCTGGCTGAACATCCGCTTAGAATCAAATTCTGCCTGAGAGCGGTGCCCCGGGCTTGGCAGATACATGCGCCCTGCTGGAAGGTGGCCGATTGCTAGTGGCCGAATACAAAGGAGCGTGCTATGTGGCCACCGACGACAGCAAGGAAAAGAAACTGCTGGGCGAGCTAAGGGAGAAGAAGAGTAACGGCAAGGGGCTGTTCTTGATGGCGGAGAAACAGGACGGATTGGGGCGCGGGGTGTTTGAGCAACTTCGTGCCAAGGTTGAGTAAAATTGCGTGCATCGAGTGTTTCCAGGGGGCAACTCTGGGGGCAACTTGTAATTTCATAAATCTAGTTCTTCGTATTGGTGCGGCTTGTGGGGCATTCTGTGAGTCCGGGTGTCCACCAATTGGAAAAAAGCCAGGTATGCAACTACCTGGCTTTTTCATTGCAGATTTCAAATGACTATTCGAGAGGTGCCCGTGTCGACTCCCTCGTCTGCCGACTCGCTCTGCCCGTGCGGTTCGGGCAAATCCTTCCTCGCCTGTTGCCAGCCTTTTCTGCTCGGCAACGCGTTGCCGCCGACTGCGGAGGCGTTGATGCGGTCGCGTTATACGGCCTATGTGCTTGCGGACGAGCCCTATCTGCTGGCGACCTGGCACCCCGATGCACGCCCGCCGGCGCTGCACTTGGATGCGGAATCGAAGCCGAAATGGCTGGGGTTGACGATCAAGCGCCGCGCCAGCCTCGACGAACAGCATGCATTGGTGGAGTTTGTCGCCCGCTACAAGATCAACGGGCGCGCATACCGGATGCAGGAGTCAAGCCGCTTTGAACGGATCGATGGGCGCTGGTATTACCGTGCCGGCGACGTGAAGTGAGCGGTTTTACTTGCACTGCCCGACCGCCAGCCAACGGTTGAGCCAGGCTTTGGCGCTCTGGCGGGCATGCCGCGTGGCGATTTTTTCTTCCGGCGTCTGGTCGGCGCGGAAATCGAAGGCGCGCCTGGCCATCGGGTAGACCTGATAGTCCACCGGAACGCCGCGTTCCCACAGCGCGTAAAAGGCGCGGCCGCCACTCATGCGGCGCAGCTCGAAATCCTGTTCTCCGATCAGGAAAAGCATTGGCGTTTCGATCTGCATGACTTCCGGAGCCACCCGGAATAATTGATCCGGCTCGGGGGCATTCGGGTTTTGCATGTGGCCGTAATAGCTGACGATGGCGGCAATATCCTTGCCGCGCTTGGCCGCCAGGCGAAGGGCGTAATAGGGGCCGCGCGACAGCGCCACGATGCCGACCGGGGTTTTGCAGGCCTCCGGCATGTTGATCAGGTAGTCGAGGCCGGCCTCGACGTCGAGTTCAGTGGCCGGGTTGTGTTCCGCCGGCCAGCGCTCGATCATGCGGCCGCTTAGCCATTCGGGCGCGACGACCAGAAACCCCTGTTGTGCAAGTTCACTGATATGGCGGCGCTCGTTTTCGTCGTAGCCGCGTTTGGCATGAATGAACAGCACCGGCGGAAACGGGCCTTTGCCCGGCGGGATGGCTATCTCGGTCGGCACATCGACATCGCCTACCTTCAGCGTGATGCTGCGGATTTCGATTGGGTTGGCCTGGCTTGCCGCGGCGATGCCGCTCAGTTGCAGCAAGGCGGCCAGGATCAGTGCAAGGCGAAGCATACGGATCTCCTGTGGTTGGTAAGCCGCCCCCCGGCTCGGTAAAGCCACCCAAGCCCCCTCGCGGGGGCCAAGTCGTTCTTGGGGCGGCCTGGCGAACGAATTGAGAGTAATTCAACATATCAAGCCGGCGTGCCGCCGCAAATGGGGACTTTATACTGTCAGCATGAAGGCAGGGATTTCATCCGATACAGGGGCCGAGTGGCTGCACGCGCCTATTTTGCGCGGGGTTCTGATATCGGCGGCGCTGCATCTCGCGCTACTGACCCTCATTCAAGCCAGTCCCGGGGCGAGCGGCGCCCGGGTGGTGGTGATCAATGCCCGCCTGCAACCCCTGCCTGCAGCGCCTGCATCAGTGCAGCCGGCTGCAACGCAACCGGAAGCTGCGCCGACGGTGAAAACCGCGACAGCCGCAACGAGCCGCGTTTTGACGGCGATGACGCCCGCTATACCGGCGGCGATTCGGCCGGCGGCATCGCCGGCTGAGCCGGTTTCTCAGCAGGTTGATAGTCCAGCGTCCGCGCCAGCCGAAGCGGCGCGCGGCGGGCCGCAGGAAAGCGGGCTGCCGAGTCTGCCGATCGGCATCGATACCAACTGGTATCTGGCAAGGCAGGTCGATGTCCATCCGAAGGCGATCGGCGACATCGAGCCGGCTTACCCGGACGAGGCGCGTCGCCGCAATCTGGAAGGCACGCTCAAATTGATGCTGAAGATCGATGATCTTGGTCGGGTGCAATCGGCCGAGGTCGTCGAAGCGATGCCGCCCGATATGTTCGACGAAGCGGCGTTGGCTGCATTTCGTGCGGCGCGCTTCCAGCCGGCGTTGAAGGATGGCCGGCCGGTGCGCTATCAGGCCTACATACGGGTGGAGTTCAGGCTCAAGGATTGACGGCCGGAGAAACCAGCGGGAAGTCGCGCGGCAGCAGCGCCCACATGCGGCCTTTCTGCTTCATGGCGCCGGCTTGCTTGCCGGCCTCGTCGCCGAATCCCCAGAAGAAGTCTGCGCGGACGTTGCCGCGTATGGCGCCGCCGGTGTCTTGCGCCATCATCAACCGGTTCAGGCTTTCATTCGAATTGGGCCGCGTCGTGGCGAGCCATACCGGCGCGCCCAGCGGCATGCCGCGCGGATCGATGGCGATGCTGCGTTCGGCGGTGAGCGGTACGCCCAGTGCGCCCAGCGGGCCGGGCAGGTGGTTCGGTAATTCGCGAAAGAAAACATAGCTCGGGTTGGCATTGAGCAGTTCCGGCAAGCGATCGGGGTTGCGTCGTCCCCAATCCTTGATGCCCTGCATCGAGGCTTTGTCGAGCGTGAGTTCGCCTTTTTCGATCAGCCATTTGCCGATGGAACGGTAGGGGTGGCCGTTTTGATCGGCGTAACCGATACGCATGGTGTCGCCATTTTCCAGCTTGATTCGGCCGGAACCTTGCACCTGCAAGAAGAACAGCTCCACCGCATCATCGACCCAGGCCAGTTCTTTTCCGCGTACCGGCGCTGCGCCGGCTTCGATCTCGGAGCGGCTGAAATAGGGCACCACCTTGTTGCCTTGCAGGCGGCCGCGCAGGCGCAGGTTCTTCAATTCCGGATAGAGGCTGGACAGATCGACCACCAGCAGATCTTCCGGCGCGGCATAGATCGGATGGCGGTATTTGGGCGAGAAGTTACGGCTGCCGCGCAAGAGTGGTTCGTAATACCCGGTCACCAGGCCCTCGTTGCCGCCTTCGGCCTGATTGATCTGCCAGGGCTGGAACTGTTGTTCGAAGAAGGTGCGAATACTGGCGCCGTCCGGCATTGCGGGTTGCTGGGCGGCAGCCTGGCAGACGGCGGTCCAGGCGGGGTTGCTTTTCAGGCCGCGGCAGGATTGCAGAAAAGCCGGCCAGATCGGGTTCAAATCGTCATCGCGCCATCCGGGTAGCTGCGCCCATTGCGCCGGTTTGAGCCAGGGCATGGCCGCCGGGACCGGTTTCACCGCTTCCGGTGCGGCGACGGAAACGGGTTCCGGCGCAGGCGGCGCGGGCGGCGTGACTACGGGGGGTATGGCCGGCGCGGCGGGCGCCACCACGGCGGGCGAAGTTGTTTGGAGCGGCGGCGCCGGCGTATCGGTTTTGTCGGTCAGTGCGGCGCAGCCGCTGAGCGCTGCGGCGATGCAGCCTATCAATAGTGAATCACGCATGGTGCAGTCTGGAAGGTTGTTGCCGGCCGGCGGGATTACGCCGAATAGACTAGGAATAAGCAGGCCGGTTCAGTGCAGTACACGCGGTACCGAAAGAATGAATTCGGGGATTTCAGCTTCAAACGCGTTGCCGTCTTCAGCGACCATCTGGTAGCTGCCCTTCATTGCGCCGACCGGGGTCGCGACGGCGGTGCCGCTGGTGTACTCGAAGCTGTCGCCGGGTTTCAGCAAAGGCTGTTCGCCGACGACGCCGAGGCCGCGCACTTCTTGTACTTTCTGGTGGCCATCGGTGATCTGCCAATGGCGTGAAATCAGTTGTGCCGCAATCTGGCCGGTGTTGGCGATGGTGATGGTGTAGGAGAACACGTATCGTTCGGCCGCCTCGTCGGATTGTTCCGGAATGAAGCGAGTCTTGGCGGTGACGGTGATGTGGTATTTCCTGATTTCAGCCATGGTCTGCGGCAAGTGGACGGAGTAGGGGAGAGGGAGGCCGATTGCACACGAATCGCCCCGGACTGTCCAGACGGCCCTGCCCTATATTCCGGGCGACGATCGGCGGGTAATATCGAGGTTTCTTTTTTTACTTGCCGGGATACTCGCTATGGCCGACTTTCAGATTGCTCCTTCCATCCTCTCCGCCAATTTCGCCAAGCTGGGCGAAGAGGTCGATATGGTCCTCGCCGCCGGCGCCGACATCGTTCATTTCGACGTGATGGACAACCATTACGTGCCCAACCTGACGATCGGCCCGCTGGTGTGTGAAGCGTTGCGCAAACATGGCGTGACCGCCCCGATCGACGTGCACCTGATGGTCAAGCCGGTGGACCGCATCATTCCCGATTTCGCGAAAGCCGGCGCCAGCTACATCACGTTCCATCCGGAAGCCTCCGAACATATCGACCGCACCATCGGCCTGATCAAGGAAAACGGCTGCAAGGCCGGACTGGTGTTCAACCCGGCGACGCCGCTGGACGTGCTGGAATACATGCTGCCCAAGCTCGACATGGTGTTGCTGATGTCGGTGAACCCCGGCTTCGGCGGCCAGAAATTCATTCCCTACGTGCTCGACAAGGCGCGCAAGGTGCGTCAGATGATCACCGCCGGCGGCTACAACTGCCGCCTGGAAATCGACGGCGGCGTCGGTCCGGCCAACATCTGTGAAGTGGCTAAAGCCGGCGTGGATACCTTTGTCGCCGGTTCCGCCATCTTCGGCGCGGCCAAGGACAGCGATCCGCACCGTTACGACAGCGTGGTCGCGGCAATGCGCGCGGAATTGGCCAAGGCCTGAATCGGGTGAGCAGCGAGCGGTAAACGGTGAGCCGAATCACCACGCCGCTCGCTGTTTTCCGCTTACCGCTCCCCGACATGAACTTCCCCCTTCCCGTCAAAGCCGTGGTCATCGACCTCGACGGCACGCTGATCGACACCGCAGAAGATCTTGCCGATGCCGCCGAGGCGATGTTGGTCGATATGGGCATGCCAGCGGTCTCGCTGGCCGAAATCAAGACCTACATCGGCAACGGCGTATCAAGGCTGGTGAAACGCTCGCTGACCCGCGATATGAATGCCGAGCCCGACCCGGCGCTGTTCGAAACCGCCCTGGCCAGCTACGAAAAGCATTACGGCGCCCATGTGTCTCGCAAGAGCCGGGTGTTCCCCGGCGTGATCGAAGGCCTGCAGGCCATGCAGGTCGGCGGCTATCGGCTGGCCTGCATCACCAACAAGGCCGCGCGTTTCACCCATCCGCTGCTGAAAGACACCGGCCTGTTCGATTTCTTCGAATTGATTCTTTCCGGCGACACTCTGCCCAGGAAGAAGCCCGATCCCTTGCCCTTGCTGCATGCCTGCCAGGTGTTCGATATCCGGCCGGAGGAGCTGCTGCTGATCGGCGATTCGCTGAACGACACGCAGGCCGCCCGCGCCGCCGGCTGCGCGGTGTTCTGTGTGCCATACGGCTATAACCGCGGCCGCCCGGTCAGCGAACTCGATCTCGATGCGGTGACGCCGACGCTGGCCGATGCCGCCAAGTTGATCGTAAAAAAATGAACCTGAATGTCCTGAAAGGGGGTTACGCGAAACGTCCGCTGGTGCGATGGCGGGCTTGAAACACGTTTCAGTAGCCTGTTTCATTTTTCAGAACTTTCAGGAACACGAGCATGTTCAACGAAGAGAAATTCAATAGCCTGGCGCGCCAGGGCTACAACCGCATCCCGGTCATCAAGCAATTGCCGGCCGATCTGGATACGCCGCTTTCGATCTATCTCAAGCTGGCCAACGAGCCTTACTCCTACCTGCTCGAATCGGTGGTCGGCGGCGAGCGCTTCGGGCGTTATTCCTTCATCGGGCTGCCGGCCAAAACCGTGCTGCGCGTGCATGGCCATTTCGCCAGCGTCGAAACCAATGGATTGCCGGTCGAACAATGCGATTGCGAAGACCCGCTTAAATTTGTCGAGAGTTTTCTGGCGCGTTTCAAAGCCGCACCGGTTCCGGGCATGCCGCGCTTTCCCGGCGGCCTGTGCGGCTATTTCGGTTATGACACGGTGCGTTACATCGAAGCGCGCCTGGCCGCCGCGCGCAAGCTCGACAATATCAACACGCCGGACATCCTGCTGATGCTTACCGATGAACTGGTAGTGGTCGATAACCTGTCCGGCAAGCTGACCTTGATCGTCTATGCCGATCCGCTGGAAGACCAGTCCTACCTGAAATCGCATCGGCGACTGGCTGAACTGACCCGGCTGCTGCAGCGGCCGGCGATCCCGCCGCGCGACGTCAAAGGCAATGGCGAGGCCGCCGTATCCGAGTTCGGCGAGGACGCCTTCAAGGCCGCCGTCGCGCGCGCCAAGCAATACATACTCGACGGCGACATCATGCAGGTCGTGCTGTCGCAGCGCATGAGCCAGTCGTTCTACGCGCATCCGCTCTCGCTCTACCGGGCCTTGCGCGGGCTGAATCCGTCGCCGTACATGTTCTATTACGACATGGGCGGCTTCCATGTCGTCGGCTCCTCGCCGGAAATCCTGGTGCGTCTGGAGGGCGTCGGCGCGGACAAACGCGTCACCGTCCGCCCGATTGCCGGCACGCGACCGCGCGGGGCGACGCAGGCGGACGATCTACGCCTGGAAGAAGAACTGCTGGCCGATCCGAAAGAGCGCGCCGAGCACGTACAACTGATGGATCTGGGCCGCAACGACGTCGGCCGAGTGGCGCAAGTCGGCAGCGTCAAGGTCACCGAAAACATGAACGTCGAGCGTTACTCGCATGTGATGCATATCGTTTCCAACGTCGAAGGCAAACTGAAACCCGGCCTCAACGCGATGGACGTGCTGCGCGCCACCTTCCCGGCCGGCACGGTCTCCGGCGCGGCCAAGGTCAGAGCGATGGAAATCATCGACGAACTGGAGCCGTCCAAGCGCGGGGTTTATGCCGGCGCAGTCGGCTATGTCGGTTTCAACGGCGACATGGACGTCGCCATCGCCATCCGCACGGCCGTGATCAAGGACAAGAGGCTCTATGTTCAGGCCGGCGCCGGCATCGTCGCCGATTCGGTGCCGGAAAACGAATGGCAGGAAACCCGCAACAAAGCGCGCGCCGTGTTGCGCGCGGCGGAGCTGGCGCAAGACGGGTTCGAGAGCGAGGCGGATTAAGCGCCTCGCTGGCCGGGCTACTTGACCAAGGTTACCGGCACCTCCGCCAGATGCAGCACCTTGGTCGCTATCGAGCCCAGCAGGAGTCCTTGCAGAGCGCTCATGCCGCGGGTGCCCATGACGATCTGGTTGAAGCCGCCGGCATTGGCAAATTCAGCGATGGTCTCCGCCACGTCACCCTCTGCGTGATGGACTTCGAAGCCGATTCCGGCTTGCTCCAGCAGGCTCAGCGCCGTTCGGGTGGCCTCTGCGGAGGCGGCGGTCTGGATGGCCTGGATTTCCTGTTTGCGCAGGAAACGCTTCACTTCCCAGGCGTCCACTGACGGTTGCACATTCAGTACGGTCACGTGCAGGGGACCGACCACCCCGGTCAATTCGATGACATGCTTCACGGCGCGTTCCGAATTGGCGGAACCATCGACGGGGAGGAGTAGCTTGTACATAGCGGCAACCTTTAGGGTGGATATTGCGAAATAACGTGATGAGTTTGGGTGTTGCATCGCAATATAATCGTATATCACTATCCAGTTGACGACCATGCCCGCTTTCAGTTCATACCCGTCGCTGCGCCCGGCAGTTGTTGTGTTTTTCCTTGCGTTGCTGTTTCCCGTCTGTGCGCTCGCGTCGGAAGGTCCGGCGATGATGGGGATTCCACTGGAGTTCGTGCTGTTCGCGCTGACCTTGTTGGGCGTCGCATTGTTCCATCACCACACCTTGGCGGTAGCGTTGACCGGCTTGGCGGCGATCTCTCTGTTCAAGCTGGGCTTTACCGGTTTTCATGGCGTCGCCGGTTTGCCCGGCCTGGCCGGACATTTCATGCATGAGTGGGTGACGCTGGCCAACCTGCTCGGCCTCCTGCTTGGTTTCTCCATCCTGGCGCGCCACTTTGAAGACAGTCGTATACCCGAGCTGTTGCCGCGCTATCTGCCGGACGGCTGGATGGGCGGCTTTGTGTTGTTGGTGATGGTGTTCGTGATTTCGTCGTTTCTCGACAACATTGCGGCCGCGCTGATCGGCGGTACCGTGGCGGCAGGTGTGTTCCAGCGTCGTGTCCATATCGGCTATCTGGCGGCCATCGTCGCCGCTTCAAATGCAGGCGGCTCCGGTTCAGTGGTGGGCGATACCACGACGACGATGATGTGGATCGACGGCGTGGCGCCGCTGGATGTGTTTCATGCCTATGCTGCGGCGATTCCCGCCCTGTTGATCTTCGGGGTCATCGCCGCCAGGCAGCAGCAGAATTACGCTCCGATCCAGAAGAACGCCGGCGTCCAGGCCAGGATCGACTGGGCTTATGTGTTGATCGTGGTGCTGATCCTGGTCGGCGCGATGGCGACCAATATCGTCGTCAACAGTCATTACCCGGCGAGTTCGAAAGCGTTTCCCTTTCTCGGCGTTGCGGTCTGGGTCGTGGTATTGGCGCTGGCGCCGCTGCGCAAGCCGGTGTGGGGTCTGCTGCCGGACGCCGCCAAGGGCAGCGTGTTTCTGCTTTCGCTGGTTTTGTGCGCGTCGATGATGCCGGTTGAGAAATTGCCCCTGGCGTCATGGCAAAGTGCATTCGGTCTCGGCTTCGTTTCCGCCGTATTCGACAACATTCCGCTCACCGCCCTGGCGCTGAAGCAGGGCGGCTACGACTGGGGCGTGCTGGCCTACGCCGTCGGCTTCGGCGGCTCGATGATCTGGTTCGGCTCCTCGGCCGGGGTGGCGCTAAGCAATCTGTTCCCGGAAGCCCGCTCGGTGGGCGCCTGGCTCAAGGGCGGCTGGCATGTGGCGGTGGCCTATGTGGTCGGCTTTTTCATCATGCTGGCCTTGCTCGGCTGGCATCCGCACGCCCAGCACAAGGAGAACGGCATGCCGTCATCGAGCGCCGCGCAGACCGCCCCTGCGCATTGACTGGCGCGCGCTGCCGGGGCGACATTCCATATCCGGTCGTCCGCGCTTAGGTGATACCCTTGTACGGATCAGAATCCAGGCTCCAGACCCCATGTTTGTATTCCTTGGCCGGCTGACCGGCCGCCATCCCCGGTTGATTGCGATGCTGGGGTTTTTGCTGGTTCTACTCGGGGCTCTCTACAGCAAGGATGTGATGCAGCATCTGACGCTGGCGCCGGGCTGGGATGTCCCGGGCAGCGGTTCGGCCGAGTCGGTGCGATTGCTCAGCCAGCATCTTGGCCGCGATGAGACGCAGGTGATCATGCTGTTTCGGCCGCGTTCGGATGCGCTGGGCGATGTCGACAGCCCGGCCTATCGCCGTGCGGTCGATGCGGTGGCGGCCAGCATTGCGCGCAATCCCGAGGTCAGGAGCGTGGTCGGCTATCACAGCAGCGGCGATCAGCGCATGCGTTCCAAGGATGCCCGCCTGAGCTATGCCGTCGTGCAACTGGAACGCGCCGCCGACGAAGGCATCGCGGCGTTCGAGCGTCTGCGCGGTCAGGTGCACAGCGATCAGCTCGAAGTGCTGCTGGGCGGCGAGCTCGCCACCTACGTCGATATCCGCCAGCAGTTGGCGCGCGATATCCTGCGTGCTGAAATCGCCAGCTTCGTCGCGTTGTCGCTGCTGCTGGTCTGGGTGTTTGGCTCGCTCACGGCGGCCATGCTGCCGTTGATCGTCGGTTTCGTCACCATCGTGCTGTCGGTGGCCTTGCTGAAAACCTTCACGTTGTTCATCGATATCAGCGTCTACGCCGCCAATGTCGTCTCCATGCTGGGGTTGGGCCTGGCCATCGACTATGCGCTGTTCATCGTGTCGCGTTTTCGCGAGGAATTGGCGGCTGGCAACACGGTCGACCAGAGCTTGATGACCACCATGCGCACCGCCGGCAGAACCGTGCTGTTCAGCGGCCTGACCGTCGCCGCCAGTCTGTTTTGCCTGCACTTGTTGCCGCAGCGGTTCTTCCAGAACATGGGTCTGGCCGGCGGGATTTCCGTCGCCGCCGCGATGCTGACCGCCGTGCTGTTGTTGCCGGCCTTGCTCGCGCTGCTAGGAACCCGCGTGAATCTCCTGTCGCTGCCGTCGCTGGCGCGTCGGGCCAGCCATCAGGCCGAGGGCGGACGTTGGTATCGCTACAGCTATTTCGTCATGCGCCGCGCCTGGCCGGTGCTGATCGTCACTCTGGGCATGTTGTTGGCGATGGGGTTGCCGGTGTTGCATATGCAGATCGGCCCGGCCGACAGCAAATCGCTGCCGGTGACCGCGGAGAGCCGGCAGGTTCAGGAAATACTGAATCAGCGTTTTTCGCACTCCGACATGGGGCCGCTGGTGCTGGCGATACAGACGCGCGGCGCGGCGCATTCCGCCGCCGCACTGGCCGCTCTGGACGCCTATACGCAGCAACTGCGCAGCCTGCCGGGCGTCGTCAAGGTTACCGGCTTGGCCAGCATCGATCCCGATCTGGGCCTGAAAGACTACCAGCTGTTGTATGCGTTTCCGGACCAGTTCCCGCTGGCGCAAGAGACGCTGGCTGGCTATGCCAAGGCCGATTACACCGTGATGTATGTCGAATACGCGCTGCCGCCCAGTTCGGAGGCCGCGCGCGAACTGGTCCAGCGGATACGCGCGCTGGCAATGCCGGCGGACATCGTACAGATCCAGGTCGGCGGTTTTCCGGCCTTTCATCTCGACTATCTGCATTCCTTGCGCGTCTGGGTGCCCTGGACCATCGCGGCGATCGTTTGCGTGATCTTCGTGTTGTTGTTTTTCATGCTGGGCAGCGTATTGATCCCGCTGAAGGCGGTGATTACCAGTCTGCTGTCGCTCTCCGCCACCTATGGCATCCTGGTCTGGGTATTCCAGGACGGCAATCTGTCGCAGTGGCTGAATTTCACGCCGCAAGGCAGCATGGACGGCACGATTCTGGTATTGATCTTTGCGGCGGCCTTCGGCCTGGCGATCGACTACGAGGTTTTTTTACTCTCTCGCATCAAGGAAATGTGCCAGACCACGGGCGACAATATGCATGCGGTTGCCGCGGGAATTCAACGCAGCGGGCCAATCATCACCAGCGCGGCGTTGCTGATCGGCATCGTGCTGGGCGCGTTTGCGATGGGCGAAGTGGTGTTCATGAAGGCGATGGGTTTGGGCTTGTTGCTTTCGGTTCTGGTCGACGCCACGCTGGTGCGCATGCTGCTGGTGCCGGCCAGTCTGCGCCTGCTGGGCGATCTCAACTGGTGGGCGCCGAAGCCTCTGATGAAGCTGTATCGGCGCTTCAACCTGAACGAAGCGGATGCAAACCTGGTGGATATCCATCGAAGTGAGGAGAAAACATGAAATTGCCCCGACTCGCATTGGCCTTGGCCAGCCTCATTGCGGCACTGCCTGCGGCGGCCGACCTTTCCATGACCGGCCGCAGCAGCGTCGTGGCGATGGGCATGCAGGGCATCGGCCAGGAAGGCGTCTGGTTGAGCGGCACGCAGATTCGGCGGGATCTGATCGACCGCGGCAAGGCCTACTCTCATCTCTACGACCTGAACAGGCACGAGATTACCGTCATTGATCATTCGCAACGACTGGCCCAGGTCTACGCGATGGCCGCGCTCAACCAGCAAAATGACGCCAAGATCAACAGCAAGGATCTGACGCTGGATCTCAAACCCAGCGGCCGCAAATATCCGCTGCAGAAATGGAGCTGCGTCGAGTACGACCTCGCCGCCGCGATGCCGGCGGAGGTCGGCGGCGAAAAAGTCAGCTTCACGCTGACCGGCCAGATCTGGCTGGCGCGCGATACGGCGGAACAGAAGGAAACCGCCGCGTTCATCAATGCGGCGAAGAATCCGGACTTCTTCATGGGCATTCCGGCACTGGCGAAAAGCTCGCCGTCACAAGCGCGCGGCATGAGCGAAATCGTGCGCCGGCTGGCGCCGATGGGTCTGCTCTGCGCGGTGGATGTGAAGACCAAATACGAGGGCAGCGGCCGCATGGCGGCGTTGTCCAATAAGTTGGACAGCCGCATCAGCCTGACCTACGAGCAATACGGCAGCGCGCCGTTGAAGGCGGAGGTATTCAATATTCCGCACGGCTACCGGGTAGAGCGGAGGTAGGGTGCGCCATGCGCCGCATACGTTGATTCGGCTATGCGAAAACCGGTGTTGAGCCGGTTTGGGGGGATGTGCGGCAGCTAGCGGCCAGGAGCCGTCATTGAGTGCGCCCGAAAAATTCGTTCCTGGGCGGCCGGTGTACGTCCGTAATCTGCCGGACTCTGACGTGGCATGATCGTAAGATCATCGGACTAATCGGCGTCGGACTGTGTTGTCATATTGGAGTGAATGGCAAACGTCAAGACTTGGCCACATCGGTTAGCAGGCCACTCATCCCTTAGATAATGGCCAATAGTCGGTATCCCGTCCACGATCCGGCAAAATGCATGCGAGAAGCTATCCCACAGGGAGTCCAAGCTAAGATGTCGCCGCCCGACCGCCCCTTCAAGCTGTTCCTCAGCTATGCGCATAGTAACGAGGCCAGCAAGGACCGGCTGAAGATCAACCTCGCGCCGCTCGTCCGCAACGGCTGGGTGGATGTCTGGGACGACCGCAAAATCCCCGCTGGGGCGGACTGGCGCGAGGAGATCGAGGCCGCGATGGCCGCCTCCGACGCCGCCCTGTTCCTGCTCAACGACGACTTCCTCGCCTCGGATTTCTGCATGGACGTGGAGGTGGCGGCCTTCCTGCAACACCACCGCAACGACGGCACCCTGATACTGTTCATTCTCACCGACCATTGCCTGTGGGAGGAATTCGACTTCATCCGCCAATTCCAACTCCTGCCGCGCGATGCGCATCCCATCGTCGAATTCGACCCGCCCACCCTGGCCTACACCGCCATCGCCCGCGAGATCAAAGCCACCCTCGCCCAGCACCACCCCAAACCCATCTTCGCAGGAGGGGGCTTGCCCGCGATGGCAGCGGCGACACTCCGATCAATCGTTGATTTCGCGGGCAAGCCGGCTCCCACGGCCGCCCTTTCCCTCCCCGCACTGCTGGAAAGACTCCCCGGCCGCACCACCCATCTGTTCGGCCGCGATACGGAACTGGTGCAACTCAGCAACTGGCAGAGCCACAAGGGCGTCTTCCTCTGGGTGGCGGAGGGTGGCATGGGCAAATCGGCGCTGCTGCGCTGGTGGCTGGAAAAACAGGACTGGCCCGCCGCCACCCGCTTTCTCGGCCACACCTTCTACAGCCAGGGCAGTCACAACCAGGCCAGCAGTGCGCGGGGCTTCCTTCTGGACGCCCTGAAGCAACTGGGCGTGGCGCACGCTCTCGATGCCCCGGACGACGAACTGGGCCGCCTGCTCGCCCAGGCCGCCGCCGCACAGCCCACGGTGCTGGTGCTGGACGGCATGGAGCCCCTGCAACAGGCGTCCAGTGATCCCATGCTTAACGGCAGCGTCAAGGACCGGGGCCTCGCCGCTCTGCTGGAAAACCTCGCGCGCCAGCCGGGCAAAGCCCTGTGCCTGGCCAGCAGCCGCCTGCCGATCCCAGATGCGGGGATAGAGGACGCCGCCTGGTTCAGGGAAAAGAAGCTCGAACACCTGCCGCCCGCAGGCGCCCTGGCCCTGCTGCGCCAGCGTGGCCTGCGTGGCACGGAGGAAGAACTGGCGCAAGTCGCCGAGCGCTGCGGCCAGCATCCCCTGGCCCTGGTGCTGGCCGCCGAGTTCTGCCACACCTATCTGCAGGACCAAGCCGCCGCCTTCCTGGCGCGGCCCTGGCAACCGCAAACTGGCGAGGAACACGCCGCCACCGTCATGGCCTGGTTCGAGGAGGCACTGGCCGACGAGCACCCGGCCCTGGACCGGGAACTGGCCCAGATCCTCGGCCTGTTCGACCGCCCGGCCCCCTGGGGCGCGCTGCTGGCCCTGAAGGCCCAGGAGCCGCCCATCCCCGGCCTCACGGAACACCTGCACGCTGCCGACGAGGCGGCGCTGCTGGAATCCCTGGCGCGGCTGAGCCAATGGGGCTTGCTGCAAGCCGACTTGTCGCGTCCGGTACCGGAACTCGACGCCCATCCCCTGGTGCGGGAGCACTTCGGCAGGCAGTTGGAACGGGAGAACCCGGAAGCCTGGCGCGCCGCCCACGGCGTGCTGTTCGACTGGTTCCGCAGCCTGCCGGAAAAGGCGCAGCCCGATACCCTGGAGGAATTGGAACCCCTGTACCGGGCGGTGTGGCATGGCTGCAAGGCGGGCCGGTATCGGACGGCTTTTGATGATGTATTTGGGAAACGTATCCGACGTGGCAATTCGGGCTACAGCGTATTCCAACTGGGTGCGTACTCTTCGGACTTAGGCGCGTTGGCAGGCTTCTTTCGATCGGGCTGGACGTATGCACATTTGGCAGGAAGATCTGGCGTACCTGGCGAAAGCTTGAGCAAGACCCGCCGCGCCTTATTGCTGGCCGAAACCGCCTATTGCTTGATGTCTCTAGGCCGATTGCAGGACGCACTAGTGCTGCGACACCAAGACCTATATTTGTGCCAGGAATCCAGCAATTGGAGTGAGTTTTGCCGCACATCCGAGGGGCTTATAGGCCTACTCATTCCCCTGGGCCGCTGGATTGACGCCGAAGCTGCAGCCAGAACCGCTGGGAAGAAAGCGACGCGCGTTAAGGATTGGATGCAACGCTGGTCATGCATCATGTCAGCCAACGCCTCATTAGCCCGCACCTTGCACGGTCAAGGTAGGCTGGAAGAGGCTAGAGCCGCTTTCGCCCATGCCGAAGAAGTGCAGGCAAGAGCCGGTACTCATGGTTCCCAGCTTTTCAGTCTATCTGGCCATGGGTTCGCCCAACTCCTGCTGGAGCAGGCCGGCCAGGAGGCTAGTTGGCGGGAGGTGCTGCAGCGAGGGCGCTATGCCTTGCCGATTGCCGAGCGAGCTAAGCATCTCCTGTCCCAGGCACTGGACCACTGCACCATTGGCCTCGCCCTCACCGCCCTGGGCGACGCCGAAGCCGGCCCGGCCCTGGACCGCACCGTGACCACCATGCAACGGGCGGGCAAAGTTGAATTTCAGCCCCCCATGCACCTTGCCAGAGGCGGCTACCTGCGTTCCACCCACCAACTCCCCGCCGCCTGGGCCGATCACGGCGCCGCCCTCGCCATCGCTCGGCGCGGCAACATGCGCACCTACCTGGCCGAATGCGCCCTGCTGGCCGGCAATCTCCACCTGGACGAAGGCTGCATGCCAGAAGCCGCCGCGCAATATGCCACTGCCGCCCGACTCATCCATGAGGACGGCTACGGCCGCCGCCTCACCGAACTGCATCTGTTACATGCCCGCCTGCTCCACGCCCAGCACGACCCCGAGACCCCCGCCGCCCTCGCCCGCGCCGAGGCCCGCATCCGAGAAATCGGGCAGTGGGGCTACTGGCGGGCTCTGCGCCAGGTCGCCGGGGAAATCGGCGCCCCCGAGCCGGGCGAATGTCCTGCGCCGTATCCCAAGTCCTGAACCATGGCCAGGATCTATCTCTCCGCCACCCGCTTCGATCTCAGCGCCGAATGCGTGGCGGTGAAAACGTGGCTGACGAACAACGGCCATGAGCCAGTGGACAGCTACATCCCCGACAGCCGGCTCGTGTTGGACAGTTGTCTGGCGGATATCGACAAGTGCGATCTTTATCTGTTGATCCTGGGGTACTACTACGGTGAGCGGCCCGAGACCGACAACCCAGAGAACCTGTCCTACACCCACCTGGAATTCCGCCACGCCCGAAACATACCCAGGATCGTCCTGCGGCGGTCTGGCATCCCGGATGTCTCACGGTCCTCTTTCGGCGACCCGAATGAAGCGGCATCAGTGCAGGCGTTTCACAAGGAGGTCAGCAAAGGAGTTCGCCCCGCACGCTTTGCCGATCTTGATGAACTGATCGATAAACTGCGCGAAGGATTGTCCGGCGAGCTCAGGCGGTTGGGTCTCGCCCCTGGTGCCGCGGCCCTGCTGGAACCCTTGCGCCGCGCCTCCCGCGATCTGCTTGCCTGGCCAACGACGCTGCCTGGCGGTGCTTGGTTGCAGCGTCCGGAACTGGAGGTTCTGCGCCAGCGCATCCATCAATCACCACATTCCCTGACTCTGGTGCTGGGGGAACCTGGTTGTGGCAAGTCGGCCTTACTGGCTCGGCTCGGCCAGGAAATCCAGGCGGAGGGTGTGCCTGTATTGGGAATCAAGGCGGATTTCCTGCCGGATGACACGCTGTCCCAACAGGCCCTCAGCCAATACCTGGAGTTGCCAATTCCCTTGCTGGCTGCCGTCCAGTCCTTGGCCGAGGTAGGGGCGGTGCTGGTGCTGCTGGATCAGCTCGATGCCCTGGCCGATCTGGTGGTGCAGCATTCCGCTCGCCTGCGGGTGCTGCTGAACCTCATCCATGACCTCGCGCACATCCCGAATGTGCATGTGGTGGCCTCCTGCCGCGCCTTCGAGCAACGCCATGATCCCAGCCTGCGTCATCTGGAGGCTGAACTCCTCACGCTGGAGCTACCGGCCTGGGAAACGGTGGATGCGGTCTTGCAGGCACGGGGAGTGCAGGCCGGTGGCTGGAACCCGGAGATGCGGGAGACCCTGCGCTCGCCCCATGTGCTGGACACCTTCCTGTCCCTGCTGGCCAGCACCGACGAGCCCGGCCTGTTGCATGGCTTTCAAGGCATGTTGCAGGTCCAGTGGGAAAGGAAGGTGCTCAACAACGCCAGCGGCGGGCGCAAGCCATTGCTACTGGATTTGGCCCGGCTCATGGCTGAGCGGGAAATGCTCTGGCTGCCCCTCGCTCTGTTCGAGGATCGCTTTGCCACCGTTCGTGAACTGGTTGCCGACGGCCTTTTGCGCCTGGAAGAGGGGTCTGGCCGCATCCAGTTCCGCCACCAGACCCTGTACGAATTCGTGCGCGCCCGCGCCTTCCTGGACGATATAGGCAGCCTGACGGAAACCGTACTGGCGGGTCAGGGCAGCCTGCGTATCCGTCCGCAGTTGTGGCACGCACTCATCTACTTGCGGCAGGTGGCGCCGGATAGGTATCAAGCTGAACTGGAACGCCTCTGGATGCGTGAATTGCGCCCACACCTGCGCATGTTGCTGATCGAATTCCTGGGCATGCAAACGGCCCCGTTCGGCGCGGAAATTCAGCTTGCCATCCAGAATTTCGATGATCCCTGGTTCCAGCGCCGTTTCTTGGTTGCCGTGGTCGGCAGTCCGGGCTGGTTCGAACAGCTCGCTCCGGGCTACCTGCCCATGCTGATGGCGAGGCCGGAGCAGGAAGCGGCAGTGGTGTTGCCCATCCTGGATCAAGCCCTCGCGTTCGCGCCTCACGACGTGCTGGCGTTGCTGGACGGCCACTGGCTACCTCATGTGGACAAGGACGTGTTGAGTTGGCGCGCCTTGGCGATGGGTAGCCGAGCTCCGCAGGATGTCGCCTGGGTAGATCGCCTGGCGCGAATTCTCGCCCGTACCGATTTGGCTGCCTGGACTGTTATCCACGTTGCCGGCGTCGTCAGCGCGGTGCTACCTGAGGAAGCGCCACGCCTGATAGCCGCCTGGCTTGACCGCCAATGGCGCAAGGCGCGGTTGGAGGTCTCGGTACCAGATGGCCCGCCCGGCGAAGCCAGCGAGCTTGATCTTTATTCCTCGCGGCAAGCCAAACTGGCGACCGCACTCTTGGGGAGCCGCGAACTGCATAACCTGCCGGCTATCGCCGAGGCGGCGCCGCAAGCTTTTGTCCAGGCGATCTGGCCGGTTTTCCTGGATATGCTGGAGGCCGTAACTGGCGAGGCGCGTCCTTTCGTGGTGGGATACCGAAAAAGCGCTTTCCTGGATGACGGGCTGGATGAGGACACGCAAGATCGTCTGGAACGGCCTTTGCTCGAAGCCATATTCTTATCCATGACCAACTGGGCCAAGGCTCAACCCGATGCATTTCTGGACTTCATGCGAGCCGAGGCGAACCGGGATTTGTTGCTGGTTCAACGTCTGCTGGCACGGGGCCTGGTTCACTGCGCATCCGGGTATCCGGCCATCGTTCTCGATTTTCTCTGTTATGACCCGCGACGGCTGGTACTTGGCCCTTACTCGGATCATCACCGCGATAGCCGGAAGCTGATACAGGCCGTTGTGCCCTACCTAGATCAATCGCAACTCCAGCGACTCGAAGAGGTGTTCGTGAATTGGCATCGCTATGGCAGGGACCCCGATGACGACGCGGAGACCCGGAGAAGGCGCCTGCGTTGGGACCGCCAAGATCGGCTGCGCCTGCTGCGCTCGCTGCCTCGGGAATTCATGAGCCGGGCGACGTTGCGGCTGGTGGAGGAGGAAGAGCGTGCCTTTCCCGACCTGGAGGATCGGGACATATGGTTCACCGGCATGCGTGAGGTGACTAGTCCGGTCAGTGTCGAGCAGATGGCAAAGGGCTCGGATGAGGACGTCATTAATATTTTCGCGGAACTCACCGACGAGCACGGCTGGGACCATCCACGCCATCAATGGGGACCAATAAAGGGGGGCGCCATCCAGGCAGGGAGGGAACTGGCCCGATTGGCGGAAACCGATGCCGAGCGCGCTGTGCGCTTGGTAAGGCGCTTGCAGCCTGGGCTGAACGACGGTCCCGTGAGCGATGTGCTGCGGAATCTGAAAAAAGCTGGGTATGGCTGCAACGACATCTACGCCTTGATCGAGGAGTTATCCGCCAAGGGCTTTGGCAGTGATTCATTCCGCCAAGCCGCTGCACATACGGTCGAAGAGGCAGTTTGCGAAGCATGCCCAGTACCGGAATCCCTGCTAAGCGTAATGGAGGGCTGGCTGGTTTCCGTCGATCCAGGTTCGCAGGACAACTCCGGGAATAAAGAGCGTGATGGCAGTCTCTTATGGGGCCATGGCGCGCTCTCCAGTCTTCCGCACGGCAACTTCCCCGTGTTGGCCGCGTTGTCTCGGGCCTGCCTGGTTTCCAAGCCGCCTCTCATGGATCGCTGGCTGGGCATTCTGGAAGGGCACCTGCTTCGCAGCGAATCACCCCGTGTCTGGGCGTCTATCGCATGGCGGTATCTCCGCTGGCTGAATCTGGCTGAACCGATACGTGCGCAAGCCTTTCTAGACCACCTGTTCTTGGACTATCCCACCGTGCTCGGCACGGTGGAGGGCATCCACCTCATGGCCTACTTCCAGTACTGGATTACGCCGGATCACGCCAGACGCTGGCTGGACCACATGGAACAAGTTGGTGGGCAGGGTGTACAGGGTTACGGTGAAGTACTCATGCTTCGCCATGCTTTGTTCCCGGCGGAGGAATGGCCGCGGCTTCGGGTACGCGAATTGACGGCCTCGACGGAGGAAGGGACTGCAAAGCAGCGCGCAGGCATTGCCTATGCAGTCGTGCACCTCTGGTCCGAGCCAGGGCACCGGAACCTCGCCCACGGTTATCTGCTTCAGTTGTTGGGAAGTCAGGAAGAGCATGTTCTTCATGCCCTCGCAAATATCTTCCTGACACAGTCCCTATTTCCTGACCAGCCGACGAGGGAGTTGCTGGATGGGCTGTGCACGCATCGCGCGCTGCTCCGCGATCAGCGTGCGGAACATTTGGGCGAACACTTGGAAGCGTTGGTAGAGGCAGAGCCGGAACGGGTCGCCCGGCTGTGCCAGGCCGTGCTCGACGAGGCGGGCGAGGCAATGGGCAATCTGGCGACATCCTGGTATCTGAGCGGCGAACCTTTTACCGCCATCGCTTTGGCGCTTCAGGACATGGGCGAACCGCACCGGGGGGCTGGACTCGCACTGTTCGAACGCATGCTTGAATTCAACCTGCCCCAGGCGCGGGAATTGACCCTCAGCCTGGACAAGCGAATGCCCAACTTGACCAATCCGCCCAGGGCAAGCCGGCGGCGCAGACAGCGCAAGAGTGTGGGATAGCCGTCCGGCGTTTGTTTGCACCCGTCAAGACTGGCTGTTGCAAACTCACCCCGCCTTGATCAAACCGGGCCTTAGCAATTTCGCTACGACGTCCTGCGCGATTCGCGGTCGTAGGTCTTTTCCGCCTCGCTCAGATGTTCGTAGGCGACTAGGTCGGGATGCAGCCCGGCATCGTCGTCGCGCCGCAGCCCGTAGCGACAGCCTTCGTCGATGCGCTTGCGGCCCAGACGTCGTGGTTGACTGCGGCGATGGCTTCCATGGCATCGCTGAGCAGTTCGGCGGCGCGCGCTATTTCTTCCGTGCTCGGGATTGGCGGTCTGTAGGCCTGCTGCCGTCTGCTAGGGGCCAAAGAACCGTCACCGGTTCTTCGCCGGCGCCAATGACAGAAACGGGTCGGATGCCGACATCTGATCAATGTAGGCTGGATGGGCGTTTCGGCCGATCAGAAGTCACCAACATTGCTAGCCGGAAGGGCTAAATGGGGTTGAACCCGACACAGGCGCCACTCACCAACTCCGGGCAACCCGTGCAAACGGATACCGCGCCAGCCCGTTAAACCTTGAAACAGCTGACACCGAATACCCGTCTGCCTTCGTCCCAATGCCTAAAGTTGCTGGCCGTGCTCGCGCGTGTTGTGGAATTTCACCTTCGGCCAGCGCTCCATCGCCAGGCTCAGATTGACCCGGTTGTCGGCCAGATAGACCAGGTTGTCATCGACGTCGCGCGCCAGCCGCATCTGCTGCGCCTTGACGAATTCCGCCAGGTGGGCGGCGTCGTCGCAGGTCACCCAGCGCGCGGTATGAATGCCGGAGCGTTCAAACACCGCATCGACGCCGTATTCGGCCTTCAGCCGATGTTCCACCACTTCGAACTGCAACTGGCCGACCGCGCCCATCAACAGACTGCTGTCGACCAGCGGTGCAAACACCTGGATTGCGCCTTCCTCGCCGAGTTCACGCAGACCCTTCTGCAGCTGCTTCGATTTCAGCGGGTCGCGCAGGCGCGCCTTGCTGAACATGTCCGGCGCGAAGTAGGGGATGCCCTTGTAGGTCAGCAGTTCGCCTTCGGTCAGCACATCGCCGATCTGCAACTGGCCGTGGTTGTGGATGCCGATGATGTCGCCGGCATAGGCTTCCTCCATGCGCGAACGCTCGTTGGCCATGAACACCACGGCGTTGGCGATCTTGATTTCCTTGCCGGTGCGGCGGTGCTTGACCTTCATGCCCGGCGAGTACTGGCCGGAACAGACGCGGAAGAACGCGATGCGGTCGCGGTGGTTCGGGTCCATGTTGGCCTGAATCTTGAACACGAAGCCGGTGAACGCCGGCTCGTCCGGCTCGACCCGCCGCGCCTCGCCATTCGCGGCCACCGCTTCGCGGGGTTGCGGCGGCGGCGCCCAGTCGACCAGCGCGCGCAGCACTTCGCGCACGCCGAAGTTGTTGATGCCGGAACCGAAGAACACCGGCGATTGTTTGCCGGCGAGAAAATCCTCGAGATGGAACGCCGCGCCGGCGCCGCGCACCAGTTCGATTTCGCCGTCCATGGTTTCGAATTCCATCGGAAATTGCGTGCGCAGTGCATCGATTTGCGCGCCGCGCAGCGTCTCGAAATCCTGGCCGGCTTTTTCCTCGCCGGGTGCAAAGCGCAGCACTTCGTCGTTGATCAGGTGGTAGACGCCGTGAAACCGCTTGCCCATGCCGATCGGCCAGGTCACCGGCGCGCAATGCAGCTTCAGCACCGATTCGATTTCGTCGAGCAGTTCGAGCGGATCGCGTACCTCGCGGTCCATCTTGTTGATGAACGTGATGATCGGCGTGTTGCGCAGGCGGCAGACTTCGAGCAGCTTGATGGTCTGCTCTTCCACGCCTTTGGCGGCATCCACCACCATCACGGCGGCATCGACGGCGGTCAGCACGCGATAGGTGTCTTCCGAGAAATCCTTGTGGCCGGGCGTGTCGAGCAGGTTGATGACGCAGTCGTCATAGCCGAACTGCATGACCGAACTGGCTACCGAAATGCCGCGCTGCTTCTCCACTTCCAGCCAGTCCGAAGTGGCGTACTTGCCGCTCTTGCGCGCCTTCACGGTGCCGGCCATCTGGATGGCGCCGCCGAACAGCAACAGCTTCTCGGTCAGCGTGGTCTTGCCCGCGTCGGGGTGGGAAATGATCGCGAAGGTGCGCCGTTTGGCGACCTGGCGGGCGATGTGGGAGGCAATCGGAGATTCTGGGTTCATGTCGGCTGAAGCGGCTTCGAAGCAAGGGCTCGATTCGAGTCCCAAGCGGTCATTTCTGGCTGGTGAAAACGTGCTGGAATGTGGCAGCGGCCTAGCGGCCGCGTTGCGCCACCAGGGCTGACATCGCGGACGCTAGCCGCCTGTCGGACTTTCCCTGTGAGACGCGTTGAGCGTAGAAGCGGACGGATGCAAGGCGCGGCGCGCGGGCAATGGTTGTTCCATTGCCAAGCGTCGCAACGCCGCAGACGCCACTTCTGCGCTCAACCCTCCGGGCCGGGGGCGCTTTCGGCGCGGGGCCGCGTTGCGACTCGCTTATTTGGAATGACCAAACCGCGCTTCGTCGCGCCTTGCCCCGCGCCCAAATCACCCCCGGCGCGCTCACGTGGAAAGTCCGACAGGCTGCTCGGCCGCTGCTGCGGAACGGGCAGGGTATCAGCTGTTTTGCTGAATACCCGCCACCACCCAGCCCTGATTGCCGGCGAGCGGCTTGGTCATGTGCCAGATTTCGTCAAACGAGGTGGTTGCTTCGTCGTCCTCGCGCAGCGTGCCGTAGAAGCGCACGCTGACGATCTGGCGATTGCCTTCTTCCAGCGCTTCCAGCGTTTCGGCGTTGATCGTCATCACTTCGGTGCGCTGCGCCTTGCCTTGGCGCTCGTCGATGTCCATCTTCAATTCGGCGTACATCTCCGGCGTGGTGAACTCGCGCAGGTCATCCAGGTTGCCGGCGTCGTTGGCGGATTGCATGCGGATGAAGTTGACCTTGGCCTGGCGTGCGAAGGCGACTTCATCGAAACCGGGCGGGAAACTTGCAACCGCAGGGGCCGTTGCAGCGCTCGCGGCGGCTACATCGTTCTGGCCGGATTTGTCGTAGATGCTGCCCGGAACGACCGTGCCGCCCGCAGGCGCTTCGAAACGCATCGGCTGCGGCGTGTTCTGCTCGGCACCGGCGGCTTGACCCGCATACTGCAGCGGACGTTGCAGCGCCGGCTTGTTGCGGTTCAGGAACCAGCGCACCAGCATGAACGCGGCGAAAGCCAGCAGCGCCATCATCAGGATGTTGGCGACGCCTTCACCCAGGCCGAAATGCGACAGCAGCGCGGCAATGCCGAGACCGGCGGCGAGGCCGGCGAGCGGGCCCATCCAGTTGCGCTTCGGCGCAGCGCCGGCGGCGGCGTTCTGTCCGGGCGCCGGGGTGTTCTGCGCTTGTTGCGGACTGGCGTCGCGCTTCATCGGGGTGGCCTGACGTTGCATGCCGAACGACTTGCCGCCGCCCATGCGCTTCGCTTCGGCGTCATGCGTCGGCAACGCGAACGCGAGGAACAGTGCGAACAGGGATAAAAGTATGCGTTGCATCAGGTCAATCTCCAGGTGAATACAGTTGCTAAAGTGGCGTCGAAGCGGCGCTTTACAAGCGGCCGCATTGTACCTGCTTGTGCAGGGCAGGCTGTGCCTGAGATGTCATCCTGTGCCGGATGGTTCCCGTGCGCGGCCGTTCAGCCAGGCCAGCGCGCCGGCGCCGGCGACGCGGCCGCTGGCGAAACAGGCGGTAAGCAGATAACCGCCGGTGGGCGCTTCCCAGTCCAGCATTTCGCCGGCGCAGAACACGCCGGGCAGCGCGTTCAGCATCAGGCCTGCGTCCAGGGCTTCGAAGCGCACGCCGCCGGCGCTGCTGATGGCTTCATCGAGCGGGCGCGGCGCGATCAGTTTCAGCGGCAAGGCCTTGATCGCGGCGGCCAGCCGCAGCGGGTCGGCGTAGGCGTCGGCCGGCAACACCTCGCGCAACAGCCCGGCCTTGACGCCGGTGATGCCGGCGCGGCTTTGCAGATGGCTGGACAGCGAACGCGAACCGCGCGGATGCGCGACTTCGGCGATGACGCGCTGCAGGGATTTGCCCGGCGCCAGATCGAGCACGACCTGCGCGCTGCCGTCGCCGGCGATGGCGTCGCGGATCGCGGCGGAGGCGGCGTAAATCAGGCTGCCCTCGACGCCGTTCTCGGTCACCACGCATTCGCCCTGGCGCTGAAAACCGGCAAAGCTCAACGTCACCGACTTCAACGCGTGGCCGGCAAAGCGGCGGCGAAAGTGTTCGCTCCAGCCCACGTCGAAACCGCAGTTCGACGGTTTCAACGCGGCGACGTCGACGCCGCGCGCCTGCAGCAGCGGCACCCAGGCGCCGTCCGAGCCGAGGCGGGCCCAGCTGCCGCCGCCCAGCGCCAGGATCACGGCGTCGAATGTCCGCGTCGTTTCGGCGGTCGGGTCGGCCGGATCGGCGAAGCGCAGCGCGCCTTGTCGGTTCCAGCCCAGCCAGCGCTGCCGGACATGGAAACTCACCCCGGCGGCGCGCAGACGATGCAGCCAGGCGCGCAACAACGGCGCGGCTTTCATGTCGGCCGGAAACACGCGGCCGGAACTGCCGACGAAGGTGGCGATGCCGAGGCCATGCACCCAGGTGCGCAAAGCGTCCGGCCCGAACACCTCGAGCAAGGCCTCAATATTCGCCTGGCGCCGGCCGTAGCGTGCGAGGAACGGTGCGCGCGCTTCGGAATGGGTCAGATTCATGCCGCCTTTGCCGGCAAGCAGGAATTTGCGCCCGACCGACGGCATCGCATCGAACAGATCGACTTTGACGCCCGCCCTGGCGCCGGCCTGGCTCAACACTTCGGCGGCCATCAGTCCGGCCGGACCGCCGCCGATGACGGCGACGCAGGGAAGGGGGTGCGGCATGACGACGACTTGGTCGGGTTGGAGACATGCGATTATCCTGCTTATCACTCTGAGCCTCTCCCGACTTGTGCACGCTGCGCTGCCCCACCCCCTGATCGACACTCACTGCCACCTCGACGCCGGCGAATTTGCCGCCGATCGGGATGCCGTCTACCGCCGGGCGCGCGACGCCGGGGTGGCTATCCAGATCATTCCGGCGGTGACGCGCGCCGGTTTCACCTCAGTCGAAGCCGTGTGCCGCCGCTACCCCGGCTGTTTGCCGGCCTGGGGCATGCACCCGATGTACATCCAGGTGCACCGTGAGGCGCATTTGGCCGATTTGCGCGCCCAGATCGATGCCTGGCGGCCGCCGGCGATCGGCGAGATCGGGCTGGATCTGTTCGTGCCTGATCTCGACTTTGTCACGCAGGAATATTTTTTCGTCGAACAACTCAAGATCGCCCGCGATTTCGATCTGCCGGTGCTGCTGCACTGCCGTCGCGCCAATGATCAGATTCTGAAGCAACTGCGCCGCTTCAAGCTCAAGGGCGGCATCGCCCACGCCTTCAGCGGCAGTCGGCAGCAGGCCGAGACTTATCTCAAGCTGGGATTCAAGCTCGGTTTCGGCGGCGCCTTCACCTGGACACGGGCGACCAATCTGCGCGCCTTGGCCGCCGATCTGCCGTTGGACGCCCTCGTGCTGGAAACCGATAGCCCGGACATGCCGCCGGCCTGGATCGGCAACGGAGGCCGCAACGAACCGGCCGAAGTCGCGCGCATCGCCGTTTGCCTGGCCGAGTTGCGCGGCATCGATGCGGCGGAAGTCATCCGCCAGACCGGCTCGAATGCACGCCAGGTGTTGCAGTTGGCGGAGCGATGAAGCCGGCTATCGATTCGGGCTATTGATACAGATTCAACGTGAATCGCTCGCCCAGTGCGGCGCGTATCTCCGCCAGAGTCAGATGGCGCATCAACGCGTTGCCCGGCGCGTTTTGATTGCTCATGCAGGTCAGCGCACGCACGGATTGAAGAGGGTCGCGCAACCGGAACGCGGTCTTGAAATAAATATGCGTCGGCGAATCGTCGTTGCCCAAACTGACGCGCCGGTTCAGCCAGCCTGACGGACTGACCGGCATTCCAGCGATTGTCTCGATGCTGCGCGAAATGGCGACGATGGCGAAATCGCCGGGCGCGACGGTCTGGTTTTCAGAACGCACGCTTTCGATTTCGAAGACGCAGAACGGGTCATGTTCCTGCACTGCGTTGCGGGCGACGATGCGGCCGTATTGCAGGCGCGCAGTGGCGGCGCCGGCTTCGATGGACAGCGCTTCGCGTAGTTGCAGCGAGCCGAGCTCGCGTGCGCCGCTGTCCGGCCTGCCGGCGCAGGCGCTCAGCGCGGCCAGGGCAACGAAGTAGGGGAGGGCGAGGTAGAAGGCGGCGAGGCGACGCATGCGCGTTATCATGCACCCATGTCCCACCGTTCGTCATCCGTTCCATTTGACCCGCCCGCCGCGGCGCGTTTGCGCATCGATAAGTGGCTGTGGGCGGCCCGCTTCTTCAAGACCCGCGGGCTGGCGCAAGAGGCGGTCGAGGCCGGCCGCGTCCGTCTGCTCCAGGCCGGCGCCGCCGACCATTCGGGTGACCGGGTCAAGGCCAGCCGTGAGGTGCGCCTGGGCGACGTGCTGCAGATCCAGGTCGGCGATCTGGTCTGGGTCGTCACGCTGCGCGGCCTTTCCGATAAGCGCGGTCCGGCGCCGGTGGCGCGCGAGCTGTACGAAGAATCGCCGGCCAGTCTGGCGGCGCGCCTGGCGCAGATCGAGACCCGGCGAGTACAGGCGGAACCCAGCCACAGCATCAAGGGCCGGCCGACCAAGAAGGATCGGCGGCTGATTCATCGTTTCACTGAATAAGGCGTCTAGGCGTTGAGCATGATTGAACAAACTATCGAAACCGTGGACTGTGTCGTGGTCGGGGCCGGTGTCAGCGGCCTGGTGTCGGCGGCGCGCATGGCGAATGCCGGCCGCCGTGTCCTGGTGCTGGAGGCGTCGCCGCGTGTCGGTGGCTGCATTCAAAGCTGGCGGCTGCGCGACGAGGTCGAGAATGGCGCCGCAGGAGCGGATTTCTGGCTCGAACTCGGCGCCCACACCGCTTACAACTCCTACTCGCAATTGCTTGAAGCGTTGCAGCAGCGCGGCCGGCTGGATGACCTGCTGCCGCGCGAAAAACTCGGCTACCGCTTCGTCGGCGCCGATGGCAGGCTGCAATCGCCGCTCAAGCGGCTGAATTTTTTCCAGGCGGCGCTTTCATTACCGTTCGGCATCGGCAAGGCGAAGCCCGGGCGCAGCGTCGCGGAATGGTTTGGCGGCCTGCTCGGGCGCGGCAATTATCGGCGTCTGCTGGCTCCGGCTTTCGCGGCTGTTCTGTCGCAGCCGGCGGATGCCTTCCCGGCCGAATGGTTGTTCCGGCGCAAGCCGCGCATGCAGTCCGCGCCGCGAAAATACAGCTTTCCCGGCGGCTTGCAGGGTCTGCTGGAGGCCCTCGTCGACGGCGCGGCCTATGCCGTGCGCTATCAGGCCGGCGTCAGTGCGGTGAGCCGGAGCGAGGACGGCTATCGGGTGCAAACCGCCGCCGGGCCGATCGCCTGCCGGCAATTGATTCTGGCGGTGCCGGTCGATGCCGCCGCCGTCCTGCTGGGTGACGTGCATGCCGACATTGCGCGCGACTTGCAGACTTTCCCGATGTCCAGCAGCGAGGCGCTGGGCGTGGTGCTGCCGGTCGGCAAGTCCAGTTTGCCGGCGGTGGCAGGCTTGATCGGCGTGGATGACGATTTCTGGTCCGTGGTCACGCGCGATCCGATTCCGCACGACAATTTGCGCGGTTTCACCTTCCATTTCCGGCCCGGAGGCCTGAGCCTGGAGGCCAAACTGGCCCGCGCCGCGGCGGTGCTGGGCGTATCGGCGGCCGATTTTCTGCATGTGCGCACGGCGACCAATCGTCTGCCCGCCCCGGGCGTCGAACATCCCCGCCGCGTCGCGGCGATCGACGTCAAGTTGGCGCGCGAACAGGTGGCCTTGGTCGGCAATTATCTGAATGGCCTGTCCATCGGCGACTGCGCCGAGCGGGCGGCCGGCGAAACGGCGCGTCTGCTGGCTTTGTAGAGGAGCTACCCATGGCAAGTGTATTGATACCTTTGGCCCCCGGTTTTGAAGACCTGGAAGCCGTCACGCTGATCGATCTGCTGCGCCGCGCCGGCATCGATGTGGTCACCGCCGGCCTGCAACGCGGCCTCATCCAAGGCAGTCGCGGTACGCGCATCGAACCGGATGCCTATCTCGACGACGTGCTGACGCGCGATTTCAATCTCATCGCGCTGCCCGGCGGCCTGCCCGGCGCCGAACATCTGCGCGACGACGCCCGCGTGCAGACGCTGCTCAAAAAAATGGCCGCGGCCGGGCGCTACACTACGGCGATCTGCGCTGCACCGATGGCGCTGGCAAAAGCCGGTTTGCTGGACGGCAAGCGGGCCACCGCCTATCCCGGTGTGCTTGATGCGCTCAAACTGGCCGATACCCGCAGCAGTCCCGATGCGGTGGTGGTGGATGGCAAAGTAGTGACTTCCCAAGGTCCGGGCACCGCGATGGATTTCGCGTTGACCCTGATCGAATTACTGAAAGGCGCTGCGATGCGGCAGCAAGTCGAAGCCGGCCTGGTGCGTCGGTCGGATTAATCACCAGCAGGAGGAATGCAGCATGTTGATACGTGAAGTGCTTTCAGTAAAAAGCGGTGCGGAAATCATCGGCGTCGATCCCGATGCCTCGCTCGCCGAGGCGGTTCGACTCATGGCCGAACATGACATCGGCTCGCTCGCGGTATTGCGCGACGGCGCCTTGCTGGGTTTCATCACCGAACGCGGCATCCTGCGCGGCATGCATGCGCACGGTTGGGCGAGCAGCGAGCTGAAGGTCAGCGAGTTGATGGAAAAGGAACCGCTGGTGGCGAGTCTGGAGGATTCGGTCGATTACGCGCGCGATGTCATGACCAAGAGCCATACCAGCCATCTGGTCGTGCTCGACGGCGAGACTTTGTCCGGCGTGATTTCCTTTCACGACGTCGCCCGCGCCTGCCTGAAAGAAGCCAACTTCGAGAACTCGCTGCTCAAGCGCTATATCAAGAACTGGCCGGAGTGAAGGCGGGCCTCGATCCGCCGGTCCGGATGAATCTGCAGCGAAGCCGTGCCGCGGGCTCCGGATCAGGACGCTAACTGGCTGATCAGGTTCTGATACACCCGCAGCCGGTTAGTCAGCATTTCACCGGCTTGCACGGCTGCCAGCACCGCGCAGCCCGGTTCCTTCAAATGGCGGCAGTTGTAGAAGCGGCATTGGCCGGCGCGGCTGCGGATTTCCGGGAAGGCGTCCATCAGCGCGGCCTGGGTCAGATGCTGCAGGCCGAATTCCTGCATGCCGGGGGAATCGATCAGGTCGCCACCGTCAGGCAAATGAAACAGGCGGGCATGGGTGGTGGTGTGCTTGCCGGCGTCGAGCGCCAGCGAGATTTCGCCGGTAGCGGCGTTGGCTTCGGGTGCCAGCTTGTTCAGCAATGTGCTCTTGCCGACACCGGATGCGCCGACCAGCACGCTGGTCTTGCCGGCCAGATGTGTTTGCAGTTCGCTCAGGTCGCCGCGCGCGGAGACGGTGATTTGCGGGTAGCCAAGTTGTGCGTAGGTGTCCAGGCGCTGATGCAGCGCAGCGGTTTCCGGCAGGTCGGCCTTGTTCAGCACGATCAACACCGGTATCCCGGCGCTCTCGCAGGCGACCAGACAACGTATCAGCAGTTCTTCACGGAAGTAGGGCACCGCAGCGACGACGACGACGGCTAGATCGAGATTGGCGGCGATCAGCTTGCTGCGAAAATCGTCGGAGCGGTAGAGCAGGTTCCTGCGTGCGGCGACTTTCTCGATGACGCCATTATCGGCATGGGTCAGGTTGAATTCGACCTGATCGCCGCAGACGATGTCGCTTTTCCGGCCGCGCGTGACGCATTCGACGATGTTCGTACCGTCGTCGACCCGAAAGCGGCGTCCGTGGGCGGCGACGACGCGTCCGGTTTTCAAAGGAACGGGAGCCTGTTCTCCCTCTTCCCCAGCCCCTTCCTCGCTTGCGGGGGAGGGGAGCTTCGAGCGTCGCGTTGCGACGTTCATATTGAAGCTGCCATTACAGCTCAAACAAGGCGTCGATTTTGGCGGCGCAGATGAAGTCGGATTCCGACAGGCCGTTGATCGCGTGAGTGATGTATTCGACTCGGCAGGTGTTGTAGCCCACGGCCAGATCGGGGTGGTGACCTTGCTGATGCGAAACCCAGGCGACGGCGTTGACGAAAGTCATCGTGACGTAGTGGTCGGCAAATTTGAAATTGCGCCGCAGTTTGCCGTCGACGACCTGCCAGTCTGCGGCGAGCTTGGGCAGCAGGGCGGCGATTTCGCCGTCGGTCAGCGGCGGGATGCCACCTTCACAGGGTTTGCATTTGCCTTTTGAAAGGTCGCAGAAGGTCTCGCTCATGGTCGCTGTCCCAAGATCATTTGAATTTGTAGAACTGGCCGTTCAGATACGCTGCCAGATGCAGTTCGTCTTCCGGAAACAGGTTGTTGCCGAGCATCGCATTGCAGGTGGTGACTTGCTGCGCCAGGGCGGAGGCGCTTTTCACACGGCGGTCGGCGCGGGTGTAAATCTTGCTGCCGTCGCCGCCGAACTTGGTTGCATGGCAGCCGGCGCATTGTTTGTCGTGCGTGGCTTTGCCGGCCTGGACATTGCCTTTTTCGAAGGGTGCGGCGACAGCGGGCAGCGTCAGCATGGGGGCGGCGGCGAGCGTCAGAATGAAGGCCAGATTTTTCATCGGTGATACCTCTCGGGAAACGGTGGCAATGAATCAAGCCTGCACGGTTTGCAGGTTGCGGCTTGGAGTATTGTAAGACTCCAATCTTTCAATTCGTTCGACCGCTTTCGGGTGGCTGTCGTAAAACAACGAAAAGAGCGGGTCCGGGGTCAATGTCGCGGCGTTGTCGCGGTACAGCCGCACCAGCGCGGATATCAGGTGGCCGGGATGGGTGAGTTGGGCGGCGAAGGCGTCGGCTTCGAATTCGTGCTTGCGCGAATACAGACTCATCAGCGGCGAGAGCGGAAACAGGAACACCGGCAGCGCCAGGAAGAACAGCGCCAGCGCGCTGGCATCGGACTGACTGGCTACGCCCAGGCCTTGGTAGAACCAGCTCGCTTCCTTCAGCATGGCGAGCAGCGCCAGCATGACCAGGCTCAACACGAACATCAGCCCGATGCGCTTGATGATATGGCGGTGTTTGAAATGGCCTAGCTCATGCGCCAGCACGGCTTCGATCTGCTCCGGCGTCAGTTGCGACAACAGCGTGTCGTAGAACACGATGCGCTTGTTCTTGCCCAGGCCGGTGAAGTAGGCGTTGCCGTGGCTGGAACGGCGCGACCCGTCCATCACGAAGACGCCGCTGGCATGAAAGCCGGCGCGCGCGAGCAGGTCTTCGATACGCTGTTTCAGGCTGGCGTCGGCCAGCGGCGAGAACTTGTTGAACAGCGGCGCGATGACGGTGGGGTAGACGGTCAGGATCAGCAGGTTGAAACCCATCCAGACGGCCCACACCCATAGCCACCAGGCGTCGCCCATGATGCCCATCAGCCAGAGCACAAGCAGGATCAACGGGCCGCCGAGGACGAGGCCGAGCAGGGTTTGCTTGACCAGATCGACGAAAAAGCCGGCCGGCGTCTGTCGATTGAAGCCGAAGCGACTTTCGATGCGGAACTGGCGGTAGAAACTGAGCGGCAACTCGACCGCACCGCTGATCAGCGTCAGCCCCAGCAATACGCCGACGCCGGCCAACAGCGGCTGGGAAATCGCTCCGGCCAGACTGTCATGCAGCCATTGCAGGCCGCCGCCGAGCGTGAAGGCGTACAGCAAGGCGCCCTCCAGGACGAGGTTGAACAGGCCGACGCGGGCTTTGGCCTGCGTGTAGGCGGCGGCTTTCTGGTGTTCAGCCAGCGGAATGCTGTCGGCGAACGCGCTGGGCGGAGCGTCACGGTGCAACCAGACATGGCGCATCTGGCGTAGCAGCAACCACAGTTTGAGGCCGAAGGCGATGCAGAAGGCGGCTAAAAAAACGCTTTGAAATGAAGGCATTAGGTAACTTGTGGTGAGGTTGTGCGGGCGATTTTGCCATAAACTGTGCCACAATACCCCGCCGTAAAATCCGCGCCGCCGCAGCGGCTTTGCTCGTCCATACACAGGTCAATACAGGTCAAAACGCATGCCCCAAAACAATACTCATCTGGTCTGGCTCGACATGGAAATGTCGGGTCTGAATCCCGATACCGACTTCGTCCTTGAAATCGCCCTGGTGGTGACCGACAAGGACCTCAATCTGGTCGAGGAAGGCCCTGTGCTGGTGGTGCATCAACCCGACGCCGTGCTCGACGCAATGGATAGCTGGAACAAGGGTACGCACGGCAAGTCCGGCCTGATCGACAAGGTCAAGGCGTCCACGCTGACCGAAGCCGAGGTCGCTCGGAGAATGGTTGAATTCATGCAGCAGCACGTGCCGGCGCGCACCTCGCCGATGTGCGGCAATTCCATCTGCCAGGATCGTCGCTTCATGGCGCGCCATCTGCCCGACCTGGAAGCCTATTTCCATTACCGCAATCTGGATGTGTCTACGCTGAAGGAGTTGGCCGCGCGCTGGCGGCCGGAGCTCAAGGAGGGGTTCAAGAAAGCCAACAGCCATACTGCGCTGGCCGATATCCAGGAATCGATCGAAGAACTCAGGTATTACCGCGAGCATTTCATCAAGATGAGCGCGTAGTTCGTCGCTCGTCGCCGCTGCTCCGGACACGCACGCCGCAGGCGCGGAATCATCCGGTTGCCGGTTGCAAGCCGGCCGTTACCCGCTAACCAGGAAGGAAACCCAATGAAACCCGGCACGCCCTTCGTTGTTGAAGTCAATCCGCGTATTCCGCGCCGTCTGTCGCGTCTTTCCGAACTGGCGGACAACCTCTGGTATGGCTGGGATCGGCCGAGTCGGACGCTGTTCGCCCGTCTACATCCTGGCCTTTGGGATGCAGTCAATCACAACCCGAAGGCGTTTCTGAAGCGAGTGGATGAGGAGCGGCTGACCGAGGCGGCGGAGGACCATATCTTCCTGGGCAGCTACAACCGCGTGCTGTCGTCATTTGATACCTACATGAGCGAGCCGCTGCGGCGCGACATGCCGCTGGAACTGCATCCAGGCGATTTGATCGCTTATTTTTGCGCCGAGTTCGGTTTTCACGAAAGTTTCCCGGTCTATTCCGGCGGCCTGGGCATACTTGCCGGCGACCATTGCAAGTCGGCTTCGGATATGCGCTTGCCGTTCATCGCCGTCGGGCTGCTTTACCGCCAGGGTTATTTTTTCCAGCGTGTCGACAACGACGGCAACCAGATCGCGCATTACACCGATTCTGATTTCGACGATCTGCCGGTTCGTCCCGCCATGCGCGAAGACGGCAGCGAAATCCATATCGAGATCGAACTGCCCGGCCGCATGCTGGAGGTGAAGGTCTGGGAAGTGCATGTCGGGCATGTGCGCCTGTGTCTGCTCGACACCGATTTGCCGAGCAATAGCGTCGAAGACCGATACATCACACACCAGCTTTACGGCGGTGACAAGCACACCCGCATTCAGCAGGAGATCGTGCTGGGTGTCGGCGGCGTGCGCGCGTTGGAGCAATTGGGCGTCAAGCCGACGACCTATCACATCAATGAAGGCCATGCCGCTTTCCTGGTGCTGGAGCGGGTGCGTCGCATGGTCAAGGGCGGCCTTTCCTTCCATGCTGCGCTGGAGGGCGTGGCGGCCAATACCGTGTTCACCACGCACACGCCGGTACCGGCCGGGCACGACCATTTCGGCGAAGAAATGGTGTGGGACTATTTCTCGCACTGTTGCAACGATCTCGGCGTCAGCCGGGCGGAATTCATGCGCCTGGGCGGCGCGGAACATGGCCAGGACTTCAACATGACCAAGCTGGCCTTGCACGGCTCGCGCCATCACAACGGCGTGTCGCGCATTCACGGCCAGGTCTCTTCGCACATTCTTGCCGACATGTGGCCGCAGGTGTCGCCGGACGACTCGCCGATGGGCTACATCACCAACGGCGTTCACGTCTCCACTTTCCTGGCGCAGGAATGGCAGGATTTGTTCGACAACAAGCTCGGCTACGAATGGCGCCGCCGCCTGACCGACCTCGAATTCTGGAGCAAGATCGAAGCCATTCCGGATCATCAATTCTGGTCCGTGCATCAGGCGCTGAAGACCCAGATGTTGCATAGCCTGCACCATCGCATCACCCGGCAGCATCTGCGCAATCACGGTTCCGAGGCGCACCTGGAGCGCATGCTCAAGTTGGCCAATCCGCTCGACCCTAACGTGCTGACCATTGGCTTCGCGCGCCGTTTTGCGACTTACAAGCGCGCCACGCTGATGTTCGAAAACATGGACTGGATGCGCCAGATCATCAACGACGCCGAGCGGCCGGTGCTGTTCATCTTCGCCGGCAAGGCGCATCCGGCCGACAAGCCCGGTCAGGAGCTGATCCGCCGCATCCATGAGATTTCACGCCTGCCCGAATTCGAAGGCAAGATGCTGATGGTGGAAGGCTACGACCTCGGTCTGGCCCGCCGACTGGTGTCAGGCTGTGATGTCTGGCTCAACAACCCGATCTATCCGCTGGAGGCTTCCGGCACCTCCGGCATGAAGGCGGCGATGAACGGCATACTGAACCTGTCGGTCACCGATGGCTGGTGGGAAGAAGGCTACGATGGCGACAACGGTTGGGCCATCAAGCCGGCGCCGGAAAACTACGACGAAGCGCGCCGCAACCGGGAAGACAGCCAGACCTTGTACGAACTGCTGCAGGATCAGGTCATTCCGATGTATTACCGCAGGAATGAACTCGGTATCTCTCCCGAGTGGGTGAAGATGGCCAAGCGCTCGATCATCACGTTGTTGCCGCGTTTCAACTCCACTCGCATGGTGGCCGAGTACGTGAACAAATTTTACGGCCCGGCCTCGCGCCAGTGGCGGCGCTTTTCGGAAGGCGGTTTTGCCGCCGCTCAGAGTCTGGCGGCCTGGAAGGCCAAGATCCGCCAGGCGTGGAGCGGCGTATCGCTCAGGCGCACGGAAGACTCGCTCAAGCGCATCACCTATGGCGAAAGCATCGAGCTCAAGGTGTTGGTGGATCTGAATGGACTGCAGCCCGAAGACGTGCGGGTTGAAGTGCTTGTGGGCCGCGCCTCCAGGCAAGGCCAGGACAAGGATGTGCAAACCGTTCCGATGCTGCCGGAGGGTTGGACCGAGGGGGAGGACGGCGGCGAATGCCAGTATCGCCTCGAACTGACGCCGGAACTGTGCGGTCGACTGCTGTACCGGGTGCGCATCTATCCGCACCATGAACTGCTTACCCATCCGTTTGAAACCGGGCTGATGGTCTGGCTGTGAGCGGGGCCGGGCGCGGCGCCAACTGAATGACCGCCTTCGTCGCCATCGGCCTCGGCGCCGCCATCGGCGCCTGGATGCGCTGGGGCCTGGGCTTGTGGCTCAACCCGGTTTTTCCGACGCTGCCTTACGGCACGCTCGCGGCCAATCTGCTCGGCGGATATCTGGTCGGCGTCGCGCTGGCGTACTTTGCCCAGCATCCCGGCTTGCCGCCGGAATGGCGCCTGTTTCTGATTACCGGCCTATTGGGCGGCCTGACCACGTTTTCCACCTTTTCCGCCGAACTCTTCACGTTGATCAGCCGCAATCAGCTCGGTTGGGCGCTGACCGCGGCATCGGCGCATCTGTTCGGGTCGCTGGCGATGACGGCGCTGGGGGTATGGACGTTCAAACTGATACGGGGTTGAGCATGGATGCAGTCAATATTCGATTCTTTGCCCAGGAAGGCTTGCAGCATGCGCACCAGCCGCTGCATCAATGGTTGTTCGAACAGGCGCGCGAATTGGGCATATCCGGCGGCACCGTGTTTCGCGCCGCCGCCGGTTTCGGCCGCCATGGCTTACAGGAAGACGCGTTTTTCGAACTCGCCGGCACATTGCCCGAAAGCATCGAGTTCTTCGCCGACGCAGGCCGCATCGCCGCGTTGGCCGCGCGCGTCGCGGCGGCCGGGCTCAAGCTGGTGTACGTTACGCATCCGGTTCGGGTCGGGGTCACGGGTGTGGATTAATCCCAGATTGTTCATAAGGCGGCGCTATCGCGCCTGCGCCCGCGGCCGGTAGTCGGATCGCGGCCATTTTTGGCGTTTGCTGGTCGGCCAGAGCTGGGCTTGGCCTCCTCCCAACCAGCCAAACCGCCTCGTCTTCCGAATACGTCCTAATGAACAATCTGGGATCAATGCCCTTCCAGCCGCATAATTCGGCATGACCGATCAAACGCCCCCCCCCGCATCGTCCGCCGCGCCTTTCGAGCAACTGCCGCTGGCGCCGGCCGTCCTGGCCAATCTGCGCCAGCTCGGCTATCTCAGCATGACCCCGATCCAGGCCGCCAGCCTGCCGATTTCGCTGGCCGGGCATGACCTGATTGCCCAGGCCAAGACCGGCAGCGGCAAGACCGCGGCGTTCGGCTTGCCGTTGTTGAACAACCTGAATGTACGCGGCTTCAACGTGCAAGCCTTGGTGCTCTGCCCGACGCGCGAACTGGCCGATCAGGTCACCCAGGAACTGCGCCGTCTGGCGCGCAGCGAGGACAACATCAAGATACTTTCCCTGGTCGGCGGCTCCACGATGCGCCCGCAAATGGCCAGCCTGGAACACGGCGCGCATGTGGTCGTCGGCACGCCAGGCCGCATCATGGACCATCTGCAACGCGGCAGCCTGAACCTGGATGCGCTCAACACGCTGGTGCTCGACGAAGCCGATCGCATGCTGGACATGGGTTTTTACGGCGAGATCTTCGCCATTGCCAAGCTGTGCCCGAAGAAGCGCCAGACGCTGCTGTTCTCGGCCACCTTCCCGGAAGAAATTGCAGAACTGAGCCGGCGCTTCATGCGCCAGCCGCAGGAAGTGAAATTGTTGGAACGGCACGAGGGCGACAAGATACGCCAGCGTTTCTATCAGATCGAAAAAGACCAGCGCCTGCAGGCTGTGGCGCTGCTGCTGAATCACTATCGCCCGGTCAGCACGTTGGCTTTCTGCAACACGCGCCAGCAATGCCGCGACTTGCTGCACGTCCTGCGCGAGCAGGGTTTCTACGCCTTGGCCCTGCACGGTGAACTGGAGCAACGCGAACGCGATCAGGTGCTGATCCAGTTCGCCAACCGCAGTTGCTCGGTGCTGGTCGCGACCGACGTCGCTGCGCGCGGCCTCGACATCGACAAACTGGAAGCCGTGATCAATGTCGACGTTACGCCCGACCCGGAGGTCTACATCCACCGCATCGGCCGCACCGGCCGCGTCGATCAGGACGGTTGGGCATTGAGCCTGGCCAGCGAGAATCAGATGAAGCGCGTTGATGCCATCGTCAAGGAGCTCGGCAGCGAGGTTGCATGGCACCCGCTCAGCGACCTGGCGCCGGCCAGCAAAAAACCGCTGCTGCCGCCGATGGCCACGTTGCAGATACTTGGCGGTCGCAAAGAAAAAATCCGCCCCGGCGACGTGCTCGGCGCACTCACCGGCGAAGCCGGCTTCAAAGCCGACCAGATCGGCAAGATCACCGTCACCGAATCCACCACCTACGTCGCCGTCGACCGACGCATCGCGTCCGAAGCGCAACGCCGGCTGGCGGAAGGCAAGATCAAGGGCAAGACCGTCAAAGTGCGCATCCTGGAGGTCGGCGCTGGTCATTCGCCAGCCCGCGAGTTCGTGCCGGCGGTGAAGCGGCGGGAGGGCTGAACAGGCGGGCGCGATGGAGCGGCGAAGGGGCGGGAGCGGGCTGCCGGCTTGGCGCGGGCGCTGCATTTTTACGCGATCAATGGCCCCGTCGTGGCGAAATTAACCCACCCCGAGAGGCATCGGCCGCGTTTTCAAGAAACCTGTAGGTATTAATATTAACAATTGATAATATTTGATCACCTCATCTCGCTAAGACTCAAATCATGCGCGCCCTCCTTGTTCTTCTGCTTCCTCTTCTCTTGGCTGCTTGCTCGAAAGAGCCGGCCCAGGCTCCCGCCGCGCCCGCGGCGCCCAAGGCTGATGTCGTCGCCGGCAAGATCGTGGCGCAAGCCAAATGTGCCAGTTGCCATGGCCTGGACGGAATGGGTGCGAGCCCGGATATCCCGCACCTGGGCGGGCAGAAGGAAGCCTACATGCTGCAGGCTTTTAAGGAATACAAGGATGGCACGCGTCATCACGCCGCGCTGCAGCAATTGATGTCCGAACTCAGTCCGGCGGATACGGCCAACGTGGTCGCCTACTATTCGGGCATGCCGGTCGCCAAGCCCATGGTCGCCGCCGCCGCCAGCGACCCCTTGGAAGCCGGCAAGCAGGCCGCTGCCGCTTGTGCCGCCTGCCACGGGGCCGACGGCAACAGCGTGATCAAGGGAACCCCTAGTCTGGCAGGGCAACACCCGGGCTTCCTGATCAACGCGACCCAGGCTTACAAGGACGGTTCACGCAAGGATGCGGCCATGGCCGCCCAGGTGGCGCGCCTTGATTCCACCGCGCTGGAGGGCATCGCGTATTACCTGGCGTCACAGGTGCCCGCCGGGCGCGGGCAGCCGGCGGCTGGCGATGCCAAGGCCGGCGAGCCTTTGAGCGGCAAATGCGGCGCTTGCCATGGCGCGAACGGCCAAAGCATGGATGCCAAGACCCCCAGCCTGGCCGGTCAGGACTTTACGTATTTGGTGAAGACCATGAAGGCCTATCGCGACGGTGCGCGCAAACATGAAGACATGAAGCTGGCCATGGCCGGCAGCAAGGACAAGGATATCGAGCACATTGCCGCCTTCTATGCCGTGCAGCAGCCGAAGCAAGCGCATGACCGGATGCTGGCGCCGACCGTCGAGCTGGCTTCCCGCTGTGACAAGTGCCACGGGCCGGCCGCCCAGAATCCGAACATGGTGGTGCCGCGTATCGAGGCCCAACAGGCGCAGTACATCGAAAATGTGCTGAAGGCCTACCGCGACAACTCGCGCCCGCAATCCACCATGCACGCCATGGGCTTGCCGCTCAGCGATGCGGAGATCAAGTCCATCGCTCTGCACTACGCCGGCATGGGCGCGCGCTAAGCGTGTCGATGACTTGTCCCCCCGGCCATAATTCTCCGGGGGGCGCAGGCAAAAAGCCGCGTGCTGCATGCCTTCCTCAGCTTGGATCGGTCGGGTTTGACCACGCAGTGCTTGCTGCCGGCCGCAGGATGCCTCTGCAATCTGCTTCGTCCCTGCCGGACAGTGGCGCCGCGGCGTCGCCTGTTTCTTCTTGTTCATGCCGATTGCCGTGTCTGCAGTGATCGATCCCGATAATGTGAATTGAACGAAAAGAAGATCGCCATGCCCGCTGCCCGTTCCGTGCTTTATGTACGCCTGCCCTGCTGGAAAATCTGGCCGGGCGGCGTGGTCTATGTTGCCGACTGGGTGCACAAGCATCGGCCGCAGATCGATCAGCATCTGCTCGATCTGGCCTTGATCCCCCGGAATCAGCGCAGTCGCGTACTGGCGGATCACATGCGCCGTCTGAATCCGGACGTGGTGGCGTTCTCCTGGCGCAACATGCAGTCTTTCGGGCCTCACCCGGAAGACGACGCGCTCGATGTGGTGATGAACTATGACTATGGCAGCAGCCTCTGGAAACGCGCCAAGGCCGCCTTTTCCGCGGTAGGCATCCTATGGCGCTACCAGGCCGACCGGCTGGCCAATCTGGGTTATTTCCGCCTCGCCAAACGTCTGTTGCCGCAGAGCCGGCTGGTCGTCGGCGGTACGGCGGTCTCCATTTTCGGTCGCCAGGTGGCCGAACGTTGCCCGCCGGGGGCATTGGTCGTGGTGGGTGAGGGCGAGGACGCGATGCTGTCGATCGTTGATGGCGATGCGCAACCGCTCGGCGAGTTCTTCCGCAAGGAGGCCGACGGCAGCGTGTCCTATCATCCGCGCGAGAACGAATTCCCGCTGGCCGAACGCAAGGCGGTCGATTTCCCGTATATCGAGTCGATTTTTCCGCAGTTCGGCGAATATCTGGATATGTCGCCCAATCCGGATGTGCGTTCCGCCGAGGCCAGCTTCGGTGTCAACACCAAGCGCGGCTGCCCGTTGCAATGCAACTTCTGTCTGTACAACAGGATCGAGGGCGCGCATCAGCGCTATCGCGACCCGCTCGAAATCGTCGATGAAATCGAGTTGCTGCATCGCCGTTATGGCGTCTACAGCTTCTGGTTCACCGATGCCCAGTTCTGCTCGACCAAGCAGAGCGCCCGCCATGTCGAGGAGATACTCGACGAGATCCTGCGCCGGCAACTGAAGATCGTGTGGTCGGGCTATCTGCGCCTGAATCACTTGACGCCGGTGCTGGCGAAAAAGATGATCGATTCGGGTATCTGCAGCATCGATCTCTCGTTTACCGGCAGCCAGGAACTGATCGATAGCCTCACGCTGGGCTACAAGCTGGAACAGCAGATGGGCGCTTTCCGCATGTTCAAGGAAGTGGGTTTCACCGATCAAAAGGTCAAGCTGTACATCCCCTTCAACGCCCCGGGCGAGAGCATCGAAACGCTGCAGCACACCATCGCGCGGATCGAAGACTTGTATGCCCTGTTCGGGCGTGACAATGTGCTGCCGTTCATCTTCTTTGTCGGCATTCAGCCGGGCACGCCGATTGAAAAACGCCTCGTCGCCGAGGGCTATCTGCCGGCCAATTACAACCCGCTGACGCTGAACCCCTTCCTGGTCAAGAAGCTGCTCTACAACCCGGAACCGCTCGGTAGCGTGATCGGCAAAGCCTATCTGGAAGCCGTCGATTCGCAGCACGCGAACAGCGACTACATCGGACGCGCCACGATGGACATCCTCAAGCGCGAACTGGTCCGTCCCGAGGTCGTCCAACATTGCGCCGCGGCGGCGGCCCGCAGGAAGACGATACCCATCGCCGTCGGCTGAGCCCTTCGCCAGCGGGGCCGCGCGCCCAACCGGCTGGCCGGGGTCGAAACGTGTCCCGGTTGCTCCCGCCTCGGACTGATTCGGGTTAGGCTCTAGGCATCCATTCCAGCGGCAAGGGCTCAACTATGGCGAAACGCGGCAAAGGGACGGCTGCAAACGCGGCTTTGGCTGAAACGGCGGACGACACGGTTGCCGCCTTGCCTGCCGAGGATTTTCCCATCGTCGGTATCGGCGCTTCCGCCGGCGGCCTGGAGGCGATCGAGCAGTTCCTGAGCCATGTGCCGGCGGCTTCCGGCATGGCCTTCATCGTCATTCAGCATCTCGACCCCACCCGCACCGGCATGATGCCGGCATTGTTGCAGCGGGCGACTGCGATGAAAGTCGTGCAGGCCGAAGACAACATGCCTGTGCAGCCGGATTGCGTTTATGTGATTCCGCCCAACAAGGACATGTCGCTGCTGCACGGCAAACTGCATTTGCTCGTGCCGCTCGAGTCGCGCGGATTGCGCCTGCCGATCGACTATTTCTTTCGCGCGCTGGCCGATGACCGGCAACAACAGGCCATCGGCGTGATTCTTTCCGGCATGGGTTCGGATGGCACGCTGGGGATCAAGGCGATCAAGGAAAAGGCCGGTCTGGTGCTGGTGCAGGAACCGACCTGCGCCAAGTTCGACGGCATGCCGCGCAGCGCCATCGATACCGGTCTGGCCGACATCGTCGCCCCGGCCGAAGTGCTGCCCGAGCGGCTGGCGGCCGCCAGCCTCCATGCCTTGCCAGCGCGAATGCCCGAACGGGTGCTGGAAGGCGCCAGCCAGAGCGCGCTGGACAAGATCGTGATCCAGTTGCGCGCACGCACCGGGCATGACTTTTCGTTGTACAAGAAAAGCACGGTTTATCGCCGCATCGAGCGGCGCATGGGCATCCACCAGATCGACCGCATCGCCACCTATGCCCGCTTTCTGCAGGAGAACCCGGCCGAGGTCGATCTGCTGTTCAAGGAACTCTTGATTGGCGTGACCAGTTTCTTCCGCGATCCGTCCGCCTGGGCGTATCTGCAGGAACAGGCATTGCCGGCGCTGCTGGCGGAAAACCCCAACGGTCGCACGCTGCGCGCCTGGACGCCGGGCTGTTCTTCCGGCGAAGAAGCCTATTCGCTGGCGATCGCGTTCCGGGAAGTTCTGGAGCAGATCAACCCGAAGAGCCGCTTCACATTGCAGGTATTCGCCACCGACCTCGACCAGGACGCCATCGACCGCGCCCGCCAGGGCATCTACCCGGTCAACATCGCCGCCGATGTGACGCCGGAGCGGCTGGATCGCTACTTCGTCAGCGAGGCGGGCGGCTATCGGGTGAGCAAGGAAATTCGCGAAATGGTGATCTTCGCGCCGCAGAACGTGCTGTCCGACCCGCCATTCACCAAGCTGGACATCCTCGCTTGCCGCAATCTGCTGATCTACCTCGGCGCCGAATTGCAAAAGAAGCTGCTGCCGCTGTTCCACTACAGCCTGAATCCGGGCGGCATCTTGTTTCTCGGCAGCGCCGAATCCATAGGCGGTTGCACCGATTTGTTCGCCCCGCTCGATGCCAAGAGCCGTGTGTATCAGCGTATCGGCGGTGCACGGGGCGCGTCGGCGATGGAGTTTCCGACCAAAGCGTTTCCGCGCCTGCCGGCCTCGCCGCAAGACGTCGTCACGCCCTCGGCCGCCAATCTGCAAAGCCTGGTCGAGCAGCGCATCCTGCAGCAATTCGCCCCGGCGGCCGTGCTGGTCAACGACAAAGGCGATATCGTCTATATCAGCGGCCGTACCGGAAAATACCTGGAACCGGCCGCCGGCAAGGCCAACTGGAACATCCACGCGATGGCGCGCGACGGGCTGCGCCATGAGCTGGCGCTGGCTTTGCAAACGGCGCGGCACCAGGGCGGCACGGTCGAGGTGCGCGGTCTCGCGGTGGGCGCCGACGGCGGCCGCCAGCCTTTCGATCTGGCCGTGCAGGTTCTGGCGGAACCGGCGGAATTGAAAGGCATGGCGCTGATCGTGCTGCAGGATCGGCCCACCCCCGCGCCGGACAAGGCGAAAACGGCGCACGCCCCGGCGCGCAGCGGCCGAAATGCGGAACTGGAGGCGGCCTTGCTGCGCGCGCAGGATCAAATCCGCTCGCTGCGCGAAGAGATGCAGACTTCGCAGGAAGAATTGCGTTCGGCCAACGAGGAACTGCAGTCGACCAACGAGGAGCTGCAATCGACCAACGAGGAACTGACCACGTCGAAAGAGGAAATGCAGTCGCTCAACGAGGAATTACAGACTGTGAACGCCGAACTGCAATCCAAGCTGGACGACCTCTCGCGCACCAACAACGACATGAAGAATCTGCTCAACAGCACCGACATCGCCACGGTATTCCTCGACAATCAGCTCAAGGTGCGCCGCTTCACGACGCCGACCACGCGGCTGATCAAGTTGATCCCCGGCGATGTCGGCCGTCCGCTGAGCGACATCGTCAGCGACCTGATCTACCCGGAGTTGCAGAACGACGCCCACGAAGTCCTGCGTACGCTGGTGTTTTCCGAGAAGGCCGTCACCACTCGCGACGGCCGCTGGTACACGGTGAAGATCATGCCCTACCGCACGCTCGACAACGTCATCGACGGCGTCGTCATCACCTTCATGGATATCACCGCCAGCAAGCGGCGGGCGGTGAAATAGCGGCGGCGGGTTTTTCTACGGCTTGCTTGTCGCCGCGGCTTGTTGCAAGGTGCGGGCAAATACTCTCTGGAGAAACGCATGTCCTGGCTGATTCCTTTTTTTCTGGTTCTGCATCTGCTGGCCGCCATCGGCTGGGTCGGCGGCATGTTGTTCGCGCACCTGGCGTTGCGGCCGAGTGCAATGGCGCTGGAACCGCCGGTGCGGTTGGCTTTATGGCAGCGGGTGTTTTCGCGCTTCTTTCCGCTGGTCTGGCTGTGTATTGCGCTCTTGCTGGTGACCGGCCATGGTTTGACCGGGCTGGGCGCCGGCGCGGGTTCGCATACGGTGTTGGCCATGATGTTGATCGGCTGGCTCATGACGGCGCTGTTCGCCTATTTGTATTTTCAGCCCTACGCCGCGTTGCGGGCGGCCTTGTCGGCGGGCGACATCCCTGCCGCCGCCGCCGCGCAGAACACGATACGGCAGATCGTCGCGACCAACCTGACGCTGGGGCTGGTGGTCTGCGTGCTGGGCGTGCTGGCGCGTTTCTTCGGTTGAGCGGCGCCGCGGCCTTGCCTGCATAGCGCGTAACGCGCGCGATCGAGCGTCCCGACGCATATATGCCTTGGGCGAGCGGGGCCGGGCCGTTTCCGGGGGAGGAGGGCGGTGGTATCCTGCCCGCTCTCCCGCATTGCAGCTCCCGCCATGACCTCTATTGCCCCCCGTAACGAAGTGGAACGCCTGTTGTCCGACATGGATCAAGGCAATCTGGACCCGGAAACCTTTGCGCGGCAGTTGCTCGACCATCAGGTTTTCATGCCGATCAAGGATGAAAAGCACCAGATCGCCGGTTTCCAGCTGTCCACCAAAGCCGACCCGCTGGTCATCGACGACGAGGACGGCAACCGCGTGTTCATCGCCTTTTCCTCACCCGAGCGCGCCAAGGAATTCACCGCCGAATTTCCCGGCTACAGCGGCGGCTTGCTCACCGAAGTGTCCTGGATCATCAAGCGCATGGGCGCCGACATGGGTCTGTCGATCAATCCGGGCCAGGATCCCGGCTTCGATTTCGATGCCGACATGGTCGCAATGCTGGCTTCGTTGTTGCCGGAGCAGGATCAATGACCAACCGTCAGGTCGGCGAGGTCTATAGCCCGGAGCATGCCCGCTACGACGAAGGTGCGCGTTACGCCTACAGCGAAGGCGCCCATGAACTGGTCTTGTTCTGGAGCGCCCCGACGCTGGCGGAAGTCGACGGATTCCGCTTGCAGCCGATGGACGTCGCGTTGTTCACGCATGGGCCGGCGGCGTTTCTGCTGTACAAGATCAAGGATGTCTGCGAATGGTCCGACGTCGCGTTCAACATCCATCTGATCCCGGAAGCGCAACGTGAACTGCCGACCGAAACGCCGGGGGATCGTGCGCGTTTCAGAATGGTTTTGGTCGATGCCGAAGACGGCGTGATCCGGGCCAAGCGCATCGTCTCGCTCGACAAGGTGATGACTCAGGCGATCAAACACACCATGCACGATCAGGCCGCCACGGCGTTCAACCGCATCATCTATGAAGCGGCCGTGCAGGAGGTCTACAGCCGTTATGCCGACAGCGACGCTTTGGCGAACGTGGCTGAAGTGGTCGAAGCGGCTCTGGGCTGATTCACGCAATGCTGAATGCCGCCATCCTGGCCGAATTGCAGGCGCTGCTGAGCGTCGACCGCGTCTTTGTCGATGCCGCCACGCTGGCGCTCTACGCCAGCGACGAGACGCCGAAATCCTGTTTGCCCGATGCCGTGCTGTTTCCTGCCGGCCATGATGACGTCGTCGCCATCGTCAAACTGGCCAACCGGCACGCCAAAGCGCTGGTGGCTCGCGGCGCCGGTTCCGGCAATGTCGGCGGTGCGATGCCGGTCAGCGGCAGCCTGGTGGTCAGTTTCGAGTGCATGAACCGCATCATCGAGTTCGACGCGGCGAATCGTTTGGTCGTGGTCGAGCCCGGCGTGGTGACTGATGACATCGACGCGCTCGCCAACACGGTCGGCCTGATGTACGCGCCCGATCCCGGCTCCGGCGCCTATTGCCGCATCGGCGGCAATCTGGCGATGAACGCCGCCGGACCGCGTTGCGTGAAATATGGCGCCACGCGCGACCATGTCCTCGGCTTGCGCGCGGTGACCGGCGACGGCCGCGAAATTCGGGTCGGCGGACGCACCACCAAATACGCCACCGCCTACGATCTCAGCCGCCTGCTGGTCGGCTCGGAAGGCACGCTGGCGCTGATTACCGAAGCCACTCTTAAACTGATGCCGCTGCCGGAAAGCATCGCCACGCTGCGTGTCTGCTATGCCAGCAACGCGGCGGCCTGTGCGGCGGTCAGCCGGATCATGGGGCGACCGGGGGCGAACGCCGTACTGCCGAGCGCGCTCGAATTCATGGACCGCCATGCCATCGAGGCGATACGCGAATACGGCGCGGCGGATGGTTTGCCGGCCGGTACGCAAGCCGTGTTGATGGTGGAGGCCGATGGCGCGGCAGCCGATCTGCCGCGCCAGATTGCGGCGCTGGAAGCCGCGTTGGCGGGCGAGGGCTTGCTGGAAATTCAGAGCGGCTTCACCGCCGCCGCCATCGCCGACTTGTGGATCGCGCGAAAATCGCTGTCGCATGCGGTGAAGAAAATCGCGCCGCTGAAAATCAATGAAGACGTGGTGGTGCCGGTGGCCCGTCTGGCCAATCTGGTCAGCGCCATCGACGCGCTGGGCCGGCAGTATCGCGTGCCGATCGTCAGCTTCGGCCATGCCGGCAACGGCAATCTGCATGTCAATCTGATGGTGCATGCCGACGACACCGAAGAAATGGCGCGCGCCGGCGCCTGCCGCGACGGCCTGATCGAAGCCGTGCTCGGTCTGGGCGGCAGCCTGTCCGGCGAGCACGGCATCGGCAGCGAGAAACGCCACTATGTCGGCCGCGAGCTGGACGCCTCGACGTTGGCGATGATGCGCGATCTGAAAAAACTGTTCGATCCGCAGGGTTTGCTCAATCCGGGCAAGAAATTGCCGGATTTCTGATCGTGCGCCCCGGCGGGCGCTGCAGTTGCCGCCAGCACACTTCGTCCGGCTGGCACACGCTTTACAAACGAGCACGATTACCCGGATAGTTCGTATGGGTATTGCAGGTTGCGACCCAAAACAACTATCAGACCTATGAGGAGCTCGTCCATGAAGTCCCTGAACATGATCATCTTGTCGGTCGCGGCGGCCGTATCCCTGCTGTTGTTGGTGACGGTGTATTTCCTGTTTTCAGGCTTTAGCGAACGCATGATGCAACAGACCGCCTTTTCGCAAGCATCGGTCGTATCCAGGCTCGCTTTTTCCAATATGTACCAGCTCATGAATCTGGGCTGGAAGCGCGATCAGGTTATCGCCTTCAGCGAGAGTGCAACCCAATCGCTGGCCGGCTCGCCACTGCACATCGCGTTCTATCGTGGCGAACGGGTGGCGCAGCGTTACGGTCCGGTCGTCCAGCAAGCCATGACGCCTGACCTGGAAAAAGCCCTCCGCAGCGGCCGGCCGGTTGAAATCGCAACCCCCTATGGCGGCCGCTATATCTATCCTTTGCAGGCCGATCAACGTTGCTTGCGTTGCCACGAAAACGTGAAAGTGGGAGACGTGCTAGGTGCGGTCACGGTCGAGGCGCGTTACGAACGATTCATTGAAGATGCGCGCAAGCTGCTGATGATGATTCTGCTCATGCTGGCGCCCGCTCCTTTTGCCGCCGCCTGGTTGGTGACGATTTATCTGGATCGCCGGATCAAGCACTTTATCCAGCAGGTCGACGACGTACTCGAACGATCCGAAACGAGCGCCAAAACCCCCGATTTCAATACGGTAAAACCGGCCTGGAAGGAACTCGATGAGGTGCTCGACCGCTTCAAGCGGCTGGATTTGCGGCGAAACTGAGCCCGTTGTAAGGATTTTACTGACGGGTTTGCTTTACAAAGCGGGACTACCCCGCCTATAAATTGGCCGCCTTGCCTCGTTTCGCCCTCTTGCGAATTAGCCGATGAAAAACAAAATTTGCCCTGCATCGTTTTTTGCTGTCTTCAGGCTGGCCTTGTTGCTGGCCTTGCCGGGCCTCGCCGTCGCTGAAACCTACAGCTTCGGCGTGCTTTCGCAGCGCAGTCCGTTGCTGACTGCCGAGTACTGGAATCCCATTCTTGAGCATGTCACGCGCCAGACCGGTATTGAACTGCGGCTCAGGAGCACGCGCACCGCGCCGGAATCGAGTGCGGCGCAGGCGCGCGGCGAATACGATTTCGTCTATTCCAATCAGATTTTTGCGCCCGCCATTGCGCCGCAGGGCTACCGCGTGCTGTTGCGCCCGCGCGGCGCGCCGATCCGCGGCCAGTTCGTCACGCTGGAAGGCTCGCCGCTGCGTACGCTGGCCGATCTCGCCGGGCGAGAAGTCGGTTTCCCTTCCCGCGCAGCCTTCATCGCTTATGCCGTACCGATGGACGCGCTGCTGCGCCAGGGCATCTCGGCCAAGCCGACGTTCGGCGGCAACCAGGAAGGCATCATGGGCCAGCTCAAGGCCGGCCGCGTGGCTGCCGCCGGGGTCAACGACGAAGTGATGCGCCAGTACGCCGCGCGCGAGAACCTGCGCTACCGCGTCTTGTGGGAATCGCCGCTGTTTCAGAATCTGCCCATCGCCGCCCACCCGCGCGTGCCCGACAAGGTTGCGGCTGCGGTGCAGCAGGCGTTCGCCGGCATGATTGATGATCTGGAAGGGCGGCGCGTGCTGGCCGCCAGCGCGGCCGTGCTCAAGGAAAAACCGCCGCTGGGCTTCACGCCGGCCAGCCCGAGCGATTACCAGAACTACCTGGATTTCTACCGCCACACGCTGGTCAAGGATATCGAATAGATGCCTGCCCCCGGAGTCTGGTCGCGCATGTCATTGAGCGTGCGTTTGATCACCGTGGCCGGCGGGGTATTCCTGCTGACCTTGATGGTGATGTTGTTCTTTGTGGCGCGTCTCGAATTCCAGGAGGCGCAGGACACGCTGCGCAGCCAGCTCGCCGAGGAGTTGCGCACCTTGCCTGCCGGCCTGGCGGATGTGCTGGTCATCGGCGATTTCGCCAGCCTGCAGCAAAACCTCAACCAGAGGGTGAAGGCGGTCAATATCGAGCGTATCCGCTACACCGACGCCAGCGGCGCCAGGCTGGAAAGCTTCGATACCCCGTCCCAGTTGGCTGCCCCGGACTGGTTTGCGGCCTGGAGCGGCTTGAGCGAGCTGAGCGGGGAGGCGCCGGCGATCATTGGCGAACGCCGTTATGGCGAGTTCGATGTCATTCTGACGCCCGAGAATTTGATCAACGGAATCTGGGGCCATCTGCTGCTGCATCTGGAGATCCTGTTGCTGGCGATGGCCCTGGTATCTGTGGGCATTTGGGCTGTGCTGCGGCGGGGACTGAAGCCGTTGCATGATCTGGCGGCCGGCAGCCTGGCCCTGGCGGCCGGCGACTTCGCCTTTCGCGTGCCGGAACGCGGCAGCCCGGAACTGCGACATGTCGGCACGGCCTTCAACCGCATGGCAGGCGAAGTGCAATTCACGCTGAACGCGCTCGCCGAAAGCGAGAGCCGGGTTTCCGCCATCCTGCAATCGATCGGTGACGGCCTCATCGCCACCGATACGACGATGCGCATCACTTACCTTAATGCGATCGCCGAAGCGCTCACCGGCTGGACGGAAGCGGAGGCAGTCGGCCGCTCGATCACCGAAGTGTTGGTAATCGAAAATGCGCTGACCGGGCAGCCGGCGGAGATTCCCGTGGCGCGGGTGCTGGAGAGCGGCGTGATCGTCGGCCTGGCGAATCACACGGTGCTGGTCGCCCGCGACGGCAGCCGGCGCCATATCGCCGATAGCGCCGCGCCGATCCGCGATGCAACCGGCCGGCTGGCCGGCGTGGTGATGGTGTTTCGCGACGTGACCGAAGCCTATGGCCTGCGCTCCTCGCTGGAAGACAGCCGCGCGCGCCTGGAGCTGGCCTTGAAGGGCGCCGACCTGGGTTTGTGGGACCGCAACATCGCCACCGGCGATATGGTTTTCGACCAGCGCTGGGCCGCCATGCTGGGCTATCGCCTGGACGAGATCGAGCAGAGCTTGCTGACCTGGGAAAACGCCGTGCATCCGGACGATTTGCCGGCGGCTAAACAGGCTTTGCAGAACCATATGGACGGACTCACTCTCCAGTACGAGGCCGAGCATCGTTTGCGTACCAAGTCCGGCGACTGGCGCTGGATATTGACGCGCGGCCGCGTCACCGCACGCGACGCGGCCGGCCGGCCGTTGCGCCTCACCGGCACGCATCTGGACATCGGCGAACGCAAACGGGCGGAGGCGGAAATCGAACGGCTGGCCTATTCCGATACGCTTACCGACCTGCCCAACCGCCGCCTGCTGCTCGATCGCCTGCAACAGGCGCTGGTCGCCGCGCGGCGGACGGGCGAGTTCGGCGCCATGCTGTTCATCGACATCGACCATTTCAAACACCTGAACGATTCGCGCGGACATGCCGCCGGCGACCAGCTGTTGCGACATGTCGCCAAGCGGCTCAGCGCGCAAGTGCGCGCGGTGGACACCGTGGCGCGCATCGGCGGCGACGAGTTCGTCGTGCTGCTGGTCGGCCTCGCGGAGCAGGTCGATTCGGCCGCCAATCAGGCGCGCGGCCTGGCGGAAAAACTGCTGGCCAGCCTGTCGCGCGGGTTCTTTCTCGATGACCTCGAACACCCCATCGGCGCGAGCATCGGCATAGCCCTGTTCCCGGAAGATTCGGAATCCGCCGATGACCTGTTGCGCCGCGCCGACACGGCCATGTACAGCGCGAAGGAATCGGGCCGCGGCCGGCTGCGTTTTTTCGAGCCGGCCATGCAGGCGGCGGTCACCGAGCGCATGGAACTCGAGCGCGACCTGCGCCAGGCCATGGAGCGCGGCGAACTGCGCCTCTACCTGCAGCCGCAGTTTGATGCGGCGGGCAGCCTGGTCGGCGCCGAGGCTTTGCTACGCTGGCAACACCCCGAGCGCGGCCTGGTCCCGCCGGTCAGCTTCATCCCGCTGGCCGAGGAAACCGGCTTGATCGTGCCGATCGGCGAATGGGTGATCACCACCGCCATGCGCATCCTGAAACAACTGGAAGACGCGGGCCGCAACCTGCGCCTTGCCGTCAACGTCAGCCCGCTGCAGTTCCGCGAGGCGGATTTCGTCGCACGCGTGCGCACGCTGTTGCAGCAGACCGGCGCCTATGCGCCGCGCCTGACGCTGGAGATCACCGAAGGGCTGTTGATGAGCAACGTCGGCGAGGCCGTCGCGCGCATGAACGAACTGGAAAGCCTGGGCGTGTCATTCAGCCTCGACGATTTCGGCACCGGCTTTTCCTCGCTGTCTTATCTGAAACGCCTGCAGTTGCGCGAACTCAAGATCGACCGCGCTTTTGTCGACGGCCTGCCGCGCGATCAGGATGACGTCGCGCTGGTGGAAGCCATCCTGGCCATCGCTCGCAATTTCTGTCTGACCGTGGTGGCCGAGGGCGTCGAAAACCAAGCCCAGCTCGAATTCCTCAAGGCCAGCGGCTGCGATGTCTTTCAAGGCTACCTGCTCGGTCGGCCGGTTCCGGCGGAGACTTTTTTGCGCGATCTCGGCTTGTAGTCGAATCAGGCAGCAGGCAAACCCGGCGCTCGATCAAGCCCTTTCACGCCCCAGTCCCTTGGCCGCTCCGAAAACCTGGTTCGTCTACATCCTGCGCTGCGCCGACGACACGCTTTATACCGGCGTCAGCACCGATGTCGCGCGCCGGCTCGACGAGCACAACGCCGGTGCGCCGCTGGGCGCGCGCTACACCCGCGTGCGCCGGCCGGTGACGCTGGCGTATCAGGAGCGTGTGGCGAACCGTTCCGAAGCGCAGCGGCGGGAGCTGGAAATCAAGCTGCTGAACCGGGCTGCGAAACTGGCGCTGATCGCGGCCGCCAAGACGTAGGGCGCCCTGCACGCGTTCAGCCGCGCTCGACGCGATTGCGGCCAAGCCGCTTGGCTTCATACATCGCGGCGTCGGCGCGCGCCACCAGCGCGGCTTGATTCTCATCGGGGCGCAGTTCGGCGACGCCGGCGCTGAAGGTGATCAGGACGCGCTCGTTTTCGTGCAGGAAGAGCCGCCGGGTCAGCTCGCGCTGGATGCGTTTCATGACCTGTTCGGCTTCGGCGAGATCGGTATTCGGCAGCAGCAGCAGAAACTCTTCACCGCCATAGCGCGCCAGCGTATCGGTCGGGCGCAGCAAGCCGTGCACGACGCGGGTCAGGTGGCGCAGCGCTTCGTCGCCGGCCTGATGGCCGTGGTGGTCGTTGAGTTTCTTGAAATGATCGAGGTCCAGCATGCCGATCGACAGCGGCGCCCGCAGGCGTTGGCTGCGGGCGAGTTCGCGCTCGAAGGCTTCGTCCATGCCGCGCCGGTTGAGCGCGCCGGTGAGCTGGTCCTCGCGCACCAGCGTGCTGACCTTGGCCAATTCCTGTTGCAGTTCCTGCACACGTTGTTCGGCCAGTTCCGCCTGGGTGCGCGCGCTGACCAGTTCATCATGGTTGCCGCGCAAGGTATCGCGCAGGCCGCCGATATCGGCCGACAGGCCGCCGACGACATCGCTGAGCTCGGTCAGATTGTTGGCCTGGCTGATCTTCTCGGAGTACTCGCCGATGCGGGTGTGGTAGCCCTCCGCGCTCTGGCTCATTTCGCCGACCCGGTCGATGAATGTCGACACCAGGTCTTTCAGGCGCGAACGCGCTTCTTCCAGGCCGCCCATCAACCTGCCCTGCTTGTAGGCGAGTTCGCGCAGGCCGCGCTCGGCGTCGAGCAACACTTCAGGGTGCAGATCGCCGGCCATCAGGTTCTGCATGGTGGTCAGCTGGCCGGACAGCCAGGCTTCATCGCCGACCAGTTCGCCGATGTTGAGGAACAGCAGGCCCATCAGCCGCTTAAGGCCGGCGGCCAGTTCATGGTCATCTTCGACATAAATCAGCAGATCGCGCCACAGCGCCGACCAACTATCGTAATGCTGCGCTTCGAGTTGCTTGCGGCCGGCGATCGCTGCGGCCAGATTCTCCGCGCGTTTCGACAGTTCCGGCCAGCGCGCCTGGCAGGTGCCGGCGAGCTGACGCAGATTGGTTTCCAGCGCTTGCAGCAAGGCTTGGCCATCACCGGCATCGGGCGCTGCAGCAACGGCCGACTCCAGCCGAGCGGATTCGCTCCGCTCTGGCGTGCGGGGTGTTTCGACCGTCTGGCGACTCGCCGCGGCCGCCGCTTCGGGAGGTGGCGGCGAGGCCGTATCTTCCTTGTCGTCGCCGTTGCCGCGCGACCAGGACAAGGTCAGCGCGCTAAGCTTCTCGTGCAACGCATGGCTGTCGTTGCCGAAATTGATCAGCACGCGTTCCAGCATTTCCTTCTTGCGCGCCGAGGTCAGCCCGGATTGGCGCAGATCCCACTGCCGCACCAGTCCGCGCAACAGATCGGGCCATTTCGGTTCGGGTTTGGCCATGGCAGCGGTGGGGCTGCCGGGTTGGGCGCCGACGCCGGCCACTTCGTTGTAGGCCTGCTGAAAATTGTCCGGCGTCGGCGGTAAGCGCTTGGAAGTCAGCAGGCGGATGGCTTCGCGGGCGAGTTCCGCCGGTTGCTTGGTCAAGGGCTTGGCGGCGGACTTGGCCGTGGACTTGATTGGGGCGGGCTGATTAGCATGTTTCATGACGGGCGCAAAATCTCGGGGGAAAATGGCGGCCCGGGTAGTTTTGCCCAGAATCGAAGACAAGTGGGTTCCATGCGCCTGAATTTCCATTTTTTTCTGCTCTGCCTGTCTGCGTCCGTCGCCTTCTGGCCGGCGCCCGGCCTGGCCGCAAGGGCTTGGCAGGATCTGCAGAAAACGCGCGGCCAGGCTGCGGCCTGGCTGGAGCAACAGGCCATGGCGGCCTTTCCCGGCAGCCTCGCCCAGGCCAGCGTCGGCGACGTCGATGCGCGCCTGCGTTTAATCGCCTGCGCCGAGGCGCGGTTTTTCCTGCCCGCCAATGCCAACCTGTGGGGGCGCGGCAGTCTGGGCGTGCGCTGCGAAGCGCCGTCGCCGTGGGCGTTTTATCTTAGTTATCAGGTTCGCCTGAGCGGTCCCGCGCTGGTCTCCACCCGTCCGATCACGGCGCGCGAGGCGCCCGCCGGCGGCGATGTCGAACTGCGCCAGATCGAATACACCCAGTCGCCTGATCTGTACCCGCGCGCCTTGCCGGCCGGCGCCCGCGTCAACCGTCCCCTCGCCGCCGGCCAGGCCATCGTGATCGGTTGGCTGTCCTTGCCGAGCGTGATTCATGCCGGCCGCCAGGTGCGCCTGCAAACGCGTACCGCCGCGTTCACCGTCAGTCAGGACGGCATCGCGCTGAATACCGCCGCCCCGGGCGAGATGGTGCGGGTGAAGACGCCGGGCGGGCGCATCGTGCAAGGCCTGGCGCAGCAGGATGGCACAGTGGCGGTGCGGCCCTGAAGTTCTGACGATAGGGTGGGTGTCAGCGCGGTTTCACGCGCGCACCGTCGCTGAGCATGTCGTCCGGAAGACTGACCACCTGGGCGCCGACAGAAAGCCCCGACAGCAACTGCGTCGCCAGCCCCGCACGCTGACCGGTTTCGACCGGCGTCATGCGGGCTCGCCCGCCCTCCACCACGAATACGGCCCAGCCCGCACCGTGACGGAACAGCGCGCTGGTCGGCAGTTGCAGCACGTCTTCGCCTTCCCACAGCACAAAGCGCGCTTCAACCCGGTAGCCGTCACCTAGCCGCTGCCATGCTGCGCGCGGCGAGGTGATATCAACAATAATCCGCACCCGCTGTTCCTCGACGCCAAGCGCCGATATCTTGGTAAAGCCGCTCGGCTCCACCACGCGCACCGTGCCCTGCACAGGCTGATCGCCGCCCCAGCGGTCAAGAATCACCCTGGAGCCGGGGGCGATCTTGACCGCGTGGGTGGACAGCACTTCCACTTCGACTTCAAGGGTTTCGGGATTGCCGATCTCGAGCAGCGGCTGGCCGGTCGCCACCGCGCCTTCGCTTTCGTGCAGCAGTTTGAGCACGCGTGCGGCTACCGGCGCGCGGACCTGAAACTGCTCGGCCAAACCGCCTGCCTGCAAGCGAGTTGCGTTGGCAACGGCGGCGCGCGCCATGTCCAATTCGAAACGCGCCACTTTGACCGCGTGCGCTGCAGCCTGCTGGACCGCCAGAGTGCGGGTTTCCGCGCTGCGCGCGGTGTCAAGCGCCTGCGCCGACAGGAAATTGGACTGCCGCAAGGATTCGGCCCGCCCCCGCTCCTGCTGCGCCAGTTCTGCCGCAGCCGTGGCGGCGTGGGCGTTTTCCTGCGCCACGGCCAGCGCCGCCCGCGCGGCGCTGGCCTGCGCCTGTGCCTGGGCTCGGGTGCGCGGATCGAGCGCCACCGAACGCGCCGGTTCGATCACCGCCAGTACCTGACCGCTCGCCACGGCATCGCCCGCCTTGAGGTCGAGGCGGCGAACGTAGCCCGCGACCGGCGCTGACACCTGATAACGCTCGCTCACGCGGGTCTTGCCCTCTTCCTCCACCGTCACCGTGAGTGGTGCGCGTTTCACTTCGGCGATATCCACCGGCAGCGCACGCGGCATGAAGCCATAGACGAGCCCCGCCCCAACCAGGACGATGGTTGCCAGCATTCCCATTTTTGCGCGTAACAGCATGATCGGCACTCTGCCTTATTCGCGTGTTTTCAATACCGCCACCAGGTCCAGCCGGCCTAACCGCAGCCATAGCAACAGCCCGGACAGCAGCGCGGAGACGAGGATGACACTCGCGCCCATGGCGTAATTTTCCGGCGTCAGGATCAGCGGCAGCCGGTAAAGCTCGCTCTTGAACGCCACCACCAGAATGCCGACCAGCCCCACGCCGACCAGGAAGCCGACCGGAATCGCCGCCAGCGTCAGCAGCGTGAGCTCGCCCAGCAGGATATAGGCGATCTCGCCGCGGGTGAACCCCAGCACGCGCAGGCTGGCCAGCTCGCGGCCGCGCTCCGACAAGGCGATACGCGCGCTGTTGTAGACCACGCCGAAGCCGATGGCGCCGGCCAGCAGCGTGGACACCAGCGTGTAGAACAGGATGAATTCGCCGATGGTGGCGTAGAAACTCTGGATCGCTGCGACATTGGCCACCATGCCGAGCACGCGCGGCCGATCATGCAGTTTTGCGTAGAGCGCCGCTTCCGCACCCGGCTGCACCGCCAGATAGGCGCCGGATACCGTGCGGCCCTCGCGCATCAGCGCGTTCAGCGAATCCTGCTGCATATAGGCCGACACGCCCAGGTACTGTTGGGTAATGCCCAGCACCGGCACCTGCCGCACCGGACGGCTGCCTTCCAGCACTTCCACCGTCAGCATGTCGCCCGGCTTCACGTGCAGGATTTCATTGGCCAGATGATCGGTCAGCACCACGCCGCCCGGCTGCAGTTCAATCGGCTGCAGCTTGCTGTTGAGCGAGCGATGCAGCTCGCCTTGCGGCTGGATGCCGAACAGCGCGGCGCGGTGCTGGTGGTGCTCGAAGCGCAGGATTGCCGGCACATCGCGAAATCCCTCGACGAAATCGACGCCCGGCAGCGCAGCCAGTTCGTGCAGCGCACGCCCGGAGGTCGGCTCGATGAAGGCGAGCGCCAGATCCTCGCGCGACGCCTGGCGGAACTGCACGTCGACCATGAAGTCGATCGCGCCCTTCTGGTAATTGCCCACCATCATCAAGCCGCAGGCGCTGGCGATGCCGAGCACGGTGAGCAGGGATTTCAACGGGCGCCGCTCGATATGGCGCAGGATCATCCGAGTCGGTGCGGAAAACCAGCGCTGCAGGCCGATACGCTCGATCAGCGTGGTACGGTAGGCCACCGGCATTTCCGGTCGCATCCCTTCGGCCGGCCGCAGCCGCGCCGCGCGCGCCACCGAGAACAGCGTTCCGCCCACCGCCGCCAGCGCACTGACGGCAAAGGCAATCAGGATCACGCCGGTATTGACGGCGTAGTCGAGATAGGGAAAACGGAAAGTCGTTTCATGGTAGACATTGGACAGCCCCTGGCCGAACCAGGCGCCGAGCACCACGCCAGCTGCCACGCCCAGCGCCGCCATCAACAACACCAGCTTGACGAAGTGCGCACCGATCGCCAGATAGCTGTAGCCGAAGGCCTTGAGGATGGCAATCTGCTCGCGCTGCAGTGCGATCAGCCGGCTCAGCACCACGTTGAGCAGAAAGGCGGCCACCCCGAGAAAGATGGCCGGAAAAATGGTGGCCATGGTCTGCAGCTGCTTCAGCTCTTCGGTCAGGAAGCGGTTGGAAAACTGGTTCTTGCGGCCGTAGGCGCCGGTGCCGCCATAGGGGGCCAGCACCGCATCGACGCGGTCGATCACATCCTGTTCCTGCGCATCGCGCGCCAGCGTCAGGCTGACCTGATTGAAGGCGCCTTCCATGTCGTAGGCCGCGGCCAGGGCATTGCGTCCCATCCACAGCACGCCGTAGCGCTTGAAATCGGGGAACATGGCGCCCGGCGCGATCTGGTAGACGTATTCCGGCGACACCGCGACGCCGACTACGGTCAGTTGCTTGCGCTTGCCGTTGATGATGGCGGCGAGCGTGCCGCCCGGCTGGAAACCATGCGCGTCGGCAAAGGTTTCGGACAGCACCACCTCGTCCGCGCTCCATGGCTGCACTGTTCGCCCGCGCTTGATATACAGCCCGTTGAGCTGCGCCGCACCGACATCCGGCAGCGACAGCAGCAGGCCGGTAATGGGGTCGGAAAACCCCGCCACCTCCAGCTTCACCCCCGCCCGCACCCGCGTCTCCAGGCGCTCCACGCCCGGCAAAGCGGCCAGGCGCTCGGCCAGTGTTTCGGGCGCGCGCTTCAGACTCGAAAACACCTCGGCAAAACGGTATTCGCTGTAGAAACGGTCGCGTGTCATGACCAGCGAATCGTAGGTGGACAGCGACATCACCATCGTGGCGATGCCGCCCATGATTACCGCCGCAATCGCCAGCACCTGGCCGCGCAGGTGCCAGAGGTCGCGAAACAGTTTGCGGTCGAGGGTTTTCATCTTCGGTCGCCTACCAGGCCAGCTCGCGCGCCGCCTTTTTCGACGGATTGGCGCGGACTTCTGCAATCTTGCCGTCCGACAGCCGAATCACCCGATCGGCCATGTCGGCGATGCCGACGTTGTGGGTGATCAGCACCGTCAGCGTGCCGAGTTCGCGATTCACCTTTTCCAGAACTTCCAGCACCACCACGCCGGTGGCCGAATCGAGCGCACCGGTGGGCTCGTCGCACAGCAGCACGGCGGGATTCTTGGCGACTGCGCGGGCGATCGCCACGCGCTGTTGCTCGCCGCCGGAGAGCTGGGCCGGAAAATGGTCGAGGCGTTTGCCCAGCCCCACCAAGCCGAGCGCGTCTTCCGGCCGCATCGGTGCAGTCGAGATTTCGGTCACCGCAGCGACGTTCTCGCGCGCCGTCAGGCTGGGAATCAGGTTGTAGAACTGGAATACGAATCCGACGTGCTCGCGGCGAAAACGCGTGAGCTCGGACTCGGACGCGCCGGTCAGCATATGGTCGAGATAGCGCACCTCGCCGCCGGTCGGGGCGTCGAGCCCGCCGAGGATGTTCAACAGCGTGGACTTGCCGCTGCCCGAGGGGCCGAGCAGCACCACCAGCTCGCCGCGATTGAGGGTCAGGTCGATGCCGCGCAGCGCATGCACCTCGACCTCGCCCATGCGGTAGACCTTGGTCAGGCCGTGCGCGACGAAAATCGCAGGATTGGTGTTTTCCGAAGTCATGCGATTGATCCTGCCACGCCGCGCTGCAGGTGACCAGCACGCCTGCTGCAACAATAGGGGACGTACCGCCTCAGTAACGTGACAGATCGTAAACACGCGATGTCATAAATGGCATGACGCGATGGCGGTACGCCCTCTAATCGCGCTGTCCGCATGCTTGGCATGCCGCTTGCATCAATTGTCTCCCCAAACCCGTATCAAGGATGGAGACATGACCGACAAGACAACCTGGCAGTTGCAACCCGGCGTGGCGATGAGCCCGGAGGCGGCCGACGAAGTGGCGAAAATCGCTTGTGCGCTGAAAAGCCTGTCCGCCTACACGGCTTTTGCGATGGAACGCGAGGACTGCCCGGAAGACCTGCAGCAGATCGTTGCAGACGGGCTCGAGGCCATGGCTCGCGTGTTCGTCTGGTAAGTCGGCGTTGATATCTCACAACTAAAACCCTCGAAGGAGCAATACTCAATGGCTCGTATCCTGATTCTCGGCGCCGGTATCGGCGGCATGCCCATGGCCTATGAAATGCGCGACAAGGCCCGCGCGGAAGACACGATCAGCGTGGTTTCCAACCTCCCTTACTTTCAGTTCACGCCGTCCAATCCCTGGGTGGCGGTCAATTGGCGTAAACGCGACGACATCACGCTGGACATCGCCCCGTTGTTGGAAAAAAAGAACATTGAATTCATCCCGGTCGGCGCCAAGCGGGTGCATCCGGAACGCAATGTGCTGGAACTGCTGGACGGGCGCGAGCTGGGCTACGACTTTCTGATCATCGCCACCGGCCCCAAGCTGGCGTTCGACGAGGTGGAAGGCCTCGGCCCGAATGGCCATACCCGTTCGGTCTGCCAGGTCGAGCACGCCGTCGAAGCCGGCAAGGCCTGGGAGAACTTCGTCAAGGACCCCGGTCCGATCGTGGTCGGCGCAGTGCAGGGCGCGTCCTGCTACGGCCCGGCGTACGAATTCGCCTTCATCATGGATACCGATCTCAAGCGCCGCAAGATCCGCGACAAGGTGCCGATGACCTTCGTCACCGCCGAACCCTATATCGGCCACCTCGGCCTCGGCGGCGTCGGCGACTCCAAAGGGCTGATGGAATCGGGCATGCGCGACCGCCATGTGAAATGGATCTGCAATGCCAAGGTCACCAAGGTCGAAGCCGGCAAGATGTTCGTCAGCGAACACAACGAGGACGGCTCGGTGAAGAAAGAGCATGAACTGCCGTTCAAGTTTTCGATGATGTTGCCGGCGTTCAAGGGCATCGACGCGGTATTCGGTATTGAAGGTCTGACCAATCCGCGCGGCTTCATCGTCGTCGACCCGTACCAGCGCAACCCGAAGTACAACAACATCTACAGCGTCGGCGTCTGCGTCGCCATCCCGCCGGTCGAAGCCACCCCGGTGCCGACCGGCGCGCCGAAAACCGGCTACATGATCGAAACCATGGTCACCGCCACCGCGCACAACATCCGCGCCGTGCTCGACGGCAAGGAGCCGGATCAAAAAGCGACCTGGAATGCGATCTGCCTGGCCGACTTCGGCGACACCGGCGCCGCCTTTGTCGCGCTGCCGCAGATTCCGCCGCGCAACGTCAACTGGTTCAAGGAAGGCAAATGGGTGCATCTGGCCAAGATCGCCTTCGAAAAGTACTTCCTGCGCAAGATGAAGAAGGGCACGACCGAACCGTTGTACGAGAAATATGTGCTTGGCGTGATGGGGATCAAGAAGCTGAAGTGAGGCCGCGCAACTGACTGCCGAAGCGCGCTTGGTCGCTCGGCGCCGGGCGGGACGTCCCCGCGCGCCGTTGGGCGTTCTTGCCCAGCATGGCCAGGCTGCTAGAGCGCGAACAAGCCCATGAACTCCTGCACCGGCGTCGCCTCCAGCCGCGCCTGATCGGCGCACAGATGATTGAGGGCGGCGCATTTCTTCGGCGACAGCTTGCCGGCGATCGCGGATTCGAACTTCTTGACCAGGATAGGAATGCCTTCGCTGCGGCGCAGGCGGTGGCCGATGGGCGCGTCGATGCTGACTTTTTCGGTCGCTGAGCCGTCCTTGAAGAACACCTGCACGCTGTTGCCGATATAGCGCTTGGCGGCTTCCAGGTATTCCTGCGAGAAGCGCGGATTCTCCTTGACCGTGGTGAGGGCGCGCAGACGGTCGATGCGCGGGTCGGCTGCGCCGGCGTCGGTGTAGTCGGCGGCGGTCAGGCGGCCTTTGATCAAGGGAACTGCGACCATGTACTGGATGCAATGGTCGCGGTCGGCGTAGTTGTTCATCGGCCCGGTCTTGTCGATGATGCGGCAGCCGGCGTCAGTGGTTTCGATCTCGATGCGTTCGATCTCGTCGAGGCGATCCTTCACCAGCGGATGCAGCTGCAACGCGCATTCGACGGCGGTCTGGGCGTGGAATTCGGCCGGGAAGCTGATCTTGAACAGGATGTTCTCCATCACATACGCTCCGAATTCCTGGCTGAACTTGAGTTCGTTGCCGCGGAACAGACTGTCCTGGAAGCCCCAGGTCTTGGCGGTCAGCGCCGACGGATAGCCCATCTCGCCGGTCAGTGCGATCAAGGCCAGATGCACGCCGCGCGAACTGGCGTCGCCCGCGGCCCAGGACTTGCGCGAGCCGGTGTTGGGAGCGTGGCGGTAGGTGCGCAGCGAGCAGCCGTCGATCCAGGCGTGCGAAATGGCGTTGAGCACTTCCTCGCGGCTGCCGCCGAGCAGGCGCGCGGCGACCGCGGTGGAGGCGATGCGCACCAGCATGACGTGGTCGAGGCCGACGCGGTTGAAGGCATTTTCCAGCGCCGTGACGCCCTGCACCTCGTGCGCCTGGATCATCGCGGCGAGCACGTCGCGCATGACCAGCGGCGCCTGCCCTTCGGCGAGCCGCTTGCGCGACAGCCAGTCGGCGATGCCGAGTATGGCGCCCAGGTTGTCGGACGGATGGCCCCATTCGGCAGCCAGCCAGGTGTCGTTGAAGTCGAGGAAGCGCACCAGGCAGCCGATGTCCCAGGCCGCCTTGACCGGGTCGAGTTCGAACGAGGTGCCGGGCACGCGCGCGCCGCCGGGCAAGGTCGCACCCGGCACGATCGGGCCGAGCAGTTTGGTGCATTCCGGGTAGTCCATCGCCAGCAACGCGCAGGCGAGTGAATCCATCAGGCAATAGCGGGCGGTGTCCATTGCCAGCGTGGCCTGGCTGGCGTCGTAATCCATGACGTAGTCGGCCATGGTTTGCAGAAGGGTGTCGAACGGCGGGCGGTGGGCGTCACGGATATCGTGGGCGGACATGGGGCTTCCTCGGGTTGCGGGTATTGGGGCGTCTTCCCCCTCTGTCAAAGGGGGGTAAAGGCATCAGGGGCGTTGTTCGATCGGCACAAACTTCAAGTCTTCCGGCCCGGTGTAGTTGGCCGAGGGGCGGATGATCTTGCCGTCGACGCGTTGTTCGATGACATGCGCCGCCCAGCCGGTGGTGCGGGAAATGATGAACAGCGGCGTGAACATCGCGGTGGGCACGCCCATCATCGCGTAGGACACCGACGAGAACCAGTCCAGATTGGGGAACATGTTCTTGACGTCCTTCATCACCGCTTCCAGCCGGTCGGCCACGTCGTACAGCTTGTGGTTGCCGTGATGGTCGGCGAGGCGCTTGGCGACCGACTTGATCACGACGTTGCGCGGGTCGGAAATCGTATAGACCGGGTGACCGAAGCCGATGATGACTTCCTTGTTGGCGACCCGGGCGCGGATGTCCGCTTCGGCGGCATCCGGCGAGTCGTAGCGGCTCTGGATGCCGAACGCGGCTTCATTGGCGCCGCCATGCTTGGGGCCGCGCAATGCGCCGATCGCGCCGGTGATGGCCGAATACAGGTCGGAGCCGGTGCCGGCGATCACGCGGCCGGTGAAGGTGGAGGCGTTGAACTCGTGCTCGGCATAGAGGATCAGCGAAGTGTGCATCGCGCGCACCCAGATCTCGGGAGGCGCCGCGCCATGCAGCAGATGCAGGAAATGGCCGCCGATGCTGTCGTCATCCGTTTCGCATTCGATGCGGCGGCCGTTATGGCTGTAGTGATACCAGTAGAGCAGCGCGGAGCCGAGACCGGCGATCAGGCGGTCGGCGATGTTGCGCGCGCCCAGGGCGGGTTGTTTCTCTTCTTCCGGCAGCAGACAACCCAGCACCGAAACGGCTGTGCGCATGACATCCATCGGGTGCGCCGACGCCGGCAATTGCTCCAGCACCGCCTTCAGCGCCGCCGGCAGGCCGCGCAGCGCCTGCAGCTTGGCCTTGTAGGCCGCCAGTTCAGCGCGGTTGGGGAAATGGCCATGGATCAGCAAATGCGCGACCTCTTCGAATTCGCAGACATCGGCGATGTCGAGAATGTCATAGCCGCGGTAGTGCAGATCGTTGCCGGTGCGGCCCACGCTGCACAGCGCCGAGTTGCCGGCGACGACGCCGGACAGCGCAACGGACTTTTTCGGCTTGGGGGCGGAGTTGGGGATGTCGGGTGTCTCGCTCATGGGGTCTCCTGGTGATGTTCTGCGCCGGCAACGTCGAGCTACACGCCGCCCGATTCCTTGAACAAGTTGTCCAGCTTCTGTTCGAAGCTGTGGTAACCGAGGTGGTCGTACAACTCCATGCGGGTCTGCATCGTGTCGAGCACATTCTGTTGCGTACCTTCGCGGCGAATCGCGCCATAGACGTTCAGCGCCGCTTTGCTCATGGCGCGGAACGCGGACAGCGGATACAGCACCAGGCCGACGCCGACGCTGCGCAGTTGCTCGACGCTGAATAACGGGGTGGCGCCGAACTCGGTGATGTTGGCCAGAATGGGCGCCTTGATCGCCTGCGTGAAGGCGGCGTATTGCGCCAGTTCGGTCATGGCTTCCGGGAAGATCATGTCGGCGCCGGCTTCGACGCAGGCGCTGGCGCGGTCGATGGCGGCCTGCAGGCCCTCGGCCTGCAGCGCATCGGTGCGCGCCATGATGACGAATTCGGGGTCGATGCGGGCATCCACCGCCGCCTTCACCCGATCCACCATTTCGGCTTGCGAAACGATGGCCTTGCCGGGGCGATGGCCGCAACGTTTTTGCATGACCTGATCCTCGATATGCACTGCCGCCACGCCGGCCCGGGTCAGCGCGCGCACGGCGCGGGCGATGTTGAAGGCGCCGCCCCAGCCGGTGTCGATATCGACCAGCAAGGGCAGGGGGGTGACATCGGTGATGCGGCGGGCGTCGATCAGCACGTCTTCCAGCGTCGTGATGCCGAGGTCGGGAATGCCGCAGGAACTGGCCGCGACGCCGCCGCCGGACAGATACAGCGCCTTGAAGCCGGCGTGTTCGGCCAGCAGCGCCGAGTAGGCGTTGACGGCGCCGATCACCTGCAAAGGCTGTTCGGCGGCGACGGCGGCGCGGAATTTCGCGCCGGCAGAAGTGGCTTGAGTCATGGTGTGTCCTCGTGGGGCTGACAAATTGCCCCCCTTTTCCAAAGGGGGAAGAAAATCCACAGGCTCATCGCCCCACCGCCTTGCGGATTTCCTCCAGCGCGTTGGGGTCGTCGAGGGTGGACAGATCACCGGTTTCGCGACCTTCCGCCAGCGCCTGGATCGAGCGCCGCAGCAGCTTGCCGGAACGGGTCTTGGGCAGCGCCGTGACGAAGTGCAGCTGGTACGGCTTGGCGACGGCGCCGAGCAGTTCCGCGACCTTGGCGATGCAGGACTTCTCCAGCGCTGCGCGGCCGGCCGCATCGGCGATCAGCGCCGGGTCTTTGACCGTGCAGAAACCGACCGGCACCTGACCCTTGACTTCGTCATGCAGGCCGACCACGGCGACTTCGGCGATGGCCGGATGCGCCTGCAACGCCTCCTCGATTTCGCGCGTGCCGAGGCGGTGACCGGCGGTGTTGATGACGTCGTCAGTGCGGCCGAGGATGAAGGTGTAGCCGTCGGCGTCGCGCACCGCCCAGTCGGATGAGGAATAGAGCAATTCATGCTCGAACTGGCCGAAATAGCTGTTGATGAAGCGTGCGTCATCGCCCCAGACGGTCGTCAAACACCCCGGCGGCAACGGCGGCACGACGGTCAGCACGCCTTTCTCATTGGCGCCGCCGCTGTTGCCGCACTCGGCCCCGGTCAGGTCGTTGACGATGCGGATGTTGAAGCCGTAGGTCGGGAAGCCGGGCGAGCCGAAGCGATTCGGCTTCAGCTCGACGCCGGGCAGGTAACTCAGCATCGCCCAGCCGCTTTCGGTCTGCCAGTAATGGTCCAGCACCGGCACGCCCAGGCCGTCGGAAATCCAGCGCGAGGTGGTTTCGTCCAGCGGCTCGCCGGCCAGGAACAGATAGCGCAGGCTGGAGAGATCGTACTTCTTCAGCCAGGCCGGGTCCTGCTTCTTCAACACGCGGATGGCGGTCGGCGACGAGAACATCGTGGTGACCTGGTGGTCCTGCACGATCTTCCACCAGATGCCGGCATCCGGCTTGATCGGCAGGCCTTCGTAGACGATGGTGGTCATGCCGTGAATCAGCGGGCCGTAGACGATATAGCTGTGGCCGACCACCCAGCCGATGTCGGAGGTGGTGAACATGGTTTCGCCGGCACCGGCGTTGTAGACGTATTTCATGGAGGCCGCCAGCGCCACGGCGTAGCCGCCGACATCGCGCTGCACGCCCTTGGGCTTGCCGGTGGTGCCGCTGGTGTACAGGATGTAGCTGGGTTCGTTGGATTCCAGCCAGGTCACCGGCACCACCGCGTCGCGGCAGTCGTCGCGCGCGTCCCAGTAATCGATATCGCGGCCGTCCTGCCATGGCATGTCCGCGTCGAGGCCGCGATCGACGATCAGCACCTTCGGCGGCGGGAACTTCGCTTCCTGCATCGCGGCATCGACCAGATGCTTGTACGGCACCGCCTTGCCGCCGCGCATGCCGGCATCGGCGCAGATCAGCAGACAGGGTTTGGCGTCGTCGATGCGCAGCGCCAGGTTGTGCGCCGCGAAGCCGCCGAACACGACGGAATGCACCGCACCCAGGCGGGCGCAGGCCAGCATGCAGAAAACGGCTTCGGCGATCATCGGCATGTAGATCACCACCCGCTCGCCCTTCTTCACGCCCAGGCTTTGCAGCACGGCGGCGCAGCGGTTCACCTCGCGGTGCAGCTCGGCGTAGGTGTATTGCTTTTCCTCGCCGGTCTCGCTGGACAGGTAGATCAGCGCGGGCTGCTCGGCGCGCGCGGCCAAATGCCGGTCCACCGCGTTGTGGCAGAGGTTGGTTTCGCCGCCGACGAACCATTTGCGAAACGGCGGCTTCGAGTAATCGAGTATTTGCTGCGGCGGCGTGCGCCATTCGATCAGCTTGGCCTGATCACCCCAAAACCCGTCCGGATCGTCGATGGAACGACGGTAAAACGCCTGGTAATCCATGCTCTCCTCCTATGCGGCCGACGATTCCAACTTTCGACAGGCCGCTGTCGAATTCATTGTGCACTGCAATAGCTGACGCGAACCTGACGATGCCGGCGGAGGAATGGCGGGCTAACTGCGTTGGTAAAGGTCCTCGAATCGCACGATATCGTCTTCGCCGAGATAGCTGCCGGACTGGACTTCGATCAGGTGCAACGGCATGCGTCCCGGGTTTTCCAGGCGGTGGGTGGTGCCGAGCGGGATGTAGGTGGACTGGTTTTCGGTCAGCAATTCCTCGACATCGCCGCGGGTGACGCGGGCGGTGCCGGAGACCACGACCCAATGCTCGGCGCGGTGATGATGCATTTGCAGCGACAGCTTCTCGCCCGGCTTGACCATGATGCGCTTGACCTGGAAACGCTCGCCGATGTCGATGCCTTCGTACCAGCCCCAGGGGCGAAACACGCGGGTATGGAACTCGTGTTCGCTGCGGCCGCTGGCTTTCAGGAAATCGACCACTTTTTTGACGTCCTGGGCGCGGTTCTTGTCCGCCACCAGCACCGCATCGGCGGTTTCAACAATGAGCAGATCGGCGACGCCGATGGCCGCCACCATGCGTGATTCGGCGCGCACCAGACTGTTGCTGACGTCATCCAGATAGACGTCGCCGCGCAGTACATTGCCGTTGGCGTCCTTGCTGCCGACATCCCAGAGCGCCGACCAGGCGCCGATGTCGTTCCAGCCGATATCGGTCGGCACTACGGCGGCGTGGCGAGTGTGCTCCATGACCGCGTAGTCGATGGAATCGGACGGGCAGGTGGCGAACGCGGCCTGGTCCAGGCGGCAGAAGTCGAGATCGTGCTTGCCTTGGGCGAGCGCCTCTTTGCAGGCGGCGAGTATGTCCGGGCGGACTCTGTCCAATTCATCGAGAAATTGTCGGCAGCTGAACAGGAACATGCCGCTGTTCCAGTAGTAATCGCCGGCGGCGAGAAATTTCTCGGCATTTTCCAGATTCGGCTTTTCCACGAAGCGCTCGACCTGATACGCCGCGCCCTGAGCCAGGGCTGCGCCGCGCTGGATATAGCCGTAACCGGTTTCCGGCGCGTCCGGGACGATGCCGAAGGTGACCAGGAAACCGGCGGCGACGGCATCCAGGCCTTGCCGGATGGCGGCATGGAAAGCGGCGACGTCGCGAATCAGATGGTCGGCCGGCAACAGCAGCATGACCGCTTCCGGGTCGCCTTCCAGCAGGGTCAGTGCGGCCACCGCGGCGGCCGGCGCGGTATTGCGCCCGACCGGCTCGAGGAAGATGGCCAGCGGTGCGACCCCCACTTCCCGCATCTGCTCGGCGATCAGGAAGCGGTGGTCGTTATTGCACACGATCAAGGGTTGTCCGCAATCCGGCAGGCCCGCCAGGCGCCGTACGGTTTCCTGCACCATGGTCAAATCAGACGCCAGCGGCAACAACTGTTTCGGCAGCGCTTTGCGCGACATCGGCCAGAGCCGGGTGCCGGAACCGCCGGAGAGAATGACGGGATAGAGGGTCATAACGGGCTCATCGTGGAAAGAGGGGCGAAGGGTAATGCCAGAGGCGCACACGTGGAAAGCCCGACAGGCTGCTAGCCTCGCCAGAACAGCCGGGACTGCGCCAGCCGCCGCCAGACCGCGGCGGAAATGCCGGCATGGCGCGCCGCTTCGACTTGCAAGGCGCCTTCGAGGCGGCCGAGCTCGAAGCTGATCGACAAGCTCTTTTTCGGCAGCGTGCGCAGCAATTCGGCGCCGACATGGGCGTCATTGGCGCTGCCCAGTGCGTTCTGCAATTCGGCCAGCGCCGCGATGAAACGAGCGCCGCGTTTGCCGTAAAACGGCGCGAACGCCTCCGCCGCGTAGCGCAGCTTCTTGGCGGCGATGCGCGCCAAATGGCGTTCGGCGGGGTCAAGCCGGGCGAAGCGGCGGCAACGCTTGCGCAACGTGCGCCAGCGTTTCTCCAGGATGCCCGCGGCCCAGGCCTGCGCGCTCGCCGGCGCCGCGCCGGAGGCGGCGGGCGCAGCGGCCGCGGGCAGCAGGCCGCGGCCGAGGGCGAGCACCAGTCCGGTGAATTCCGCGCTGCGCAGCAAGGCTTGCGCCTGTCGGCGGCTGTCGGCGGCCGCCTCGCGCAGCAGCGCCAGCATGGCCTCCTCGCCGGGCGCCGGCGCGGCCGGTACGCCCAGCGCCGCCAGCGTCCTGGGCAACGTTTCATGCAGGAACACATCCCAGTCGCGCGCCGGATTCAGGCCGCGCATCACGCGGCGCAATGGCTGCACCGTGTCGGCGGCGATCCGGCTCTGACCCGATTTCAGCGCGCCGTTCAGCGCCAGGCCGGCGCGCAGGCGGCGCAGTGCAATGCGGAGTTGGTGCAGGTATTCAATCTCCTGCGCGCGTTCCAGAACGCCCGGTACGTTGGCGACCAATTGCGCCAGTGCGGCCTGCATCACGGCTTGCCAGGCGGCGCCGCTGCTCTGCTGCGGATGGATGTCCGGGCGCACGGCTTTGACCGGCGCCGGCCGGCTCGCGCCGCACAAGGCATAGCCGCGCTCCGCCTTGCTGCGCGGCTCGATGGTCAGGTCCGCATCGGGCAGCAAGCGCAAGGCCACGTCGAACAGAAAGTCCGCCGCGCCGGTCTTGAGTTCAATTTCGATTTCCGAGATCGCTTGCGCCGCCTCGCCGGCCTGGATCTCGCCGATATCCAGCGCCAGTTCCGCCTGATCGTCGCCGTGCGTGATCTGCCAGGTGGTGCGCTGGAATCGGGTGGCGAAGGCCGGCGCAATCCGCGCCCGGTCGATGCCGTGCAGGAGTTCCAGAGCGGCCTGCGGCAGCACGGCAAAATCCGGGCTGGCGCCGCCGGCGACCGCCATCTCCCATTCCGGCCGACTCGACATCGCGCCGACTGCGCGCGCTTCAGCCTTCAAGGTCTGCACCCAGTGGTAGCCGATGCGCCGTACGCGCAGCGCAATGCCGCGCCGCATCAGTTCGAAGTCGGGCGTGTCGAAGTAAATGCTGTGCAAGGTGTTTTTGTTCGGCTTGATGGCATGCAACAACGCATGCCGCCTTATGCGTGCGGCCTGGTGCTTCGGCAGAGCCAGTTTCAGTTCGATTTCCATATGCTGCTCCGGCAGGCGTTGTCGGCAGGCTGAGATAGAAGGCCTCTAGGCATTGAGGTTAGCATCCGGGCTCCGACTTCGTGTTACACCGTCCCGACCCTGCGATAAGCCCACTATGAGCCCACTTCCCGCCCCCGACCATCTGATCAATCGTGAACTCGGCATGCTGGAGTTCAACCGCCGCGTGCTCGCCCAGGCGGAAGACCCGGCCACGCCGCTGCTCGAACGGCTGCGCTTTCTGTGTATTTTCTCCAGCAACATGGATGAGTTTTTCGAGATACGCGGCGCCGGCCTGAAAGAACAGATCAAGCTCAATCCCCAGCATGTCGGCGCCGATGGCTACACCGCGCGCCAGATCTACAACCAGGTGGCGAAGGTGGCGCACGAGCTGGTGGCGCGCCAGTACGACCTGTTCAATCGGGATGTGCTGCCGGCGCTGGCGCAGCAGGACATCCGTTTCCTGCGCCGTACGCACTGGAATCCGGAGCAGGCGGAGTGGATACGCAGTTTTTTCTTCAACGAGTTGATGCCGGTGCTGACGCCGATCGGGCTCGACCCGGCGCATCCGTTCCCCAACGTACTGAATAAAAGCCTGAACTTCGCGGTCGAGCTGTCCGGCAAGGATGCCTTCGGCCGCAATTCGAATCGCGCCGTCGTGCAGGCGCCGCGTTCATTGCCGCGCGTGATACAACTGCCGACCGAAGTCGCCGGTTGCGAATTCGGCTTCGTCTTCCTGTCTTCCATCCTGCACGCCCACGTCGGCGAACTGTTTACCGGCATGGAAACGCGCGGTTGTTACCAGTTCCGCGTCACCCGCAATTCCGACCTGTTCGTCGACGACGAAGAAAACAAGAATCTGCGCGAACAGCTGCAGGGCGAGCTGCCGCACCGCCATTACGGCGACGCCGTGCGGCTGGAAGTGGCCGACAACAGCTCGCCGGAAATGACCGCCTTTTTGCTGGAGCAATTCGGCCTCGGCCGCGACGACCTGTTCCAGGTGCATGGCCCGGTCAATCTGGTGCGCCTGATGGGCGTGCCGGACAGGGTCGAACGGCCCGACCTCAAATTCCCCCCGTTCACGCCCGGACTGCCGAATGTGTTGCAACCGAATGCGCTGACCAAGCAGACCGACCTGTTCCAGTCGATCAGCCGCAGCGACATTCTGCTGCATCATCCGTATCAATCGTTCCAGCCGGTGATCGACTTCATCCGCCAGGCGGCCGAAGACCCCAGCGTGCTGGCGATCCGGCAGACCGTCTATCGCACCGGCTCCGATTCCGAGCTGATGCGCCAGCTCATTGCCGCCGCCCAGCGCGGCAAGGAAGTCACCGCGGTGGTCGAGCTGATGGCGCGCTTCGACGAAGAAGCCAACATCAACTGGGCGGAGCAGCTGGAAAAGGCCGGTGCGCATGTGGTCTACGGCGTCGTCGGCTACAAGACGCACGCCAAGCTGGCGCTGGTGGTGCGGCGCGAGGGCGGCAAACTCAAGAGATATGCCCACCTGGGCACCGGCAACTACCATCCGCGCACCGCCCGCATGTACACCGATTTCGGCCTGCTGACCTGCCAGCCCGACCTGTGCCAGGACGTCAACGATGTGTTCATGCAGCTGACCGGCCTGGGCAAGGCGCACGAACACACGCTGTTGCTGCAAGCGCCGTTCTCGATGCATGCGCGCATGATGCAGGCGATCCGCAACGAAACCGACAAGGCCAGACAGGGCGAAAAGGCCGCCATCATCGCCAAGATGAACGCCCTGCTGGAACCGCGCATCATCGCGGCGCTGTACGAAGCCTCGCAGGCCGGCGTGCAAGTCGATTTGATCGTGCGCGGCGTCTGCGCCTTGAAGCCGGGCATCGCCGGGCTCTCCGACAACATCCGCGTGCGTTCGCTGGTCGGCCGCTTTCTCGAGCACCACCGCATCTTCTATTTCCTGAATGGCGGCCAGGAAGACGTCTGGCTGGCCAGCGCCGACTGGATGGACCGCAATTTCTTTCGCCGCATCGAAACCGCTTTCCCGTTGCTCGACCCGAAACTGAAGCGTCGGGTCATCAACGAAGGCCTCAAGGCCTGCCTGAAAGACAATCAGCGCGTCTGGGAGATGCAGCCGGATGGCGCCTACCGGCGCCGTGCGCGGCGCGGCAAAAGTTTCGACGCACAAGCTTTTTTGATGAGCGCGCTGGGGACGAAGGTATAGTGCGCGCGTCGTGACCCATCCTTCTCAGCCTGTCGCCGCGCCGCCGACGGGCTGGATGGCGGCGCGGCGACAGCAGAGAACCGTTTAGCGGGAAGGACGTCGTGATGGTTGAGGAGAGCGAGCAGGCATTCGAACCCGAGCACGACTCTGCCGGGAGTCATACGGCCAGCATCCTGCTGGTGGACGACGAACCGTCCAACATCAAATTGCTGGAACGCACACTGCGCCCCGGCGGGGACTACAACCTGGTGTCCACCACCGATGCGCGGCAGGTGGTCGACATCAACCAGCGCCATCGCTTCGATCTGATCGTCCTGGATCTCAACATGCCCTACCTGAACGGGTTCGAGGTCATGCGTCGGCTGCGCGAGTCGAACGGGGACGATCTGCCGCCCATCCTGGTGGTCACCGCCCAGCACGACCAGGAATTCCGTGTGCGCGCGCTGCACGAGGGCGCCGCCGATTACATCACCAAGCCGTTTCAGGTCGATGAATTGCTGGCGCGGGTAAGCAACCTGATCAAGGCGCGGCTCTACCAGCAGCATATCCAGACGCTGAACCAATCGCTCGAGGCCGGGGTGCGCGAGCGCACTGAGGAGCTGTTCCGTTCGCGCCAGATGATCCGCGAACTGGCCGCCCATCATGAACGGATACGGGAAGAGGAGCGCGCCCGCATCGCGCGCGAGATACACGATGAATTCGGGCAATACCTGACCGCGCTGCGCATGGATACCGCCATGCTGAACATCCGTTTCGGCCTCGCCAATCCCGAACTGAAGCAGCATCTCGCCAGCATGAAGCAGACCATCGACACCACCATCGGCGTCGTGCGCAATCTGGCCGCCGCGCTGCGCCCGGGTGCGCTCGACATGGGGCTGGTGTCGGCGGCGGAATGGCTGCTGGCCGGGTTCGGCGAACGCACCGGCATTCCCTATCGGTTGCGCGCCCCGAAGGAAGAACTGGGTCTCGACAACGAACGCGCCACGGCGGCTTTTCGCATCCTGCAGGAGGCGCTCACCAACATCACGCGTTATGCCCACGCCAGCGAAGTCCATGTCGATATCGAACTGGATGACACCGCCCTGGTCATGGCGGTCAGCGACGACGGCTTTGGCTTCGATCCCGCCGAGGTGCGCGGCCGCAAGACCTTCGGATTGCTCGGCATACGCGAGCGCGTGCTGATCTTCGGCGGCGATTCCAGCATTGACAGCGAACCCGGCGGCGGGACTATGCTGCGCATCCGGATACCACTCAAAGAGCAGGGGCTGCGATGATCCGTATTCTGATTGCCGACGACCACGCCATCGTGCGCCAGGGTTTGCGCCAGGTTTTGTCGCTGGCGCCGGATTTTGAACTGGCCGGGGAAGCGAAGGACGGCTGGGAAGTCATCGAGCAGGTGCGCGGCGGCAACTTGAATTTGCTGTTGCTGGACATGACCATGCCCGGTCCCTGTGGTGTCGAATTGATCAAGCGCGTGCGCGAAGAAGCGCCGCGTCTGCCTATCCTGGTGCTTTCCATGCATGGCGAAAGCCAGATCGCCGGCCGTGCCATCAAGGCGGGCGCGGCCGGCTACCTGACCAAGGACAGCGAACCGGAAACCCTGATCACCGCGATCCGCCAGGTTGCCGGCGGCGCGCACTACATCGAACCCGCGGTCGCGGCGCGCTTGTTGTTCGACGCCAAACCCGACGATGTGGAACAACCGCATCTCGCGTTGTCCGATCGCGAATTCCAGATTTTTCTGCTTCTCGTGCAAGGGTTGGGCATCAACGACATCGGTGCGCAACTGCACCTTTCCGCCAAGACCGTCAGCACCCACAAGCTGCGCCTGATGCAGAAGCTGGGCGTCGACAACCTGAGCGATCTGGTGCGTTACGCACTGAAGCACGATCTGGCGCCGCACTAGCGCCGGCTTCCTGCCGTAGCGCGGCCCGCCCGCCGCTGTAGGAATATTCCTACGCGATATTCCGCATTTCTTCCAGGCTGCAAGAAGGATTCGCTGATACAACGATCCGCCGCGCAGTCGCAGTATCGACTCCAAGCCTTTCGTAGGAGTCGCAAAGTGAAACTGCTAATCGTGGATGATTCTTCGGCCGTATACGGCCGACTGCTGGCGATGCTGGGCGGGGTGGAGCACCTGACCGCGCTGTCCATTGCACGTACGGTGTACGAAGCGGATGAGAAAAGCCGCGACTTCTGTCCCGATGTCGCCGTGCTCGACTTTCAGCTGCCGGATGGCAACGGCCTCGATGCGTTGCGCGTGATCAAGCGCAATTGTCCCAATGCCCGCACCCTGATGTTCTCCAACCAGGTCGAGTTTCGCGACCGGGCGAGGCTGGCCGGCGCCGATGGCTTTTTCGACAAATCCCTGGAATTCGATGCGCTGGTCGCCTATCTGGCCGACGAGAGCAACGTCCGGGCCGTTTCCGGGGAGCCCGCAGCATGAACAACGTCAATCAACGATACGTCGTCATCCCGATCCTGCTCGGCCTGCTGGGCGGCCTGAATCCGCTGCTCAACGGCGGCCTGGCGAACGATATCTGGGCGCTGGGGCTGGCGCTGGCCGGAGTTGCGGCGGCCGTCTTTCTGGCCGGGAAAGTGCGCGCCGATCTGGCCGCCGCGCGCCAGGCGGGGGCGGCCGCGAGTCTGGCCGAGCGGCCGCCGGTGCGCCACGTGGAAGGACTCGACCAACTGTGCGTCCAGGCGCTGCCGATCTGGAATCGCCATATCGAAACCGCGCGCAGCCAGACCGAGGTCGCCATATCCGATCTGAGCGTGCGCTTTACCGAGATTTATGACCATCTCGGCCGCGCGCTCGGGATCTATCGCCAGCGCGCCGACAACGTCGGCAACGGCGAGGCGAACGTCCTGAGCTTGCTGGCGACCGGCCAGAATGACCTGACGCATATGCTGGCCACGCTGCGCGCCGGACTGTTGGCGAAAGAGGAAATGCTCGGCCATATCCGGGAAGTCGCCAAGTTTTCGGAAGAGCTCAAGAGCATGGCCGGGGCGGTGTCCAGCATCGCCACCCAGACCAATCTGCTGGCGCTCAATGCCGCCATCGAAGCGGCAAGAGCCGGCGAGGCCGGGCGCGGTTTCGCGGTGGTGGCGGACGAGGTGCGCAAGCTTTCCACGATGTCGAACGAAACCGGCAAGCAGATCAGCTCGCGGGTCGATGCCGTAGGCAAGGCGATCCAGGAAGCGGTGCAGATGGCCGAGCGCTTTTCCATCCAGGACGGGCAGACCATGCACGACTCCGAGCAAACCATCCAGCACGTGCTGCAGGTCTTTCGCGGCGCGGTCGAGCAACTGGGTGAAGCCGCCAGCCATTTCCAGCACGAAGGCGCCGAGGTGCAGGTGAGCGTCGCCAACGTGATCGTTTCGCTGCAGTTCCAGGACCGGGTCAGCCAGATCTTGCGCCAGACCATGGCCGACCTCGACCGCCTGCAGGCTTTCCTGCTTGAGCAGGAAAGCCTGCAGGCGCGGGGGGAAGCTGGTCAGCCGATCGACGCCAAGGTCTGGCTCGACAACCTGGCGCGCACCTACACCACGCTGGAAGAGGTGGACAACCACCAGGGTCGCCAAGGCAGCAGTGCGCCGGCCGGCGCGGCGGGAATTTCTTTCTTTTAGGAGGCAGACATGGCCAAAACCATATTAATCGTCGACGACTCGGCATCGATCCGCCAAGTGGTATCCCTGACCTTGAAGAGTGCCGGCTACGACGTGATCGATGCGGTGGACGGCAAGGATGCGCTGACCAAGCTCGACGGCCGCAAGATCAATCTGGTGATCAGCGATGTGAACATGCCGGTCATGGATGGCATCACCTTCGTCAAAGAGCTGAAAGCCAAGCCGGACTACAAGTTCACGCCGGTGATCATGCTGACGACCGAGGGCAGCGAAGCCAAGAAGCGCGACGGTCAGATGGCCGGCGCCAAGGCCTGGGTGGTGAAGCCCTTCCAGCCCGCGCAAATGCTGGACGCGGTTTCGAAACTGATTCTGCCGTGATGGACTGGAGATGAGCATGGAAATCCGTAACGAACGTGACGCAGCCTGTCTGCGCCTGTATCCCGAGGGCGAGATGACCATCTATCAGATCGCCGATCTCAAACCGGCGTTGCTCGACGCACTGGCGCAAAGCGACGAGATCGAACTCGATCTCGCCGCCGTCAGCGAACTCGATACCAGCGGCGTGCAACTCCTGATGCTGATCAAGCGGGAGGCGGTCGCCGCCGGCAAGGCGCTGAAACTCAGCGGCCATAGCCCGGCCGTGCTGGAAGTATTCGAATTGCTCGGGCTGGGCGGCTGGTTCGGCGATCCGCAAGTCCTGCCCCCCCCCATCCATGCCGCCGAACGAGGTGCCACATGAACCTAGATCTGAGTGAAGCCCTGCAAACCTTTTTCGAGGAAAGCCGCGGCCTGCTGGAGGAGATGGAAGCCTCGCTGCTGCGCCTGGAAAGCGAGCCGGATGACGCCGACGCGATCAACGCCGTATTCCGCGCCGCGCATACCATCAAGGGTTCCTCCGGCCTGTTCGGCCTGGACACCATCGTCGCGTTTACCCACAAGGCGGAAAACCTGCTCGACCGGGTGCGCAACGGCGAAGTGCCGCTGAAGGAAGAATTGATCGGCCTGCTGCTGGCCTGTCGCGACCATATCGCGCGGCTGTTGGATTTCGCCGCCGCCGAGACGGAGCTGGACGCGGAAACCCGCCAGCGCGGCGAAGCCCTGGCCGCCCAGCTGCAAGCCTCTCTGGGCGGGACGGCCGCCGTGCTGCCGGACGCAGCGGCGACGCCGGTGCAGGACGGCGAAGGGGGCGCGCTCGGCGGCGACACCTGGCACATTTCCCTGCGTTTCGGCCTGGATGTGTTCAGAAGCGGCATGGACCCGCTGTCCTTCATCCGCTACCTCGGCACGCTGGGCGAAATCACGCATGTCGTCACGTTGCCGGACACGCTGCCGGCCGCCGCCGAGATGGACCCCGAAGCCTGTTATCTCGGTTTTGAAATTCGCTTCAAGAGCGATGTCGACAAGTCACGCATCGAAGGCGTGTTCGAGTTCGTCCGCGACGACTGCGATCTGCGCATCCTGCCGCCCGGCAGCAAGGTCGCCGACTACCTGCGCCTGATCGAAGAGCTGCCCGGCGACAATACCCGCCTGGGCGAGATACTGGTGGCCTGCGGCGCGTTGACCGCGCATGAACTGGAGCAAAGCCTGGCGGATCAGACTGTTTCGGCCCAGGCATCGATACGGGCCGCCGAAGAGGGTGAAACGGCAGCTCCTGCGCGCCAGCTGGGCGAGATCGTGGTGGAGAAGCAGGTGGTGCGGCCGGAAGTGGTGGATGCGGCCCTGGCCAAGCAGAAGGATGCGCGCAATCGGCAGGCGCAGGAGGCCCGCTTCATCCGCGTGCATGCCGACAAGCTCGACAACCTGATCAATCTGGTCGGCGAACTGGTCATTTCCGGCGCCGGCGTCGCCCTCCTGGCGCAGCACAACAAGGACGCCACCCTGATCGAATCGGTCTCCGGCATGGCCCGCCTGGTCGAAGAAATCCGCGACGGCGCCATGCATCTGCGCCTGGTCGAGATCGGCGAGACCTTCAACCGCTTCCGCCGCGTCGTGCGCGACGTGTCCAAGGAAATCGGCAAGGACATCGAACTGGTCATCAACGGCGCCGAAACCGAGCTGGACAAGACCGTGGTCGACAAGATCGGCGATCCGCTCACCCATTTGATGCGCAACGCCATGGACCACGGCATCGAGCCGGCCGAAGTGCGCGCCGCCCGCGGCAAGCCGCTGAAGGGCACGCTGCAGCTCAACGCCTACCACGAGTCCGGCGGTATCGTCATCGAGGTGTCGGACGACGGCGGCGGCCTGAACCGGGAAAAGATATTGGCCAAGGCGCGCGAAAAGGGCCTGCTGCAGGACGGCGACAACCTTCCCGACAGCGAAGTCTGGAAGCTCATTTTCGAACCCGGCTTTTCCACCGTCGAGCAGGTTTCCAACCTGTCGGGCCGCGGCGTCGGCATGGATGTGGTGCGCCGCAACATTGAAGCGCTGCGCGGCAGTGTGGAAATTCATAGCCAGGCCGGCGCGGGTTCCACGTTCCGCATTCGCCTGCCGCTGACCCTGGCGATCATCGACGGCTTCCTGATGGGTGTCGGCGACGGCTATTACGTCGTGCCGCTGGACACCGTGCAGGAGTGCGTCGAACTCGATAGCGACCGCGGCGAGCGGCGCGATTACCTCAATCTGCGCGGCGAGGTGCTGCCTCTGCTGCGCGTCAAGGATCACTTCGGCCTCAGCGGACGCACGTCGCGCCGGCAGAACGTCGTGGTGGTGAATGCCGCGGGGCGCAAGGCGGGCCTGGTGGTGGATGAACTGAAAGGCGAATTCCAGGCGGTGATCAAGCCGCTCGGGAAATTGTTCGCCAAGGTGCGCGGCATTGCCGGCTCAACCATCCTGGGGTCCGGTGAAGTGGCCCTGGTGTTGGAAGTGCCGGCATTGTTGGGCGAGGCGGCCCGGGCGGGTGCAGCGGGCTACAGAGTCTGATTTTGTAGCAAGTTTTTTAATCACTTAGGAGATAGACATGTTCAGCAATATGAAAATTGGTATGCGTCTGGCGCTGGGCTTCGGCCTGGTCCTGGTCCTGCTCGCAGTGATCGCCTTCCTTGGCATCAGCCGCCTGGCCGCGCTCAGCGAGAGTCTGGACGATGTCGTCCGAGACAAGTATCCAAAAACCGTGTTGACCAATGACGTCGCCGACAACATCAATGCGATCGGCATCGCCGTGCGCAACGGCATCATCAACATCGACAACAAGGAGCGCGTCAAACAGGAGATGGATCTGATCGGCGAGTCGCGCAAGCGCAACAAGGAGAGCATCGACAAGCTCGAAGCCATGATCCAGAGCGAACAAGGCAAGGCGCTGATGCAGAAACTGCAGGACGTCCGAGCGGCCAACACCACCGGCCAGGACGCGGTGATGAAGCTGATCAACGAAGGCAACAAGCAGGACGCCATCACGTTCCTGACCGGGTCCTATCGGGGAGAGCAAAAGGCCTATCTCGACGCGATCAACGCGCTGACGAATTTTCAGGGCGAGCTGATGGATAAGGCGGGCAAGGATGCCGCCGAGGCCTACCAATCCGCACGCACGCTGATGCTGGTGCTGGCGCTGGCCGCGATCCTGTTCGCCATCGGCGTCGCGTTCTGGGTCACCCGCAGCATCACCGGCCCGGTCAATCAGGCCTTGGGCGTGGCCAACCAGCTGGCCGAAGGCGACCTGAATGCGAAGATCGTGGTCACCAGCACCGACGAGACCGGCCAGTTGCTGTCCGCGATGCAGGCCATGGTCGGCAAGCTCAGCCAGATCATCACCGAAGTGCGTTCCGCCTCGGACAACTTGTCGTCCGCTTCGGAAGAAGTGTCGGCGACCGCGCAGAGCTTGTCGCAGGGCGCTTCCGAGCAAGCCGCCAGCGTCGAGGAGACCAGTGCGTCGATCGAACAGATGAGCGCGTCGATCGCGCAGAACACCGAGAACGCCAAGGTCACCGACGGCATGGCCAGCAAGTCTTCGAAGGAAGCGGTCGAAGGCGGCGAAGCGGTCAAGCACACGGTCACCGCGATGAAGAGCATCGCCGGCAAGATCGGCATCATCGACGACATCGCCTACCAGACCAACATGCTGGCGCTGAACGCGGCGATCGAAGCGGCGCGGGCCGGCGAGCACGGCAAGGGCTTCGCGGTGGTGGCGGCGGAAGTGCGCAAGCTGGCCGAGCGCAGCCAGGTGGCGGCGCAGGAGATCGGCGAGCTGGCCAGCGGCTCGGTCGAGATGGCGGAACGCGCCGGCAAGCTGCTCGACGAGATGGTGCCGTCGATCCAGAAGACCTCCGACCTGGTGCAGGAGATCGCCGCGGCGAGCGAAGAGCAAAGCAGCGGCGTCGGCCAGATCAATTCCGCGATGGGGCAGTTGAACCAGGCCACGCAGCAGAACGCCAGCGCCTCGGAAGAGCTGGCGGCGACCGCCGAAGAGATGAGCGGCCAGGCCGAACAGCTGCAATCGGTGATGAGCTTCTTCAAGCTGGATGACCAGTCCGGCGGCGCGAAACGCCCGGCCAAGTCGACCAGTAAAGCCAAGAAGCTGGCGCGCGTGGCGCAGTCGCTGGTCGAGCCGGCCGGCGAGCCCGAATTCGTGCGCTTCTGAACGAGGAGGCCGAGATGAATGCCTTAGTCAAAGTCACGGACAACCTGGCGGCGAACGCCGGCCAGGACATCCAGCAGTATCTGACCTTCATGCTGAGCGGCGAGGTGTACGCGATCGGCATCCTGCACATCAAGGAGATCATCGAGTACGGCCAGCTGACCACGGTGCCGATGATGCCGACCTTCATCCGCGGCGTGATCAACCTGCGCGGCGCGGTGGTGCCGGTGGTGGACCTGGCCAGCCGCTTCGGCGGCAAGGCGGGCGTGGTGACGCGGCGCAGCTGCATCGTCATCCTGGAGCTGGCGGCCGAGGAGGATACGCAGGTGATCGGCGTGGTGGTGGACGCGGTCAACGAAGTACTGGAGATCGCCTCCGCCGACATCGAACCGCCGCCCAGCTTCGGCACCAAGATCCGTACCGATTTCATCGCCGGCATGGGCAAGGTGCAGGAGCGCTTCGTGATCCTGCTCAACGTCAACGAGGTGCTGTCGGCCGAGGATCTCGCCGTCCTCGGCCAGGCCGCCGAAGGCGGCGCGGCGGCGCATGCGTCCGCGCCGCGAGCCGCAGTCGGCCAGGCTGCGGAGAGTGCGGCGGCCTGAAGCGGAACACGGTTTCCGCCGCAGCGGCCCGCTCTTGCCGCCGGCCCCCTGCCAGGGCCGGTGCAGCGGCCCTGGCGCGGCAAGTGTGGGTTTCCATTTGATGTCAGTCAACGCGAAGCCGGTCTGGCTGAACGCCGATTGGACGGTACATTTTTTTGGAGAATGACTATGTTCAAAAATCTGAAATTAGGCGTACGTCTCGGCTTGGGTTTTCTGGCGACAGTGATCCTGTTCAACGTCAACCTAATCCTGTCCAGTGAGGAGTTGGCCTTGATCGTCCAGCGCAGCCCGCTGGACGAGAAACAAGTCGCCTGAGGTCGCCATGCTCGAAACCGCCTTGCACGATCGTGAGTTCACCCAGTTCCGGCAGATGATCCACCGCATCGCCGGCATCAGCATGGCGCCTTCGAAAAAGGCGCTGGTGGCGGGGCGCCTGGCGAAACGGCTCAGGCACCATGGTTTGAGCAGTTATGCGGACTACTTCAACCTGCTCGGCCAGAACCGGAGTGAACTGCAGGTGGCGGTCGATCTGCTCACCACCAACGAGACCCATTTCTTCCGCGAGCAGAAGCATTTCGACTTCCTGCGCCAGCGCGTGCTGCCGCTGCGCACCGCCGGCCGCCCGTTCCGGGTCTGGAGCGCAGCCAGTTCCAGCGGCCAGGAGGCCTACAGCCTGGCCATGCTGCTGACGGATCAACTGGGCGAGTCGCCCTGGGAAGTGTTCGGTTCGGACATCAGCACCCAGGTGCTGGACAAGGCCCGCGCAGCGCTCTATTCGATGGAGCAGGCCCGCGAAATCCCCGCCGCCTACCTCAAGGCCTATTGCCTGAAAGGCGTCGGCAATCAATCCGGCCAGTTCACGCTGGCGCCGGCCTTGCGTCGGCGCGTGAATTTTCAACAGATCAACCTGAACGAGCGACTGCCGCAGGTGGGGGACTTCGATGTCATCCTGCTGCGCAATGTGATGATCTATTTCGAACCGCAAACCAAACAGCAGGTGGTGGGCCGCCTGTTGGAGCGCCTGCGGCCCGGCGGCTGGTTCATCATTGGCCATTCGGAAAGCCTCAACGGGCTGGCGCATGGCCTGGTCGCCGAGCAGCCGTCGGTGTACCGCAAGCCTTAACGAGCGTGCCATGAAAAAACCGCCGCACGTCATCGAGATCTATCTGCAACCGGGGGAACTCTGGTTCGGCGATGAGAACACCCGCATCCGCACCATCCTGGGCTCCTGCGTCGCCATCACGCTGTGGCATCCGCATCGGCGCATCGGCGGCATGTGCCATTACATGCTGCCGAGCCGGGCGCGCAAGCATGGCGCCGATCTCGACGGGCGCTACGGTGACGAGGCGATGGCCTTGTTGATCAAGGAAATCCATGCCGTCGGCAGCCGGGTGCAGGACTTCGAAGTCAAGCTGTTCGGCGGCGGGCGCATGTTTCACCATGCCTTTTGCGAAGGGATGAGCTGCGACAGCCAGGTGCATGAGCGCAATATTGCGGCCGGGCGCGCCATGGTGGCGCAGCATGGGCTCAAGCTGATCGCCGAGCATCTCGGCGGGCACGGCCACCGCCAGGTCATACTGGATATCTGGAGCGGCCATGCCTGGCTCAAGCACACGCCGTTGCCGCCGCAGGCGCGCTGTTTACTCGTGGAGAGGATATGAAACCCATCCGTGTCATGATCGTTGATGATTCCGCCACCGTGCGCCAGGTGCTGGCAGCGGTGCTTTCCGCCGCGCCGGACATCGAGGTGATCGGTTCCGCGCCGGACCCGCTGTTCGCGCTCGACAAGATGAACCGCGATTGGCCCGACGTGGTCGTGCTGGATGTCGAGATGCCGCGCATGGATGGCATCACGTTCCTGAAGAAGCTGATGGCGCAACGGCCGACGCCGGTGGTGATCTGTTCCACGCTGACCGAAAAAGGCGCCGAAACCACGATGCAGGCCCTGTCGGCCGGCGCGGTGGCCATCGTCACCAAGCCGCGCATCGGCCTCAAGCAGTTCCTGGTGGACTCGGCCGAGGATGTGGTCGGCGCGGTGCGTGCAGCCGCCCAGGCCAACGTCCGGCGTCTGGCGGCGGGGCCGCTGCCGGTGGTCAAGCCCAAGCTGTCGGCCGACGCGATCCTGTCCAATTCCGCGCCGAGCCTGGCCATGCATGAAACCACCGACAAGGTCGTCGCGGTGGGCACCTCCACCGGCGGCACGCAGGCTCTGGAGGTGATGCTCTCGGCTCTGCCGCGCACCGTTTCCGGACTGGTCATCGTGCAGCACATGCCGGAGAAATTCACCGCTGCCTTCGCCGACCGCCTCAACAGCATCTGCCAGATCGAGGTGCGCGAGGCGAAGCACGGCGACCGCGTGCTGCCCGGCCGCGCGCTGATCGCGCCGGGCGGGCGGCACATGCTGCTCAAGCGCAGCGGCGCGCAATACCATGTCGACGTGGTGGACGGGCCGGCGGTGAACCGCCACCGCCCCTCGGTGGATGTGCTGTTCCGTTCGGTGGCGCGCTGCGCCGCCGGCAACGCCCTCGGCGTGATCATGACCGGCATGGGCGACGACGGTGCGCGCGGCATGAAGGAACTGCGCGAAGCCGGGGCGACGACGCTGGCCCAGGACGAGGACAGTTGCGTGGTGTACGGTATGCCCAAGGAGGCGGTGAAGCTGGGCGGTGTCATGAAGAGCGTGCCGCTCGGGGCGATCGCCGGCGAAGTCGCCCGCTATGGCGGCAACCGCTAGACTGCAGATCATCGTCTTTTCCCGCTCATTCCTATGCCATTCGATACGACATCCAAGCGTTTGGCAGCTCTGGTTGAATTGCGCGGCCAGTTCGCCGATCACCTGTCGTTCAGAATAGATGCGATCCGCGCTCAGTATCGTCGTATCGGACCGTCGGCCTGGGCGGTCAACGAGGCGGCAACCCTGTACCGGCTGCTGCAGGGCCTGATCGGCTCCGCCGACAGCTTCGGCCTGCATTCGCTGGCCGAAGCCGCTCGCGGCCTGGAGAGCCGGCTGGCGGACGTGCTCGAAGCCGACGCCGCGCCCAGCGAGGCGTCTTGGCAAGCCATCGGCGCAGCGCTTGAGCGTCTGGACTCTCTGGCGCGGGTTCGGCTGCTGAGTCATGGCCCGAGCCTGAGCCTGCCCGGCGCGCCGGAACGACTGCATCATCCGCCTTTGGTTTTTCTGGTGGAGGATGATCCGCTGCAGGCGGCGCACTTGAGTCTGGCCTTGCGGCGCGAGGGCTTCCGGGTGCAGGTATTCACGGCTGCGGACGAATTCCGTGCGGCGATAGCCGATGGCGCCGCCGAACACCCCGCCGCCGTCGTGATGGACCTGATTTTCCCGGAGGGAGAGGACACCGGCGCCGACCTGATCAGCGAGCTAGGCCTGAGCAAGGCGGCCGGGATTCCGGTGATCGTCACGTCGGTGCGCGACGATCTGCCCGGTCGGCTGGCCGCCTTTCGCGCCGGGGCTTGCCGTTATCTGACCAAACCGGTGAATGCCGCGCGCTTGGCGGAATTGCTGGAGGGGCTCACCGGCCGCCAGGCGCCGCTGCCCTACCGTATTTTGCTGGTGGACGATGATCAGGTGTTGCTCGATATCCATGCCGCCGTGCTGCGCGCCGCCGGCATGGAGGTATGCACGGTGTCGGATCCGCTGCTGACGCTGGATGCCCTGGATGCGTTCGCTCCCGATGTGCTGCTGCTGGATGTGTATATGCCTCAGGCCAGCGGCCTCGAGTTGGCCGCCGTGTTGCGTGAACGTGACGCGCAACAGCACCTGCCTATCCTGTTCCTGTCGGGCGAGAGCGACATGGAGCAGCAATTGTTGGCGCTGAGTCTCGGCGGTGACGACTACCTGGTGAAACCCGTACAACCCGATCATCTGGTCGCGGCGATACTCGCGCGGGCGCGGCGGGCGCGGCAGACCGGCGTCATGCAGCAGCACTTGCAACGCACGCTCTATGAGCGCGAGCGGGAACACCTGGCGCTGGATCAGCATGCCATCGTCAGCATCACCGACGAAGCCGGCAACATCACCTACGTCAACGATAAATTCTGTGCGATCAGCGGCTATTCGCGCGACGAGATACTGGGACAGAATCACCGCCTGGTCAGATCGGAGTACCACCCGCCCGAGTTCTTCCGGGTCATGTGGAACACCATATCCGCTGGCTTGGTATGGCAGGGCACGATCTGCAACCAGCGCAAGGATGGCAGCCTGTATTGGGTCGCCTCCACCATCACGCCCTTCCTCGACAGCAACGGCAAGCCTTACCAGTATGTGTCGATCCGTACCGACATCACGCAGTTGATCGAGGCCGAAGCCGCGTTGCATAGGAGTGAGGAATGCCTCCGCCTGACCGTGGCCAGTGCGGAACTGGCGACCTGGGACTGGGATGTCGCGAGCGGCCGGGTCGATTTCAACGCGCGCTGGGCCGAGATGCGCGGCCTCGGGCTGAACGATATCGAGCCGAGCGTGGAAACGTGGCAGCAAGGCATTCATCCGAACGACCTGCCGGCCGTGGAGGCGCTGCTGCAGGCTCATTTCGCCGGCGCCTGCCCGTTTTTCCAGGCCGAGTACCGGGTCCGCAACACGGCCGGCAACTGGGTGTGGATACTCGACCGGGGCCGGGTGATCAGCCGCGACGCCGCCGGGACTCCATTGCGTATGGCCGGCATCGAAATGGATATCTCGGAGCGCAAACGGGTGGAGACCACGCTGCGCGAAGAACGCGACTTGATCGCGAACGGACCCAGCGTGGTGTTCAAATGGTCGCTCGCCGAGGGCTGGCCGGTCACCTATGTGTCCCCCAATCTGAAAACGGTGTTCGGCCACGACCCTGAAAAATTGCTGCTTGGGGAGCCGCCATTTTCCGCATTGATCCATCCGGATGACCTGGAGCGGGTTGCAAAAGAAGTCATCGAGCATCTGGCGGCGGGGGCTGACAACTATGAACAGCACTACCGTTTCCGCCATGCCGACGGCACATGGCGTTGGATCGATGATTTTTCCACGGTCAGCCGCGACGAGACGGGGCAGGTCAGCAGCCTCAACGGCTATGTCATCGATGTGACCGAGCGCAAGCGCGCCGAGCAGGTGGCGCAAGCCCATGAGGAAAGGCTGCGGCGCGGCCAGCTCTACGCCAATATCGGCACCTGGGACTGGAATATCGAGACCGGTGAACTGTTCTGGAGCGAGCGCATCGCCGCGCTGTTCGGCCATGCCGAAGGGGATTTGGAAACGTCTTTTGAGAATTTCCTCGCGGCCGTTTATCCGGACGATCGCCAGCCGGTGCTTGCTGCGTTGGAGGCCAGCATCGAGCGCGACATCCCCTACGAGATCGAACACCGCGTGGTATGGCCGGATGGCAGCGTGCGCTGGCTGTTGGAACGCGGCGCCGTGTTGCGCGCCGCCAACGGCAAGGCTATGCAGATGCTGGGCGTGGTGCAGGACATCGATGATCGCAAGCGGGCCGAGCTGGCGCTGGTCGAGCGCGAGCGGCAGCTGCGCGAGGCGCAGTCCCTGGCCGGCGTCGGCAACTGGGCGGCTGACCTCGCCACCAACTCGCTGTTCTGGTCGGACGAGATCTATCGCATCTTCGGCCATGAACCGGGCAGCTTCGCACCCAGCGTGGAGGCGTTTCGCGCCGCGGTGCATCCCGACGATCGGGCGCGGGTGCGGGACAGCGAGAAGCGGGCCGAGCGGAGCGGTCGCCACGATGTGGTGCACCGCATCGTGCGGCCCGACGGCACGGTACGCCATGTGCATGAGCTGGCGCAGGCCGAGGTCGATACGGCGGGCCATCTGCTCAGGTTGGCCGGCACCGTGCAGGACATTACCGAGCATGTGCAGGCCGAGCAGGCTTTGATCGCCGCGCGCGACGAGGCTGACCGCGCCAACCGCGCCAAGTCCGAGTTTCTGTCCAGCATGAGCCATGAATTGCGCACGCCGATGAATGCCATCCTCGGTTTCGGGCAGCTGCTGGAAGGCGAAGCCAACCTGCCCGAAGAGCAGCAGGACAATGTGCGCGAAATCCTCAAGGCCGGCCGCCATCTGCTGGAACTGATCAACGAAGTGCTGGATCTGGCCAAGGTCGAATCCGGCCGGCTCGACCTGTCGCTGGAAGCGGTGGCGGTGGACCCGATCGTCGCGGAGTGCCTGAGTCTGGTCGCCACGCTGGCCGACCGGCGCGGCATCCGGATTTCCTGCAGCGGCCTGCAGGCGCGCGCGGTGCGCGCGGACCGCACCCGGCTCAAGCAGGTGCTGCTCAACCTGCTGTCCAATGCGATCAAATACAACCACGAGGGCGGCAGCGTGCAGCTGGAGATCAGCTTGGTGGACGCATTGCCCGCAGGCGTGCAGCGGCTGCGCATCGAGGTCGCGGACAGCGGCCCGGGCATAGCCGCCGAGCGCCTGGCCGAACTGTTCCAGCCGTTCAGCCGTCTCGGCGCCGAGTACAGCGAGATCGAAGGCACCGGCATCGGCCTGATCATCACCCGCCGCATCGTCGAAATGATGGGCGGCCGCGTCGATGTGGCCAGTACGATCGGCGTCGGCAGCGCATTCTGGATCGAACTGCCGCTGGCGTTTCTGCCCCGGCATGATCCGGCGGCGACCGCCGTCGTTCCTGCCGCGGCGACGGATTATGACGATGCGGTGCGCTACACCGTGCTTTACATTGAAGACAACCCGGCCAACCTGAAACTAATGGCGTAGCTGTTCGGCCGCCGTCCGAATTCGCAGTTGCTCACCGCGCTCAGTCCCGAGCTGGGCATCGAATTGGCGCGTGCGCACCGTCCGGACCTGATCCTGCTCGACATCAACCTGCCGGGCATGGACGGCTATCAGGTGATGGAGGTGCTCAAGGCCGATGCCAATCTGGGGCGCATTCCGGTCATTGCGGTCACCGCCAATGCCATGCCCAGCGACGTCGAGCGCGGCATGGCGGCGGGCTTTGCCGATTACCTGGCCAAGCCGCTGGATGTCGTGCGATTCGACCAGTCGATCGATGCCTGCCTGGCGCGTTCGCCGTCCCCCACTGCTCGGCTTGCGCAGGACAGCACGCCATGAGAGCGCGGTCGCTTCTCCTCGCGTTGAGCATGATGCTGTTGTCGGCGGCCTGCGACCGATCGCCGCCGCCACAGAGCCTGCACTACAGCCGTACGCCGCCGGTCCTGGCGGCGGAATACCGTCTTGCCATCCATCCGCTGCATCACCCGCGCAAGCTCGCCGAGGTCTATCAGCCGCTGGTCGATTACCTCAACCGCCAGTTGCCGGGGATGCACATCGATCTGGAGGCGACGCGGAATTTCCAGGCCTATGAGCAGAAATTCCGAGATCGCGCGCCGGCGTTTCTGCTGCTCAACCCCTGGCAGGCGATCGAGGCGATGAATGCGGGCTACCACGTGATCGCGATGGCCGGCGATGCGGAAGACTTCAAGGGCCTGTTTCTGGTGCGCAAGGACAGCGGCATCAAGACGCCTGCAGACCTGCGGGGCAAAGTGGTCAGTTACCCGTCGCCCACGGCGCTGGCCGCCGCCATCATGCCGCAGGACTACCTGCACCGGCACGGCATCGACATCAAGCGGGATATCCGGAACAGTTACGTCGGTTCGCAGGAGTCTTCGATCATGAACGTCTATCTGGGCAAGTCGGCGGCAGGCGCCAGCTGGCCGCCGGCCTGGCGGCTGTTTCAGAGGCAGCACCCGGCTGCGGCCGCCCAGCTCGAGCCGATCTGGGAAACCCCGCCGTTGCTGAACAACGCGGTGATGGTGCGCGACGACGTCCCCGCAGCCGTGCGCGAACAGTTGCGCACGGCCCTGCTCCGGATGGCGCAACGGCCGGAAGGCCAGGCCATTCTGAGCGGCATGGAAACCGCACGCTTCCACCCGGCCGACGATGCCAGCTATGACCCGGTGCGTCGCTATATCGCCCGTTTCGAACGGGAAGTGCGCCCGGTGGAGCGCGAATGAGTTTCGCCAAACTGCCCCGATTGCTGGCCGGCACGCTGCGCCGACAACTGGTTGTCGGCATGGTGCTGGTGGTCACCTCGATGACGGTGGTTCTGGTCTGGGATCAGCTCCGGCGCGAGCGGACCGCGTTGATCGAGCATCAGGCCGAGCAAGCCGTATCGCTGGCCCAGAGCGTGGCCGCTTTGGCGGGGGTGTGGCTGGCCTCGAGCGATTTCGGCGGCCTGGAGGAAATCGCGCAGGGACTGGCCGCCTACCCCGAATTGCGCCACGCCATCGTGCTCGACAAGAACGGTCTGGTGCTGGCGCACAGCGATGCGGCGCGGGTCGGCCTCTATCTGTCCGATCTGCCGGCTCGGCCGGAGCCGCGGGTCATCCGGCAGGACGCGAACCTGATCGACGTCGCCCAGCCCATTTTGTTCGCCGACCACCTTATCGGCTGGGTGCGCATCGGCCTCGGCCGTGACAAGCTCAACGCCCGGCTGGCCGAGGCCAGGCGCGACAGCGTGCTCTATGTGCTGCTGGCGATCGCGATCAGCGTCTTGTTCGCGTCGCTGGCGGCGCGCATGCTGACCCGCCGGCTGGACGCCATCCGCAAGGTGGCCGATGCGGTGGGCGCCGGGCAGACCAGCATCCGCGCCGACTTGCCGGGCGACGACGAGGCCGCCCGGCTCGCCCGCCGCTTCAACGACATGCTCGACATGCTGGCCGCGCGCGAACGCGAGATCGTCGCTTCACGCGATGCGCTGGTTCAAAGCGAATCCCGTCTCAGTCAGGTCATGGCGGTCACCGGCGAAGGCATCTGGGACTGGGATATGCGGCGCAACCGCGTCAGCCACAATGCCAGCTGGTGCGTGATCTTGGGCCTGGACGAGCGCTATCTCGAACACCCGCTGGAGGATTTCGCCGCCCTGTTGCACGCCGACGACCGCGACAGGGCCATGGCGCGCATTCAGGCCTGCCTGGCCGGCGGCGGAGGCTATTCGAGCGTGCATCGCATGCGCCGGGCGGACGGCGCGGTGATCTGGGTGCACGATCGCGGCGACGTCGTCGAACGCGACGCCGCCGGCCAGCCGCTGCGCATGCTCGGCAGCATGGCCGACATCACCGAAGGCAAGCAGGCCGAAGACCGCCTCAAGCGCCTCAACGAGGAACTGGAGTGCCGCGTCGAGCAGCGTACGGCCGACATGAAGCTCGCCAAGGAGGAAGCCGAACGCGCCAACGCCGCCAAATCCGAGTTCCTGTCGCGCATGAGCCATGAATTGCGCACGCCGCTCAACGCCATCCTCGGCTTCGGGCAACTGCTGCAAACCGACCGGAAAAATCCCTTGAGCGAAATCCAGGCCGACAATGTCGGCGAGATCCTGGTGGCCGGCTATCATCTGCTGGACATGGTCAACGAAGTGCTGGACCTGAGCCGGATCGAAAGCGGGCGGCTGGAGGTCAAGCTCGAGCCGGTGCCGGTCGCGCCCTTGATCGAGACTTGCGTGAAGCAGCTGCGGCCGCTGGCGGCCCGGCGCAGTATCGCGATGGCGTTGGAATTGAACGACGCGGGCGCCGTGCTGGCCGATCAGGCGCGGCTCAAGCAGGTGCTGCTCAACCTGCTCTCCAATGCCATCAAGTACAACCGCGCCGGCGGCCAAATCCAGGTCAGTTGCGCGGCGACCGTGGCGCAACGCCTGCGCATCAGCGTGCGCGACTCCGGCCACGGCATCGCCGCCGAAGCGTTGCCGCGTTTGTTCCGGCCGTTCGAACGCCTGGAGTCGGCCTATCAAGGTATCGAGGGCACCGGCATCGGCCTGGCGTTGGCCAAGAAACTGATGGAGGCCATGCACGGCGAGATCGGCGTCGACAGCGTGCCTGAAGAAGGCAGCACGTTCTGGATCGATCTGCCCTGCGCCGGCACGGCTGCGCCGGCTGAACAGCTCGCTGCGGCAGCGCTCACCCCGGCCGCCCCCGCCGCAGCGGTCGATGCCGCAGTGACCGATACGGCTCGCAAGCTGTTGTATATCGAAGACAGCGCGGCCAACCTGTGGCTGGTGCGCAAGATTCTTGCGGTCCGCAAGGACTTCGAGTTTCTCGAGGCGGCGAGCGCCGAAGCCGGGTTGGAAATTGCCGCCCGGGCGCGGCCTGACCTGATTCTGCTCGACATCAATCTGCCCGGCATGCACGGCTTCGAGGCGTTGCACCGCCTGCAGGACAACCCCGCCACCCGCGACATCCCGGTCATCGCCGTCACCGCCAATGCGATGGCCAGCGACATCGAGCGCGGCCTGGCGGCCGGCTTCGCCGATTACCTGACCAAGCCGCTGGATATGCCGCGCTTCCTGGCCATCGTGGATCGCCATCTTCGCCGTCGCCGCGGCTGAACGCCCGCCATGAGTTCAGATCAGATCGTTTCGCCCTCTATCGTGTCGGACCTGGCGGCCGGCCCAACTGCGGCGCGGCCGGCGCAGATGGAAAAAGAACGCAGAGGGGGGGTGCTGTGAAAAGCGTTCTGAACCGTATTGTCGAATTCGGTTTTCTTCCAGCCGACGATGCCGATTTGCGGTTAAAAAAAGTGGCGCTGACCTTGGTGCCGCTGATCATCGGGCCGGCGGCCTTGGTCTGGGGCGGTGTCTACTTTCTGCTCGGCCATCCGCTCTCCGCTGCGATCCCGATGGCCTACTCGATCATTTCCGCGCTCAGCCTGGGTTACTTCTTCAAAACCAAACGAACCGCGTTCATTCAGTACAGCCAACTGCTGCTGGTGTTGCTGCTGCCCTTCCTGTTGATGTGGTCGCTGGGCGGATTCGCCGGCGGCAGCCTGGTGATGATCTGGGCGATCTTCGCGCCCATTGCGGCGTTGTTGTTTTTTGAGAAGCAGACGGCTCTGAACTGGTTTCTGGCGTACTTTGGTTTGCTGCTGGTCTCCGGGTTGATCGACAGCCATCTGGCGGCCACGGTCACGCTGTTGCCCGAATGGGCGCGCGATGTGTTCTATTTGCTGAATGTGGGCTGCGGCTCGGCCGGCCTTTTTCTATTGGTGTCCTATGCCATCGACGAAGAAAAACGTGCAATCGAGACGTTGAAGGCTCAGCGGCAGCAATTGGAAACCGGTGCGGAGAAGCTGAGTCAGGAGATCGGCGAGCGCAAGCAGGTGCAGGCGGAACTCGGCGCGGCGATGGCGAAGAGCGATAAGCTGAATCGCATGCTGCATACCGTACTGGATACGATACCGGCCGGCATTTTCTGGAAAGACCGGCAGCTGCGCTATCTGGGCTGTAACCGGCCGTTCGCCCTGGAGGCGGGCCTGTCTTCCCCGCGCGAGGTGGCCGGCAAGACCGATTTCGATCTGAGCTGGCAGGCCAGTGCGGACGTCTACCATGCCGATGACTTGCAAGTGATGGCCAGCGGTCAGGCCAAGATGAACAGCGAGGAGCGGGTGTGCGGCGCTGACGGTACGTTTACCTGGTTGCGCATTTCCAAGGCGCCGCTGTTCGATGCGACGGGGGACGTGATCGGTTTGCTGGGCACCTACGAGGACATCACCGAACAAAAACAAGTTGCGGATACGCTGATTGCGGCCCGCGACGAGGCCGACCGCGCCAATCAGGCCAAGTCCGAGTTCCTGTCCAGCATGAGTCATGAATTGCGCACGCCGATGAACGCCATTCTCGGCTTCGGCCAACTGCTGGAATGCGACGAGGCGCTGCCTGCAGACCAACAGGACAACGTGTACGAAATCCTCCGGGCCGGCCGCCATCTGCTGGAGCTGATCAACGAAGTGCTGGACTTATCCGTAATCGAATCCGGACGACTCGACTTGTCGCTGGAACCGGTGGCGGTGGATCCGATCGTCGCGGAGTGTCTGAGTCTGGTTGCGACGCTGGCCGACCGGCGCGACATCCGCATCCACTGCAGCGGCCTGCAGGACAGCGCGGTGCGGGCGGACCGCATCCGGCTCAAGCAGGTGCTGCTCAATCTGCTGTCCAACGCGATCAAATACAACCGCCAGGGCGGCAGCGTGCAGTTGGATGTGCAACTCGCAGACGCACAGTCTGGAGACCTTCAGTCCGCAGACGTCCAGCGGCTGCGCATCGCGGTCAGCGACACCGGCCCGGGCATCCCCGCCGAGCGCCTTGGTGAATTGTTCCAGCCGTTCAATCGTCTCGGCGCCGAGAACAGTGAGATCGAAGGCACCGGCATCGGCCTGATCATCACCCGTCGCATCGTCGAGATGATGGGCGGCCGCGTGGATGTGGCCAGTACGCTCGGGGTCGGCAGCGCGTTCTGGATCGAATTGCCGTTTGAGTCCGCACCCAGCTACGCCCACGGCGGTGAAACCGAGGCGGCTGGCGCGATCACGCCGCTACCCTACCGCGAGGGCGTGCGGCATACCGTGCTCTACCTGGAGGACAACCCGGCCAACCTGAAACTGATGGCGCAGGTTTTCAGTCGCCGCCCGAATATTCAACTGCTCACTGCACATACGCCGGATCTGGGCATCGAACTGGCGCGCGCGCACCGGCCGGAGTTGATTCTGCTCGATATCAACTTGCCGGGCATGAACGGTTACCAAGTGTTGGAGGTGCTCAAGGCGGATGCCGGCCTGCGGACGACTCCGGTCATCGCCATTACCGCCAACGCCATGCGGCGCGACATTGAGCGCGGTATGGCGGCGGGTTTTACCGATTACCTGGCCAAGCCGCTCGATGTCGTGCGACTGAACGCGTTGATCGATCAGACTCTGGGTAGCCGCGCGCCGCGGCAAGGGGCAGAGGCCGCCAGCCCAGCCGCCTGAAGCGCCACTATCCCGCGACGGCCGCCTCTTACCGCGACTGTTGAAGAATACGGTACATTTAGACCACCCGGCTGGCGCCAAGCCGGCGATGCCGCGGCCGCTGGGTGCGGGACTGTTTCAATGGCCCGTTGTGCGATAAGGGCTGACTGCATGGAGAATGCAACATGAATACGGAATCCCAGGACAGCGAGCGCATCCTCATCATTGATGACGAACCCAGCAACCTCAAATTGCTGGACAAGGTGTTGCGCCGTGAGGGGTACCACGACCTCGAGCTGGTGAGCGATCCGCGCGAGGTTGTCGAGCGCTATCGGAAGCAGCGCTGCGACCTCATTCTGCTCGACATCAACATGCCTTACCTGGACGGCTATCAGGTGATGGATCAGTTGAAGGCGCTGCAAGACCCGCTGCTGCCGCCCGTCGTCGTCCTCACCGCGCAGCAGGGCAAGGACTACCTGCTGCGCGCGCTGGCCGCCGGCGCGCGCGATTTCATCAACAAGCCGTTCGACCGCAATGAGCTGCTGATGCGGGTGCGCAATCTATTGGACGCGCAGCTGGCGCATCGCATGCTCTACGACCAGAAGGCCGTGCTGGAAGCGATGGTTGCGGCGCGCACCGACGAATTGCGCCGCACGCGCCTGCAGGTCGTGCAGCGCCTGGGCATGGCGGCGGAATACCGCGACGAGGAAACCGGCAGCCATATCCTGCGCATGAGCCATACCTGTGCCTTGCTCGCCCGGGCCATCGGCTGGAGCGAGGCGGATTGCGATCTGATCCTCAACGCCAGCCCGATGCACGACATCGGCAAGATCGGCATTTCCGATGCCGTCCTGCTGAAGCCGGGCAAGTTCGAGCCGCACGAATGGGACATCATGAAGACCCACGTCACGATCGGCGGCAAGCTGCTCGAAGGTGACGATTCCGATTTGATGTGCATGGCGCGCGAGATCGCGCTCAACCACCACGAAAAATGGGACGGCAGCGGTTATCCCGCCGGGCTGTCGGGCGAGGCGATTCCGCAGTCGGGGCGCATCGCCGCGCTGGCCGATGCGTTCGATGCACTGACCTCGGAGCGGCCGTACAAAAAGGCCTGGAGCGTGGCCGATGCCATGGAGTACGTCGAGAGCAACCGCGGCAAGCATTTCGAACCGCGCCTGATGGACCTGTTCCGCGAGCGCCTGCCGGACATCCTGGCGATCAAGGAAAAATACAGCGAGCCTTTGCCGCCGGGATAGCCCGCACTTGGGGCGCGCCTGCGAGCCCCTGCGGCGCCGCACATTTCGCGTTGCGCAGCCGAACGGATACGATTCGCCCCCCTGCCTCGACCGACGTGGAATCCAGTAATGAAATGGCTTAGCAATTTTTTCAAGAAGCCGGCCGCGCAGCCCGTCGCGCAGGCCAGCCCCGTATCGCCCAAATCGCCTGCCGAAGCCATCGAACCGCTGCGCGAAAGGCTGGCCGCCGCGGCCGACGCCACGCAACGCCAGCAGCTTGCCGCCCGCTTGGGCGGCGCGTTGGCGGAGCGCTCGCAAGCGCCGCAGGCCGACGACTTGCCGGAAGTCTGGCTGGCGGCGATCTGCCAAGCCGCGGACAAGGAGCAGGCGCTGGCCTGGCTCGCCACGTTCGACGGCGACAACGGGCTGGCCGAAGTGGCGACGCGCGCGCGCCGCGCCGAAGTCCGCTACGCCGCGGCACAACGCATCGCGGCGACGGACGTGCTGGAACAGGTTGCCCAGGCCAGCCGCGACAAGGACAAGCGGGTCTATCGCCATTGCGCCGAGCAGCTGAAACAGCGCCGGCTGGCGGCAGCCAGTGCGCGCCGTGCGCAAGAAATCAACGCTGAACTGCAGGGTCTGCTCGCCGAGCCGCCGCTGCCGAACACGCGGCTGCTCGAATTGAAGCAGGAGCTGGCCAGCTTGGTAGACGCCGGCGAGCCCGGGCTGGCCGGCCAGGCCTTGATGCAACAGGCGCTGGCGCAACTGCACCAGGAATCGGAGGCGCTGCGCGATCTGCACGCGCAGCGGAAAACCGCCGACCTGTTGGCCGCGGAATGCCGCGCCGCCGTCTGGCCCTGGGGCGAGCAGCTGCAAGGTTGGCGGCATCGCTGCGACGAATTGCGTTCCAACACCCTGCCGTCCTGGCTGGCCGGCCAGAGCGCGGCCCACGCTCTGAGCCAGACTTTGAGCGAGGTCGAAACCCGTTTGAGCGCGCTCGCGGAAGATCAGCAACGCGGCCTGGCTTGCGAGCTTTTCCTGGCCGCGCTTGACCAGGCTGCCGAGCCCGTCGCGGATGCCGCGCAAGCCTGGGCGGCGCTGGCCAAGCCGGAGCACGCGCAGGTGCGTGCCGTACTGGAAGAGAACTGGCAATTGCGCTGGCGCGCGCTCAAGGCCGCCGCACCGGCCGAGGCGGTGCGCGCGGCGCCGCCGGCCGAGGCGGAGAACGGCCACGAAAACAGCGGCGAAACACGTCAAGATGCCGCCGCCGCGAGCGTCGGCGACCAGACGCCGGCATCGCCGCGCTCGCCGCAGCGGGTTGATCCCGCTGCCCTGCACGGGCTGCTGGAGCAGCTTGAGCAGACCATCGCGCAAGGGCATCTGGCCGAGTCTGATGCCGTGGCTAAACGAATCAAGAGCCGAATCGGCGGCGCCCGCCTGCCGGCTGCGTTGGACTCGCGCTGGCACAGCCTGCAGGCGCAGTTGGAGACGCTGCGCGGCTGGGCGCGTTGGGGCGCCGGGCAAGCGCGCGACAAATTGATCGATGCGGCGCGGCAACTGCTGGTTGGAGAACACGACGTTGCCGCGCTGGCCGCCGCCATCGCGGCGCTGCGCGAGGAATGGAAGCGCCTGGACGCTCATGCCGCCGCCGGCAAGGCGCAGTGGCAGAGTTTCGACGCGTTGCTGGAGCAGGCCTATCAACCGGTCGCCGCGCAGCGCGCCGAACAGGCGGCGCGCCAGGCCGAAGCGCGCGCGGCGCGGGAGGCGCTGTGCGCCGAGTGGGAGGCCGAGCTGGCCGGCATGGACAGCTCGCAGGCCGACTTCAAGGCGCTCGAGGCGCGCCGCGCAGAGTGGATTCAACAATGGCGCGCCGCGGCCCCGCTCGGATTCAAAGACGAGCGGCTGCTGCGCAAGCGCTTCGATGCCTTGATACACGGCATCGATCAGCCGCTGGCCGCGGCGCGTGCCGCCGAATACACGCGCCGTGAGCAACTCATCGCCGCCGCGGAAGCGTTGAGCGGGCAGTCCGACCTGAAGTCGGCGATGCAGGAAGCCAAGGCCTTGCAGCAGCGCTGGAGCCAAGGCACGCCGGTGCGGCTCAAGCGCAGCGACGAACAAAAGCAGTGGACGCGCTTCCGCGCCGCCTGCAATGCGGTGTTCGAGCGCCTCGACAACCAGCGCGCCGTACAGGCGGCCGAACGCCAGGAACAGGCGCAGATTCGCCAGCAGCAACTGCAGGCGCAGCAGCAGCTTGAGCTTGCGCGTCAGGAGAAGCAGCGGGCGCGCTTCGAACTGCTGGCGCAGAAGGCCGCCCTGGCGAATCGCGTCGAAGCGGCGGCGTCGGCCGGCGGCCCTGTGGAGGCGCTGCTCGCCGAAGCCAAACAGGCCTGGGATGCACTGGCGAACCTGCCCGCAAAAAGCGAGAGCTTGCTGGCCAGCCGCTTTGCCCGCGCGGCCAGCGTCACCGCGGCCGAGTTGAGCCGCGGCCGTGCAGTTTGCGACGACTTGCTGCTCGATCTGGAAATCGCCCTCGGCCTGCCTTCACCGGAGCCTGTCGCAGACCTGCGCCGTGAACGGCAATTGGGACGCCTGCAGACCCGTTTCGGAGGGGCTGCCGAGACGCAGCGCGACGTGGAAGAGATGCTGCTGCGCTGCTACGCCACCGCCGCGTCGCCGGATGCGGCTAGCGAGCAAAGACTCGCCGCAGTGGCGCACAAGTTGGCGGAACAGTCGAACTGAATGCACCCGGCGAAGGTCTGCGGCGAGGCGCGGGCCTCAAGCCTGGATGCGGCGCGGCACGAAGTTTTCGTCCAGCATGCGTTCGATGCGGCTGAACAGGTCGAAGCGCGAGAACGGTTTTTTCATGAAGCCGTCGGCGCCGATGCGCATGACATAAAACTGTTCGGTGGCCTGCTCGTTGCCGCTCATCATGAGCACCGGCAAATGCTGCATGTCCGGATCGCGCCGGATCTGCCGCAACGCCGCGAAGCCGTTCATGCCGGGCATGATGACGTCGAGCACGACCAAATCCGGCTGCGCCGATCGCACCATTTGCAGGCCGTGTTCGGCATTTTGCGCGACCAGCGTGACATAACCGGCCGAGCTGAACATCTTGCGCAGAAAGGTCAGCACCGTGGGCGAGTCGTCGATGATCAGCACGCGCGTGCCCTTGCGCGCATCGATACGCGGATTCTTGCGCCGATTCTGCGGCGGCTCGGTCTCGCCGCCGGCCGGCGAGGGCGCGGCGGGCGCCGGCGTGTTGGCGAAAATCGAGCGCAGTCGATCGATCAATCCCATGGCTGACTCCCAATGTTTGTCTGCTCATAACCCGGCGACGGGCTGCGTAAATATATCAATAAGCTTATCGAATTAAGACGCGGTGATGAACTCGCCGAATCGGCAATATCCGACCGCTGCGTTGCGTTCAATCCGCCCGCAGTCCTGCCAGCCCGACGCTGGGCGTCACCTCGCGCCAAGTCTTCAGTTCCGCGTCCAGTGCGGCTTGCGTCAGCGGATTCGCATTCAGCCAGACGGCCGGCAAGTCCAATACGCAAACGCCGTCACCGCAATCCAGGCGCAGCGCCGGCAATTGCGGGTTGTTGCGGCCGCCATGGAACAGGGCCGCCAGGCGCAGACACAGGATCAGTGGCCAGTTCGGGTCGGCGCGCTTGAAGCCCAGTTTGCCGAGGCCGCCGCGGCTGGCGCGCACCAGGGCGGCGAGGCGGATCTGGTCCCGCCGCGAGAAGCCGGGCATGTCGGCGTTTTCCAGGATATAGGCGCCGTGTTTGTGAAAGCCGGAATGTGCGATGGAGATGCCGATTTCGTGCAGCCGTGCGGCCCAGGCCAGGGTCTGCAGCGCGTCTGCGTCGACTGGCTGGGGCAGATTATGCGCAAGGCCTTGAGCCAGTTGCAGAGCGAGTGCGGCGACCCGGTCCGCCTGCTTGCCGTCGACGTGGTAGCGGCGTTGGAACTGAGCCACGGTGATGTCACGCATGTCGCTGTCATGCACGCGGCCGAGCAGATCCCACAGGATGCCTTCACGCATCGCGCCCAGCGCGACGGTCATGCGCTCGATGCCCAGCTCTTCGAACAGCGCCAGCATGATCGCCAGGCCGCCGACGATGACCGGGCGCCGGTCCGGCTTGAGGCCGGGCAGTTCGAGTTGTTCGATCTGTCCGGCCTTGATCAGTTGCTCGCGCAGCCAACGCAGGCCGCTCAGCGTGATGGCGCCATCGGAATGCTGGTTCAGCCGGCAGATTTCCCCCAGCGCCCGCGCCGTGCCGGAGGAACCGACCGCTTGCTGCCATGCCGGCGCGTCGGCGCCGGCGCGGAATTGGCTGGCGACGAGCTGGATTTCAACGCGGGCGGCGGTGATCGCGGCGTCCATCGCGGCCTGGCTGACGACGCCGGCCGGAAAAAACTGTTTCGAGTACACGACGCAGCCCATGCGCAGGCTTTCGCGTTCGAGCGCTTCATAGCCTGTGCCGATGATGCATTCGGTCGAGCCGCCGCCGATGTCGACCACCAGGCGCGGCGTCTGCGTCAGCGGCAGGCTGTGCGAAACGCCCAGGTAGATCAGGCGCGCTTCTTCGCGGCCGGCGACGATTTCGATCTCGAAGCCGAGTGCGGCTTGCGCCTTGGCCAGGAACTCGGGCGAGTTCTTGGCCACCCGCAGCGCCGACGTGCCCACCGCCCGCACCGCGCCGGCCGGCATGCCCTGCAGGCGTTCACCGATGCGCGCCAGGCAGTTCAGCGCGCGCCGCTGGGAGGCGGCGTCGAGCCGCTTGTTGGCGGTCAGGCCGCTGGCCAGGCGTACCGGCTCCTTGATCGAGTCGAGGTAATAAAGCTGATCGCCTTCGACACGCCCCACCTGCATGTGAAAGGAGTTGGAGCCGAGGTCGATGGCGGCGAGAGTTTCGTATTCCTGCATGCGTGACAGTTTAACCGGATGAATGTGTCTGGATTATGGCATCCGGCGTGGGGTTAAATTCTGTCGCGTGCAAGCAGAATGCCGGCCGTTCAGGCCACGCGGAAGCGGCTCGCCAAGGCGTTCAGTTCGGCCGCCAACTGTTCCAGGCGCTGCGCCGAAGCGGCGGTCTGCGCCACAGCGGCGCTGTTCTCCTCGGAGCCCTGGGCGATGCGCTCGACCTTCTGCGCGATGTCGCGCGCCGCGACGGACTGTTCCTTCAGCGCCAGATTGATGTCGTCCACGGCTTGCGTCGCGCGTTCGGCGCTGTTGCGGATGCCGGTGACCGAATCGCCGGCCTGGTGCGCCAGCTCGACGCCGTCGCCGACCCGTTTCACGCCGGCTTCCATTTCCTGCACGGCGCGCTGGGTGCCTTGCTGAATCTTGCCGATCATGGCGCCGATTTCCTGGGTGGATTTGCCGGTGCGTTCGGCCAGCTTGCGCACTTCGTCGGCGACCACGGCGAAGCCGCGGCCCTGTTCGCCGGCGCGCGCCGCTTCAATGGCGGCGTTGAGCGCGAGCAGATTGGTCTGGTCGGCGATGTCCTTGATGACCTGGACGATGCCGGAAATCTGGTCGGAATAGCCTTCCAGCTGCTTGATCGTACCGGCGGTGTTTTTCACGGCTTCGGCGATATGGCCCATCTCCGCCGCCGCATCGTGAATGATGCGGCCGCCCTCGCTCGATTGCGTGCTGGAGGCCTGCGTCACGCTGCGCGCCTCGCGGGCGTGCTCCTCGACCTGATCGATGGACACCGAAAGCTGTTCCACCGAGGCGGCCATGCTGGATGCGGCTTCGGCCTGCATCTCGGTGGTGCGGGAGCTGCTCGCCGCCGAGTTGGAGAGTTCGCCGGCCGACTGGTTGAGGCCCTTCATGTTCTGGCTGATCGAGGCGATCAGTTCGAGCAGGGTATTGCGCATGACGCCGAGTTTGGCCATCAGGTTGCCGATTTCGTCTTCGCCGGCGTGCGGCATCGGCTGTGTCAGATCGCCCGATGCGATCGTTTCGGCGGCGGCGCCGGCCGCGTGCAGCGAGCGGGTGATATGGCCGATGGTGAAGATCGCCTGTGACAGCACGCCGACCAGGCCGAGCACCAGCAACAGGCCGGAAATCATCAGGTTGCGCTGATACGCGGCCTCGGCGGCTTCGAATTCATGCTTGGCATAGCTCAACTGGTATTCCATCAGCTTGTCCATCGAGGCCTTGGCGGCTTCGCCCTCCTCGCGGCCCGCCTTGAGAAAGGCTGCCATCACCGCCGGCGAATAGTCGCCGGCCTCCAAGGCCGCTATGGCGATGCCCAGTTTCTGCGTCCAGGCATCGCGCTTTTCGGCGAAGTCGGCCGCCAGCACTTTCTCGTCCTCGGTCAGGTAGGTCGCCATGTATTTGTTCCAGAGCGCGTCCAATTCGGCGCGACGGGATTTCACGGCTTCGGTGTGCGCGCCGAGCGGGTGGTCGTGTACCGCGTGCAGCGGGCCGCTCGGATCGTGCTGGAAGCCGCGCAGGATGTCGGCGTAATTTTCCTTGATCAGGGCGTTGACCTTGGACAGGTCGTACAGCGGCACGGCGCGGTCCGCGTACACCGATTTCAGTGATTCGCGGGCATTCTGCAGGTCATACAAGCCCATCGCCACGGCGACGGCGAACAGCAACGCCGCCAGGCCGACCATCAGCCAGAGCCGCTGCGCGATATGCAGGCGGCTGAACAGCCGCTGGCTCAGGCCGGCCAGCCCGGTCGGCGCGACCCGGCCGCCGTCCAGCCTGATGCCGGCGTCGTTGCGCATGGCGCGGTACAGGCTTTCCGCCGCATCCACTTCCTGGCGTGACGGTTTCGCCCGCACCGAGCTGTAGCCGTCGGGTGTCGGCGAGACATTGGCGCGCACCCAGTAATGGTCGCCGTTCTTGCGCCGGTTCTTGACCAGGCCGGTCCACGGCCGGCCGCGCTTCAATGTCGCCCATAAGTCGCGGAAGGCTTCCACCGGCATGTCGGGATGGCGCACGACGTTGTGCGACTGCCCGACCAGTTCCTCGCGCGTGAAGCCGCTGGCTTCGACGAATTCGTCGTTGGCGTGGGTGATACGGCCTTTATGGTCGGTATGGGTGATGAAGGCGGCATCGCTGCGGATCTGGTATTCCTGCCCGGTGACCGGTTGGTTGTTCTTCATGTGTCAGCCCTTTTCGAGTTGTGGATGGCAAGCCGGGTAAGCTCACGAAGCGGCCATATCGGCAACTTAGGTAAATTCTTTAGGCCCGGCTTTTCTGAATGCGGGCCAGGCGCCGGGCGGGGCGCGCATTCGTATGACTTGCCAGTCCGGGCATTGACCTATACATATACCTTCCGTTTATGAAGCTGTTTACCTCGCATGTCCGCTACGCTGCTCCCGCGCACGCCCAGCCTGACCGGCGCTGACGTCGCCGCCAAACGCCAGGAAATCCGCGCCTATTTCCATGCCACGTTCGATCGCTACGAGCAGTTGTTCGACGTGTTGGCGAATGACGCGGCGTATTACGTCAAGCCGATTCCGCTGCGGCATCCGCTGATCTTTTACTTCGGCCATACCGCGACGTTTTTCGTCAACAAGCTGCTGTTGGCCGGTTTGCTGGCCGCACGCATCGAGCCGCGCCTGGAGTCGATGTTCGCGGTCGGCGTCGATGAAATGAGCTGGGACGATCTCGATGACGCGCATTACGACTGGCCCGGCGTCGACGCGGTGCGCGCCTACCGTCGGCAGGTGCGGGCGGCGGTGGAGGGCGTCATCGCCAAGATGCCGCTGACGCTGCCGATCGCCTGGGAGGACCCGGCCTGGGTGGTGCTGATGGGCATCGAGCACGAGCGCATCCATCTGGAAACCTCGTCGGTGCTGATCCGCCAGCACGCCCTGCACTATGTGCGGCCGCATCCGGCCTGGGAACCATGGCGCGCCAACGGTGCGGCGACGCCGAGTGTGCCGCCGGGTGTGCCAGCCAATGCGCTGGTCGACATTCCGGCGGGCGAGGTCAGCCTGGGCAAGGCCGACGCCAGCTACGGCTGGGATAACGAGTACGGCCGCCACGTGGCGCATGTGCCGGCTTTTCAGGCCGGGCGGCATCTGGTCAGCAACGCAGAGTTTCTTGAATTTGTCGAGGCCGGCGGCTATGCCGACGAGGGCTGGTGGGATGCCGAAGGCCGCGCCTGGAAAACCTACGCCAAGGCGACGCAGCCGACATTCTGGATTGCCGCCGAATCGGGAAGCCGCGGTGGCTGGCATTTGCGCCTGATGCTGACGGAAGTGGCGATGCCGTGGAGCTGGCCGGTGGAAGTCAATTGCCTGGAAGCCCGTGCGTTCTGCGCCTGGAAGGCGGCGCAAAGCGGCCTGGTCGTGCGCCTGCCGAGCGAAGACGAATGGGGCCGCCTGTACGACCATGCCGGGTTGGCCGAAGTGCCGGCCGATGCACCGGCCCGCGCCAACCTGCATCTCGATTACGCCGCTTCGCCCTGTCCGGTGGATACCTTCCAGCATGGCGAGTTGTTCGACGTGGTTGGCAATGTCTGGCAATGGACGCAAACGCCGATCTATCCGTTTGACGGCTTCCGCGTGCATCCGCTGTATGACGACTTCACGACGCCGACCTTTGACGGCCGCCACAACCTGATCAAGGGCGGCTCCTGGATCAGCGCCGGCAACGAAAGCCGCAAATCCGCACGCTATGCCTTCCGGCGGCATTTCTTTCAACACGCCGGATTTCGCTATGTCGTCGGCGCGCCGTTGCCGGCGACCCCGCCGTCGAGCGAGGCCAAAGTGCCTGCTGAGCAGTACGCTGCTTCCCTGTACGAAACCGACAAAATGCTGTCCGAATATGCCGAGTTCCATTACGGCGACGAACAGTTCGGCGTCGCGAATTTCCCGAAGGCGCTGGCCGATCTGGCGATCCGGGCGATGCGCACGGCGGACGCCTGTCCCGCGCCGCGACAGGCGCTTGATCTCGGCTGCGCCGCCGGCCGTGCCAGCTTCGAATTGGCGCGGCATTTTGAGCACGTCACCGGCATCGACTTTTCCGCCCGCTTCATCGGCCTCGGCGTGCAGATGGCCGAGCAAGGCCGCTTGCGTTACACCTTCACCGAAGAAGGCGAACTGGTCAGCTACCACGAGCGCAGCCTGGCCGATCTGGGTCTGGAGGACGTGCGCGGCAAGGTCGATTTCTTCCAGGGCGATGCCTGCAACCTGAAGCCCAATTTCACCGGTTACGATCTGATCCTGGCGGCCAATCTGATCGACCGCCTGTACAGCCCGGGCAAGTTTCTTGCGCAGGTGCACGAACGCCTCAACCCCGGCGGCCTGCTGCTGATCGCCACGCCTTGCACCTGGCTGGAGGAGCACACGCCGCGCGCCGAATGGATCGGCGGCTTCAAGCAGGATGGCGAAAACTTCACCACGCTGGACGGCCTCAAAGCCCGGCTGGGTGCGCATTTTCGGCTGATCGAAGGGCCGCTCGAGGCGCCCTTCGTGTTGCGTGAAACCCGGCGCAAGTTTCAGCACACCTTGTCCGAAGTGACGATCTGGCAACGCCGCGCGTGAGTTTCGACTTCGCCCCCCCCGACTTCGACCAGGCCATCCCGCGTGACGGCACCGATGCGCTCAAACACGACGGCCGCGCCGACTATTTCGGTACCGCCGATGTCGTGCCGTTATGGGTCGCCGACATGGACTTCGCGGCGCCGGCCGCGGTCACCCAGGCTTTGCTGGCGCGCGCGGCGCATCCGATCTACGGCTACAGCCGCTATCCGGCCGCGTTGTTCGACGCGTTGATCGACTGGCTTGGGCAGCGCCATGGCTGGCAAGTCGAGCGCGCATGGATCATGCCGGCGCCCGGCGTCGTGCCGTCGTTGCATGCCGCTGTGCTGGCGTTCGCCGAAGCCGGCGAGGGCGTCATCGTGCAACCGCCGGTGTATTTCCCGTTTTTCTCGGCGGTGACGACGACCGGGCGCCGGTTGATTGAAAACCCGCTGCAGTTGCAGGCGGGCCGCTATCGGATCGATTTCGAGCACCTCGAACGGTGTGCCGCGCAGACTGACCCCAAGGCGCGACTGCTGCTGCTGTGTTCGCCGCACAACCCGGTCGGCCGCGTGTGGACGCGCGATGAACTGGCCCGGGTGCTGGACATCGCCGAGCGCCACGATCTGATCGTGTTGAGCGATGAGATTCATCACGATCTGATCTACCCCGGCCAGCAGCATCATGTCCTGGCCAGGCTGGCGGAGGCTTCGGCAACCGATCCGGGGCGCGTGGTCACCGCGCTGGCGCCGAGCAAGACCTTCAATATCCCCGGCCTCGGCTTGTCCGCGTTGATCGTGCCGGACCCGTCGCGCCGCGCCGCGCTGGCACGGGCGTTCGATCTGCTGCATGCCGGCAATTACAACCCGTTCAGCAGCGCCGCCTTTGTCGCCGGTTACCGGCATGGCGCGGCCTGGCTGGATGCGCTGATGGCTTATCTGGCGCAGACGCGCGACTTCGTCAGCGCTTACGCCCGGCGCCATCTGCCCGGCATTCGCGTGATCGAACCGGAAGGCACCTATCTGCTCTGGCTGGATTGTCGTGAGCTCTGCGCGGCGCGGCAGTGGGATGCGACCGCGCTGCAGCGTTTCTGCGTTGAACAGGCGCGCGTCGGTATGAACCCGGGCACGGTGTTCGGCGCCGGCGGTGAGGGTTTCATGCGCATGAACATCGGCGCGCCGCGCGCCGTGATCGTCACGGCGTTACAGCGCCTGGCGGCGGCGCTTGAGGGTGTCGGCAAAGGGTGACGCACGGGCTGAGACGGCCGGCAGAACTTGCCGCCTGCGGCGAGGCTTGCCGCCAGATCGCCAGGTCGCCAGGCGGCTTGGACTGAAATCAGCGGCAGGGCGGCGGTTTTTTATTTGGCATGGCGTTTGCTTAATAGGGATTGGAGACCCCTATGCTAAGCAAAATCGACACCGAACTCGCTTTCGTCCAGAACGCCCTCAATCTGCGGGCGCGGCGGCAGGAAGTATTGGCGGCGAACATCGCCAATTCGGATACCCCCAACTACAAGGCGCGCGATCTGGATTTTTCCGCTGCGCTGAAGAGTGCGATGGGCGCCGAAGGCGGCGCGCTGAAGATGGCGCGGACCCGTGGCGCCCACCTCGATGGCGCCGGTTCGGCAACGGCGGGCGGCCATCTCAAATACCGTTCCAGCGTGCAGCCCAGCCTCGATGGCAACACCGTCGACCTCAACGTCGAGCGGGCGCATTTCACCGATAACTCGCTGCATTACCAGTTCCTGCTCGACCGCGCCGCCTCCACCTTCAAGAAGATGGGGCAGGCCTTGGGCAGCAATCAGTAGTCGTCATCGATAGAGAGGAATCCTGATGTCGCTCAGCAATGTCTTCCAGATCGCCGCTTCCGCCCTCACCGCGCAGTCCATGCGCCTGAACGCGGTGGCGTCCAATCTGGCCAATGTCGATTCCGCGCATGCCTCGACCGGCGAGGGCTACAAGGCCAAGCAGGTCATGTTTCAGGCCACCGCGATCAGCCCCGCCGCGCCCTGGGCGCAGGGCGTGCGGATGACCGAAGTGGTGGAAGACAAGTCGCCGTCGCGCCTGGTTTACGACCCAAAACATCCCCTGGCCGATGGCAAGGGCTATGTCGCTTATCCCAACGTGGACTCGGTGGAGGAGATGGTCAACATGATCTCCGCCTCGCGTTCGTATCAGACCAATGCCGAAGTGATGGCCACGACCAAGTCGCTGCTGCAGCGCACTTTGGCTGTCGCGGCCAGTTAGGAGCGCTAATCCATGGCTATTGCCGCTGTCCAGAATGAATCCGCCGCCGATGTCTATGCCCGGCTGAATGGAACTTCGGGGAAAAAAGCGACCGAGGAGACGGGTTCGACGACCGAATTGTCGGACCGGTTCTTGACTTTGCTGGTGACCCAGCTGAAGAACCAGGATCCGATGAATCCGATGGAAAACGCCGAGCTGACCACCCAGTTGGCGCAGATGTCGACCGTGGAGGGCGTCAACAAGCTCAACACCACGCTGGACGGGCTGGTGTCGCAGTTCAAGTCGAATCAGGTCATGCAGGGCGCGGCGCTGGTCGGTCGGCAGGTGCTGGCCGAAGGCGATGCGTTGCGGCTGGGCTCGGCCGGCGCCGCCGGCGGCGCCGGCCTGGCGTCGAAGGCGGACAGCGTCAAGGTCAAGGTGCTGGATGCCGGCGGCGCGCTGGTACAGACCTTGGATCTGGGCAAGCAGGATGCCGGCCTGGTGCGCTTCGTCTGGGACGGCAAGGATGCCGGCGGCGTCAGCCAGGCCGAGGGCGATTACCGCTTCCAGGTTGAAGCCAGCGCAGCCGGCAAACCGGTGGCCGCCTCCACTTACGCATTGGGCAATGTGCTCAGCGTATCGCTCAACGATAACGAGATGGATGTCGAGGTTTCCGGCTTGGGTGCGCGCGGTCTCGATCAGATTCGGCAGATTTTCTAAGGGGTGATGAGATGGGCTTTCAACAAGGTTTGAGCGGACTCAGCGGTGCGGCCAAGAATCTGGACGTGATCGGCAACAATATCGCCAACAGCACAACTGTCGGCTTCAAGTCCAGCGTCACCCAGTTCGCCGACGTGTATGCCACCTCCCTCACCGGCACCGGCGGGCTGCAGATCGGCATCGGCAGCCAGGTGGCCGCGGTGGCGCAGCAGTTCACCCAGGGCAGCACCAGCATCACCAATAATCCGCTGGATGTGGCGATCAATGGCGAGGGTTTCTTCCGCCTGAACAACAACGGCGCCATCACTTATGGCCGCAACGGCCAGTTCCAGTTGGACAAGGACGGTTATGTCGTCAACAACAGCGGCCTGCGGGTGACCGGTTACGGCCTGGACGCTTCCGGCAACCTGGCCGCGGCGACGCCCGCCGATATCCAGATTCCCTTTGCCGACATCGCGCCCTACTACACCCACAACGCAAGCCTGGTGGCCAACCTGGATTCCCAGAAGACGGCAATGGTGGCGACTGCCATCAACCCGGCGAATGCGACGACCTACCACAACTCCACCTCGTTGACGGTCTATGACGAGGGCGGCAACGATCACGGATTGGTTCTTTACTTCCAGAAAACCGCCTCCAACAGCTGGAATGTGGATGGCTATGTGAACGGCACCCAGGTTGACCTGAACGGGGCCGCTGCCGGATCGACCATGACCATGTCCTTCAACAGCAACGGCACGATCAACCAGATCAACGGCGTAGCCGCCGCTGCGGTATCCGTCACCACCCCGTCAGCAGTGCTGAATACGGGTGCCGGCGCCCTGACCTTCAATCTGGATATGACCGATTTCACCCAGTACGGCAGCAATTTCGGCGTGAACTCCATCACCCAGGATGGCTTTTCCTCGGGCCGCATCGCCGGCCTGGCCATCGCCAATGACGGCATCATCCAGGGGCGTTATACCAATGGCCAATCCAAGACATTGGCGCAGGTGACCCTGGCCAATTTCGTCAATCCGCGCGGCCTGCAATCCATGGGCAACAACCAGTGGGCGGAGACCTCGGAATCCGGCCAGCCCACCATCGGCTCACCGGGCAGCGGCACCCTGGGCATCGTCCAGTCCGGCGCGGTGGAGGATTCCAACGTCGACCTGACCGCGGAACTGGTCAACCTGATTGTCGCGCAGCGCATGTACCAGGCCAACGCCCAGACCGTCCGGGCGCAGGACCAGATCCTGCAAACGCTGATCAACCTGCGATGAACGGTGAACGGTGAACGGTAAGCGGAGAACGATATGGATCGCGTGATCTACATCGCGATGACCGGCGCCCGCGAGGTGACTCGCCAGCAGGCGGCGGTGTCGCACAACCTGGCCAATATCTCGACGCACGGTTTTCGCCAGGAGCTGAATGTGTTTCGTGCGTTGCCGGTGGTGGGCGAGGGCGCCAAGACACGTGCATTCGTGCTGGAAACCACGCCGCGCACCGATTTCACGCCGGGCGCCGTGCAGCAGACCGGACGCCCGCTCGACGTGGCGCTGCGCGGGCCGGGCTGGATTGCGGTGCAGGATGGCAGCGGCCAGGAAGCCTACACCCGCATGGGCCATTTGCAGGTCAGCCAGAACGGCATCCTGCAGACCACCAACGGCCTGAATGTGCTGGGCGACGCCGGTCCGCTGGCCGCGCCGCCAGACCAGGACATCCTGATCGGCAAGGACGGCACGGTTTCCACCGTGCCGATCGGCCTGGGTTTGAATGCGGTGGCGATCGCCGGCCGCATCAAGCTGGTGAATCCGAGCGAGACCGATCTGGTGCGCGGCGAAGATGGCCTGTTCCGGCAGAAATCCGGCCAGGCGGCGCCGGCGGACGTGAACGTGACGCTGGTATCCGGCGCGCTGGAAACCAGCAATGTGAACCCGGCCGAGGCGATGGTCAGCATGGTCAGCCTGGCGCGCCAGTTCGAGCTGCAGATGCGTGTGATCCGCGCCGCCGAAGACAACAACCGCAGTGCCGACAAAGTGCTGACCGCCAATTAAGGACTCATCAATGCTCCGCTCCCTGCATATCGCCCGCACCGGCCTGGAAACCCAGCAGACCCAGCTCGACGTGGTCTCCAACAACCTGGCCAACGTCTCCACCACCGGCTTCAAGAAGGGCCGCGCGATCTTCGAGGATTTGCTGTATCAGATCATCCGCCAGCCCGGCGCGCAGTCGTCGCAGCAGACTCAGCTGCCGTCCGGCTTTCAGCTCGGCGTCGGTTCCCGCACGGTGGCCACCGAACGCCTGTTCCAGCAAGGCAGCCTGCAGCAGACCAGCAACCCGCTCGACGTGGCGGTCAACGGGCGCGGATTTTTCCAGATCCAGATGCCGGACGGCGGCACGGCCTATACCCGCGACGGCTCGTTCCAGGTCGACAGCCAGGGTACGTTGGTCACCGCCAGCGGCTACACGGTATTGCCGGCCATGCAGATTCCGCAGGATGCGCTGGTGGTCAGCATCGCGCGCGACGGCATCGTCAGCGTGACGCAGCCGGGCAACCCGAACACGGTGACGCAGCTCGGCCAGCTGCAACTGGCCACTTTCGTCAACACCGCCGGCCTGCAGAGCCAAGGGGAGAACCTGTACATCGAAACCGCCGCTTCCGGCGCCCCCCAGATCAATAACCCCGGCACCAATGGCCTGGGCACCCTGAACCAGAGTTTTATTGAGACATCGAACGTCAATGTGGCCGAGGAGCTGGTCAACATGATCATTGCGCAACGTGCCTTCGAACTGAATTCGCGCGCGATCACCACGTCGGACCAGATGTTGCAGCGCCTGACCCAGATTTGATGGAGGCGAACATGAGCCGATTCATCGCACTAATCGTTGCCGCATTGGCGCTGACCGGCTGCGCGACGCCGCCTCCGAGCACCGCGATCGTGCAGCCGTTCAGCGTGCGTCCTCAAGCAATGCTGGCCGTGCCGGTCAACAACGGCGCCATCTTCCAGCCCGTCCCCGGCCAGGCACGGCCCGGCGTCAGCCTGTTCGAGGATCGCAAGGCGCGCTATGTCGGCGACACCCTGATCGTCAATCTGGTGGAAAAAACCGAAGCCAAGCGCAAATCGGAAACCACCGATGAGCGCAAGGCGAACGCCTCGGTGAACATCCCCGCCCCGAATGTGCTGGGCAGCACGCGCGGCATCGGTGCGACATCATGGGAGCCTTCCGCTGCCAGCAAGCAGGAGTTGAAGGACAACGAGACCAACTCGAACAGCTTCACCGGCTCGATCACCGTCACCGTGGTGGAGGTGCTGACCAACGGCCATCTGGTCGTGGCGGGCGAGAAGCAGTTGGCGATCAACAGCGACACCGAATACATCCGTCTGGCCGGCGTGGTGAACCCGAACCAGATCAGCAGCAGCAACAGCATCAACTCGACGCAATTGGCGAATGCGCAGTTCGAGTCGAAGAACACCCAGAGTCTGGACAAGGCGCAGGTCGGCAGCATGCTGGCGCGCTTTTTCCTGAACGTTCTGCCGTTCTAGGACACCGACATGAAACGACTGTCTACATTCATTTTTCTGGCGCTTCTGGCGCAAACGGCCTGGGCCGAGCGGGTCAAGGACATCGCCACGATCGACGGCGTGCGTTCCAACTCGCTGATCGGTTACGGCATCGTGGTGGGCCTGGACGGCACCGGCGATACCAGCCAGTCGATGACCAATCAGAGCGTGGCCACGCTGCTCGGCCAGTTGGGCATCCAGTTGGATGCCAACGCGATCAAATCGAAGAACGTCGCGGCGGTGACGCTGACCGCCGTGATGCCGCCGTATGCACGCCCGGGCCAGCAACTCGACGTCACCGTTTCCAGCATGGGCAATGCCAAGAGCCTGCGTGGCGGCACCTTGCTGATGAGTCCGCTGAAGGGCGCCGATGCACAGATTTATGCGCTCGCCCAGGGCAATCTGCTGGTCGGCGGTGCGGGCGGGGCCGCAGGCGGCTCCAGCACCCAGGTCAACCATCTGGCGGCCGGCCGCATTCCCTCCGGCGCCACGGTGGAACGCGGCGTGCCGACGGCGCTGGGGCAAGGCGATTTTGTGCATCTGGAACTGCGTGATGCCGACTTCACCACCGCCAGCCGTCTGGTGGATGCGGTCGACCGCGCGTTCGGCAAGGGCTCGGCGCAGGCGCTCGATGGCCGCGTCGTGCGTATCAAGGCGCCGGCCGATTCCGGCGCGCGGGTGACGTTCCTGTCCCAGCTGGAAAACCTCAATCTCAACCCGGGCCGGCCGATGCCGCGAGTGATCATCAACCCGCGCACCGGCTCCATCGTCATGAACCAGTTGGTCAGCGTCGAGAAATGCGCCATCGCGCACGGCAATCTTTCGGTCACCATTTCGTCCGAGCCGCAGGTTTCGCAACCCGGTGCATTGGCCGGCGGCCAGACTGTGGTGACCGAAAAGACCGATGTGAAAGTGAAGAGCGACAAGGGTGAGCTGATGGTGTTGCCGTCCTCGGCGACGCTGAATGATGTCGTGCAGGCGCTCAATGCCGTCGGTGCGACGCCGCAGGATTTGCTCGCGATTCTGCAGGCCATGAAGGCATCCGGTGCTTTGAAAGCGGAACTCGAGGTGATTTGATGATCTCCGGCGGCGAGCGTCTTGCGATCGATGTCGCCGATGCCCAGGCGCTGAAGGCGCGCGCGGTGGCGGGCGACCCGGAAGCGCTGCGTTCGGCGGCGCGCCAGTTCGAGTCGTTGATGGTGGCGCAGATGCTGAAGACCATGCGCGAAACCAGCTTCAGCGAAGAAGACGATCCGATGACCGGCGGCGACGGCGTCAAGCTGTACCGCGAGCTGCTCGACCAGCAATGGGCGTCGAAACTGGCCAACGGCCGCGGCCTCGGCTTTGCCGAGATGATGGTCAAGGGCATGGAAAGCCGGGGCAGCGGAGTCGTTGGCGCTTCAGCGCTTACGAATCCGGCGTCCTCCGGCGGCATGAATGCGGCCGCTTCCGCGAGCGCCGAGCGGGGCGATTGGCCGCAATCCGGCGTGGCCAGTGTCGCCCACCGCAAACAGGCCTTCCTGGAAGCGATGCAGCCGCACGCCGAAGCCGCTGCGGCGGCGACCGGCGTGCCGTCGCGTTTCATCCTGGCACATGCCGCGCTGGAGTCAGGCTGGGGCGAGCGCGAGATTCGCGGGGCGAACGGCGAGCCCAGCCATAATCTGTTCGGCATCAAGGCCGGCCGCAACTGGGACGGCGCTGCGGTGCAGACGCTGACCACCGAGTACCGCCAGGGCATCGCGATGAAGCTGGAACAGCGTTTCCGCGCTTATGACGATTACAGCGCCGGCTTCAGCGATTACGCGGCGCTGCTGAAAACGCGTTATGGCGCCGCACTGGCGCAAGGCGCGAACGACGATGCCTTTGCGCGCGGTCTTGCCAGCGCGGGTTATGCCACCGATCCGGCGTATGCCGGCAAATTGAAAGCCGTCATCGCCAGCGTGGCGATGGCAGGGGGCTGACGGCAGAAAGCCGTCATGCCGTTACGTCTATCAGGTAACAGGAGGTTGCCATGGCGACTGGAACATTTGGCATCGCACTCACCGGTCTGGCCGCTGCGCAGGCAGGCATACGCACGACGCAGCACAATATTGCCAACGTCAACACGGCGGGTTTTCGACGCCAGGAAGTCAGTTACGCGGCGCTGAATCCGCAGCTGTATGGAGCAAGCTTTTTCGGCACCGGGGTCGGCGTCAGTTCGGTGCGCAACCTGTACAGCCAGTTTCAAGACAGCCAAGTGTTGCTCAATCAGACGCAGCTGTCGCGCAATGAAGCCTATGCCGCCCAGGCCAGCCAGATCGACAAGCTGGCCGGCGATGCCAATAGCGGCCTGCGCGGCGCGCTGGAAAAATTCTTCAGCGCCACGCAAACCGTCGCCAGCGATCCGACCTCAGGCGCCGCCCGCCAGGTGATGCTGTCGTCCGGGCGCAATCTGGCCGCCCGTTTCAATTCACTTGCCAGCACGCTCAAAGATATCCGCGTCGACAGCAACCGCGAGATTGCCGCAACGGCCACGCGCATCAACACCTATGCCGGCCAGATCGCGGAATTGAGCGGCAACATCTTCCGCGCCGAGGCCGGAACCGGCCAGCCGGCCAATGATCTGCGCGACCAGCGCGATCAGCTGGTGTCCGAGCTGAACAAACTGATCAACGTGACGCCCGTGCAACAAGGCGATGGCGCTTACAACCTGTTTGTCGGCACCGGCCAGCCGCTGGTGGTAGGTTCGCGCGCATCGACCGTGATCAGCGTCGCCGATACGACCACGCCGGAATTCGATGTGCCGGCGCTCAGTCTGGCCGGCGGCGCTGCCCAGCCGCTGGATGCCTCGTTGCTCAGCGGCGGCAGCTTGGGCGGCCTGCTGGCTGCGCGCGAGGCGGTGCTGCGGCCGGCAATGCAAGATCTCGACCGGTTGGCGCTGGCGTTCTCGGATCAGTTCAATGATCAGCATGTATTAGGTTTTGATAAGTCGGGTGTCGCGGGTGGCAATTTCTTCACCGCTAGTTCGACTTTGTTTCAGCAGCCCGTGGCGCAGACCGGCAATACCGGTACCCAGGTCATCAACGCGACACTCACCAACAGCGCACAAATCGAGGCCAGCGACTATGAGTTGTCTTACAACGGCGCGACATACACGTTGACGCGTTTGTCGGATGGCGTCAGCAGCGCGGCAGGTACGTTGGCTGCGGTCACCACCATCGGCGGCGTCGCGCAGGGCTTCACACTGGCGGCGGGCGCCGGTGTGCCGGCGGCGGGCGATCGCTGGTTGCTGCGTCCAAGCCATGGCGCTGCCGGCTCGTTGACGTCACTCATTACCGACCCCAATCTGATCGCGGCTTCGTCGACCGCTCTTGGCAGCCCTGGCGATAACGCGAATGCGCTGTTGCTGGCTGGCCTGCAGACCCAGGCGAACACGGTCAATGGTAGCGATACCTTTGCCAGCGCCTATGCTCAACTGGTGGCGCGCACCGCGACGTTGGCATCTGAGGCGGATATCAATGTTGCGGCTTTTGAGACGCTGACCAGCCAGTCCAGAAAGGCGCAGCAGGTGATTTCAGGCGTGAGTCTGGACGAAGAGGCGGCGAATCTGATCCGCTTCCAGCAGGCGTATCAGGCTTCAGCGAAGGCGATGCAGGTTGCATCCAGCCTGTTCGATGACCTCATCGGCGCCTTTCGCTAAGGCTTAGGAGGCATCGTATGCGTATCGATTCAATGACTTACTTGAATACCAGCCTGGTCGGCATCCAGAACAACCAGTCCGCCATCGCACGCCTGAATCAGCAGGTGGCCAGCGGCCAGAGCATGCTGGCGACCAAGGATGATCCGGTCGCCGCAGTCAAGGCGATGGAGTTGAGCAATCGCATCGCGGTACGCAGCCAGCACGCGGCGAATCAGGACAAGGCGGAGCTCGACCTGAACTACGCCACCGTCGTGACCAAGGAAATGAGAAGCGCCCTGAACCAGGCGCGCGCCTTGCTGGCGGGCACCAGTTCGTCGCATTCGGCGTCGCTGCGCACGATGCATGCCGAACAGTTGAAGGGCGTGTTCAACCATTTGCTCGATTTGGCCAATACGCGCAACCCGGCCGGCGATTACATCTTCGGCGGTTCCGCCACGGCCGTTAAGCCTTACCTCAACGCCAGCACCAGCACGGTGCCGGCGAGCGTGCAGGCGACGACGTTCGACGGCCTCGCGCCGCCCGGGCCGGCCGTGCTGTCGGCGACGCGCGAGCTCGAGATCGGCGTCGGCCATCAGGTCCAGGCGACCGACGGCCTGGCCTATATGCTGAGTTTCACGGATGCCGAAGCCGGCGCCACGATTGTCGATGCGGCAAATCCCGCTTTTGTGTCCGCCACCGACCGCCATGATGTGCTGCAGAATCTGGCCCACGCCATCGTCAATCTGCCGGGCGGGGTGACCGAGGCGAATCTGAAAAGCTATATGGACATCATCGATGTCGCGTCGAGCAAGCTCGACCTGATCCAGTACCGCATCGCCGGCGCGCTGACCGAGATCAAGGACGTGCGCGCGTCCACGCAGGCGCTGCTGCTGCTGGAGAAGAACGCCCTCAGCGATCTGACCCAGGTCGACAAGGCCGCCGCCATCGTCGAACTGCAAAGCCGGCAAACCACGTTGGAGGCGATCAGCCGTGCGTATTCGCTGACTTCGGGTCTGTCGTTGTTCAACTATCTGGGCTGAATCGTTGGCTAGTCGATTTCGCGCAGCACGCGAAAACCCAGATTGACGTCGAGTTCGTCGAACCAGCGCGGCTTGCGCGCGGCGGATCGGGCCTGCCAGGCAGATTCAAACCAGGATCCGCCTTTGGTGACATACCATTTTCCGGTCTTGCCCGGGCTGTTCGGGTCGGCCGGACCTTGCCAGAGGTCGTCGGTGAATTCCCAGACATTGCCGTGCATATCGTGCAGGCCCCAGATGTTGGCCGGATACAGGCCGACGTCCAGGGCCTGATGCATCGGTGCGCAAAACGGCAACAATCGCCGCCAGCCCTGGCGGCTGCGGCCGATGATCTGAAACGAGCCGGTGTTGGCTTCGCTGCAGGCGAGGTCGTCGCCGAAGCAATAGCGCGTGGCGCTGCCGGCGCGGGCGGCATATTCCCATTCGGCCTCGCTCGGCAAACGGTAGCGGCGGCCGCTTTGCTGCGATAACCATGCAAGGTAGGCGGCGGCATCGGCGCGGCTGACATTGGTGACCGGTTGGCGCGCTTCGGTGCGCACCAGATGGTCGGGCCAGAGATGGCCGCAGGCATCGGCGTAGCGCTGGAATTCATCGGCGGTGACGCAGTAGCGCCCGATCGCGAAAGTCTGCTCGATGGTGACGTGGCGTGGCTCAAGCTCCCCGAAGTCGCGCTTCGCCTCCGGATTGCCTAGCGTGAACAGGCCGGCCGGGATGACCGCCAGTTCCGGTCCGTCGCCGTGGTCTTGCAGTCGATCGCGGAAGACGACGGAGAGCCCGGCCTGGCGCGCGCTGTTGTCTTGCAGTGCGCGCAACTGGGCGGGGCTGAGGTCAGGCACGAAAACGGCGGACGCTTCATTGGCGGTGTTCATGGCAGCGGTCTCCAGCATTCAGGCTTGCCAGTGGCCGGATTTGCCGCCCTGTTTTTCCAGCAGACGCACGGATTCGATGACCATGCCGCGGTCCACTGCCTTGCACATGTCATAGATGGTGAGCAGCGCGATGCTGGCGGCGGTGAGGGCTTCCATTTCCACGCCGGTGCGGCCGACGGTTTCGGCCATGGCGCGGCAATCGATCGCGTTGGCGGTTTCGTCGAAGCTGAAATCGACGGTGACTTTGGTCAGCGCGATGGGATGGCAGAGCGGAATCAGGTCGGCGGTGCGTTTGGCCGCCATGATGCCGGCCAGCCGGGCGACGCCGAGCACGTCGCCTTTCTTGGCGGCGCCATCGCGGATCATCGCCAGCGTGTCGGCTAGCATGCGGATACGGCCGGAGGTGACGGCGACGCGGCGGGTTTCGGCTTTTTCGCCGACGCCGACCATCAGTGCACGGCCTTGTTCGTCGAAATGGGTGAAGTTTTGTTCAGCGGGGTTCATGCGCACGGGGGAACTGGTTGGCGGGGCAAGTATCATAGCCCGATGCTGAAATTACGCCCCATCGCTCTCGCTCTGCTCATGGCTTTGCCGGCGCACGCACTGGAACTGCCGGATCTGGGCGAGGTTTCCCGCGTGGCGCTGACCGAGGCGCGCGAAGACCGTATCGGCCGTGAAATCATGCGCCAGATTCGCGACAGCGCCGACAACCTCGATGATCCGGTCCTGACCGAGTATCTGAATGCGCTGGGGGAGCGTCTGGTCGGCGCGGCATCGACGCCGGGGCGGCGCTTCGAGTTTTTCCCGGTGCGCGATACCACCATCAACGCGTTTGCTTTGCCGGGCGGTTATGTCGGCGTGCATACCGGCCTGATCGCCGCCGCGCGTAACGAATCCGAACTGGCCGGCGTGCTGGCGCACGAGATCGCCCACGTCAGCCAGAATCACATCGCGCGCATCGTCGATGCGCAAAAGAATTCCGGCCTGGCCTCGCTGGCGGCCTTGGCCGTCGCCATTCTGGCCGCCCGCTCCAACCCTGATGCGGCGCAGGCCGCCATCGTCACCGCACAGGCGATGAGCATCCAGAATCAGCTCGATTTCACTCGCGAGCACGAGCGCGAGGCGGATCGCGTCGGCTTGCAGACCTTGTCGGCCGCCGGCTTTGCGCCGCAAGGCATGGGCACGTTTTTCGAGCGCCTGCAGGCGCAAGGGCGCGTGTACGAGAACAACGCGCCGGCCTACCTGCGCACGCACCCGCTGACCTACGAGCGCATTGCCGATATCCAGAACCGCCTGGCGGCGATTCCTTACCGCCAGTATTCCGATAGCCTGGAGTTCACGCTGGTGCGCGCGCGCGTGCAGGCTGCCGCTGGCGAGGCGCGCGATGCCGTGCATGAGTTCGAAGTGCGGGTGCGCGAACAGCCGTCGGCTGCCGCCTGGTATGGTCTGGCGCAAGCGAGCCTGCGCGTCGGTGACATGGATCAGGCGGCGCGCGCGCTGGATGCCGCCGACGACATGTTGCCGCGCTTGACGGCCAGGCCACCCCTGTTCGACCTGGCGCGGGCCGAGCTCGCGCTGGCGCGCAACAACGCGTCCGAAGCGGTTCGACTTTCCGCCGCCGCGCTGGCCGGCAACAGCGCCTACCGGCCGCTGGCTTATCTGCACGCGCAGGCGTTGTTGCGCGCCAATCGGGCGCGCGAAGCGCTGGATTACTTGAACGAGCGGCAACGCATCTGGTCTTCCGATGCCGTGCTCTTCGGGCTGAAGGCGCAGGCGCATCAGGCGCTCGGGCACATGCCCGAATCCTTTCTGGCCCAAGCCGAAGCCTACGTATTGCAGGACCGATCGGGCGCGGCGATTGAACAATTGCTGATGGCGCAACGCCAGGGCAAGGCGGATTTCTACACGCTGTCGATCATCGATGCGCGTTTGCGCCAATTGCGCGAGCAGCAGCAGAAGGAGAATCAACGGGAAACGCCACGCTAAGTGCGGCCTTGACCGCGCTTGGTACTAACATACTCGGCAGGAAAGATATCGTACTAAGTGGTCGGATTCGACCTTGTGTCATCGGGGATGTTGCGAATATTCTTCAGCGTCCCAGCCTGGGAACGTCCATTCGCTCTATGCCTGATGGCATAAGCGATGCGAGTTCGATTGCATTCGATAGAGGAGGAGCCGTCTCGTCATGTGGAAACGCGTCGCCGCCATAACCGGTGTTTTCGCAAGCCTGTTCGTCACGACTGCGTTCGCGCAACCCTCCTCGCCGGGCGAGACCGGCAAGGACATCGCTTACAACCGCGCGAAGGGCAACTGCCTGGCCTGTCACGCCTTCCCGACCCAAGCCGATGCCGAGCAGACCGGCAACAGCGGTCCGCCGCAGATCGCCATGCAGGCGCGCTTTCCCGATAGGGCCGTATTGCGCGCCAAGATATGGGATGCCACGGCATCCTACCCTCAGAGTTTCATGCCGCCGTTCGGCAAGCACCAAGTGCTGAGCGAGGAAGAAATCGACAAGGTCGTCGACTTTGTTCATAGCCTGTAACCATCTGTTTAGACATTAGGAGTGCACATGAATATTTTGCGCAGAAACGTACTGAAAGGCGCTGGCGCAGCCAGCGCAGTAAGCGTGGCGAT
>CAYXMQ010000010.1:0-113076 GCA_964466195.1 uncultured Thiobacillus sp.
GCGCGCTTCCCGCTATCCACGAAATCTCGCCGCGTTTTTACACAGCCTCCGGCCTGAACGGTCGTACGAGCCAAATTCCCAAGAATCCAGGTTGTGTGACTGTTTCTCGAATCTGCGAACTGGCGCTATCGACCCACTACAGTCCTTCAGGTAGGCCGCTCGTATGGCTCTTGTTCGGCCTGAACGGCCGTTCGGCTTGACTGTATAGCGGCACTTGGCAGATGACCTCTCCCACTAATTTCCCGTGCCCACACCAGTCATTCGCCATTCTCAATAGCGGTCATCGACCGATCAGCCTGTCCTAGAGCAGCAGGAACACGTCCGGAACCTAAGATGGCGAACCAACGTGCCGGGTAAGGGTGGCTGCGCACATGTCATCTACGTTACTTTTCAGTCCCGCTTCCTTGATCGCAAACTCACAATGACCAGATGGATAACCCACCAGACGGGCGTCTGCCATCATGCTGTTAAAGGCGGGATACACTGGATGGTGTCCAGGTGCTATGGGAACCTTGACATCTCCTGGCTCGCTACACGTCTTCACCGTCTAGAAGAGAGGCTACAGTTACATGCGTGCGGACACCTTCAATCTCACGAGGATCTTTGGCCAAGACGCGCGCTACGTCGTCCCCCTCTTCCAACGGCCTTACGTATGGAACCGTGAGAAGAACTGGGAGCCGCTATGGGAAGACGTGCAGCGGGCGGCCCGTGAGGTAGAGGAAGGTATTGTCGGTCACCCGCACTTCCTCGGTGCGATAGTGTTAGCGTCCGTTGATCCGGAGTTTGGACAGCTCGCCACATGGGAGGTGATCGATGGTCAGCAACGCCTAACCACGTTGCAGGTATTTCTTGCTTCCTCCCGCGCCGCAGCCGAGACCGTCGGGCACGATCGATCCGCGCGCCTGCTCGGCAGGTTCATCGAAAACGATGCTGATCTCGTCCCAGCCGGTCACGAGCATGCCCGGTACAAGGTCTGGCCGACCAATGCCGACCAGCAGCAGTTCTCTGATGCCATGACGGTTGCCATCGGGACGAGCCAGCTCGTCCAGGCACGCCGTTGGTTTGAACAGGAGCTCATCACTTGGCTTCGGGAAGCACCCGATCTCGAGTTACGAATTGCTGCCCTCGTCTCGACGCTGCGAGAGAAGTTGCGCCTAGTGGTGATCGATCTGGAGAAGGACGATGACGCCCAGGTTATCTTCGAGACACTGAACGGCCGAGGGACGCCCCTTGAGGCGGCCGACTTGGTCAAGAACCTTCTGTTCCGTCTGGCCAAGCAACGTGGCAGCGATGTCAGCCGTCTTTACTCCGACCGTTGGCTTCCCTTCGACCAAGACGTTTGGCGGAAGCAAATGAGCGTCGGCCGCCAGTTTCGCAGCCGGCTCGACGTGTTCCTGACCCACTGGCTCTCGATGCGAACCCGGCGCGAGGTGACGACCTCGACGTTGTACGCCGGCATGTCGGATTGGATCGAGAAATCGAATCCTGAACCCGCGGAGGTCTTCGACGAACTCAGCAGGTACGCAGCAATCTATGAGTCGTTCGAGCGAAATGCGCCGGACTCGTTCGAGGGCCGGTTTTTCGATCGCCTTAATACACACCAGACGACCACCGTGATCCCCCTGCTTCTATACATCTGGGGCCTCGGGAACAGGCTCGATTCGGACCAGCGCGTCCGCGTCCTTCATGCGCTTGACAGCTTCTTAATGCGCCGCGCCGTCTGCGGCGGCAGCACCAAGGACTACAACAACCTCTTTCGCGAGGTGCTTGTCGAAGCCGCTGACGCCGACGCAGCCTGCGTGGACATCGTCATCATCGAAAAGCTCGCAGGTGCCGGAGCCGAGAGCCGAGTCTGGCCGAACGACATCGAATTCCGACGGGCCATCATCCATGATCGTCTGTATAAGACCATGGTCCGTGCGCGGCTGCGCTCGCTTCTCGAGGCCATCGAACACGAGCTGCGCCGCACCGGCCTTACCGAACAGCTGGCTGGCAACAGCGGTCTCACCGTCGAGCACGTGATGCCACAGAACTGGAGGACCCATTGGCCCTTGGTGGACGACCGTTTGGCTGACGTTCGTGAAGAAGTTGTGCAGACACTTGGAAATCTCACGCTCGTCACGCAGAGGTTGAACCCAACGATGAGTAACAGCGGTTGGCTCGAGAAGCGCTCCTGGCTCGCCACATACAGCCTGCTGCGGCTGACCACCGCGTCCATCCTGCACGCCCCTCCAGGCCAACCGAGCGAAGGCGATTGGGCAGAGAGCTGGGACGAGAGCCGAATCCGTGTCCGAGCCGAGTTCCTCGGGGAGGTGGCCTTGAATATCTGGCCGAGCCCGGAGAATCTGATCGGGCGGCCAATCGCAAGGCAACCCTTGATAGCACCAGCCCCGTCGGCACCACTACCGATGGCCATTGCACCACCTGAGCATGCGGTCGACCAATCTGGCAATGGGCCAAGAAGGCGCTACAGCGAGTCCCTCGTGGATCTTGTCGAAAGGGGTGTGATCAAGCCCGGCGTGATGCTCTACGCCCGCTATGGCGGGCACTGTGCAACGGTCAACGCCGAGGGCGAGATCGTGGTGGATGGCAGGCCTTACGGGAATCCCAGCGCCGCCGCGAAGGCGGCGGGGATCGAGACCGCCGTCAACGGTTGGGAGTTCTGGATGATTGGCACGGGTGAGGACAAGGTCAGCATCGGCTCCTTGCGGACCGCCTAGCGGGGGGCAATCTATTCCGCAAAGATGTAGGGATGTCGCACGTCAGTGGGCGACCTCAACCGTCCGCTCCTAGCGTGGACACACCTTGGCCAGACTCCACATAGTTGACGTTGGAAAAATGCCTGAGCACGTCCGGATTGTCGGCAATGGCCGACGAACTAGCATAGCGATTATTTTGCGAACGCCGCTTGTCTGGATTGCTGCTGACGTTCATTTCGTCGAATTGAGCGGCCGGCGATAAACAGTAGATGACCGTCAATGGCTCATTGAGGGGCGAAAGCACCCCACTGCAAAGCCTGAAACCCCATTTCAGCCCTCAAGGCTGTCGTCCGCAGTGCCGCCACTTCTCGCTGCCAACCACCCGCCGATTCCAGCCATGGCGGCGAACAGAGCCAGCCATAGCCATGTGTCGGGGATATCCCAACGAACGCGCTTGACCGTTGCATCTGCCCAGATCAGCGCGATGATCGGCATCAGACCCCACGCTGCCAACGTCAGCCCAAGCGTTTTCTGTTCATTTCGTGTAGTTCCGCGCAGCAATACCCATGCACCCAACGCCGGAGTCAAGAAGGTCACGCTGTAGAGTTGGGCGTGGAAAGCATCCAACCGCCAAGGCCAGAACCATGATGCAGCGGAAGACACCACCAGCAGTGACAAGCCGTATGAGCCAAACGCGATGACCACGACCCAAAGCACGCTTCTCTGCGCGCCTCGGGGACGGCTGCTGGGTTGGGGCAGCGGCCGTTTGCGGTAGAGCCAGAGATGAGCGCCAGCATTAATACACACGCCGATGTAGAGAAGAAACCAGATCCAGGTTTCAAGGCGATGCAGATTGAAACGGTCTAGGTGTACGAAGGAATAGATCGTCACCACCAGCGTAAAAATAAAGATCATCGGCGTCACGACGCGCGCCGGTGACCAGCGCCCCGACCAAGCCTGCAGGAACGCGGCGAGCAGCGCGGCTGTGTAGAGCGCCCCCAGATAGCGCAGATTGAATGGCGCCAGAGGCCACGGCCAGAACGGCTCAATGATGGGTGGGAAAAACAGTAGGCCGAGGCCGGCCCAAAAGAGAATAGCCACCTCAAGCCAGGTCACTCCGAGCAGCAAGCCGGTAATGCGTGGATTGGTATCGTTGTTCATCCGTCGCTCCCCGATTAATCAATCGCAATGTAGCGGTAGAAACGATATACCTCTCAGACCTCCGCCCGATTCAAGCCCAGTATCGCCGCCCGCATGCGCCAGACCATCCAGATGCCCGGCACCGCCGCGGCCACCGAGAACAGAAAGAAGGCCGACCAGCCGACCGACTCCGCCAGCACGCCGGACACCGGGCTGACATAGATGCGGCCGACGGCGGCCAGCGCCGACAGCAGCGCATAGTGGGTGGCGGTGAACTGGCGGTTGCACAGGCTCATCAGCAGCGCGACGAAGGCCGCCGTGCCCATGCCGCTGGTGATGTTCTCGCCGGCGATGGCGGCCATCAGCAGGCCGTCGATTTCGGACGCCTTGTCGAGCTCGACGAAGCCGAGGTCGAACGGCGCCAGCGTGAAACTGCCCCAGGCGCCCTTGCCCATCACCGCGAGCGCATAGAAACCGAAGTTGGACAGCAATTGCAGCACGCCGAAGGCCAGCAACGCCTGGTACAGCGTCAGCCGCAACATCAGCGCGCCGGCCATCAGCGCGCCGGCGATGGTCAGCCAGATGCCGATGATCTTGTTGACGATGCCGACTTCCGCCTGGCTGAACGCCATGCCCTTGATCAGGAACGCGGTCGACAGGCTGCCGGCGAAGGCGTCGCCCAGTTTGTACAGCACGATCAGCAACAGGAAGGCCCAGGCGCCGGGCTGGCTGAAGAAGCTGGCGAGCGACTGGTTCAGCGTGGCGAAGCCGACCCGGCGCGCGGCCCAGGCGCCCAATGGCAAGGCGGCGGCGATGCCGGCCAGGATGAACAGCAGCTGGATCCATTTGTTGGCATCGTTCGGGTCCAGCCCGAGGCCGATCAACAGCCAGCGCGAAGCGAATGCACCGGCCAGCACGCCGGCCAGCATGGCGGCAAAGCCGAGCAGTTCGCGCCCGGCATCGCTGACCAGCGGTTTCGATGCGCTGTTGACGCGCGGCAAGGTCAGCAACGACACCGCCGCCGCCGCCAGCATGATGCCGGCCATGACCCGATAGACCTGGCCCCAGCTGCCCCATTGCTCGGCCCAGATCAACGCGATGCCGCCAGACAGGATCATCGCGATGCGATAGCCGAACACCGACATCGAAGCGCCGAGGCCGCGTTCGCGCGGTTCCAGCACGTCGGTGCGGTAGGCGTCGATGACGACATCCTGCGAGGCGGAGAAGAACGCCAGGGCCACCGCGGCGGCGGCGAACAGAAAAGGCGTTTGCGCCGGCGAAATCGTCGCCATCCAGAACAACGCCGCCGCCAGCGCCAACTGCGTCAGCACCAGCCAGCCGCGCCGCCGCCCGAGCCAGGGCAGTTCGAAGCGGTCCATCAGCGGCGCCCAGAGGAATTTGAAGGTGTACGGCACGCCGACCAGGCCGAGGAAGCCGATGGTGGCGATATCGACGCCATCCACGGCCAGCCAGGCCTGCATGGCCTGGCCGGTCAGCGCCAGAGGCAAGCCGGAGGCGAAGCCGAGGAAGAGAACGGCGATGAGGCGGTGGGTGGAAGCAAAATTCATGTTGAAGTGGGGATTGGATCGAGGACGGAGGCAGGGTGCTGTTGTAGCCGATTTTGTCGGCGCCATCAGGCATCGCTTGGGCGGGCCGTATTATTCCAACTTTCCCCCAGGTAGCGCTTCTTATCTCGATGACCGCATCCGAACTGCTCCCCGTCACGCTGCTCACCGGTTTTCTCGGCAGCGGCAAGACCACCGTCCTCAACCATCTGCTGCGGCATTTGCCGTTGACCGCCGTGGTGATGAACGAATTCGGCGAGATCGGCCTCGACCATCAATTGTTGGAAGAGAGCCGCGGCCCCTTGGCGCTGCTGTCCGGCGGCTGCGTCTGTTGCCAGATTCAGGGCACGCTGGCGCCGACGCTGAAGAATCTCTACATGGCGCGGGCGAGCGGCAAATTGCCGCCCTATGAACGCATCATCATCGAAACCACCGGCATCGCCGACCCGGCGCCGATACTCGACACGCTGCTCAACGAACGCTGGCTGGCCGCCCGCCACAAGCTGGATGGCGTGGTAACCACGGTGGATGCGTTGTTCGGCATGCAGCAACTGGACGCCCATTACGAAGCGGCGCGGCAGGTCGCAGTGGCGGACCGCCTGCTGCTGAGCAAGACCGATCTGGCGACGCCGCAACAAGTCGAGGCGTTGCAGGCCCGGCTGGCCGAGCTCAATCCGGCGGCGCCGATGTACACGGCGCTGCATGGCGAGATCGATCCGGCGCGGGTCACCCATCTCGGCCTGTTCAACCCGCAGGACGTGGCGGGTACGGCGCGCCAGCCCGACGTGCTGAGCTGGCTGGCGCATCCGCGCTACAAGCCGGCGGCGCGCGGCCTGCTGGGCGGCCCAGCCAGGCCGGTGGCGGCAGCGGCGGAACGGCATGACGCGCGCATCCGCGCCTTCAGCCTGACCTTCGATGCGCCGCTCGACTGGCACGGCGTGCAATCGGCGCTGGACATGCTGCAGGCGTTCCGGCCGCAGAACCTGTTGCGCATGAAGGCGTTGGTCAACGTCAAGGGCAAGCCCAATCCGGTCGTGTTGCACGGCGTCCAGCACCTGCTCTACCCGCCCGCCGACCTGCCGGCCTGGCCGGACGCGGACCGGCGCAGCCGCTTCGTGTTCATCACCGCCGACCTGGACGAAGCGTTCGTCGCCAAGCTGTTGGCCGACTTCACTCAGGCGGCGTCGGCCTGAAGCAAGCCGCGAACCAGCAGTTCGATGCCGCGGCGCAACAGGTCCAGCGGCCAGAACAACCCGCAGAACAACGCATCGCCGGGCGACATGCCCTGGCTGCGGCGCAACCGGCTCATGGCCAGGCCAAGGGAAAGATACAGCGTGATGCCCAGGCTGAGGTTCATGTGCGTCTCCATCGGTTTTGATGCAGACAGACTAGCGCGCCGCTGGCTCGCCAGATGAGCCAGCCCGTGCAGCCGCGGCTACAATGGGCACAGGGCCTTTTGGAGGGATGAACATGGACCGGACCGAGCGTTTTCACCTGATCGACATGATGCTGGCTGCGTCCGAACCGGCGACCTTCGCGCGACTGCTGGAGCGGCTGGGCGTGTCGCGGGCGACCTTGAAACGCGATCTGGAATACCTGCGCAACCGGCTCAACGCGCCCATCGTCTGGGACCGTGAAACGCGCGGTTATCGTTACCTCAACGCGCGCGAGGCCGACGCCGCGGTCGGCCCGCAATATGAACTGCCCGGCCTGTGGTTTTCCGCCGAGGAAATCCACGCCCTGATGACCATGCAGCACCTGCTCGCCAACCTCGATGCCGGCGGCTTGCTGGGGCCGCACATCCAACCCCTGATGGCGCGCCTGACCGGCCTGCTCGGCAGCAGCCGGCATCCGGCCGAGGAAATCAGGAAGCGGATCAAACTGATGCCGCTCGCCGCCCGCCGCGTGCCGCTGGAACAGTTCGCCGCACTCGGCTCCGCGTTGCTGCGAAGGAAACGGCTGCGCATCGGCTATTACGCCAAATCCAACGATCGCGTCAGCGAGCGCGAAATTTCGCCGCAACGCCTGGTTCACTACCGCGAAAACTGGTATCTGGACGCCTGGTGCCATCTCCGCAACGGCCTGCGCAGCTTCGCGGTGGATGGCGTGCGGCATGCCGAAGTGCTCGACAAGAGCGCACGCGAAGTGCCGGAGAAATCGCTCGATGCGATGCTGGGAGCGGGTTATGGCATCTTCTCGGGCCGCAAGCTGAGCTGGGCGAAACTGCGCTTCAGCCCGGAACGGGCGCGCTGGGTCGCGCTGGAGCAGTGGCATCCGAAACAACGCGGAAAATTGCAGAAGGACGGCCATTACCTGCTCGAAATGCCTTATGCCGACGAGCGCGAACTGGTCATGGACATCCTGCGCCATATGCCGGAAGTGGAGGTGCTGGCGCCGCCCGAGTTGCGCGCGAACGTGATCGAGAAACTGCGCGCCGGACTGGAACGGCAGCGCTGAGCCGGTCGGTGCGGCGAAGTGTGTCGAGTTGAACGACAAGCCCGCACAATTATTCCGAATCGCACAATTCGCTTGACCCGGGCCGGCCTGGTAAATATGTTCTACGCAGCGCGCCGGAGCGGTTGGCGGCGAAGACTCTGGCGATTCGAAACGACCGGCCACTTGAGGAATTCCAGAGCATGCAATCGTGGCGACGCGGCAGCCATACACGCCGGCCACGGCCAGTGGAAATATTCAGTATCGAGACAACCCAGCGGGGTGAATCATGAACACCTGGATCAAGGGCCGATTCGGCGCCATCAGCCTGCGCAACGCCATCATCGCCAGCGCCGGCGCGCCGCTGCTGCTGTTGTGGATCGCCGGCTTCTACGCCTGGTCGAGCTGGCACGACCATCGCTATGCCGACCTCACCATCGAAGCCAACCAGCTGGCCGATCTGGTCATCGATGCCGCCGGCAAGCTGGCGCTGGAACGCGGCGCGACGGTTGCAGCATTGACTGCGCCGGCGGACCGGCAAGCGGCGCTGCGTGAGCAGATCAACGCCCGACGCGCACAGAGCGACGCGATCCAGGCCCAGGCGCGCGAAATTTCACAGCGCCTGATCGCCGCCGAATTCGCCGGTCCGTCGTTTGCAGCCTCGCTGGCGCAAGCGGAGAAATCCTTCGTTGAACTGACCCAGGCGCGCGCCAAGGTTGACCGCTCGCTGTCCGGCCAGCACGAAATCAGTTCCGACGAGTGGATACGGACGATCAGCTCGCACATCGCCGATGGCGCCCGTGTGCGCATGGCCGCCTTCTCCGGCCATAGCCTGCCCGCCGCGGCCGCATTCGACAGCCTCACCGTCAAGCATCAGGCCTGGCTCGCCAGCGAATATGCCGGACTGGAGCGCGGCACGCTGGTCGGCCTCATCAACGCCCGCCAGGCGGTGACCCCGGAAACGCTGCAACGCTTGCGCGCCTATCGCCAGATCGCCGACAAGGCGGTGCAGGAATTGCTGTTTCTGCGCCAGATTCCCGGCTCCGACCCTGCCGTGATCGCCGCCGTCGAGGCCATGCAGCGCGGTCTGAACGAGTTTGACGCCGTCAGCCGCTCGGTTTATGCGGCGGCGCCGACAGGCGAGTTCCCGATCAACGGCGAGCAATGGTTCGCCGCCGCCACCGAGTCGATCAACGGCGTCCTGGCCGTCTCCACCGCCATGTCGGCGGCGAGCATAGAAAAAGCGCGCGCCTTTTCGGCCTGGCGACAGCTGCAGGCTACCGGTTATCTGATCACCTTCCTGGTCATGCTGACGGTCACCGCGGCCACGGGTCTGCTGCTGTTCACCAAACTGCACAGCATCGAGCGGCTGCGACTGTCCATGATCGAACTGGCGGAAGGCGATGGCGACCTGACCCGCCGGCTACCCGCCGAGGCGACCGATGAGCTGGGCGCCACGTCCGCCGCCTTCAACCGCTTCGCGCAACGCCTGCAGGACATCATCCGACAAGTGCTCGAAGACGTGCGCGAAGTCTCGACGGCCGCGTCCGGGCTGGCCGAGCGCGCGGCTTCGGCCAGCATCAGTTCGGAACAGCAATACCAGGCCACCACGGCCGCCGCCGCGGCCGTGGAGGAAGTCAGCAGCAGCCTCGACTCGGTAGCCGGGCACGCGCGCGAGGCCAGCCGCACCACCGAGATGGCCGCCACGCTGGCCGAAGAAGGCGTGCGCACCGTGCTGGCGGCGTCGCAAGACATCGGCCGCATGGCGGACATGCTCGGCAACTCGACCCGCAACATCGAAGCGCTCGACCGCCGGACCGATGAGATCAGCGGCATCGTCAGCCTGATCCGCGGCATTGCCAACCAGACCAACCTGTTGGCGCTCAACGCAGCGATCGAGGCCGCACGCGCCGGCGAGCAAGGGCGCGGCTTCGCAGTCGTGGCCGACGAAGTGCGCAAGCTCGCCGAGCACACCGGCCAGGCCACTGCCGACATCAGTGCGATGATCGAGGTGCTACAGACGGCCAGCCATCAGGTCGCGGCGGAAACCAATGCCGCCAGCGTGCAGGCCGGAACCGCCGTCGAGACCACCCGCCATGCCGCTGACCTGCTCGAACGTATCCACGCCGGCGCCAACGATGCCCGCAGCCGCACCGGCGAAATCGCCGGCGCAACCGAAGAGCAGCGCGTCGCCGGCGGCAACATCTCGCATCATGTCGAAAACATCGCCCAGATGGCGCAACAGAATAAGCAGACCGTGCTGGAAAACAACGCCGGCGCGCAACGTCTGCAAGCCTTGGCGGCCGGCCTGCAGGCCCTGGTAGGACGGTTCAAGATATGAGCGCGTCAATGCGGCCGTCATGAAGCTGGTCTACAAACTCTGGCTCGGCATCGGCTGCGTGTTGTTGCTCGCGCTGGCGGTGATGGCCTGGTTCGACTATCAACACACTCGCCATAGCGTGGAGGCCGCGCTGCGGGAGCAAGGCCGTGCGCTGCACGGCGTACTGATCGCCATGCAGCGCACCTATCAGCGCCAATTCCTCGCCAGCGGCGTCGCGCTGGATGCGGAAACGGCCGGCTTTCTGCCCGCCCATGCCATGTCCCGCATCGCCGAGGAATTCAAGTCCAACTCCCCGGACGGCCTGCAGTTCAATACGGTCAGCGACCGCGCCCGCAATCCGGGCAACCAGGCGGATGCGGTGGAAATGGACGCCATCCGCCATTTCCGCGCCAACCCCGCGGCCAAGGAGCGGCTGGCCACGTTCAGCGACCCGAACGGCAAGCACTATTACCATTACGCCACGCCGATCTGGACGGAGCCCAGCTGCTTGACCTGCCACGGCGACCCCGCGTCGGCGCCGGCCGCGATTCGGCAAAACTATAGCCAGGCTTACGACTACAAGCTGGACGAATTGCGCGGCATCCTCAGCGTCAAGCTGCCGATGGGGGAAACCGAGAAACTCATACTGGGCCTGTGGAAGCGAGAACAGGCCATGCATCTCGCCGTGGTGGCGTTGGCGCTGCTGCTGGCCGGCGCCCTGGTGCACCTGCTGGTGGTGCGCCGGCTGAACATCTTCCGCCTCGGCGCCCGGCGGCTGGCAGCAGGCGCTTACGCCTGGCGGGCGCCCGAGGGCGGTTCGGACGAAACCGCCGATCTGGCGCACAGCCTGAACGAGATGGCCGATGCCATCCAGCGCAATCAGGAGGGTATGCGGCTGGCCGCCAGCGTCTTCGAGCATTCGCGGGAAGGCATACTGATCACCGACGCTTCCGGCCGTATCGTCGATATCAACCCGGCGTACAGCCAGATCACCGGCTATGCACGTGAAGAGGTCATCGGCCAGACGCCGGCCGTCCTCAAGTCCGGCCGCCACGGCCCTGACTTCTATGCCGACATGTGGCAGACGCTGCATGAAAAAGGCTATTGGATCGGCGAAATCTGGAACCGGCGCAAGAACGGCGAGGAATATCCGCAGCGCCTGTCGATCAGCACCATACGCGACCCCGATAACGTCATCACCCATCATCTCGGTGTTTTCTCCGACATCAGCCTGGTCAAGCAGCAGGAACAGCAGTTGCGCCATCTCGCCCAGCATGACGCGCTGACCGGCATCCCCAACCGGGTCCTGCTGGCCGACCGCATGCGCCAGGCGATCGCGCAGGCCAGCCGCAGCGGTGACCTGCTGGCGATCGGCTATCTCGACCTGGACGGTTTCAAGCCGGTCAACGACAGCTACGGCCACGAGATTGGCGATCGCCTGCTGGTCGAGATGGCCAGGCGCATGGTGCAGACCCTGCGCAGCGGCGACACGGTCGCCCGCCTTGGCGGCGACGAGTTCGCCTTTCTGCTGCAGGGCCTCAACGACCTGAAGGAATGCAAGACCACGCTGAATCGACTGCTCAGCACACTCGCCCAACCCATCCAGCTCGACGGACTGGAAATCACACTGTCCGCCAGCATCGGCATCAGCCTCTATCCCGACGACAACGAAGACCCGGACACCCTGCTGCGCAATGCCGATCAGGCCATGTATGCCGCCAAACAGGCCGGGCGCGGCCGCTATACCTTCTACGACGTGGAAGGCGACCGGCGCGCGCGCCAGCACCGGGAAACCCAGGCGCGCATACGCCAGGCCCTGGAAACGGACGAGTTCGAGCTGTTCTATCAACCCCAGGTCAACATGCGCAGCGGCATGGCCGTGGGAGCCGAAGCGCTGATCCGCTGGCGGCATCCGGAGCGCGGCCTGCTCAGCCCGGTCGCCTTCCTGCCGGTGATCGAGAACACCGAGCTGGACATCGAGCTGGGCGAATGGGTGCTGGACCAGGCCTTGTCGCAACTGCAAGCCTGGCATGCCCAGGGTCTGGAACTGAGCGTCAGCGTCAACATTTCCGCGCAGCACATTCAGCGCCCCGATTTCGTCGCCAAGCTTCGCTCCGGGCTGGCCGCCCACCCAACGGTATCGCCTCGCTATCTGGCGCTGGAAATTTTGGAGACGGCCGCGCTGGAAGATCTGGCGCACGTCTCCGAGGTGATCCGAAGCTGCCAGAAACTGGGCTGCGACTTCGCACTGGACGACTTCGGCACCGGTTACTCGTCGCTGACCTACCTGAAACAACTGCCGGTGCAGATCCTGAAAATCGACCAGACCTTCGTGCATGACATGCTGCACAACCCGGACGATCTGGCCATCGTCGAAGGCGTGATCGCCCTGGCCGAAGCATTCGGCCGCGACGTCGTCGCCGAGGGTGTGGAAAACCAGGCGTCCGGCCTGCTGTTGTTGCAGCTCGGCTGCAGCTTCGCTCAGGGCTACGGCATCGCCCGCCCGATGCCGGCCGCCGAACTGCCCGGCTGGGTGGCCGCCTGGCAAGCGCCGCAGGTCTGGCGAGAGGAAAATTTCCGGCGCTGGCGACGCGAGGATTTCGCCCTGCTGCTGTCCGAGTACATCCACCGCGAATGGATCGACCAGCTGGCCGAGCACATCGCAGGCGGCCGCGTGGAAGTCCCCATCACGATGGAACATACGCTCTGCCGCTTCGGCCGCTGGTATCACGGGTCCGGCCAGCTGCTCTACGGCCATCTGGCGGCCTTCGCCGCCATCGACCCGATCCACCAGCAGGTGCACCGACTGGCCGACGAGCTGGTTACGCAGCTGCGCGCCGGCCAGCAGGCCGAAGCGAGCCAGCGACTGCCCGAACTGTTCGCGTTGCGCGACGAACTGCTAGCCAAGCTGCGCACGCTGCAACAGCAGATCCTGGCGCGCGGGGAAGGCCGCTAAGCGTGCGACCGGGCGTCAGAAGCGGGCCAGCAACGGCGCCGCCGAGCGCTCGGACACCACCAGCACCAGTTTCATCATTGCGCGCGTGGCGCCGACGAACAGCTTGCGCACGGCGCGTTCATCCAGCTGTTCGAAGTCGATTTCGGCGAACACGACGGCGGGCGCCGCCTGGCCTTTGAAGCGATAGACCGATTCCAGCAGCACATCGCCGTCGCTGTACTGCGGCTGGCCGAGCAGATCGTAGCGGCCGCTGAAGGTCTTCAGCCGGTGCGGCCCGAGTTGGTCATAGCGGAACAGCTGCGAGTTTTCGCGCCCGCTGAAACTGACCACGGCCAGGTCGGCTTTCTTGTAACCGGCGGCCAGACACTGCCGGATGCCCTCCTTCACCTGCTGCGCGAGTTCTGTCGCGTCCTTGTAAGTCAGCACCACCAGTTCCGAGGCATGCAGCGCGCCGCGCGCCTCGATCTGGAATTCCTCCGGCAACAGGTTCTGCAGCAGGCGCACCACCGAGCGCGGGCTGCGGAAATTGCTGTGGGCCTTGATCCGCACCCAAGCGGGCAACTCCAGCGCGGCGCGGCCGTAAAGATTCTGCAGCGGGTCTTCGAGCCACAACGCGCGCCCCTCCGGGCGCAGATGGCGCAGCGCCAGATCGCGCCAGGCCTCGGTGAAATCCTGGCCTTCATCGACGATGACCGTGTCGAACAGCCAGTCCGCCGCGAGCGGCAACGCCGCGGCGCGGACGAGCAGGTTTTCGTAGGCGTCGGGCCGGCTGAAATCGGGAATCTCGCCGGCCGCGCGCAGGCGCCGGTCGCACAACATGTGCAACGTGCAGACCTCCCCGCCGGGCGGCGCGATATGCTGGAAATGGTCGGCCAGCGGCCGGTTGTAGCAGAGATAGAGCGGACGCTTGCCCTGCTCGACGGCGGCGCGATACTCGGCCAGCGCCAACTGGGTCTTGCCGGAACCGGCGGTGCCGCTGACCCGCAAGCGATAGGGGGTGAACTCCAGTTGCCGCGCCCAATGCGCCAGACCGCCGGAAATACGGGTGACCACGTTGCGCGTCTGGCCAATCAACGCGCTGACATCGGTTTCCAGTTGCACGATGTCGCGCAGGAAGCGATGCACCTGGCGCAGCGTATCGGGGCTCGCGTCTGCCGCTTCGCCCGGCGGCAAGATGCGGCCGATGATCGCGGCCAGTTGATCGCGCCGGCGTGCGTCGACGATGCGCTCCGGCGACAGGCCTGCGGTCTCGACTTGCCTGACCTGGTAATCCGGGCAATACAGCAGACTTTCCAGAGGCACGTCCTGGCAGCCTGGCCGCGCCTGCAGCTTGGCCTGCAATGCCGCCCGGCTGCGCGCCATCTCGATCGGCACGCTCTTGCTCTTCTCGGCGTAGCGTTTTTTCAGGCCGTCTCCGCCCTCTTCCAGGAAGCCGCTTTTCTGCTCGATCAGCAGCAGCGCGCCGGCCGGGTTGACGACGACGAAGTCGATCTCGCCATAAACCGAATAGCCGTGTTCCAGCCGCGTCCAGTGCACCGCGTGATAGACCGTATAGGTATCCGGCAACGCCGACGCCAGCACCGCGAGGGTTTCGATCTCGCGCTGCGCGGCGCCGCTGGCGACGGCGGCCAATTCGCGCCAGCCGTCGGGGACGATGATCGCCATGGCCGCGCTACGCCGCCGCGGCGGTTGCCGCGACTGCGCTCATGCCCCCAGCAGCCGCCAGGCCAGCGTTTCCCCGGCCCGCAACGGCACGACGCCGGCGGCATGCTCGGCGCTGACTGCGACCGTTTCTCGTACCAGCGTGACGTGTTCGGTATTGCGCGGCAGGCCGTAGAAATCGGGGCCATGGAAGCTGGCGAAGGCTTCCAGCCGGTCGAGTGCTGCGGCCTGGTCGAACGCTTCCGCATACAGTTCCAGCGCGGCATGCGCGGTATAGATGCCGGCGCAGCCGCAGGCCGACTCCTTGGCGCCCCTGGCGTGCGGCGCGCTGTCGGTGCCGAGGAAGAATTTGGGGTTGCCGCTGATCGCCGCGGCCAGCAAAGCGCGGCGATGACTTTCGCGCTTCAACACCGGCAAACAGTAGTAATGCGGCCGCATGCCGCCCTGGAACATGGCGTTGCGGTTGTACAGCAAATGATGCGCGGTGATCGTGGCGGCGACATTCGCCGGCGCGGCGGTGACGTAGTCCACGGCCTGGCGGGTGGTGATGTGCTCCAGCACCACTTTGAGCTTGGGCAAGCGGGTCAGCAGCGGCGCCAGAATGCGCTCGATGAATACCGCCTCGCGATCGAACACATCGACATCCGGATCGGTGACTTCACCGTGCAGCAGCAGGGGCATGCCGATTTCCTGCATGACTTCCAGCACCGCTTCGGTCTTGCGAATGTCGCTGACGCCCAGATCGGAATTGGTCGTCGCCCCCGCCGGGTAGTACTTCACCGCCGTCGCGACGCCGCTGGCATGGGCGCGGGCGACATCGGCCGGATCGGTGTTGTCGGTCAGATACAGCGTCATCAGCGGCTCGAAACGCATGCCAGCCGGTAATGCGGCCAGGATGCGCGCACGGTAGGCCTGTGCATCCGCCAGCGTGCGCACCGGCGGCTTCAGGTTGGGCATCGCAATGGCGCGCGCGAACTGGCGCGCCGTATCCGGCAACACGGCGGCGAGCATGTCGCCGTCGCGCAAATGCAAATGCCAATCGTCGGGACGGGTGAGAGTCAGGGTCTGCAGGGTCATTTCTCTTCCTTCAGCGTCAAAGCAAGGTCGTACAAGGCGTTTTTGCGCGCGCCGGTGACGCGCGCGGCGAGGTGGGCGGCCTGTTTCAGCGGCAGTTCTTCCAGCAGGATGGCGAGCACGCGGCGGGCCTCTTGGCTTTCGCGCTCGCCGTCGTCCGGCGCCGCCGGCGCAGCCACGACCAGCACGAATTCACCGCGCCGATGGTTGTCGTCCGCCGCCAGCCAGGCCGGCGCGTCGGCCAGCGGGCAGGCGTGCACCTGCTCGAACTTCTTGGTCAGCTCGCGCGCGAACAGCAGCGTGCGTTCACCGCCCAGCACCGCCAACAGATCAGCCACGGTTTCTTCGATGCGATGCGGCGCTTCGTAGAACACCAGCGCCTCCGGACGCGTCGCCAGCGCTTGCAGCGCCTTGCGGCGCGCCGCCGGCTTGGCCGGCAGAAAACCGTAAAACAGCCAGGCGCCCTCGATGCCGGCCACCGACAGCGCCGCAGCCACCGCACTGGGGCCGGGGATCGGCGTGATCTCGAAGCCGGCGGCGCGCACCGCATTGACCAGCCGCGCCCCCGGATCGGAAATGCCCGGCGTACCGGCGTCGCTGACGTAGGCGACGCTCTTTCCCGCGCGCAACGCGTCGATCAAACGCGCGGCCGCGGCCTCTTCGTTATGGTCATGCAGCGGCGTCAGCTTGCCGGCCTGAATCTGATGCAGGTTGAGCAAGCCTTGCGTCGTGCGGGTGTCCTCCGCCGCGACGACGTCGGCCGTTTTCAGCACATCAAGCGCGTGCTGGCTGAGGTCGCGCAGATTGCCGATCGGCGTGGCGACGATATGAAGCACGCCGGAGCGGGCCGGCTGGGGAACATCGAACATGGAATCGGAAACTCGTGGGCTGCGGAAAAGTGCGCCGCCATTGCGGGCCGTCCAGTTTAACCCGGACCTGGCGCACGGACCGGAATCAGGCAACCGGCCTAATATGGAAGTCCCTCCGGCCTCGCCTCTGATAACGCCATGTCCGAGTCCCACCTCACCCGCCCGCCCGCCGAGCATGCAACCGCAACCGTCGCCATGCGCGGCAAACCCGGCATCCGCCTGATCGGCGTCGCCTCCGGGCTCGGCGCGCAGGACGCGGGCTGCGGCAGAGGGCCGTGGACGGTCAAGCACAGCCACTGGAGCCACCGCCTCGCCGAGGCGACCGAATGGTCCGACCTGATCTATCCGCGCGCCGGCCTTGAGCACTGGGCCGCCTTGGCCGATCTCGCCGGCCGGGTCGGCGACGAGGTGGCGCGCACGCTGGCCGCGGGTCGCTTTCCGGTGGTGATAGGCGGCGACCATTCTTGCGCCCTGGGCACCTGGAGCGGCGTGCGGCGCGCGTTGGCAGCACGCCCAGAGGCGGGCTTCGGCCTGCTTTGGATCGACGCCCACATGGACAGCCATATCCCGGCCACCTCGGCCAGCCATGCCGCGCATGGCATGCCGCTGGCGGCGTTGCTCGGCCACGGCCATCACGCTTTGATTTCTCTGGCCGGCGGCCGGCCGGTGTTGCAGCCGCAACACGTCTGCCTGCTGGCCACGCGCAGCTACGAGGAAGAGGAAGCGGCACTGTTGAACCGGCTGGGCGTGCGGGTCATCACGCAGGCGGAGGTGCTTGCCCGCGGTTTGCCGGCTTGCTTAACCGAGGCTTTGGCGCGGGTGGGCGAGGCCGCGGCGGGATTCGGCATCAGCCTCGATCTGGACGCCATCGACCCGATCGAAGCGCCCGGCGTCGGCAGCCCGGAGCCGGCCGGCCTCGCTGCACGGGCCCTGATCGCCGCGCTGGCGCCGGTACTGGATGATCACCGCCTGCTGGCTCTGGAAATCGCCGAATTCAACCCGCAGCATGACCGCGAGCAACGCACCCGCCATGTGCTGATCGACTTGCTCGAACGCCTGGCCAAAGCGCGCTGCGGATAAGGGCGAGGAGGCACGGCTGGCTTTGGCGCGGCCGGCCATGCTACGTTTCACCGCTCCCGCCGGACTGGAAACCCCACCTTGAACCTGAACATCGTCCAGACTTTCTGGCCCGCCGCCGTCCCGCCTTGGCTGAACCAGATCATGCTGGTGGTGGTGGCCGTCGTCGCGATCAACGTCGCCGCCTACTACCTGTTGCGCCATATCGAGCGCGTCGCCGCACGCACGCCGAGCGTCTGGGACGATGCGCTGATCAAGGCGACGCGCAAGCCGGTGACCCTGCTGCTGTGGACGCTGGGGACGGCGTTCGCGCTGCGCATCATCCACCAGAATATCGGCGTGCCGTATTTCGATCTGGTGCTGCCGGTGCGCAACGTCCTCATCATCCTGGCGCTGACCTGGCTGTTGCTGCGCCTGATCCGCAACGGCGCCGCCAACGTGGTGGCGCTGCGCCTGGCGGAGCAGGAGACGGTGGACCAGAACACCGTGGATGCGCTGTCCAAGCTGGGCCGCATTTCGGTAGTCATCGTCGCCATCCTGACCATCATGCAAACCCTCGGCGTCAGCATCACCGGCGTGCTGGCCTTCGGCGGCATCGGCGGCATCGCGGTCGGCTTCGCCGCCAAAGACCTGTTCGCCAATCTGCTCGGCGGGCTGGCGATCTATCTGGACCGCCCCTTCACGGTAGGGGAATGGATCCGTTCGCCGGACAAGGATATCGAGGGGACGGTGGAACACATCGGCTGGCGCAACACGCGCATCCGGGGGTTCAACAAGAACCCGATCTATGTGCCGAATTCCCTGTTCGCCAACATCGTCGTGGAAAACCCTTCGCGCATGAGCCACCGCCGGATCAAGGAAAGCATCGGCCTGCGCTACCAGGATATCGGCAAGATGGCTGCCATCGTCGCCGACGTGAAGCGCATGCTGCAGCAGCACCCGGAAATCGACACGGACGCCACCCTGATCGTCAACTTCACGACGTTCTCCGACTCCTCGCTCGACTTTCTCGTCTATACCTTCATTCGGACCACCGACTGGATCGCCTACCAGGAAGTGAAGCAGGATGTGCTGCTGAAGATTGCGGACGTCATCGCCCGCCACGGCGCCGAAATCGCCTTCCCCACGCGCTCGCTGCACATCGAATCAGCCCCGACGACGCTTCAACCGTAGCCGATCGCCTGCCCGCTTGGGTGGCTTTGTGCATGCGCCAGCCTCCACGGGCTAATATCGCAGCACCGCGCTTTAGTCCGGAGCCGCCATGGACGCCGCACTGCTGATACTCAACGCCGGATCCTCCAGCCTGAAGTTCGCCGTCTACCGGGCGGAGCAGCCGCTCTCGCCAGCAGCCGCCTATCGCGGCGGCATCGAAGAAATCGGCCGCCAGGGCCGCTTCCGCGTCTGGCAGGACGGCAACGAACTGCTGAACGAAGACGGCGCCGCGGCAAACCATGAACAGGCCTTGCAACGGCTGCTCGACTGGCTGCAGGTGCGCCACGCCGGCCTCGATCTGCGCGCCGCCGGGCATCGAGTGGTGCATGGCGGCAGCGAATTCAGCCGACCGGTGCGGATCGACGAGCCGGTTCTGGCGGCGCTGGAACGCCTGATTCCGTTGAGTCCGCTGCACCAGCCGCACAATCTCGGCGCCATCCGCGCCCTCGCCCGGCTGCGCCCCGGCCTGCCGCAGGTCGCCTGCTTCGATACCGCCTTCCACCATACCCTGCCCGAAGTGGCGCGCCATTTTGCGCTGCCGCGCGAACTGGCCGCGCGCGGCATCCGCCGCTACGGCTTTCACGGCCTGTCGTACGAGTACATCGCCGCTGTCCTACCGGAGCATCTTGGCGCCGCCGCCGACGGCCGTGTCGTCGTTGCGCACTTGGGCAACGGCGCCAGCCTGTGCGCGCTGCGCCAGCGGCGCAGCGTGGAAACCTCGATGAGCTTTACGCCGCTCGACGGCATTCCGATGGGCAGCCGCTGCGGCGCCCTCGATCCCGGCGTGCTGCTGCACCTGCTGCGCGAAGAAGGCATGAGCCCGGTTGAACTCGACGCTCTGCTCAACCACCGCAGCGGCCTGCTCGGCATGTCCGGAATCAGCGCCGACGTGCGCGATTTGCTGGCCAGCCCGCATCCCGATGCGGTGGCGGCGCTGGACCTGTTCGCCTACCGCATCAGCCAGGCCATTGCCGCGCACGCCGTCGCCCTCGACGGCCTCGATGCCGTGGTGTTCACCGCCGGCATCGGCGAGCATGCCGCGCCGGTGCGCGCCGCAGTCTGCCGCCGCCTGGCCTGGCTGGGCCTGGCGCTGGACACGGCCGCCAACGACCGGCACGGACCGCGCATCAGCCTGAGCGACAGCCCGGTATCGGCGTGGGTGATCCCCACCAATGAGGAACTCGTCATCGCGCGCCATGTCTGGTTGCTGACAGATGGCCGCAGAGTGCTAAGTTGTAATCCAGCCGAACCATAATCGCTGCACCCCGCCCGCAAGGAGTACCGCCATGAATGCGACTACCCTGATTGCCGACCCGGCACTCTCCCCCGACGAACTGGATCGACTCAACGCCTACTGGCGCGCCTGCAACTACCTGGCGGCGGGAATGATCTTTCTGCGCGACAACCCGTTGCTGAGGGAACCGCTGCAAGCCGAGCACATCAAGCGCCGCCTGCTCGGCCATTGGGGCGCCAGTCCGGGGTTGAGCTTCGCCTGGGTGCATTTGAACCGGCTGATCATCAAATACGACCTGGACACCATCTTCCTCGCCGGCCCCGGCCACGGCGCGCCCGGCGTGCTCGCACCGATCTATCTGGAAGGCTTCTACAGCGAGGTCTATCCGAACAAGGGAGAAGACGAAGAAGGCTTGCGCCAGTTCTTCAAGGAATTCTCCTTCCCCGGCGGCATCGGCAGCCATTGCACACCGGAAACGCCGGGTTCGATTCATGAAGGCGGCGAGCTTGGCTACAGCGTATCGCACGCGTTTGGTGCGGCCTACGACAACCCGGATCTGCTGGTGGCGGTGATGGTCGGCGACGGTGAGGCGGAAACCGCGCCGCTGGCCACCTCCTGGCATTCGAACAAGTTTCTCAACCCGATACGCGATGGCGCCGTGTTGCCCATCCTTCATCTCAACGGCTACAAGATCAACAACCCGAGCATCCTGGCGCGCATCTCGCATCAGGAGTTGGAGAACCTGTTCCAGGGCTACGGCTGGACGCCGTATTTCGTCGAAGGCTCGGACCCGATGACGATGCACGCCAGGATGGCCGCTGTACTGGAGCAGTGCGTGCAGGAAATACGCCGCATCCAGACTGACGCCCGCAGCAGCGGCCTGCCTGGACGGCCGCGCTGGCCGATGATCGTGCTGCGCTCGCCGAAAGGCTGGACCGGCCCGGACGCAGTGGACGGCAAGAAAGTGGCCGGTTTCTGGCGCTCGCATCAGGTGCCCATCGCCGATGTGCGCGCCAATCCGGCGCATCTGCAGCAGCTGGAAGACTGGCTGCGCAGCTACGCGCCGGAGTCCCTGTTTGACGAGCGTGGCCGTCTGCGTTCGGACTTGAAGGCGTTGGCGCCCAAGGGCAATCGCCGCATGAGCGCCAACCCGCACGCCAACGGCGGCCTGCTGCGGCGTGCGCTGCGCTTGCCGGACTTCCGCGCCTACGCCGCCGAACTGCCCGGCCCCGGCAAGGTCACGGCGGAAAACACGCGGCCGCTGGGCAAACTGCTACGCGATGTCATGGCGCAGAACATGAACAATTTCCGCGTGTTCGGCCCGGACGAGAACGCCTCCAACAAGCTGGACAATATTTACGAAGTCAGCAAGAAGACCTGGCTGGCCGACATCTACCCGGAAGACGCCGGCGGCAGCGAGCTGTCGCCCGACGGCCGGGTCATGGAAATGCTCTCCGAACATACTTTGGAAGGCTGGCTGGAAGGCTATCTGCTGACCGGCCGACACGGTTTTTTCTCAACCTATGAAGCCTTCGTCCATGTCATCGATTCGATGTTCAACCAGCACGCCAAATGGCTGGCGATGTCCAAGGAGGTGCCCTGGCGGGCGCCGGTGTCGTCGCTCAACTTGCTGATCACGTCGACGGTCTGGCGGCAGGACCACAACGGCTTCACGCATCAGGACCCCGGCTTCCTCGACGTGGTGGTGAACAAGAGCCCCGCCGTCACCCGCATCTATCTGCCGCCCGACGTCAACACCCTGCTGGCGACCGCCGCGCATTGCCTGGAAAGCACCGATTACATCAACGTCATCGTGTGCGACAAACAGAAGCACTTGCAGTACCTGGACATGGACGCAGCGATCAAACACTGCACCAAGGGCATCGGCATCTGGGAATGGGCCAGCAACGACGCCGGCAGCGAGCCGGACGTGGTGATGGCCAGCGCCGGCGACATTCCGACCAAAGAGGCGCTGGCGGCGACCGTGCTGCTGCGCGAACATTTCCCGGAACTGAAAGTGCGCTTCGTCAACGTCGTCGACCTGTACAAGCTGACCCCGGCCAGCGAGCACCCGCACGGGCTTTCGGACAAGGATTTCGACAGCCTGTTCACGCTCGACAAGCCGATCATCTTCAACTTCCACGGCTATCCCTGGCTGATCCACCGCCTGGCCTACCGTCGCCACAACCACGCCAACATGCATGTGCGCGGCTACAAGGAAAAAGGCAGCATCAACACGCCGCTGGAACTGGCCATCCAGAACGAAATCGACCGCTTCAGCCTGGCCATCGATGTCATCGACCGCATCCCGTCGTTGCGCGTAGCCGGCGCCCACGTCAAGGAGAAACTGCGCGACATGCAGATCGAATGCCGCAACTACGCCTATGAAAACGGCATCGACCTGCCGGCGGCCGACGCCTGGTTCTGGCCGTACTGAAGCCGGATCGAGCTGCAGACCGTGTCCGGCATCGCCGAAAGAGCCCTGCATACGCGCGCCGCGCGGTCGGTCGAGGCCCGGCAAGCACAGGGACTCGCCCGCTGCGACCAGGTCTGCAAGGACGGACGGCAGGCCGCGCTCTTCCCCAACCCATTGAATTGAAAGACCGTTTAACCGGATAGCCATGAAACCCATGAGCCTAGGTGCGCAAGCCGAACAGGCTGCGGCGGAGCATCTGACCCGCCAGGGACTGAAACTGTTGGAGCGAAATTATCGTTGTCGCGGCGGCGAGATCGATCTGGTCATGCGTGATGGCGCAACCCTGGTGTTTGTCGAAGTGCGGGCGCGGGCGCGCAGCGACTTCGGCGGCGCGGCGGCGAGCATTACCGCGAGCAAGCAGGCGCGCATCATTCTGGCGGCGCGGCATTATCTGGCGCAGCACCGCGTGGATGCACCCTGCCGTTTCGACGCAGTTTTAATCCAAGCCGGATGTCTGCACTGGTTACGGGCCGCGTTCGAGACTTGAAAACCGAATTGGAGCAGCACGGACGCACCGTAGCGCCTCGCTATAATCGGCGGCTTCCTATCAACGGTTCCTTTTCGCAGGCTATTCCATGCCGCTCCCGCAACGCATACAGGATCAGTTCCAGGCCAGCATCCATACGCTGGCCGATGCCGCCGATCTGTTGTCCGAACCGATCGACAAGGCGGTGCAGCTGATCACCGATTGCCTGATGCGCGAGGGCAAGGTTCTGACCTGCGGCAGCGGCGCCTCCGGCTTGGCGGCAGGCTATGTGGCGGCGATTCTGACCGACCGGCTGGATAAGGATAGGCCCGGCCTCGCCGCGATCGCGTTGTCCGGCAGCGCGATGCCGGGTGAAGCCAGCGATCCGGCCAACCCCACTTTTGCGCGCCTGGTGACCGCGTTGGGCCATCCGGGCGATGTGCTGTTGGCGGTCTCTACGTACGGCCGTTCACAGGCAGTCATTGAAGCGGTGCGTGCCGCGCAAGGCCGCGACATGATCATAATCGCGCTGGTTGGTGGCGAAGGCGGTACGCTGGCTGAGATACTGCGCGAAGACGATGTGCTGATTTGCGCACCGGCCGAGTCACCGGCGCGGATTCATGAAACACTGTTAGTCACTATCCATTGCCTGTGTGATGGCATCGACTACCTATTACTTGGAGCCTGAATCATGAAAAAAAATCTTCTTCGCACGCTGTTGGGTCTGGCCTTGGCCGGGAGCGCCGGTTTATCCGTACTGTCGCTGAGCGGTTGCGTGCCGGTGGTCGCCGGCGGCATCGGTGCGGGCATCCTGATGGCGGAGGATAGGCGCACCTCCGGCACGTATCTGATGGACGAGGAAATTGAATTGAAGACGGCCAACCGGGTGCGCGACAGTTTCGGCGATAACACCCATGTCAACGTCACCAGCTACAACCGTCGCGTACTTCTCACCGGCGAGGCGCCGGACGCCGCGGTGCGCGCAAAAATTGAGGACATCGCCAAGAGCGTGCCCAATGTGCGCAGCGTCCTCAATGAGCTGATCATCGGCGGCACGACCTCGTTCACTGCGCGCAGCAATGATGGCTTCATCACCGCCAAAGTGAAAGCGCGCTACATTGAGGACAAGCGATTCAATGCACACCACGTCAAGGTCGTCACCGAAGCCGGCACCGTGTTCCTGCTCGGTTTGGTCACGCGCGAGGAAGGCAACGCGGCAGCCGAAGTCGCGGCGCGCACGGGCGGTGTCGTCAAAGTCGTCAAAGCTTTCGAGTACATGGATTAACAGCGGCTCGCGCGAGACGAGCACGCGCATTGCAAGCGGCCAGCCCTGGAGGAGAAACCCTATGAATATGGCTGAATCGGCAGCGCTAACCCTGTTGCTGGGTCTCGTCGCCAACCTTGCGCTGGCGGCGGGAAGCAACGTCAACATTACGCCCAGCATCGCGTCAGTGGCCGTGTTGCATCAGGGCAAAATGATCAAGATCGAACGCAACCCGGATACGGAAAACATGCTCGATCCGGACTACTCGCTGACTTCGCGGCCCTGCCCGCCGTTCTGCGTACAGCCGATGACACTGGGCCCCGGCGTGGAAACCATCGGCGAATTGGAAATGCTGGAGTACCTGAAAAAATCCAGTAAAGACGCCAGCGTTCTGGTGATCGATTCACGCGATGGCGACTGGCCGCAACGCTCCGGCATGATTCCGGGCGCTATTCTGCTGCCTTGGCAGGAACTGCATCCCGCCCACACGGAAGCCGAAAAAATCGCCGATATCCTGATCTTCCGTTTCGGCGCCGCGCGTCAAGGCGGGCTCTGGAACTTCGAAAACGCCAAGACACTGGTGTTGTACTGCAACGGCCCCTGGTGCGGCCAATCCCCCACGAATATCAAGCAGTTGATGGCTATGGGTTATCCACCCCACAAGCTCAAGTGGTATCGTGGCGGAGTACAGGACTGGAAAATGTTGGGCCTGACCACCGTCGCGCCGAAGTAACGTTCCATTGATCGCTGTACCAACCAAAGGAAGCCGAAAATGAAACAAACTTTAGTCGCCGCGCTGTCAATGGCGCTTGCCCTGCCCGCTCTGCCCGCACTGGCCCAGCAAGCCGTCAATCCTTACCTGGCCAATGTTCCCCTTTCCGCCGGTCCAATTACGCTGCCGATTTCCCCGGGTGGCCGCGGCACGCGTCCCTATGAAATGTCGCGCGCGATTGCACCGGCAGAAAAAGAAGCGCTGATGAAGCAAATCATGCCGATGATGGGCATGGTCAAGAGCATGGACGTGAAAGACGTCATGAACCTGATGGCGATCAAGTATCCGGTCAAGAAAGGGCTGACTTTTGATGACGTGAAAACCTCCATGGAACTGAGCGCCAACAAGCTCAACTTCAAGAAGGTCGGTGAAAGCCCGATGTGGAAGGATATCCAGGCCGTACTCGGCGATATGAATGCGCCGCGCATGGAGGTTTACCATTATTGCGACATCGCCGCCGGCCGCGAAATACTCAAGTACGCGCCGGAATCCATCGTCTTTCTGCCTTGCCGTATCGCCATCATGGAAGACGCGGACAAGAACCTTTGGGTGCTGACGCTGGATTGGAACACGTCCTGGCTGGATTCCCTGTCCGGCAAGATGGGTGCACCCGATCAATTGATGACCTATGCCAAAGACATCCGCGACAAGATGGACGTGATCATGAAGGCGGCCGCCAACGGCGACCTGTAATGCCGGAGCCGGGAAAGTTGCGGACGGCGCTTTCCCGGCTTTTGCCGGATTTCCCCTTAGTCGCGTCCTCATCATTCAACGCGCAAATTTCCTATCCCCAGGCATCTCGTCATACCGGTTTTTCAAATTCCCGGCCAGTCAGCCCACTGCAGGAGACGCGCATGAAACACCTTAAATCACTGATTCTGATCACTTTCGCCGGAACGTCGCAGCCTCTCCTGGCGCAGAACATGATCAACCCGCTGACCCTGCTGGCCCCGACCCAGAGCAGCCCCTGGTCAGGCGGTTACGGCAACATCTCCAGCCCCTTCGGACTGGGTGTGCTGAACCCGATGAATCCGCTCAACAGCATCAATCCGCTGAGTCCGTGGAACAGCTACGGCGGCTTGTCCAACCCGTTGCTCAGTCTGGGCGCTCTGGGCGCGCTCAATGCACTGACGCCCAATATGTTTCCGAGCGGCAACCCGTACGCAAATCATCCTTTTGCCGGCAATCCCTACGCCGGCAACCCGTTCGCGGGCAATCCCTATGCCGGCAACGCGTATCCACAACCGTCGCAACAGGGTTATGGCGCGCCGGCTTTCAGCCCGTCGATGCCGTCGTTTCCCAACATGCCGTTCGCTGTGCAACAGCCGCAGAACATGATGCCAAGCGGCTACCCGGGTGGCTACTACCCGATGCAGCAGCCTATGCTGCCGCAAGCGGCCTACCCGTTCATGCCCTACGGCGCACAACAGCCGATGCCGCAGCGCCAACCCGCCTTCCCCAACTACTTTGGCATGGCACAGCCGGCGCAACAGCCGCCGCCCGGCTTGCCGAATTTCTTTGGCATGATTCAGCCGGCCCAACCTGCCCCTCCTCCCAAAGCAAAGTCCGCCCCGCAACCGGTACAGCAGATTTCGCCGTTCCTGCCCTTCATGCTGCCGCAAGCCCCGCAGACGCAGCCCGCGGCGGCGCAACCTGCAGCGCCGACACTCGAGGCAAGCAAGGCCTCTGCGCCCTCAAGCCCGGCGCCGATCGCCTTGCCCTTCCTGTTCGCCCCGCAAGCCGCCCCGCCGGCGGCACCGGCGCCCAAAGGGAAGAGTGAAGCGCCCGACGTCAAAGCCGACACGCCACCGCTGCCGCCGCTCGATCCGGCCGCCTTCATGCAGATGTACATGAATCCCGCCAAGTAGTTTCAAGCCGGGCGGCAATCTAAAAAGGGCGCTAGCAAGCGCCCTTTTTTCTTAATCACCGGTATCGTAATCGACGATCAACGGCGCATGGTCGGAGAAGCGCTCCGCTTTGTAGACTGTGGCAGCGCGCGCCTTGGCGGCAATGCCCGGCGTCGCGACCTGATAGTCGATGCGCCAACCGACATTGTTGGCCCAGGCCTGGCCGCGATTGCTCCACCAGGTATAGGCCTCGCCTTCGTGCTCGGGATAAAGTTGGCGGTAGACATCCACAAGTCCGACGCGCTCGAACAGATCGCTCATCCAGGCGCGCTCCTCGGGCAGGAAGCCGGAGTTTTTACGGTTGCCTTTCCAGTTCTTCAAGTCGATTTCCTTGTGCGCGATATTCCAGTCGCCGCACAGAATGAACTCGCGCCCGCTCCGAGCCAGCGCTTCCAGACGCGGCAGGAAGCGCGCCATGAAGGCGAACTTGGCGGCTTGGCGTTCTTCGCCGGAAGAGCCGGAAGGCAGATAAAGCGAAACCACGGAAAGCTCGCCGAATATCGCTTCGATATAGCGGCCTTCGGCGTCGATATCGGCAATACCCAAGCCTTCGATGATCTGGTCAGGCTGTTTTCTCGAATACATGCCGACGCCGCTGTAGCCCTTCTTTTCAGCGTAATGGAAATAGCCGTACAAGCCCGGCGGATTCAGCATTTCCAGACTGAGGTCGGCGGCTTGCGCCTTGAGTTCCTGCAAGCAGACCAGATCGGCATGCTGAGTTTGCAGCCAGGCAAAAACACCTTTACTGGCAGCGGAGCGGATTCCGTTAAGATTCAGGCTGATGACACGCATACGACAAAGGTTTTCAGTGCAAAGTTTTAAAGGGGATTTCCTCGATTTCGCGATCCAGCAACAGGTCTTGTTGTTTGGCGAATTCAAAACCAAGGCCGGGCGCATGAGTCCGTATTTCTTCAATGCCGGCTTGTTCAACGATGGTGACTCGCTGAAAAAACTGGGCGAATTCTACGCCAGCGCCATTGCCGCATCCGGCCTGGCTTTCGACGGCTTGTTCGGGCCCGCCTACAAAGGCATTCCGCTGGCGGCGTCGGTGGCGATTGCCTTTGCCGCCGGGGTGGCCGCACCGGCGCGCAATGTGCCGTTCAGCTACAACCGCAAGGAAGCGAAGGATCACGGCGAGGGCGGCTGCATCGTCGGGGCGCCGCTCGCCGGTCGCGTGTTGATCGTTGACGACGTGATCTCCGCCGGCACTTCGGTGCGCGAATCGGTCGAACTGATCCGCGCCGCCGGCGCCACGCCCTGCGGCGTCGCGATTGCGCTGGACCGCATGGAACGCGGCCTGGGCGAACTTTCCGCGGTGCAGGAAGTCAGCCGGGATTATGGGATTCCCGTGATCGGCATCGTCAACCTGGACGACTTGGCCCGGCATCTGGACGGTAAAGCGGATTGGCGCGACACGCTGGATGCGATTCAGGCCTACCGGAACAGGTATGGTGTCGGAACCGACCTGCAAGAGTGACAGAATTTCGCCAATTCCGTTTGCCAAAAGGATTTAACTGACTGTTTCTAATACTGAATTTATTGGCCTCTATCTTGCACACCAGACTTACCCCTAGCTCAGGAAGATAACCGCGTGCGTATTGCATCGCTTCAATTGAACGCGCTTGCTGCAGTCCTTGCAGTGTGTCTGAGTGCGCTCGCTCCGGCTCAGGCGGCAACTTATCGCTGGGTGGACCAGAATGGCAAGGTGCAATACGGCGACGTCATGCCGCCCACCCAGAGCGGGCAGGGCCATAGCGAACTCGACAAGCAGGGCCGGGTCATCAAGGAAATCCAGCGCACCCGATTGACTCCGGAAGAACGGCAGCGCCGAGCCGAAATGGCCGCACGCCAGGCGGAAGAGCAGCGTCGACAACTCGAACTGCGCCGGCGCGACATTTCATTGCTGGCGACCTACGCCAGTGAAAACGAAATCGAGCTGGCGCGGAATCGTGCAATCGAGCTGGAGAACCTGAATATTCGCGGCCTGCAAACGCGTATGGACGCTGCTGCCGCCAAGCTGTCCACGGCCAACGCTCAACTGAACCGTGCACGCGCCGCCGCGCAGAGGGCGCCGGCAACCTATGTCCAGATGCGCAATGAAGCGCAGAGGGAATTGGCGCAGATCAGCGAGCAGCTGCGCCTGCGCAATCAAGCGATCGACGACATTCAGACGCGCTTCGATGACGATGCAAAACGCTACAGGGAGCTGAAGTCGCAGGAAAGCCGGACGCCTAGGCGTTGAGTTTCTGCCGCAACAGGTCGTTGACCTGCTGCGGATTGGCTTTACCCTTGCTGGCCTTCATGACCTGACCGACCAAGGCGTTGAACGCCTTCTCCTTGCCGGAACGGAATTCCTCCACCGACTTGGCATTCGCCGCCATGACTTCGTCGATGATTTTCTCGATCGCGCCGCTGTCCGAAACCTGTTTCAGGCCTTTGGCTTCGATGATCTGGTCCGCCGCCTGATCACCCTCGGCTTCACCCGCCCACATCGCCTCGAACACCTGCTTGGCCAGTTTGCCGGACAGCGTGCCGTCCTGAATGCGGGCCAGCAGACCGGCCAGTTGCGCGGCCGTGATCCGGCTGGCGGAAATATCCAGATTCTCCTTGTTGAGCGTGGCGGAGAGGTCGCCCATCACCCAATTCGCGGCGAGCTTGGCAGCGGAGTCGGGGCGCTTCGACGTACCGCTTGCCTCTGCCTTAACCAGGGCGGCAACAACCGCCTCGAAATACTCGGCCAGCTCGCGCGAGCCGGTCAGCGTGGCGGCGTCATAGGCGGACAGATTCCACTCGGCCTGATAGCGCATCTGTTTTTCGTGCGGCAATTCCGGCAGCGACGCGCGCACCAGTTCGATCCAGTCCTCGTCCAGCCGCACCGGCAGCAGGTCGGGATCCGGGAAATAGCGGTAATCGTGCGCGTCTTCCTTGCTGCGCATGGCGCGGGTCTCGCCGCTATCCGGGTCGAACAGCACCGTGGCCTGCTGAATCTTGTGACCGTCCTCGATCTGCTCGATCTGCCAGCGAATTTCGTAGTTGATCGCCTGTTCCAGAAAGCGGAACGAGTTGAGATTCTTAATCTCGCGCCGAGTGCCGAATTCCTTTTGTCCAAGCGGCCGCACCGAGACATTGGCGTCGACGCGGAAGCTGCCCTCCTGCATGTTGCCGTCGCAGATGCCGATCCAGGTCACCAGCGTATACAACGCCTTGGCATACGCCACCGCCTCCTTGGCGGAACGCATATCCGGTTCGGAAACGATCTCCAGCAACGGCGTGCCGGCGCGGTTCAGATCGATGCCGGTCATACCATGGAAATCTTCATGCAGCGACTTGCCGGCGTCTTCTTCCAGATGCGCGCGCGTGATGCGGATGGTTTTCTCGCTCGCCGGTCCGCCGGCGACCGCCGGCAGCAGTATCGTCAACTCCCCGCCCTCGACGATGGGCTGCGCGAACTGGCTGATCTGATAGCCCTTGGGCAAGTCGGGGTAGAAGTAATTCTTGCGGTCGAAACTGTTGAGCCGATTGAGCTTGGCGCCGATCGCCAGGCCGAAGCGGATGCCGCGCTCCACTGCGCCGCGGTTCAACACCGGCAGCACGCCGGGCAGCGCGATGTCGACCTGACAGGCCTGGCTGTTGGGCGCAGCGCCGAAGGCGATCGGCGCGCCGGAAAAGATTTTCGATTGCGTGGTGAGCTGGGTATGCACTTCCAGCCCGATGACGGTTTCCCATTGCATATCAGGCCTCCAGGCGGGCCGCCCCAGAGGAGGCCTGAGCCCCCTCGGAGGGCAGTGAACGAAGTGAGCGTGCGGGTTGTTTCATCTCATATTCCTTGCGGCGCGCGCACGTGCCAGTCAGTCGCCAATTGATATTGATGCGCTACGCCCAACATCCTCGCCTCGTCGAAATAGTTGCCGATCAGCTGCACGCCGATCGGCAGGCCTTGTGCGTCGAGGCCGCAGGGCAGCGACATGCCGGGCAGGCCGGCCAGATTGACGGCGATGGTGTAGATGTCGGACAGATACATCTCGACCGGGTCGGCGGTTTTCTCACCCAGCTTGAAAGCGGTGGTCGGCGCGGTCGGGCTGAGGATCACATCACATTGCTGGAACGCCGCCGCGAAATCGTTGGCGATCAGCCGACGCAGACGCTGCGCCTGGATGTAATAGGCATCGTAATAGCCGTGCGAGAGCACATAGGCGCCGATCATGATGCGGCGTTTGACTTCGCTGCCGAAGCCTTCGGCGCGGGTCTTTTCATACATGTCGGTCAGATCGCGGTACTCGGGCGTGCGGTAACCGTAGCGCACGCCGTCGAAACGCGACAAATTGCTGGAGGCTTCCGCCGGCGCCAGCACATAGTAGGCCGCCACCGAGAGCTTGGAATTGGGCAGGCCGACCGGCACCGTTTCCGCGCCCAGTTGGCGCAATTGCGCAATGGCTTGTTCGACCGCCTGCGCCGTATCGCCGACCAGGCCGGGGCCGAAGAACTCGCGCGGCAGGCCGATCTTCAAACCGGCCAGCGGCAGATTCAGATGGCGTGTGTAATCCTCTTGGTCGCGCTGCAAGCTGGTTGAATCGCGCGCGTCGAATCCCGCCATGACGTTGAGCAGCAAGGCGCAGTCTTCGGCGCTCTGCGCCATCGGCCCGGCCTGATCGAGCGAGGAAGCGAAGGCGATCATGCCGTAGCGGGAAACCACGCCGTAGGTCGGCTTCAGGCCGGTGATGCCGCACAACGCCGCCGGCTGGCGGATCGAGCCGCCGGTGTCGGTGCCGGTCGCCGCCGGCGCCATGCGCGCCGCGACCGCGGCCGCACTGCCGCCGGAAGAACCGCCCGGCACCCGCTCCAAGTCCCATGGATTGCGCACCGGGCCGTAAAAACTGCTTTCGTTGGACGAGCCCATCGCAAATTCGTCCATATTGGTCTTGCCCAGGCAGGGCATGCCCGCCGCCTTGCATTGCTCGATGACATGCGCGTCGTAGGGCGCAACGAAGTTGGACAGCATTTTCGAACCGCAGGTGGTCAGCCAGCCCTCGGCGCAGAAGATGTCCTTGTGGGCGATCGGCACGCCGGTCAGGCTGCCGGCCCGGCCGCTGGCGCGCAGCGCATCGGCGGCGCGAGCTTCGGCCAGGGTTATTTCGGGGTCGACGCTGATGAAGGCGTTCAACGAGCCGTTCAGCGACTGGATGCGCGCCAGATAGTCCTGGCACAGCTCGACACTCGAGGCGGTGCCGGCGGCCAGCAGCGTGGAAAGGGACTTGAGGGAGGCGTTCATGTTCATCAATAGTGGACAGCAGGCGGCAGGCAAAAGAAAAAGGGAACTGGCACGGGCATCCGTAGCGGCAGGCTTATTCGATGACCTTCGGCACCAGATAAAGGCCGTTCTCGGTCTGTGGCGCAACTGCCTGGAATGCCGCGCGGCGATCCGGCTCGCTGACTACGTCGGCGCGCAGGCGCTGGAACAGATCCTGGGCATGCGACATCGGCTCGATGCCGGTGGTATCGACCGCCTGCATTTCTTCGATCAGGCCGAAAATGCCATTCAATTGCGTCTGATAAGCGGCGACTTCAGTCGCGTCGACCCGGATGCGAGCCAATTTGGCGATACGTTTGACGTCTTCTGCGGTAAGTGACATGAGATACCCGAGTTTTTGGCCCTGGTCTTTGCTGCCGAGGCCTTATTGCATAAGGCCTGGTAGGTTATCATACGAAGCTATTTTTCCGACCCTCGAGACCTCTACATGTTCGGACTCCTCCGCGGCTACTTTTCCACTGATCTGGCCATCGATCTGGGAACCGCCAATACCCTTATCTATGTTCGCGGCCGTGGCATCGTATTGAACGAGCCTTCGGTCGTCGCCATTCGCCAGGAAGGCCTGACCGGCAAGAAGACCATCCAGGCCGTCGGCATCGAAGCCAAGATGATGCTGGGTCGTACGCCGGGCAACATCCAGGCGATTCGGCCGATGAAGGACGGCGTCATCGCCGACTTCAACGTCACCGAGCAAATGCTCAAGTTCTTCATCAAGAAGGTGCATCCCAAGCAGTTGTTCCACCCGAGCCCGCGCATCATCATCTGTGTCCCTTCCGGCGCGACCCAGGTCGAACGCCGCGCCATCCGCGAATCGGCGATCGGCGCCGGCGCACGCCAGGTCTACCTGATTGAAGAGCCGATGGCGGCCGCCATCGGCGCCGGCATGCCGGTGGCGGAAGCCACCGGCTCGATGGTGGTCGATATCGGCGGCGGCACGACCGAAGTCGGCGTCATTTCGCTGGGCGGCATGGTGTATTCCACCTCGGTGCGCGTCGGCGGCGACAAGTTCGACGAAGCCATCATCAATTACATCCGCCGCAACTACGGCATGCTGATCGGCGAAGCCACGTCCGAAATGATCAAGAAAGAAATGGGCTCTGCGTTCCCCGGCTCGGAAGTGCGTGAAATGGAGGTCAAGGGCCGCAACATGGCGGAAGGCATTCCGCGCAGCTTCACCATCACCAGCAATGAAATTCTGGAAGCGCTGACCGACCCGCTCAACACCATCGTGTCCGCAGTCAAATCGGCGCTCGAACAGACCCCGCCCGAACTCGGCGCCGATATCGCCGACAAGGGCATGGTGCTGACCGGCGGCGGCGCGTTGCTGCGCGATTTGGACCGACTGCTGATGGAAGAAACAGGGCTGCCGGTCATCGTTGCCGAAGACCCGCTTTCTTGCGTGGTACGCGGTTCCGGCCGAGCACTGGAAGAAATGGATCGGCTTTCGACGGTTTTCACCAACGACTAACAGAAAACCGGCGAGTCGCGAATGGCAAGTGGCAAGTCGCCAAGCTGATGCCACTCGCCACCTGCCGCTAGCGACTCTCGCCCGCCATGTCCCCCGCCCCTCGCGCCCCCCTGTTTGTTCGGGAGATGGGGCTGCCAGCCCGTTTCAGCCTGTACGTGCTGGTTTGTCTTTTCCTGCTCGGCCTGGACGCCCGCTACGCCACCCTGTCCGGTTTGCGCGCCGGACTCAACGCCTTGATCCACCCGGCGCAGATCATGCTGGCCAAGCCTTGGGATTGGCTGCAGAACGTCGGCCAGTTCTTTGTCACCCATGGCGAACTGGTCACGGAAAACAACCGCCTCAAACGTCAGCATGAACTGCTCGGAGCGAACTTGCGCGATCGCATTGCCATTCACGCCGAGAATTCGCAATTGCGCGCGCTGCTGGCGTTGCCGGCGCGGCCGGGTTATTCCATGCTGGCGGGGGAAGTCATCGAAACCTCGAACGACCCGTTCGCGCGCAAAGTCATCATCAACCGCGGCAGCAGTCATGGCATCGCCGCCGGCTGGCCGGTGATCGATGCCGCCGGCCTGGTCGGCCAGGTAACCCGGGTCTACCCGTGGAGCGCCGAAGTCACGCTGCTGACCGACCGCGATCAGGGCGCACCGGTCCAGAACATGCGTAACGGCCTGCGCGTCATCGTCTCCGGCCAAGGCTCCGATAACCTGCTGCAGGTCCGTTTTCTCGACATGCATGCCGACATGCAACCGGGCGACCTGCTCTATACCTCCGGCATCGATGGCGTTTATCCCGCCGGCATACCGGTGGCGCGCGTGCTGAAAACCGAACCGCCGCATCACACCCCGTTTGCGCGCGCGCTGTGCCAGCCGCTCGGCGGCGTCGGCCGTTACCGCCATATGGCCGTGCTGATTCCAAATCTGCCGGGTCCAGTCGCCGGCTCGACTCCCGCACCGGAATCGATGACGAAAGCGAAATCACCATGACCTCACAACCGCTGTTGCTGCAAGGCGCCGAACTGGAGCACCCGCCGACGCGCACCAAGGTCTACGGCAGCCTGCTCATTGCATTCGCGCTGACCTTGTTGCCATGGATGGACCAGATTCGCTGGCTGGTGCCCGATTTCACATTGATGGCCCTGCTCTACTGGAATATCCGCGCGCCGCGCCTGGCCGGTCTGGGCGCGGCATTCAGCCTCGGCCTGCTCACCGATGTCACCCGCGGCGTGTTGTTCGGCCTCAATGCGCTGGCCTATTGCGCCGCCACGTTTGTCGTGCTGCTGCTGCAGCGTCGTCTGGAAGGATTCGATACGCCGCGCCAGACCCTGCAACTTTCGCCCGTTCTGCTGGGCAAGGAAGCGTTGGTGCTGACGCTGGGCCTGATGCTGGGGCGGGGCGACGCCGACTGGCGCTGGCTCGCCGCGGGCGTCGTCGCAGCCGTGCTATGGCCGCCGTTGGCCTGGCTGGTCGACCGCATCGCGTCAACCCCGTCGGCGCGCCCGTAATTGACCGTTCATTCTCGCTCAAGCCCTGACACGCCAGCATGCTGCGCCTGATCAATCCGGAACAGGAATTCCAGCGTTACCGCCGCCGCATGGAGATAGCCGGCATCTTCGCGGCCACGCTGTTTCTCGGCCTGTTCAGCCGTTTCGTTTGGCTACAGGTCGTGCAGTACGACCACTATCATGCGCTGGCTGAAAACAACCGCATCTCGCTGGTGCCAGCGCCGCCCTCACGCGGCGTGATCTATGATCGCCAGAACGTGGTGCTGGCGCACAACTACTCCGCCAGCACACTGGAAATCACGCCGGCCAAAATCAGCAAACTGGAGGAGACGATCAACCGTCTGGCCGAAATCGTCACGATCGAAGCCAGTGATCGCAAGCGCTTCAAGAAGCTCCTCGCCGAGAGCAAAAACTTCGAAAGCATTCCGATCCGCAACCTGCTGACCGATGAGGAAGCCGCCCGCTTCGCGGTGAACCGTTACCGTTTCCCGGGCGTCGAGATGAAAGCGCGGCAGTTCCGCCAATATCCGTTAGGTGAAGGATTCGCGCATGTGGTCGGTTATATCGGCCGGATCGGCGAGAAAGACCAGGACCGTCTGGTCGAAGCCGGCCTCGACACCAACTACAAGGGCTCCGACCATATCGGCAAGCTGGGCCTCGAAGCCAGCTACGAGACCTGGTTGCATGGCCGCACCGGCATCGAGAAAGTGGAAACCGATTCCGGCGGACGCGCCGTGCGCACCCTGTCGCGTACCCCGCCGGTCGCCGGCTACAACCTTTATCTGCATCTGGACTCCAAATTACAGCAAATCGCGGAAAAGGTTTTCGGCGACTACCGCGGCGCGTTGGTCGCGCTCGACCCGCGCAACGGCGGCGTGCTGGCCCTGGTATCGAAACCCGGCTTCGATCCCAATCTGTTCGTCGATGGCATCGATGTTGCGACCTGGCGCGAACTGAACGATTCGCTCGACCGCCCGCTGGTCAACCGCGCTTTGCGCGGCGTCTACCCGCCCGGCTCGACAATCAAACCGTTCATGGGGCTGGCCGGCTTGGAACTGGGCCTGCGCAAGCCGGGCGACACTATCGACGATCCCGGCTATTTCACGCTGTCCGGCAACAGACACCGTTACCGCGACTGGAAAAAAGACGGTCACGGCATAGTCGATCTGAAACGCTCCATCACCATTTCGTGCGACACCTATTACTACCAACTGGCGCACCAGATGGGCATCGAGCGTCTGTCCGGGTTTCTAGGGCAATTTGGTTTAGGGAAAAAGACCGGCGTTGATCTGGATGGCGAATTACCCGGCCTGATGCCGACCCCGGCCTGGAAGAAAAAGCGTTTCCGGCAACCCTGGTACCCCGGCGAGACCGTGATTGCCGGCATCGGGCAGGGCTATATGCTGACCACGCCGATGCAACTGGCCGTCGCCACCATGGCGCTGGCCAACGATGGCGTCGTCTACAAGCCGCAGATCTTGCGCGCCTGGCTCGACCCCGCCACCGGAAAAACCAGTTATGCCGCACCGCAGATCCTGCAACGCATCAAGCTCAACCCGGAATACCTGCGCCTGGTCAAGGAGGCGATGGTCGATGTCACGCTGCCCGGCGGCACCGCTTCGATCGCCGGAGCCAACGCGTCGTATCCGTTCGCCGGCAAAACCGGCACCGCGCAGGTCGTCGGCATCAAGCAGGGGGCGCGCTATGTCGAAAGCCAGGTGCATGCCCGCCACCGCGACCATGCCTTGTTCATCGCATTCGCCCCTGCCGACAACCCCAAGATTGTCGTGGCCGTGATGGTCGAGAATGGCGGCCATGGCGGATCAACCGCCGCACCGGTTGCCCGCAAGGTGATCGACTACTGGCTGCTGGGCAAAGAGCCGAAGGTCTTCGCGCTGCCGGAACCCGGCACCGGCGACGATGAAGCGGAAGATAGCGGCCCGGTCGATGACCCCCTCGCACCGCCCGCCACAGAGGAGGCCACCCAGGCGACCCCACAATGATCCATCGACTATTCACTCTCCTGGTGCGCCATCTCGACGGCCCTCTGTTCGGCCTGCTGACGCTGCTTCTGCTGACCAGCATGGCCGTCGTCTTCAGCGCGACCGGCGAAAACAGCGATCGTCTGATTTCGCACCTGACCAACATGGGTGTGGCGCTCACGGCGATGTTGCTGGTTTCTCACATCCCCCCGCAACGGCTGATGCAGTTCGCCGTGCCGGTTTATGTCGTCGGCGTGCTGCTGCTGCTTGGCGTCGCCTTGTTCGGCATCGTGGTGAATGGATCGCGGCGCTGGCTTGAACTGGGCTTCACGCGCATTCAACCTTCCGAGTTGATCCGTCTGGCCGTACCGATGATGCTGGCCTGGTACTTCCATTACAAACAGGAGACCCTGTGCAGCCGCGACTTCATGATCGCCGCGCTGCTGCTGGCGCTGCCGGTCGCATTCATCGCCAAGCAACCCGATCTGGGCACCTCGCTGCTGATCACCGCTTCCGGTTTCTATGTGCTGTTCCTGGGCGGGCTGTCCTGGAAAATCATCGCGGGTGCGGCCATCGCAGCGGGTTCCGCCTTGCCCCTGGCCTGGAACTACCTGCTGCACGACTACCAGCGCCAACGCGTGCTGACCTTGATCGATCCGGCCTCCGACCCGCTCGGCGCCGGCTATCACATCATCCAGTCCACCATCGCGGTCGGTTCCGGCGGCGTCGCCGGCAAGGGTTGGATGATGGGCACGCAGACGCATCTCGATTTCCTGCCGGAACGCAGCACCGATTTCATCTTTGCCGTGTATTCGGAGGAGTTCGGCCTCATCGGCAACCTGTTCCTGCTGCTGCTTTACGCCGCCATCATCTGGCGCGGCCTGCAACTGGCCGCCGGCGCGACATCCTTGTTCGGCCGCCTGCTCTCGGGCGCCATCGTGCTGACCTTCTTCACCTACGCCTTCGTCAACATGGGCATGGTGTCCGGCATCCTGCCGGTGGTCGGCGTACCACTGCCGTTGGTCAGCTTTGGCGGCACCTCGATGCTGACGGTATTGACCGGATTCGGCATCGTCATGAGCATCTCAAAACATAAAAAGCTTGTAAAAACATAGCGCATACGAGCTACACTTGTAGCGCTTTATCATGTTTATCAAGCTCACTACGGGTGCCCCATGAAAAACGTCCGTTCAGACCGGCTCTTGTCGCAAGCTGCATTACCGCAACCCGGCAGGCTCGTTTTGGCCCTGGGTTTCACGCTCGGCCTGACGCTGGCGGGCTGCGCCAACGTGAATACCAAGACCGCCGACAGTTCGTCCGCCGGCCCCGCCATCCAGGCGGAAACAGCCAAACCCGTCGTGCCGCCCTACAAGGGCGGCGGTTATTACAAGGACGACGGCCCGGGCGCCAACCCGCCGGCCAATCTGGACGGCATTCCCGATGCCGTGCCGAAAGCGGAGCCGTTGCACCGCTACGCCAACAATGCCTACAAAGTGCTGGGCAAGCGTTATGTCCCGCTGGCCGACAACGATGATTACAAGGCGCGCGGCCTGGCCTCCTGGTATGGCCGCAAATTCCACGGCAATGCCACCTCGATCGGCGAGCCTTACGACATGTACGCGATGTCGGCCGCGCATCCGACCTTGCCGCTGCCCAGTTACGCCCGGGTAACCAATATCGAAAACGGCAAGAGCGTGGTCGTCCGCGTCAACGACCGCGGCCCTTTCCATCCCGGTCGCATCATCGACCTGTCCTACACGGCCGCCCACAAGCTTGACGTTCTGAAGGGCGTGACGGAGGTGGAAGTGGAAGCCGTGCAAGCGGGCGAGGAACTCGCCGCACCCACCTCATTCGCAGCACAGGCGGCGGAAGGCCTCGCGGCCGCCGCTCCTGCGCCGATGGCCAAAACAGCCGCAACCAATCCGGGCGGGACGATCTACCTGCAGCTCGGCGCATTCTCCAACCCACTCACCGCCGATGCGGTCATGGCCCAGGTGACGGCGAAGCTCTCCAAGAACCTGCCTGGCGTCATGCGCCTGGAGCTGGGCGGTTTCCACAAGGTACACGCCGGCCCGTTCGCCAACCTGGAACAAGCCGACCAGGCCGCCGCCGCGTTGCAACAGGATTTGGGCATCAAGGCATTCAAAGTGATTACCGCGGCGCCGCCCGCTGCAGTCGCGGAGCCCGGCAGCGGCTTGTATCTGCAACTGGCCGCCGTTTCCAGCCCGACCGCCGCCGACGCCCTGGCGGCCCGCGTGAAAAATCGCTTCGGCAATGAACTTCCCGGCCTCGATCAGATCAACACCGGAGCCCTGTTCAAACTCCAGGCCGGCCCGTTCGCCAGCCCGGCCGCAGCGGAACGCGTCGCCCTGGCTTATCAGCAGGACTTCGGCATCAAACCGTATCGCGTTACCCGCTGAACCGAGCGTTAGCCTGCTCGATCGACCGAGCCGCTGCGGCGCGCGTCCTGGCCGCACGGACAGCGCTTCATTCGCGCCACCTTTTCACCATTTAACTTTTCCGACATGCCGATTTTTTCCATACGCCTTCTTCTCGCCGTCGCCCTGTTCAGTTTCCTGTCCGGTTTTGCCCTTGCCGCCCGAGCCACGCTGCCGGTTCCGCCGGCGCCGCAAATCGACGCCAACGCCTGGCTGCTGATCGACAGCGCCAGCGGTCTGCCGCTGGCTGAAAACAATCCCGATGCCAAGGTCGAGCCCGCCTCGCTGACCAAGCTGATGACCGCCTACCTCGCGTTCAGCGCGATCAAGGAAGGGCGTTTGCAGCTCAACCAGACCTTGCCGGTATCGGAAAAGGCTTGGCGCGCGGAAGGCTCGCGCATGTTCCTGGACCCGAAAAAGCCTGCTACCGTCGATGACCTGCTGAAGGGCGTCATCGTCCAGTCCGGCAACGACGCCTGCATCGTCCTGGCCGAAGCCATTGCCGGTTCGGAAGAAGGTTTCGCTTCGATGATGAACGCCACGGCGAAAAGGCTCGGCATGAGCCGCACCCATTTCCTCAATTCAACCGGCCTGCCGGATCCCCGACATGTCACTACATCGCGCGATCTCGCGCGTTTGGCCAATGCCTTGATCCGCGATTTCCCTGAGTTCTACAGAATCTATGCGTTGAGGGAATTCAGCTACAACGGCATTACCCAGCCCAATCGCAACCGCCTGCTGTTCATGGATCCGAGTGTCGATGGATTCAAGACCGGGCATACCAACAGCGCCGGCTATTGTCTGATCGCCTCGGCGAAACGCGAAAACCGCCGCCTGCTCTCGGTTGTGCTGGGCGCGAAATCCGACAGCGCGCGCGCGATGGAAAGCCAGAAGTTGCTCAACTACGGCTTCCAGTTTTTCGAAACCGTGAAGCTCTATCCGGCCGGTCAGGCCGTCTCGCAGTTGCGTCTGTACAAGGGCAAATCCAGCGAAGTGAAAGCCGGATTCCCGTATGACTTCCATGTCACGGTGCCGCGCGGCACCGGCAAACGCATCCAGGCGCAACTGATCACCCAGCAGCCATTGATGGCCCCGGTTTCGCGCGGGCAACGCCTGGGCACGCTGCGCCTCAGCGTCGACGGCAAGGCCGTCGGCGACTATCCGCTGCTGGCGCTGGAGAGCGTAGAAGTCGCCGGCATCTTCGGACGCGGCTGGGACAACATTCTGTTGATGTTCAAATAACCCGCCGGCGCCCGCCACCTCGACCGCCATGACCACCGTCTATCTCAACGGCGCCTTCCTGCCCCTCGAAGAAGCCCGTGTGCCGGTGATGGACCGCGGCTTCCTGTTCGGTGACGGCGTCTATGAAGTCATCCCGGTCTATGACCGCGAGCCCTTCCGGCTGCATGAACACCTGGCGCGGCTGCAAACCAGCCTGGACGGCATCCGGCTCGCCAACCCGCATACGCCGAACGAGTGGGAAAACCTGATCGTACAGATCGTCGCGCAAGCGGAATGGTCGGATCAGGGCGTCTACCTGCAAGTCACGCGCGGGCCGGGCCCGCGCGACCATGCCTTCCCCAAGGTTACGCAGCCGACCGTGTTCATTCTGCCGATGCCGCTCAACCCGCCGACACTCGAAGCAGTAGAGCACGGCGTCGGCGCGATCACCGCAAGCGATAACCGCTGGTTGCGGTGCGACCTGAAAGTCACCTCGCTGCTTCCCAACGTGCTGTTGCGCCAGCTTTCCGTCGATGCCGATTGCGCCGAGACGATATTGATCCGCGACGGCCAACTCATCGAAGGCGCCGCCAGCAGCGTGTTCGTCGTGCGGGATGGCCTGCTGCTGGCGCCGCCCAAAACCCATTTGAGCCTGCCCGGCATCACCTACGACGTGGTGCTCGAACTGGCGGAACTGGAAGGCATGCCGTTTCAGGTACGCCCCATTTCGGAAGCCGAACTCCGCGCTGCGGGCGAGATCTGGCTGACCTCTTCGACCAAGGAAGTCATGGCGGTGACCCGTCTCGACGGCCGCCCGGTCGGCACCGGCCAGCCCGGACCGCTGTTCCGGCGCATGCATGCGCACTACCAAACCTTCAAACACCGCGTCATGCGGAGAAAGAGCGCCGCATGAGCGAGCTGGAAAACACCGACACGCTGCTCGAATTCCCATGCCAGTTCCCGATCAAGATCATGGGCTTGAGGCAAGACGACTTCGCCCGCACGATGATCGAAATCGTGCTTCGCCACGCCCCCGATTTCGCGGTGGATAGCGTCGAGATGCGCGCCTCCTCGGGTGGAAAATACCTGTCGCTCACCTGCACCATCCGCGCCACATCGAAGCCGCAACTGGACAACCTGTATCGCGAGCTGACCGCGCATCCGATGGTGAAAGTGGCGCTGTAGCGGCGAAACACCATGCAGAACGCCGTCATCGTCAAACGCCTCGGCCGGGTCGAATACGAACCGACCTGGCGCGCCATGCAGGAGTTCACCGCCGCCCGCACTGCAGACACCGCCGATGAGATCTGGCTGCTGCAACATCCGCCCGTGTTCACCTTGGGCATGGCCGGCAAGACGGAACACCTGCTGGTCGATATCGGCATTCCGGTTGTTCCAATCGACCGCGGCGGCCAAATCACCTACCACGGCCCCGGGCAGGTCGTGATCTACCTGATGCTCGACTTGAAACGGCTCGGTTACGGCATTCGGGAACTGGTGCGGCGTATGGAACAGGCGGTCATCGACATGCTGGCGGAATTGGGCATCCACGCAGAACGCCTGGACGGCGCCCCCGGCGTCTATGTCGCGGGCGCCAAGATCGCCGCGCTTGGCCTGCGCGTCAAGAATGGCTGTACCTTCCACGGCCTGTGCCTGAATGTAGACATGGATCTGTCGCCGTTCCAGGCCATCAACCCATGCGGTTATGCCGGCATGGCTGTCACCCAGGTCAGCGAACTGACCGCGAAACCGTCATCGCAAGCCGTCGAAGAAGCCTTGCTCGCGGGTCTTTTGCGGCAGATTTCAGGCTGACCGCCCGGCGCTTCCAACCACGGCAGTCGGCGGCTCGACTACATCGCCGCGTCGAATTCGCCGCGGTATCTGGCGATCCCGCCCGCGCTCGGCAATGCGTCCTGATCAAACACGACCGCCATAAAGGCCGCATCGGGAACACCTTCCCACTGACAACGCAAGTTGTAGCGTGAAGCCGGCTCGAAACCGAAGCGCGGGTAATACTCCGGATGCCCCAACACGATGACGAACGGACAGCCCGCACGGCGCAAGTGCTCAAGCCCATGCCTGACCAATAGAGAGCCAATGCCTCGCCGTTGCTGATTAGGCGACACCGCCATCGGCGCCAGCCCCATTCCGGTCAACTCGCTGCCATCCAGCGTGGCCGGGGTAAACAGGATATGCCCGACCAGCGCGCCTTGATCGTCGGCGACGAATGACACGAAGTTGTCGCAAGCGGTCCGAAGCGCGTCCACGACGGCCGCCTCGGAAGCGTTCTCGAACGCGATTTCATTGAGTTGGCGAACGGCGGCTTGATCGCGCGCTTCTTCCAGGCGAATTTTCAACATGGTGGACTTCCGGAAACAGAGCAGCGTAAATCGGGATAGGAAACCGAGTCTCGCCCCCCTGCAGTCAAGCGAACGAGTCACGCGGCATTTCGAGGCATTGTATTCAAAAATTGCGGCGCCTTGATGAGCCGCGTTCTCCCGCAACGGCGGCTTGACGGGCCGGTTGCTTCTCGAGGATGACCAGCGCGACGCCTCCCAGAATGGCGACGGAGGCCAAGATCAGGCGCAACGTGACGGGCTCGCCGAGGAAAGCGACGCCGCCCAGCGCGGCAATGACCGGCACACTGAGTTGCACGGTCGCCGCACTGGTGGCTTTCAGCGCCGGCAAGGCCGTGTACCAGATCGCATACCCGATGCCGGAAGCCAGCGCGCCCGAGGCCACCGCATAGCCAACGCCGGCCTGATCCAGCGTGGCGCCGTTCAGCATGAACAGGCTCAACGCCGCCGCGAAAGGCACTGCGCGCAGGAAGTTACCGGCCGTTACCCGAGTGGGATCCCCCGCCCCCTTGCCACGCAGGGAATAGACGCCCCAGGCCACCCCGGCGCCCAACATCATTACGGAACCGTACAGCGGCGGCGCCGAAAGACCGGGCAGCAACAGTCCGATCAACCCTGCGAAAGCAAGCATCAGCCCGACCAGCTGCGCTCCCCGCAGACGCTCGCCCGACCAAATGCCGTGGCCGATCATCGTGGCCTGGACCGCGCCGAACAGCAGCAAGGCCCCGGTCGCCGCAGGCAGGCTGATATAGGCGAAAGAAAATCCGGCGGCATAGACGAACAATGCGAAGGCGGACCACCAGTTGCCGCTGCCGGCGAGCGCCCCGTGCCTGAACAGCACCAGCAGCCAAAGTACCAGCGCGCCGGACAGCAGTCTGATGGTGGTGAAACTGGCCGCATCGATCTCGGTATCTCTAAGCGCCGCCCGGCAGAGCAGCGAATTGCCGGCAAAGGCAATCATGGCGAGCAAGGTCAGGACGATGACGCGTACATAGGACATTGAAGCGGTTCCTTCTGAATGAAGCCGGATACGACATGATGCACGGACTTCGTGCAAGCAAAGCAGGCCCCGGCATGGCCTTACCCGCGCTTTCCGCCGTTTTCGTCCCGTTGCCGTACCGGCCCCATTCAGGCGGCACTCCGCCGGATGCATCAAACCGCCGACCGACTGCGCCGACGCAGCGGGTGTCGACGCTGCACCTAGCCCCTTACTCAGGAATACCCCCTATTTTTGTAGCGGAGCAGGACTGATACATTGCCTCGACCCCAAATTGATGAAAGAGAAGGAATATGTCCAAGAAACGGCTTTGGCTTGCATTTTTCCCCGCAGGCCTATTCCTTTTCAGCAACGTCCATGCCGGCATGGACGCCGCCGCCAGCAATTCGCAGCGGATCTGTGAAGCGGGCGGACGCACCGCCGGCGCGATCGCCTATGAAAAACAGGAGGCGGCCCGCACCGGTCTGTACTCGCCGGGCGACGGCAAGCAGGCCAACCCTGATTTGCAAGCGCGTTGGGCCAAATATGACTACATGAACAAGGTGGAGCAGACCTTGGGCACCTTGTGGTTGAGCCTCGCCGAGGACATTTACGATGAAGCCAAGACTGCGCCCGACGCTCAGGCGGCCCGCGATATCGGCTATTCCGTCTGCATCGGCAAGGACGCCGTACCCGCCATTTCCCCCAAACAGATCAAGCGGCGCGGCAGCTGAGCATGCAGGCGCGGCCAGCGCCGCTAACAGGCTTATGGGCGCTTTTCTTTAACGGATAACGTCTGGCCGGCAATGCCGGCATAGAAAACCACGATCTTGACCGGAACCGCCCCGACATTGCGGCCATTATGGAAAACATTCACAACTTCGGCCAAAGCCTCGCCCGGCTTGAGCCGTTTGACGGCGCCATCTTTTAGCTGAACCTCCAGCTCACCCTCGAGCAGCACGCCGAAAGACGGAAACGGATGCAAATGCCAGCCGGTTTCACCGCCTGGCGCCACTTCCACCAGCATCCCGGTGATTTCCGGCTTGCCTGCCGGATATTCGAGGGGCTTGCCGTCCCAGCTGCTTGTCGTTTGCAGAATCGTCGACGCTTGCACGACGGCGGATGGGTCCAGGCCATACGCCGTCGAATGAAATGAAAAGACCCAAACCATCAGTAAAGCCAGCTTGCTCATCTTCACACCCTCACCTCCCAAGCTTACAAAATGGATTGGCCCGTTCGATCCACGGCTTCAACAAGCCTGCCGACGCCTCTCGGTTCGTTCTGCTTACATATACAAGCCGCCGGTCTGCTCCATCCAGTCTGCAATCCGCTCGACGGCGTTGGCGACATTGTTGTCGGAGATGTCCAGCGTGAAGGTCGGCAGCGTGGATTCAGCAACCAGCTCGCGCATCCGTTCCTGTTCGTCTACGAATACCTGCAGGTCGTCGTACTGGGCGGGATTGCCGGAGACCTTGAGCCGCTCTGCGCGGGCCGCCGCAAAAGACTCCGGCGAGCGTGTGCAATACACCAGACGAAAGCCCAAAGGCCGCAACCGGTCTTCCAGCCATTTGAAATCATAACGAATGCCGTATGTGCGCCATTGATACATCTGGGTGGAGATATGAAAGCGGTCGACTATCCACGAGTAATAGCGTTGCAGTTCAAACAACCGCACCCAGGTACGGTAGGTTTCCATCGCCAATTCCGCCTCTTGCGGTTCGAAGTTGATCAAACCGCGCCCCCAAGGGAAATTGGTGAAGGCGCACCACTCCGCCGAAATCAGCGGCGAGTGATAGCGATATTTGCGCGGACCGACAATGCGCGGGTGCTCATTGAGTGCGAAAGCGATTTCGGTCTTATAGGTCAGCCGCGTGCCTTCAAGAATGATTTTCGGACAGAGTTTCTGCATCGGCGCGTTCCGCCTCTCGATTCGATACGAGTCAAATCCTACAGTGCTGTGAAAAACGCCGCGGCGTCGCGGCTGCGCGGCCATACCCCACCAAACCGCTCGCCGGGCCGCAACAAGAACAGCCAGGCCTGACAGAACAGCAAACGCCCGTCGCTACTTCGCGGCTTTGATCGTTTCCGTTTCGCGTTTGTAATCTTCATAGCTCATGTTGGTGTTCGCCATGCATCGGTTGTGCTCTTGTTGATCGAACACCTTGATGCATTCGTTCCGCTGCCAGGCCTGGCCGGCGCCATAGAGCTGGTGCGAAGTGCAGCCTGAAAAACCGGCAAGGAAGCAAAGAGCAAGAGGCAATAAGACGAGACGCATGTTGAACTCCTTGAAATCAGCCGGGATTTCTCACTGCAAACGGTATTCGCCGGGACGAACTCTACGCGAGTTAGCCGGCTGCAGTCAGGTCCGATGGAACGCGTTGGACGAACCCACCCCGCTTACGCCTCGCTAGACATGAAACCGCTCTACGCAACCGAGCAGCGTCGCAGACAACTGCTCAAGTTCCCGCGTCGCGGTGAACACCTGTTCCACAGCATCGTGGTTTTTCTCCGCCATGGCGGCCACCTGATCCACGCTTCTGGAAATGTGCTCGGTGGCCTGATACTGCTGGTGCACGGAATCGGTGATGCCGTTCACGCCCGCCTCGGTTTTGGCCACAGCCTGCGTGGAGGCAAGCAATACTTCGGCCAGACTGGACAAGAACGATTCGCTAGCCTGCAGCGATGCTGTGCCCTTGTCGACGGCGGCCTGCACGGAAAAGGAATGTTGCTCCACCGAACTGGTCACGGTATCGATCTCCCGGGCGGCGGAGGCGGACTTCTCGGCCAGCTTGCGCACCTCGTCCGCCACCACGGCGAAGCCGCGTCCCTGCTCGCCGGCCCGGGCCGCCTCGATGGCCGCATTGAGGGCCAGCAGATTGGTCTGCTCGGCGATATCCCGCACTTGCTGGGTCAGCCTGCTGATACGGTGCGTATTCTCCAGAAACGAGGCGATGGCCCCGGTGATGGCATGCACCGACGTCCCGGTCTCGCTGATGATCGCCGTCAACTCGGCCAGGCTCTCGTTGCCATGTTGCGCGCGCTGCAGGCTCTCGTTGGAGTAGCTCAGCACCGCGGTCGCTTGATCGGCCACCGAGGCCACGCTGCTGCTCAACTGTTCCACGGCGGAGGCGGATGACGTCGCCGACGCGGTTTGCTGTACGGAGGATTCGGAGACGGCCGATGCGGCTAGGGTCAGACCTTTGGCGGTGCCGGCCACCTGCGCGGCATGGCTGGATATTTCGCGCACGATCTCGCGGAAGCTGTCCACCATGTTGTTGAAGGAATAGGCGATCCAACTGGCTTCATCCCTCCCCTTGATGTTCGCTCGGGCTGTCAGGTCGCGGCTTTCCTGCATGGTTTGCATCAGGCTCCCCAGCGTTTCCAGCGGCCGGACGATGCTGCGCCCGATGTAGCTCATCGCGCCGCCCAGCACAAGCAGGATCACGACAGCCACGCCGGCATTCCACTTCGCCTCCTGCCAGAAGGCGGTTTCCACGTCATCGATATAGATGCCGGAACCGACCACCCAACCCCAGGGTTGAAACCCCTTGACGTAGGACAACTTGGCCACCGGCTCATCATGGCCTGGTTTGGGCCAGTGGTAACGGACGAAACCGGCCTGACTGGATTTCACCTTCGCCACAAAAGCCAGAAAAAGCTTGTTGCCATTCGGATCGGCGGTATCTGAAAGATCCTTGCCTTCCAGTTCCGGCTTGAATGGGTGCATGACCATGCGAGGCTGCATGTCATTGATCCAAAAGTATTCCTTGTCCTCGTAGCGAAGGCTGCGCAGCAACGCAATGGCTTGCGCCTTGGCCTGGGCTTCGTCGAGAGTGCCTTGGGCCACTTTATTCTGGTACGCCGCCAGAATGCCGTGGGCCACCTCCACCAAATGCCGGGTCTTTAATTCCCGATCCGCCAGAAGACTGCGGTTGAGGTTGTACAGCGAGGTGCTCATTAAAATGCCCACACTCAGCATGGACAGCACCAGCAGAAACATCAAACGCGCACCGATGGAATACCGCAGCAAAAAATCCATACCCACGATCCTTGTACAAGAACTCTGGTCGGCGTGGGCGCGCAAGCGGATAGCACGCCCTGCGACAAGAAAATACGCAACGCGCGCATTGTTTCATCTTGCAATCCCCATACCTACCAAGTACTTACACCAATGGTGCAGTGCAGCTTAATGTGCTAAGCAGCTCCGTCGGAGCGGCGTCCGGCCTTCGCTGACGAGCCGCCGGGACGCGGCGCTCAGCCGGGTCGACGAGCAAGACGGCCGGTGGCAGAAAGCCGGATGCGGTGGTGCCGCATGCGTGCACTCGCGCCGGCAAGACCGCCCAGGCTAAAGTGAGGCCGCCTGCCGCCACGTTTTTTAGCCTCGGCGAGGACGGCCAAACAATGCCCGCAGTTCATCCTTTGCGGCTTCCAGACACTCGCGCCGCTCTGCCGAGAGTTGGCTGCCGGCGCGGTTAACGTAGAACGCAAGCATCGACATCGCCGATCGGAAGGGAGTTGTCTTGCGACGCTGACTGGCCTCGGCAGAGATCTTCAGCGACCGGGCGATCGCGACCGGGTCATCCCAGGTAAACACGCCCGGCTCGAGATCGAGCGCATGGCTGCTTTGCGTGACGCGCTGCGACCAGGGGTCCTGTGTCTTCGAGGAAAGTCGCGGCTTGCGTGGCTGCGCCATGCTGTTCCGACTGACCCTAATCAGAAAGGGAAGACGCCGCACGGCCCCTTCCTGCCACAGCAGCGAACGCACGGGTCGCCCTCCCGACGGTTGGATGAAATGAATTGTTGCCTTGTCGCATGGCTCGGCACTCCCAGGTTCTCGACGCAATGCAATGGTAATGCCAGGCCTGGGGAGACAAGGATGGCTCAGGCTTCACCAGGGCCGCGGGTACGGGGCTTGGACACCATCAAATCGAGGATATTTGGCTTGAGCAAAGGCGAATTGTGCATTTGAGTCATACACTTTGGCCCTAGGTACTCCGCAGCATCGACGAAGCCGTATATCGCTTCCCTCATCGGTTCAAATCTCTTCAAATGGTGACACCGCTACCTTGGCGAAGATGTACATGGACGCTTTTGCAACGAGTGAATACGGCTTGAATACGACGCGCAGACGTTGGCTGGGCGCCGTGCTGGGGCTGTGGTCGAGCGGTGCGCTGGGTATGTCTAAGCCTCTGAAAAACAAGCGCTCTCTCGTCGGCTACGCCCTGGACACGGTGACCATTGAATGGCGTGCGGCGCAACTGCGACAGATGCAGGACGCCTTTCGGCTGTACCCGGAAATCGACTTTATCTACACCGACAGCCAGGGCGAAACCGCCAATCAGGTCGCCGACATCGAAGACCTCATCGCCCGTGGCGTCGATGTGTTGCTGGCCAGTCCGCGTGACAGCCGCGCCTTGGCGCCGGTGATCGGCAGGGCGCACCGGGCGGGCATTCCGGTGGTGCTGGTGACGCGGCGCGTGGTGGGTGAAGCGTTCACTACCTTTGTCGCGCCGGACGACGAAGCGATTGGCCGCGACGTGGCACGCTACATCGCCGATGCGCTGCGCGGCAAGGGCAGGGTGCTGGTGCTGCAGGGCGTGCCCTCGACCACCACCGCAATCGCCCGCAGCCAGAGCTTTGAACAAGAACTCAAACGCTGGCCCGACATTCGGATAGCGGCCAGCAAGGTCGCCAATTACTTGCGCGGCGAAGCCGTGATGGCGGTCGAGGAGACGATTCAGCAAGGCGTGGCCTTCGATGCGATCTATGCGCAGAGCGACGGCATGGCTTCCGGCGCGCGACTGGCGTTGACCAAGGCCGGCATCGATCCGCGCAGCAAGGTGATCGTCGGCATCGACTATTCGCGCGAAGCACGGGAAGCCATTCAGGCGGGAAGCCAGTCCGCCAGCTTCGTCTATCCGACCTGCGCAACGGAGGTGCTCGGCGTGGTGCGCACGGTCCTGGCCGGCCGGAGGGTGCCGCGGCGAGTCACGGTCGCTTCGCAGCGCATCACCCGCGCCAACGTCAATCAGATCCCGCCCACCTACTGACATGCCACGATTCGGCTTTTTCACCCGGCGCAGCGTGCAAGCTCAAGTGGCGCTGCTATTGCTGACCTGCGTGGTCCTGATGCTGCTGCTGGGCATGCTCGGCATGCGGGTGGCGATACAGCACTACCATGAGGACGTGGCCCGGCGCAGCCTTGAGGAAGCGGATACGCTGGTGAAAGACCGCTTGGGCAAACTGGGCAGTCGTCTGGAGCGGATGTCGCAACAACTGGCGACCGATAACGGCAATATCAATGCACTGAACATGATTTCGGTCTATGCCGATCCGGCGCACTACGACGCCCTGATCTTCGACACCGAAAAGCAGAAACTGGCGCATAAGCTGGGTACCATCACCAACACCATCCTTCATGGCAGCGCGGTCTTCCACGATGCGGCGGGCCGCATCGCCGCGTTGGCCCGCGATAGCGAAGAGGAGTCCATCGAAGCCTTTTCGACCTGGCAGGAGGGGGCGGAGCGCGTGCTGTACAGAACCGTCGGCAGCGGCGCCGGCTGGTCGCCCATGACCGGCGAGACCGCTTATCTGGCAGAAGGCTTCGAGTTCCACGACGATCAACCCGGCGTGCATTTTCATGTCAAGCAGGGACATCTCTCGATGGCGGCCATGCAACCGGTGTTTCGACGGCTCGTCGACGGCGGTCGTCGGCGTGTCGGCTCGGTGACCGTCGCCGAGTATCTGGACGTGCGGTTTCTTGCCGATCTGAATCGCGTGGCGAATGCCTCGATCGGCATGGTGTTGAGCAAGGAACTGGCCTTAGGCCGACCGCCGGCAATGGCGAACGAGGCGGTTTTGGCGGCAGCCAGCCAGGGCGAATCGCCGCACGCGTTCGAACACTCGGGTGAGTTCATGCTGGTGCGCGGGCTGCAGGTCTACGGCGGCCAGCGCGTCGCCCTGATCTACACCTACAGCAAAGATGAGATGGACCGCATGATTCTGAGCCGTACCGGCGGCTTCCTCATCATCCTCAGCATTGCCGGTCTGCTGGTCGTTCCGTTTGGCATCTACCTGGCCCGGCGCACCCTTTCCGAGCCGGTCGCCCGGCTGATGCAGGATGTCGCCGCCATCAAGCTTGGCGACTATGCAACGCTGACGCCGCGCCAGAATGCACCGCTTGAGCTTGACGCCTTGTCCCAGTCATTCAGGGACATGGCGGATGCACTGCGCCGGCGCGAGGACGAATTGCGGCTGTGGAGCAAGGTGATGGTGGAAAGCCGCGAGGGCATGATGATCACCGATGCGGACCATCGCATCGTGCGCGTGAATCGCGCCTTCACCGACATCACCGGTTTTTGCGCCGACGAGGCGATTGGGCGCACGCCGGAATTCATGGATGCCGACGCGATGGCCGCGGATTCGGCGACTGCCCGGCAGCAGATACTGGAGCAGAGCGGCCATTGGCAGGGCGAGGTGCGGGATCGGCGCAAGGATGGCTCGATCTATTCCAAGTGGCTGGCGATTTCCGCCGTCGCCGGCAGTTCCGGCGCCACCGAGCACTACGTGGCGATTTTTTCCGACATGTCGGAACACAAGGAGCGTGAGGAACGTATCCATTACCTCGCCCACCATGACATCTTGACCGGCCTGCCCAACCGGCTGCTGCTGCATGACCGCGTAAACATGGCCATTCTGGATGCGCGCCGCCTGGATGAGAAAATTGCGCTCCTGTTCATTGATCTGGACCGCTTCAAGAACATCAATGATTCGCTTGGTCATTCGGTCGGCGACCGTCTGCTGCAGGAGGTCGCCACGCGCCTCGGCCAGTCGCTGCGCGCCGCGGATACCGTTTGCCGGCTGGGGGGTGACGAGTTCGTCATTTCATTGGTGCATCTGCGCGACGCGCAGGACGCCGCGAGTGTGGCCGAAAAAGTGAAGCAGGCCATTTCGGCCCCGTTCGAACTGGACGATCGGCAACTTTCGATTACGCCCAGCATCGGTATCGCCGTGTTCCCCGACAACGCCGAGGATGTCGAAGGCCTGATCCGCTGCGCGGATACGGCGATGTATCACGCCAAAGATCTGGGGCGCAATAATTACCAGTACTTCACACCGGCGATGAACGCCGCCGTCGAGGAGCGGATGGCGCTGGAACACCAACTCCGGCAGGCGCTCGAACTGGGCCAGTTCCAGCTTTACTATCAGCCGCAAATAAACATCGTCGATGACCGCCTGGTGGGCGTCGAAGCGCTGATACGCTGGCGCCTTGCATCCGGCGAGCAGGTGTCGCCGGCGCGCTTCATTCCGGTGGCCGAGGAAACCGGCCTGATCCTGCCGATCGGCGATTGGGTGCTGGCCGAGGCTTGCCGGCAGCGACGCCTCTGGACCGACAACGGCGTGCGGCACTTTCCTGTGGCCATCAACTGCTCGGCCCTGCAGTTCCGTCAAGCCGGCTTTGGCGACAAGATCATCGAAGCCATCAAGGCCGCTGGCCTTGCCCCCGGCGATCTGGAACTGGAGCTCACCGAAAGCGTGGTGATGAGCGATCCCGAGGAAGTGCGCGTACTCATGGCCTCCCTACAGGAGGCCGGCGTGGCCCTGGCCATCGACGACTTCGGCACCGGCTATTCCAGCCTTTCGTATCTCAAGCGTCTGCCGCTGTCCAAGCTCAAGATCGACGCCTCTTTCGTTCAAGGCATCACCACCGACGCCGCCGATTTGGCCATCGTGCGCGCCATCATCTCGCTGGGGCACAGCCTGAACTTGCGACTGGTGGCCGAAGGTGTGGAGGACGCGGACATGCTGAATATCTTGCGCGAGCACGGCTGCCAGATCGCGCAAGGCTATTACCACGCCCGGCCGATGCCGGCCGCGGAGCTTGAAGCCTGGCTGGGCAGTCGCCCAATCTGAAGCCGCCAGGGACACGTAGTCGCTGTCCGTCAAAAAGATATTTTCAGGCCGGTGAGTATCGGGAGAATTATTTCGGACGCAAAGATTTTGACTGCCATAATTAGCATGAGAAATCAAGGGGAGGGTTGAAAATGCGATGCCATTCCTTCATCTGTCTTCGATTCGTCCGCAGCGGGGTTCTGTTGTCGCTCGCTCTGCTTGCCGCCTGCAAGGAGGACGCAAAACCTGCCGCTCCGCCGCTCCCGGAAGTGCTGGTGCAAACGCTCTCCCCGCGCGACACGCCGTTGTCGATGGAAATCGTCGCCGAGGTCAAGGCTTTGCGCGAAGTCGAGCTCCGGCCGCGCGTCTCCGGCATGCTCATCAAACAGAATTTCAAGCCTGGACAGAAGGTGAAGGAGGGTGATCTGCTCTTCCTCATCGACCCGCGCGCCTACGACGAGGCCGTGATCGACGCCCACGCCAAGCTGGCCGAAGCCGAAGCCGTGCTCGCCCGGGCCCGTCAGGATGTCGCCCGATACCAACCCTTACTGCCCGACAATGCCATCCCTCGCCAGATTTACGATCAGGCTGTGGCCTTCGAGCAACAGAACACGGCGATCGTCCAGGCTCGCCGGGCGGCGCTCGGGAAGTCCCGAATCGATCGCTCCTACGCCGAGGTTCGCTCACCGGTTTCCGGCCAGATCGGTCTGCAGAAAATCGAAGTCGGCGCCCTTGCCAGCGCCGGCCAGAGCGTACTCGCCACGGTCTCCACGCTTGATCCGGTGGTCGCCTATTTCAGCATTCCTGAAACCGACTACATCATCTTTGCCCGCCGCTTTGAGAACAAACCGCGTGAAAGTCCTGTGCCGGTCGAGCTGATCCTGGCCGATGGCAGCACCTACAACCAGCCCGGCCGTATCGACTTTGCCGATCGGGCCCTCAACCCGGCAACCGGCACGCTGAAGCTGCGCGCCCTCTTCCCCAACCCAAACGGCCTGCTTCGCCCGGGCATGAACACCCGCGTTCGTTTCGTCTATGAAGTCGCCCGGAACGCCATTCTGGTACCGCAAAAGGCGGTCACCGAAATGCTCAGCAAACAATTCGCCACGGTGGTCATCGCCGGCGACAAGGTGGAACAACGGGCGATCCGCACAGGCGTCCGGCTCGGCGACCAGTGGGTCGTCGAAGCAGGCCTGAAGTCCGGCGAACGCATCGTGGTCGAAGGCTTGCAGAAGACACGCCCAGGCGCGCAGGTCAAACCTGTCGCTCTTGAGCCGCCGGAGCCGGACTCCGGAGGGAAACCCGCCGCAATCAATCGGTAAGGGGGCGGTATGGCCAAATTCTTCATCGATCGACCGGTCTTCGCCATCGTCGCGGCCATCGTGCTGCTGCTGGCCGGCATCATCGCCGGGTTCGGCCTGCCGATCGCCCAGTATCCGCAGATCACCCTGCCCACCATCCGCGTCGCCGCGGTCTACCCCGGCGCCAGCGCCGAAGTGGTGGAGCAAGCGGTCGCGCAGCCGATCGAGGAACAGGTCAACGGCGTCGAGGGCATGCTCTACATGACCTCCAGCTCCTCCGGCAACGGCGTGTACAACCTGGACATCACCTTCGGCCTCGAAAGCAACGCCGACATCGCCGCCGTGCAGGTACAGAACCGCGCCGCGCAGGCCAGCGCCCGGCTGCCGGGCAAGGTGATCAACAGCGGCATCACGACCCGGAAGCAGACGCCGGATACGCTGATGTATGTCGCGCTGGTTTCGCCCCAGGGAAGCTACGATGAACTGTTCCTGGCCAATTACGCGTCGATCAACATCGTCGAGACGCTGAAACGGGTCAAGGGGGTCGGCAACGTGCAATTGTTCGGCGCCGAGTTCGGCATGCGCCTGTGGCTGCGGCCCGACCGCATGGCCAATCTCGACATCACCCCGACCGACATCTATCGGGCCATCCAGGAACAGAACACGCAAGCCCCGGCCGGCATGGTCGGCCAGTTGCCCGCGCCGAAGACGCAGCAGTTTCAGTACGGCGTCGAGGTCCGCGGCCGGCTCTCCGAGACGAGCGAATTCGAGAACATCATCGTTCGCGCCAAACCGGACGGCTCCTTCGTTCGCGTGGGCGACGTCGCGCGTATCGAGCTCGGCGCCAAGGACTACACCTTCCAGTCGAAGCTGAACGGCCGCCCGGCCGCCGCCTTTTCGATCAATCTGACGCCGGATGCCAGCGCGCTGGAAACGGCCGAACTGATCCGGCAGCGCCTGGAGGACGTGGCCAAATCCTTCCCGAGCGACCTGGCCTACGACATGGTGCTCGACAACACCGTCTTCGTGAAAGCGTCGCTGAAAGAGGTGGTGAATACCTTCTTCGAAGCCTTGCTGCTGGTACTGATCGTCGTCTTCCTGTTCCTGCAGAACTGGCGGGCCACAGCGATTCCGATGCTCGCGGTCCCGGTCTCCCTGGTCGGCACCTTCGCCGTATTCACGCTGCTCGGCTTCACCATCAACACGCTGACGCTGTTCGGCATGGTGCTGGCCATCGGCATCGTCGTCGATGACGCGATCGTCGTCGTCGAGGCGGTCGAACACCATATGGCGCAGGGCCTGAACGCACGCGATGCGACGATCAAGGCGATGCAGGAAGTCTCGGGTCCGGTCATGGCCATCGCGCTGATTCTTGCCGCCGTCTTCGTCCCGGTCGCCTTTCTCGGCGGCATCGCCGGCGTGATGTACAAGCAGTTCGCCATCACGGTGGCGGTGTCGACAATGCTTTCCGCCTTCGTCGCGCTGTCGCTGACACCGGCGCTGTGCGCCCTGCTGCTCAAGCCGAAAACCGAAAGCCACGGCCCGCTCGCCCGCTTCTTCGCCGCCTTCAACCGCCAGTTCGGCCGTCTGACCGAAGGCTACGGCCAGGGTGTGGGGAGCTTGATCCGCCGAATGCTGTTTACGTTGCTGCTGCTGGGCAGCCTGATCGCCGCCGCCTTTGGCTTGATGAACAAGGTTCCGGGCGGCTTCGTGCCGCCGGAAGACCAGGGCTATTTCATCGGCAGCGTCCAGTTGCCCGCCGCCGCCTCGCTGAACCGCACCGCCACGGTGACCGAAAAGGTCGATGCCATCCTGACCGGTATCCCCGGCATGGAAAAGCGCCTGATCATCAACGGCTACAACGTACTGAATGGCGTCACCCAATCCGACAGCGCCCTGTTCGTCGCCAAGCTGAAGCCATGGGGGGAGCGCACGGCGCCGGAAGAACAGTTGAAATCGATCATCCTGGCGACCTATCGGCAGGTATCTCGGCTGCCGGAAGCCGTCGTACTCGCCTTCAACCCGCCGCCGATTCCCGGTCTCGGCTCGACCGGCGGCTTTTCGTTCAAGCTGCAGGACCGTACCGGAGGCACACCGGCGGAACTGGCGAAGGTGGCCGACGACCTCATCGCCGCCACCCGCCAGCGACCGGAAATCGGCGGCCTCTATTCCAAGTTCGATCCCAAGACCCCGGCCTACCGGCTGGAACTCGACCGCGAAAAAGCCAAGAAACTCGGCGTGCCGATCTCCGATATCACCCATGCGCTGCAGACCTTTCTCGGCGGCCTCAACATCAACGACTTCAGCCGCTTCGGCCGCACCTACAAGGTGACGATGCAAGCCGAGCCGGAGTTCCGCGGCGACATACAGGACGTCGGGCGGTTCCATGTACGCAATGGCGACGGCCTGATGATCCCGCTCTCCACGCTGGTCAAGCCGGTGCCGATCAGCGCGCCGACCGTAACCCAGCGCTACAACCTGTACCGGACCGCCGAACTGGGCGGGGATGCCGCGCCCGGCTACAGTTCGGGCGCCGCCATCCAGGCCATGGAAGAAGTGGCCGCCCAGGCGCTGCCGCCCGGCTACGGCTACGAGTGGTCCGGCATCAGCCTGCAGGAAAAGCAGTCAGCCGGCCAAGCGCCGATCGTCTTCGGCATGGCCATTCTCTTCGTCTTCCTCTTTCTCGCCGCACTGTACGAAAGCTGGGCCGTGCCCTTCGCGGTGCTGTTCGCCGTGCCGCTCGGCCTATTGGGCGCCATGCTCGGACTCTGGCTGACCGAGCTCAGCAACAACATCTACGCGCAGATCGGCCTGATCCTGCTGATCGGCCTGGCGGCCAAGAATGCCATCCTGATCGTCGAGTTCGCCAAGATGAAGCGCGATGCCGGCGAAGATGCGGTCAGCGCCGCGATCGGGGCCGCCAAACTGCGTTTACGCCCGATCATCATGACCTCCTTCGCGTTCATCCTCGGCGTCGTACCGCTCATTCTCGCCTCCGGCGCCGGCGCGGCATCGCGGGTCTCGATGGGTATCACGGTCTTTTCCGGCATGCTGGCCGCGACGCTGCTCGCCATCTTCATCGTGCCGGTTCTGTTCGTCGCCGTCGACCGCATGGTCGCCCGCTTCTCGCGAACAACCGTCGTTCAGCGGGAGGAGCGGCCATGACGCGCTACCTGAGTCGCGCCGTCGTCGCATCGTTGACCTTGCTCGCCGGCTGCGTCGTCGGCCCGGATTACCGACGTCCAGCCGTCGACCTGCCCGAAAGCTACCGCGGCACGGTCAAGCAGGCCGCCGGCCAGCCGGCGCTGTCCGAATTGCACTGGCGAGCAGTGTTTACCGACCCGCCGCTGCAGAAGGCGATCGAGGAGGCTCTGGCCGCCGGCCCCGATGCCCTGCTCGCCGTTGCCCGCCTGCGCGAGGCGGAGGCCCTGGCCGGAGTCGCCCGTGCACCGCTGCAACCGCAAGCCTCGCTGTCGCTGAACACCTCGGCCACGGCCCGCCAGCCTGGCGACAGCTTGACCTCAACCTATCTCGGCGCAGCCGGCGTCTCCTGGGAAATCGATCTCTGGGGCCGTTATCGCCGGGCCAGCGAAGCCGCCCAGGCCGAGATGCTGGCCAGCGCCGAAGCCCGGCATGGCATCAACGCCTCGCTGGTCGGCGCAGTCGCCAACTACTATTACCAGCTGGCCGCTTTGCGCGATATCCATGCCGTAACGGCGCACGCCGCAGACAATCAGCGCGAAGTGCTGCGGCTGGTGAAGCGCCTCTCCGCCGCCGGCATCGCTTCGGCGGCCGAAGAGCGCCAGCAGGAAAGCGCGCTCGGCGCTACGGAAGCCCGCCTACCGGCGTTACGCCTGCAGATCGCCGAAACCGAAAACGCGCTGTCGGTGCTGCTTGGCCGCCACCCGGGCGCCTTGGTATTCGACACGCCGCCGACGCTCGGCCTGCCCAATTTCATCCCCCCCGGCCTGCCGTCGGCGCTGATCGAACGCCGCCCTGATATCCGCCAAGCCGAGGCCAGGCTGGCGGCCGCCAACGCACGGGTGGGCGAAGCCAAGGCCCTGTTCTTCCCCAAACTGTCGCTGACCGCCATTTTCGGCGGCGTCAGCACCAGCCTCGGCGACGTGGTCAATGGCAGCGCCGCGACGGTGGCATCCATAGGCCCCAATCTGCTGCAGCCGTTGTATGCCGGCGGCCAATTAGTTTTCAATCGGGAAGCCGCGCAAGCTCGGCTGGAACAAGGCCTGATCAACTACCGCAAGACCGTGCTTAGCGCCCTCGGCGAGGTGGCCAGCGCACTGGCGGCCTACGATGCCAGCGCCGAGTTGCTGTACATCCAAGACCGGCGCGTCGACGCCTCGCGTGAAGCCATGCGCCTGGCCGAGCTGCGTTTCCGAGCCGGCACCACCAGTTTCCTCGAAGTGCTCGACGCGCAGCGCCAATTGCTTGCCGCTGAAACCGAGCAGGCTCAGAGCCTGCTCGACAGGCGCGCCAGCCTGATCCGGGTCTACCTGGCGCTTGGCGGCGGCTGGCAGGAAAAGAAATAACCGCGCGTCCGGCGGCGAAAGCCAGGTACCGGCATTGGGTGCGGCGGCCGTGTGCGCGGGGCCTACTTCTTCTGCCCGGCCAGTTTCTCGTACAACTGGCCCAGGTTGAGTTGCGCCTTGGCGTAACCCTGATCGGCCGATTTCTGGAACCAGGCCAGCGCTTCGGCTTCGCTCTTTTCGACGCCGACGCCGTCGCGGTAGAGCACGCCCAGATTGTGCTGCGCGACCTTGTCGCCGGCTTCGGCCGCCTTGCGATACCACTTGGCGGCAGCGGCCGGGTCTTTAACCACGCCCTTGCCCTGCTCGAAAATCACGCCGAGATTGTTCTGCGCGGCGATGTCGTTGGCTTCCGCCGCCTTGCTCAGCCAGGCCACGGCTTCTTCCGCCTTGCCGGCCTTGTGCAACAGCCAGCCCAGACGGCTTTGCGCGGCAGCGACATTCTTGTCGGCGGCCTGGCGATACCACTGCGCCGCTTCGGCTTCGTTCTTTTCGCCGCCCTGCCCCTGTTCGGCCATCAGTCCCAGGTTGTACCAGGCCAGCGGCTCGTTCTGCGCGGCGGCCTTGAGGAACCAGGCGCGCGCCTGCGCGGCATCGGCGGCGACGCCCTGGCCTTCGCGGTAGAGGCGGCCGAGGTTGTTCTGTGCGGTGGCGTCATTGCCGGCCGCCGCGCGCTGATACCAGCTCAGCGCGGCGGCCAGATCGGCTTTGCCGATCGCTCCGGTTTCATGCAGCCAGCCCAGATGCGTGGCAGCGCCGGCATCGCCGGCTTCGGCCGCCATCCGGAACCAGCGGGCGGCTTCGGTCATGTTCTTCGGTATGCCCTGGCCCTTTTCGAACATCCAGGCCAAACGGCTTTGCGAGGCGACATGGCCCTGGCTGCCGGCTAGCGCCATCCAGTTGGCGGCAGCCAGAAAATCCTGCTTCACGCCGCCAAGGCCCTCCTTGTAGATCAGGCCCAGGTTGCCCTGTGCTTCGGCATTGCCGGCTTCGGCAGCTTTGGTGAACCATTTCACCGCTTCGGGGTAGTCGACCTTCACGCCCTGGCCGTAGGCGTATTTGATGCCCATGTTGTTCTGCGCCGGCACGTCGCCCAGCTCCGCCGCCTTCAGCGTCCAGAATGCGGCCAGTTCGAGGCTGACCGGCACGCCCATGCCTTTTTCATGCATCAAGGCCAGTTGCGATTGGGCGGCGGCCAGATTGAGTTCGGCGGCGCCGGTCATCAGCTTGGCGGCGCGTTCGGCATCCGGCGTGACGCCCTGGCCCTTGAGGAACAGCAGTCCCAGGTTGTAAAGGCCGGTCGGTTCGTTCTGCAAAGCGGCGCGCTCGTACCATTTGGCGGCTTCGCCGATATCCTTGCCGACGCCTAGGCCCTGTTCGAACAGCCAGCCCATTTTGGTCTGCGCTTCGGCATCGCCGGCATTGGCCGCCATCTGGTAATAGCGCAAAGCCATCTGCATGGCCAGCATCGGGTCGGGCAGCGGCGGCGTCGGCAGCACCGGACCGGCTGCCGACAACGGGACGCTATGCAAGGCAAGGACTAGGGTGAGGGCTCGCAATTTCATGGCGGTTCCTTTTCAGCGGTACGAAGTTGAATTCAGGGGCTGGCTTGGCTTAAACGATACAGTACCGGCACATCGATCCACGCCGCGACCGGCTGGCCGCCCTTGCGCGCCGGCACGAAGCGCCAGTTCTTGAGCTGGGCTTGCGCATCCTGATCGAGGATGCCCGAGCCGCTGCTCTGCTTCAGCCACATTTTGCCCGGACGGCCATCGGCCAGCACTTCCACCCGCACCGTGACGCGGCCTTCGACGCCGCGAATATTCGCCAGCATCGGATACTGGATGCTGGGATTGTCCGGCGCGTAGGCGGGCTGTTCGGCCAGGTGTCGGCTCGGTTGCGGCGCCCGGTTGTCGGGCTGGATGTGGCCTGGCAGCGGCAACGGGCAGTAATTGGATGGGGCGAGTACATCGAGACGCTGGATTTCGGTATCCGGCCGTACCACTTTCACCGCAATCGGCTGCGTGGCGTGCAGGACGACCGGGGCGCGGCCCGCCTCGCGAGCGGCATCGAGGATGGCGGCGGAAGCCGTCTGGCCCGGCGCGGCGCCAACGCCGGCGGGGCCGCCCGCCGAGGTCGGCGTGCGGCCGGAGGCGACGGCGCCACCGCCGCCCTGGGCGGTGGTGGCGAAGGACGTCGCTGCGGCCTGCGTCCCGGCGGCCAGCGGCCCGCGCGCCGCCGCGCGCCCGGCGCCGGCGGAAGCGGCGCTGCCGCCGCCGGCCTGGCCCGCGCGGGTGGCGAGGTAGGGGTTGGCCAGACTGGCCACGACCGGCTGCAACGCGACGGCAAAATTCGGGCTGCTGCCGGGTTCGCCCGGCGCCAGCGCAATGGCTTCACCGCCCTGGCCGGCGCGGGCGGGCGCGGCAGCGGCGCGCGCCGCGCCCTGCAAGGCGACAGGCGCAACCGCGGCCGCAGCCAGTCGGCCCGTTGCTTCCTGACCCGGGCCGGCGCGGCTTGCACCCGTTGCGCGCAAGTCGGCCGCCGCGGCCCCGGCGCGGGCGGCGGGGAGCGAAGCGCCGGCGGCGACCGGGCTGCCTTTCAACCCGCCGCCGGCCGGCGAATGCGCCGAGGCGGCTGGCGCGGCGTCCTGCGCCGAGGCGGCCGACCGCGCCGCGTGCGGGCCCGCGGCAATTGCGCCGGCGGGCAGCGCAGCCGCCCCGGCCAGCGCGTTGCTGGCCGCCAAACGCAACGCGTCCGCCCGCGCGGCCTGCGGCTCGGCGCCGCTCGGCAGGTTGGGCATATGCGACAGCGCCGCCTGCAGACCCGCGCCCGCCGGCGCGCTCAACGCGGCCGGCGACGCGGCGCTCGCCTGCAGGCTGGCGCTATCGTTGGCCTTCTCGTTGGCCTTCTCGCCGCCGCTCGCTGCTCCGGCGAGCGGCGCAGCGGCGGTGTGGGCTTGCGCGCCGGCGCTGCCGGCATTCGGATTGACCGCCGGGCTGGCCGACAACGCGGACGATTGCGCCAGCGCCAATCCGGTTTCGGCCGGCCGCGCGCTTTCACTGCCGGCGCTGGCGCTGCCCGGTTCGCTCATACCCGGACTGCTTTCGCCGCCGGCGGCGTCGGCGACGCGCTTCGTTTGCGGCTTGCCGCCGGCGCGGCTGAGTTCCTGCCGTGCGGCCTGAGCGGCGCTCGGCGTCGCCGCCGGCAGGCCCAACGCGGTTGCGTCCGGCAACGCCAATGCCGGCGCATCTTGGGCGGCTTTGCTTTCAGACCGCCAATCCGCATCGAGCAGATGCGCTTCCCGCTTGGCCAGATCGGGCCGGGTTGGGGTCTTTTTCACCAGCCGTTTGGCTTTGCGTTGCTTGGCGAGCTTTTTCGTCGCGGCCTGCTTGGCCGCTTTCGGCTTCAGCGCCGGCTGGGTGGCGGACGGCTCCAGCACGATCTCGAAACTGATCGGCTGCGGTTCCGGCGGCGGCTCTTGCCGCCAGCCCAGTATCACGCCCAGATGCAGCGCGATGCTGGCGCCGACGCCGGCCCAGTGGCGCGGCTCGACGCGCGCCAAGTTGCGCGCCAACAGCCCGGCAAGACGAGTCGCTGCAATCACTTGCCGCCCTGGCCTTTGGCGGTGGACGCGGCCGGAAGGCTGGCCGTGACGAAGCTGAGCTTGGCGACGCCGGCACGGCTGACCGCGGCCATGACTTCGGTAATGCGGCCGTACGGCACGCCGGCGTCGGCACGCAGTTGCACGCTGAGCTCCGGCGCTTTCGCCAGCTCCGCCTTCAGGCGGGCTTCCAGCGCCGGCAATTCGATGCCGTCACGGCCGAGAAAGGCTTTGCCGTCCGGCTGCACGCTGACCACCATCGCCGGCGCCGGCTTGAGCGCGGCCACCGGCGAGGTCTCCGGCAGCTTGACCTTGACCGATTGCAGGATGAACGGGGCGGTGACCATGAAGATGACCAGCAGCACCAGCATCACGTCGACCAGCGGCGTGACGTTGATTTCGCTCATGGCCTGGAAATCGGTTTCGCCTGAATTCAGGCTGGAATGTGCGCGCAACGCCATGTCAGACCTGATTGGTTTCGTGATGGCTGGTCAGCGCCATGAAATCATTGGCGAAGCGCTCCATCTCGGCCACGCTCAGGCGCGTGACGCGCACGCCGTAGTTGTAGGCCAGCACGGCAGGAATCGCTGCGGCGATGCCGATTGCAGTTGCCAGCAAGGCTTCGCCGACCGGCCCGGCCACCACTTCCAGGCCGGAGGAGCCGGAGCGCGCGATGCCCTCCATTGCGTTCATGATGCCCCAGACCGTGCCGAACAGGCCGACGAAGGGCGCGGTGCTGCCGATACTGGCCAGCAGCATGAGGCCTGATTCCAGCGTGTGCTGCGCTTTGCGCACCTGTTGCGACAGGCTGCGTTCCAGCACCGCCTGGCGATCGCCGGTGCTGGCCAGGGTCTTCTGTTTGCCGATCTGGCGCAGCGTCTCGAAACCCTGACGCGCCAGCTCGGCGAGCGTACCGGGTGCGTTCTTGGCAGCCTGTTCGGCCGCGCCGAGATCAGCGGCCTGCCAGAAGTTTTTCGCGAATGCCGCGTTTTCTTGCCGCAGTTTCCATTGCAGCCAGCCCTTGGCGAAGATCAACGTCCAGGTGACCAGAGAAAACAGGACCAGCACGGTGATGGCGAGATTGACGGCGGAAGAAGCTGAGATTGAGATCATGGCGGTCGGTAGAGAAATGAGCCGCCGCATTATAAGCAGCAGCTAATGCAGCTGACCGTTTCGCCGTCCGGCCCGATGGCGCGCCGCCAGGCCCGCTGTCGCTTCTCGGTCACACGCTCGAAAAAGGATGGCTGCCGCGACTGAAAATTGACCGTCGGCGCGAACGGCCGTGGTTAACCGAGAAGCAGGGCGCTGGGCTAAAATGGCCGCCCTTTTCAGCGCTTTCCGGAGTTTTCGATATGTCCATGGCCGACCGCGACGGTGTCATCTGGTACGACGGCAAAATGGTGCCCTGGCGCGAAGCCACCACCCATGTTCTGACCCATACCCTGCATTACGGCATGGGCGTGTTTGAAGGCGTGCGCGCTTACGAAACCGTAGACGGCCCGTCGATATTCCGTCTGCAGGACCATACCGACCGCCTGTTCCGTTCCGCCCACATCCTCGGCATGAAGATGCCGTTCGACAAAGAGACGTTGAACGAGGCGCAAAAAGCGGTGGTGCGCGACAACAATCTCAAGTCCGGCTATCTGCGCCCGATGGCGTTCTACGGCGCCGAAGCGATGGGCATTTCCGCCAAGACCTTGTCGGTGCATGTCATCGTCGCCGCCTGGCCGTGGGGCGCCTATCTGGGCAAGGAAGCGCTGGAGCACGGCATTCGTGTGAAGACCTCGTCGTTCACCCGGCACCACGTCAACATCACGATGTGCAAGGCCAAGGCGAACGGCAATTACATGAATTCCATCCTGGCCCACCGTGAAGCCGAGATGGATGGCTATCAGGAAGCGCTGCTGCTGGATGTGGACGGCTTCGTCGCGGAAGGCTCCGGTGAGAACGTGTTCATCGTGCGCAACGGCAAGCTGTACACGCCGGATCTGACCAGCGCGCTGGAAGGCATCACGCGCGACACCATCGTCCGCCTGGCCGGCGAACTCGGCATTCCGGTGATTGAAAAGCGCATCACGCGCGACGAGGTCTACTGCGCCGACGAAGCCTTCTTCACCGGCACCGCGGCGGAGGTGACGCCGATCCGCGAGCTCGACAACCGCACCATCGGCACGGGCGACCGCGGCCCGATCACGACCCGATTGCAGGCGCTGTACTTCGACTGCGTGCAGGGCAAATCACCCGCGCATGCCGCTTGGCTGGCGCACATTTGAGGAGGCCAGCATGAGCGCCGATGCCATTCATAGCCAACGCGTCATCGAAGTCACCGAAGCCGACCTGCCGCTGCATTGCCCGATGCCGGCGGACAGCGCCTGGAGCGGGCATCCGCGCGTCTTTTTGCCGGTACAGGAAAAAGGCGAGGCGCTGTGCCCGTATTGCGGCACCCGCTACAAACTGCTGGGCTGGACAGCTCAGTCCGGCCATCACCACTGAACCAGGAGTTCTGCCTTGAAAGCGTCCCTACTCTTCAGCCTGCTGGCATTCAGCCTGCCCGCCCTGGCGCAAACCGCCGCTCAACCCAGCCCCGAACAGATGCAGAAAGCCATGCTGCAGCAGGCGCAGGTGATGTCGGTGATGTTCGATATGCGCAAATCCAGGCTGGGCTTCGAGGAAACCATCAGCACGATCAAGGCCGGCGCCGAGAAACGCGGCTGGAAAGTCGGCCCGGTGCAGGACATGCAAGTCCAGATGCGGGAAGCCGGCGTCAAGGACGCCAAGCGCATGAAGGTGATCCATCTTTGCCCGGCCGGCGCCAACGAGAAAGTGGCGAAAGCCGCCGGCGGCAAGACGCCGCCGCTGCCCTGCCGCGCCACCGTGTTCGATGGCAAGGATGGCAAGCTGTATGTCGTGCGCATGAATCTGAGCAATCTGGCCAAGACGCTGCCCGGCGATCTGGCCAAGGCGATGGCCGAAGTGGGTGCGGAAGAAGACGCGCTCTACAAGGACATTCTGGAATAAGCGCTCGGCGCACGTAACACGGCCAGAAAAAAGCCGCCTGATCAGGCGGCTTTTTATTAGGGGGCGTATCAAGCCGTACGTGAATAGCGCGGCTGTTGGCCTTGCGCCGCCTCTTTCAAATACGCGTCGAAGCCCATCGCGATATTGCGCAGGAACAAACTGCCCAATTGGGTCACGACGATACGGCCCGGCTCCTGTCGCACCAAGCCGTCCGCTTCCAAGGCGGGCAATTCGGCCAGGCCATCGGCGAATTTTTCCGAGAAATCGACGCCCCATTCCGCGCCGAACGCCTCGGTGTCGATTTCCATGTCACACATGATGCGGGTGATCAACTCCCGCCGCAGCTGATCTTCCGGCGTCAGGCGCAGGCCGCGCTCCACCGGCAAATGGCCGGCCGCGACACGCTCCTGGTACTGCTTCAGGTTCTTCTCGTTCTGCATGTAGACGTCGCGCGTCTGGCTGATGCTGGACGCGCCGAACGCGTAGATGTCGCAGTTCTTGTGCGTCGTGTAGCCCTGGAAATTTCGCCACAAGGTCTTGTTCTTCTGGGCCTTGACCATCTCGTCGTCGGGCTTGGCGTAATGGTCCATGCCGACGTTCTGGTATCCGGCCGCGCCGAGACGGTCATGTATCAGCTGCTGCAGATCGAGCCGCGCCGCGAAGCTGGGCAGATCGGCTTCGTTGATCAGCTTCTGGTGCTTCTTCATCCAGGGCACGTGTGCGTAAGCGAAGATGGCGAACCGGTCCGGCGCCCAGGCCAGCACCCGATCCAGCGTATGCGCAAAACTGGCCGTGCTCTGATGCGGCAGGCCGACGATCAGATCCATGTTGATGCTGGCGAAGCCGAGTTCGCGCGCCCAGTGATACACCTGCTCGATCAGCGCCTCCGGTTGCACGCGATTGACCGCCTTCTGCACCTGTTCGTCGAGATCCTGCACGCCGAGCGACAAGCGGTTGAAGCCCGATTCGCGCAGCGCAGCCAGATGCTCGCGGGTGAGTTCGCGCGGATCGGCCTCGCAGCCCATTTCGGCATCCGCCGCAATATTGAAGCGGGCGCGAAACATCGCCATCAGACGGCGAATATCGTCCGGCTTGAGATAGGTCGGCGTGCCGCCGCCGAGGTGCAACTGCTTGACCTGACGACGCGGATCGGTCAACTGCGCGACGCGCGTCATTTCCTGTTCCAGATAGCGCAGATACGTCTCGGCCTTGCTGTAGTCGTTGGTCGCCACCATGTTGCAGCCGCAGTAATGGCAAAGCGTGTCGCAGAACGGGATATGGGCATAAAGCGACAGCCCGCGTTCGATGTCTTGCGAAACCTGCAGCTCCTGCACCCAGTCGGCCTCGGTGAAACCGGTATGGAAATACGGCGCAGTCGGATAGGAGGTGTAACGCGGCCCTGGCTTGCTGTATTTCTCGAGGAGTGCAGTGAATTGGGACATAAGTCGCTCGGAGGAGGTTTGCCCGATTGTAGGCGGGCCTGGAAAAACACGGCAACAACGCAACCTGACCTGGATCAAATCGGCGCCGATCAGCCACTGTGGTTTTTTTCTGGCGCGTATCTTTCAAGCTCTTAAAAACTCAACAAAAAAGATGAAATATTGTCAGTCTTGGTATATCTTTCGTATTAGAGCTTTCGGTCACTGCGGCGTTGTTACTGGCGCGACAGATAGCCTCGCTGGCAGGCACAGAAATTGCTGTTACTGGACATGCTGAGGCAGGGCCTCCCAACTAACCTCCCTGACCGCCGCAATGGCGGTTTTTAAGCGGCATCGGTTTCCGATGCCGCTCTTTTTTTGTGGCTACGAAACGCCGCCCCGCCGCGACGGAAAAAGTTTCGCCAAATACAAGATAATCGCCCCTCGTTACGGGGGAGCACGTGCACGCCATCGCTAGAGAAATCTTCAAGGCTTACGACATCCGCGGCATCGTCGGCCGCACACTGAATGCCGAGGTGGTCGAGCTAATCGGCCGCGCGCTGGGTTCCGAAGCCGGCGCGCGCCGGCAGAGCGATATCGTGATCGGCCGCGACGGCCGCCTTTCCGGCCCCGATCTGGCTGCCGCGCTGGTGCGCGGGATTCGGCAGAGCGGCATCAATGTGATCGACCTGGGTCTGGTCACCACCCCGATGGCCTACTTCGCCGCCCACCAATTGGGGTGCCACTCGGCCGCCATGGTGACCGGCTCGCACAACCCGCCCGACTACAACGGCATCAAGCTGGTGCTGGCCGGCGAAACGCTGTCCGGCGACGCCATTCAGCGCCTGCGACTGCGCATCGAGGCGCACGACTTCGCGAGCGGCCAGGGCCGCTATCGCCAGCACGATATCGCCGACGAATACCTGCATCGCATCTGCGCCGACGTCAAACTGAGCCGCCCGATGAGTATCGTCGTCGACGCCGGCAACGGCGTCGCCGGCGCGTACGCCCCGGCGCTCTATCGCGCCCTGGGCTGCACGGTGAATGAACTGCATTGCGCAGTCGATGGCCATTTTCCCAACCATCACCCCGACCCCTCCATCCCAGCCAACCTGGCCGACCTGATCGAGCGCCTGCAAACCGGCGATGCCGAAATCGGCCTGGCCTTCGACGGTGATGGCGACCGTCTCGGCGTGGTGACCAAAGCGGGCCGCATCATCTTTCCCGATCGCCAGTTGATGCTGTTCGCCGACGATGTGCTGGCCCGAAACCCGGGTGCAACGGTCATTTATGACGTCAAATGCAGCCGCAATCTGGCCAAATGGATCACCGACCGGGGCGGCAAGGCGCTGATGTGGAAAAGCGGCCATTCGCTGATCAAAGCCAAGATGCAGGCGACCGGCGCACTGCTGGCCGGCGAAATGAGCGGCCATATCTTTTTCAAGGAACGCTGGTACGGCTTCGACGACGGCCTCTACGCCGGTGCGCGCCTGCTCGAATACCTTTCGCGCCAGGCCGACTTCAACGCCACCTTGCGCGACCTGCCGGATTCGCTGTGCACGCCTGAACTCCAGATCCAGCTGCCGGAGGGTGAAGCCCACCGATACATTGCCGAACTGCAGGCGCACCCCCCGTTCTTGAACAGCCGCGAGGTCATCACGCTGGATGGCCTGCGCGTCGAATACCCGCAGGGTTTCGGCTTGCTGCGCGCGTCCAACACCACGCCGGCGATCGTATTGCGCTTCGAAGCGGATAACACCGCAGCGCTGGCGCGGATACAAAGCGATTTCCGGGCGGTTTTGCTGGCCAAAAACCCGGATTGGGCGCTGCCTTTCTAGTTCGCACGCGCATCCGATGCCTGCCGCGTGTTCGCCGCCCCCCGCGAGCCGCTATCATGCGGCCTGTATTGACCTCCTTTCGCGTTGAACGATCATGCCTTCTCCTCTTGTCGGTCTCATCATGGGCAGCACCAGTGATTGGGACACGCTGAGCCAAGCCGCCGCGCTGCTCAGCCAACTTGCCGTGCCCTTTGAACAGCGCGTGGTTTCCGCCCACCGCACGCCGGATCTGCTGTTCGACTATGCCGCCAGCGCGGAATCGCGCGGCTTGCGCTGCATCATCGCCGGCGCCGGCGGCGCGGCGCATCTGCCCGGCATGGTCGCCGCCAAGACGCATTTGCCGGTGCTCGGCGTGCCGGTGATGTCGAAATTTCTGACCGGCCTCGATTCGCTGCTGTCGATCGCGCAAATGCCCAAGGGCATACCGGTCGCCACCTTCGCCGTCGGCCCGGCCGGCGCGGCGAATGCGGCGCTGTTTGCGGCCGCCATGCTGGCCGGCGAATTTCCGGACATTCGCGCCCGCCTGCTCGATTTCCGCCGCGCGCAAACCGAAAGCGTCCTCGCCGCCACACTGCCGGACAACACAGCATCGGATCGCGCATCATGATCCTGCCCGGTGCAACGCTCGGCGTCCTCGGCGGCGGCCAACTCGGGCGCATGTTCACGCTGGCCGCCAAGGTCATGGGCTATCAGGTCGTCGTACTCGACCCGGATCCGGCCAGCCCGGCCGGGCAGTTGGCCGATACGCACCTGAAGGCGGACTACCGCGATGCGGTCGCCCTGTTGCGCATGGGCAGCTTGTGCGACGCGGTGACCACCGAGTTCGAAAACGTCCCGGCGGCCAGCCTGGACATGCTGGCCAAGCATTGTCTGGTGGCGCCGTCGCCGCAGGCGCTGGCGGTAGCGCAGGATCGGCTGACCGAGAAGTTGCGCGCGCGCGAGTTCGGTTGCGACACCGCGCCCTTCGCCAATATCGAAAACGAAGGCGACCTCGTCCATGCCTGGACCCGGATCGCCGGCCCGGCCGTATTAAAGACTCGCCGCCTGGGCTACGACGGCAAGGGACAGGCGCGCGTCGACAGCCTGGATGAGCTGGTCGCCGCTTACACCGAACTTGGCAGCGTGCCCTGTCTGCTGGAAGGTTTTTTGCCATTGCAAAGCGAAGTCTCGGTCGTGCTGGCGCGCAATCAGGCCGATGAAATCGCCTTCTTCCCGCTGGCGGAAAACCGGCATCGCCACGGCATACTGGATATCAGCATCGTGCCGGCGCGCGTCCCCGAACCGCTCGCCGACGCCGCCCGCCAGATGGCCGCCGGCCTCGCACGCGGCCTCGACTACATCGGCGTCATGGCGGTGGAGTTTTTCATCCTGCAAGGCGAGGCCGGCACAGGCCGCATCGTCTTCAACGAAATGGCGCCGCGCCCGCACAACAGCGGCCATTACACGCTGGACGCCTGCGCCACCGACCAGTTCCAGCAACAGGTCCGCGCGCTGTGCGGTCTGCCCTTGGGTGACACGCGCCTGCTCTCGCCGGTGGTCATGGTCAATCTGCTCGGCGATGTCTGGCAACCGGAGCCGCGCTGGGACTTGCTGCTCCAGCATCCCGGCGTGCAATTGCATCTCTACGGCAAAGCGGAAGCCCGCCCCGGCCGCAAGATGGGGCATTACAACTGCCTGGCCGCGACGCGGGAAGAGGCGCTGCAACTGGCCCTCGCCACGCGCCGCGAACTCGGCGTGGCGGACTGATCCGCTTCAGATAACGCCGGCCTGCAAGGTCAGCACGATGACCTTGCCCTTCTGATCCTGCGTACGAATGCGCACCGGCAGCCAATGCCGCGCCGGCGCCAGCCAGACATCGAGACTGCCTTCACCGCTGCGGCTGCCTTGCAGGCGCAGCGTATCGACCCGGCCGTCGCCCAGAGGCAAGGTTTCGCGGCCGGCGACATGAAAATCGTATTCGCGCAATTTCTTGCCATTGGTCACCGGCAGCGACCACGCCGCGTCGTCTTCGCCCGCCAGCAGGGCCAGATGAAACGGGAAGCTCAACAAGTCTTGCGTATGCGGCGGCAACTCGACGCCGCCGGCGGGCAGCAGCAAGCGCTTCTGAGCCCAGTCGAAGCGCACCGGCGGCCGCTTTCTGTCACCCTTCTCGCCCCAGAATTTCTCGGGTTGCAGGCCGCTTTCGGTCAGCCAGCCCTCGCTGCGCTGGATGATCTGGCCGCCGACAAACAAGGCAGCCACGCCGGTCGCTTCGGTCACGCTGACCAGGGCATAGCGGCCGTCGCGCAGATGCCCGCTGTAAGTCGTCTGGCCGACAGTGAAACCCTGATCGCCCGACTGCACGCTGTACTTCAGCTCAATGCGTTCCGGCAAGTCGCGCCGCGCACGCGCCGCTGCGACCGCCGGCGCGGCAGGCGCTTCCACGGCCGGCGGCGGCGCGGGTGGCGGCGCAGGCCTTTCAGCTAGCGGCGCGGGCAGCCGAGCCGCACCGGATTCGGGCGCCGGCGGCAGCGTCGCCTCCACCGAGGCCAGCTCGGCGGCTGGCGCCGCGGGCAAGGCTGCCGCGGCGGCGGATGCGTCTGCCGCCGGCTGCGAGTCGGGTCGCGGCTCGACCGCTCGCCGCGCGGCGGGTTGGCTCGCCGGCCGCGGTGCGGGCGCGGCAGGAGAGGCGGCGGCCGGCAAGTCGGTCAGGCTCAGATGCGTCTCGATGGGATACGGAATGGCGGCGGCCGGCGCGGTCCACCAATGGCGATAACTGCTCGCCGCGACCAGATGAGCCAACAGCGAAAACGCCAGCGCCACGAAGATGATGCGCTTTTCGCGCATGGGAACTCAGTCCGCTGGGCAGGCAGGCGGCGAAATCAAGGCCGCGTCGGCGTCGACAGACTGATCCGGCATCACCGCCACCGTGCCGTCGTCGCGCAGGTGTACCCGGCCTTGCGCCAGCCAACGCAGCACGAGCGGGAAAATTCGGTGTTCCTGGCGCAAAACGCGTGCGGCCAGGCTATGCGGCGTGTCGTCGGCGAGAACCGGCACCGCCGCCTGCGCGATGATCGGCCCGGCATCGACTTCAGGCGTCACGAAATGCACCGTGCAGCCGTGCAGCTTGACCCCGGCCGCAATCGCGCGGGCATGCGTATCGAGGCCGGGAAACGCCGGCAGCAACGCGGGATGCACATTGATCAGCCGGTTGGCGTAATGGCGCACGAACGTATCGCTGAGGATGCGCATGAAACCGGCCAGGACGACGAAATCCGGCTGGTACGCATCGATGCGCGCGGCCAGGGCAGCGTCGAAGCGGCCCCGGTCCGGGAAGGCGCGATGCTCCAGCACCTCGGTGGGCACGTCATGTGCGGCCGCAGTTTGCAGGCCGGGGGCGTCCGCCTTGTTGCTGATCACGCAGACGAACTGCACTGGCAGCTTGGCTTCCAGCAGCGCCCGCATGTTGCTGCCGCGGCCGGAGATCAGGATGACGACGCGCATGGGACGGACAATCAAACGATGACGGTCTGTTCCTGCTCGGCCTCGCGCAGGCGGATTTCGCCCAGGCGATACACGCTTTCACCCTGTTCGCTCAGGAAACGCATGGCGGCGTCGGCGTCAGCGGCGGCGACCACGACGACCATGCCGATGCCGCAGTTGAAGGTGCGATGCATTTCATCCAGCGCGACATTGCCCTGAGCCTGCAGCCACTGGAAGATCGCCGGCCAGGTCCAGGCGGCGGCATCGATGACGGCCGTCACGTTGGCCGGCAGGACGCGCGGCACGTTGCCGGTAATGCCGCCGCCGGTGATGTGCGCCATGCCTTTCACGGTGATCTGCTGCATCAACGCCAGCAACGGCTTGACGTAGATGCGCGTCGGCGCGAGCAGGGTTTCGCCCAGCGTGCGGCCATGGAATTCCGACGCCAGATCGGCGCCGCTGACTTCGACGATCTTGCGCACCAACGAATAGCCGTTGGAATGCGGGCCGCTGGACGCCAGTCCGAGCACCACATCGCCGGGCGCGATGTCGCGTCCGCTGATCAGGCGCGACTTCTCCGCGACGCCGACTGCGAAGCCGGCGAGATCGTATTCCCCCGCCGGATACATGCCCGGCATCTCGGCCGTTTCGCCGCCGATCAAGGCGCAACCGGACAGCACACAGCCGTTGGCGATACCGGACACCACCTGTTCGGCGACATCGACGTCGAGATGGCCGCAAGCGAAGTAATCCAGGAAGAACAGCGGCTCGGCGCCCTGAACCAGAATATCGTTGACGCTCATCGCGACCAGATCCTGGCCGATGGTGTCGTGCTTGTTCATCTGGAACGCCAGCTTCAGCTTGGTGCCGACGCCGTCGGTGCCGGATATCAACACCGGTTCACGGTAATTCTTGGGCAGCTCCATCAGCGCGCCGAAGCCGCCTATGCCGCCCAGCACTTCCGGGCGCAGCGTGCGTTTGGCGTGCGGCTTGATGCGCTCCACCAGGGAATCGCCGGCATCGATATCGACGCCGGCATCGCGGTATGACAAAGAGGTTTTTGAGGTCACGTGAACGCCATCTAGACGGAAAAAAAACGATGCTATTCTAGCCCACATGCTCAACGAACCCTCCCTTACGCGCTGGTTGCCCTACCTCGCCGTCGCCGCCGCCGGCGCGTATCTGCTCTACCTGCTGTCGCCGATTCTGGCGCCGTTTCTGCTCGCGGGCGCGATCGCCTACCTGTGCGACCCGCTGGTCGACCGTCTGGAAAGGCGCAAACTCGGGACACGCCGCCTCAGCCGCACAACCGGCACGATCATCGTGCTGCTCGGCCTGGTGCTGATGTTCGTGCTGCTGGCGCTGATTCTGGCGCCGCTGGTACAAGCCGAAGCGCGCTTGCTGATGCAGCAGATTCCCAAGCTCGTCGAATGGGGCAGCCAGACCCTGCTGCCGTGGCTGACCCGCACTTTCGGCATCGATCTGGTGCGCGATCAGGAGCAAATGCTGGCCTGGTTGCGGGCCAACATCAGCGAGCTTTCGCAACTGACCCGCTATCTGCCCAAACTCACCGACGGCGGACTCGCCCTGCTCGGCTTCCTCGCCAATCTGCTGCTGGTGCCGGTCGTGCTGTTCTATCTGCTGCGCGACTGGGATCGCAGCATGGCGCATCTGGCGGACTGGATTCCCGCTCCGTTGAAGGCCAAGACCGTCGCCATCGCGCAGGAAATCGACCGCGTGCTGTCCGAATTCGTGCGCGGCCAGGTCATGGTGATTCTGGTGATGTCGGTGTTCTACAGCGCCGCGCTCTGGCTGGCCGGCCTCGATTACGCGCTGGCGGTCGGCTTGATCAGCGGCATCCTGGTGTTCGTGCCTTACCTGGGCGTCGTGGTGGGCGTCTTGCTGGGCACTCTGGCCGGTTTCGCCCAGTTCGGCACGCTCGCCGGCCTGTTGCCGATCTGGGGCGTGTTCGTCGTCGGCCAGTTGCTGGAAGGCATGGCGGTGACGCCTTGGCTGGTCGGTGAGCGCGTCGGCCTGCACCCGGTCGCCGTCATTTTCGCGCTGATGGCTTTCGGCCAGCTGTTCGGCTTTGTCGGCATCCTGGTCGCCATTCCCGCCGCCGCCGCCTCTCTGGTCGCGTTGCGGCATTTGAAAGCGCAGCTCGATTAGCGCAGCGGTTCAATCCTCGCGCCGGAATTCGCCTTCGATCACGTCGCCGCCGCGCGCGCTGCGCTCGGGACCGACCGGATCAACCCGCTGCGGATCGACCCGCTCGGTATCGCCCGGCCCCCCTTGGAGCGGCGCCAATTTCGGCCCCGGCCAGAGCAGCAGCAACAGCGCCAGGAAATCGCTGAACGGCCCCGGGATGATCAACAACACCCCTGCCAGGAAACGCCGCCCGCTCGCCCACAGCAACGCCAACGGCTCGCGTCCTTGCGCCATGGCCTGCTGCAACCGCGGCATGAACGTCGCCCGTTGCTGACGTATCACCATGCCGCCGGCCATCATCGCGGCCACTAGCCAGATCAGCGTCCAGCCCAGGCCGATACGGCCGGCGATCTGATAGATACCTGCTATTTCCAGGGCTGGAATCAACAAAAAACCCGCGACAGCTATAATCCCCGCGAATCCAATTTTCATGCGCTTTCTCCAAGCCCGCTCTCTGTGTCCGCCACCCGCCTCGTATTCACCACGCTGCCCGATGCCGAGCTCGCCGACAAGCTGGCCAGAAGTCTGGTGGAAAACCGACTTGCGGCCTGTGTGAACATTCTCACCGCTTGCCGATCGGTGTATCGCTGGCAAGGCGATGTGCAGGAAGATGGGGAGATTCCACTCATCATCAAGACCACGGCGGAACTTTATCCCGCGCTGGAGACCTACCTTCGCCAGCAGCATCCTTATGATCTGCCGGAAATCATCGCCCTGGATGTCGCCCAGGGCCTGCCCGAATACCTGAGCTGGGTTGCCGCATCCACCGGCCCCGCCTCGCCACTGCCCTGACCGGAGTTTTTTGCCATGCGCCTACTGTTTGTCCTTGCGCTGTTTTTTTCCATCTTCGCGCATGCCGACGAGGAACTGCTGGAACCGGAAAAGGCCTTCCGCTATTCCGCCAAACTGGTTGAACCCGGCCAGATCGAAGCCCGCTTCCAGATTGCCAACGGCTACTACCTGTATCGCGACAAGATCAAGTTTTCCGCCGAAAACGGCGTCAAGCTGGGTGCGGTAGCGCTTCCCGCAGGCAAGATCAAACAGGACGAATACTTCGGCAAAGTGGAAACCTACCGCGGCGACCTGCGCGTGCAGATTCCCTACACCTACGCCGGCGCGCCGCAAGACTTCAAGCTCAAAGCCATGTTCCAAGGCTGCGCCGATCTCGGCGTCTGTTACCCGCCGCAAGAGAGCATCGCCACCATCGCGGCCACCGCTGCCGCGCCGCGCCCGCCGGCCCCGCCCGCGCAAGCCGCCGCACCGCAACCGATAGCGCCTGCGCCTGCCCTGCAGCAACAAAACCCGGAAATCCTGGCTCGGCTGAAGTCGCTGGCGAGTGAATTCACCGGCGGCGCCGAATCCGAATTCCTGTCGCCGCAGGAAGCCTTCAAACTGGCGCTGACGCCGCGCGCCGGCGGCAGTCTCGACGCCCGCTTCACCATCGCCAAAGGCTATTACCTGTACCGCGACAAGATCGCCTTCAAGGTCGTCGAGCCGGCCGGGGTCAGAATCGATCGCATCGAACTGCCGGCGGCGGAAGAAAAGATCGACCCCAATTTCGGCCGCATGTTCATCTACCACCAGTCATTCAACGCCATCGTGCATCTGACCGGGGTTCCCGCCGGCAGCAAGAGCCTGAAACTGGAAGCCTCGCATCAGGGCTGCAGCGACAAAGGCATCTGCTACCCGCCGCAAGACGAACTGCTGACCGTCGACCTGACCACCACGCCGCTCGCCGTCAGCGCACCCGCTGCAACCGGCCAGGCGGCCGCCGCGGACACCTCCGACACCGGCCGCGTCACCGCCATCCTGCGCGGCGGCAATTACTGGCTGGTGATCATCAGCTTCTTCGGCTTCGGTCTGCTGCTCTCGCTCACGCCGTGCGTGTTTCCGATGATTCCGATCCTGTCCGGCATCATCGTCGGCCAAGGCCAGCAGATCACCAAGCGCAAGGGGTTCATGCTGTCGCTGGCCTATGTCCTCGGCATGGCGGTGACCTATGCGATGGCCGGCGTCGCCGCCGGCCTGTCCGGCACGCTGATTTCCAACGCACTGCAGAATCCGTGGGCGCTGGGCACCGGCGCGGCCATCTTCGTCGCACTGGCGATGTCGATGTTCGGCTTCTACGAACTCCAGATGCCCAGCTTCCTGCAGAGCCGCTTTACCGAAGCCAGCAACCGCATCAAGGGCGGCCGCTTCACCAGCGTGTTCGTCATGGGCGCCATTTCGGCGCTGATCGTCGGTCCCTGCGTCGCCGCACCGTTGGCCGGCGCGCTGCTCTATATCAGCCAGACCAGCGATGTCGTGCTGGGCGGCGTGTCGCTGTTCTCGCTGGCCTTGGGCATGGGCATGCCGCTGCTGCTGATCGGCCTCTCGGCCGGCGCGCTGCTGCCCAGAGCCGGCGGCTGGATGGACGCGGTCAAACGCTTCTTCGGCGTCGCCTTGCTGGCGGTGGCGATCTGGCTGATTTCGCCGCTGCTGTCCGATATCGTGCACATGCTGCTGTGGGCCGCGCTGCTGATCATCTGCGCGATGTTCCTGCATGCGATGGAACCGCTGGCGGTCAACGCCAAAGGCCTGGCCCGCTTCTGGAAAGGCGTCGGCGTCATTTCGCTGGTGGCGGGCATCGCGCTGTTGCTGGGCGCGATGGGCGGCAGCCGCGATCTGCTGCAGCCCTTGTCGGTCTACCAGGGCGGCAGCACCGGCGCGGCCAAGAACGAGATGCATCTGAATTTCCAGCGCGTCAAGAATGTGGCCGAGCTGGACGCCGCCATTCAGGCCGCCGGCGGCCGCGCCGTCATGCTGGACTTCTATGCCGACTGGTGCGTCTCCTGCAAGGAAATGGAGAACTTCACCTTCACCGATCCCGGCGTCCAGGCCAAGCTGAAGGACGTGCTGTTGCTGCAGGCCGACGTCACCGCCAACAACGCCGACGACAAGGCGCTGCTGGCCCGTTTCAAACTGTTCGGACCGCCCGGCATCGTGTTCTTCGACAAGACCGGCAGCGAGATCCCGTATCGCGTGATCGGCTATGAACCGGCCGCCAAATTCCTCGAAAGCCTGAACAAAGCCTTGCCGTGAACGCGGCCCCGCAACCCGTCAAGCCGTCGCGCCCGCTGCTTGCCGCCGCCGGCCGCGCGATCGGCGATTACGCGATGATCCGCGACGGCGACCGCATCCTGCTCGGCCTTTCCGGCGGCAAGGACAGTTTGTCGCTGCTGCACATCCTGCTGCATTTGCAGAAAAAGGCGCCGGTCAAGTTCGAACTCGCCGCCTGCACGGTCGACCCGCAATCGCCGGAATACGATCCGTCGCCGCTGCAGGACTATCTGGCTGCCTTGGGTGTGCCGTATTTCTACGAATCGCAGCCGATTCTGGAACAGGCCGAAAGCCACATGAAAGGCACCTCGTTCTGCGCCTACTGCTCGCGTATGCGGCGCGGCATTCTGTACGCCCAGGCCCGCCGGCACGGCTACAACGTGCTGGCCCTGGCGCAGCATCTCGACGATCTGGCGGAAAGCTTCCTGATGAGCGCCTTCTTCGGCGGCAAACTGCGCACGATGCAGGCGCACTACCTGAACGACGCCGGCGATGTGCGGGTGATCCGGCCGCTGGTCTATGCGCGCGAACGGCAGACCCGCGACTTCGCCAGGAACGCCGCCCTGCCGGTGATCTTCGAAAACTGTCCGGCTTGTTTTTCCATGCCGATGCAGCGCATGCACATGAAGCAATTGCTGGCCGATCAGGAAAAACAACACCCCAGACTCTTCGCCAATCTGCTCACGGCGATGAAGCCGCTGATGGCATTGCAAGGGCCGGAAGCCGAAAACGCCGAGGCGGCGTTATGAGCACCTATGTGGTCGGCGACATCCAGGGCTGCCATGACGCGCTGGCCGAGCTGCTGGCGGCGCTGGACTTCGACCGGACGCGCGACCGGCTCTGGATCACCGGCGATCTGGTCAATCGCGGCGAGAATTCGCTCGCCGTGCTGCGCTGGTGCATGGCGCATGACGATTGCGTCGTCGCCGTGCTGGGCAATCACGATCTGCATCTGCTGGCGGTGGCGGAAGGCTTCGTGCCGCCGCATCGCAAGGACACGCTGGACATGATCCTTGCCGCCCCCGACCGCAAAGCCTTGCTGACCTGGCTGCGCCGGCGTCCGATGTTGCATCGCGACGGTGCCTGGATGATGCTGCACGCCGGCCTGCCGCCGGAATGGAGCGCCGACGACGCGCAAAGCCTCGCCGGCGAACTCGAAGCCGCGCTGCGCGGGCCGGATTGGCGCAATTTCCTGCGCCAGATGTATGGCAACGAACCGCGCAGCTGGTCGCCCGAATTGCGCGGCCAGGAGCGGCTGCGCTTCGTCGCCAACTGCCTGACCCGGACGCGCTATCTGCATCCGGACGGCAGCCTCGAATTCCAGCACAAGCTCGGACTCGACGCCGTTCCGCCCGGTTTGACGCCCTGGTTCGATTTCCCCGGCCGCGCCAGCGCAGCCGGGCAAGACAGCGTCCGCATCCTGTTCGGGCATTGGTCCACGTTGGGATTGCTGATACGGGAAGACGTCATCGCCCTCGATACCGGCTGCTTGTGGGGCGGCGCATTGACCGCTTTCCGGCTCGACGACGAACAGTGCTTCCAGGTGCGCTGTACGGCCAGAAAGACGCCGCATCCGTAGGCTAGATCCGCAAAGCGGAGCGGATCGCCGCTTCGGCCTGCTTGGCCATATCCCGGCGATGCCCGCCGTCATTCGGCAACCCGGGCAAAAAAGCCACCTCGACCACCATGCCGTGTAGTTTGGCGATACGCCAGAATGAAGCCAGCAAGGTCATGTCGCCGTGGTACGCCGCTTCCAGGCACGGCTCGCCGTGCAGGTTCAGGTAGCGTATGGCCGCCGGATAGACCGGGCAGCCGGCATCCAGCGCGGGCTGGAACAACGAAGGGAAGAACGTGCGCATATTAAGGCCGTCGGAGGTGGTGCCCTCCGGAAAGAACGCCAGGCATTCGCCGGCGCGCAACTCGGCGGCCATTTCCTGATTCACCCGCAGCGCATCGGATTTTTTCTCGCGCGAAATGAACAACGTGCCGGAGGCCTTCGCCAAGCGGCCCAGCAACGGCCAATCGCGCACCTCCGCCTTGGAAATGAAGCGCACCGGCAAAATGCTGTGCAGCACATGGATGTCCAACCAGGAAATGTGGTTCGCCACCAGCACCCCGCCGCCGCTCGGCGGCACACCGCTCAGACGCAGTTCGATCTGCAGGATGCGCATCAGCTTCTTCGCCCAGGCCGTCACCTGCCGGTCGCGCGCAGCGCGATCCAGGCGCGGATAGAACACCAGTGCGGTCACCACACCGCTCAGCACCAGTTTGAACAGGCGCAGGATTTTTACCACCGGACGGATCACGGCCGCCTCAACCGGTATTGCGCATGCCAGCCGCGATGGCGTTGATCGAGCGCAGCAACGGCTCCAGCCAGGGACTGTCGGCCTCCAGCGGAGCCGTCGGCGGCTTTGCCGCCTCGCTGAACCGGCGTGCCGAGAACGGGGGTTCATCCTGGCGCAGCTTGCGCAACAGCACGACCTGGATGTGATTCAGCGGATCGAGATAGGGGTTGCGCTGATTCAATGAAATCGCCAATTCGGGCGACTCTTCCAGCATGGTCTGGACGTTGGCCACATTGAGTATCTGCAGAATGCTGCGCTGATATTCCGCGCGGATCGTTTCATACACCCGCTTGCCGCTGTCGGCATCCGGACACAGGCTGGCGTACTCGCGGGCGATATTCATGTCAGTCTTGCTCAACGCCATCTGCGCGTTCGACAGCAAAGTTCGGAAGAACGGCCAGTCGCGATACATTTGCTGCAATTTGGCCAGTCGCGCCAGATCGTGGCCGCGCCAGCTTTCCAGCGCCGTGCCGATGCCGTACCAGGCCGGCAGCGCGTGGCGCGACTGGCCCCAGGCAAACACCCAGCCGATGGCGCGCACGGAGTCCTTCGAGCGGTCGCCGGTCTTGCGATGCGACGGACGCGAGCCGATATTCATCAAGCCGATTTCGCGCACCGGCGTCGCTTCGTAAAAGTAATCGAGGAAACCGGGCGTGTGCTCGGTCAGCGCGCGGTAATGGCTTTCGCCGGCGCGGGCGATCGCGTCCATGATGCCGAGATAGTCCTTGCGGTCCGCCTGGGCGGAGCCGATCAGGTGACTGCTGGCCTTGAGCAGGCCGCTGACGCCCAGCGTCAATTCGTACACCGCCGTTTCCATGTTGTTGTATTTGTAGAACAGCACCTCGCCTTGTTCGGTCAGCTTGAGCTGCCCGCGCACCGTGCTGGCCGGCTGCGCCAGGATCGCTTCGTAGGTCGGACCGCCGCCGCGGCCCAGCGTGCCGCCACGGCCGTGGAACATTCGGCAGGGTATGCCGGCGGCTTGCGAGACCGCGACGATGCGCTTCTGCGCGTCGTACAGGCTCCAGGCCGAGGCCAGAATGCCGCCGTCCTTGCAGGAATCGGAATAGCCCAGCATGACTTCCTGGCCGTCGCCGGCCGCATCCAGCAGACGCCGGTAAACCGGGAGTTCGTAGAGCTGGGTCAGCACCGATTCGACGCGATGCAAGTCGTCAATGGTCTCGAACAGCGGCGATGCGCCGATATGGCAATACCAGTTGCCTGCCAGGCGTCCGGCCAATCCGGCCTGCGAGGCCAGCAACATGACCTCCATGACGTGCGACGCCGAATGCGTCATCGAGATCACGTATTTGCCGAAGCAGGCCGCGCCCAGGTTGCGGCGGGCATGCGCGATGAGCTGGAACAGGCGCAGTGTTTCCTGCGCGCTCGGCGTCAGGGCGGCCAGATCGAACTGCAAGGCGTTGGGATTGGCGATGGCGTCGCTCAACAATACCAGGCGCGCGTTCTCGTCCAGCGCCAGGTAGTCGACGTCGAGCGCCGCGCGCAGCACTTCCGCCACGGCCTGACTATGGCGACCGGATTCCTGACGCACGTCGAGCTGCATCAGATGAAAGCCGAAGGTTTCCACCAGCCGGATCAGATCGAGCAACTCGCGATTTGCGATTTCGCTGTCGCCGTGGCTGATCAGCGAGTCCCGAATCCGATGCAGATCGTGCAGGAAGGCTTGATCACTGGCGTAACCAGGTTGCTGGTGGCCCAACCCATGGCTGAATTCGACGTCCTTTTCAGCCAGATCGAGATTGCGGCGTATCCGCAACCACATGATTTCGAGCTTGCGCCGGTAGGGTTCCTGCAAGTAACGGTCCACATCCGCGCCCAGCATCGCGGCGGCCTGCGCGATATCCTCGGCGAGATCGGCCATGAAGGCTTCCGACGGCCGACACAGCTGGATCGAATAGGACAACTGATCGCTCAACTGCTCCAGCCGGCGCAGATATTCGCTATAGGCGGTCTGCGCCTGCATGCGCCAGGCCAGCGCGGTCACCTCGCTGGTGACCAGCGGGTGGCCGTCGCGGTCGCCGCCGATCCAGGAGCCGAAGCGCAAAAAACTGGGCGTGCCGATCTCGGCGGGCGCTTGCGGTCCATAGACGTCGGCCAATGAGCGAGTGAAATTGCGATACACCTGCGTTACCGCCTGAAACAACGAAAGCGGGAAATAGGACAGGCCGGTGCGGATTTCGTCGCTGACGTCGAGCTTCTTGGCGCGCACCTCGTCGGTGTTCCACAAAATGTGAATCTGATTGGACAGATGCTGGATCGCCTCGTCGCGATACATGCCGCGTACGCGCGGATCATCCAGCGCTTCGATGGACAGAAAAATGTTGCGCAACGCACCCTTGATGGTGCGGCGCTTGGCCTCGGACGGATGCGCGGTCATCACCGGCAGGTAGCACAGTTGCGCCAGCAGACTCTTCAGATCCGTCGCGCTGACGCCCTCGTCGCGCAAGGCCAGCAGGGTGTCGTGAAACGAACCGGGCCACATATGGGCGCCTTGCTGCACGGCGCGGCGCCGTTCGCGCAGTGCAATCGCCTCTTCGGCGATATTGATCAGGCTGAAGTAGATATTGAACGCCCGGATGATCTGGCTAAGCGCCGCCGGCTCCTGGCGATTGATCAGGTCGATCAGTTGCCGCCGCCTGGATGTCGACTCGCGCTCGCGCAGCGCAATGAAGCCCAGCCGCAATTCGCCGATGGCCTGATAGACCGCCGGCGCAAGCTGGCGCTTCAGCACCTTGCTGAGCAGCAGATTGAGCAAGCGCTCTCGGCTGCGCAGCGCTTTCAGATGCGAGGCGGAAAATGAGGATGTTAAAGCGACTGCGGACATGCGACGTTCCCAACTTGAAGACAGGGAACGGATAGTGCCATCGCGCAACCCGGTTGACGAACCCTGCGTTGACTGCGGCTCAAGTCCTGCCGGCCTGATCGCGCCGTTCAGCGCAAACGGAACCGGCTGACCAGATCATTCAACTCGCGCGCCAATGCCACCAGTTCTTCGCTGACGCCGCGCGTTTCCACGGCCTCGCTGGCCGTGCGCTCGGCGATACGGCCGATGTTGGATACCCGTTGATCGACGTTGTCGGTCAGTTCCGCCTGGCTGCGTACCGAACGTTCCATCAGCGCATTCAGATCGCGGATATCCTTGACCCGCACCACGATCTGATCCAGCCCGCCCACCGCATCGCCCAGTTCCTGACTGTGTTGCGAGGCGGTTTCGCGCGCTTTCTGCATGACTTCGACCGCGCGCTTGGCCTCCTGGCGCAGCTGCATGACGATCTCTTCGATGCTGCGGGTGGACTCGTGCGACATGTTGGCCAGCTTGCGCACTTCATCGGCGACCACGGCGAAACCGCGCCCCATCTCGCCGGCGCGCGCGGCTTCGATCGCCGCGTTGAGCGCCAGCAGATTGGTTTGCTCGGCAATGCCCTTGATCACGTCCAGCACATCGCTGACGTTCTGGCTGCGCTGGTCGAGCGCCCCGATGACCTCGGCGGCCTGCTGGATCTCGTTGACCAGAGACAGAATGCCTTCGATCGCCTTGCGCGTCGTCTGCGTGCTCCGGCCGGCTTCGCTGTCGGCATCGACCGAGGCCACGGCCGTGCGCGCCGCGCTGCTGCCGGCTTCGGCCGCGATGCCCTTGAGATCGGTGATCGAATGCACTGTCGATTCAGCTTCCTGCAATTGCTGGCTGGCCGCCTCTGCAGTCTGAATCGATGCCGCGGCAATACGATCCGCCGCGCTCGATAGCCGGGAAGAGGTGTCCATCACCAGACCGAGGCTGGCTCCAAACTTGTCCAGCATGCCGTTGATCGCCTGCCCGAGCGAGCCGACTTCATCCTTGCCGGCAATGGCGAGACGCTGGGTCAGATCGGCGTTCTGTTCGATGGACTGCATCGCGGCGCGCATGTTCGACAGCGGCAGCACCACGATGCGACGCAACAACCCGACCACCAGGGCAATGCCCAATACCGACAACACCAGGTTCAGGCCGGCTACGACCAGAAAATTGCTGCGAAACTCATCATCCAGTTGCTTCAATGAATAGCTGATGCGTGTGGCCCCCAGCACGCTGCCCGGCTTCACCTGATGGCAGGTCAGGCAGTTGGTGCCCATATGATTGTCGACCGCTGGCAGAGGCGTCAGGACAGTGACGAAACGGCCGTTGGCGTCCTCGCCGAATTCACTGACCGCCTCGCCCTTCACCGCGCGTTCATCCAACGCATCCTGCGGCTTGGCGGGATTGGTCGTGACGCCGTCGAGCAGCGCAGGCGCATGCACCACCCGAATTTCGCGCACGCCTGGCGTAGACAGGTATTTTTTCCGCAAGGCTTCGTGCTGATCCATCGTCCCGGTCAGCATCATGGTGTTGATGCCGTCGAAATAGGATTGCGACAAACCGCGCGCCTTATCGAGCGCGATATCCTGTGCCAGCGAACGCTCATTACGCACTATCACCCAGGTCGACGTCGCCAGAACCGCGATGAAGATCAGCGAAATGGTCAGCACAATCTTGGATTGTATGGAAGTGGCGATGGTCCGGGACATGACGTGTGATCTCGATCGGGAAGGAATTACCGGCGCGGCAGCCTCACCGCGGGTTCATAGTACGGAAGGGATATCGGCCCGGCGCAGCGCAAACTTGATGCCGGCCGGATGCAGGTTGCGTAAAAAAATGGGCCGACTTCAAGTCAGCCCGGGCCTATACGAAAGGCAAACAAGCGCCCTGAATGTCAGTTGTCGCCTTCGTGCGATTTCTGCGTCAGCTTGTACCAAAGGAACAGCCCCATGGCGACTATGAAACTCAGAGTGAACAGGCTTAGCAGGCCAATGTTCGAACCGAACAGCTCTTTCAGCACGACGTCCATTTTCAAGCTCCTTTTAAAACACCCTTAACGGGTCGTTATGAAATCAATCACGACCAAGCCTGGTAGAACCAAGCAGCGGCAAGGTCAGCTCGCCGCCGAGCCGCCAGGACTGATCATTCGGCTCCAGTATCCATTGCCGCTTGCCGGCGCCGCTTTCCGGCATCGGCGCGGCGTAGACGCCGCGACCCAGGTCTTTCAACTGCAGGCGCACATCCTGGTCGGCCAGGGTCGGATGCAGCAACAGCAGTTCCAGGCTGGCCGGCATCGCATCCAGACGTCCCCTCAATGTCAGTCTGGCCTCGCCCTGCTGGATCGCCAATTCGCCGACGATCGCGAGCGCCGCCGCCCGCTCTTCACGGCTCGTGTCTTTGCCTGGCGCCATGCCCTCCTTGTGGTAACCCGCATTGACCAGCGGATCCGGCTTGTCTGCTGCGATGAAATAGGTCGCAATACTCGCCACCACGGCGATAGCCGGCAAACCGGCCACCAGCCAGATCATGGGTTCTTTCCACCAGACCCGTTGCATGGATTTATTCAGCATAGTCATGACCTTATCTTAGGAAACTGGATTTGGCTTCGCGCACGATCTCGGGATCGTCGTCGGCCGCGATCCTGAAAACGATGGGCTGGCTCGGCCGCTTCAGCCGGCTGCCATCGATTTGCACCACCACGTTGACGTTTTCCGTGCCCAGGGCTGGAATCTCGACTCGATCGCCGGCGACCAGATTCAAGCCTTCGATACCGCCGGCGGAAATGGTGTAACGATGCGGACGCCCATCCATATTGATGATTTGCAGGCGATACAGATTCTCCGTCTGTCCGTTGTCGGCCAGGCGCGACAGCACGAGACGATCGCGGATGACATCGGTGCGCAGCGGCACGCGGTTGACCAGGGTGTAAACAAAAGCCACACAGATCGCCCCCAATAGCAACGTGTAGGCCAGAGTGCGCGGCCGCAGGGTGTGCTTGACGATGTCCTTGTCCGGATACTTGCCGTCGATCGCGTTTTGCGTCGAATAACGGATCAGGCCTTGCGGGTAACCCATCTTGTCCATGACCTGATCGCACGCATCGATACAGGCGGCACAACCGATACACATGTATTGCAGACCGTTACGGATATCGATGCCGGTCGGGCAGACCTGGACGCAAATGCCGCAATCCACACAGTCGCCCAATCCGGCCGCCTTGTAATCCATGCTTTTCTTGCGGGTGCCGCGCGATTCGCCGCGTCGGTAGTCATAGGTGATGATCAGGGTGTCCTGATCGAACATCACGCTCTGAAAACGCGCATAGGGGCACATGTACTTACAGACCTGCTCGCGCATGAAACCGGCGAATCCCCAAGTGGCGAAGCCGTAGAAGAATATCCAGAAGGTCTCCCACGGTCCCAGATTCCAGGCCAGGAACTCCTGGCCCAGCACATGAATCGGCGTGTAGTAGCCGACGAAGGTGAAGCCGGTCCACAGGGAAAGCAGTATCCAGGCGACATGTTTGCCGCCGCGGCGAACTACCTTGTTGGCGGACCAGGGCGCATCGGTCAGCTTCTTCTGTTTGTTGTGATCGCCTTCAAACCATCGCTCGACCCAGATGAACAATTGGGTATAAACCGTCTGCGGGCAGGCATAACCACACCACAAACGGCCGGCAACCGCGGTAAACAGGAACAGCGCCAACGCGGAGATGATCAATATCACAGCCAGCCAGATGAACTCCTGCGGCCAGAATACCCAATCGAACAAATAAAACTTGCGCGCCCCCAAGTCGAACAACACCGCCTGGCGATCATTCCAGTTCAGCCAGGGCAAGCCGTAGAAAAGAATCTGGGTGAACAGAACCAGTCCGACCCGCCAGTAATTGAACACGCCGGTTACGGCACGCGGATAGATTTTCTGGTGCACCTCATAAAGCGATTGCTCCTGCCCGCCTTCCGAGTCGCTGATTACGGGAATTTTGTGATGTTGCTCAGCCACGTGACGCCTCTCTTCTATGCCGATGTCGGCCATCCCCATGGTTCATGCACGCCTTGCTGTCGATCTCGGGAAAACGTGCTTTGAACAACGTGGATCTCTCGATGATTTACCCGGAAGCGAGTCGGCTTTCACCTCGTTCGGTTCAAACCGACTCGCTTCCGGGGCCGGCTTAGCGCCAGCCCCGGAGAGGGGTACTGCCGGTTGCTTTACGGCGTCACAACCGGTGCAGCTGCAGCAGCCGGAGCAGCCGGAGCCATTTTCTGGCCCCCGCCCATGCCCCAGACATAGGCGGCAAGCAGATGCACTTTGTTTTCGCCGAGCTGGGCCAATTGCGCCGGCATGCCGCCCTTGCGCCCTTTGACGATGCTCTCGGTGATCGCAGCCTCGCTGCCACCGTACTGCCAAGCGTCGTCGGTCAGGTTGGGAAAGCCGGCAGCCGCTATGCCTTTGCCGTCTTCACCATGACAGCCGGCGCAAGCGGCGTATTTCCCCTTGCCGGCGACCGCCAAGGCGGCGTCATGCGGCTTGCCGCCCAGCGCCAGCACATAGTTGGCGACTTCCTTCGCGCCTTGGGCATCACCCGCCAGGCCGGCAGGCATCTCGCCGACACGGCCGCCGGCAATGCTGTTCTTGATGTCATCGGGCGTACCGCCAAACAACCATTGGGCGTCGGTCAGGTTGGGAAAACCGGGGCCGCCCTGGCCGCTGGAGCCATGACATTGCGAACAGTAGGTCAGGAACAGGTGCTGGCCCATCTTCTGGGCCTTAGGGTCGGCCGCAACCGCCATCAGATCCATGCCTGCGAAAGGCTGGAACTCCTTGTTGAACTCGGCATCGACGCGGGTCTTTTCGTCTTGCCATGCCTGCGCCGACGACCAGCCCAACGCACCTTGATATTTGCCCAGACCCGGGTAAAGAACCAGGTAAACGATGCCAAACACGATGAGCAGGTAAAACAACCACATCCACCAACGCGGCAGCGGGTTGTTCAATTCCTGCAAATCGCCATCCCAGGTGGGATGCATGAGTTCAGCCTGCTCGCCGGGAGCAAGCTGCTTGACGACGCTCTGGCTCTTCAGCACCCAGAGCGAGAACAGAATGCCTGCGACGGCAAAAGCAGCGATGTAGTAATGCCAGAAATCGCTGATGAAGTCGGGTACCGCATATCCTTCAATCATGTGTCTCTCCTAATGAACCGACGGTATGAATCGACGCGTGGTCAATCTGGTTTGCGGTCCTCGCCCGCATCCTCCTGAAACGGGAGGTTGGCGGCGTCCTCGAACTTCTGCTTGTTGCCCCGATGGAATACCCATACGAGGATCGCGATAAACAGCAGGAAGAAGACAACCGTCACGATCGTGCTGAGGAGGCCCGCATCCATATCACTTGGCCTTGGGTGCGTGGGTGCCCAGAACTTGCAGATAGGCGATCAGCGCATCCATCTCGGTCTTGTCTTTCAACATTTCCGGCGCGGCGGCGATTTCCTCATCCGTGTAAGGATGGCCTGCCCAGTTCTTCAGCACAGTCATCTTTTTCTGGATGGTGTCGGCATCGGCTGGCGCATCCGCCAACCACGGATAGGCAGGCATGTTCGACTCGGGCACGACATCGCGCGGGTTCATCATGTGGGTGTAATGCCAGTTGTCGGAATAACGTCCTCCGACCCGGTGCAGGTCCGGACCGGTCCGCTTGGATCCCCACTGGAACGGGCGATCGTAGATGAACTCGCCGGCCACCGAGAAATGGCCATAGCGCTCGGTCTCGGCGCGGAACGGACGCACCATCTGCGAATGGCAGTTGTAGCACCCCTCGCGGATATACACATCACGCCCGGTCAACTCCAGCGCGGTATAGGGCTTGAGGCCCTCGACCGGTTGGGTGGTCGACTTCTGGAAGAACAGCGGCACGATTTGCGCCAGGCCGCCCACGGAAACAGCAATGAACGTCAGCACCATCAGCCAGCCGATGTTCTTTTCTAACGCCTTATGCGAAAGCATATTCAGACTCCTTGTCCATTAGGCCGCAACGGCTTCGGGAATGCGGGCGTCGTTGACAGCCTTGCCCGCAGCGACGGTCTTCCACACGTTGTAAGCCATCAGCAACATGCCGGCGAAGAACAGCACGCCGCCGATCAGTCGGATGGTATAGAACGGATACATGGCATTGACCGACTGGGCGAAGCTGTAGGTCAGCGTGCCGTCCGAGTTGGTTGCACGCCACATCAGGCCTTGCGCGACGCCGGCAATCCACATCGCGGCGATGTACAGCACGACGCCGATGGTGGACATCCAGAAGTGGGTGTTGATCAACTTGACGCTGAACATCTCCTCACGACCGAACAGACGCGGGATCAGGTGATACAGCGAACCGATCGAGATCATCGCCACCCAGCCCATGGCGCCGGAGTGCACGTGGGCGATATTCCACTCGGTATAGTGGGACAGGGCGTTCACGGTCTTCACCGACATCATCGGACCTTCGAAGGTCGACATGCCATAGAACGACAACGCAGTGATCAGGAATTTCAGGATCGGATCGGTGCGCAGCTTATGCCAGGCGCCCGACAAGGTCATGATGCCGTTCATCATGCCGCCCCAGGAGGGGGCGATCAGCATCAGTGAGAACACCATGCCGAGCGACTGCACCCAATCAGGCAGCGCGGTGTACAGCAGATGGTGCGGGCCGGCCCACATGTAGATGAAGTTCAGCGCCCAGAAGTGCACGATGGACAACCGGTACGAGAAGATCGGGCGGCCGGCCTGCTTGGGGATGAAGTAATACATCATGCCCAGGAAGGCGGTGGTCAGGAAGAAACCGACCGCATTGTGGCCATACCACCATTGCACCATGGCATCCTGTACGCCGGCGTAGGCGGAGTACGACTTGGTCAGCGTCACCGGCAATTCGGCGCTGTTGACGACGTGCAACAGGGTAATGGTGACGATGTAGGCGCCGAAGAACCAGTTGGCCACATAGATGTGCTGGGTCTTGCGCTTCACCACGGTGCCGAAGAACAGCACCGCATAAGCGATCCAGACCACGGCGATCAGCAGGTCGATCGGCCATTCCAGTTCAGCGTATTCCTTGCCTGTGGTGAACCCCATCGGCAGAGAAATCGCAGCCAGCAGGATGACCAGTTGCCAGCCCCAGAACACGAATGAGGCCAGACCGTCGGAAATCACCCGCGCCTGGCAAGTCCGCTGTACGACGTAAAGCGAAGTCGCGAATAAGGCCGAACCGCCGAACGCAAAAATGACCGCGTTGGTATGCAACGGACGCAGGCGCCCGAATGAAAGATACGGGGCCAGAGGGCCCAAAGCTTCGGTGAGTGTAGGCCAGATGAGTTGAGCGGCAAGAATGACGCCCACCAACATCCCGACAATTCCCCATACGACAGTCATGATGGCGAATTGGCGGACGACCTTATAGTTGTATGTTGCTTCCATACGGGTCTCCTTAAGCGATACAGGCTGGGTTGAAAAACGAAGGCCGAATAATCGACATTAAAATCCTAAATAGGCGCTTGATATATGTCAACGAACACTTACATCTTCTTGTTGCTCTGAGGTGGTTATTTTTTCGGCAGGTTTCCGCAATTCGGGGTCGGGCAGCTCATCGTCCATGAGTATCCGGTGCGCCGGCCCTTCCATGTCTTCGAACTGGCCGCTCTTGACCGCCCACAGAAAAACCACCGCGATCACTGCGACAAAAACCAGGCTGAGCGGGATTAATAGATAAAGGATGTCCATAGGCTGGCTTTATTGAGTGGCGGCATAGTATTTGTGTCCCAGCCCAAAGAGATAATCAAAATTCCTTATGGCCTTTTGCTTCAGGCCTTTTACCTCAGGCCTTTTATTCAGACCCTTTGCTGCAGGCCTTTTACTTCAATTTTTGCCGATACGCGACAAACGCGTCGCATTAAGTACGACCAGCAGCGAAGACAGCGACATGCCGATTCCAGCCATCCAGGGCGTCACATAACCCATCGCCGCAGCCGGGAGAGCCAGCGCGTTGTACAACACCGACCAGGCCAGATTCTGTCGGATCACGCCCTGGGCCTTGCGCGCCAGCCTGACGCCATCCGCCAGACGGCCGATCTCGCTGGACAGCAACACCATATCCGCCGCGGCCTGCGCCGCCTCCGCCCCCTGATCGACGGCAATGGAGACCTGCGCCTGGGCCAGCACGGGCGCGTCGTTGACGCCATCCCCGGTCATCGCGACGATGGCGCCGGCTTGCTGCAGCGCACGTACCGCGGCCAGCTTGTCCTGCGGCAACATGCCGCCTTGCGCATCCTCGATGCCGAGCTCCTTCGCCAGCGCCAATACGTTCTCGACACGATCGCCGGAATACAAATGGATGCGAACCCCCAGATTCTTCAGATCGTCGATCAACTGGTGCGACTGCGACCGCGGCGTATCGCCCAACGCAAACCAGGCCAACACCCCCGAGTCATCCGCCAAGCCGACCAGCGAAGCGCCGACCGGGAAGCGTCCCGGTGCGGGCGCATCGGCCAGAAATTCAGGCGCGCCCAAGCGATAGGTTCGGCCCGCAACCTGGCCGGTCACACCGCGCCCTGGCACGTAGCTCAAATGATCCGCCGCGAGGGCGGGCGCTGCGGATTCCACTGCGGCGCTGCGTAACGCCGCCGCCAGCGGATGCGTCGCGCCCTGCTCCAGCGCCTGCGCCAGCGCCAACACGTGCGCGCGATCCGTGCGCAGCACCGCCATATCCAGCAAGCTGAACTGCCCGGTGGTCAACGTCCCGGTCTTATCGAAAACGAAATCAGTCGCATGCGCCAGGGTCTCCAGGGCATGGCCGCGCGTGGACAGCAAGCCCAATCGGGTCAGCCGGCCCAGTGCTGCGGTCAATGCGGTTGGCGTCGCCAGAGCGAGCGCGCACGGACAAGACACCACCAGCACTGATACCGTGATCCAGAACGCGCGCGAGGCATCGACCAGATACCAAACGCCCGCCACCGCGGCCGCAACCAGCAACAGCACCAGCACGAACCAGCCGGCGACGCGATCGGCGATCTGCGCCAGACGCGGCTTCTCGGCCAAGGCGCGATCGAGCAGTCGCACGATACCGGACAGCACGGTATCCGCCCCCACCTTCTCCACCCGCACCACCAGCGGACTCTCCAGGTTCAGGGTGCCGCCGATCACCGGACTGGCCGCATGTTTGGCGACCGGCAAGGATTCGCCGGTCAGCAGCGACTCGTCCACGCTGGAAGCGCCTTCCACGACGCTGCCATCGGCCGGGAAGCCCTCGCCCGGTCCGATCAGCACAAAGTCGCCCGCAGTCAGCTTGACGGCCGCCACCATTTCCTCTTCGCGCGTAGCCGGATAGCCCGGCAAGCGCATCGCCGCCGCCGGAATCAGCTTGATCAGGCTTTCCGCCGCCTCGGCCGAACGCTTGCGGGCGCTCATTTCCAGGAAACGGCCGGTAAGCAGGAAAAACACGAACATGGTCACGGCATCGAAATACACCTCGGCGCTGCCGGTGAAGGTGCCGTAGATGCTTGCCGCGTATGCCGCCCCGACGCCGAGCGCCACCGGCACATCCATGCCGGCCCGCTTCAGCTTCAAGTCGCGCCAGGCGCCCTGAAAGAACGGCCAGGCGGAATAAAACACCACCGGCGTCGTCAACATCAGGCTGGCGAAGCGCATCAACGCCTCGATGTCGCGGCTCATCGCCTCGCCCGAGGCCAGATAAGCCGGCACCGCGTACATCATCACCTGCATCATGCCGAGCCCGGCGATGGCCAGCCGGCGAATGGCGGCATTGCGCTCCTTGCGGAACAACTCTTCCTGGCGGCCGGCATCGAACGGATACGCCAGATAACCGATGTCCTGAATACTTTTCAGGATGTCGGAAAGATGAATGCGGCTGTCATCCCAGCGCACCCGGGCGCGCTGCGTGGAAAAATTGATATCCGCCGCCAGCACGCCGGGCAGCTGATGCAAATGGCGTTCGTTCAGCCAGATGCAGGCGGCGCAGACGATGCCCTCGAGAATCAGATTCGCCTCGCGCGTCAGGCCATCCACGCCCTCGCTCTTGACGAAACTGCTCTGCACTTCCGGCAGGTCGTAAAGCTTGAGGTTCTTCAACTCCTCCAGCGCGGCCTCGGCGGTCTTCGGCAAGTCGGTGCGCAGACGGTAGTAATCGGCATTGCCGGAGTCGATGATGGTCTGCGCAACGGCCTGGCAACCGACGCAACAGGCGGGCTCGTTTTCGCCCTGATACAAGATGAGGTATTTGGCGCCTGCAGGCACCGGTTCGCCGCAATGGAAGCAGGCAATGGCATTGGGTTCGGTCATGCCCGCGATTCTAGCCGGCCGCTGCGGGCGCTTCGTGCATGGCAGAAAGCCGATTCGCCAGCGCCGCGAATTCGTCCACCGACAAGGTTTCGCCGCGCCGGCGCGGATCGATGCCCAGCTCGGCGAACAGCGCCTCATCCGCCCAGCCTTTCAAGGTATTGCGCAAGGTCTTGCGGCGCTGGCCGAACGCGCGCGCCACCACGTCGGCAAAAACCTTTGCATCGCGATACGGCACCCCTTCCGCAGCCAGCGGCACCAGACGCACGATGGCCGAATCGACCTTGGGCGGCGGCTGAAACGCGCCCGGCGGCACGGTGAACAGCTTGGTCACCTTGAAGCGCGACTGCAGCATCACCGAAAGGCGTCCGTAATCGGGCGTATCCGGCGCGGCCGCCATGCGATCAACCACTTCCTTCTGCAGCATGAACGTCATATCGACGATGGCCTCCGCACTTGCGGCCAGATGAAACAGCAACGGCGATGAAATGTTGTACGGCAAATTGCCGACGACTCGCAGGCCGGGACCCAGCCGGGCAAAATCGAACACCAACGCGTCAACGGAATGAACGCTGAGGCGCTCGGGTGGAAATTCGGCCAGCAAGCGCGCCACCATTTCACGATCCACTTCCACCACGTCCAGATGCGGCAGCGTTTGCAGCAACGGGCGCGTCAGTGCGCCGGGGCCGGGACCGATTTCCACCATGCGTTCGCCGGGCTCGGGCCGAATCGCCGCTACGATGCGCGCGATGTAGTGCGCATCGACCAGAAAATGCTGGCCCAGCGCTTTCTTGGCTCGGGGCAGGGCGTGATGCGGGGATGCGGTTTTCATGCCGCCATCCGAGCGATCGACATCGCCCAGGCGGCGTCGATCGCCACCTGCAAACTGCCGGCATCGATCGCGCCCGTTCCAGCCAGATCGAGCGCCGTGCCGTGATCGACCGAAGTGCGAATGATCGGCAAGCCCAGTGTGATGTTGACGCCCGCGCCGAAGCTCGCATGCTTCAATACCGGCAAACCCTGGTCGTGGTACATCGCCAGCACGGCGTCGGCGGTCGCCAGATTCTTCTTCTGGAACAAGGTATCGGCCGGCAGCGGGCCGTCCAGATGCATGCCCTCGGCACGCAGTTGCCGCAACACCGGCTCAATCACTTCAATCTCCTCATGGCCCAGATGGCCGCCCTCGCCGGCATGCGGATTGAGCCCGGCGACCAGAATCCGCGGCGCAGCGATGGCAAAATCGCGCCGCAGGGCTGCGTGCAATATCCGCAGCGTCTGCTGCAGGCTGGCCGGCGTGATGGCATCCGCCACCGCCCGCAGCGGCAGATGCGTCGTCGCCAAGGCTACCCGCATGCCGCCGCCGGCCAGCATCATCACCACCCGGGGCGTATGCGTCAGTTCGGCCAAAAACTCGGTATGGCCGCTAAACGCAATGCCGGCCTCGTTGATCACGCCCTTGTGCACCGGCCCGGTCACCAGGCCGGCGAACTCGCCGCCGACACAACCCGCCACGGCCCGGCGCAGGGTGTCCAGCACATAGGGTCCATTTGCCGCATCGAGCCGACCGGGCGTTACCGGCGCCGGCGCCGGCATGTGCAGCACGCTTACACGCGCATCGCCGTCCGGCGTGTAATCGGGCACGACGAAGGGCAGCCGCAGCATCGCCGCCCGCGCCGCCAGAACATGACGATCGGCCAGCAGCACGACCCGCCCGCCAGCGGCGGACTGCGCCAACATGACGCACAAATCCGGCCCGATGCCGGCCGGCTCGCCGGCGGTTAATACCAAGGGAAGGGAATTAGACATGGCAACAAATAAAAAGGGGCGGCCCTGGCCGCCCCGTTAAGCGCGCAAGCGTATCAGTCGCGCTCGCCCATGAAGGCCATCAGCAATTGCAGCAGATTGACGAAGATGTTGTAGATGCTCAGATAAACCGACAGCGTGGCCATCACGTAGTTGGTCTCGCCGCCGTTCACGATGCGCGAGATGTCATACAGCAGAAAGCCGGAAAAAAGCAGGATGGCGACGGCTGACAGGGTCAAGGACAGCGCCGGGATCTGAAAGAAGATGTTCGCCAGGCTGGCCAGAATCAGCAGCACGATGCCCACCATCAGGAATTTGCCCAGGAAGCTGAAATCCTTCTTGGTGGTCGTCGCAATGCCGGCCAGCGTCAGGAAGATCGCGCCGGTGCCGCCCGCCGCCAGGCCGACGAGTTCCGTGCCATTGCTCAGATTCAGCGCCACTTGCAGAATCGGCCCCAGCATTACGCCCATGAAGCCGGTCAGCGCAAGCAGCAGCACCACGCCCAGACCGCTGTTGCGGGTGGCGCTGATGCCGAAGAACAAGCCGAACATCACGGCGAGCATGCCGATGGCGAACATGAACGGATGCTCCGCCGCGAAGGCAAAATTCAAACTCATGCCGAAGTACGCCCCGATGACCGTCGGGATCATCGTCAAGCCCAGCATCATGTACGTATTGCGCAGCACGCGATTGGACTGCTCGAAGCTGGCGACGCCGCCAATGGCGCCACCCCTGTCCACGACATTGTCGAATTGATTAGCCATTCTTGAAGCTCCATCACAATTGAAAACGGGAATAAGACTACTGGTGACCGGCAAGAGTTTCAACGATCTTCAATCTGGCGACGAAAAGTCCGCCTCCTGTAGAATGCCGATTTTTCCTGCAACTCCCCCAATCATGGCGCTAATTGTTCAGAAATATGGCGGCACCTCGGTGGGCTCCATCGAACGTATTCGCAACGTCGCGGAGCGCGTCGCCAAATTCAAGATGCTCGGGCATCAAGTGGTCGTCGTGCTGTCCGCCATGTCCGGCGAAACCAATCGCCTCATCGCGCTGGCCAAAGATATCCAGAAAGAGCCGGATCCGCGCGAGATGGACGTCCTTCTCTCCACCGGTGAACAGGTCACCATCGCGCTGTTGTCGATGGCTCTGAAAGACCTCGGCCTGAAAGCCCGGAGCTATACCGGCAGCCAGGTCCGCATCATCACGGACGACGCCCACACCAAAGCGCGCATCCTTTCCATCGACGAAGAAAACCTGCGTGCCGATCTCGACAGCGGCCACGTCGTCGTCGTCGCCGGATTCCAGGGCGTGGACGAAAACGGCAACATCACCACCCTGGGCCGCGGCGGTTCCGATACTACCGGCGTCGCCCTCGCCGCCGCGCTGAAGGCGGACGAATGCCAGATCTACACCGACGTCGACGGCGTCTACACCACCGACCCGCGCATCGTCCCGGAAGCGCGCAAGCTGGACACCATCACGTTCGAAGAAATGCTGGAACTGGCCAGCCTGGGCTCGAAAGTCTTGCAAATCCGCTCGGTCGAATTCGCCGGCAAATACAAAGTCAAACTGCGCGTGCTCTCCAGCTTCGAAGATGATGGCAAGGGCACCCTGATCACGTTCGAGGAAGAAAGCATGGAACAACCCATCATCTCTGGCATCGCCTTCAATCGCGACGAAGCGAAACTCACCGTGCAAGGCGTGCCTGACAAACCCGGCATCGCCGCGCTGATACTCGGCTCCGTCGCCGACGCCAACATCGACGTCGACATGATCGTGCAGAACGTCGGCGCCAATAACACGACGGACTTCACCTTCACCGTGCATCGCAACGAGTTCAAGAAAGCGATGGAAGTCTTGAACACGGTCAAGGATCAAATCGGCGCTTGCGAAGTCACCGGCGACGACAAGATCGCCAAGATTTCCCTGGTCGGCATTGGCATGCGTTCCCACGCCGGCGTCGCCAGCAAGATGTTTGGCACCCTGGCCGCTGAAAACATCAACCTGCAGATGATTTCGACGTCCGAGATCAAGATTTCCGTCGTCGTCGAAGACAAATACATGGAACTTGCGGTGCGCGCCCTGCATCAGGCTTTCGAACTCGAAAAAACCCCGGCCTGAGCGTTCCGACGTTGCTTTAGAAACCCCGCGCAGGTATCCTTGCGCGCCTCAATTCGGCCCCTGGTCGAAACGAGTTGGAGACGTGGCCGAGTGGTCGAAGGCACACCCCTGCTAAGGGTGCATCCGGTCAAAAACTGGATCCAGGGTTCGAATCCCTGCGTCTCCGCCAGAACACCCGCATGCATGCAGCTGCGCAGCCAGCCATGATGCCCCTGCCCCCCCTCTGATCCAAACTGAAACCGCCGCAGCATCCGGCACGCAAAGGCCGCCCTCTCGGCACTCGCCTTGCCGGCGTTTGCGGGCGCTTCGCGCCTCGAACCGAGCCGATCCGGATTGTCAGTCCTCGCCATCCGCGCCCGCCCTTGTCGCTTTTGCTACAACGCTCGGGGCCGCCTGACGTCTGCAATAACAAGGACTTATATCTGGCATGCGGCTTGCACTGCAGTGATTGTCTTTCACTGTCGTCTGCACCCCGCTCATGGCCGAGATCATCAAACGCAACAAGGCGCTGGCCGTCAATCCGCTGAAAGTCAGCCAGCCGGTGGGCGCATCGCTGGCCTTCCTGGGCATCAACCGGGCGCTGTCGATGCTGCATGGCTCGCAAGGCTGCACGGCGTTCGGCAAAGTATTCTTCGTGCGCCATTTCCGCGAGCCGATTCCCTTGCAGACCACCGCGATGGATCAGGTATCCACGGTGATGAACGCCGACGACAACGTGATTCAGGGTTTGCAGACCATCGCCGAGAAACACCAGCCGGCGCTGATCGGCCTGCCGACCACCGGACTGTCGGAAACCCAGGGCAGCGACATACACGGCCTGGTGCGCCAGTTCCGCAGCCGGCATCCCGAATTCGACGGCATTCCGGTGGTGGCGGTGAACACGCCGGATTTCAGCGGTTGCCTGGAATCCGGCTATGCGCTGGCGGTAAAGGCGATGATCGACGTGCTGGTGCCGGCCAGCGAGTGCGTCGGCAAACGCAGGAAACAGGTCAACGTGCTGGCCGGTTCGCTGCTGACGCCGGGCGACCTGGAACACATCAGGGAATTGATCGAGCTGTTCGGCCTGCGCCCGGTGCTGCTGCCGGATTTGTCGGATTCGCTCGACGGCCATTTGGCCTACCGGGAGACTGATCAGGATTCCAGCCCGCTGACGGTCGGCGGCACGCCGGTTTCCGAAATCAAGACCTTGGGCGACGCCGCGGCGACGCTGGTCATCGGTGCATCGCTCTACCCGGCCGCCGATCTGCTGCACAGCCGCAGCGGCGTGCCCGATTATCGCTTCGCCTCGCTGATGGGGCTGGCGGCGACGGATGCCTTCATCGCCGCACTGGCAGAGATCAGCGGCCAGCCGGTGCCGGACAGCATCGAACGCCAGCGCGCGCAGTTGCAGGACGCGATGGTGGACACCCATTTCATGCTCGGCTTCGCCCGCGTCGCGATTGCCGGCGACCCTGATCTGCTGTTTGCGCTGGCCGACCTGGTCAGCGGCATGGGCTGCGAAGTCAGCGCCGCCGTTTCACCGGCCAAAGCCCCCATTCTTGAAAAAATCTCCGCCGCGCAGGTCAAGCTGGGCGATTTGGAAGACCTGGAACAGGCGGCACAGGCACACGGCGTCGATCTGGTCATCAGCAATTCCCACGCCGCCGAGACCGCCAAACGGCTGGGCGTGCCGCTGTTGCGCGCCGGTTTCCCGCAATACGACCTGATCGGCGGCTATCAGAAGCGCTGGGTCGGCTACCGCGGCACCCGCCAGGCACTGTTCGACCTGGCCAACCTGTTGGTCGAGCACGGCCAGCACGACGTGCCGGCCTATCGCTCCGTCTATGCCAGCCGTCCGGGCACCCCCAACCCCTCACTCGCTTGCGGGAGAGGGGAGCTGCAAGCGTCGCTGAGCGACGTTCACGGGAACGCCGCACATGCGACACCTGAAGCTCGTCCATTGCACTGAACAGGCCGCCAGCATGACGCTCAAGATCGCTTTCGCCAGTTCCGACCGCCGCGTGGTGGATCAGCATTTCGGCGCCGCCGAGGCGTTCTGCATCTACCGCCTGGCGGAAGAGGGTGCGCGTCTGGTGGAAGTGGCCGAATTCCACGACAGCGAGATTGCCATGGACGGCCACGAAGGCAAGTTGGCCCGCAAGATCGAATTGCTGGATGGCTGTGCTGCCGTCTATTGCAACGCGGTCGGCGCATCTGCGATCAAGCAGTTGCTGGCGGCCGGCATCCAGCCGATCAAGGTCGAGGAAGGGACATCGCTGGACGAACTGCTGGGCGGCCTCAATCGCAGCCTGAAGCACGAACCGCCCGCCTGGCTGAAGCAACGCCTGCGGCCGAAGGAAGATGACCGCTTCAGTGCGATGGAAGCCGAAGGGTGGTCGGAATGATCGAAACCCGCGTCCGAGTCGTTTCCGCCGCCGACGGCATGGCCTGGGTGGCGGCCAGCGAACGATCCGGCTGCGCCGCCTGCCAGTCGCAAGACCGCTGCGGCCTGGCCGGCCTCGGCCACTACCTTACGCGCCGCCGCGCCCTGCTGCCTCTGGCGCAAGCCGATGCCCGGGCAGGCGATGAGCTGCTGGTCTGCGTCGATGAAAGCGAACTGCTGCGCGCCGGCGCGTTCGCCTACCTGCTGCCCGCTCTGCTTGCCGTGATAGGCGCCGTCCTGGCCGATGTCGGCGGCGCCGGCGATCTGGCAGCGGCGCTTGCCGCCCTGCTCGGCTTCAGCCTCGGCCTGGCCGCTGCACGCCTGCTGGCGCCGACCCCGCGCCTGCGCGCCACCCCCGTCACCCCTGTCATTTCTGGAGAACCCGCATGACCGAAACCCTCGCACGCGACCCCATCATGGAGACCGATTTCATTAAGGAAATGGTCAAGCAGATGCGCGCCCTCGACAGCTACGGCAGCTACGACGGCTGGACGGTGGAACGCATCCTGGCGCCCTACATCGTGACCAAGGAACAGCGCCGCCAGATCCCGGTGATCGGCGACCCGGACGAGGAAACCCTGGCGCGCGTGAAGGCCTTCTACAACGGCATCGCCGTGCTGATCGAAAAAGAATGCGGCCTGATGGCGGTGCCGATGGTCAACCTCAGCCACGAAGGCTTCGGCCGCGCGCTGATCACCGTCGGCAAGCTGGTCGTGATGGACCGCACCGTGCGCGACATCCACCGCTACGGCTATGACAACTTTTCCAAGATGAAGGACGAAGCCGACAAATACCTGTCGGTGGCGCTGGAAATCATCGGCAAATACCCGGAAGTCGCGGGGCTTTGAGGAGCACGGCATGAGCGAAGAAGAACTCAAGCAACTCGACCGCGAGGTCAAGAAGCTCAAACGCATTTCCAGCGAATGGGCCTCGCAGTTGCACGATCTGGTGGAGGACAAACTGCCGGCCGGTTACCAGGAAATCCCGGCGCTCGCCCAATCCACCTATGACGCCTGCAAGGCCTGGGCCGACGCCAACAGCCGCCTGGCAGCCGCGCAGAAAGGCTGATCGTGGACGCCTATACCGCACTCACCCGGGGTGGTGCAGCGTACGCCCCGACCTTCATCGTCGCTCTCGACCAGAAGACCTGCATCGGCTGCGGCCGCTGCTACAAGGTCTGCCCGCGCGACGTGTTCGAACTGGTGGAGCGTGAAGAAGACGAACTGGACGAGGACCTCGATGACGATCAGATGAGCGTGATGGCATTGAAGAACATGCTCGATTGCATCGGCTGCGGATCCTGCGCCCGCGTCTGCCCGAAAGCTTGCCACAGCCACCAGGCTCTGCCGGTCGGCATCTGAACCCGATATTCCACTCTCCGCGTTTTCATAGCCCGATGCCCCGTCCCGCCAAACACGTCTTCATCTGCGCCCAGGCGCGTCCCCCTGGCCATCCGCGCAGTTCGTGCGCCGAGAAAGGCTGCCGCGAAGTGCTCGACGAATTCCTGTTCCAGTTCCAGCAGCGCCAGTGCTACGCCAGCGTCGCCATCACCAGCACCGGCTGTCTCGGCCCGTGCGGCGTCGGCGCCAACGTGCTGGTCTACCCGGAAGGCGTCCTCTACGGCGGCGTCAAGAAGGAGGATGTCAGCGCCATCTTCGAGCAGCACCTGTTGGGCGGTCAGCCGGTGGAACGGCTCAAGGCGCCCGCCGAGTTCTGGTAACGCGCCATGGCCGATGCCACCCTGCCTGACGAACTGGTTGAACTCGGCCAGAAGTTGTGCGCCGTACTCAGCCTGGAAGCGGAACGCTACCTGCAGCACGAGAGGCCGCTGATCCGCCTGCAGGATGTCCGCTTCAGCCGCGTCATCGACCCCGCCAACGGCCAGCCCGGCTATGTAGGCGTCTGGCGTGACGCGCAGGCGCAGAAACGCGGCAGCCTGACCCTCAACAGCGACGGCAGCTTTCACGGCGAATATGACCTGCTCGTGCTGCACCCGCGCAGGCCGGGCTGGTTCATCGAGGCGGTCACGGTCTGGGGCCGCGACGGCCTCGTCAAGGCGGAACCGAGATTGCTGGCGGCGGTATGAGTTCAGCCTTCCCCGCCGACATGCGCCTGTTGCTGGCGCACAAGCAAAAGACCAGCGCGCGTGTGCGCTTCCTGCGCTTGCCGCATGGCTTCAGCGCATTTCAGGCGCTGCCGGCAGATTCTTCGGTCACTGATGAGCCTTCGGCAAGCCGGGTCGAAATCCACCCCGGCCGCTATCTGCGCAGCGCAGAAAGCGCGCTCGGGCTGGACAACGGCGGGCTGGCGCTGGAGGCCGAATTCCGCGCCGGTGTGGCTACGCCGGACGGGCTGATTCAGGTTCGCCTGGCCATCTTCACCAGCATCGACCCGCCGTTCCAAGCGGCAGAAAAACTGGGCGGCAGATTCATCTCGATTACCGAAGCGCGCGGCGGCAGTCCGGCTGAAATGGAATTGCTGCGTCAGGCCTATACCGCGCTGATGGGTTAAACCCCGTTTACCTGCACGACCTGGAGCATGCAATGAACCCGTACAACCTGGGCGACCTCGTCTATGCCGCCATCGACCTGCACAACGACCCGCTTCCGGATACCGGCGAAAGCGGCATACCCGGCGTCGCCGCGAACGAACTGCTTGCCGCCGCCGGCACGCGCGGCGTCGTGGTCAATGTCGGCCATGCCGAAGCCGACCCGACGCAGAACATCTACCTGGTCCGCTTCGAAACCGCTGCCGCTGGCAATCTGGCCGAGCCCATCGGCTGCCTGGCGGAAGAAATCGGCTACGCTTCGATACAACCGGCTTAACAGGGTGTTGAAACTTGCGGCGGCGGGTTCGCCGCCCGATTTGGCAATCGCTCAGGGATTGAGGGCATGGCCCCCTTGCCGGTAAACATCAGCGCATTGCGCTGCGGCGCATCGCGACAGTGTCGATTTGTCGCAAATCCCACCAAACGCCCCCGGAAGTCCTTTCCTCGACGCGGATTGAAGCTGAAAGCGGACGGATTTGTCGTTTTTATTCAGATAGATAACGACATTTCTGCGCTGGCATGCGGCTTGCGATGACGATTACATCGCAACCCTCAAGTGCAAGCCTCACGACCATGACCCGCCACATCATCATCGACGACACCACATTGCGCGATGGCGAACAGTCCGCCGGGGTCGCGTTCACGCTGGCGGAGAAGCTGGACATCGCCCGCCGCCTGGGCGCGATGGGCGTGCCGGAACTGGAAGTCGGCATTCCGGCCATGGGCGCGCGCGAATGCGAGGCCATACGCGCGGTCGCCGATCTCGGCTTGCAATCAAGCTTGGTGGTGTGGAGCCGGATGCGTGCGGCCGACATCGAGGCCTGCCGCAATCTGAACGTCGACCTGATCGACATGTCCATTTCGGTCTCCGACATCCATCTCGCCAAGAAACTGCGCAAGGACCGTGCCTGGGTGCTCAACCGCATCCGCGAACTGGTGCCGCGTGCGCAGGACTTGGGGCTGGAGGTGATCGTCGGCTGCGAGGATGCCTCGCGCGCCGATCTCGATTTTCTGCTCAAAGTCGCGGAAACCGCCGAACTGGCCGGCGCCCGCCGCTTGCGCTACGCCGACACGCTGGGCGTGATGGAACCGTTCGGCGTGCATGCGGCCATCGCCAGCCTGCGTTCGGTCAGCGATCTGGAGATCGAGATGCACGCGCACGATGATCTCGGCCTGGCCACCGCCAACACGCTGGCCGCCTGCCGCGCCGGTGCGACGCATGTCAATACCACGGTCAACGGCCTCGGCGAACGCGCCGGTAATGCACCGCTGGAGGAAGTCGCGCTCGGCCTGGCCAAGCTGTACGGCATGCACACCGGCGTCGATCTCAGCCTGTTTCCGGCGCTGTCCGACGCCGTCGCCGCCGCGTCCGGCCGGCCGGTGGCCTGGCACAAGAGCGTGGTCGGCGCCGGTGCATTCACCCACGAGGCCGGCATCCATGTCGATGGTCTGCTGAAAGACCCGGACACCTATCAATCGTTCGATCCCGGCGAAGTCGGCCGCTGCCATCGCCTGGTGGTCGGCAAGCATTCCGGCGCGCACGGCGTCATCGCCGCCTACGCCGGCATGGGCATGCCGCTCAGCCCGGCGCAAGCGCGCGAACTGCTGCCCGACATCCGCGCCTTGGCCGAACGCACCAAACGCTCGCCCGCCGAGCACGAATTGGCGCTCCTGTATCAGCGCCTGATCGGCCACGCCGATGCGGTGCATTGAGACGCCGGACATGAACGCCGCGCGCCGCCTGCAACACGATCCCCGCGCCGGCGGCATTTCAGCGCGCCCGCCCGGCCTGTTCACGCTCCTGCGCGAAGACGTCGCCTGCGTGTTCCAGCGCGACCCCGCCGCGCGCTCCCGCTTCGAAGTCCTCACCACCTACCCCGGCGTCCACGCCGTTCTGCTGCAGCGTCTGGCGCATCGGCTGTGGCTGGCCGGGCTGCGCTACCCGGCGCGGCTGCTGGCGTGGTTTGCGCGCCTGCTGACCAATATCGACATCCACCCCGGTGCGACCCTGGGCCGGCGCTTCTTCATCGATCACGGCGCCGGCGTGGTCATCGGCGAGACCGCCGAGATCGGCGACGATGTGACGCTGTTCCACGGCGTCACGCTGGGCGGCACCACCTGGAACAAGGGCAAGCGCCATCCCACGCTGGGCAACGGCGTGGTGATCGGCGCCGGCGCCAAGGTGCTGGGCGCCATTACGCTGGGCGAGCAGGTGCGGGTGGGCGCCAATTCGGTGGTGGTCAAGGATGTGCCGGCGCATCGCACCGTGGTCGGCATCCCCGGCAAGGTGGTGCTGCGCGCCAACGAGGCCGCAGCGGGCGCGGCGGGCATCTACGTCGAGGGCATCAATCTCGACCATCACCTGATCCCCGACCCGGTCGGCCGCGCCATCGCCTGCCTGATGGAACGCATCGAGGTTCTGGAAAAGGCCGTGCGTGCGCGCGGCGAAGCGGTGGACAGCCAATGCAGCATCTGCGAGGCCGATGACCTGTGCGCAACGCAGGCCGCCCATACGATGCAACGCAAGCCATGAAAGCTAGGTGAGAACCGCATGGATTTGATGCAATTCGACCAGACCACGCTTTACTTCGACGACCCGTTGCCGCCGGAAATCGAGCGCCTGCTGCTCAATGCCGGCGCCTGTTACGGCGATGGCGAAGCGGAAGCCATGCTGCTGCGCGCCTACTTTCTGGCGCCGGAACAACTCACGGTGCTGGTCGCGCTGTATCGCTACTACTTCTACCAGCACCGCCTTGATGATGCCCTGCGGGTCGCCGACCGTGCGATGAACGTGGCCGGCCGCCGCCTCGACCTGCCGGCCGAATGGCAGCAACTGCACCCGGAACACATCGGCCATGCCGTGCTGCGTTCGATGGGTCTGCTGCGTTTTTATCTGATGGTGCTGAAAGCCGCCGGCTACATCCATCTGCGCCAGGGCAATGCGGCCGCCGGCCAGGCCATGCTGGAAAAGCTGGTGGAACTGGACAGCCATGACCGGCTCGGGGGCAAGGCCTTACTGGATGTGATTGTGGAGGCGGTGGCCGACCGCATCGAAGCTGCAGCTTGATTTTTTGTGGAGAGATGAAATGGACGACCTGACCCTGGACGAAGCAATGGAAGAACTGGAATCCGCCGAGGACTTCCTCAACTACTTCGGCGTCGCCTTCGACCCTGCCGTGGTGCACGTCAACCGGCTGCACATCCTGCAGCGCTATCACAACTACCTGGCCCAGGCCGGCGCGCTGCCCGAGTCCGAAGCGGCGCAGCGGGCGGTCTATACCGCCCTGCTCTCCCGCGCCTACCAGGACTTCGTGGAATCCGACGCGCTCAGCGAAAAGGTGTTCAAGGTGTTCCACATGCATGCGCCGCAGACCGCCTTCGTGCCGCTTTCGTCCATCACGATCGCGGCCACCGCGGCGCCGGTGGCCGACGGTTGCGGCTGCGGCGGCGCCTGCCACAGCTCCGAGGCGGCTTTGCGTAGCTGACCATGGAACAACGCTTCGACTTCGGCGTCGCCGTGCGGCTGACGCGCAATGTGCGCAACGACGGCACCTTCCCCGGCCTGGAGGTCGGCAATCTACTGATCAAGCGCGGCAGCGTCGGCTATGTCATGAACGTCGGCACCTTCCTGCAGGACCAGATCATCTACACCGTCAACTTCCTCGATCAGGGCCGCGTCGTCGGCTGCCGTGACGAAGAGCTGATCGGCGCCGACGAACCGTGGATGGCCAGCCGCTTCGAAACGCGCGAGAAAGTGAAGACCAGGCTGGCCTTGTCGCTTCGGGGCGAAGTCGTGGTTCCGGCCGGCGCCATAGGCGAGATTTTCAAGGTGCTGCGCGACCCGGCGGAGGGGGTGCGCTACCACGTGCATTTTCCCGGCGGCCGCATGCTGCAGGTGCCGGAAAGCCTGCTCGACGACAGTCCGATGCAGGAGGCGCCGCATGCCTGAAGCCGCCGCCCTGGCCTACCTGGAACTGAAGGCCGCGCACAGCCTGTTCGGCAAATCGCCGGCGGAGCTGGCCGCGGACGAGCGCGCCAAAGTGCGCAAGCTGGCCGACCGGCAATACGGTCTGGAAGCACGCGTGCTGTGCACGCCGGAGGCGCGTGCAGCGATGGTGCCGCAAGTCAGTCTGCACGCCGCGCTGGAGGAAATCCGCAATCGCTATCCGGAAGCAGACGAATTCAGCGCCGATCTGGCCCGCAACGGGCTCGACCATGCCGGCTTCATCGCCGCGCTGGAACGTGAGCTGCGCGTCGAGGCCATTCTGGAGAACGTCGGCGCGCGCGCGACGGCCGTGTCCGAAATCGACGTCGAACTCTATTACCGCTTCCACCCGCAGCAATTCCGCCGCCCGGAAACCCGCCGCGCCCGCCATATCCTGGTCACCCTCAATCCGGAACTGCCCGACAACACCGCCGCCGCCGCCCGCGCCCGCATCGAAGCGGTCGCCGCGCGTCTGCAGAAGCAGCCGAAGCGGTTCGACGAACAGGCGCTGAAGCACTCCGAATGCCCCACGGCGATGCAGGGCGGCCTGCTCGGCGACGTGCTGCAAGGCCAGCTCTATCCGCAACTCGACGCCGCCCTGTTCGCGATGCAGCCCGGCCAACTCAGCGGCGTGCTGGAATCGCCGCTGGGCTATCACCTGCTGTTGTGCGAAGCCATCACCGCGGCGCGCATCCTCAGCCTGCAGCAGGCGCGCGCGCCGATACGCGAGCTGTTGCAGCAACGCCGCAAACGCAGCTGTCAGCAGATCTGGCTGCAACAGTTGCCAAGCGGACCCAGGCACAGCGGCTGATCATGCTGCTCAACCGCGCCAGCCAGTACACGCTGCAAGCGCTGATCTACCTGGCCCGGCAACCGCCCGGCCAGCGAATCATGATCAGGGATATCGCCGCTGCGCTCGGCCTGCCGATGTTCTACCTGACCAAACTGATGCGCGCCCCCGCCCGCGCCGGCTGGCTGGACGCCGTGCGCGGGCGCAGCGGCGGCGTCATGCTGACCGTCGACGCCGCCGGCATCCGGCTGGCCGACATCCTGCAACTGACCGGCGAGCACCCGTTCGAACGCGAATGCCTGCTCGGTTTCAAGGCTTGCGAAGACGCGTCGGCTTGCGTCATGCATTGCGCCTGGCAACCGATCAAACAGGAGATCGCCGATGACCTGAGTCAGCACAGCCTGGCCGACCTGGCCGGCGCCTGGATGCCGCCGACCGCATAAGGCGGGCGTCGACCTCACAACGGACATCGACCTAACAACGGGCCAATGCCAGCAAGCTGCTCGCCTGCCCTTCACAGGCCAGACGCGTCTGCGCATCCAGCCCGGCCAGCCAGCGCCGGGGAATCGCGCACGGCCCGTACAGCGCGCCGGCCAGCATGCCGGCGATGGCGCCGGTGGTGTCGGCATCGCCGCCGCGGTTGACCACGTCGATCAGGCTCGCCTCGAAGTCGTCGCCGTCGAACAGGGCCTGAAATACCGCCTGCATGGTTTCGACGATATAGCCGCTCGGGTTCATGCGCTGGCGCGTGGCGCGGAAGGCGAATTCCGGATGCATCTGCGCCAGCGGGTGGGCGCGTCGGTGCAGCAGATCGCGTTTGTCGGCCCCCAGCAACGCATCCTGCACCATCAGCGCCAGGGTTTCCGTGGCGGCATCCGATAACGCGTTGTTGTGGGTGACGTGGGCCTGGGCGCGGCAAGCGGCGCGCACGACGTCTTCCGGCTGGCCGAGGGTGGCCAGCGCCACCGGCAGCACGCGCATGGCGGCGCCATTGCCGGCGTCATGCACGCTGGGCGGCCGCGTAGGATCGCCGCTGTTGCGGTACGCGAGCAGGCCGCGCCGCACGGTGGCGCCGATGTCCACCGGCTTGGCGCGCATCCAGGCGTCGAACGACTGCGCGGCGGCATGCGCATCGACGCCGCCGGCTTCAAGAATGGATACGCCCAGCGCCAGCGCCATCGTGGTGTCGTCGGTGACCTGGCCGGGTTTCAACCGCAGCCAGCCGCCGCCGACGAGCTGGTCGTGCTGCATGAATTGCAACGCAATCTCGCGCGGGGTCATGAACTCGACCGTCGCCCCCAGTGCATCGCCGATGGCCAGGCCGAGGTAGGCGGCGATCGCGCGGGGTTGGATTTCCGCTGAGCGGGAAGCGGTGAGCGTTGAGCTGTATTGCATCCCGGTGTATCCACCGCTTGCTGCTCCCTGTTCACTGCTCACCACTCAATCCTCATGCCCGAAGCATTGCGCGTAATCCGCACACACCTCGCACGACGGCGAACGGCAGACATACACCCCGGCGCTGTTGCAAAGCTGCTTGTACAGGAATCGCTTCCATTTCATGTCGCGCTGGTTCAACGCGGTGAGGCCGGGAAAGTTGCGCGACATCAGCACGCTCAGCTCGCTGCGCGCATCCAGGCCGAGATCCTGCCAGAGATGGTCGCCGCCCATGCAGGCGGTGGCGACGATGCCGGCCAGCCAGGTTTCCGAGGCGTCGGCCGCCGCCCGGTGTTGCAACAGCAGCGCACGCAGCTCGTCCCATTCGGCGCAGCGTTCGCCCTGCTCGGCCGGCTGCCAGCGCAACAGCGGAGGCGCCGCAGCGCGGCGGCCGTGCCGCACAGCAAGCCGGCTGTAGCCGGGGAAATGGCGCGCCAGCAGCGCGCGGAAGTCGCTCCAGCCCAGGCCCAGGCCGGCGGGCAAGGCGGATTGCCCGGCCGCCTGGCTGGCCAGCATGCGGGCGAACAGGCCGTCATTGGGCAGGCCCGCCGCCTGCGCCATCAACAGGTTGTAAAGGCCCGCTGCAGCGCCGGGCGCTGCCGGCAAGACAGGCGGCGCAACGTGGACGGCAGCCATGATCGCTCTCCTTATTTGCTCGGGTACTCCACCAGGATGTCTTCGTCGCGCACGATCATCTGGCAGGCCAGACGCCAGGCGGTGTGCGGCACGTCGTCCACCTTCATGGCCTCGATCTCGTCCTTGCTGATCTTCCTGAGTTCTTTCAGCACGGCGATTTCGCGGTCGGTCAGCGGACCGCCCATCGGGCCTTTGCGCGACAGATTGGTGACCTTGATCAAACAGGTGCTGCAGTCGCCCTCCTGGCAACTGAAGTCGATCGGGATATGGTTTTCCTTGGCCAGTTCGAGCAACGTCTTGGTGTGGCTGCCGGCGACGGCATAGACGGTCTTGTCCTTGTGCAAGGGGCTGGAGAAGGTGACGAGGGGCATGCTGGGCTCCAATGGGTGGGGTGGGTAATAACGAGAAAATCGGCCCGGTTTCAGCCGGGTCGGACGACGACTTCGCCGCCGAGCACCTGGGCCTGGCAGGCGAGACGGTGTTTTCGGCTGGCCATGTTTTCTTGCAGCACCTTGTCTTCCAGCACGGAGCGTTCAGACATGTTTTCCATGCCGGCGACGATCTTCATCATGCAGGTGGCGCATTCGCCTTCGCGGCAGCCGTAGGTGATGCCGGCGCCGACCTTTTCCGAGATCTCGATCAGCCGGGTGCCGGCGGGGACGCTGACGGTGACGCCGATGTCTTCGAAGGTGACGTTAGCCTTGGGCATGGGAGGGTTCCTTGAGTAGTTCGGACATGTCGATCACCCGGCGCGCGGCGCGGCCGGTGAGGTGTGCGGCGAGCTGGCGGCCGAATTCGCGGCACTGTTCCAGTTCGTCCGCGGTGGGGATCAGTTTGACCCGCACGCCGGCCAGCGGCACGCGCAGCTTGAGCCCGCGCAGCCGGTCTTCCAGCATGTTCACCGCCTCGCCGGTCCAGCCGTAGGAGCCGAACGCGGCGCCCAGCTTGTCCTTGACGCTGACGGACGCGAGCGAGGAAAGCAGGTCCCAGATCGGCTTGACCGCGTCGCCATTGATGGTCGGCGAACCGAACACGATGCCGTCGGCCTCCTCGATCAGGTCGACGAACGGGGCGACCTCGCCGCCCTGCAAGTCGTACAGGCTGGCGCGCACGCCTTCAATTTCTTCGGCGCCGTCGCGCACCGCCAGCGCCATGCGCTCCGTGTTGCCGTAGCTGCTGATGTAGAAGATCAGCAGGGTTTTTACTTGGCCGGCGCCGTGCAGCAATGGCGCGGCCAGTTGCCGGTAGCGCTGCACGTAGGCGCGCGGCCCGGCGCGCAGGATGGGGCCGTGCGCCGGGGCGATCAACCTCAGCGGCAGCGGCTCGATCAGGTCCAGCCCGGCGCGCACGTGCTCGCGGAACGGCCGCATGATGTGCTGGTAGTAGTACTCGAACGAGAAGCGAAAATCGCCGACGCGGTCGCTGAACAGGCGGGGGTCGCAGAAATGGCAGCCGAACACGTCGCCGGAGAACAACAGCGCCTCTTCGTTCAGATAGGTGCACTGGGTATCCGGCCAGTGCAGAAACGGCGTGTTGAGGAAGGTCAGGGTGCGCCCGCCCAGGGCCACCGTGTCGCCGGTATCGACCGGCCTGTAGGCGAGCTCTTGGGCGGACTCTTCGCTCTTCAGCAGGCCCTTCAGCATGGACTGCGCCCGCACCGAGATATGCAGCCGCGCCTGCGGCGCACGCCGCATCAACTCGGGCAGCGCACCGGTATGGTCCGGCTCCAGATGGTTAAGCACGATGGCGGTGATCTCGTCATAGCGCGCCACCTGTTCCAGGCGCTCGAAGAAGGTGTCGGCGAATTCCGCTTTCACCGTATCGATGATCGCCACGCCCGCTTCGCCGCGTACGCAATAGGCGTTGTAGCTGGTGCCGTTGGCGGTCTTCAGGATCACGTCGAACACCCGCAATTGCGGGTCGAGGGCGCCGATCCAGTGCACGCCGGCGGCGAGGGCGACCGGGGTTTCGCTCATGGCTGCGGGCCGCAGGCGGTTTTGCGCGTGCAGGTTTCCAGGTCTTGCCCGGGCGCCTTGCTGCGCAAGCCGATCCAGCCATCCACCGCGTCCTGGTCGAAGCCCACCCGGCGCTCGCCGTCGACTTCCATCAGCGGACGCCGGATCAGCAGCGGATCGGCCAGCATCAGCCGCAAGGCCTCGCCCGCCGCCAGCGCCGCCGGCAGGACCTCGCCGTCGCGCACGCGCGGCGAAGCCGGATTGAACCAGTCAGCCACCGGCAGATCGCCGAAGAAAGCGCACAGCCGTTCCGGCGTCCATTTCTCGGCGAGCAGGTTTTTCGCCTGCACCGTATGCCCGGCTGCAGCCAGCAACAGCTTCTGGCGAGCGTTGTTGACGCAGCCGGGCTTTTCGTAGAACAGGACGGTGGCCATGGCCATGCCTCAGGCCGACCTGGCGTCGAGCGCCGCCAGATACGCGGCCTCGACCGCGGCCTGGTACTGCGCCAGCAGCGCCGGTGAAATACCGGTCAGCGAACCGGGCGGGTTCAGCGGCTCGCCCAGTTCGTCGAGGATCGCGCCCTCGATCGGACAAATGCTGCTGCACTGCGCGTTCATGTAATCGCCGATGCATTCGGTGCACTTGTCCGGGTCGATCAGGAAGTGCGGGCTGGCCTGGTAGATCGCCTGATTGGGGCACAGCGGCTCGCAGGCATAGCAGTTGACGCAGGATTCGATGATTTCAAAGGCCATTTCATTCTCCTCAGGCGGCTTTCTGTTGTGCCAGCGGCGCGGCATCCAGCTTCCCGGCGGCGCGCATCTCCTCGTAGACCGCGAGCACCGCCTCCTCGATGGCCTCCAGCGCGTGTTCGCCGTTGGGCTGGATGCCGGCGGCCTGCAGCGGCCCCCAGGGTTCGTAGCCGACCTTGGAGCAGAGCACGACCTCGCAGCCGGACAGCTCGCGGAGGGTCACGTCCAGCGCCGATTCGCCGTCGCCGCAGGTGTCGCCGCCCTCGCAGTAGGGCGTGGTCTTGCGGTGGCCGATGAAGCGCACGCCGAACGCCGAGGCCTCGTAGATCAGGAACTCACGCGCGTGGCCGAAGTGCTCGTTGATGACGCCGCCGCCCTTGGTGGCCACGGCCATCAGCACCGGACGCGATGCCTGCTTCGCCGGCTGCAAGCCCTCGATAGCCGCCACGTTTTTGGCCAGCCCGGCCTTCGCCGCCCTGGCCTGGTCCTTGATCTGCAACTCCGCCTCGATCCGGGCATGCACCTCGGCGCGTTTGACCATCGCGGCGGGGTAGTCGATCTCCATGTCCTCGATCTTGTCCAGCGTGAACTCCTGGCCGCGATCCTCGCCCAGCATGCCGACCGCGTCGGCGCGGCACTGGCGGCAGTGGCGCATCATGTTCATGTCGCCGGCGCAGGCGTCCTGCAGCTTCTGCAATTCCTCGTGGGTCGGGCCGGGCTGGCCCATCAGGCCGTAGAAGGTGCCGTGTTCAGGTTCGGCGATCAGCGGCATGACGTTGTGCAGGAAGGCGCCCTTGGCCTTCACCACTTTCGACACCTCGGCCAGGTGCGCGTCGTTGATGCCGGGGATCATCACCGAGTTGACCTTCACCAGGATGCCGCGCGCGGTCAGCATCTCGAGGCCCTTCTGCTGCTGCTCGATCAGGATCTCGGCGGCGGCGCGGCCGGTGACGCGCTTGTTGTTCCAGAACACCCACGGGTAGATCTTCGCCCCGACGTCCGGGTCGACGCAGTTGATCGTGATGGTGACGTGATCGATGTTGTGCTTGCACAACTCCTCCACCGACTCCGGCAGGGCCAGGCCGTTGGTCGACACGCACAGCTTGATGTCCGGCGCCTTCTCGCTCAATTCGCGGAAGGTGGCGAAGGTGCGTTCCGGATTGGCCAGCGGGTCGCCCGGGCCGGCGATGCCCAGCACGGTCATCTGCGGAATATTGGCCGCCACCGCCATGACCTTTTTTACCGCCTGCGCCGGGGTCAGCACCTCGGACACCACGCCGGGACGCGATTCATTGGAACAGTCGTACTTGCGGTTGCAGTAATGGCACTGGATGTTGCAGGCCGGCGCCACCGC
>CAYXMQ010000011.1:0-110432 GCA_964466195.1 uncultured Thiobacillus sp.
TGTGCCGATACGCTGCATTCGGCGGAAGGCGCTGCGCTTTTCCGCCCTACTCACTACTCACTGGCGGCCATCTTCGGCCGAGAACCCGCCACTGAAGCAACAAAAAGACGGGCTGCCGCTTTCGCTCGCAGCGCCTTGATCTGGAACCGCGCGTTGCGCGCGCCTTCGTCCAGCGCGGCACGGATGGGGTGCAGCGTCGCGGAGTAGCGGGACGTGCTCCGCTTCAGCCAAGCATAGGCAGGTGCTAGGTTGTCACCGCCGCCGTCGCGCAGCACAAGCGGCGCCCTTTTTCTTGGGGCCGGCGCGGCCGGAGGATGGCTTTGTCCGCTACCCCTGCGAGTGAACGCAAAGCTTGGCGTTCTTGAACGGCCGCAACGGCGAGCAGGCGTGCGCGGCGGAATCAGTCGTAGTGCACCGCGAGCCAGACGGTGGCCTGATCGGGATCGGTCCACTCGACACGGTGGCGGCGGCGGGCGGCAATGTCGACGAAATCCCCCGCCTCGAGGCGGCGCGGGACGGCCTCGTCGGCAAAGCGCAGTTGCGCCGCGCCGGCCAGCAGCAGCACCCACTCCGCGCCGGGCTGCTCGTACCAGAAGCCCGGCGGGCTGGCCTGGCCCGTCGAGACGATGCGCTCGATGCGCAACCCCGGGCGATTGAGCAGTTCCAGGAACTGTTCCTCAGGCAGGGTTTCCGGCAAATCGCTGTACAGGTTGTCAAGCATGGCGGCGAAACGGCCTCAAGAAACAGGCAGCGGCGGCCGACTCAGCGCGTGCAGATCTGGCCGCGCACCTGGGCGGTCTCGCCGATGCTGTTGCCGAAAATGGTGAAACCGCCGGTGGCGTTCTTGAACAGCCCTTTGCCGTCGGTGCCGGTAATGATGCTTTGCTCGCTGACCATGTCGCCGCTGGCGATGATCACCTCGGCGGCATAGATGCGGGTGCCGGCCAGGGCGAAGGTGCTGCGGGCGGTCACCAGATTGCGGCCGCCCTGGACGCTGGCCGGACTGACCGCCACGCCGCCGTTTGGCAGCAGACTGGTCAGCGCTTCCGAAGTCACGCCGGCATAGCCGTGGGCGGGCAGCAGGCCGCCCAGCTTGAGCACGGCCGAATAGCACTCGCCGATGAAAGGCTGGCCCTGCATGCCCGGAAAACTGGCGACCGTGCAAGCCTCGTCCGGGGTCAGTTTGATGCTGCCGACGACAGGCAGGCAGCCGGCGCTGGCGAAGGGGCTGGCGGCGGCAAGGACGAGGCAAAGGGCGAGGCGGCGCATGGTTTCTCCTGAAAGGGGGTAAGAAGGACGCGAAGAAGCGCCGGCGATTCTCGGGGAAGGCCGCCGGCTTGTCGATGCACACCGACGTTAAGAAAGATGCGGCCGCCACGCGGAAGCAGTCGCCGCTCTCGCCCGAGGGGAAGTCCGCCGGCGGGGCCGCCGGATCAGGCCCCCGCTTTCGCCCGCAGCACCTTGATCTGGAACAGCGTGTTGCGCTCGTCTTCTTCCAGTGCGGCGCGGATGTGGTGCACCGTCGCGGTGTAGCGGGGAATGATGTTGTACTTCAGCGCGTTGACCCGTTTCTGGGTCTTGCGGCTGGCCGCCAGCAAACGCCACAGCGCGTTCTCCGCTTCGCCCAGGCGCGCCAGCGTGATGGTCAAGTCGCGCAGGCGCAGGCGCGCTTCGTCGAAGCTGACATCGGTCCACATCAGGCCGACCGGCTGCAGCGGCAGCGGCGAGGCCGATACGCTGGGGTATTCGACGCCGACGCTGGAGCGCGCCACGACCCGGATCGCCACCGCCGGTTTCAGCCCGACCGAGGCCTGCCGCAGCATTTGGCCGCCCATGCGCATCTGCACGATGCCGAGCCAGTGGTAGGCCTCGGCCAGTTCGCTAATCGTCTGCGTGCGCAACTCGCGGTATTGCGCCAGCCGCTCGTACACCAGGCGGGTCAGCAGGTCGCGCTTCTTTTCCAGCATCTGGCGGCCCTGTTCGAGAAAGCGAACCTGGCGGCTGACCTGGAGCAGCGCGCTCTTGGTCGGGGGAACGGAAAGCCGCTTGCTCATGCCGATCTCACGCCACGGCCTCGCTGGCCTGGCCCTTGTGGTATTTGGCCAGTTCCGCTTCCGACACCCGGATCAGTGCATCCGCCGGCAGCATGGAGAGCAGATCCCAGGCCAGGTTCAGCGTTTCGAACACGCTGCGGTCTTCGTCTTCGCCCTGGCCGATGAAGCGGCGCTCGAACGCGTTGGCGAATTCCAGATAGCGGCGATCGGCGTCGGACAGTTCCTCGGCGCCGATGATCGCCGCCAGGCCGCGCACTTCCAGCGCGCGGGCGTAACTGGCGAACAACTGGCTGGCGACGTGCGGGTGATCCTCGCGGGTGAAGTTCTTGCCGACGCCGTCCTTCATCAGGCGCGACAGCGACGGCAGCACGGCGACCGGCGGATAGACGTTCTGATTGGCCAGTTCGCGCCCCAGCACGATCTGGCCTTCGGTGATGTAGCCGGTCAGGTCGGGGATCGGGTGGGTGATGTCGTCGGACGGCATCGACAGCACCGGAATCATCGTGATCGAGCCGCGCCGGTTCTTGATCCGCCCGGCCCGCTCGTAGAGTTCCGCCAGATCGGAATACAGATAGCCGGGATAGCCTTTGCGCGCCGGCACGTCGCCGCGCAATACCGCCACTTCGCGCAGCGCCTCGGCATAGGCGGTCATGTCGGTCATCACCACCAGCACGTGGTAGTCGAGGTCGAAGGCCAGATATTCGGCCGCGGTCAGCGCCGCACGCGGCGTCAGCAGGCGCTCGATGACCGGTTCGTCGGCCAGGTTCAGGAACATCACGACCTTGTTCAGCACGCCGCTTTCCTCGAAGCTTTCCTGGAAGAAGCGGGCGTCGGCATGCGAAGCGCCGAAGGCGGCGAACACCACGACGAATTCGGCGGCTTCCTCGCCCAGCAGTTTGGCCTGGCGCACGATCTGCGCCGCCACCCGGTTATGCGGCAGGCCGCCGCCGGAGAAGATCGGCAGCTTCTGGCCGCGGGTCAGCGAATTCATGCCGTCGATGGCGGAAATGCCGGTCTGGATGAACTCGCGCGGATAGGCGCGCGCCGCCGGGTTGAGCGGTTCGCCGTTGATGTCGCGCCGGTCGCCGGAAATGATCGGCGGCCGGCCGTCGCGCGGCAGGCCGGCGCCGTTGAAGATGCGGCCGAGAATGTCGCGCGATACCGGCAATTTGAACGGCTCATCCAAAAAGCGCACCCAGGTGCGCTCCAGGTCGAGCTGATCGGTGCCTTCGAACACTTCCACCAGCACGGCGTCGTCGGCGCTGCGGATGACCAGGCCCGAACGCATCCGCCCGGCATGGTCGCGCAGTTGCACGCGTGAACCGGCCGCCACGCCCGGCACGCCGGCCATGACGATGAGGCCGCCCTGAACCGAGCGGGCGGTTCTGTATTCGATGTTTTTCATGGCGTTGCTCATGGTTGGGTCTGACTCATGCTGTCGGCTCGTATTCCCGCATCAACGGTTCGAACGCGCCCGGAATCGCGGCGATCTTGGCTTTCAGCGCGGCGATATCTTCCGACGCGTGCTGGCTCTTCCAGCGCCGCGCCTGCGCCAGCAGCGGCATCTGGATCAACCTTCTGGCCGGCGCGCCGAGCTTCACCAGCTGCATGCCCTGGCGATAGATTTCCAGCAGGGCGGCCAGCAGCGCGTATTGCTTTTCCGGCGAGGCGAAGCTGTCGATTTCATCGATCGCCGACTGCTGCAGCAGGCCTTCCTTGATCAGGCTGGCGGCTTCCAGCGTCCAGCGTTGCTCGCTGGACAGCGCTTCGACGCCGACCAGATTGACGATGCGCTGGAGTTCTTCCGACGCCGACAGCAGGTCGAGCGCTTCGGCGCGGGCGGATTCCCAGTTCGGGTCGATGTGCTCCGCCCACCATTTGGCGGCCGAACCGACATAGCCGGAAAAGCTCTCCAGCCAGTCGACCGAGGGGTAATGACGCGCATCGGCCAGCTCTTTCGACAACGCCCAGAAGGTCTGGATGATTTCCTTGGTATGGCTGGTGACCGGTTCCGAGAAATCGCCGCCGGGCGGCGACACCGCGCCGATCAGCGTGACCGAGCCGTGCGCGCCGGCCAGCGTTTCCACCCGTCCGGCGCGTTCATAAAACGCGGCCAGACGCGAGCCGAGATAGGCCGGATAGCCCTCCTCCACCGGCATCTGGCCCAGCCGCCCGGCGACTTCGCGCAAGGCTTCGGCCCAGCGGCTGGTGGAGTCGGCCACCATGACCACGTCCAGGCCCTGGTCGCGAAAATATTCGGCCAGCGTGATGCCGACATAGACCGAGGCTTCACGCGCCACCACCGGCATGTTGGAGGTGTTGGCCACCAGCAGCGTGCGTTCCATCAGCGGCCGCCCGGTATGCGGGTCTTTCAATTCGGGCATGAATTCCAGCACGTCGGTGAGCTCGTTGCCGCGTTCGCCGCAGCCGACGTAAATGACGATCTCGGCGTTGCACCAGCGCGCGATCTGCTGCTGCAACATGGTTTTGCCGGCGCCGAACGGGCCGGGAATCGCCGCTTTGCCGCCTTTCAGAAGCGGGTAGAAGGTATCCAGGATGCGCTGCCCGGTGATCAAAGGCGCGACGGCATGGTCGCGCTGTTTGAACGGGCGCGGCGTGCGCACCGGCCAGCGGTGGAACAGATGCAGTTTTTCGATGCGGCCGCTATGGGCGCCTTCGGTCAGCCGCACCCGGCCCAGCGTTTCCTCGATCGTGTAATCGCCTTCCGGCGCCAGCTCCAGCAATTCGCCGTGCATCAGCGGCGGCGTCAGGATGCGATGCAGGATCGATTCCGTCTCCTGCACCGTGCCCAGCACATCGCCGCCGGACAGCGGGGTGCCGGCGCGGCGATGCGGGTCCGGTACGAAATGCCAGCGCTTGTCGCGCGCCAGCGAGGGCACGGCAACGCCGCGCGCCATGCGGTCGCCGCTCTGTTCCCGCACCGCCTGCAGCGGCCGCTGCACACCGTCGAAGATGCCGCCCAACAGGCCCGGACCGAGTTCCACCGACAGCGGCCAGCCGAGCCCCTGCGCCTCTTCGCCCGGCCGCAATCCGGCCGTGTCTTCATAAAGCTGCGCCAGCGCGGTATGGCCGTCGCGGCCGATCACCTCGCCCACCAGGCCGATCCGACCGACTCGCACCTGTTCGCCGAGCACCGTTTCCGGCAACTCCAGTTTCACCAGGGGGCCGTTGATTTCCAGAATCTTGCCCATGTCGATTTCCTAAAGCGTGAACGGAGAACAGTAAACGGTGAGCCGGTATGTCGTCACCGCTTACCGTTCACTCCTCGCTGCTCTCAAGCCAATCGCCGGGCCGTCCCAAGATTGGCTTGGCCCCCGCGGGGGGCGGCTCGGGGTTTTTCGAGCCGGGGGCACAGCTAACCCAATTCATCCATGCACCAAGGTGCCCAAATCCGGCGCGCTGGCGAACAACCGTTCCATCGCCACCCGCGCCAGTTCATCGGCCAGACGCGCCTGGCGCGCCTCGAAGGTCTGGTCCAGTTGCGCGCGGTTGTCGGCCAGACGCACCCGGATGCCGCCTTCGCTGGCGCGGCTGTGGCTGATCAAGCTCACCGTACGGTCGGGCGCGGCGCGCGCGCTGAATTCGCTCCAGGTCCGGGCGAGCCGTTTTTCGTCCTCCGGCCGCACTTCTGCGATCAGATCGCCCGCCGGCAGAGACTGAGCGGCCGCGGCCAGCCAGCGCTCGAGCACGGCCAGATAGGCGGCGTCGTCGTCGACCAGTTCCTGAAACGCCAGTTTGACGCCGGACAAGGTGGCTTCGGTCAGCGCCCAGCGCAGCCGATCCAGTTCGGAAGCCAGGCGCGTTTCCGCCGCCTGAGTCTGCCGCCGAACCCGGCGCTCGGCCTCGGCCTTGGCGGCCAGCACCTCGCGCTCTTCGGCCAGTTTCAGCTTGGCGACCGACTCGGCCTGGATGCGCGCGCAGACCACGTCCGCGTTCTGGCGTTGCTCGCGCGCCAGCGTTTCGGCCTGCCGCAGCAGCGCCGTTTCCAGTTGGGTGACTTGGCTATCGGTATCCATGTTCCTCTGCCTATTTCAAGGCCTCTGCGCCCAGTACGGCGCGCACCACGTCATCGACGGCCGGCGCGTAATCGTACGGGGTGGCCAGAGGCGGCAATTCGGTGACGACGATGCGGCCGCCTTCGTTACGCAGTCGGTCGAGCCAATAGCCGCCGGCATGGGCAAGGTGGGTTTCCAGCAAGACCAGCGCTTCGTCGCCGCTTTTCACCAGCTGGCCGAGCACCTCGTCCACCTTGGCCGCGTCGGCATCGGCGTAGACCTCGGCGCCGATCAGACTGAACCCGCCGGCCAGGCCGGCGCTGCCCAATACCACCAGGCGGGCGCTGGCAAGCGGGGCGTCGGCGTCGTGCAGCACCGGCTGATCCTCAAAGCTTGCCGAGCAGCAGGATCGACATGACTAGGCCGTAGATCGCGATACCTTCGGCCAGGCCCATATAGATCAGCGTGCGGCCGAACATTTCCGGCTTTTCGGCGATGACGGCCAGCGCGGCGGCGCCGACCGGCCCCAGCGCGATGCCGGCGCCGATGGCGGCCAGACCGGTCGGCAAGCCGATGCCGATCAAGGCCAGGCCGACGGCCATGGATATGCCGCTGCCGCCGCCGGCGGCGGCTTCCTGCGCCATGACGTCCTGCGCGCCGAGGAACAGCACGCCGGCCATGGCGAGGCCGAAGACCAGAAAATTACCCAGCACGCCGCCCTTCAGCCAGCGCGGCGAAGGTTGCCGGCTCGGTTTCAACTCCAGCCAAACGCCCGCCAACAGGGTGGCGGCCACGCAAACACCCATCAATGTAAGCAGCCAATTCATTTTTCTCTCCAGGTAAATCTGCCCAACACGGTCGAACTCTATTTCGCTTGCTGCAGCCTCAACGGCATGAATTCAATGCCGTCGCCGCTGAAGAAGCGCGAGAAGCCCTCGTAATACATCAAACGCAAAGCCTGGATGGCGACGATGCCCCCTTCCAATACGATGATCACGACATTGCCCAGCACGATGGTCAGGCCGTGCCCGGCCTGGCCCAGGCCGTTGGCCAGCGTGAATACCGCCAGCGCCAGCGCGACATGGTTGAGGCTGAAGGCGGCGACCCGCATGAACGACAGCGTGTTGGCGAACAGGTTGATGCCGGTCTCCAGCGTTTCGATTGAGGTCACCAGCAAACGCTCGCCGAAACCGGCGCGCGTCTCGACCCATTTGAAAACGGCCACGGCGCTCAAACCGACGATCGCCAGGCTCCAGGCCAGGCTGGCGTGCGGCAGCGCACCAGCCAGGCTGGCGACGCCGCCCACCGCCCCCAGGTAGAACACCAGGCCGGCGAGGCCGGTGGAATCGAACAGGGCTGCCAGCGTATGCCCCGCGATCAGACGATTGCGGGTATTGACCAGCAAGGTCAGGCTGATGAAGCCGACGCCGAAGGACACCGCCAGGGTCAACATGTGGGTCGGATGGTGCAATGGCGAAAGCCAGACCGGCGCCAGAATGTCTTCGTAACCGAAGACGCTGCCATAGAGCAGCCCGAACAGCATCGACACGGCGCCCGCCGCCACGCCGATCCAAGCCATGCGACCGAGACGGCGGTAAAGGGCGGCGGCCAGGAGCAGAATCACCGCGCCATGGCCGATGTCGCCGAACATGGCGCCGAACAGCAGCAAATAGGTGAAGGCGAACGGCAGGGTCGGATCGAATTCGCCGTAACGCGGTATGCCATAGCTTTTCACCAGCGGCACGAACGGCTGCAGCCAGCCGGGATAGTGCACCAGCGACGGCACCGTGGCGGCTTCGTGCGCCTCCGGGGCGGCCACAGTCAGCAGATAACGCCCGTGGAATCGCGCTTCCAGCAGCGCGCGCAAGGCTTCGACCCGGCGACGCGGAATCCAGCCGGTCAAGATGGCCAGGCCGCCCTTGCCGCGCACGCCGATCAGCGCGGCCTCCGCCAGCGGACGCGCCAATGCCACGCGCAAGCGTGCTTCGTCCATGCGCGGCCGGTAATGGCCGCGCAACGCGTCCATCGCCTTGCACTGAGCGAAGACGCGCGCGTCCACCCGCTTTCTTTCCTCGACCAGCCAGCTGCGGGCCGCCTGCGGATGCGTGCGCAATTCCACCGGCACCGGCAATTCTCGCCAGCCGGCCTGGGCCAGCAATCCGCGCACCTCGGCCTCGCGTTCGCGCGGGCCGACGATGACCGCATAGACCTGGTCGTCATGCCGGTCGAAGGCGGAAACCAGATAACCGGTAATCGACAGGGCGTCGGCCACCCGCTTCAGCGAAACCGCCGGCAAGCTGCCGATATTCACGGCCAGCAGGCCGTCCGCACGCAGCAACTGGGACAGATCGACGTTCAGCCGCTCCAGCTTCTCCAGCGTTTCTTCCAGCGCCGCCAGATGGCGCTGCTCGTCCTGGGTGCGCATCTCGGCTTCATGCTCGCCGAGGCAGGTTGTCCATACCTGCTTCAGCCAGTCGTTCAGCTCCATCAGGTCGGCCAGGGAAGGCGCGGCGGCGTCGGCCGGAATAGCCAGCTCGCCCAGCCCGCCGCATTGTTCAACCAGCTTGGCGAGCCGGGATTCGGCTTGCAGCCAGGCTTCGCGGTAGCCTTCCGCGGGGAATTCGTCGAGCGCCAGCGCGTCGTCCGCTTGCCCGTTGGCGGCCGGATTGAATGCCCCGAAACGGGCCAGATCCAAAGCGGCATCCGGCGCTTCGCTGGCCAGCATCAGCAGCCGGATTTTCTTCAGGGGTTCGGCGCGAAACATTACATCACCTCCGCCGGAGCCCGCAGCAAGGCGTGCCGGATGTCGCGTGTAGACAGGCCGAGATGACGCCCGCGCAGCACGGCCCGCACTTCGCGCAGGTCGCGCTCGCGCAGGATCAGATAGGCAAAGGCGCGCGCCATGGCCGGCGCGCCGGAATGCAACACCTTGGCCGCCACATCGGATGCGCTGGCTTCCATGCGGGCGAACACTTGCGGAATTTCGCTGACGCCATCCAGTTCGCGGCGCAGCCGCTCGGGCAACACGTCAAGTATTTCGCTCAGGCTGCCCAGCGCGGCCAACTGGCGCAGCCGCGCAGAAGACAGGCCGTAATGCGAGGCCACCAGCAGGTAATAGACCTGAGCCGGGGGCAGGTTGTAGTTGAAACGATAACGCAGCAGCCAGACCAGATTGATGCGGTCGATCAACGGCCCCATGAGCCGGCGAAAGGCCGCACCGGCGGTGCTTTCCAAGGGCTGGGCGCGATGCGCCAGGCCTTCGAAGTAGCCGCGATCGAGCGCGGCGTCGAGGATGAAGGGGTCGTGGCTCTCCTCGAAGGCGCGCCGGGCATGCCGCACGATGCCGGCATAAAACCCGGCTTCCAGACGGCGCAGCAATTCGGTGACATCCTCGGCATGCACCAGATCCTGCACATCGAGGCGACTGAACGCGCCCATCGGCGTCAATCTGGCCAGCAAGGCGGAGGGTTTTTCGCCGGTCATCTTGCCGCGCAGCAGCGTCTTGACGTTGGAAATCTCGAAGCGCTCGGTCCAGTAGATCAGAAAACTGCGCGCATCCCCGGTCAGCGGGCGGATCAATACGCGGGTCTCTTCCAGTATCTCGGCAATGATGCGTTGCTCCAGCGAGAGCGGATCCTCATTGTCGTAGCCGGCGGCCAATTGCTGCAGTCCGCGCGCGGCCAGCACGCCGGCGACTTCGGCGTCCGGCGAGCCGATCAACGCGTCGAAATCCCCGCCCTGCCAAAGCCGCGCAGAGAGAAGGCTGACGCGAGTGTTCAGATACGCGGACATGATGCCTATCCCTATAGCAAACCCATGCAAAAACAAACGGCCGGTTTAACCCTCCGGGTCGAGCAACAGGTTCAATGCGGCGTCCACCGCCTCCTGTTCGTGGCGGGAGGCCATATCGCGCAGGCTGCGCTGGCGCTCCTCGTATTTGCGGGAAAGTTCGGCCACCGCCTGTTCGGCGCGGCCCTGCGCTTCCTTCAGAAAAGGCGCGCGCAAATCGGCACGACCGGCCTCGAAACGCGCCTCTGCGTCGCGTGCGCCGGCCAAGGCTTGATCGAGCAGGTGTTGGCGCTCTTGGCTGGCCGCTTCGATGATCGCTTGCGCGCGGGCTTCGGCTTCCAACAGGCGTTTGAGCGGGTCGTCCATTTTTGGCCTCAAGCCCAGTCAGTGGGGTGGATGGGGTTCGACGGCACAACGCATTGGCCGCGGTGTGCTCTGTAGTCCGGGCCGCTCGAAGGCTGGATCGGCCTGTTCCAACCGATCCATGCGCCAATCTTTTCAGTCGCGTTCATGCGGATCCCCCTTTCAATACCCCCTCCCCGGGGTGGGGGAGGGACGTTACTTCACTTTGACTTGCACCAGCTCCTCGCCATCCGGGTCGGTCACATGCACGGCACAGGCGATGCAGGGGTCGAAGCTGTGGATCGTGCGGAGTATTTCGATCGGCTGCTTCGGATCGTGCATGACATGGTTGTGCTGCAAAGCCGCCTCATAGGCGCCGGGTTGGCCCAGCGTGTCACGCGGACCGGCGTTCCAGGTGGACGGCACCACGGCCTGATAATTGCTGATCTTGCCATTGTCGATGTTGATCCAGTGGCTCAATCCGCCGCGCGGCGCTTCCATCAGGCCGACGCCGTGCATGTGCTGCGGCCAGGTGGCGGGATCCCAGTACTGGTCGTTGAAGGTACGCACGTTGCCGGCCTTGATGTTGCCCATCAGCGTGTCGAACCAGCCCTGCATGGCGTCGGCCAGAATCTTCGATTCGAGCGTGCGCGCGGCAGTACGGCCGAGGGTGGAGAACAAGGCTTCGACCGGCACATCCAGCGTCTTCAGCGAATAATCGACCAGTTCCTTGGTCTGTTTGTGGCCGGTGGCGTACATCATCAGCACGCGGGCAAGCGGGCCAACTTCCATCGACTTGCCTTTCCAGCGCGGCGACTTGAGCCAGGAATACTTCTTGTCGACATCGAGCAGCTCGTAGGGCGGCTTCGGGCCGGTGTAGTTGAGTTCGGTCTCGCCCTTGAACGGATGCAGGCCCTGCGCATCGCCCTGGCTGTATTTGTACCAGGAGTGATTGATGAATTCCTGGATCTCGTTGTCCGCATCCAGATCGATCGGGTGAAGCGTGGAGAGGTCCTTGTTGAGGATGACGCCGCGCGGAATCATGTAGGAATCGGTATCCCAGAAACTCTTCGACGGCAGATCGCCGAATGACAGGAAGTTGCCGCCGGTATCGCCGATTCCGCCCCAGTCCTTGTAGAAGCCCGCGATGGCGAGGGTGTCGGGGACATAGACCTGATCGACGAAATCGCGCATCTGCTTGATGACGTTCTGCACCGTCTGCAGGCCGACCATATTGACGGCCGTGCCGGACTGTCCGCCGACCTTGTTCTCGACCGCGGTATGCACCGAAATGGCTGAAGGTACGCCGCCGACGACGAAGTTCGGGTGCGGGTTCTTGCCGCCGAAAATGGCATGCAGTTTGACCACGTCGCGCTGCCAGGCGAGCGCTTCCAGGTAGTGCGCGACCGCCATCAGGTTGGCTTCCGGCGGCAGCTTGTAGGCGGGGTGGCCCCAATAGGCGTTGGCGAAGATGCCAAGCTGCCCCTGCTCGACAAAGGTCTGCACCTTTTTCTGCACGTCGGCGAAATAACCCGGCGATGACTTGGGATAGCTGGAAATGCTCTGCGCCAATGCGGAAGTCGCCTTCGGGTCGGCCTTCAGGGCGGACACCACATCGACCCAGTCGAGCGCGTGCAGGTGATAGAAGTGCATGACATGGTCATGCACATATTGCGCGGCGATCATCAGGTTGCGGATCAACTCCGCGTTCTGCGGAATGGTGTAGGTGGGAATCGAACGGTGCAGCGCATCTTCCACCGAACGCACCGAGGCCAGGCCGTGCACCAGCGTGCAGACGCCGCAGATGCGCTGGGCAAAGGCCCAGGCGTCGCGCGGATCGCGGCCCTTCAGGATGATTTCGATGCCGCGCACCATGGTGCCGGCGGAATAGGCGCTGGTGATTTTGCCGCTGGCATCGGTTTCCGCTTCGATGCGCAGGTGACCCTCGATACGGGTGATGGGGTCGACAACGACGCGTTGTGCTGTGGTCATGGCCGTGTGTTCCTTAACTGTTCAAAAAGGCTTCGAGGATGCGGTATTGCTCCTCGGCTTCGCGGTTCTCGGTGCCGGCGCCGTCCGCAACGGTCTGGCAAGTGCGCGCCATGCGCGCCTGCATGGCGGCATCCCAGGCCAAATTGGCGCCGGCCTCGGCAGGCTTGACGCAAGCCACGGCCGCTTTGGCGACGAAATGGCCGGCCTGCGCGCTCCAGTCGGTTTCCTTGCCGCATTGGGTGAAGCTTTCCACCCGCGCGGTGTTGGCGGCCTGGTACATCACGGTCAGTTCCGCGTCCGAGATGTCGGCGCGACCGGCCACATCCAGCGCAGCCTTGATGCGCACATCGTTGCTGAGTACGAACACGCGCTGCACGAAGCGCGCGGCGACTTGCCGCTGTTGCGCCGTCGAGAGTCCTGCCAGGGCCGCCTTGAAATCCTTGTCGTTGCTGAGGGTCATGGCTTCAAGCTCCTTTCTGGCCGGTTTGGTCGGGAATGTGCTCGGCGATGATCTCGGTCAGTCCGACCACCGGGATATTCATCTGGTAATGCTCCAGGCCTTCTTCCAGAACGATGCGGCAGTTGGCGCAAGCGGTGACCAGGCGATCCGGCTTGACCGCATCCAACTGGGATTTCTTCTTCTTGAAGGCTTCCAGGCGCAGTTCTTCGCCTTCCTCGATGGCGGAGGCCCCGCCGCCGCCGCCGCAGCACCAGTTCATGAAACCGGCGTCCGGCATTTCGACGAAGTTGCTCGCGACCTGATTCATCAGGTCGCGCTGCTGCTTGATGACGCCGCCGCGACGCGCCAACTGGCAGGGATCGTGGAAGGTCAGGCGGTCGCTCTCAAAGCCTTCGGTCTTGAGCAAACCCTGTTTCTGGAACTCGCCCAGCACTTCGATGATGTGCTTGACCTCGAAGCCGAACGGACGCCCGACCAGGTTGGCGCCTTCCCAGCGCAACGCGGTATAGGCGTGGCCGCATTCCGGGCTGATCACGGTCTTGACCTTGAGCCGCTCGGCGCCATCGACGATGCGCGAGACGATGACGCGAGCCAGGTCGGAGTTGCCGATCTGCATGCCGGCGTTGGTGGCCTCGAAGGCGGTGGAGCACAGCGTCCACGACTTGCCGGCCTGGTGCATGATCTTGGCGATCGCACCGAGGTATTCCGGGAAGTTGATGATTTCCATCGAGGACAGCATGACCATGTATTCGGCGCCTTCCATATCCATCGGGATGGGAATGCCGTAGTCCTCTTCGACGTGCTTCATCTGCGCCTTCACGGCGGGCAGTTTCACGCCCATCGGGCTGCCGATGGTGATGGTGCGGTTGGCCGCGCCCTTGATGCCGTCCGGCGCATTGCCGGAGGCGGACATGCCTTCACGGAACTTGCGCACCATGTAGACGATGTCGTTGCCCACCGGGCAGACCACCGAGCAGCGGCCGCACAACGTGCAACTGTTGTAGACCAGTTCCTGCCATTCGCCGAGTTCGGCGTCGGTAACCGGTTTGGACAGCCCGACCAGTTTCTTCAGCCGGCCGAGCAGCGTGTATTCCTGCTCATAGATGCGGCGCAACGGCTCAAGCTTGTGGATCGGCGTGTATTTGGGGTCGCCGGTTTCGGTGTAGAACAAACAGGCCTCGGCACAGATGCCGCAATGCACGCAGCTGTTGAAATAACTGGCGATGGGGGCGTCGATGACTTCCTTGAGTACACGGACGCCTTTTTCTAATGACGCGCTCATACCGCTACTCCTTTATGACCGTTGACGGCGCCGTTGAACCAACGCGAACCGAACACGGTGAAGGCGTGGAACAGCTTGGTGAAAGGCAGGAAAATCAGCAGCAACTCGACCGACAGGATGTGCAGGGCCAGCATCGTGGTGTAGGGCAACAGCAGATGCTGCACGGCCATCCAGCCGGTCAGCACAGGCAGGAAGGTCAATGTCCAGGTGAACCAGTCGCCGAAGGTGCTGAGGAAACGCTTCACCGGCTTGTTGATGCGATCGACCAGCACCACCACCATCGCCGCCATGGTGACCACGGCCGCCAAATCGATGAACTGCGACGGCAAGCCGGGCCAGGACAGGCCGGTGAGGTTCTTGATCAGCAAGATGTGAGGCGCGAACAGGAAGACCACGATGGCCAGGCCGATGTGGAAGGCGTAGCCGCCGATGTAGCTGACCGGGGAACGCTTGAGCATGCCTTCCGGCGGCAACGAGCGTCGAAAGATGGTATGCCAGCCGGAGGCGCCGGCGACGCTGCGCGGCGCGGAAAGGTCTTTCTTGCGGCCGAGGGAATAAATCTCGAACACCCGCCAGAGCACGCCCAACACAAAGATGCTTACAGCGATATCCAAGCCGGTTCCGCGAACCCAGGTAAGAAATTGCATGTCATTCATGATCATTTCTCCAGATCAGCCAACGTCGTTTTTTCATGAGCCGACTTGGCGGCGCTCTTCTTGCCCCGGTTGGCGAAACTGATCGCAACCCCCGCGGCCGCACCCGCCACCGCAGCGCCGGCGACCATCTTCAACGGATCGGCGGGCATCGACAGCGCTTTGTAGAAGCCGCCGCCGTCCCAGAAATCGGGTTCGGAACAACCCAGGCAACCATGGCCGGATTCGACCGGCCAGGACACGCCGCCATTCCATTTCACGGTGGCGCAGGCGTTGTACGTGACCGGACCCTTGCAGCCCAGTTCGAACAGGCACCATCCATTGCGGGCACCTTCGTCGTCGAACGTCTTGGCGAACTTGCCTTGATCGTAGAACGGGCGACGATAACAACGGTCATGAATGGTTTCGCCGTAGAAGGCTTTCGGGCGGCCCTTGCCATCCATTTCCGGCAGGCTGCCGAAAGTCAGGAAATGGGCCAGCACGCCGGTCATCACGACCGGAATCGGCGGGCAGCCGGGAATGTTGATGATCGGCTTGTCCTTGATGATGTCGGACACCGATACCGCTCCGGTGGGATTCGGATTGGCCTTGGGGATGCCGCCATAAGCCGCGCAGGACCCCATCGCGACGATTGCGGCGGCCCCTTTGGCCACTTCCTTCAATGTTTCCAGGTTTGTTTTGCCGGCGATGCAGGAATAGGCGCCATCCAGACCCAGCGGGATCGAGCCATCGACGATGAGCAGATACTTGCCTGCATTGTCCTTCATCGCGGCGTGCAAAGCCTCCTCGGCCTGGTGGCCGGCGGCCGCCATCAAAGTCTCCTGATAATCGAGCGAAATCGCGTCGAAGATCAAACCTTCAAGAGACGGTGAATGCGAGCGGGTAATCGATTCGGTACAGCCGGTGCATTCCTGGAACGGCAACCAGATCACCGATGGCCGCTTGGTCGCCGCCGGCGCGGCAGCCATCGCTTCCGCCATCGCCCGGCCTGCCGCAGGCGGCAGCGCCATCATGGACGCTAGCGTGGCGCAATACTTCATGAATGTACGGCGAGTGACGCCCTGCCGCGCGAGTGTGTCAATCAATGGACCTTGCATGATGCTTCGCCTCCTGGCTAGGAAAACAACTGCGAAAATTCACATTAATTCAGCTTAGATCAGAAATCAGCAATTCCAGATGTTCTAGTCCTATTTCCACATCGTTCGGATGCGCCTTCAACAACTCTGGTACGAATGTCACCTCGATGAATTCGGAGGCGACCGCGCCCTGTTCATTCCGATGCGTCACCCACCACACGCCGGGGCAGATGGTTTCGCTCAGCGTCGATTCGCCTTCCGCTTCCAGCGTGGCCATCACCTGGCCCTGGCCCAGCGCTTGCTGCAGCCAGTCGAGATCGGCCGGCGTCAAGGGCAGCGCCCGCAAATCGATCGCGGACGACTCGCCGGAATCGAGCAAGCGGCGCACGCGTTCGGCGATTTCATGCAGCAACACCGGCGCATTGCCGGACAAACCGGCATCCGGGCCGATCGGATGGGTTGCGGAATTGACGACGACGACGGGGATGGCATCAAGCGGCATGGTTCCAGTCTTTCAATAGAGCATGGATAGCGGCGCAAACCGGGGGGATCGCCCCGGCGACCGCCGGCGTCGCCTGTTCGCCCCAATCGACGACGTCGGGCTGTATGGCCAGCATGGCGCGTTTTTCCGGCCAATGGCCGGCCAGAATGGCAATGGCGCGCAGATCGGTAAGGCCGACTTCATGCACGGTGGATTTGCGATTGCCCATCAGGAAGGCATCCATTGCCTCGCCCTGAAACAGTTTCCACTCGCCGGGCGCGGCTCTGATATTGGCGGCGTCGACCACGATCAGCGCATCCGCCTCTTCGATCGGGCCGGCCAGCGTGAACGACAGCGTGCCGCCATCCAGCAGGGTGATATCGGAAGAGTAGGAAAGACCGGCAATGCTGGGCTCCAGCGCTTGCAAGACGTGGATACCGACACCTTCGTCGGTCAGGAGGGTGTTCCCGATGCCCAGGATTAGCGTTCGCATGATGTGCAAATACTAGTTCGCAGTTGCAGCAAAAACAACCTAATAAAAAACCAACTTATTGATTTGGCTTAATCTTTCTGCAACATTTCGGACTACCCCAGCTTCGATCGGTCACCTATACTGGTTTGCCGAAACGGAACCCGAAATCAACATGTGCCTCGCCTTCCCCATGCGCATCACCGCCGTTGACGGCCTCAGCGCCCGCTGCGAAGCGCGCGGCATCTATCGGGATATTTCATTGTTCATGTTGCAGGATGACCCGCCGGCAATCGGCGAGTTCGTAATGGTCAGCGTCGGACAGGCGGTGCGCAAGGTGAGTCCGGAAGATGCGCGCCTGTCTTGGGAGTTATACGACCTGATTCTGGCGGAAACGCCCAACTAAAACTCTGGGCAGACGTCGATCCCGCCTCACAGCGACTGAATTTGCGAATGAATTCGCAGCCCTATTCACACCTCAATTGGCGTGCAGATCATCCGGCTGAGCTGAGTGATCGAATTCGGCGCGCACCGAATCGAGGGCATCCTTGAGCGTTTCCTCGCTAAGTGCGTTCAAGCTTTCCGCCAGCACCTCAGCGGCATCGATGGTGTCCTGATCTTCCGGCAAGGTATCGGAATCCAGATTCGCCACCAGCACGGCGGCGGCCCCGGTCACCTGAAGCAGCCTCTGGCGCTCAGCCATCAACAACTCGATTTCCTTACGCAGAAGGCGCACTTCCTGGTCATTCAAAGCATGTACGGTCATGTCGGGGACTCCCACGGTTGCATGCATTGCATGATACTCCGGCGTGTTCCTGTTTCCATTTCAAACTTGCTTTGTTGCGCCCCATCCATCTTGACCCCGACCTGATCGGCCAGCCCTTGCCCTGCGACCTGTTCAGCGAATCCGGCGTACTCCTGGCGGGCGCCGGCTTGGTGCTGGCGGATGAAGCGCAGTTTCAGAAGCTCGCTTCGCGTTCGCTGTACCGCCAGTCGGCTGCCGCCAGCGAAACGATACAACCCCTGCAGCGCCTGCACGACATCGGCAGGCATACGGCAGCGCTGCTGGCCGGCCCCGAGCAGGGGCTGTCCGAGGCGGAACTGCGCCTGCTGGCGCGCGCCTTTGTGGCTCTGTTTCGCATCGATCCGAGCGCCTGCCTGGGCTATCCGCGTCTGGCGCCGGTTGCGCCGGCATGGCTCAACCATAGCCTGCAAGTGCTGTTCCTGGCCGTGCTGGTGTCCGACCACCTGGACTTTTCCGAAGCGCAGAGCGAGAGTCTGGCGGCGGCGGCGTTGACCATGAACATGGCCGACGTTCCCCTGTTTGAACGGCTGCACAAACAGAGCGGCTATGTCTCCAGCGAGGATTGGCTCAAGCTGCGCGAACATCCATCACAAGCGGCGGAGCGGCTGCAGCGTGCCGGGGTAACCGACCCGGACTGGCTCGATAGCGTGCGGCAACATCATGAAAACATGGATGGCAGCGGTTATCCGGCCAATCTGGCCGGCGCTCAGACCAGCCTGGCGGCGCGGATACTGCATGTTGCGGACATCTACTGCACGAAAATCGGCGCCCGCTATTACCGGCCGCCGAAAATCGCACGCTTCGCCTTTCAGGAACTGTTCGGAGCGGAACGCACACAGCTGGATACGCAGATCGCGACCTTGCTGCTCCGCCGCATCGGCCTGTACCCGCCGGGAACGCTGGTGCGTTTGGCGAATCGCGAATATGCCTGCATCACACGGCTGGGGCGCAGCGGACATATCCGTTTTGCGATCAGCTTCATGGATGCGCGCGGCCGCCCCCTCGAATCGCCGCGAGAACGTAATCTGGAAACGCGCGCCTATGCCGTACATCACGTGATCGAGCACGATCCGGCCTGGCCGAAAATCAACTGGCCCCAGCTTTGGGGCTATTAGCCCAATTGGATGCAAACCGCATGTCGCTTACCCCCTACGTCTTCGACGCCACACCCGAGAATTTCGAAGCACTGATACTCGGCAACTCCATGCGCGGCCTGGTACTGGCGCATTTCTGGTCGCCCAAGGCCGGGCCGTGCATGCTGCTGATGCCGCGACTGGTCAAACTGGCGGCGGACTATGGCGGCCGTTTTCTGCTGGTCATGGTCAATACCGAAGAACTGGGCCAGCGTGCACGCAGCCTGGGCGTGACCAGCGTGCCGACGGTGAAATTCTTTCTGCAAGGCGAAGCGGTGCACACCGTCCACGGCGCCGAGAGCGATGCGACCTTCCGCGCCGCGCTCGGCCGCTATCTCGCCAACGATCAGGACCGGCTGCGCATGAGCGCGCTGCGCCTGCACCAGGACGGCGATAGCGAAGGCGCCATCGCCCTGTTGGCGCGCATCGCGGTGGAAGATCCGTCCGATCTGGCGGTGGCCGTCGATCTGGCCAAGCTGTTGACGCTGGTCGGGCGCACGCAGGAAGCGCTGACCCTGCTCACCGCGCTGCCGACTGCGGCGCGGGCGCAGAACAACATCGCCGGCCTGCTGGCGCACCTCGAATTGATCGATGCCGCCAACCAGGAACAGGCCGCCGACGCTGACACGCCGGCGGCGCGTCTCACTCGCGCCGCGCAAGCTTTGTTCGAGGATCAGCCCGAACTGGCGCTGACCGAACTGCTCGAACTGGCCCGCCTTTCGCCGGCCTTTCGCGACGACATCGGCCGCCGCGGCATGCTGGCCGTGTTTGGCCTGCTCGGCGGCGAACATGAGTTGACGCGCCGATTTCGCGCCCGTCTGGCTGAACTGGTCGTGTGATGGCGGCAGGGCGCAGCGATTTCGCGAAAACAGCGCCATTCGCGCATCTGACTCCCTGGCTGCAGCGCCTGCACGGTCTGGACGACGGCCACTGGCCGGATCTGGCTGAGCTCAACAACCTCGCCGCAGAGCAGAATTTGCGCAATGCGATCGGCTTGCCGGTGCGCTTTTCGGCGCAAAGCAGCCCCTGCGGACAGCACGACTACGAGATCGGCATCTACACCAGCGGCCGCGTGCCCAGCCGCGAGCGCAACTGGCACGATCTGTTCAACGCATTGGCCTGGCTGGCTTTTCCGGCGACGAAAGCGGCCTTGAATGCAGTACATCAAACCGCCTTGCAGCCCGGCAGGAATCGCTCACCGCTTTCAGATGCCGCCACCTTGTTCGATGAAAGCGGTCTGGTTCTGGTCGGCCAGGAGGACGACCTCGCCGAACTGCTGGCGGCCAGACGCTGGCAAGAAGCCTGGGTGCAGCGCCGCCCGCAATGGCGTCGGATCAGGGCATACATCGTCGGCCATGCCGTACTGGAAAAGCTGCTGTCGCCCTGGCCCGGCATCACCGCCAAATGCCTGTTCGTGCCGCTCCCGGCCGACACCGATCTGGCGACGCTCGACACGGTGATCGCACAGCGCTGGCAGGAGGCCGCGGTTACTGCGCCGGCCGCACTGTTTCCGCTGCCGGTGCTGGGCATACCCGGCTGGTGGCCGGCCAACGAACACGCCGAGTTTTATGACCAGCAACGATTTTTCCGACCGCCGCGCCCGCTCGAAGCGCATTCCCGCAGCTAAGCAAGCGGATCATCCATGCACGGTGACCGGCGGCATATTGCAGGTTTCGCCGGGTTCGGCGGGGACTTCGCGGACGTCGAACGTCAAGCCGGCCAGATCGATCAGGATGTAGCTGGGTTTGGCGCCGACGCCGCCGACGGTGCCGGGATTGAGCAGATGCGTGACGCCGCCGCGGACATTGTCGACCGGCCTGACGCTGGCCTTGTGATCGTGGCCGCAGCAGACCAGATCGTAATCGCCGGTCAGCGCCAGAGCCGCGGCGTAATGCGGGAAATGCACCAGGAAAATGCTGCGCCCGCCCAGATGCAACGCGGCATCCTGGCCGTGATAACGCACCACGCTATCCGGTTCATGCGACAACTTGGCCATCGCAAAGAGATCGCCGGTGTTGTTGCCGTGTATGACATGCACCGGCAACTCGAACTTCTTCAACACCCGCAGCGTCGTCGGCGCCACCACGTCGCCGCAATGCAGCACCGCTTCGGCGCCGCGCATTTTGGCGTCCTGAACGGCGTGTTCAAGCAAGCGCCGGTTATCGTGGCTATCGGATAAAAGGCAGATTTTCACAGCATCGGCTTCAAAGAAAAGCGGGGCGCAAGTCCAACGGACCGGCGCCCCGCAAACAGGGGTTGATCAGAACAGCGGTTTTTCCGGCGCGGCCTGGTAACGCTCGACGCCGGACAGGATTTCCCCTCTGGCGCCATCGACGCCGACCCAGCCCTCGACCTTCACCCATTTGCCGGGCTCCAGATCCTTGTAATGCTCAAAGAAGTGCGCAATCTGTTTGAGCAGCAACTGCGGCAAGTCGTCGGTCGATTGGACGTGCGAGTAAAGACTGGTCAATTTATCGACCGGCACCGCAATGACCTTGGCGTCGATGCCGGCTTCATCGGTCATCTTCAACATGCCGACCGGTCGGCAGCGCACCACGACCCCGGTAATCAGCGGAATCGGCGTCACCACCAATACATCGACCGGATCGCCATCCTCGGACAAGGTGTGCGGGATGTAGCCGTAATTGCACGGGTAATGCATGGCGGTGGACATGAAGCGGTCGACGAACATGGCGCCGGTATCTTTGTCCAGCTCGTACTTGATGGGCTCGCCGTGGGCGGGAATTTCGATGATGACGTTGATGTCATCCGGCACGTTGCGGCCGGTCGGGACGTGGTCGAGGATCATTTTTGGGGCCTTAGATAAGATGGTGCATCGCGGCATTATACGCAGGCGCTCTGTTACACTTTTTCCATCCGATACTTTGCGTGCACACCATGAACGAACAGTCAGCCGGTGAAGTGGTCATTCGCGGCATCACCAGCCAGGGCCGGCCCTTTCGGCCCAGCGACTGGGCCGATCGTCTGGCGAGCATTCTTTCTCATGTCGGCGATGACAACCGGCTGAATTACTCGCCTAGCGTCTGCCCGGTCACGCGCGCCGGCATCCGCTGCGTGGTGGTGCAGAAAGGGCTGGAAAGCCAGGATCCGCGCGTTTTCAAATTCTTGATGGATTTCGCCCGCGAAAACGACCTGGAAGTCATGCCCGGGCGTGAAGCCGCCCGGGTATCGCTCGTCGCGGGTTAGAGGCGACTTTCAGACGGCTTGCGACCAAGCAAAAACAAAACCGCCCGGCTAGCCGGGCGGTTTTGTTTTGAACAGACTGAAATCAGGCAGCCATGGCCTTGATCGCACCGGACAAGCGGCTCTTATGACGCGCGGCCTTGTTCTTGTGGACGATATTCTTGTCAGCCAGGCTGTCGATGACGCTCATGTTTTCGTTCAGCAGAGCTTGGGCGGCAGTCTTGTCGCCGGCTTCGATGGCCTTGCGAACTTTCTTGACCGCAGTCCGATAAGCCGAGCGCTGGGCCATGTTATGCAGGCGAAGCACTGCGGACTGACGGGCACGTTTCTTTGCCTGGGCACTATTAGCCATACAGGAACTCCTTGGAAATCTGGACGCTACGAGAAGCCGCGCATCATACTGATCTGCTGCGGCCTAAGCAAGTGGAGAGAGCGTTTGTTGGGTTTTTTCTATCGTGCCTGCGGGCCATTCGTTACCATCCCGCGACTTTCCCTGCCTTGCCGACCCCATGAACCTGCTTAACGCCCTTGCAACGGTCAGTTCAATGACCCTGCTGTCACGAATATTGGGCTTTGCGCGCGACGCGATCATCGCGCGCGTTTTTGGCGCCGGCGCGGCTACCGATGCGTTTTTCGTCGCCTTCAAACTGCCCAATCTGCTGCGCCGCCTGTTCGCCGAGGGCGCCTTTTCGCAGGCTTTCGTGCCGATACTGGCGGAATACAAGAACCAGCGCGGCGAGGATGCCACACGCCTCCTGATCAGCCGGGTCGCTACCGTGCTGTTCGTGGCGGTCGCCTGCGTCGCCGCGCTGGGCATCATCGCCGCGCCGCTGATCGTGCTGATCTCCGCGCCGGGTTTCAGCGCCAACCCGGAGAAGTTCCAGCTCACCGTCGAACTGACCCGCATCGTCTTCCCCTACATCCTGTTCATGTCGCTGGTGGCCTTTGCCGGCGGCATCCTCAACACCTTCAGCCGGTTCATGGTGCCGGCGTTCACGCCGGTGCTGTTGAATGTGGCGATGATCCTGGCCGCAGCGGTGGCCGCACCCTATTTCGATCCGCCGGTACTCGCTCTCGGCTGGGGCGCCTTCATCGGCGGCGTGATGCAACTCGGCTTGCAGTACCCCGCCCTGAAGCGGCTGGGCTTCATGCCGCGCTGGGATTGGGCGCCACGCGACGAAGGCGTGCGGCGCGTTCTTTTTCTGATGGGCCCGGCGGCATTCGGCGTCTCCATCGCGCAAGTCTCGCTGCTGATCAACACCATTTTTGCCTCCTTTCTGACCAGCGGTAGCGTGTCCTGGCTGTATTACGCCGATCGGCTGATGGAATTCCCGACCGGCATGCTGGGCGTGGCATTGGGCACCATACTGCTGCCGTCGCTGGCCAAACATTACGCCGACAATGATTCGTCCGAGTATTCACGCCTGCTCGACTGGGGTCTGCGCATCACGCTGATGCTGGCGGCGCCCGCCGCCGTCGGACTCGGCATTCTGGCCGCGCCGCTGATCGCCACGCTGTTTTTGTATGGCGAATTCACCCCGCACGATCTGGAAATGACTCGCCAGGCGCTGGTCGCCTACAGCATCGGCCTGATCGGCTTGATCCTGGTGAAGATTCTGGCGCCCGGCTTCTATGCCCGCCAGAACATCAAGACCCCGGTCAAGATCGCCTTCTTCACACTGCTCGCCACCCAGGCGATGAACCTGATGTTCATCACCCACCTGCAGCACGCCGGCCTGGCGCTGTCGATCGGCCTGGGCGCCTGCCTCAACGCCGGCATTCTGTATTACAAGCTGCGCAAACACGGCATTTACCAGCCACAAGCCGGCTGGACTCGATTTCTCCTCAAACTTTTCTTCGCACTGGCCGTTATGGGACTATTACTTTGGTTAGGGAAAGGCCCGATCAACCTGTGGGTCCAATATGATTTTTCGCATCGCATCCTGCATCTCGCGGCACTGGTCGCCGGGGGAGCGAGTGCCTATTTCGCCACCCTCTGGCTGCTCGGTTTCCGGTTGCATCAATTCAGGCGGCGCGCCGCCTGAGCAAACAGGTCATCCGTCCCGCCCTAGCCATGGCATGAAACGGAATCCGGGTGGAGGCGTGCGATGCGCCTGACCACCCGGCTCAAATCGCTCGTGCCGCAGGTCTGGCTGGCTGGCCTGAGCCTGCTCGGGCTGTTGCTGACAGCGGCGGCTTACCAGGTCAGCCAACATCATGAAGAAGCGCGCTTGCAGGCGCATTTCGAACTTCACGCGCATGACCGCGCCTTGCGCTTGCAGAACGCCCTGAATCAGGCGCTGGTGGTGCTGACTACGGCGCAAGGTCTGTTCGACGCATCGGAACAGGTCACGCGCGCGGAATATCGTCTCTTGCTGTCGCCGGCGCTGACGCGCCATCCCGAGATCATGGCGATCAGTTGGGCGCCCAGAGTGCGCCGGCATGAACGCCAAACCTATGAACAAAGCCTGCGCCAGGAGGGGTTCGCCAGCCAGGGACTTTTCGAAGTCAGCCTGGATGCCCGAGTCTCCCGCAGCGCGCGCGATCGAGAAGTGTATTTTCCAGTCACCTTCTGCGAGCCGCTCGACAAGAATCGTTCCGCCATCGGACTCGACCCCTACGCCCGTCCCCAGAACCAGATCGCCATGGATGCCGCGATGCGGCACGGCAGGCAATGGAGCACCGCCCCCTTCCCCAGCGTGCAAGACCCATCCGGTGCATTGGCCGTCGCCATTTACCAGCCGGTGTATCGAAGCGGCGTGCCGTTGACTACGGACGCGCAGCGGCAAGTTGCGCTGCGCGGTTTCCTGATTCTGTTGCTGCGACCCGGGTTATCGCTGGAGACCGAGTCGACCGGGCTGTCAGCGATCGGTCTGGACGCACGTCTGTTCGATGTCGACCAGACGGCAACCTTGGTCCACCACCTCCCGAGCCGTTTAGCCGGAGCGGACATCCTGCGCGGGGAAACGCTGCGCGGCGACTATCCGCTGATAGTGCCGGGAAGAAACTGGAGCCTGCAGATGACGGCGACGCGCGGTTTCCGCGAGCGGGAAGAGAGCCGCGAACCGATCACGGTATTATTCGCCGGCTTGGCGCTGAACGGACTGCTGATCCTGCTGCTCTGGGCGCGTATGCGCCAGGCCCGGCGCGAGCAACTGAGCGCCCAGGCGCTGCGCGAAAGCGAAAGCCGTTTCCGGCAACTGGCCGAGCACCTCGATGCCGTGTTCTGGATCGGCACGCCGGATTGGCAACAGGTGATCTATATCAGCCCGGCCTATGAACGTCTCTGGGGACGCAGCAGCCAGCGCTTATTGCAGCACGGCATGGACTGGTTCGAGGCCATCCTCGAAGCGGATCGTCCGGCCGTGCTGGCACAGATTCCGGGCCAGGACGCGTCGGATTGGCAATCGATAGAATTTCCGCCTTACCGCATCCGCACTCCGGACGGCAGCATTCGCTGGATTTCCGCGCGCGTGCATGCAATTCGTAACGAAAGCGGCGCAATCGTGCGGGTGGCCGGCATCGCCGAGGACATCAGCGAACATCAGTCGCATCAGCAGCGCCTGGAAGAAATGGCGCATTTCGACCCGCTGACGCACCTGCCGAATCGCCGCCTGCTCGCCGACCGCCTCAACCAGGCCCTGGCGCGCAGCCGCCGCAGCGGTCAGTTGCTGGGGGTTTGCATGCTCGATCTGGATGGCTTCAAGCCGATCAACGACCAGTATGGTCACGAGGCCGGCGATCAGCTCCTGGTCGAGGTCGCACAGCGCCTGTTGGACAGCGTGCGCAGCGACGACAGCGTGGCGCGTCTGGGCGGCGACGAGTTCGTGATTCTGCTGGGCGGACTGGCGAGCGTGCGAGAACTGGAGGAAGCCTTGCGGCGGGTGCTGCAAACCCTGGCTGCGCCCTACACGCTCAAGGAGCATCCGATCAACATCTCGGCCAGTCTCGGCGTCACGCTCTATCCCAGCGACAGCGATGATGCCGACATCCTGTTGCGCCACGCCGACCACGCCATGTACCTGGCCAAGGAAGCCGGCAAGAATCGCTTTGTCTTGTTCAATCCGACATTGGAAGAGCGCGAAAACGACAATCGCGCCGCCCTCGACCAGATCAGGAAGGCCGTCAGCGGCGATCAGTTATGCCTGTTCTATCAGCCTATCGTCGATTGCCGCCGCGGCCAGGTGGTCGCCATGGAAGCCCTGCTGCGCTGGAACCACCCCATCCTCGGTCTGCTTGGTCCGGCGGAGTTCTTGCCGCTAGTCGAGGGCCGTGACGATCTGGCCTGTGATGTCGGCGCCTGGGTTCTGCGGCGTGCCATTCAGCAGGCGGGAGACTGGCGGCGGGCCGGAGCGGACCTGCCGGTCAACATCAACGTCTTCGCCCAGCAATTGCGCGACCCCCATTTCCCGGCATTGCTACAGAGCCTGCTGGCGGCACACCCTGAGCTGCCGGCCAAGCATATTTGCATCGAAATACTGGAAAGCAGCGCGCTGGATGATTTCGCCAGCGTAAACCGTCTGATCCACACCTGTGCCAGCCAGGGCGTGCGTTTTGCGCTGGACGACTTCGGCACCGGCTACTCCTCGCTCACGTATCTGCGCCGGCTGCCGGTCAACAGCCTGAAGATCGACCAGTCTTTCGTCCGCAACATGCTGCACGACCCAAACGACCTCGCTATCGTCGAAGGCGTCATCGGCCTTGGCACCGCGTTTCGCCATCAGGTCGTCGCCGAAGGCGTCGAATCCGCCGACCTGACCTTGCTGCTGATGGAAATGGACTGCTACCTGGTGCAAGGCCATGCCATAGCCGAACCCATGCCGGCAGAGGATGTCCTGAACTGGGTCAACCATTTCAAGCCTGACCCGCGCTGGCTGGAGAACGCCGCGCAACGCCTGTCGCGCGACGATTTCCAGCTGGTGTTGGCCGAAGTCAATCACCGCCAATGGCTGCTCAGCCTGCAGACCTGGAGCCACATGCCGCCCGCCCAGCGTGGCGCGCCGCCGCCCCTGAACGCCCGGCAATGCAACTTCGGACACTGGTATTACGGCGAGGGCAAGGTCCGCTATGGCCACCTGGCCGAATACTGCAGCGCCGAAGCGTTGCACGACCAGGTCCACCATCTGGCGCAACAACTGGTGAGCCAGACGGTGAACGGCGAAACCGCCGCCCGCCGCGAGACGGAGACGGAACTGGTGAACGCCGCCGCCGCCTTCCGCGCCGGCCTGAGCAGAATACGCAGCGCCGTCAAATTCGCCGATGCCGGCCAATAAGTCCGGAAAAACCAACCCGCCCCTGCCAACGCAAGGAACCCGACATGATCAGCCACGAACCCATCATTTGGAACGACAGCTATCTCACCGGCATCAGCCGCATCGACGAACAGCACAAAGTACTGCTGAACACCCTCAACGAAGCCAACGCCCGCCTGGCCGGCAGCGTCACGCGCGACCTGCTGGAAGAGATCACACGCGACCTGCTGAGCTACGCCCTGTACCACTTCGAAACCGAAGAAACGCTGATGCGGGAATACGGCTATGCCGACCTGTCGGCCGCCGACGAGGAAAAGCACCGCCAGGAACACCGCAGCTTCTCGCAACAAGTCGTCGCCCTGCGCGCCGGTCTGCGCGATGGCCGTCTGGTGACGCGGGAAGAACTGCTCTCCTTCCTGAACAACTGGCTGCACAACCACATCCTGAATACCGACCAGCAATTCGGCGAATTTCTCCAAAGCCACGGTTATGTGGCGACACAAAAAAACATAACCGCATCGACCTGACCGCCGCCGACACCCGAATATCACTTCGGTTCAATCCACTACATACTTGGAACGATGCTTGACCTGACCAGCCCCGGCCGTTCCAAACCATTAAAGAAAGCAGCAAACGCCGCCGATAGAGGCTGTCATCAGACCTGCCCGAGTAGGGAAATCCTTGGAGATCATCGTGCCATCGCCGCGTATACGTATCGCCCCCTTAGACTATCCGGCCTGTACTCGCGCCCGTCCCGGGTGCGAGTACAGGGTCGTCTTCCGGCATTTGATCCGGCGCTGAAGAACGCTATCCCATGGACACCACGACCGCTTCCCCGCCCCTCGCCGGCAAACCCTTCCCTTCCCTCCACTGGAATAAAGACTGGCTTGGACTGACCGCGATTGTTGTCGCCCTCGCCGTCATCGCGGTGGTTTTAGGTTTTTTATTCAACCACCTGCAAGAAAACCAAGTGGAAAGGATACGCACCCAGGGCCTCGCGCTGGTGCGCCTGCTGGCCAATATGCCGCTGACTCAACTGGCGCCCGGCGAGGGGCGAAAAGGCGACCTGGAAGTGATCTGGCAAAGCAACAATGACCCGCTTTTCGCCTATATCGCCGTCGTCAACGTCCAGGGCCATACGCTCGGCACAGAAACCGCACCTGGCATCCTGCCGCCTCCCGCGGCGATGCCCATCGAGCCCAGCGCCTGGCTTGGCGAACGACGGCTGACCCTGTCGGACGGCAAGCGCGGCGTGTTGGAATTTCATGCGCCCCTGCTCCTGAACGGCGAACTGGCGGGCTATGTAAGGTTGGGCTATTTCCAGCCGGAATGGGGCCTCAGCCGCGAGCAGCTACCGTTTTTAGCCACGCTGGCATTACCCATTTTTCTGATGAGCGGCCTGTTCTATCTGCTGCTGCGGCGGGAGATCAGGCCGCTGCGCACGGCCAGCCACGAACTCGACGAATTGCTCAGGCACGGCCGTTTTCAACAAATGAATATTGAAGCCAGCGGCGAACTGGGCGTATTCATTCAGCGTTTCAACGCCTTCCTCGGCCAGGCGCAAGGGCGCATTCACGCGCTGGAATCTGAGCACGACAACTTGCAGACATCGACCAAGCTGCTGTCCTACAAGCGCGAGCGCATCGAGGCCATGTTGCAATCTCTGCCGGAGGCGCTGCTGGTGCTGGACGAATCCGGCACGGTCAGTTACGCCAATGCCCACGTCGAAACCATGCTGGGACTGGCCCGCGACGAGATCATGGGACGCCGTCCGCGCGACTGGTGCGCCATCCCGGAGATCATCGCCTTCCTGTCGCGTTATGAAGCGCGCGGCAGCGCCGGATACGGCAGCGACAGTCTGGAATTCACACCGCCGACGGCCTCGGACCGGCGCATGGCGCTGAATGCCTATCCGCTGTTCTCGCCGCGCGAACCGAACAGCGTGTTCGGCTCGCTGCTGGTGTTCCGCGACGTCACCGCCGACAACGTGGCCAAGCAAAGCCGCGCCGAATTCGTCGCCCATGTCGCCCACGAACTGAAGACGCCGCTCAATGTGCTGGCCATGTACAGCGAAAGTCTGCAGGGCGAGGACGGCAACTCTGAAGCATTTCGCATCGAAGCGGTCAATGTCATCCAGGACGAGGTGGAACGCCTGTCCATGTTGATCAACAACCTGCTCAGCATCACCAAGATCGAGATGGGCAGCCTGGATCTGGTGCGCCAGCGGGTCAAACTGCGCGACCTACTGGAGGACGCCTTCAACACCGTCAGCCGCAACGCCCGTGCGCAGGACATTCAGCTGAACCTGGACCTGCCGCCGGACATCAGCCCGATCACCGTGGACAAGGACCTGCTGCGCATCGCGATCAACAACCTGATCACCAACGCCATCAAATACAACCGGCCGGGCGGCAGCGTGACGCTTTCCGCCGATGAAACCGACGACCGCATCGCCATCCACGTGCGCGACACCGGCATCGGCATCGCCGAGGCGGACCAGACGCGCGTATTCGACAAGTTTTATCGTTCGCTCGACGAGCAGGTGCGTTCGCGCAGCGGGCACGGCCTGGGGCTGGCGCTGGCGCGCGACATCGTGCAGCTGCACCACGGCGATCTGAGCGTGCACAGCGTGCTGGGCGAGGGCACGACCTTCACGATAGAACTCGACAAAGGCCAGGTATTCCTGGCGGGGAACGGGACATGAAACGGATCTTGATCGCCGATGACGAACCTTATGTGGTGCGCGTGCTCAAGCTCAGCCTGGAACGCGCCGGCTATCAGGTGGAATGGGCCAGCAACGGCAAGCTGGCGTTGGAAAGCCTGCTGGCGGCCCCGCCCGACGTTTTGATCACCGACATCCAGATGCCGGTGATGACCGGCAAGGAGCTGTGCGCCCGCATCCAGGCGGAATTGCCGCAACGCGAATTCCTGATCTTCGTGGTCACTTCCCGCACCGAGGTGGAACACCGCGCCTGGTCTGCCCAAATGAGCAACCTGATGTTCCTGGAGAAACCCGTCAGCATGCGCAATCTGGTCGCCAAGCTGGACGCGTATTTCGCGCGATCAGCCTCGACTGCATCGAACTAGCCTCATGTACTCCGCCCTGGCCTCACTCGACTTCAGCCCTTACCGACGCCTGCTCCAGGCGGTATTCAAGGGGCTGAGCGGCATTTCCGTGCGGGCGGTCGACGGCACACCGCTCTACCAGGACGGCAGCCTGCCGGGGAAACACGCCCTGGCCGACGGCGAAGTGGAATGGTCGGCCGCGCTGGGCGACGCCCAGATCACTCTGGGCACGCTCATCGTGCGCTTTGCCCCGCAGGCCTACTCCTCCGTCACCCGCCAGGCGCTGACCGACGTGGCCGCCAATATCTCACGCGAATGCGCCATGCTGGACGAACTCAACGCCATGGCCGAGGAACTGGCCAAGCGGTATGAAGAACTCAACATGGTCTATACCACCGAGGACAAAACCAAGGATTACGGCCAGGGCCGGGCGATGCTGCAGCAATTGGTGAAGAACTACACCCAATTTCGCGACATCGAGATGACCGTCCTGCTGTTGCCGAACATGAATATCCGCATCGTCGAGCAGGGCGCCCTGGCGCCACCAGCCGATGCCGGCAACCTGTTTGACCTGCTACAGAACGAGGTGCTGCCGGCGCTGATTGCCGGCATGGACCCGTTGGTCATCAATTCGCAGCAGGATGCCGACGCGACGGGGCTGCGCTTCAACCTGCGCAACAAACTGATCGTGCAGCCCATCATCGAGAACGAATCCCGGGTCACCGGCCTGCTTGCCGCCATCAACGGACCGCTGGAGACGGACTTCAGCAACAGCGACCGCAACCTGCTCGAAGTCATGGCCCGCAAGGCGGCCAAGATCATCCTGACCAGCTTCGACTTGCCCACTGGCCTGCTGCTCCGGGCAGGCCTGGAACATCATCTGCGTCTTGCCCTGGCCAAAACCCAGCAACAAGGCGGGCAGTCTTGCGTGCTGGGCGTGGACATCGACAGGATGACCGTGGTCAACGACACCCTCGGTCGCGACGCGGGCGACGCATTGATCGTCCGCGTCGGCGCCATGCTCAAGGAACAAGTGCGCGACAGCGACGGCATTGCCCGTCTCGGCGGCGACGAATTCGGCATTGTGCTTGACGACTGTTCGCCGGAGCAGTGTCAGGCCGTCGCAAGAAAACTCGTGCAACGCGCCAGCGAAATGGATTTCGCCTGGAACGGCGAACCCGTCGAAGTCAGCCTGAGCATCGGCGTCGTGCCCTTGAACGACAGCTGCGGAAACGTCGAGCAGATACTCAGCACGCTCGACCTGACCTGCCTGGTGGCCAAGGAAGGGGGCGGCTGTCAGGTGCAGGTCTATCAACACCAGGATGCCGACCTGGCCGCGCGCAAGGAAGCCATGTACTGGGTACGCCGGCTGCAGAACGCCCTGCGCGAGCACCGTTTCAATCTGCACGCCCAGATCATCGCGCCGATGGACCCGTCGACCCACCGCACCCACTACGAGGTGCTGATCCGCCTGCCGGGCGACGACGGCCGCATGATTCCACCCGGCGTCTTCCTGCCACCCGCCGAACACTATGGTCTGATGCCGGCCATCGACCGTTGGGTGTTCAAACGCCTATTGGATGAAATGAGCGCTTTCTGGCGCACCCACGGGGCGCTGGAAGTGGTGTTCAGCGTCAACCTGTCCGGTCAGTCCCTGACCGACACCCTCTTGCTCGATTACATCGTGGCGGAACTTGCCGCCGTGCCCTTTCCGCATGACCGGCTGTGTTTCGAGATCACGGAAACCACGGCGTTCGCCAAACTCGAACCGGTCAAGCGCTTCATCGCCGAGGTCAGAGGCATGGGTTGCAGTTTCGCCCTCGACGATTTCGGCTCGGGCCTCAGTTCCTACAGCTATCTGAAAAACCTGGAGGTGGATCTGGTCAAGATCGACGGCAGCTTCATCAGCAACATCCTGGAAGACCCGGTGTCCGATGTCATGGTTCAGTCGGTCATCGCCATCGCCCGCCAGATGGGCATCGAAACGGTGGCCGAATTCGTCGAGACCGGCGCCATCCAGGATCGCCTGCGGGTATTGGGAGTGGATTTCGTACAAGGCTACGGCGTCGGCAAGCCCGTCCCGTTGACGGACATCCTCGGCCGCTCGCCGCCGCGCAGGCAGCCGAGAAAATGGCCGCCTGCGCATGAACGACGCCGCCGTGGAAACTGCCGCCTCGGTGCTGCGTACGCGCATCGGCGTGATGACCCACCTCTCGCCCAAGGCCGCCCTGAGCGAACCGGGCGTCCTGGCGACGCTGGTAGCCGTGGCGGAATCCTGTATGCAGAACCGCGAACTGCAACTGGTGCTGGACTTGACCGCCGTGCCCCTGATCCGCAGCGACATCCTGGAGACCCTGCTCGACCTGCATGACAAACTGGTACGTCTGGGCGGCTGGCTGAAGCTGAGTCACCCCAGCCCGACCGTGCTGAACGTACTGCAATTGACCGGGGTCATCGAATACATCAGCGTCCTCGGCGGCCAAGGCGAGAAAACACCGCCTCCCGTCCCGCTCGAAGGCCGTCGCCGACTCGGCGATCTGTTGGTCAGCCGCGGCCTGCTCACCGAGGCGCAGGTGGAAGAAGCCATGCGCTTGCAGAAGAAACTCAACCGTCGCATGGGGCAACTGGTGGTGGAGCAAGGCTGGGTCAGCGAGCAGAACCTGCTGGACACCCTCAGCGAACAGCTCGGCCTGCCGCTGGTCCGCCTGCGCGCCGGCCTGTGGGACCCGGCGGTGGCAGCACGCCTGGACAAGGAGGTAGCGCGCCGGCTCAAGGTGCTGCCGCTGTTCATGCTGCGCGGCAGCCTCAGCCTGGCCACTGCCGACCCGCAGGCCATGCCCAGCTTCCACGAAGTGGAGGAGCGCCTGCAATGCCGGGTACGGCCGGTGTTGGCGCGCCAGGAAGACATCCTGCGCGCGATCAACGACACCTACGCCAACCAGGAACTCGGCGCCGAACTGGCCGGCGACGACTACGACGATCTGGAAGTGGTCGCCAGCAGCGTGCCCGACGACTACACCGTCATCGACCAGCTGGCCGGCGGCAGCCCGATCATCAACATGGTCAATTCGCTGATCCAGCGCGCCGTGCGCGACGGCGCCAGCGACATCCATTTCGAACCCGGGCGCAGCAAGTCACGCGTCCGCTTCCGCATCGACGGCGTGCTGTACGAAGTCATGACGCCGCGCAGCGAACTGCATCCAGCCCTGATCTCGCGCCTCAAGGTGATGGCCAGTCTGGACATCGCCGAGCGGCGCATGCCGCAGGACGGCCGCATCCAGGTCTATACCCAGGGCCGCTCGGTGGACTTGCGCTTCAGCTCCCTGCCCGGCCTGTTCGGTGAAAAAGTGGTGCTGCGCGTGCTGGACAAGAACCAGGCCATCCTCGACCTCAACAAGCTCGGCATGGCGACGCCCAACCTGGACCGCTTCAAGCAGCTGCTGGGCCGCAGCAACGGCCTCATCCTGGTCACCGGTCCCACCGGCAGCGGCAAGACCACGACGCTCTATGCCGCGCTGAACTACCTCAACAGCATCGAGAAAAACATCGTCACCATCGAAGACCCGGTGGAATACCAGGTCGAGATCATCAATCAGAACGAAGTCCGCAGCGGCATCGGCCTGACCTTTGCGAAGATGCTCAAACACGTTCTGCGGCAAGACCCGGACATCGTCATGGTGGGTGAGATCCGCGAGCGCGAAACCGCCGAGATCGCGGTGCAAGCCGCGCTGACCGGCCATCTGGTGCTGTCCACGCTGCACACCAACGACAGCATCGGCGCGGTGACGCGGATGATCGAGATGGGCGTCGAGCCCTATCTGCTGTCATCTGCACTGGCCGGCGTGATGGCGCAGCGTCTGCTGCGCACGATCTGCCCGGCTTGTCGCACCCATTTCCTGGCGCCGCCGGACATGGCGCGGCGTTACGGCTGGGGAGAAAACGAAAACATCCGCCTGGCGCGCGGCCGCGGTTGCCCCGAGTGTTACGACTCCGGCTACAAGGGCCGCCTCGGCATTCACGAGATTCTCGATAGCGACGAAGAACTGCAACGCCTGATCATGGCCAACGCCAGCCGCGACCAGCTCAACGAATACATGCGCCGGCGCAACGTCAAGACCCTGTTCGACGACGGCCTGCTGCGCGTGCGCAGCGGCCAGACCAGCATCGAAGAAGTCAGTCGCGCAGTCAACATGTAACGCCCGCCAGCCGCCCATAGACCCGCAGCATGCCCTTGGAACTCGACACCCCCGACATCGCCGCGCCGCAGAGCGGCGGCCGCGCCTTCGCCGTGCGGTTCGCCCGCCGGCGGCGGGTCAGCGACAAGGACCGGCAGTTCTTCACCGAACAGCTCTCGATGCTGCTGGACACCGGAACGGCGCTGCACGCCGCCTTGCAAACCCTGGCCAAACAGGCGGAAAACCCCGCCCTGCGCGAATTGATCGAACGCCTGGTCAACGACATCGGCGAGGGCCGCACCTTCGCCCAGGCCCTGGCGCTGTATCCGGAGGTGTTCTCGCGCAGCTATGTGGCGCTGGTCGCCGCCAGCGAAAGCGGCGGCTATCTGCACAAGGTGCTGGAGCAACTGCAGGAACTCGAGGAAAAGCGCGCTGCATTGCGCGACACCGTGTCTTCGGCGCTGTCCTATCCGGCCTTCCTGGCGCTGTTCTCGCTCGGCGTGGTGGTGTTCGTACTGGTGGTGGTGTTTCCCAAATTCGCCGACATGTTCCTGCCCATCCACGACCAGCTGCCGCTGATCACCCGTCTGCTGATGCTCACCAGCAACGCCCTTACTCACTACTGGTTTCTCTTGCTGCCAGGCGCCGCGGCGTTGTTTGCGGTAGCGCTCTACGCCTGGCGCACGCCCGCCGGCCGCACCCGGGTGGCAGGCTGGCAGCTCAACCTGCCGCTGTTGCGTGCTATCTTCGTGCCCTTCTACTTCACCCAGGTGCTGCGCGTCATGAGTCTGTCGCTCGCCAATGGCGTCTCCCTGATGGACGCCCTCGCCGCCAGCCGCGAAGTGGTGGACAACAGCGCCTTTCGCGACTTCATCGGCCGCGTGCAGGAAAACATCGAGCGCGGCGCCAGTTTCGCCAGCGGATTCGAGCGCGAGCCGTTCGTGCCCGCCATCGTGCGCCAGATGATCGGCACCGGCGAGGCCAGCGGCAATCTGGCCAAGGTCATGGCGCGCATCGCCGACCATTACGAACGGGAACTGACCCGCAAGGTGGCAGCCGTCGCGCGCATGGCCGAGCCGATGATGCTGGTGGTCATGGGCGGTGTGGTCGGTCTGATCGTCGCCTCGCTGATCCTGCCAATCTTTCAGCTCTCGCGCAGCGTCGGCTAATTTTTTCGATTTATATCTAAAGTAATACGATCAGATGCCGACACAGTCATTATCCCAATGCCGTAAATGAAGTTGGTTAAACTTGATCCAAATCAAACCCGGAGCAATCACGATGACCCGCAAATCTAACCCGCGCCGTATTCCTCATCTAATCCAACGCGGCTTTACCCTGATCGAACTGCTCATCGTCGTCATCATCCTGGCGATCCTGGCGGCCATCGTGGTGCCGCAATTCGCCTCGACCACCGAAGACACCAAGAACGCATCGCTGGACACCACGCTGGCCAGCATGCGCGCGGCCATCGACCTGTATTACCAGCAGCACGGCAAGTATCCCAGCGCCGTGGCGGCTACCGGCGGCACCTGTACCGGTGGCGGTGCCGCCGGCACCGGCGCCATCGACACTGCCCAGGCCTTCATCGACCAGCTCGGCATGTACACCAACGCCGCCGGCCAGGCCTGCTCGACCACGAACAGCGAATTCAAGTACGGCCCCTATTTGAAGAAGGCGACGGCGCCGGTCAATCCGGTCACCAACGTTGCCACCGTGGAGGTGGTCACCACCGGCAACCTGAATCTGACCGCCACCGGCACCGGCGGCGGCTGGAAGTTCGACAACAAGGTCGGCAAGTTCATCGCCAACGACACCGCTTTGCAGACTCGCTGAGCGCCGCCAGCCAGGCTTGGGAACGGTTGCCACACCGCTCCGAACGCCGGCCGGAGGTCCGTATGAACCGGCAACGCGGCCTCCAACTCCTCGAGTTGATATTGGTGGTCGCCATCCTCAGCGTCGTCGCTGCGGTGGCGATACCGCATCTGGCGGCGACCGATCCCGCCAGGCTGGACCGCGCCGCCCAGGAGGTGGCCGACGCGCTGCGCTACGCCCGCAGCGAGGCCATTCGCACGGCACAGCCGCACGGCGTGCTGGTCGATCACGACGGCAGCCAGACGAGCTACCAGGACATCGCCGTCTATCGCGTCGACACCGCCGCCAGTCCGTTCGGCATTGCCGCCGTGCTGCATCACCCGGTCGACAAACAATCGTATGACCGCCAGGTGGTTGCCGGGCCGGACAGCCGCGGCATCGCTTTCGCCAACGCCACCGCCCCGTTCAGCTTCGATGCCATCGGGAGCGCGCAGCAGCATCTGCATTTCAATGCCGACGGCGCGCCGGTGCTGCTGCAGAACGGCACCGCACGGCGACTGCTCAGCGGCGCGGTGACACTGCGCCAGGGCCAGGCGCAGCGCACGGTCCGCGTGCAAGCAGTGACCGGCCAGGTGAGCGTGGAATGACGCCGCAACGCCGGCAAGCCGGCCTCTCCTACATCGAGGTGCTGGTCGCCGGCACGCTGATCGCCCTGCTGTTGGCGCCGGCCCTGCAGGCGCTCAACAGCGGCCTGCAAAGCACTTCGGTGCAGTCCGGCCTGGCGGAGGAACAGGCCCAGCTGAACGGCAAGCTCGCCGACCTGCTCGCGCTGCCCTTCTCCGCTTTGGACGCCGCCGCGCTGGCCGCCGGCGGCCAGAGCAATCCCAGTGCACTGTCGGACACGGTTACGCTGTCCGACGGGCGCAGCCTCAGTCGGCAGGTGTTTTTGTCGCGTTACGACGGCGACAACGCCGACGCCGACAACAACCCGTTCACCGGCGCCGACGCCGGCCTGCTCTGGCTGCGCGTGAGCCTGGCCGGCACCGCTTTGAGCGCGGAAACCCTGACCATGCAATGAAGCAAACCGGTTACACCCTGGTCGAACTGCTGCTCGCCCTGGTTCTCGCCGGCCTGCTCATGGCCGGCCTGGCCGGCGTGACCGGCAGCGCGCTGCAAACCAGCGACGCGGCGCGCGAGCGGCTGGAGCTGAACCGGCAGGGCCAGTTCGCGCTGGCCCGCATCGCCCGCCTGCTGACCCGCTCGCCCGGTCTGGCGCTGCCGCTGGCCGACAACCCGGCGACACTGCAGAGCGAAAACATCCACAGCGTGCTGGCCTTCCTGCTGCCGCGCGACATCGACCAGAACGGAGACGGCCAGCCCGACGCCGACAACGACGGCGACGGCCGCTTTGACGAGGATCTGCCCGGCGACATGAACAACGATGGCCAGCCGGGCATCGCCGGCATCGACGACAACCTCAACGGCACGCTCGACAGCGGCGCAGCCAGTGACGACGACGAGAGCGGCAGCAGCGACGAAGACCCGTGCGACGGTGTGGACAACGACAACGACGGCAGCATCGACGAAGACTGCGGCGGCGACATGAACGGCGACGCTCTGCCCGGGCGGGCCGCGGTGGACGACAACGCCGACGGTATCGTCGATAACGGCGGCGTTGGCCTGCCGCTGGACGACGACGAGGACGGCAACAACGACGAGGACTGGCAGGACACGGTGGTGTTCTATCTCGAAGCCGGCGCGCTGAAGGAACGCATGCCGGTGCCGTGGGACGCCAACAACGACGGCAAGGTGGACGGCAAGGATACGGTCACGTCCGTACTCGCCAACAACGTCAGCCAGTTCCGCATCGAACGCCTTCCGCGCGAAAACGGGCGCGCCCAGGTGGTGGAAATCAGCCTGACCCTGACCGGCGCCAAGGGCGCTACGGTCACGTTGAAAACCCGGCTGCGAGTGGGCGGAGCGCTGTGAGCAAAGCGCCGGCGGCCACGCTCCGCGCCCCCCTCTTGTTCAATGGGAGGCCAGCCCTGCGCGCCACGCGATGCCTCGCGCAACGCGGCTTCATCCTGCTGCCGGTGATGTTCGCGATCAGCCTGATCGCCGCTTTGGCCTTCCTGCTCAGCCGCGCCGGCCCCATGGCGCTGCAGCTGGCGGCGGGTGACAGCCAGGCGCAACTGGCCCAGCGCGTGCTGCAAGCCGGCATGCAGCACGCCATCTGGCGCGCCAACCATTCGGCCTGCAGCGGCTACGCGCTGGCCAGCACGCCGTTCGGCGCGCACAGTTACAGCGCCGCGTTCAGCGCCGGCAGTGGTTCGCCGGTGGACATCACGGTCACCGCCAGCCTGGCCGATGGCACGACGCGCAGCCTGATCCGGCGCAACGTCGCCATCCAGCAAAACACGATCAGCGTGGCTCTGGTGGCCGCAGAAGACGCCGAAATACGCGAAGACGATGCAGACAAGAACCGTGCCGGTGACGGTGTCTTCGATGTAGCCACCAACAAACCGAGCAAGGATCGGCGCGGCATACTGCGTTTCGATCTGACCGGCATCCCGCTCGGCGCCCGCATCGTCTCCGCCGAGTTGACTTTGATGTTGAAGGTCAGCAGCGGCAGCGCCGTGCCCATGGCCGTGCGCCGGCTAAGACAAGACTGGAAGCATCTCGAAGTCACCTGGAACGAGCGCCAAAACGGCGCCTACTGGACCCAGGCCGGCGGCGATCCGGAGCTGACCACTGTCAGCCGCGCCAGCGTCGGGCCGGCCAAAGACACCCGCTACAGCTGGGATGTGACCGACATGGTCGCCGCCTGGGTGGCGGGTGATTACGCCAACAACGGCCTGCTGGTGGCCGGCGCGGACCTCACCGCCAGCGAAGAGTTCTACAGCCGGGAGGAGAACGATGCCGCGCGCCGGCCTCAACTCAATGTCACCTACGCCTGCGACTGCGGCACGGTCTGCGTTGCACCACAGGGCGCCGGTAAAGTGCTGCTGGTCGGCAATGCCGCCAGCCCGGACAACAACGACCCATACAAGAAAACCCTGTTCGAGTCCTGGGGCTATACGGTGACCTACCTCGACGACAGCGCCAACCAGGCCGCGTTCGACAGCGCCCTGGCCGGCAACGACGTGGCCTACGTGTCCGAGAGCGTCACCGCCGATCTGGCCGCCAAACTGCTGTCCACCGTCAAGGGCGTGGTGTATGAGGAGGGCGCCCAGAACAGCGTACTGGGCATGGCCACCGGCTACGCCCAGACGGTGGGCGCCAACCTCACGATCGTCGACGCCAGCCACCCGATCACGCAGGGCTTCGCCACCGCTTCCGTCGCGATCTACCGCCATGCCATGGAGGGCCTGCGCGCCGCCGGCAGTGTCGCCGCCGGCGCCCAGGTTCTCGGCAGGTGGGGCGCCGATGCCGGCCTGGCGGTCTTGGACAAGGGCGTCGCCCTGGTTGGCGGCGGCGTAGCGGCGGGACGCCGCGTCATGCTGCCATTGGGCCGGGACGGCAAGTTCAACCCCGCCAACCTGAATAACAGCGGCCGCCTGCTCGTACAGCGGGCCCTGTCCTGGGCCGGGCAGACCCTGGTCGACCCGCTCAGCCTCGGCCTGCTGGCGCACTGGAAGCTGGATGACGGCAGCGGCAACAAGGCGCTGGATTCAGTCGGCAGCCATGACGGCGACCTGAAAAACGGCCCGGTCTGGGGTAGCGGTCAACTGAACGGCGCGCTGAACTTCGACGGCATCAACGATTATGTCGAAGTCAAGCACGACGCCGCCTTGTCCCTGACCGGCGATTTCACCTTCGGCGCCTGGATCAAGCCGACCAGTCTGAGCGGCTTCAACGTCATCCTCGCCAAAGGCCTCTCCAGCAGCAACATGAATTACTACTTCGCCACGAACAACGCCACGTTCAGGCTGGAGTATTCCGCCGACGCGGGCACGCCGTTCAAGGCCAGCAGCGGCAGCCTGAGCCTGCAGACCCACACCTGGCAGCATGCCGCGGTCAGCTACGACTCGGTCGCCAAGCAGGTGGCGTTCTACCTGAACGGCGCCGAAGTCGGCCGCGTCGCGGCCAGCGCAACGCTGCCGTTGGCCAACAGCAATGCACTCACCCTCGGCCACGGCCCCTACGGCAATTCCGAAGACTGGTCCGGCGGCCTGGATGACATTCGCCTCTACGGCCGCGTACTGAACGGCGCCGAAATCATGCAACTGGCCGCCCCGCCGAACGGCGGGCCCGGCGGCGCCTGCGGCGGCACGCTGCGCGACGAGTTCAACAGCATCAGCTATGCCGGCAGCAACGGCAGCCTGCCCTGGGCCACCGACTGGCAGGAGGTGAACGAAAGCGACGGCCCCTTCAGCGGCGACGAGATCGTCGCTACCGACCTGAGCAACTATCAGCTGCGCGTGCAGGACAACGACGGCGGCGGTGAAGGCGTCATGCGCCAGGCCGATCTGTCCGCCTACACAGTTGCAACATTGAGCTTCGACTACCGTCGCATCGGCCTGGACGATGCCAACGATTTCGTTGCGATACAGGTCTCCAAGGACGGCGGCGCTTGGGTCGAACTGGGCCGTCTGGCCGGCCCCGCCAACGATGTCGGCTATAGCGCCGCCAGTTACGATCTCACGCCCTACATCAGCGCCAACGTACGCATCCGATTCGTCGGCTCGGCGACGCTGGGCGGCTCGGATTCGGTCGGCTTCGACAACGTGCAGATCGCCGTGAGCGGCTGTGCGCCGTGATCGGGCCGATCCGGCCGCATCGGCTAGAATCGCTGAAAAAGGAAACTGGAGGACACGCACTTGACCCTGGCTGAACTGATATCCAGCACGACGCAGCTGTACTCCATGCCGGACGTCTATTTCCGGGTCAAGGCGCTGGTGGACGACCCCGATGCCGGCATGGCCGATCTGGCCAAAGTGATCGGCGCCGACCCCGGCTTGACCGCGCGCCTGCTGAAACTGGCCAACAGCGCGTATTTCGGTATGCCCGCGAGAGTCGATAGCGTCGCCAAAGCGGTCAACCTGCTCGGCATGCAACAGGTGCATGACCTGGTGCTGGCCACCAGCGTCACCCAGACCTTCGCGCAGGTTCCCAGCCTGGCCATGGACATGCAGTTGTTCTGGCGGCGCAGCCTGCATGCCGGCGTACTGGCGCGGCAACTCGCCGTCGCCTGCAACATGCTCGACGGCGAACGTTTGTTCGTGGCCGGCTTGCTACACGATATCGGCCATCTGCTGATGTATCAGGCCGCGCCTGCGCAGGCCCTGGCGGCGCAGGTGCAAGCCAAGCGAGACGAGATGGCGCTGTTCCGCGTCGAGCGCGCCCTGCTCGGCTTCGACTACGCCCAAGCCGGCGCCGCCCTGATGCGCAGCTGGAACCTGCCGCTGGCGCTGCAAGAAGCGGTCGAGCTGCATCCCGAACCGGCACGGGCGGAAAGTTTTCCGAGAGAGACCAGCTTGCTGCACATCGCCGCCCGCCTGGCTGATCACGCCCTGCCCGGCGGCGCAAACGAAGCAGGCATCGACCCCGTCGTCTGGAATGTCCTCGGCCTGGAGCCGTCCGCTCTGGCATCCATTCAGGATGAAGCGAAAAGCCAGCTCGCCCTGGTGACCAGCCTGATCATGTCTTGAGGATCGGGCGCGGCAAACCGTTATTCAAGTTCGGCCTACGCCTGCCGTAAAGAACCCATCCCGAATGCCCGTCTTGCTTTAAAGCCCTTACCGCCTCTTAGTCTCTCCCTTGCCGAATACTCGCCCGAATACCCGCCCGATTGCTGTCGACGGCGGCCTCAACCGCATCCCCTTGTTGCAGAACCTACGACAGTGGGCGCGCGGCATGGCGCAACACGCCCGGCCCAATGCGGGCAGTCGCGCCGGCCCGATCGGCCTGGATATCGGCCATGAATCCCTCAATCTGATGCAACTGCGCCGTGCGTCGGACGGCCGCATCACGCTCAAGGCCAGCGCCTGTCTGCGCCATGCCGCGGGCCGCGACAGCCTGCTGGCGGAACCAGCCGCGTTGAAGGCACGGCTGGCCGAGGCCATGCATCGACAAGCCTTCGCCGGCCGCAAAGTGGTGACCGCGCTGCCCGCGCAACAGGTGCGCATCCTGCCGGTGCATTACGACACCAGCGGCGGCCGCAGCGACGCGGCCGCCATCACCCAGGTGCTGCGCGAACGCCTGGGCAAGGATCTGTCTGCTTATGTCATCGACTTCATGCCGGTGCGCGGCGAAGCCGATGCCAACGAGCGGCTCGCGCTGGCGGCCGTGGCCCAGCGCGATGACGTGATCGCGCATCTGGAACTGCTGCGCAAGGCGGGCCTGGAAGTGCTGGCGCTGGAAATCCGGCCGGCCGCGATTCGTCGCCTGATTACCGCACGGGCGCAGCCGGAAAGCCGCAACAACGAGATCGTGATCACCTCCGGCGCGAACGCTTCCTACCTGACCGTGGTCTCCGGCCGCCGTCTGCTGCAGGACATGGAGGTGGCGTTCGGCGAGCAGGCCATGCTGAGCCAGATCGCCACCGCCTTGCAGGCCTCGCCGGAAGAGGCGCTCTCCCTGGTGCTCCGCTATGGCCTGGGTGCGGGCCGCAGCCAGGCCGATGCAGACGACGTCGCCGCAACGCTGGTGCAGATCATCAAGCCGCGCTTGCTGCGCCTGGTGGATGAGATCAACCGGGTGCTGATCTACACCGCCTCGGAAACACACGGCGCCTCGGTCGGCTGCATTCATCTGTTGGGCAGCCTGGCGCGCTGGCCGGGGATCGAAGGCCTGCTGCAATCGATGCTGGAGATTCCGGTACAGATACTGAACGACCCGCTCGGCCTGTTCCCCCGCAATGGCGGCGGGCGGGAGCTGGCCATCGCCACCGGATTGGCTTTGCGCGGGATGAACCCCGATGCCTGACATCGACCTGATCCCGTCCGATTATCGCCAGCGCCTCGTCCGGCTGCGCCAACTCAAGCTGCATGCGGCGGCCGCCATCTTGCTGGCGGCGGGCTGCGCCAGCGCCTACGCCGGCCTGAACTATGCGCGCCGCCAGCTGCAAGTCGAGGTAGACCAGCTGCAACAAGCCAAGGCCGTTACCGAAGTTCAGCGTAACGAGCTGGCCCGCCTGCAAGCCGAGCATACCCAGTTGTCGGAACGGGCGCGCCTGCAGGCCGGCCTGAGCGGCGGGCTGACCGCGCAACACATGTTCCTGTTGGTGGATCGCGCCTTGCGCGGCGACGAGGTCTGGTTCACGCGCTGGAACTTTCAGCGTTCCGGCAAACATCACGACCAGCCTGCCGAGGCGGCGGCGAGCGGTTATATTCTGAGCATGCCGAAAGCCGCCGGTCAGGCCGATGCCAAAGCCTGGCGCATCGACACGCAGATGACCATCCTGGGCCAGGCGCGCGACCATGCGGCGTTATCGGCCTTTGTCGGACGTCTGATCGCACAGCCGGAGGTCGACACCGCGCAACTGCTCAAAGCCAGCCTGCAAGGCCACCAGGAGCAAGGCGTCATCGAGTTCGAGCTGATGGTCCGTATCGATATGGCGAACAAGTCATGAACCTGGACACCCTGCTCGCTCGACTCGAACCGCGCCAGTTGCGTCTGTTGCTGTCGGGCGGCTTGTTGCTCGGCGTGGCGCTGTTCGCCTCGCTGTTATGGCCGCAGATCAAGGACTACCGCGCATTGCGCCAGAGCCATGCCGAACTCAGTCAGGCCAGCACCAACCGGGCCGAACTGGCGCAACAATTGGCCGCCCTGCGCGCTCAGATCGGCCAGATGCAGCACCGTTTGCACGGCGGCATGGGCGATTTGCCGCTGAAACAAGTCGAATCACACGTCATCGGCCTGTTGCAGCGCCTTTGCTGGCGCCACCGGCTTGAATTGACCAGCGTCACGCCGCTGCCCGGCGAGACGGTAAGCGTCTTCCGCGAAACGGTGCTCGATCTGGAGGTGCGCGGCGATTACCTGGATTTCTTCAACCTGCTACGCGACATGCAGGATGAACTCGGCTTCCTGGTCGTAAAGCAGTATGAAATCACGCCGATCGATCCGGAGCAGACGCGACTTGCCGTGAAGTTCCAGATCGTCGCCTACCGCAGCGCCGCCTCATGACGCCGTCGCAAGCCCTCCTGGCGGCCGCCTTGTCGGCGCTGACGCTGTCGCAATCGGCCCTGGCAGTCGAAGCGGCCGCGCAACCGCTGCACAATCCGTTCAAACGCCCGGTCCCGGCCGGCTTCGCTCGCGCCGCCCAGGACGCGGCGGCGACGCCGCATGTCGAAGCGTCGCCGCCTCGCCTGGAGTTGAAGGCGATCGTGCTGGCGGGTCCGAACACGATAGTCAAAATCAACCAGCAGTTCCTCAGTATCGGCGAGCTGATCGAGGGTTACCGCCTGGTTTCGGTGCAGGGCACCCGGGCTGTACTGGTCAAGGACGGCAAAGAGCTGATCTTGGACATGGAAAACTAGGATAGAACGCACATATGCATAGCCGCTTACAGTCCCGAACCGTCGCCGCAGCCCAGATCATCGGCTGCAGCCTGATCCTGCTCGGCTCGTCCGTAGCGGCCGGCGAGATCAAGCTGGACAGTGCGCTCCGGCAGGAAAAATCGACGCCGAGCGCGCCGCGCAAGGTTTCGCTGGTGCTGCGCGATGCCGCATTGGCCGACGCGATGGCCATGCTCGCCAAGGCGGAGCGGGTCAATATCCTGCTGGCCAAGGATGTCGCCGGCACGATCAACGTGAATCTGCAGAATGTGTCGCTGGACGAAGCCGTCGATGCGCTGGCCGGCTCGGCCGGTTATGCGGTGGAACGCCGCGACGGCGCCTATATCGTGGTGAAGCGGGAGGAAGTCGGAAAATACGCGAAAAGCGGCCTGACCAAACTGCGTACCTTCAAGGTGCAGTACAGCAAGGCCGAGACGCTAGAGGGCATCATAAAGACGCATCTTTCCGCCTACGGCAAGGTCACCAAGCTGGCGGATCGCAAGCTGCTGGTGGTGGAGGACATGCCGGAATTCCTCGACCGCATCAGCGCGCTGATGCAGGAGCTGGACCGGCAGCCGAAACAGATCCTGATCGAAGCCAAGATCCTGGAAATCACGCTGGGCGACGACGAGTCCTACGGGCTGGACTGGAGCAAGATCTTGAAAGCGGGCGACGACCGCTTCACGTTCGGCGTGCAGGGTTTGAGCAAGCCCGCTTCCGGCCTGGATTTGCGTCTGCTCAACTCGACGAATTCCGTTCTGGTGCTGAAGGCGCTGCAGGAGCGCAAACGCGTGCGCACGCTGTCCACACCGAGGCTGCTCGCGCTGGAGGATCAGCAGGCGGAAACGATCATCGGCGCGCGCACCGGCTACAAGACCACTACGACCATCAATCAGGCGATCCAGGAAAACGTCCAGTTTCTGGAATCCGGCGTGATCCTGCGCGTCACCCCTTCGGTGGACAACGAAAACCGCATCCTGCTGGCGATTCATCCGGAAGTGAGCCGGGGCACGCTGGACGCCAACGGCATACCCTCCCTGACCACCACCGAGGTCACCACCCATATGCTGGTCGAGGACGGCCAGACCGTGTTCATCGCCGGCCTGATCAAACAGGAAACCAACCAGACGCGCGACGGCGTGCCGGTGCTCGGCGACGTGCCGCTGTTGGGCCGTCTGTTCTCCAACGAAAGCAGCAAGGTGAGCCGCACCGAGACTATCGTGCTGATCACGCCGAGCATCGTCGCCGACGCGCGCGCGCTGTACAGCGACGAGGCGCGCGCCCGCGCGACGCTCGCCGAACGCAGCATCGACGCCGCCGTCAACGACAGCGAGACGGGCATCCGCCTGCTGCTGGACCGCGGCAACTGATACGGTCCGCCGCCGGCGGGAAGGCCGCCGCAGCCTGAACCCACGGCGGCCACGGCAAGCCCCGCAAGTCTTATGCGTGGACTGGGCATCCCGCCAACCGCTAAAATCCACGCCTTTTCAAAGAGATGCCCGCACCATGCTGATGACCCACGGCTGGTTTGATACGCTACATCGCGCAAACCGCCCCAATGCCGTCACGATCGGCAACTTCGATGGCATACATCTCGGTCACCAGGCCATGCTGGCGCGGCTGACCGCGCGCGCGGCTTCGGTCGGCGCCTTGCCCGCGGTACTGACTTTCGAACCGCATCCGCGCGAAATATTCACGCCGGATTCCGCGCCGACGCGGCTCACTTCGCTGCGCGAAAAACTGGAAATTCTGCGTGCGCTCGGCGTCGCGCACGTGCATGTCTGCCGTTTCAGCAAACCCTTCGCCGCGCTGTCGGCGGAAGAGTTCGTGCAGCGCATCCTGGTGCAGGGCCTGAAGGCCCGCTATGTGCTGGTCGGCGACGATTTCCGCTTCGGCGCCAAGCGCGCCGGTGATTTTGCGATGCTGCACCGGCTCGGCCAGGCGAACGGCTTTGAGGCCGAGGCGCTGCACACCGTCGAAGCCGCCGGCCAGCGCGCCTCCAGCACCGCCGTGCGCGAGGCGCTGGCGGCGGGCGACATGGCGATGGCGGCGCAACTGCTCGGCCGGCCCTATTCAATTTCCGGCCGCGTCGTCGGCGGCGATCGACTCGGTCGCCAGATCGGCTACCCGACCGCCAACATCCAGCTGAAGCACAACAAACCGCCGGTCAAAGGCATCTTCGCGGTGCGCGTGCAGGGCCTGCGAGGTGACCAAAACTCGCCCGACTGGCCCGGCGTGGCCAGCCTGGGCACGCGTCCGACGGTACATACCAACGGCCGCCCGACGCTGGAAGTGCATCTGTTCAACTTCGACCGCAACATCTACCGCCAGCATCTGCGCGTAGAGTTCCTGCATAAATTGCGCGACGAAGCCAAATTCCCCGACCTGGCGACGCTGATTGCGCAGATCGATCTCGATGCGCAACAAGCGCGTGCCTTGCTCAATGTGAACCCCTGAACGCCATGCCCGACTACAAAGACACCCTGAACCTGCCCGACACCCCGTTCCCGATGCGCGGCGACCTGGCCCGCCGTGAACCGGGCTGGGTCAAGCAATGGCAGGAGAAAAAGCGCTACGAGAAGATTCGCGCAGCCTGCGCCGGTCGGCCCAAGTTCGTGCTGCACGACGGCCCGCCCTACGCCAACGGCGACATCCATATCGGCCACGCGGTGAACAAGATCCTGAAGGACATCATCGTCAAGACCAAGACGCTGGACGGCTTTGACGCGCCGTATGTGCCCGGCTGGGATTGCCACGGCCTGCCGATCGAACTGGTGGTCGAGAAAGCGCACGGCAAGGACACGCCGGCGGCGAAATTCCGCGAACTCTGCCGCGAGTACGCCGCCGGCCAGGTCGAACGCCAGAAGGCCGATTTCATCCGTCTCGGCGTGCTGGGCGACTGGGACAACCCGTACCTGACCATGGATTTCCGCTTCGAGGCGGACATCATTCGCCAGCTCGGCATCATCCAGGCCAACGGCCACCTGTATCTCGGCGCCAAGCCGGTGCATTGGTGCGTCGATTGCGGCTCCGCATTGGCCGAGGCGGAGGTGGAATACGAGGACAAGAATTCGCCGGCCATCGACGTCGCCTTTCCGGTGGCCGACTGCGCCGATCTGGCACGCCGTTTCGGCTTGAGCGGCGCCGGCGATTGCCCGGCCTACGCGCTGATCTGGACCACGACGCCGTGGACGTTGCCGGCCAACCGGGCGGTCGCGGTCCACCCCGAGTTCCTCTACGACCTGATCCGCACGCCGAAGGGGCTGCTGATCGTCGCGCGCGACCTGGCCGAGGCGGCGATCCGCCGTTACGGCTTCGAGAGCGTCGAGACCATCGCCCAGATCGCCGGCGCGGCGCTGGAAGGCCTGCGCCTGCAACATCCGTTTTACGACTACCCGGTGCCGGTGATCCTGGCCGACTTCGTCACGCTGGAAACCGGCGTCGGCCTGGTCCACATTGCGCCCGGCCACGGCCATGACGACTACATCGCCGGCCTGAAATACGGCCTCGAAGTCGCCAATCCGGTCGGCGACGACGGCAAGTTCTACCCCGACACCCCTCTGCTCGGCGGCCTGTCGGTCTGGGACGGCAACAAGAAGGTCATGGAAATATTGAGCGAGAACGGTCGTCTGCTGGCGCAAGCCCGCTTGCAGCACAGCTATCCGCATTGCTGGCGGCACAAGACGCCGATCATCTTCCGCGCGACCAGACAGTGGTTCATCGGCATGGACAGGATGGGCCTGCGCGATGCAGGAGAGCGCAATGAAACCCTGCGCGAAAAGGCCATGCACGCGGTCGAAAACACCGAATTTTTCCCGGCCTGGGGCCGCGCCCGGCTGCAAGCGATGATGAAGAGCCGGCCGGACTGGTGCGTCTCGCGCCAGCGCAACTGGGGCGTGCCGATCGCGTTCTTCATGCACAAGACCACCGGCGAACTGCATCCGCGTTCGGCGGAATTGCTGGAGGAAGTCGCCAAGCGGGTCGAACAGCGCGGCATCGAAGCCTGGTTCAGCCTCGATCCGAAGGAGCTGCTCGGCGAGGAAGCCGAGCACTACGTCAAGAACAAGGACACGCTCGACGTCTGGTTCGATTCCGGTGTCACCCATGCCTGCCTGCTGAAAGAGCGCACCGGCCTGACGCACCCGGCCGACCTGTATCTGGAAGGCTCCGACCAGCATCGCGGCTGGTTCCAGTCGTCCTTGCTGACCGGCTGCGCCAGCGACGGCCACGCGCCCTACAAGGCCTTGCTGACGCACGGCTTCGTGGTCGACGCCAAGGGCCACAAGATGTCCAAATCGAAGGGCAACGTGATTGCGCCGCAAAAGGTCATGGACACCTACGGCGCCGATATCCTGCGCCTGTGGGTGGCCAGCACCGATTACTCCGGCGAGCTGACCATTTCCGACGAGATTCTGAAACGCGCCGTCGACGGCTACCGCCGCATCCGCAATACGCTGCGTTTCCTGCTCGCCAATACCGCCGATTTCGCCATGTCCAGGCAGGCGGTCGACAGCGCGAACTGGCTGGAGATCGACCGCTACGCGCTGGCGCTGACCCGCCAGCTGCAAAGCGCGGTGCTGGCCGATTATCGGGTCTACAACTTCCATAGCGCGATGCAGCGCCTGCAGATCTTCTGCTCGGAAGACCTCGGCGCGTTCTATCTCGACGTCCTGAAGGACCGCCTCTACACCAGCGCCGCCGATTCAACCGCCCGCCGCGCCGCGCAAACCCTGCTCTGGCACATCCTGCAGACGCTGACCACATTGCTGGCGCCGGTGCTGTCGTTCACGGCCGAGGAAATCTGGCAACTGGCTGGCCAAGAAGGCGGGTCGGGCGAAGCGCGCGGCGAAAGCGTGTTCTTCGAACGGTGGCATGCACTACCGGAGCAAGCCGACGCGAGCGATCTGCTGGCGCGCTGGGGCCGTTTGCGTGAACTGCGCGCGCTGACCACCAAGCGCATCGAGGAACTGCGCGTCGCCGGCCAGGTCGGCTCGTCGTTGCAAGCCGAAGTCACGCTGTCGGCGGCCGGCGAGGACTACGCTCTGCTCAGCAGCCTGGGCGACGACCTGCGCTTCGTGCTGATCACCTCGGCCGCGCGAGTCGAGCAGACGGCGGGTGAAACGCGCGTCGAAGCCGCGCCTTCCAGCCACCCGAAATGCGAGCGCTGCTGGCATTACCGCGACGATGTCGGGTCGGATGCCGCACATCCCGGTTTGTGCCGCCGCTGCTGCGACAATCTGCATGGCGCCGGCGAGGCGCGCCGACATGCCTGAGCGCGGACGCAACGCCCTGGTCTGGCTCTGGCTGTCGCTGCTGGTGCTGCTGCTCGACCAGGCCAGCAAACTGGCGGTGATCGAGCAGCTTGCCGCCTATGTCGATGTCATCGCGATCACCGGCTTCTTCAACCTGGTGCATGTCCACAACACCGGCGCGGCATTCAGCCTGTTCGCCGACCAACCCGGCTGGCAGCGCGGCTTCTTTATCGGCGTGGCGGCGCTCGCCGCCGCGGTCATCCTGTATCTGTTGCACAAGACGCAAGGCCGCCGCCTGTTCAGCATCGCATTGGCATTGATACTCGGCGGCGCCATCGGCAATGTCATCGACCGCATTCTTTACGGCCATGTCATCGACTTTCTCGATGTCTATGTCGGCCGCTGGCATTGGCCGGCATTCAACGTCGCCGATGCGGCGATCAGCATCGGCGCGGTGATGCTGATCTGGGACGGCATGCGCAAGCCCCGCATCGACGAAAGCGCGTAATCTCGCCCGGGCGGGCGGCGCAATCGAACAGCGATGCCGTCAGACTGCGAGGGTTGGATTCGGTTTGGAACTTAATCGACTGTTGGCGCGAAGGCCCTTTTGCATGAGGTCGCACGCGCTTGCATGGAGGGGGTTATTTCCCGGTTAAACTCGCTCGCCGTTCGCCAGCGTTTCCACATACGATGAATTCTCCTTCCCTGCGCCTGGGCGACCAAGTCACCCTGCATTACCGTCTGGCCTGCAATGGCGAGGACGTTGTCAACACCTTCTCCGGCCAGGCGGAAACCTACCGCATCGGCCAGGGTGAGATCGACCCGCGCCTGGAGGTCCTGCTCACCGGCCTGCAAGCCGGCGAGCACCGCACCTTTGATCTCGCGCCCGGCGCCGCCTTCGGCAGCCATGACGCGAGCCTGCTGCACGACCTGCCGCGCAGCGAGTTTGCCGCCGACATGAAGTTGGCGCCGGGCCATGACGTGGAATTCAGCTTGCCCAACGGCCAGATTCTGCACGGCCTCATCCGCAGCATCGGCGCCGATAGCGTGCAGGTCGACTTCAATCACCCGTTGGCTGGCCTGCCGGTCCAGTTCGAAGTCAAAATACTGGCCATTGTCCCGTCAACTCAAGCGAACTAAACCATGCAACAAACCATCCTGCTCGCCAACCCGCGCGGATTCTGCGCCGGCGTCGACCGCGCCATCGCCATCGTCGAACAGGCCTTGAAGAAATTCGGCGCGCCGATCTATGTCCGTCACGAAGTCGTGCACAACAAATTCGTCGTCGACAACCTGAAGGCGAAAGGCGCGATCTTCATCGAGGATCTGCAGGAAGCGCCGATCGGTTCGACCCTGATCTACAGCGCCCATGGCGTGCCGCTTTCGGTGCGCAGGCAGGCGGAGGAGCGCGGCCTCAACGTCTTCGATGCCACCTGTCCGCTGGTCACCAAGGTGCATGTGGAAGTGAAGAAGATGCGCGAGGCCGGGCAGGAAATCGTCATGATCGGCCACAAGGGCCACCCGGAAGTGGAGGGCACCATGGGCCAGTCGCCGGATGGCATGTATCTGGTCGACGACGCCTCCGAGGTGGCCGGCCTGCAAGTCCGCGATCCGAACAATCTGGCCTACGTCACGCAGACCACGCTTTCCGTCGACGATGCCGCGCGCGTCGTCGACGCGCTGCGTGCGCGCTTTCCGAAGATCCGCGGCCCGAAGAAGGACGACATCTGCTACGCCACGCAAAACCGCCAGGACGCGGTCAAGAAACTGGCCGCCGAATGCGATCTGGTGATCGTCGTCGGTTCGCCGAACTCATCGAATTCCAACCGCTTGCGCGAAGTCGCCGCCAATGTCGGCATCGCTTCGTATATGGTGGACAACGCAGCGGAGCTGCAACCCGAATGGCTGCAGGGCAAGCACTGCATCGGCGTGACCGCCGGCGCATCGGCGCCCGATGTGTTGGTGCAGGGCGTCATCGAGCGTCTGCAGGCGCTGGGCGCCAGTTCGGTCAGGCCGCTGGACGGCATCGAGGAAACCGTCAATTTCCCGCTGCCGAGGGCCCTGCAGGACTGAACCCGGCCGGGATCAGAGCAACGCCAGATTGTCGCGGTGAATCAACTCGGGTTCATCGACGTAACCCAGCAGGGCCTCGATCTCGCTGCTCGGCCTGCGCATCACCCGGCGCGCTTCTTCGGCGCTGTAATTGATCAGGCCGCGCGCAATGTCGCGCCCGTCCGGGTCCAGACAGGCGACGACGGCGCCGCGCTGAAAATCGCCGCGGACGTCGATCACGCCGATCGGCAGCAGGCTCTTGCCCTGCGCTTGCAACGCATGCGCGGCGCCGGCGTCGAGCACCAGCTTGCCGACCACCTGCAGATGATCCGCCAGCCATTGCCGACGCGCCGCCAGCGGCGCCTGGGTGGCGATCAGTTGCGTGCCCAGCGCCTCGCCCTGGCCCAGACGCGCCAACACATCCGGCTCGCGGCCGCTGACGATGATGGTATGTGCGCCGCTGCGCGCGGCGCGTTTGGCGGCCAGTATCTTGGTGATCATGCCGCCGGTGCCGATAGTGGAACCCGCGCCGCCGGCCATTTCTTCCAGCTTCGGGTCGCCCGCCTGCGCGGTATGCACGAATTCGGCATCGGCGTGTCGGCGCGGATCGGCGGTGTAGAGGCCGGGCTGGTCGGTCAGGATGATCAGGGCGTCGGCTTCGATCAGATTGGCGACCAGCGCGCCCAGCGTGTCGTTGTCGCCGACCTTGATCTCATCCGTGGTCACGGTGTCGTTCTCGTTGATGATCGGAATGACCTTCAGCGCCAGCAGCGTGCGCAAGGTGGAGCGTGCGTTGAGATAGCGCTCGCGGTCGGCGAGGTCGGCATGGGTCAGCAGTATCTGCGCCGTCGCCAGGTTGTGCTTGCGGAAGCTGCGTTCATAGGCTTCGATCAGGCCCATCTGGCCGACGGCGGCGGCGGCCTGCAATTCATTCAACGCGTGCGGCCGTTTCGCCCAGCCCAGCCGCTGCATGCCTTCGGCGATGGCGCCGCTGGAAACCAGTACGATCTGCTTGTTCATCGCGCTGAGCTTGACGATCTGCTCCGACCACAGGGCCAAGCGAGCGTGATCGAGTCCGCGGCCTTCATTGGTGACCAGGCTGCTGCCCACCTTCACGACCAGGCGTTTGGCGTCGGCAATGACTGACGCTGTCATGCTTCTTCATCCTCCGCGGCCTCGGACGATGCGGCTTCCTCGGGCGCCAGCCGGTTCAGCTTTGCCGGCTCTTGATGCGGCTCGGCGGCGCGGGTGGCATCGACATGATCCATGATCGCGAACACCAGCGGCTTGCAGCCTTCGCCGGTCATCGCCGAGATCGGGTAAACCGGTCCGGTCCAGCCGAAATCGCGGACAAAAGCGGCAATGCGATCGGCGCGCTCCGCTGCGTCGATCAAGTCGGTCTTGTTCAGCAACAGCCAGCGCGGCTTTTCCGCCAACGGGTCGGCCGGTTGATCGATCGCGTCGTACTTGCGCAACTCCTCGATGATGGCGCGCGCTTCCTGCACCGGATCGACCTCCGGCGAGAACGGGGCCAGATCGACCAGATGCAGCAGCAAACGGGTGCGCGCCAGATGGCGCAGAAACTGGTGGCCGAGTCCGGCGCCTTCGGCCGCGCCTTCGATCAGGCCGGGAATATCGGCGACCACGAAGCTGCGATCGTGATCGACGCGCACGACGCCGAGATTGGGATGCAAGGTCGTGAACGGATAATCGGCCACCTTCGGGCGGGCGGCGGAAATCGAACGGATGAACGTGGATTTGCCGGCATTCGGCATGCCCAGCAAGCCGACATCGGCCAGCACTTTCAACTCCATGTGCAAACGCCTGGCCTCGCCCTCCTCGCCCGGCGTCGATTGGCGCGGGGCGCGGTTGGTGCTGGTCTTGAAGTGCAAATTGCCGAGGCCGCCGTTGCCGCCTTTGGCCACCAGCGCGCGCTGGCCGTCGTCGGCCAGATCGGCCAGCAGAACGCCGGTTTCGTCTTCGCGTACGACGGTGCCGACCGGCACGCGCAGGATGATGTCGTCGGCGCCGCGGCCGTAACAATCCGCACCGCGGCCGCCCTCGCCATTTCGGGCGCGAAAATGGCGCGTGAAACGATATTCCACCAGCGTATTGATATTACGATCGGCGACCACCCAGATGCTGCCGCCGCGCCCGCCATCACCGCCGTCCGGCCCGCCTTTGGGGATGAATTTCTCGCGCCGGAACGAGACGGCGCCATTGCCGCCATCGCCGGCGGTTACGTCGATACGTACTTCGTCAATAAATTTCATGGAGGACCAGGTTTACTCGATGTGGGTGAATCAATACCGGGAACAAAACAAAAAAGCCCTATCCGCGGATAGGGCTTCTTGGCCGAACCGACGCGTAATTACGCAGCGATCGCGGTTTCCGCAACAGGTACCACGCTGACTGTACGGCGCTTGTGCGGGCCTTTGACTGCAAACTGAACGACGCCATCCTTCAACGCGAACAACGTGTAGTCCTTGCCGACGCCGACGTTCGGGCCGGGATGGAACTGGGTGCCGCGCTGGCGCACCAGAATGTTGCCGGCGGGAACGAACTGGCCGCCGTAACGCTTGACGCCGAGGCGCTTTGATTCTGAGTCGCGGCCGTTGCGTGAACTGCCGCCTGCTTTCTTGTGTGCCATTTTTTATCCGCCTCTATCAAGCAACGGAAATGCCGTCGATGCGGATTTCCGTGTAGTTCTGACGATGCCCTTGGGTTTTGCGATAGTGCTTGCGACGACGCATCTTGAAAATCATCACCTTTTCGCCACGACCATGTGACAGCACGGTGCAACGCACCGAAGCGCCAGCAAGCATCGGCGCACCGATCTTGATGTCGGCGCCGTCAGCCACCATGAGCACATCCTTGATTTCTACCTCACCGCCAACATCAACGGGTAAGGTCTCTACTTTGAGTTTGCCGCCTGCGGCAACTTTGTACTGCTTGCCACCGGTCTTGATCACCGCGTACATGCCTGTCTCCAAAACTGGGTCGATCCGGAAAACGCAGCACTCTATCGGAATCTCCCCCCCATTGCAAATCATATCGTCCCTTGCCGCCTTTTGGCGGCTGCGCACCTACTCGCGGCCGAGTGCGCGCTCGAACGCGATGCGCCCGCCGGCATGCTGCAGCGTGATCACGGCCAGCCATTCACCGCCGGCAGGCAGCTTGATCCGCGTGCGATAGCTGCCGTCATCGGCGGCCGGCAAACTGAACACCGTTTGCGCAGGCTGTCCCGGCCGACCGAGTTCCAGGCCGACCTGGGCCAGCGTGACCGGACGCGCCTGTTTGTCACTGACCAATACTTGCACTTCGCCGGGCTGGCCCGGGTGCAGCGCATCCAGTCCGCGCACTTCGAGTTGCCAACCCAGCTTGGCCAGTTTGCTCTCCATATTGCGATGCTGAGCAATGGTCTTGCTGGCCTCTTCGCCATGCGCAACCACGCCCGCAAAACCGGTGTGCACGGTTTTCCCCTGCAGATTGGGCAACAGCCATTGCGCTATGGAAGGCGGCACACCCTTGCCCGCGATATAGACAAACCCGCCGAGGATGACCGACAAGGTCACAAAGAAGGCGATCAACAATTTCGGCGCCCAATGCAGCCTGACCGTTGAACCGCCCTTGTTGCCGCCGATCTGAAACAGCAGCAGCGCGACGGTGGGAAAGGCGACGATGTGCATGGTCAGCACATCCAACCCCGGCCAGTTCGCAACCGCATACGCCATGTAGGCGAAACTGGGCAAGGCTGCCGCAATGACCGCAGACCAGAAATGGGGCAATTTGCTGATGCGCGCCGCAGCAAACACGATGGCGGTCAGCAACATGCCGCCGAATATCGAAACAAACAGATTCATCGCGACCTCGTTTAGTGGTTGGTGAAGAAATGCACAGGGACAACCACCGTTTCCCCCGAGCCGCTACGGATCAGGAAATCGAAATCATGGACTTGCCGCGCTCGCACCGGATCCAGCATGACGCTGGCTTGCAGAATCACGCTCTTGCCGTTGCGGATGCTGACCTGATTGAAATTGCCCAATTCCAGCGCCCCCTCGGGCAAACCGCGCGCAGCGATGCTGTAGCGCTCTTCCTTGCCCGAGATATTGGTCAGACGAATCTGATAACGATTGCGTATCGTGCCGTCAGACAAGGTTACAAACAGCGGCTGCCGAATTTGCTGGATGCTGTGTTCAAAGCTGTGGCGATGGCCCATGTCGTAAACGAGATAAGCGGTCATCAGCACCAAAGACAGGCCATAGCCCAGCACCTTGAGGCTCTTCCAATGCAGTTTCACCGGACCCGGCACCGGCTGGCTCAGATTGACTTCGGAATCGTAACGAATCAGGCCGCGCGGCCACGCCATCTTGTCCATGATCGTGTTGCAGGCGTCGATACAAAGCCCGCAGGAGATGCACTTGTATTGCAAGCCATCACGGATATCGATGCCGACCGGACAGACCTGGACACACAGCTTGCAGTCGACGCAATCGCCATGACCCTGCGCGTTTCGTTCCGGCTGGGTGCGCAAGCCGCTGCGCGCGGAAACCCGGCCGCTCTGGCCTTCACCGCGCGCCCTGTCGTAATGCACCGCCAGCGTTTCGGCTTCGTACATGACGCTCTGGAAGCGGCCATACGGGCAAATGAAGGTGCAGACATGCTCGCGCAGGACGCCGGCCGCCAGATAGGTGGAGACAGACAGGGTCAATGTGGTGATGTAGGCCGCCGCCGCCGCCTCGCCCTTGAAAAAGGCGAGCAGCATTTCCGGCGCATGCGAGAAATAAAGAACGAAGGTGAACGCCGTCCAAAACGACAGCAGTATCCACAGCAAACGGGTCGCGCCCACCTTGAGCAGCTTTTCACGCTCGCTCCAGGGGGCTCGGTTCAATCGCAGGCGGTTCGGCCGCTCGCCCTGAATGATGTGTTCAAGCCAGATGAACGCATCGGTCCACAAGGTCTGAAAACAGAAATAACCGCAAAAAGCCCGTCCGACCAGCGCCGTCGCAAAAAACAGCAGAACCGCGGCCATGAACAACAGTATCGCCAGCCAGAAAATATCCTGGGGAAATACGGTCAGGTCGAAGATGAAATAGCGTCGCCCTGGAATATCGAACATGACCGCCTGCGAAGGCGCGTCTGTGCGCGACCAGGGCAGCCAGGGCAGCAGGAAGTAGACCGCAAAGCCCAACCAGAGAACGGCGGACTTGAAACGACGGAATGGACCTTTTACCGAGCGCGGAACGATAGGGCTGCGCTTGAAATAGAGTTCGTTGCCAAGGTCTTGTTTGTCCACCCGTTCACCTGCAAAACTGGCCGGCAAAGCGGGTGTCGATAGTCACCTTGCCAGCAAACCAAAAAGAAAAACCCCGGCGCGCCGGGGTCATCCCCAACCGAGTTGGAGGAACTACGACTAAGCGAAGCGGCAGCAGTTCAGGCTAGCGGCCCCGATCGGAGCGTTTTATTTGCCGCCGCCCAGTTCATGCACATAAACCGTCAGCAACTTGATCTGCTCGGCATTCAAGCGTCCCTTCCAGGCCGGCATGACGCCCTTGTCCAGGCCGCTGGTGATGACTTTCCTGATCGCGCCGATTTTCGCCGCATCGTCAGGTAGCCCCGGCACATCGGCCCAGAGCCAAACCTTGTCGGTCAAATTGGCCGAACCGAACACCGTGCGGCCCTTGGCATTGTCGCCATGGCAATAGAAGCAAGCGGCTGTCTGTGAATGGAACAATTCCTTGCCCTTGGCCGTTTTGGCCGCATCCGCCTTGCCGCCGGACAGCGAGAACACATAGTTTGCCAACGCGTCGATCTGGGCCGGATCAAGCGCTTCGCCAAACGGCGGCATATAACCATGGCGGCCCCCGGTCAGCGTTTCGTTGATCTTTTCGTAGCTGCCGCCGTACAACCAATCGTCATCCGTCAGGTTCGGGAAGAAGCCCACTTTCCCCTGCCCGCCGGATTGATGGCAACCCGCGCAATTGTCTGAAAAAACCGCTTTGCCGGCGGACAGAATGAAACTGCTCAATTCCGGGTCCTTGGCAATCTGCTCATAAGGCAGGCCAGCGATCTTGTCGTAGTATGGCTTCTGCGCAACCACCGCTTCCTGGGATTCTTTCAGGAGTTTGGCGCGGGTGTTCCAGTGCCACGATTCTTTCTGGCCTTCGGCATTGACGTAGGTGATCGTGTTCAAGCCGGGCAGGAAGCCCTTGCCGACCGGCCAGGAGGGATAAACGATCCAGTAGACCAGGGCGAAAACCATCGTTGCGTAGAACGTATAGGTCCACCATACCGGCAACGGATTGTTCAATTCCTGAAGATCGCCATCCCAAACATGGCCGGTTGTTTGCACGCCTTTCGATTGCGCTTGGCTTTGAGTGTTGTCAGCCATTGGACTTGTCCTTCACTTCGTCTTCATCGTCAAGAAACGGGATGTTCTTGTGCTCTTCCAACTTTTCACTCCGCTTCCTGCTGCCGTACACCCAAAGCACTATCAGGCAAAAGGTGACAAAAAAGATCAGCAGGCCCAGCGGCTTGGTATTTTCAGGGTGCGAAAACCATTCCATCAGCGGAACTTCACCAGATCTTCTGGTTTGATCTTGCTGAAGTCGACCATGGTGCCCAGCACTTGCAGGTAGGCGACCACCGCGTCCATCTCGGAAACACTCGAACGGTCGCCGTCAAAATTGCCTTCCTGCGCCTGCGCCACCAGATTCTTCAGTGCATCCGGAATATGCAGCGTCTTCGCCACCGCTTCGCCGAACTGCTTGACGTTGCGCTGGTATTCCTCATCGTTAGCGGAGTAAGGCACGCCGGTCATGCGCAGGGCGCGCAGGCGATCGCCGACATCGGAGACGTCCAGCTTGTTTTCCTGCAGCCACTGGTAGTTCGGCATCACCGACTCCGGCACCACTGACTTGGGTTTGATCAAGTGCTGTACGTGCCATTCATTGGAATACTTACCGCCGACCCGGGCCAGATCGGGTCCGGTACGCTTGGAACCCCACTGGAACGGATGGTCGTATTTGGATTCGGCTGCAAGGGAATAGTGGCCGTAACGCAACTGCTCATCGCGGAACGGGCGAATCATCTGCGAATGGCAGGTGTAACAGCCTTCGCGGATGTAGATATCGCGCCCGCGCGATTCCAGCGGCGTGTAGGGACGCACGCCATCCACCTTCTCCATGGTGTCCTTCAGGAAAAATAAGGGCGCGATCTCCACCAGACCGCCGACACTGACCGCCAGCATGGTCAACACCAGCAGCAAACCGGCGTTGGTTTCGATTTTCTCGTGTTTGAAATTCTTGAACATAGCCTGATCTCTTTTTGTCTTATGCCGCTGCCACCGCCGAACGCGCCTGAGCCGCGTCGGCATCACGCACGCCTTGACGGACAGTCATGTAGACGTTGTAAGCCATCAGCGTCATACCCGTCAGGAAGAACATGCCGCCAATGGCGCGCATGGCGTAGAACGGATGCATCGCAGCGACCGACTCCACGAACGAGTACTGCAGATTGCCGAAATCATCGAACGCACGCCACATCAAACCTTGCGAAATACCCGAAATCCACATCGCGGTGATGTACAGCAAGGTGCCGATGGTCGCCAGCCAGAAGTGGGCGTTGATCAACTTCACGCTGAATATCTGGGTGTTCCAGAGCTTCGGAATCATGTGGTACATCGAACCGAAGGCGATCATCGCCACCCAGCCGAGCGCGCCGGAGTGGACGTGGCCGACGGTCCAGTCGGTGTAGTGCGACAGCGCATTGACGTCCTTCAACGACATCAGCGGGCCTTCGAAGGTGGACATGCCGTAGAACGACAGCGCGACGATCATGAAACGCATGATGGGATCGGTGCGCAACTTATCCCAGGCCCCCGACAAGGTCATGATGCCGTTGATCATGCCCCCCCAGGACGGCAGCAGCAGCATGATGGAGAAGGTGGCGCCCAGCGTCGAAGCCCAGTCCGGCAGCGCGGTCCAGTGCAGGTGGTGCGTTCCCACCCACATGTACATGAAGGACAGCGCCCAGAAGTGGACAATCGACAGGCGATAGGAATAGACCGGGCGGCCGGCATGCTTTGGCACGAAGTAGTACATCATGCCGAGGAAGGCCGAGGTCAGGAAGAAACCGACCGCGTTATGGCCATACCACCATTGCGTCATGGCATCCTGCGCGCCCGAGAACAGGCTGTAGGACTTCAAGCTGAACAGATTCACCGGCACGGCCAGATTGTTGAACGTGTGCAGCAGCGCCGTGACCAGAATGAAGGACAGATAGAACCAGTTCGCCACATAGATGTGCGGCTGCTTGCGCTGCATCAGCGTCCCGATGAACACCGCACCGTAAGCCACCCAGACGAACAGGATCAGCAAATCGATCGGCCATTCCATCTCGGCGTATTCACGCCCCTGGCTGAAACCGGTGACATAGGAGATCGCCGCCAATACGATGACCGCCTGCCAACCCCAGAAAGTGAATGTCGCCAAGCCCGGCGCGAACAGACGCGTCTGGCAGGTACGCTGGACCACATAGTAGGACGTCGCAAATAGCGCCGAGCCGCCAAAACCGAAGATCACCGCACCGGTATGTACAGGCCGAAAACGCCCAAAAGACAAATACGGACTATCGAAATTCAGAAAGGGCCACGCCAACTGAGAGGCGATGAACACGCCGGCTGACATCCCCACCACGCCCCAAACTATGGCCATGATGGAGAACTTCTTGATGATCTCGTAGTCGTACTGCTCGGCCGCAGCCACGCTGGTTGCAGACATAAAGCCTCCTAAGTTACCGCCGCTCCGGAAATATGCCGGGGGTTGATTCAGTGCCGAAAGCCGGCGAAAAAGACGCGGGAGTATAGTGTGCCGCACCCCTCTCCCGCAAGATTGCGCGGCACATCAGGCCGCTTTCAACAACACGGAAAGATCATGCGCAATATCTGCCGGCGGCGTGGCAAATGGTAAATAAAGGCGCATACGCCCTTCCGTATCCAATACATAACTGCCGGCCGAGTGGTCGATCAAATAGTCGCTCGCCCCGGGCTCCACATGCGTGCGGTAGACGATCCTGAACTCGCGCGCGGCCAGCGCCACTTGTTCGGGCGTACCATGCAAACCCAGATAATCCGGGTGAAAGTAAGGCACGTAGGCTTTCAGGATTTCCGGCGTATCGCGCTCCGGATCAACCGAAACGAACAACACCTGCACCCTGGCCGCGTCTTCCGGGCGCATCAACTTCATGGCCTGCGCCATGTCGGACAGCGTCGTCGGACAGACATCCGGGCAATGGGTATAGCCGAAGAACACCACCACCAGCTTGCCCTTGAACGACGCCAAGGTCACGGCGCGGCCGTTGTGGTCGGTCAGCGCCAAGCTGCGGCCGAACTGCGCGCCGGAAATATCGCTGCCCTTGTTGTAGACCGGCGCCGGCTTCTCGCCGCACCCCGCCAGCAGCAAGGCCAGCCATAGGACGAACAGGCCACGCATAACCACGAATCAGACCGCGGGGAAGGCGGCAGCCGGCAGATCGGCGAGGCGATATTTGCCGGTCAATACCGCCTTGCCCAGTTCTTCCAGGTTCATTTCATTGAGCAACGCCAGAATCTTCTTCTTGACCGGAATCCATTTGAAATGCAGCGGGCAGGCGGTCGCGTCGGAACACTCCTTCAAGCCCAGAATGCAGCTCTTGGTGAAGTCCGGCCCCTCGGTCAGCAGCAGAATCTGCATCAATGTCGTCTGGTGCATGCCTTCGCGCAGGCAAAAACCGCCCAGGCGGCCGCGAAAGGAATCGAGCAAGCCGTGCTTGCACAGGTTTTGCAGAATCTTGGCCAAGTAGGCCGCCGGCACATTCAGCCGACCCGCGATATCACGGTTAAGCACAGGCTCGCCAGCCGGTTGAGTGGCGATGTAAATCAAAGCCTGAACGGCATATTGGCTGGTGCGGGACAAGACCATATCTCACTCCACTCGAGTTCTATGTCTTAAATAAACGCCGCAATATTCGCACAAAAAACGAGAGATTCGGACAAGTAGGTAGCAAATCGATGCGGGAAAAATCATTTCAAGCCTCGGCAACACGGCGTTCCCACCGCCCCGAAGCCGCCGCCAGACGGCAGGCTTCGCTCAGGACAACAGGCCGGATAATTTCTTAGGGGCAATCAATGAGGCCATGGCGCGTGCATCGGGCTGCGGCACATGCGGCAGTTCGGCCAGCAGCGGGCAGCCCAAGCGCGATCGCAACGCAGCCAGATTCTCTTCATAGGCGGCCATGTCGGGATCGATCCGGTTCGCCACCCAGCCGGCCAGACGCAGCCCGCGCGCAGTGATCGCTTCGGCCGTCAACAGCGCGTGATTCAGACAGCCCAGACGCATGCCGACCACCAATATCATTGGCAAAGCCAGATGTTGAGCCAGATCGGCGCTGTCGCGCGTCGCCGTCAACGGCACTCTGAAGCCGCCGGCGCCTTCGACCACCACCACATCGGCCAGCGCCGCCAGCTGCGCATAAGCGTCGACGATGCGCGGCAATTCGATCGACACGCCTTGAATCTCCGCGGCGATGTGCGGCGCCAACGGCCGGCGCAATAAATAAGGATTCACCCAGGCCGCGTTTGCCGCCACATTCGATGCCGCCTGCAACTGCAGCACGTCCTCGTTGCACCAGACGCCGTCGATCAGGTCGGCGCCGGCCGCCACCGGTTTCATGCCCACCGCGCGATAGCCCAAAGCGGCGAAGGCATGCAGCAGGGCCGCGCTCGCCAGCGACTTGCCGACGCCGGTATCGGTGCCGGTGACAAAAAAACCCTGCGCGCTCATCGCTCCGGCCTGCTTTTCCGAAACTCGATGATCTGACGCCCGTCGTCGAGTTTCTGCGCGCCTTCGGCCCAGGCATGGCCATACACCACTTCGTAGCTGGCCGGCAGGCGGTTGTCCCGGCGCAAGGCTTCATAGTTTTGCTGCAACTGCCGCCAGACCGATTTCCCCATCAAGCCGGCGCGACGTCCTTCCAACACGGTATGCGCGCCGATCTGTTTGAGGTCACGCAGCAGGCCGGCGAGATCAGGATAGGTCAGCGTGATCTGCTCCATTTCCATGACCGGATTGCTGAAACCGGCATGCACCAGCGCATCACCGACGTCGTGCATATCGATGAAGCGGTTGACATGCTGATAACCATCCAGCTCGGACGAAGCCACACGCAACTCCTTCAGCGTATCCGGCCCGAAACTGGCGAAGATCAGCAGTCCGCCCGGCCGCAGAACGCGTCGCAACTCCTTGAAACTGGCCTGCAAACCCGCCACCCCGCCGCCGATCCATTGCAGGGCCAGACTGGACCAGATCATGTCGAAGCTGGCGCGCGCCAGCGGCAGCTGTTCGATGTCGCCGCAAAGGGCCTGGAAATGCGGCACGTTCGGCATCAGGCGAACGCGCAATTTCTCCCAGACGCTGCCGCGCTGCCGCGCCAAAGCCTGATGCAACATCGCCTGCGCCAGATCAAGGCCGAGCACATCCGCACGCGGGTAACGCGTCCGCAACAGGCTGCTGCCGAAGCCGGTGCCGCAACCGGCGTCGAGTATGCGTTGCGGTTCAAACTTGACGCCATCGAGATGCTCATCGAGACGCCGCGCCACCTCCTGTTGCAGAAAGGCAGCGGCGTCGTAATGCGCTGCGGCCCGCTCGAACGAGCAACGAATGGCGCGCTTCACGGCTTCACTCATAGAAAAATGTCCTCAACTCAGCCGCAAACCAGTCCGGATGCGACAGGAACGGCGCGTGTGCGGCGCGCTCGTGCATCGCCAGACGCGCATTCGGCAAATGTTCAGCCAGCCAGCGTCCGGCATCCGGCGGGCACAGCATGTCGTAGGCGCCGTGCACGACCAAGGTCGGACAACGCAATTGCGGCAACACAGCCCGCAAATCCACCGTACGCAACAACTCCAGACCGGCGGCCAGCGTGGCGGCATTGACCGCGACGGGCATGCCGTCACGTTGCATCACGCTGCTGCGCAGCCGCTCGATCACCGCCCGCGCCTGTTCGCCGCCGCGCGCCTGCAGGGAAAGAAAACGCAGCAAGGTCGCCGGGTAGTCTTGGCGCAACGCGCGCGCGAATTCCGCCAGCGCCTCGGGTGACAAACCGTGCGGCCAATCCGACCGACTGACGAACGCCGGGTTGGTCGCTACCAGCACCAGACGCGACACCTTGTGCGGATGCCGCGCCGCCAGCGCCAGCGCCACCATGCCGCCGAGCGACCAGCCGCACACGTAACTGCCATCCGGCAAGGTCGTTGCCAGCGCATCGGCAAGGGACTCGGCGCTGTAAGGCGAAACCATGGTCACGTCGCCGTAGCCGGGCAAGTCGGGCGTCAAACCTGCGAACAGCGGCGCGGTTTCCGACCAGATGCCGCCATGCAGGCCCCAGCCATGCAGAAAAACCACCGGCTCAGTCATCGTCGGCGCCGGGCCGGCCCGCTTGGGAAGCCGAGAGCCGTTCTGGCCCGCCGGCGAGTTCAGGTCCGCGCAAGCCATGCAAGGCGGCGCTCAGCGCATCGACATCCGCCAGGCTGTGCGCCGCCGACAGCGAGATGCGCAAGCGCGCTGCACCCTGCGGCACGGTCGGCGGACGAATGGCCGGCAGCAGAATGCCCTGGGCGCGCAAACCGTCGGCCAGGCGCAACGCCTCTGCATTGCCGCCCACCCGCAAGGGTTGAATCGGGCTGTCAGACGGCAGCAGCGGCCAGGGCAAGCCGGCCAGAGCGGTTTTCAGGCGTCTGATCAAGGCCTGCAGATGCTCCCGCCGCCAGGTCTCGGCGGCGATGACTTGCAGACTCGCGCTGACTGCCGCCGCCAACATCGGCGGCTGCGCGGTGGTGTAGATATAGGTGCGCGCCTTATTGACCAGCCATTCGGTCAACTCCGGCGAAGCGGCGACAAACGCACCGGCGACACCGGCCGCCTTGCCCAGCGTGGCGAGATAGATCAGGCGCGAGTCATACGGCCCGGCCAGCAACCCCAGCGCGCCCTGCCCATGCTCGCCCAATACGCCAAAGCCGTGCGCGTCGTCGAGATACAGCCAGGCGTCGAAGCGCTTTGCCAACGCCAGCAATTCCGCCAGCGGCGCCAGATCGCCATCCATGCTGAACACGGTATCGCTGGCGATCAGCTTCACTTTCGCCGTACTGGCCGCCAGTTGCTGCTCCAGCGTCGCCAGATCGAGATGCGGATAGCGCGTCAGCTTGGCGCGCGACAACAACGCCGCATCGACCAGCGAGGCATGATTGAGTTTGTCCTCGAACACTTCGCCATGCCGATCCAGCAATGCCGGCAACACGCCCAGGCTGGCCATGTAACCGGAGGAAAACAGCAACGCCGCCGGCAACCCGACGAATGCCGCCAATTCCGCTTCGAGCTCGTGATGCAGACGATGGTGTCCGCTGAGCAGATGCGCCGCGCCGGCGCCGACGCCATAACGCTGCGCCGCCTGCCGGGCCGCCGCAGTAATGGCCGGATGCCGGGCCAGACCGAGGTAATCGTTGCTGGAAAAAGACAGGTAGGGCTTGCCATCCAGCACCACCCGCACGCCCTGCGGACTGTCCAGCACGCGACGCACCCGGCGTAACGCGCGGGCGTCGAGTTCGGATAATGCGGCGGGAAGTTGATCGGGCGTCATGGTGTCATCACCACACGGCCCCGGCCCGGGCCGGGGAGATGCACTGCGTTGCCTGGCTAATGCCCGGCGCAGCGTCGGCCTTGCACCGGCTCGGTGGTCAGGCCCAGCTTGGCGAACAAGGCGGTGTCGGCGCTGACGTCCGGGTTGCCGGTGGTGAGCAGCTTGTCGCCATAGAAGATCGAGTTGGCGCCGGCCAGGAAACACAAGGCCTGCACGCCCTCGCCCAGTTCTTGCCGGCCGGCGGACAAGCGCACATGCGAGGCCGGCAGGGTGATGCGGGCGACCGCGATGGTGCGCACGAATTCGAACGGATCGAGGTCGCCGCTTTTCTCAACGATTTCCGCCAGCGGCGTGCCCGGCACTTTCACCAGCATGTTGATCGGCACCGATTCCGGCTGCGGATCGAGATTCGCCAGTTCCAGTATCAGTCCGGCGCGCACCCGACGCGATTCGCCCATGCCGATGATGCCGCCGCAACAAACATGGATACCGGCATCGCGCACCTGCGCCAGCGTATCGAGCCGATCACCGTGGGTATGCGTGGTGATCACCTGGCCGTAGAACTCGGCCGCCGTGTCGAGGTTGTGGTTGTAATAATCCAGGCCGGCGTCTTTCAACTGCTCGGCCTGACCCGGTTTCAGCATGCCCAGCGTGACGCAGGTTTCCAGCCCCAGCGCTTTCACCTCACGCACCATTTCGCTGACCGCGCCGAGATCTTTTTCCTTCGGACCGCGCCAGGCCGCACCCATGCAGAAACGCGTCGCCCCGGCCGCTTTGGCGGCCTTCGCCGTGGCGACGACTTCGGCGATATCGAGCAGTTTTTCACGCTCCAGGCCGGTGTCGTGGCGCGCCGATTGCGAGCAATAACCGCAATCCTCGGAGCAGCCGCCGGTCTTGATCGACAGCAGCGTCGAAAGCTGCACCGCGTTGGGATCGAAATGGCGGCGATGCACGCTTTGGGCTTGGAACATCAGGTCGTTGAACGGCAACGCGTACAGCGCTTCCAGCTCGGCCAGCGTCCAACGCCTGCGGGTTTCGCTGTCAACCCCCGGTTGAGTCATGTCATTCATCAATGCGCCCCTCTTTCCACTTCAATATCCCGCCAGTTTTCCTTGCCGGCTTTCCACACGTCGTACATCGCCCACGGCACCAAGGTCAGCAACATCAAGGCCCAGACGCCGGCCCAGCCGGTTGGCAGATGCGCCAGATCGTTGGACAGCACGGTCAGCGTGCCGACCACGGCGTAATAACGATAGCCGGCCCATTTGTTGTAGTGGCGCACGGTCAGATCGGGGTGGTGCGCGATCGAGGCATAGACGAAGATGGAGGCCGCCAGCCAGATCATGATCGGCGGCAGCGACATCGCCATCGGCAGGAAAGCCAGTTTCTTGTCGGCGATCAGATGGCCAACGCCGAACAGCGTGGCGGAAAGCAGCGTGGTGGCAATGGCGAGCAGGTTGAACAAACGCGCGCTACGCTGGCAGGACGCTGCGGTAATCAGAAGCTTCTCGGACATTGCACAAAAAACCCGGCGAAAAAGAGCCGCGATGGTGGGGGACGGGCATGACCTTGTCAAACAAACAAACTTCGCCGCTGAACAAATGCATAAGTTTTATGCAATCCAGATTGCCGCAAAGCTGCTTTCTGTGCGCCGCCCGCGTCACCGGCCAACTGCTTTGCCCGGGGTGCGCAGCCGATCTACCGACCTTGCCCACCGCCGGGCCGTCCCAAGGCGGGCATTGCACCCCCTTGGGGGGCAGCGAAGCGTGGGGGTCGTCCGCTCCCGCCTGCTGCCCGCAATGCGCCCTGCCGACGCCAGCTGGCGAACTCTGCGGCGCGTGCCTGCAACAGCCGCCGGCCTTCGACCGCACGCTGGCGGCTTTCGCTTACGCCTTTCCGCTCGACACGCTGGTTCAGCAATGCAAATACGCGCACGCGACCGGCCTGGCCGCTTTCTTTGCCGAACGCATCGCGCAGCGTGTCGGTGCTGACAGCGGTATCGATTATTTGCTGCCGATGCCGCTGCACCCGGCTCGGTTGGCGCAGCGAGGCTTCAACCAAGCTGCGGAAATCGCTCGCCGGCTGTCGCCGCAAGTCCGCATTCCCTGGCTGGCCGAGGCCTGCCGGCGCGTCCGCAACACGCCTTCACAAGCCGGTCTCGACCTGAAAACGCGGCAGCACAATCTGCGCGGCGCGTTTGCATGCGGGTTGGACTTGAGCGGGAAGCGCGTCGCTTTGATCGACGACGTGATGACCAGCGGCAGCAGCCTGCATGAATTGGCGCGCGCGGTGCGCCAAGCCGGCGCGCTGGAAATCCAGGCCTGGGTGCTGGCGCGCACGCTGTAGGACGATGTAGAGGCCAGGCGGAACGGCGCTGGCCGCCCCCGCTTAAACGCCTCAGTCCGGGATGGACGTTTACGCCTGCTGTTCGAATGCCTGGATCAGGCCGGGCAGACGTTCGTAATCAGGATGCTCGTGCTTGAGCCGTTCCAGCGCAATGCGCGCAAACGGGAGGATTTCGCTCACCGTCTCGCCTTTCTGGCGCAGGGCGACGACGGTGGACACCACATTGGCCAACACCATCGTGGTCAGGTCGGGCGGCGTGTGATCGACCAGTTGCATGAACAGGTTCAGGGCTTCATGGTTCTTGCCGGCGCGCAACAGATTGAGCCCATCCTTGATGCGGCCGCGTGATTTTTCCACGGCTTGAATCGCCACCTGTTCGAGCCATGCCGGATCACCCATTTCAGCAGGCAGGCGTTGCCCGTGCGCCAGAGCCGTCGCAGCAACGTCGGCCGCACGCTCGGTGTGCCCGGTCACCATATGCGCCTCGGCGACAAAGACCACTTCCTCCGGACGCGATTCCATCGTGGCCAGTTCAGCCGACATCGTCTCCAGGCGCTGCTGTTTTTCCGCCAGGATTTCCATGCGTCTTTCCTTCACCGAGGCGGGCGCATCGGCCAGTGCGGCCGTCTCGCCGGCGATTTGAGTCGCCAGCGCATAGGTTTTGGCCGCCTTGACGCAGGCCGACTGCTTGATCTGCGGAATGTCCGCCTCGAAACGCACCGCAGTGGCCGTCGCCTTGTCTAGCTGCCCAGATTTGACCAGGCTGCGCAGCAAACGCGCGTGATCGGTGTAGTCCTGCACCAAAGCAAACTTGTTCGCATTGATGACCTTGTCCGCCCATTGCACGACGCGCTCGTCATCCCCGACATGTTCAGCCAGGCGCGCCACCGCGCGCATGCGGTTCACCGTCGACGAGTTGGCGCAGGCCGTCTCCAACACCGCCAACGCCTTGTCGGGCTGTTTGTTCTGACAGTAAGCCTCGGCCAGTACATCGGCGGCAGGCACGTAGGCGGGGGCATCGGCAATCACCTGCTCCAAGATGGCGATGGCCGCTTCGGTCTGACGCAGTTGCAGCCGCATGCGGGCGACGCCCAGCGCCGCCCAGGAAAACTGCTCCTGCAACGACAGATAATGCTGCAGCGCCTGCACGTAATCGCCTTTTCGCATCAGCGCTTCGCCCTTCAGACGCGCGGTGTCGGCGCGCACCCCCTCTTTCTGGGAAAAGGCGTCCACCAACGTGACGACCACATCGTAGCGGCCCGCGTCAAACTGATCGTAGATCGGCTTCAACCCGGAGGTCTTCTTGCCCAGGCCGCGCAGGCCCAGCTTGCGTTCGAACACCGGCTGCAGGCGCTTGAGCAGCGTTTCGGCCGTGAACGGCTTGATCAGATAGGCATCGGGCGAGTGTTCGGCCAGCTGCGCAACCAAGCCATAGGTTTTTTCCGCCGTCACCATGGCGATCACGGCGCTGCTGGGCACCAATTTCTCGTTGCGGATGATTTCAAGCAACTGCTGGCCATCGGTGGCATCGCCCAGGTAATAGTCGAGCAACAACAGGTTGTACGGCGCGGCGCGCAACAACTCTATCGCCCCCGCGGCGCTGGATGTGCTGGCAATTTTGGCGACGCCGATACTGGTCAGCTGGGTTTTCATCATGCCGCGCATGGTCGCCATGTCATCCACGATCAACCCGTTCAGGTTGTACTCATCAAGCATGCCTTCCCCTTTCGATCGTTATAAAACAGCAGATGCAGCGTTTTTTCTTCGCTCCACCGTAAACCGTGCGGGCATCGCTGCCGAATTCAGGCCCCACACCCGATCGAAAAACCCGCATCTTGGTTCAGGCCGGCAAAGCCAGCACCGGCAGGCGTCTGATCGCCGCCGCATTGCTCCACGAAAAACACCGCTCGGCCGCTTGCTCATACGGCAACCAGACCTGATTCAGGTGTTCGCGTTCCGCCAGCACGACCGGGCAGGCCGCCGGCAACTGCAAGCCGAACACGTGTTCACTGTTGTAGCGCACGCCCGGTGCATAGCGCTGGCGCCAGCGCGGAAAAATCGCGAACTGATTGCGCATAAGCCAATCGGCCAAGCCAAACGTTTCTGCATCCAGACCGGTTTCTTCGCGCACCTCGCGAAGCGCCGTTTCGCGCAATGTCTCCCCCGCCTCCTGGCTGCCGGTTACCGACTGCCAGAATCCCGGCGCATCGGCGCGCTCCAGCAGCAACACTTGCAGATCAGGGGTATGGATGACGACCAGAACGGAAACCGGAATTTTGAACATAGAAAATAAAACGACGGCAGACGCCATTCAGATCGGGGCGTCCGGTTGCGGCGGCATTCAGCCGAATCGGAACAAGACGTCAGGCCAAGCGACGACGTGTCAAGGCAAGGCGCCCAGATAACTGGCCAACGCAACAATTTCGGCATCGGACAGTTTTTGCGCCACGCCGGTCATGCGTGCATCGGCACGCAAGCCCGTGCCGATGCGGTAGTTGTTCAATGCCGTGATCAGATACCCGCTGCGCTGGCCGGCCAGTCGGGCGACTTCACGCGTGCCGTAGCCCTTGGCGCCGTGGCAGCCGACGCATGCGCGGGCGTAATGTTTGCCGCCGGCCAGCGCCTGCGCCGGATTCTTGGCAGGCGTGGGCGGCACCGGCTGACTGGCGTAGAACACCGCGATGTTGAAGCGTTCCTCCGGCTTGAGCACCTTGACCAGACCGGACATGAAATCGTCCTTACGGCGGCCATCGCCGTACTTGTCGATCTGCGTCAACATGTAAAACGCATTCTGGCCAGCCAGATTCGGCACGTGATCCAACGCGCTGACCCCCATAGCGCCATGACAGTTGGCGCAAAAAAACGTCGCCCGCTTGCCTGCGGCAATCGCCGCCGTGTGCGCCGCCGGATCAGCCTGCACTTTCGCCAAGCGTGCCTCGATCACATGCGGCGGCGCAGAAGGAACCCAGACATAAGCGGCCTGGGCCGACGCTGAAACCAGCGTAAACAGGAAAAAACGCCACCACGGGAAAATACGCGAACGCATCTCAAAAGCTCCGGAAAACGAGGTTCAAAACAATTCGCGAGAGATTGTAAGCCGCCTGCAAGCCATACTGCCTGCCAGTAGAATTCGCCACCCCCAACCTGCGTCCGTTCCGCTTGTCCACCGACCCCGCCTCCCACACCCCGATGATGCAGCAGTACCTGCGCATCAAGGCCGAGCATCCCGACATGCTGCTGTTCTATCGCATGGGCGACTTTTACGAGTTGTTCCATGACGACGCGGAAAAAGCCGCCCGCCTGCTCGACATCACGCTGACTTCGCGCGGCGCTTCGGCCGGCCAGCCGATCCGCATGGCCGGCGTGCCGTATCACGCCGCCGAGAGCTACCTGGCCAAGCTGTCGCGCCTGGGCGAATCGGTGGCGATCTGCGAGCAGATCGGCGATCCGAAGACCAGCAAAGGGCCGGTGGAGCGCAAGGTGATGCGCATCGTCACGCCCGGCACGGTGACCGACGAAGCCCTGCTGGACGACAAGCGCGATGCGCTCATGCTGGCCTTGCTGCCGGAGCGCAAAACCCCGCACAAAACCCCACGCCCGACGCTGGCCCTGGCCTGGCTGACGCTTTCCAGCGGCCGCTTTGCAGCCAAGACCATTGCCGCCGAACGGTTAGGCGCCGAACTGGTGCGCCTGAATCCAAGCGAGATTCTGCTGCCGGAAGGCTATCTGCACGCCGACCTGAACCACCTCAAATGCGCCCTCACCCGCCGCGCCGACTGGCAGTTCGATGCGGAACGCGGACGCCATCTGCTGATCGAGCAATTCGGCGTCGGCGACCTGACCAGCTTCGGCATCGAAGATCAGCCGGCGTTGCAAGCCGCCGCCGGCCTGTTGCTGGAGTACGCACGCCATACGCAGCAGGCCGCCCTACCCCACATCACCGCTCTGGCGCTGGAGCGCGACAGCGAATATGTGCTGCTGGATGCCGCGGCGCGGCGCACGCTGGAAATCAGCGAAACCCTGCGCGGCGAGCCGGCCCCGACGCTGTTTTCCGAACTCGACGCCTGCTGTACGGCTTCCGGCAGCCGCCGTCTGAAGCTCTGGCTGCATCATCCGCTGCGCGATCGCGCCGTGCTGCGCCTGCGCCACGCCGCCATTGCGGCCTTGCTGGCGGCGCCGGAAGCGATCCGCGAGGCGCAATCGGCGTTGAAGGGCAGCGCCGATCTGGAGCGCATCGCCGCCCGCATCGCGCTGAAAAGCGCCCGCCCGCGCGACCTGTCCGGCCTGCGCGACAGCCTGTTGCGCCTGCCCGCCTTGCAGGACGCCTTGCTGCGCGCCGGTCCGAGTCTGGCCGGCATGATCGAACGCCTGAACTTCCCGGCTGAATCGCTCGCCATGCTGGTCGGCGCATTGAAACCGGAACCCGGCGTCGTGCTGCGCGAAGGCGGCGTCATCGCGGACGGTTTCGACGCCGAACTTGACGAGCTGCGCGCGCTGCAATCCGATTGCGGCCGCTTCCTGATGGACATGGAAACGCGCGAGCGTGAACGCACCGGCATTGCCAACCTGCGCGTCGAATACAACCGGGTGTCGGGCTTCTTCATCGAAGTCGGCCGCGCCCAGAGCGAGCGGATTCCGGCCGACTACCACCGCCGCCAGACGCTGAAGAATGTCGAACGCTACCTGACGCCGGAACTGAAGGCCTTCGAGGACAAATTCCTGTCCGCCGCCGAGCGTGCGCTGGCGCGCGAAAAACAGCTCTACGATGCCCTGCTCGACCATCTGATCGGCGCGCTCGCGCCGTTGCAACAGGTCGCCGAGGCCGTCGCCGAAGCCGACGTGTTGAGCAGCCATGCGCGGCTGGCCGGCGAACGCCGCTACAGCGCGCCCGAATTCAGTGCGCAGTGGGGCATCCAGATCCAGGCCGGCCGCCATCCGGTCGTGGAAACCCGGGTCGACGCCTTCATCCCCAACGATCTCCAGCTCGACCCGGCCCGCCGCATGCTGCTGATCACCGGCCCCAACATGGGCGGCAAGTCGACCTACATGCGCCAGATCGCACACATCGTCCTGCTGGCCTGTTGCGGCCTCTACGTCCCGGCGAACGCGGCGGTCATCGGCCCGGTCGACCAGATTTTCACCCGCGTCGGGTCGTCGGACGACCTCGCCGGCGGCCGTTCCACCTTCATGGTGGAAATGACCGAGACCGCCGGCATCCTGCACGGCGCCACCGAATACAGCCTGATCCTGATGGACGAGATCGGCCGCGGCACATCCACCTTCGACGGCATCAGCATCGCCTGGGCGGTGGCCCGCCACATGGCCGAGAAAACCCGCGCCTACACGCTGTTTGCGACACATTATTTCGAGCTGACCCAGCTCAATCAGGACTACCGCACGCTGGCCAACGTGCATCTCGACGCAGTCGAGCGTGTCGGCAAGAACGGCGCCGCCGACCTGACCTTTCTGCACGCGGTGGAAGACGGCCCCGCTTCGCAGAGTTACGGCCTGCAGGTCGCCAAACTGGCCGGCGTACCCGCTCCGATCATCAACGCGGCGCGGCGCAAACTGGTGCTGCTGGAGAACCAGCAGATTGCCGTTTCAGGCCAGGGCGATTTATTCATCCAAGCCGCTCCCGAGCCGGCGGCCGCAGCGGTTGCCGGCGCGGCCAGCCCGGCGCTGGAACGCCTGGCGGCCATCGACCCCGACGAACTCAGCCCGAAACAGGCGCTGGAAACCCTGTACGAACTGCGCCGACTGCTCTAGCCGCGGCAACACGGGGCTTCGACAGGCGACGCAGCTTGTTGCGAAGCTTCGCGCCCGGCTATGCTTCATCTCATTTTTCATTGGAAACACGCATGCGCCTGACCTTCACGACATTACTCGCCGCGCCCCTCGCGCTCGGCCTGGCCGCCTGTGCGCCGCAAGACGACGAAGCGGCGATCAGACTGGCCATCCAGAACTGGGCCGGTGCGGACAGCCGCATCGAAGCCATCCGCAAGGCCGGCTTCCTCGATCTCTATGAAGTGCGGATGGATGGCGAGCTGTTCTACATCGACGCGAGCGGACGCCACGTCATCATCGGCAACGTCCTCGATCTCGAAGCGCAACGCAACCTGACGCAGGAACGCAAGGCCGACCTCGCACGCATCAATTTCGCCGATCTGCCGCTGCCACTGGCGGCCAAACAGGTACGCGGCAACGGTAGTCGGGTGCTGGCCACGTTCGAGGATCCCAACTGCAGCTATTGCCGCAAACTCGCGCTGGAACTGGAAACGCTGAACGATGTGACGGTCTATACCTTCCTGCTGCCCATCCTGTCGCAGGATTCCGTCGACAAGGCGAGCGCCATCTGGTGCGCGAAGGATCGCGGCACGGCCTGGCGCGACTGGATCATCGCCGGCAAGCTCCCCGCTGCCGCCGCCGGCTGCGCGGCGCCGATCGACGAACTCCAGGCCCTGGGGCGCAAGTACAACATCACCGGCACGCCGACCCTGTTCCTGGCCGACGGCAGCCGCATCGGCGGCTTTGTGCCCGCCGCCCAACTGGAACAGGCCCTGGCCGGCAAGTGACCCCAGCCGGGCTGGCTGCGCCAGCCTGAAGCGGGCGTCGCGCGCCCCCGCTTAAACCGGCGATTCGATGCCCCGCCTGCAGCCTCCATCTTCGGCCCCGGATTGACCGAGTATTTTCATCAACTATAAATAGAAGCCTCAGGTCACTCTACTGAGCAATGAAAACGTTAGGAGGCTATCGATGAGCGACGCTATTTCCGATTTCATGGTGCATGTGGAAGAAAGTTTGAATCCCCGCCAGTTACGTGCGCTGGAGCGCGATGCCCGGCGTAATCCCTGTGTCATCGGTGCGGCTTTTCCTGATCGCACGCCCCACCTGATGATGGTGGTTTACGACAGCGAATGCGTCCGCGCCAAGGACATCCTCGAGCGCGTCCGCAGTACGGGCGTGCATGCCAGCATGCTGTAGCCGGTAGGCCGCTTCGATCCGGCGCGGCGTTGCCGGACAGGGCAGTCAATGAATCGAAAAACCCCCGCTCGCGGGGGTTTTTCTTGCCGACGAGCACTTCGGCAACGGCTGTGCAAAGCAAAAAACTAATCCCCGAAGCTCGTCCCCACTCGGCGCGCACTTTCCACCCAGGGATGATCGGGCGGCACGGTTTTGACATGGCCGGCGACCTCTTGCAGCGGCACCGGCGCACTCGCTTCGCCGCGCGCGGCGATCATGTAGCCGTATTGCTTGCGGTGGATCAGGTCGGCCGCCGCGGTACCCAGGCGGGTGGCCAGCAGACGGTCGGCGGCGGAGGGTGTGCCGCCGCGTTGCAGATGGCCAAGGATGGTCGGGCGGGCTTCCAGGCCGGTGAGCAATTCGAGTTGCCGGGCCAGCTTCAGCGTGCGCTCGGCGTAGACCAGCTCGGGCTCGTCGCTGACCTCCTTCGATTTCTTGTCCTTCTTCTTGGTCGCGGCGGCCTGTTGCGCGACATGCTCCTGTTGCGACAGCGCGCCTTCAGCCACGGCGACGATGCTGAATGGCTTGCCCTTGCGTTTGCGCGATTTGATCGCTTCCGCCACGACTTCCACGTCGTAGGGAATTTCCGGGATCAGGATCACGTCGGCGCCGCCGGCGATGCCCGCCCCCAGCGCCAACCAACCGGCGCGGTGGCCCATGATCTCGACCACGATGATGCGGTGATGGCTGTGCGCGGTGCTGTGCAGCCGGTCGATGGCGTCGGTGGCGATGCCGAGCGCGGTATCGAAGCCGAACGTGGTATCGGTCAGCGCCACATCGTTGTCGATGGTTTTCGGCAAGGTCACCACGTTGAGGCCGGCGGCGGCCAGGCGCAACGCATTCTTCATGGTGCCGCCGCCGCCCAGGCAGACCAGGCAATTCAGCTTGTTGGCGTGATAGTTGGCGACGATGGTTTCGGTCATATCCATCACCTTGCCGTGCACCGGCATCTTGTGCGGCTTGTCGCGGCTGGTGCCGAGTATGGTGCCGCCCAAGGTCAGGATGCCGGAAAGCGCTTCGCCTTCCAGCGCCATCGTGCGGTTTTCCATGAGACCGCGAAAACCGTCGCGAAAACCGATGAAATGCATGCCGTAGTGCGAGCGACAGGCTTTGCCGACCCCGCGTATGGCGGCGTTGAGGCCCGGCGTATCGCCGCCGGAAGTGAGAATGCCGATAGTTTGGGTCATGGCGGTATCAGGTGCGAGTTGAGAAATATCATCAATTGTCCCGTTCGCGCGCAGGGGAATCCAGCTTTCGCTGACGCTTTTACAATCTCGCTCTCCGTTTCCGTCCCGTTGCGCCTCAACCCGATATGCCTGGCCCCCCTGCCCCCCTCGCCCCCTCGCGGGCGCGCGGCTTCCCGCCGATCGAAAACCCCGCCGCGCGCAGCCTCATTCTGGGCAGCATGCCGGGCATCGCCTCGCTGCGCGCGGGGCAGTACTACGCGCATCCGCGCAACCAGTTCTGGCCCATTCTGGCCGCGCTGCTCGGCGTCGATTTCACCGCCATGGCTTATCCGCAACGGGTGCAGGCCTTGCTCGACGCCGGCATCGCGCTATGGGACGTGTTGCATTCCTGTCAACGCCCCGGCAGCCTGGATGCCGACATCGCGCCGGATTCGATCGTCGCCAACGACTTTTCCGCGTTTTTCCAGCGCCATCCGTCCATCCGCCAGGTCTTCTTCAACGGCGCGGCGGCGGAACGGCACTTCATCCGGCATGTGCAGCCGCAACTCGCGCCTCAGATATTGTCGCGGCTGCATTTTCAGCGCCTGCCGTCCACCAGCCCGGCGCATGCGTCACGCGATTTCCAGGCCAAACTGGAGGCCTGGCGCTGCGTGTTCGACGGCAGCCGAGGCAAAACTCAAGCACACTTCACCCTGCTGCCTCACGAACCCACCGATAAACCCTAAATGGAAACCGACCCTCGCATCCAAGCGATTCTGGCCAGCGGCATCAAGATTCCGCCGATGCCGGAGATCTTGCTGCGCTTGAACCGCCTGCTGAACGATCCGGATGCAGGGCCGGCCGACTTGGCCGGCTTGATCCGCAACGACGGCGCACTTTGCGGCGCGGTATTCCGCGTGATCGGCTCGCCGGTGTTCGGCCTGCATGCCAAAGTCGATTCCCTGCCGCGCGCCATTTCCCTGCTCGGCATGCGCAACGCGGCCGCGCTGTTGCGCAGCGAAGTGTTGCGCGGCGCGCTGAGCGACCCGCAACACGCCAAGGCGTTGCAACATCTGTGGAACCGCAGTACCGCGATCGCCGAGCTATGCGCCCTGGCCGCAAAGACATTGCGCCCGCGCGGCATCAGTCCCGATGCCGCCTTCATGCTGGGCATGTTTCACGATTGCGGGCTGGCGCTGTTGTGCAAGCGCTTTCCCGCCTATGCGCTCGCTTTGAGCGAATCCGCCGCTTGGCCGGACATCCTCGAACTGGATCGCCGCAATGAACACAGCCATGCCGCCATGGGCCAGATGGTGGCGAAAAACTGGGCGCTGCCGGAGGAACTCGTGCTCGCCATCCGCCATCACCACGAGCCGGCCGCCGCCGGATTGGACGAAACCGCGCTCGGGCTGTGCGCGCTGCTCAACGTCGCCATTCATCTGCATAACCGACGGCACGCGATCGCCGAGCCGGAGTGGGAAGCCGGCTGGCAAGCCGAAGCGCAGCACAGGCTGAACTTGCAGACGACGGATTTGATCGAGCTGGAGGCCGATATTCTGGCGGAAGTCCCCGCCTCGGCAGACCATTCCTCAGCGAGGCCAGCATGAAAACCCTGCATCTGAACGCCGATGAACTCGAACTGGGATTCGACCAGTGCCTCAAGCTCGCCAACGCCGCCGCCGAGCATGTGCTGAAAAAACAGGGCGGCGCGATGTTGCTCTCGTTCTACGACCGCGACCGCAATCTGGAATCGCCGCACGGTGTTTCGGAATGCCATTTCCAGTGCGCCATTCCCGGCTGGCAGGACTATGCCGAGAATCGCGGCGGCGCATTGATGATCAATTTTGAACAGGGTCGCTTCGTGTTCTGTTACCGGCCATTGGACTTTTGATCATGCCTTTGCCGCCCGCCGAACTGCTGATCGCCGGCTTTCGGGCCGCCGTCGCGGCGACGCAGGCGGCAACGGCCATGCCGCCATTTTTGCCGACGGCGCCGGCCGGACGGGTCTGCGTAGTCGGCGCCGGCAAGGCCGCCGCTGCGATGGCCGCCTGCGTCGAGACGCAGTGGCCCGCCGCCGATCTGTCCGGGCTGGTCATCACTCGCCATGGCCACACCGAGCCGACGCAGCGCATCGAAGTCGCCGCCGCCGGCCATCCATTGCCCGATGCGGCGGGGCTCTGCGCCGCACAGCGCCTGCTCGATCTGGTGCGCAGCGCCGCCGCCGACGATCAGGTGCTGGCGCTGATTTCCGGCGGCGGCTCCAGCCTGCTCAGCTTGCCGGTTGCGGGCCTGACGCTGGCCGACTTGCAGGCGGTGTCCGCCGCGTTGCTCCGCTGCGGTGCACCGATCGCCGAAATCAACTGCGTGCGCAAACACCTGTCACTCACGCTGGGCGGGCAGTTGGCTGCCGCCTGCCGGGCGCCGGTGACCGCGTTGTTGATTTCGGATGTCACCGGCGACGACCCGGCGGTGATTGCATCCGGCCCGTTCGCCGCGGACGCCTCGACCTATGCCGATGCCTTGGCGATCCTTGCTCGCCGCCAGATTTCCGCGCCGGCAAGCGTGCAGCGGCATCTGCTGGCGGGGGTGGCGGGCGAAATCGAGGAAACGCCGAAACCCGGCGCGGCCTGCTTCTCCCGCGTCGAACACCGCATCATCGCCAACGGCCGCAGCGCTCTGCTGGCGGCGGCCGATTTTTTTCACGCCCAGGGCATACGGCCGGTGATGCTGGGCGACTCCTACACCGGCGAAGCGCGTGAAGTCGCGCAGGTATTCGCGGCGCTGGTGCGCGAAATCCGCCGCCACGACAATCCCTGGCCGCCGCCGCTGGTCCTGCTTTCCGGCGGCGAAACCAGCGTCAGCGTGCTTGGCCGCGGCCGCGGCGGCCGCAACACCGAATTCCTGCTGGCGCTGGCGTTGGCGTTGCAGGGGCTGGACGGCGTGCATGCACTGGCCGCCGATACGGATGGCCTCGACGGCACGGAAGACAATGCCGGCGCGCTGATCGCGCCGGATACGCTGGCGCGCGCCGCGTCGCGCGGCCATGATGCCGCCGCGCACCTCGCCGACAATGACGCCTACGGTTTTTTCGCCGCACTCGACGACCTGGTCCTGAGCGGCCCTACGCGTACCAATGTCAACGATTTCCGTGCCATCCTGGTGCTTTGACCACATCCGCCTGGCGTGTTGGTGCGGGCTCCAGCGGCTTTATTGTGCAGCGCAAGATCGCAGCTATAATTGCAACCCGTTTTTTCACCTCATCCATCGCCATGCAACGCACCCTGCTCAAGTCCAAGCTGCACCGAGTGCGCGTCACCGCCTCCGAACTGGAGTACGAAGGCTCCTGCGCGATAGACGAGCTCCTGCTGGAAGCGGCGGATATCCGCGAATACGAACGAATCGAGCTCTACAACGTCAACAACGGCGAGCGTTTCTCGACCTACGCCATTCGCGGCCAGAAAGGCTCCGGCATGATTTCGGTCAACGGCGCTGCCGCTCGCAAGGCCGCCGTCGGCGACATTCTGATCATCGCGACCTATTCGGTTTACAACGAGATCGAGCTGAGCCATTTCGAGCCGAAACTGGTTTACGTCGATGACAAGAACCGCATCAAGCGCATCGGCGCACAGATTCCGGCACAAGCCGCCTGAGCGGCGCTCAAGCCAGCTTTTCCCAATCGAAATACGGCCCCGGATCGGTCTTGCGGCCGGGCGCGATATCGGAATGGCCGGCCCTGTCGACCAACGTCGGATACGCCTGGCGTAACGCTCGAATCAAACGGTTAAGGCTGGCGTACTGCACGGCGCTGAACGGTTGCTCGTCGCTGCCCTCCAGTTCCACGCCGATGGAAAAATCATTGCAGCGTTCGCGCCCGCGCCAGCTTGATGCGCCGGCATGCCAGGCGCGCCGGCTGCAGGGCACGAACTGGATCAATTCACCGTCGCGGCGGATGAAGAAATGCGCCGAAACCCGCAAGCTGTGGATCGTCGCGTAATACGGATGCGCCGCCGGATCGAGTCGATTGGTGAACAGCTGCTCGACGCCCGGCCCGCCAAACTCACCCGGCGGCAGGCTGATGTTATGGATCACCAGCAACGTGACGGCCGCGTCCGGCGGACGCGCGTCGCAATTCGGCGAGTCGATGCGGCGGGCGCAGTCAAGCCAGCCGGCGGCATCGAGCTGGTCAGTCATGGCTCTTCCTCCGCCGGTTGCAGCAAGGCATGGTCGATGGCGGCCCGCAGCGCCGCCGGGGTGACTTCGCAATTCAAGCGGGCATGGTAATGGCCGTTTACATAGAGAAACAGCGTCGGCAAATGAAACACTTCGAAAGCACGCGCCAATGCCGAAGCGACCTGTACATCCACTTTGAACAATTGCGCCGCGCCCGACACGCTGGCCGGCAGGCGGTGTTCTACACTGCGGCAAGAGCCGCAGGTCGGGCTGGTGAACAACACCAGCGCCAGCGCGCGTGTTTGCGCCAGCTGGCGATGATAGGTGGCTTCGTCGAGCGCTTGCATGCCTGAATTCTGCGTGAATCGAAGGCCGACCGATAGACGCTGGCGCAACCGGCTGCAAAGCGGGTCAAACACGATTTCTGTCGTCCGGGCTAATCTTTTTTCTATAGCTTCCGATATAGAGAGGTTATCAATCAACGGCTCTCAGCCGTGGCATGGAGCAAGCAGCATGAAGCCAGCCATTTCGCCTACCAGCGTGGAACGTCAGATGCGTGAAGACGATTTCATCGTTTCCAAGACCGACCTGAAGGGCCGCATCACTTACGGCAACCGAATCTTCATCGAGTTTTCCGGCTATACGGAACACGAACTGCTCGGTTCGCAGCACAACATCATTCGTCACCCGGACATGCCGCGCGCCGTCTTCAAGTTGCTGTGGGACACCATACAGGCCAAGCGGGAGTGCAATGCCTATGTCAAAAACATGGCCAAGGACGGCAGCTTCTATTGGGTATTTGCCAATGTGACGCCCAATTTCGACGAAGCCGGCAACGTCACCGGTTATTTCTCGGTCCGGCGCAAACCCAAGGCGTCCGGCGTCAAGACCGTTACCGAGCTGTACCGGGCCATGCTGGAAGCGGAGCATCGTGCCGGCGCGAAAGATGCCATCGCCGCGGCATCGACAATATTGACCACCCTGCTGCACGAAAAAGGTTTGAGCTATGACGAACTTGTCCTTGCAATCTAGGCTTTCGAGCCTGCTTTGGGGCTTCTCTGCACTGCTGTTCGCCACCATCCTGGCGGCTTGGCTGCTGCATGGCTTCGAATGGTCGATGCTGGTTTTTCTGCTGATCGGGATGGCGCTGTCGGCCTGGGGGCAACTCAAAACCCGCAGTTGGCTGGCGCCGATCGCCAAGCTCAACGACATCGCGACCAAAGTCAGCCGCGGCGACTTCAGTCATCGCGTCACCGACATCAGCGACAACAATGAGATCGGCGGCTTGTGCTGGCATGTCAACGACATGCTGGATCAGCTGGAAACCTATTTCCGCGAAGAAGCCACGGCCTTCAGGCTGCATATCGATGGCCAATATTTCCGCAAGGCGATACCGCAGGGCTTGCGCGGCAGCTTCAAGAAGGGCCTGGAAAGCAACAACGTGTTGCTGGACAGCATTGCGGCGCAGCAGCGCGGCCAGATGCGCGACGGGCTGATTTCCAAGTTGCATCATCTCAATACCACCAATTTGCTTGCCAACCTGGCCTCCAACCAGAGCGACCTGAGCCATATCACCGATGAGATGCAGCGCGTCCTCGATCTGGCCGCGCATACCAGCACCGACGCGGTGTCCAGCCAGAGCGCGGTCAGCCAGGTGGTCGAGCGCTTGAATCAGATCACTGAACGGATCAATCTGGTCGCCGATGCGGTGGTGGAACTGAATGCGCGCAGCCAGGAAATCACCACGTCCGTCCAGTTGATTACCGGCATCGCCAATCAAACCAATCTGCTCGCCCTCAACGCGGCGATCGAAGCCGCGCGCGCCGGCGAGGCGGGACGCGGCTTTGCGGTGGTGGCCGATGAAGTGCGCAAGCTGGCCGAGCACACCAAGCAGGCCTCAGAATCCATCGGCACCGTCATGGAGACCTTGACCGCCGAGGCCGAACGCATGTCGGCGGATTCGCATGCGATGCGCGACATGGCGAGCAATTCCCGCCAGGTGATCGGCGAGATGGAAGGCCGCTTTGGCGGCTTCGCCCGCTCTGCCAAGGAGACCGAACAGCGCGCCGCGCGTGCTCGCGACATGAGCTTCGCTTCGCTGGTCAAGGTCGATCATGTGATCTTCAAGCAGCGCGCCTACATGGCGCTGAACGCCAGCGGTGACGAAAGCTATCGCCAGGCGGTGTCGGTCGATCACCACAACTGCCGTCTCGGAAAATGGTATGAAACACTGGGTCGCGAACGCTTCGGCAACGTGCCCAGCTACCGCTTGCTGGAGCAGCCGCATGCGCGCGTACATAACCATGTTCACCAGATGCTCGCCCATGTAGACCAGGGCTGGGAGCAGAACGCCAAGGTGCAAAAGGATATATTCGATGCCATGCAGACGACCGAAACAGCCAGCCAGGAGGTGATGGAGCTGATCGACAAGATGGTGATCGAGAAACACGGCTAGCGTGCCGCCAGGACTTGCGCGCCATAGGCGCGCAAGTCGTATTAGTCGATCGCCAGACGGTCCATTCGGTAGCCCAGCGAACGCAAGCTCACGCCCAACAAACGCGCCGCGGCCGTTTTATCCTGCCCGGTCTGAGCCAGCGCGTCCTGAATGGCTCGTTTTTCTCGGCCATCCAGGTAGATATGAAGCCCGGCATGCATGTCAGGCGCGCCGCCGTCCGCCACTGCCGACGGCGCCAGATTGAGATCGGCGGCATCGATAGTCTGGTTTTCGGCCAGCGCCAAGCCGCGCTCAAGCATGTTTTCCAATTCACGCACATTGCCGGGGAAGTCATAGCGCGCCATTGCGGCGAGCGCGGATTCCTGCAGCACCGGCTGCGCGCCGGCACGGCCGCCGGACAAGCGGGCAAGTATGAAGGCGACCAGTTCCGGCAGGTCTTCACGCCGTTCGCGCAGCGCAGGCATGCGGATTTCGATGACATTGAGTCGATAGAACAGGTCGTGCCGGAAGCGCCCCGCGCTGACCGCCGCCTGCAGGTTCTGGTGCGAAGCGCTGACCAAGCGCACGTCGACCGGTTCTTCGCTGACGCCGCCGACGCGTCGCACGCATTTTTCCTGGATCGCACGCAGCAGCTTGACCTGCATCGGCAGCGGCAAATCGGCCACCTCGTCAAGGAACAGCGTGCCGCCGCTTGCCGCCTGAAAAAATCCATCACGATCGGCTTCCGCGCCGGTAAATGCCCCTTTTCGATAACCGAAGAATTCGCTTTCCATCAGATTTTCGGGAATCGCCCCGCAGTTCACCGCAACAAACGCGGCCCCGGCACGTGCACTGCGCGCATGAATCAGTCGCGCGGCGACTTCCTTGCCGGTGCCGGTTTCGCCGGTAATGAAAACCGGCGCCTGGCTGTGGGCGACTTTTTCGATCAACGCACGCACATGCTGCATCGGCGGCGAATCGCCGACCAGGGGACGCGCGACGGCCATAGCGGAGCCGGTTTCCGGCACTTGCAACGCAGAACGCACCAGGCCGCGCACTTTTTCCGGCGTGACCGGTTTTTCGACGTAGTCGAAGGCGCCGGCTTTCAGCGCGGCGACGGCATTCTCCGAAGAGCCGAAGGCGGTAATCACGGCTACCGGCATGGCTGCCGCGTGCCCGGCGATGTAACGGACAATGTCGAGCCCGCTGCCATCCGGCAAACGCATGTCGGTCAGGCAAAGATCAAACACGCCTTGTCGAAGCTGCGACTTGGCTTCCGCGACGTCGGCGGCGCGTGCGCTGTCGAGTCCCATGCGGGCCATATCCATCTCAAGCAGGTCGAGCAAATCAGGCTCGTCGTCGACCAACAGAATGCGCGGACGTTTCATGGTCTGAAGCCTCATCGGCAGGGTGGTGACGGGCAACGCAGCCGGAACAGCGCGCCCTCCGGAATATCGACATAGCGCAGCTCGGCCGCGTTGGCTTCCGCCAGTTCGCGCGCGATGTACAACCCGAGGCCGGTACCCTGGATATCGGTGGTATAGAAGGGTTCGAATAGATGGACTTGCACGTCCGGCGCAATACTCGGGCCGTCGTTGAGAATTTCGATATCAGCGTGCCCTTCGCCGGCATTCAAACGGATGCGGATGCTGCCCGCTTGCCGCGTGCAATAGCGCCAGGCGTTGCGTAGCAGGTTCCAGAGTATCTGTTCCAGATGGCCGCTATCGAAACAGACCGGCACCTGTTGCGATATCTGCAGAATCATCACCCCCTGCGGCAGCGTGTTACGCCCGGCGTAGTCCTGCACGAACGTGGACAGAAAGGCCGCCAGTTCGATTTCAGTGCTGTTCATGCGATCACGCCGGTTCAACGCCAGGACATCCTCAACCAGGCTGTTCAGGCGTATCGCGTTGTCGTCGATGATGCGTGTCAGTTTATGGCTCATCTCGTCGCGCGCATCTTCCTTCAGCAAGCCGGCGGCATGGCGTATCGCGGAAAGCGGGTTGCGTATTTCGTGCGCGAGGTTGGCGGTCAGCAATCCCAGCGAAGCCAGTTTCATCCGCTGCGCCTGCATTTCCAGTTCCGTCATGTCTTCCAGCACCACCACCGCGCCTTCTTTTCGACTCGGTTCCAGTTCCATGAAACGCGCACGCAGGCGGTGGCCATCCCTGCCGGTGCGAAACGGATGGCTCGGCAACGCCTCGCCGCGTCGCCAGAGTTCCCACAACGGCGCTAATTGCGGTGCGCACAGGGCCAACGTGCAGCCATTGAATAAGCGCGCGCCCAGCGACGCTTGCGCGCGCGCGTTGTATTGCAGGATCTCGCCGCCCGCGCCCACCGCCATCACGGCATAGGGCAGTTCCTGGATCATGCGTTCATTGATGCGTTCGAAGCTTTCCGCCTGGCGGGATTTTTCCTGCGCCAGCGCCCCGGCCGCAAGCGTACCCTTGGCGAGCAGATTGGACAGCAGCGCGACGCCGAACAAGCCTAAAGACAAGAGTCCGGCGCGGACATAACCGCCTGCCCCGGACTGGCCGTACAGCGCATGCAAGGTCTGTTCGCCCAGAATGACGATCGTGGCCAGCGCCGCCCACATCAAGACATAGCGTGTTTGCGGCAACATGCCGACCGCGGCCAAGGTCAGCATCAGCAACAGCCCGAGGCCCGAGTTGTTGCCGCCCGCCAGATAGATCAGAACGGCAAGACAAATGATGTCGACAATGGCCTGGCGCACCACCAGACGTTGAAAGAATGCGCTCTGCCGTTGTTTCGGCCGGCCGAACAGCCAGGCCGACAGGAAATACACCAGACTGCCGAACGCGAACAGATAAGGGTGATCAAGGCGCTGCTGCAGCAGTTGCTCGGAGAACAGCCCCGCCAGACAGAGAAAACCGGCCAGGAACAACCTGAAATGATTGAGATGCTCCAGCGAGCGCCAGAAACTGTCTGGGATGACCGCCGGCGGGGTGGCAACAGGCTGGCGGCGGCTCAGTTCAGTCGCTGAGTTTGCGGTGCTCATCGCAACAATAGAAGCGGCCCTGGCTCAATATCGCTTCGGAACGCGGCAGATTCACCCCGCAAGATTGGCATCGCACCATGTCCTCGGCGACGATCTTGTCGCCGCCCTGACGCGCCGATTTAGCGCCATCAATACGTTTACCCGCCATGCGCCGAACCAGATAGACCACCAGGACGGTGACCAGAATGACGACCAGTATCTTATTCACGCGACAGGCCGTTCTTGTGCGCCTGATTGATCACGACCAGCAATTGCTTGAACGGGATCTCCTTGCCGTAGCGATTGAGAAACTGCATATAAGGCAGATCCTTGTCAGTGGGGAACTGGTACTTGTCTGAAATCATGTCGTCATACAACTTGCGCAAGACGCCATCGAGCTGATCCAACATCGCCGACCAGCGCTCGGCGTTTTCCGGGTCGTAATCTATCCCTGCGCGCATTTCGTCCACTTCGTAGACCGCCTGATGCACCAGATCGACGTATTCATCGTAGGTTTTTGGACCTTTCATCGCATTCCTTCAAATCGATAGCTTGAACAAAAACAGGGGCCGGAGCCCCTGTCAGTCTGACACAAATGGCATCCGTCTTACTTGGCGGCGAATTCTTCCAGCTTGCGCGCCCGCACGACGTTACCGTTGATCCCGGCTTCCTTCGCACTGCCGCCGTAGGCCAGCGTCATCAACTGTGAGTAATACAGCACCGGAATGTCAAACTTGGTGCCGTACCGCTTGTTGATCTGGCCTTGATAGACCTCGACGTTGGCCTGGCACAGCGGGCAAGGCGTGACGATCATTTCGGCGCCGCCGTCGTAAGCCGCTTCGATGATGTCCTTGATCTGCGCCTGCGCCTTTTCCGGCTCGGAAAAGGCCAGCGCACCGCCGCAGCAGGTGACCTTCTGGTCGTACTTGACCGCTTCGCCGCCGACCGTCTCGATCAGGCGATCGAGATACAGCGGGTTCTCGAACGATTCACCGCTGATGCCGAACGGACGATTGGTCTGGCAGCCGACGTAGCCGGCGAATTTCATGCCTTCCAGCGGCTTCTTGACCGGCTTCTTCAGTTCGTCATAGCCCAGATCCTCGATCAGCACTTCCACCATGTGGCGCACTTCCGGGATGACCTTGATCTGCAAGCCGGCTTCTTTCAGCGCGGTCTGGGTATCGGCCATCAGCCCGGAATTGTGCTCCAGGCGTTCCTTCGATTCACGCGCGCCGAGCCAGCAGGCGGCGCAGGTGGCGACGATGGTCTGTCCGGGCAGATTGGATTCGGCCAGTGCAAAGTTACGCGCATTCATGACGTGACGCGGCAGCTCTCCGGCTTCGGCGTAACTGACCGATGCGCCGCAGCAGTTCCAGTCTGGAATCTCGGTCATCTTGATATCCAGCGTCTTGCACATGGACTCGACAGAAACCAGATAGTTGGAGGCCGAAGCGCCCTTCTGGGACGAACAGCCGGGGTAGAAAGCGTATTCCTTGCGTGCCATCTTGTATTTCTCCTTCTTTTGCCCTTAGGCCTTGGCTGCCTTGCGTTGGGCTTCGAGCTCTTTGGCCTTGGCCAACATGGCGTGGATGCCTTTGAGGTCCTTGCATTTGTGACCGCCGCCGATGGCTTCCATCGGATTTAGACGACCGGACTTGACCAGACCCAAAGCCACGCTCTGCATTTCCATCGCCTTCTTGATGCCGGCGCCGATGCCGTCCTTGAAGTACAGCGACTGCGTCAGCTTGACTTCGTTGACGCGGCCGTACTTGGTGCAGTTGTCCCAGAACGTCTTGGAAAGATGCTGCGTCGGCTGATTTTTCGGCGCGCGGCCGATCCGGTAGGCGTACTCGGCGATACCGTGCATGACGTGGGTGACCGGCACCTTGCGCGGGCAGCGCACATAGCAGTTGTAGCAGGAGGTGCACATCCACATCGAGTTGGACGCGAGCACTTCATCGCGCTTGCCGGCACGTATCATCATGAAGATTTCCTGCGGCGGGTGATCCCAGCCGGCCTGGAAATTGGTCGGGCAGGAGCCGGAACAGAGGCCGCACTGCATGCACATCTTGACCCACTCACCCATCTCGGCCTGCTCTTCAATTTCCTTCAGGAAATTGTTCTTGTAGCGCTCGGCCATCTGTTGATTGATATCACTCATGGTCGATCTCCTAGAAGCCCTTGAACGGTGACGGGGGGAAGGACTTGATCAAGGCGGCATACTCATTGATCTTCTGCGGCAACGTCGCCATGTCGGTGATGGCGACTTCAATATCCTTGACCCGATCGGTTTCCAGATTCATACCCTTGAGCGTGTCACCGACCTTGGACAGACGGTAACGGCCCAGCTCGGAGCCCTTGACGAAGTGGCACTGGTAATCCTCGCCGTGCTTGCAGCCCATCAGCATGACGCCGTCGTAGCCGCCGTTGAGCGCATCGGTGATCCAGATGGTATTGACTGAACCCAGACAACGCACCGGGATGACGCGAACATAAGGATCGTAGTCATGGCGATTCATGCCGGCCATATCCAAGGCCGGATAGGCGTCGTTCTCACAGGCCAGAATCAGGATGCGCGGCTTTTCGGAGAACTCGTCCGGCACGTCGACGGCCTTGATCTGCGCGCCGACGGTGTTGACCGAGTAGTTCTCGAACGAAATCACGCGTACCGGGCAGGCGCCCATGCAGGTGCCGCAACGGCGGCAACGCGATTCGTTGAATAGCGGGAAGCGCTTTTCATCTTCGTCAATCGCACCGAACGGACATTCCACCGTGCAACGCTTGCACTGGGTACAGCCTTCCAGGCGGACCGTGGGGAACGACAGATCGCCGGCGCGCGGGTGCGCCGCCTTGCCGAGACCGGCGTTCTCCATGGCCTGGATCGCCTTCATGGCGGCGCCGGTGGCATCTTCCTGCGCTTGCAGAATGTCCATCGGACGACGCACCGGGCCGGCGGTGTAGATGCCGGTGCGACGGGTTTCGTAAGGGAAGCAGATGAAATGCGAGTCGGTGAAGCCATGCTTGAACTGCGGGATATCCGGGCCCTGACGATAGGTCAGGTTGAGGATCGACTCGGGCGCGATGGTCGCCACCACGCCGCCTGCATTCTCTGCACCGGCTTCGCCTTCCGCCTCTTCCGCAGCGGGGGCGGCCACGGCGTCGATATTGACGCCGGAATTGGGCACCGAGCCGGTGGCCAGCACCACCAGATCCGCCTGGGCTTCGGTGTCCTCGTTCAGGATCAGATCCTTGAACTTGACCGTGCAGCTGTTGCCATTCGGGGTGACTTGCGACACCACGCCTTTGGAGAAGATCACGCCCTTGTTCTGGGCGGCGCGATAGAAGTCCTCGCCGTTGCCCGGGGTGCGCAAATCGGTGAACAGCACGACGGTATCGATATCCGGATTGCTGTCCTTGAAGTACATGGCCTGCTTGATGCTGGTGTTGCAGCAATAGCCGGAGCAGTACTGCAGATGCGTGCCGCTGGCGTCGCGCTGGCCGGCGCATTGCACGAAGACCACGGATTTGACCGGCTGGCCGTCGCTGGGCCGGGTGATCGGGCGGCCGGCGGCAGCGGCGGCTTTCGCCAAGGCTTCCAGGCCAGCCTGGTCGACTACATTGGGGGTCTTGCCGTAAGCGAACTCAGGCAGCTTGTTGGCGTCGTACAGCGTGAAGCCGGTGGCCTGGATGATGGCGCCGATGTCTTCCTGCGCGATGGCGCCGGATTCAATCGCGATCTCGACCTTGAAGCGCCCCGGCGCGCCATCGGTCTTGGCAATGGTGGCGTTCAGGTAGACCTTGATATTGGAATCGGCTTCGATACGGGCGGCCATATCAGCGACGCCGTTGTCTTCCGGCGCCTTGTAGGGCTCACGGGTCGGCACGCGCTTGTGCAGCTTGGCGGCCCACCCGCCCAACGCGGCAGTCTTCTCCACCAGGACCACCTTGTAGCCGGCCTTGGATGATTCCAGCGCCGCGGTCATGCCGGACATGCCGCCACCAACCACGAGCAGCGTCTTCACGGCGCCGGTCTTCTGGTTGCCCGGCGGCACCGTCATCGCTTTGACTTCGGCGCAAGCCATGCGCACGTAGTCTTCCGCCATTTCCTGCGTGGTCTCGCGCGCGTCTTCAGTATCGGGACGAATCCAGATCACGCCTTCCCGCAGATTGCCGCGTGACAGCGCGATGGTCGGGAAGTTGAACGCTTCGGTCTTGGCGCGGCGCGAGCAGGCGCACAGGGCCGCGTGCGTCACGCCATCGTTCTCGATGTCGTTTTTGATCATCGCCACGCCCTCGGCAGAACAGAGGAAGTCGTGTTCGCGCACGAGATTCATCTTGCCGGATTTGGTGGCGGCCTTGACCAGGGCGGCGGTATCGAGACGGGTCCCGATCTCGCACCCCTTGCAGATATAAGCAGCAGTTTTCGTTTCAGCCATGTTCTCAAGCCTCCGCGCGGGCGACTTTGTTGACGACCTGGATGGCCCGCAGTGCAGCAGCAGTGGCGCTTTGCACGGCGCGATTCACATCCAGCGCGTTGGTGGCGCAACCGGCGCCGAAGATGCCGGCGTTGGCCGGATCCGCCATGATGAAGCCGGAGGAATCGGACATCACTTCGGCGGGAATATCGATGCCTTTGACGGACGGCTCCATGCCCAGGGCCAGCACGACCAGGTCATGCGCGGTCGCGTAACGCTTGTAGCCTTCAACGTTGACGCCGTTGCAGACCGGATTGCCTTCCTTGTCTTCGGTGATGCGCGCCACCTTGGACTTGACGAAATTCACGTTCGGATTGGCCTTGACCTTCTGGTAAAAGTCTTCAAAACGGTCGATCGCGCGGATGTCGATGTAATAGATGGTCGATTTGCCGGCGTCGCCAAAGGCTTCCTGGACATAGTGCGTCTGCTTCAGCGAACCCATGCAGCAGAAACGCGAACAGTGGCGCAGATGGTTCTCGTCGCGCGACCCGGCGCATTGGATGAAGGCGACATTCTTGGCTTCCTTGCCATCCGACGGGCGCAAAATTTTGCCGCCGGTGGGCCCTTGCGGATCGGCCAGACGCTCGAACTCGACGTTGGAAATCACATTGGGGAAACGGCCATAGCCGTAATAGACGATCTTGCTCGCATCGTACGGTTGCCAACCGGTGGCCCAAACGATAGCGCCGGCATTCAACGTGACGGTCTCTTCCTGCATGCCCAGATCGACGGCGTCATATTTGCAGGCCGACTTGGCGGCTTCGCCATCCGCCGTGCCGACGATGGACGCATCGATCACATAACGCTGCGGGTAAGCCATGCTGGACGGCAAATAGGCCGCCTTGATCTTGCCCAGGTTGTAGTTGAACGCGTCGTCGATTTCGGACTTCACCGCCTTGCCGCATTCGCCACAAGCCGTACAGTTGTCGTTGACGTAACGCGGCTTCAACTTGACCGAGATGTTGTATGCGCCCTTGTCACCGGTGATGCCGGTTACCTCGGCCATGGTCAGCACTTGAATGCGAGGATTGGCCTTGAGCCGGCGCAGGTTGATTTCCAGGCCGCAGGTGGGATGGCACATTTTGGGGAAGTACCGATAGAGCTGAACGGTACGACCGCCCAGGTACGGGTTCTTCTCCACCAGCACGACTTGCTTTCCGGTTTCAGCCGCTTCAAGCGCCGCTGTCATGCCGGAAATGCCGCCGCCCACGACCAGGATGGTCTGGTTGGTCGCCACTACTGACGTCATTTATCGCCTCCGATGGGTGAAGACTTAAGAAATTCGGGACATTCGATCAGCGATAAAAGCACGCTGCAGCCCAATAAAATAGGCGCGAATGTTACCTGTAAAGACACCGCTGTCGCGATATCGGTTTAATCGAAAGTTCTTATGAACGAATAGACTGGGTAAATCCGTTGATCTTTCAAGGTTTTACTACCGGGCCGACTCGCCCGGCTTACTTCAACTCAGGCGCGCGCGTTGCTGTTGAACTTTTTCCAGCGTGGCGATGAAGTCGGCGAGCCGTTTTTGTTCCTGCTCGACCACCGCCGCGGGCGCCCGCTCAACAAAACTTGCATTGCCCAGTTTGCCGCGGGCCTTGCCGATCTCACCCGTCAGCCGGGCGATCTCCTTATCCAGGCGGCTGACTTCTGCCGCCTTGTCGACCTCGACGTGCAACATGATTCGCCACTCGCCGACGATGGCCACCGGGGCATCGCCTTCCGGCAACGTGTTTAACGCCTGCACCTCGGACAAACGGCAGAGGGTTTGCATGTACGGCGCAAATACCGTGGCGCGTTCGATTTCACTGGCCGTATGCCCCTCGACATAAAGCGGTACTTTCACGGCGGGGGATAGATTCATTTCGCCGCGCAAGTTACGCGTCGCGTTGATCAGATCCTTCAGAGCGGCCATTTCGCCGAGTGCCGCCGAGTCGACCGCGTTCGGATCGGATTCCGGATAGGCCGCCAACATGATGCTGTCCGCTTTGGCCTGCGAACCGGCCAGGGGCGCCACCGCCTGCCATAGCTCTTCCGTGATGAACGGAATGACCGGATGCGCCAGACGCAGCAGCGTATCCAGCACGCGCACCAAGGTGCGGCGGGTCGCGCGTTGCGACGCTTCGTTGCCATTGGCGATTTGAACCTTGGCCAGCTCCAGGTACCAATCGCAATATTCGTCCCAAACGAATTCGTAGATGGCGCGGGCTGCCATGTCAAAACGGTACTGGTCGAAACCGGCGCGCACTTCGACTATGGCCTGATCCAGACGGCCCTGGAGCCAACGATCGGCAAAGCTGAATTCCAATGGCAAGGCTTCGTCGAGTCCGGTGTCCTGGCCTTCGCAATTCATCAACACGAAGCGGCTGGCATTCCACAGCTTGTTGCAGAAATTGCGGTAGCCCTCGCAACGCGCCATGTCGAACTTGATGTCGCGGCCATGCGTTGCAAGACTGGCAAAAGTGAACCGCAACGCATCGGTACCGTAACTGGATATGCCGTCGACGAACTCCTTGCGGGTCGCCTTCTCGATGGATTGCGCCTGCTTGGGATTCATCAGACCAGACGTGCGCTTGGCGACCAGATCATCGAGGCTGATACCGTCGATAAGATCGATCGGATCGAGCACGTTGCCTTTGGATTTGGACATCTTGTTGCCATGGGCGTCGCGCACCAAACCCGTGACGTAGACGTACCGGAACGGGACCTTGCCGGTGAAGTGCAAGGACATCATGACCATGCGCGCGACCCAGAAAAAGATGATGTCAAAGCCTGTGACCAACACGGAGGTCGGCAGGTAATGCTTGAGCTCCCAAGTATTTTGCGGCCAGCCGAGTGTGGAAAACGGCCACAAGGCGGAAGAAAACCAGGTATCGAGCACGTCTTCGTCGCGAAAGATTTCCCGGCCCGCGGCCTGTTTACGGGCTTCAGCCTCATCGCGCGCGACATAGACGTTGCCGTCCTCGTCGTACCAGGCGGGTATGCGATGCCCCCACCAGAGTTGCCGCGAGACACACCAGTCCTGGATATTTTCCAGCCATTGCCGATAGGTCGCCGTCCAGTTCTCCGGCACAAAACGCAACTCGCCGGTATCAACGGCCTGGAGCGCCTGCTTGGCCAAACCTTCCATGCTCATGAACCACTGGTCGGTCAACATTGGCTCAATCACCGCATGCGTACGATCACCCCGCGGGATCATCAACTTGTGCGGCTTGGCGGAGACCAGCAAACCCTTCGCCTGCAGCTCATCAAGGATCTTCTGGCGCGCGACATAGCGATCCAGCCCCTGATATTCGCTCGGCCCTAAGTCATTGATCTTGGCATCCAGCGTCAACACGCTGATCGCGGCCAGCTTGTGGCGCTGACCGACCTGCCAGTCATTGAAGTCATGCGCTGGCGTAATCTTGACTACGCCGGTCCCGAAATCCTGATCAACGTATTCGTCTGCGATGATCGGAATCGTGCGCTCAGCGACCGGCAAGCGTACGCTTTTGCCGATCAAATGCTGGTAACGCACATCATCCGGGTTGACTGCGACAGCCGTATCGCCCAGCAAGGTTTCGGGTCGGGTGGTTGCCACCGTCAAAAAACCGCTGCCATGGCCATGGCCATCCTCCAATGGATAATTGATTTCCCAGATGAAGCCATCTTCTTCGGTACTGACCACTTCCAGGTCGGAGACAGCGGTTTGCAACACCGGATCCCAGTTGACCAGACGCTTGCCGCGGTAAATCAAGCCCTCTTTATAGAGCCGCACGAAGACTTCGGTCACTGCCGTCGAAAGCCCCGCATCCATCGTGAAACGTTCGCGCGACCAATCCGGGGAAGTTCCGAGTCGACGCATTTGGCGGGTAATGGTTGAGCCCGAATGCTCCTTCCATTCCCAGACTTTCTCCAGGAATTTTTCCCGGCCCAAATCATGTCGACTGCACTTTTCTGCATCAAGCTGGCGCTCGACCACGATCTGAGTGGCGATGCCGGCGTGATCCGTACCTGGCTGCCACAAGGTATTAAGTCCCCGCATACGGTGGTAGCGCGTCAACGCGTCCATAAGACCGTGCTGGAAGGCATGCCCCATATGCAGCGTGCCGGTCACATTCGGGGGGGGCAGCATAATGCAATAGAACGGCTTGTCCTCTTGCGTGCCCATGTTGAAATTGCCTGCGTCCTCCCAAATGGCATACCAACGCTTCTCAATTTCGTGCGGCTCAAAGGATTTTGCGAGTTCCATGATGACTATGAATTTCGATAGGGTTTAAAACAAACAGACGCGGTGCGTTACCGCGCCGCGTCTGCAGAAATGTAAAACTTAGCAGTAAAAGGGAGGAAAAGCGAAATAGGCGATCATGATTGGCCACCATCTTTGTCGGCCAACTCTTCACGGACGACACGCCTTATCAACTCTTCCAGACGAACCTGCTGAACGATGAACAACTCAGTAAGGCGTTGCTCTACAGCAGTATTCATGGAGTCGTCAGATGGCGGACAAACATCTTTAGCTGCGGAATCAGCTGCCTGACGACGTTGACTGGCGCGGCGATCGGTAGCTCTGCGTTCGTTACCTGGCTGTGACGCTTTTCTACGCTCAGTCTCCTTCAAAGCAGGGCTCACTTCATGATCGATAACTTCGGTCAGCATTGGAAAATCGTCACCAGATTTGTTGCGCTGTGACAGTATTTCATTCCCCCGCCGCTCAAGCAGGGCGTCAATCTGAACAAAAATATCATGCGACTTATCGATCATTGCACGCTTGATAAATCATGCTTGTCCAATGAATATCCGCGTTCCTGATAAAGACGGTAGCGAGAACGCGCAAATTCTCTATCGTGCGGATCAACAGTAACAATCTCCAAGACACGCGAAAAACGAGAAAACCATTCCGGAATATCCGTATCCAGATTAATCAGCACATCGGGCTGAGTAAGCATAGACGCTTCCCCGCCGATGAGAATTGGCGTCTTAGCAGCGAGTGGATGGTTACAGATGACATGCGGCAAATATGACAACTGCACAGCGGTCCAGAGATAGGCGTCAAGCTCTCTTGCTCGGCCTGCATCGCGTGTGTATAGCAATATTCGACTGCTCGCCTGAAACGCCTTCACCGCAAGTTTCCTAGCCACTTCAGCCTTGTTAGGCGCATTGAAGTAGAAATCGATGCGTGTCATCGTGAATTTAATGAGTCAGATACGTTGTAACGAACTAACTAACCTGCATGCGCTATGAATACCAAATAAACAAGAAAAACGGTGAAGTTGATGCCACGCAAAGTCAAGAGTTGCACTCGTAGATCAAGCCATTTGCATAGCCGCAAGGCAACAATGGTGTTTTAAATCAATAACATAGCGAAAACATAACGAACATCATGGCAGGAAATGATGTCGAAAAAAAAGCCGGCTGCTGCCGGCTCTTTTATTACTCGGCTACAACTGCTGCCGGGCTATCCTCTGCGCGGTCGACCAATTCGACATAGGCCATCGGCGCATTGTCTCCTTGGCGAAAACCGAATTTAAGTATACGAAGATAGCCGCCAGGCCGTTGCATAAAGCGCGGTCCCAATTCATCAAACAACTTGACGACCATGTCTCGATCACGCAGACGATCAAATGCAAGTCGACGGTTGGCCAAACTAGGTTTCTTGCCAAGCGTGATCAGCGGCTCTACGACTTTGCGCAATTCCTTTGCTTTAGGCAAAGTAGTTTTGATTGCTTCATGCTTAAGTAAAGCATTTGAAAGATTACGCAATAGGGCCTGGCGATGGCTGCTAGTACGGTTCAGTTTTCTGTGAGAAAGACGATGGCGCATTTTTTATTACCTCTGGTTCAGGGCTTATCAAGGCCGGCAGGAGGCCAATTTTCGAGCTTCATACCAAGCGTCAGGCCACGAGCTGCCAATACATCCTTGATTTCGTTGAGCGACTTCCGACCCAAATTCGGAGTCTTCAATAACTCAGTTTCTGTTCGCTGAATAAGATCACCAATATAGTAAATGTTTTCAGCTTTCAAACAATTTGCCGAACGAACGGTCAATTCCAATTCGTCGACTGGCCGCAACAAAATAGGATCAATCGAAGACTGCGGTGAAGCAAGCTTCATTGCGGATACTTCAGAAAGAGTAGTTACACCCTGAAGCTCTGCAAAAGATGCAAGTTGCTCAATTAATACCCGAGCGGCATTTCGAACCGCTTCAGCCGGCTCTATTACACCATTCGTCTCAATTTCAAGAATCAGCTTGTCAAGATCAGTTCTTTGCTCAACTCGAGCGCTTTCTACGTTAAAACTCACCTTCTTGACCGGGCTGTACAGCGCATCGATCAAAATCACACCAACAGGGCGCGATTCATCGCTGATGACTCGAGTACTGGCCGGCACATAACCGCGCCCACCCTCAATCTTGATCTCCATTTCCAAATTGCCACCCTTAGTAAGATGTGCAATTACATGGTCAGAATTAAGGATTTCAACATCATGACCGGATTGGATGTCTGCAGCAGTAACGACACCTTCTCCAGATTTTTTGATCGATATTAAGGCTTCATCGCGGCTGTTTAGCTTCACAGCCAAACCTTTAAGGTTCAGCAAAATATCGACGACATCTTCCTGAACACCTTCCAGGGCTGAATATTCATGGACAACACCAGAAATACGCACTTCTGTAGGCGCATACCCCTGCATAGAAGATAGGAGAATACGGCGAAGCGCATTTCCCAGTGTGTGTCCATAACCACGCTCGAAAGGCTCCAACGTGATACGGGCCTGACGAGGGGAAATGCTAATCACCTCGACAATACGGGGCTTAAGCAATTCACCTGTGTTTGACATAGTGATTCCTTCACTGCGTTGTCGTTGAAACGACAACAAGACTGTTACTTGGAGTAAAGCTCAACAACTAGCGATTCGTTGATGGATGCAGGCAATTCAGACCTTTGCGGAAGCGCCTTAAACGTACCCTTCAAACTTTTCGCATCAACATCAACCCACTCTGGGAAACCACGATTCGAAGCAGCATCGACAGCAGATTTGATCCGCAAATGGGATTTTGCCTTTTCCGCCACCTCAACAATATCGCCGGGCTTAACCAAATAAGAAGGAATATTTACTCTGCGACCATTAACCAGAATTGCGTTGTGGCGTACTACCTGACGCGCCTCACTCCGCGAAGAACTAAAGCCCATTCGGAAAGCGACGCTATCAAGACGCGACTCAAGAATTTGCAATAAATTTTCGCCCGTCACGCCTTTACGCCGATCAGCCTCTTTATAAGTAAGCCGGAATTGAGCCTCCAATACGCCGTATATACGACGAACTTTCTGCTTTTCACGCAGATGCACACCATAGTCGGACAAACGAGGTTGTTTTGCACCGTGCTGACCGGGAGGCTGATTACGGCGCTCTATTGCGCACTTCTCGGTGAAACATTTTTCACCTTTGATGAATAATTTTTCGCCTTCGCGGCGACACTGACGACATTTGGGGTCTAGATTGCGGGCCAATTGAGCTCTCCTATGACTTAGATACGACGCTTCTTAGGCGGACGGCAACCGTTATGTGGCACAGGAGTAACATCAGATATGCTTGTTATTTTGTACCCCAGTGAGTTCAGTGCGCGTACTGTGGAGTCACGACCCGGGCCAGGACCCTTGATACGGACTTCCAAGTTTTTAAGACCGTATTCAAGCGCCATTTTTCCGGCATTTTCGGCCGCCACCTGAGCCGCAAAAGGCGTACTTTTGCGCGAACCCTTAAAACCCGCACCGCCCGCAGTCGCCCATGCTAGCGCGTTTCCCTGCCGGTCCGTGATCGTTACGATAGTGTTGTTGAAGGATGCATGTATATGAGCAACACCATCCGCAACACTCTTTTTAACCTTTTTGCGCGCACGCGCAGCAGCCGCTTTAGCCATAATAATTTCCTGTTACTTCTTAATCTGCATCTGCTTGCGCGGGCCCTTACGGGTACGCGCATTGGTTCGTGTACGCTGACCACGCAAAGGAAGACCCTTACGATGACGAACCCCTCGATAACAACCCAAATCCATCAATCGCTTGATGTTCATGGTTATTTCACGGCGAAGATCACCCTCGACCGTAAATTTGGCTACTGCTTCGCGTAATTTATCTACGTCTGCGTCTGTCAAATCCTTCATCTTGACAGAAGGGGTCACACCAGACCCCTGACAAATCAAACGGGCACGCGTCCGACCGATGCCATAAATTGACATAAGTGCAACTTCAGCATGCTTATGATTCGGGATGTTTACCCCTGCAATCCGGGCCATGTACTACCCCCAGCTAACAAAACAAAAAATTATATTAGAGAGACCGTTGCCTTGGCAAGCGGCATTTAACCTTGACGTTGCTTATGTCGCGCTTCTGTACATATGACGCGAACCACGCCTTTGCGACGAACAATCTTACATTTTCTACATATCTTCTTAACCGAGGCTTGAACACGCATGTTCATCTCCTAAATTTACCTAACTTACGACAACAGATAACGAATTATCTCGAAATAAAGTTACCACCTTTGAAATTTGCTTTTTTAAGCAGATTTTCATATTGATGCGTCATTACGTATGTCTGCACTTGAGCCATGAAGTCCATGCTGACAACCACAATGATCAACAAAGAAGTTCCACCAAAATAAAACGGAACATTCCAATTAACAATCAAAAACTCGGGTATCAAACAAACCAAAGTAATATAAACAGCGCCTATCAAAGTTAACCTGGTCATAACCTTGTCGATAAACTTTGATGTCTGCTCGCCTGGACGGTAGCCAGGAATAAAAGCCCCACTCTTCTTTAAATTATCCGCAGTTTCTCTTGGATTAAAGACAAGGGCAGTATAGAAAAAACAAAAGAAGAATATTGCAGCTGCATACAACAACACATAAACAGGTTGTCCAGGTGACAATGCCGCACCAATATCTTTCAGCCAATCCAACGACTCACGTCCGCCAAACATACCAGCCAACGTAGCCGGGAACAAAATAATTGAGCTCGCAAAAATTGGAGGAATCACACCAGCCATATTCAGCTTCAGCGGCAAATGTGAACTTTGCCCACCATATACTTTATTTCCGACTTGCCGTTTTGCATAATTAACGAGTATTTTTCTCTGGCCGCGCTCTACAAAGACCACCAAAGCAGTAATAAGCAAGGCACCAATAAACAAAAGCAAAACCAATGGAATAGAAAAGGATCCAGTCCTTGTCAACTCTAGAGTCCCGCCAATTGCCTGAGGCAAACCAGCGGCTATACCGGCAAATATAATTATCGAAATTCCATTACCCAGTCCGCGTTCTGTAATCTGCTCACCCAGCCACATTAAAAACATTGTGCCAGCCACCAAAGACACAATTGCAGTAATCCGAAACAAATATCCAGGTTCAATCACTAAACCCGATTGGCTTTCCAGGGCAATTGAAATACCGATAGCCTGGAAAGTGGCCAAAAAAACCGTGCCATAACGCGTATACTGTGTAATTTTCCTACGCCCAGCCTCACCCTCTTTTTTGAGAGCCTCCATTGCAGGAGATACTACCGTCATTAACTGCATGATGATTGATGCAGAAATGTAGGGCATGATACCGAGAGCAAAAACAGAAAAACGTGACAGCGCCCCACCTGAGAACATATTAAACATTCCCAGAATACCGCCTTGCTGGCCTTTGAATAGTTCTTCAAGCACCACAGGATCGATGCCAGGCACAGGAATAAAAGAACCTATGCGAAAAACAATCAAAGCACCTATAAGAAAAAGAAGACGACTTTTAAGGTCGCCCATCTTTCCGGTCACTTTGAGAACGCTATCAGAGGCGGACAAGTTATATCGCTTTCAGTGCTTTAAGCTTCGACTGCTTCGACGGTACCACCAGCAGCCTCAATAGCCGATTTCGCGCCGCTTGTGACCTGAAGACCGCTGACTTTGATTGAACGAGTAATTTCCCCAGCAAGAATTACTTTTGCCGAACGGGTTATTTCCGGAACTAGACCAGCTTGCTTCAATACCAGCATGTCGATAATATCAGCGGACAGCAGGTTTAAATCACCCAATCTAACCTCATTTTTGTAAACGCGGCTAAGCGATACGAATCCACGCTTCGGCAATCTTCTAGCCATAGGCATTTGGCCACCCTCAAAGCCGACCTTGTGAAAGCCACCGGCTCGCGATTTCTGCCCTTTATGACCACGCCCACCCGTTTTACCAAGCCCAGAACCGATGCCGCGACCCGGTCGTTTCTGAGAATGCTTACTGCCAATAGCCGGACCAATTGTATTTAATTTCATCAGATCAACTCTGCTTTAACTAGATAATTAACGCGATTAATCATTCCGCGGTTCTCGGGCGTATTTTCAACAAGAACGGAATGATTAAGTTTTCTTAATCCTAAGCCACGAACACATGCACGGTGCTTTTCAATTGTGCCAATAACGCTTTTAATAAGCGTCACTTTAATTTTATTGACCGACTCGGACATGAATTACTCCAGGATTTCTGCCACGGTTTTGCCGCGTTTTGCAGCAATTTCACTAGGCGTTGACATCTTTGCTAGCCCGTTTAGGGTGGCGCGTACTACGTTGTATGGGTTGGTAGAACCCAAGCATTTAGCAAGAACGTTATGGACTCCCATAACTTCAAACACCGCACGCATGGCACCACCAGCAATAATTCCAGTACCCTCAGAAGCCGGCTGAATTATCACGACGGAAGCACCGTGTTTTCCAATCACCGAATGGTGAAAAGTTCCGTTCTTTAGCGAAACTTTAACCATTTTTCTGCGAGCTTCCTCCATAGCCTTGGTCACTGCAACTGGCACTTCGCGTGACTTACCCTTACCCATGCCGACGCCACCCTCGTTGTCACCAACAACAGTCAGAGCAGCAAAACTTAATATTCGACCGCCCTTAACGACTTTGGTAACACGGTTTACGGAGATCATTTTCTCCTTCAGGCCGTCACCCTGATCTTCCTGTTGCTGTACAGGTCTCGCCATGATCTTCCTCGCTTAAAACTGTAAACCGTGTTCGCGAGCCGCTTCGGCCAGAGCTTTAACTCGGCCATGAAAAGCGAATCCCGAACGGTCAAATGAAACTTTTACCAGGCCCAATTCTTTTGCTTTTTCAGCTACTCGTTGCCCGACATATCTAGCAGCCGTTACATTTGACCCCGACTTGCCCTGAGACCTAAAATCTTTTTCCAATGAGGAAGAAGATGTCAGTACCTTTCCGCCTGTCGCATCAATAATCTGAGCATAAATATGGGAATTAGTGCGATGTATACACAGTCGAATCGCGGCAAGCTCAACAATCTTCGCACGAGTTTTACGCGATCTACGTAAACGACGAATCCTTTTTTCCATTGCATTAACTCCTGGTTACTTCTTCTTGGTCTCTTTAAGCGCGACAACTTCATTTGCATACCGAACGCCCTTACCTTTATAAGGCTCAGGCTTACGATAAGAACGAATGTCAGCAGCAACTTGACCCACCACCTGTTTATCCATGCCCTTAATAATAACTTCGGTCTGACTTGGCGTTTCAACCTTTATTCCGATAGGCATCATGTGTTCAACCGGATGAGAGAAACCGAGCGTCAAGTTCAGTTTATCTCCTTGCGCCTGAGCCCTATATCCAACACCTATCAGCGTAAGCTTGCGCTCAAAGCCTTTAGAAACGCCTTGGACCATGTTAGCCAATAAAGAACGTACCGTGCCCGACATGGCCAGTGTTTCCCGCTTGTCGTTCAGGCAATTAATATATAGATAACCGTCTGTATTCTCTACGCGAATACCTGGGTATATACTTTGAACCAAAGTACCAAGAGGACCTTTGACAGAAACAGACCCGTCTTCAATCTTTACTTCTACACCAGAAATAATCTGGATTGGAGATTTAGCTACGCGAGACATATTTTAACCTCAAGCCACTACACACAGTACTTCGCCACCAACCCCGAGGGAGCGTGCTTTGCGGTCAGTCATCACACCACGCGATGTAGAAAGTATCGCAACACCCAAGCCATTCATTACTCGTGGCAACTGATCCCGGCCTTTATATATACGCAAACCGGGCTTGCTGACCCGCTCAATCTTTTCTATTACCGGATTACCCGCATAATATTTTAGGGAAATTTCAATTTCAGGGAGCCCGTCCATCTCATGGACTTTAAACCCATCTATATACCCTTCGTCTCGCAAAACTTGCGCAATCGCTTTTTTAAGATTTGAAGAAGGCATGCGAACTGTTTCTTTTTCGATCATTTGACCATTGCGTATGCGAGTCAACATGTCTGCAATAGGATCACTCATGCTCATAGCGTTGCTTCCTTACCAACTGGCTTTAACGACACCAGGAATTTCGCCCTTCATGGCGTATTCGCGGATCTTATTACGGCACAAACCGAACTTGCGGAAAACGCCACGAGGACGACCCGTTATTTGACATCTATTTCTTAACCTGCACTCACTAGCGTTTCGCGGAAGCGATTGAAGCTGAGCCATTGCAGCCCGTCGTTCGTCTTCATCAAGTGCAACATCATTGATCTTGCTTTTTAGCTCAATTCGCTTTGCTGCAAATTTCTTAACCAATTTGCGCCGTTTTTCTTCACGGTTAATTACTGAAAGCCTAGCCATAGCAACCTCAATTCTTAAAGGGGAATTTGAAAGCTGACAACAAGGCTCTCGCCTCTTGATCTGTCTTGGCTGTCGTGGTGATTGTTATATTCATACCGCGAAGAACATCAATCTTCTCATACTCAATTTCCGGGAAGATAATTTGTTCTTTGACGCCCATGTTGTAATTGCCACGACCATCGAACCCTTTACCACCGATACCCCGGAAGTCGCGTATACGAGGAATGGCAACAGTTATCAAGCGATCGAGAAATTCATACATTTGATCCCGACGTAGCGTAACCATGCAGCCAACAGGATAGTGATCGCGTATTTTGAAGCCAGCGATGGATTTCCTTGATAAGGTAACAACCGGTTTCTGGCCAGCAATTTTGAGCATGTCAGCCACGGCGTGGTCCATGACCTTTTTGTCACCAACCGCCTCTCCAACACCCATGTTCAGAGTGATTTTGCTTATGCGAGGCACCTGCATAGGCGATTTATAACCAAATTGGTCAGTTAACTGCTTTGCAACCGTATCTTTATAAAATTCATGCATTCTGGCCATCATCGATCCTTACGCATCAACCACTTCACCATTTGACTTGAAAAAGCGCACCTGGCGACCATCCTCAAGCGTCTTTATTCCCACCCGGTCACCACGCGACGTTGCCGAATTAAACAACGCCACGTTAGACACATCGATGGGCATATCTTTATCCTGGAATCCACCGACAGCACCCTTCATCGGATTTGGTTTTACGGATTTACGAACTCGATTGACACCTTCGACAACCAGGGAGGATTCAAGAACGCGAAGTACAGTCCCACGCTTGCCCTTATCCTTGCCCGCCAAAACAACCACTTCGTCGCCTTTTCGAATTTTACGCATCTTCAACTCCTACAAAACTTCGGGAGCGAGAGATACGATCTTCATAAAACGCTCTCCACGAAGCTCCCGCGTAACCGGCCCAAAGATTCGCGTTCCAATTGGCTCAAGCTTATTGTTGAGCAATACGGCCGCATTGTTGTCAAATTTGATGAGCGAGCCGTCTGGCCTACGAACACCCTTGGCCGTACGAACAACCACAGCGTTGTAGACATCACCCTTCTTCACGCGACCACGTGGCGCGGCATCTTTGATACTCACCTTGATTACATCTCCGACACTCGCGTAGCGACGCTTTGAGCCACCAAGCACTTTAATGCACATAACAGTGCGCGCGCCGGTGTTGTCAGCAACATCTAACTTGGACTGCATCTGGATCATTTTTTCACTCCAACTTACCTAGAAACTAAGCAGTTTTGGATCCCGTTCGGGTTGGAACAAGTCGCAAAGCGACGTATATTACTCATACAAGAAGGCCGAGCCCTCAGGGAGCTCACCACTCTAACACGAGTACGTTACTCTTACAAGCACAATTAAACGTTGACCGCCTTCTGGATCAGGCGAGAAACATTCCACGTCTTCGTGCGCGACAATGGACGGCACTCCTCAATCACGACGATGTCACCCTGATGAAACTCATTGTTTTCATCGTGCGCATGGTATTTCTTTGAAAGCCTGATGATTTTTCCGTAAAGAGGATGCTTAACTTTACGCTCGACCAAGACCGTTACGGTCTTATTCATCTTGTCACTGACAACAGTTCCCGTCAGTGAACGGCCATTAGTTTCAACTGTATGTTCGCTCATGGTCATACTCATCAATTGCTTACCTTGAATCTCGCTTGTTGCATGACAGTGCGTACACGCGCTATGTCACGACGAACTTTACGAATTTCATGTGTCTTGTTTGTTTGTTGAGTCGAAAGCTGCATGCGCAAGCTAAATTGTGCACGTAGCAATTCTTTCAATTCATTTCTAAGGTCATCCATGCCCTTAGTACGAAGTTCTGCAATATTCATGTCATACCCCAAAGTGACGGGTCACGAAAGTTGTTGCCAGAGGGAGTTTTGCAGCTGCAAGGCGGAATGCTTCGCGTGCAATTTCCTCAGTGACGCCTTCCATCTCATACAACACTTTTCCTGGCTGTATTTCTGCAACCCAATATTCAGGATTACCCTTCCCGTTGCCCATACGTACTTCAGCCGGCTTCTGCGAAATAGGTTTATCAGGAAATATACGTATCCAGATTCGCCCACCGCGCTTGATATGACGTGTCATAGCGCGCCGAGCCGCTTCAATTTGGCGGGCAGTAATACGGCCTCTTGCGATAGCCTTCAAACCAAATTCGCCAAAACTCACCTTGGCACCACGTGTTGCCAAGCCGGTATTGCGTCCCTTTTGTTCCTTACGATATTTTCTGCGAGCGGGTTGCAACATGAATAATTACTCCTTACCTGCACGGTTAGCAGGACGACGTGGTCTACGTTCAGGTTCCGGAGCTGCAACGGGCTTTTCACCGTTACCGAGATTCTCGCCCTTATAAACCCAGACCTTAATACCTATAATTCCATAAGTTGTACTGGCCTCGGAAAAGCCATAATCAATGTCAGCGCGCAGAGTATGAAGTGGAACGCGACCTTCACGATACCATTCCGTTCTTGCGATCTCAGCTCCATTAAGGCGTCCTGCCGACATAATTTTGATGCCTTGTGCGCCAAAACGCATTGCGTTTTGCATTGCGCGTTTCATTGCACGCCTGAACATGATTCGCTTTTCAAGCTGGTTTGCAATGGAATCGGAAATCAACTGTGCATCAATTTCAGGCTTCCTGACTTCCTCAATATTCAAGGTAACAGGTACCGACATCAGGGTATTCAGTTGCTTACGCAAGGATTCGATGTCTTCGCCCTTTTTTCCAATCACCACACCCGGACGTGAGGAAAACAAGGTAATACGAGCGTTTTTTGCCGGACGCTCAATCACAATTTTGCTGATTGATGCATGCGAAAGCTTCTTTTTTAAAAACTCTCTAACTTTAATATCTTCATTCAAAGTGTTGGCAAAATTTTTGCTATTTGCAAACCACTTCGAAGTCCACCCCCGGTTGACACTTAGCCGGAAGCCTATTGGATGAATTTTCTGTCCCATTTGCCTTCTCTCAGTCGCCAACTGTCACAGTTATGTGACAAGTAGGCTTGACAATCCGATTTCCACGACCCTTTGCACGTGCAGTGAAGCGCTTCAGGCTAGGCCCTTGATCAACATAAATCGTCTTGACATTCAGTTCGTCGATATCGGCACCTTCGTTGTGCTCAGCATTGGCAATGGCTGATTCAAGTACCTTCTTGATCGTGAACGCTGCCTTCTGGGGAGAAAAGGCAAGAATGTTGAGTGCTTGGTCTACCGGTTTACCACGCACCAAATCTGCGACGAGACGTGCTTTCTGCGAGGAAAGACGAGTACCGCGTAAAATTGCTGAAACTTGCATCGTATCTCTCCTTACTTCTTCTTGGTTTTCTTGTCAGCCGCGTGACCCTTGAAGGTCCGCGTCAAAGAGAACTCGCCAAGCTTATGACCGACCATATTCTCGGTCACATACACTGGAATATGTTGCTTGCCATTATGGACGGCAACAGTGAGGCCAATGAAGTCTGGCAGCACAGTGGAGCGACGTGACCAAGTCTTGATTGGTTTCTTATCTCCGGCAGCAATTGCGGTTTGAATCTTTTTAATCAGATGGCCATCAACAAAGGGGCCTTTTTTTACAGAACGAGCCATATCAAGTCACCCTTTACGCTTTGTTACGGCGACGCACTATCATGCTGTCGGTACGTTTATTGTTACGAGTACGGTAGCCTTTGGTTGGCTGACCCCAAGGCGAAACAGGTACGCGACCTTCACCAGTACGACCCTCACCACCGCCATGCGGATGGTCAACGGGGTTCATTGCCGTGCCGCGGACTGTAGGACGAATGCCGCGCCAGCGCATTGCACCTGCCTTACCGTACGAGCGAAGACTATGCTCCTCATTACCAACCTCGCCCAAGGTGGCGCGGCAATCAATGTGAACTTTTCGAATCTCACCTGAACGAAGGCGTAATTGAGCGTACGACCCTTCACGCGCCAACAGCTGAACACTTGTTCCAGCCGAACGTGAAATCTGCGCCCCCTTGCCCGGCAGCATCTCCACACAATGAATGGTTGAGCCGACCGGAATATTACGTAGCGGCAGACAATTACCCGCCTTTATCGGCGCTTCAGAACCGCTAACCAAAGTGCTTCCGACCCCCACACCACGAGGAGAGATGATGTAGCGACGTTCGCCATCCGCATAGCACAACAAAGCAAGATGCGCACTACGATTAGGATCGTATTCAATACGTTCGACTTTAGCCGTAATGCCATCCTTATTTCGCTTGAAATCAACCAAACGATAATGCTGCTTATGACCGCCACCCTTGTGCCGCGTGGTGATGTGGCCGTTATTATTCCTTCCGGACTTGCGATTCTGTTTTTCAACAAGCGAGGATACCGGCTTGCCTTTATGCAGACCGGGGGTAACAACCTTTACAACTGCGCGACGACCAGCAGAGGTCGGCTTGACTTTAACCAACATTTCTATTCTCCTGCCGCGAAGTTAAGTTCTTGACCAGGCTTGAGACATACGAAAGCCTTCTTCCAGCCTGAACGGGAACCGGTGAAGCGTCCGAATTTCTTGGTTTTACCCTTAACATTCAACACGGTTACGGCCTTAACTTGAACCTTGAACAACAACTCGACAGCCGCCTTGATCTCAGGCTTTGTCGCTGTAGGCGCCACCTTGAAAATCACCTGCTCGCGCTTGTCCGCCAGCATGGTTGCCTTCTCGGAGATCACCGGCGCGAGAATGACCTGAAGCAGACGCTCTTCTTTCATCGGCTGGATTTTCATGAAAACATCTCCTCGATAGATTTGACGGCTTCACGAGTCATCAACACACGATCATAGCGAACCAAACTCACAGGATCAGCCTGATGCGGCTCGAGAACCAGCACACGATGCATATTTCTGGCAGAAAGCCAAAGATTATCGTCAACGACAGAATCGATAATCAAAACACGATCCGATATTCCAAAGTTCTTGAGCTTTCCGGCCAATATTTTGGTACGTGGGGAATCGACACCCAAACTCTCGACAACCGTCAAGCGACCGTCCTGCACCAACTTCGAGAAGATCGAAGCGATACCAGCCCGATACATTTTACGATTTACCTTTTGCGAAAAATTCTCATCCGGCTTGTTCGGGAAAGCCCTACCGCCACCGCGCCAAATCGGGGAAGAAGTCATACCCGCCCGAGCGCGTCCAGTCCCCTTTTGCTTAAAAGGCTTTTTAGTACTATGCCGAACTTCTGCGCGCGTTAGCTGCGCACGATCGCCCGTTCTTGCATTTGCAAGGAAAGCCGTAATGAGCTGATGAACCAACGCCTCGTTATAATCGCGCCCAAAAACTGCATCAGAAGCAGTAACCACACCAGCACTCTGACCCTGATCATCAATTAATTGCAGATCCATCACGCCACCCCCTTTACTGCCGGGCGAACGATTACATTGCCCCCCTTGGAACCAGGAACTGCACCCTTTATCAGCAGTAGTTGACGGTCAAGATCAACGCGCACGACTTCGAGATTTTGAATAGTTCTGTTCACCGCACCCAAATGACCAGACATTCGCTTACCCGGAAAAATGCGACCTGGATCTTGGGCCTGGCCAATAGAGCCCGGGACGTTATGCGAACGGGAGTTGCCGTGTGTGGCTCGCTGCGACTTAAAATGATGTCGCTTAATCGTGCCAGCAAAACCTTTGCCCTGGGTCACCCCTGAAACATCAACCATTTGCCCGGCAGAAAAGATTTCCACAGAAATCGCGGCACCTGGTTGATATGACCCAACCACATCGGAATTAACAAGGAATTCCATCATTCCGGCAGCCGCATCAACACCCGATTTTGCAAGGTGACCAGCTATAGGCTGGGTAATACGACTGGGTTTGCGTGTGCCAAAGGCAACCTGAAGGGCTGTATAGCCATCCGTATCGGCCGTCTTTACTTGGCTGACGCGATTGTTCGACACGTCCAGCACAGTTACCGGAATGGATACACCATCCTCGGTGAATATGCGGGTCATGCCGATCTTGCGACCGACAAGGCCTAAACTCATGTTATTTTCCTTTAAAGGTGCCGACTTCAATTGGCCGGCAGATTTTCATTTTGGGTTTCACCCCAACAAAAGCACGCTACTGTAACTTGATCTCTACATCTACGCCAGCAGGCAAATCTAGTTTCATCAATGCATCAACCGTTTTATCGGTCGGATCGACAATATCCATCAACCGTTTGTGGGTACGGATTTCAAGTTGGTCGCGTGATGACTTGTTGACGTGAGGCGAACGCAGGATATCAAAACGCTCAATTGCCGTTGGCAACGGAACCGGACCCTTAACGACAGCCCCGGTGCGTTTTGCCGTATCTACAATTTCCATAGCCGACTGATCGATCAGCTTGTAATCGTAGGCCTTGAGGCGAATCCTAATTTTCTGACTTTGCATAATTATGGCCTTGATTACTCGATAATTTTGGCGACGACGCCGGCGCCGACGGTACGACCGCCTTCACGGATAGCAAAACGCAGACCCTCTTCCATCGCGATCGGGGCAATCAGCGCAGCCGTGATCGAGACGTTATCGCCAGGCATCACCATCTCGGTGCCGGCAGGAAGCTCGATTGCTCCGGTGACGTCGGTCGTGCGGAAGTAGAACTGCGGACGATAGCCATTGAAGAAGGGGGTATGGCGACCGCCTTCGTCCTTGCTCAACACGTAGATCTCCGCACTGAACTTGGTGTGCGGCGTGATGGAACCCGGCTTGGCCAGCACCTGGCCGCGCTCGACGTCTTCACGCTTCGTGCCGCGCAGCAGCGCGCCGATGTTGTCGCCCGCCTGACCCTGGTCGAGCAGCTTGCGGAACATTTCGACGCCGGTGCAGATGGTCTTGACGGTGGGCTTGATGCCGACGATCTCGATTTCTTCGCCGACCTTGACGACGCCGCGCTCGACACGACCGGTCACGACGGTACCGCGGCCGGAAATGGAGAACACGTCTTCCACCGGCATCAGGAACGGTTTGTCGACGGCGCGCTCAGGCATCGGGATGTAGCTGTCGAGGGCTTCGGCCAGACGGAAAATGCTGGGTTCGCCGATGTCGCTCTGGTCGCCTTCCAGCGCCTTCAGTGCAGAACCGGTGATGATCGGGGTGTCGTCGCCAGGGAAGTCGTACTTGCTGAGCAGTTCGCGCACTTCCATTTCGACCAGCTCGAGCAACTCGGCGTCGTCCACCATGTCGGCTTTGTTCATGTACACGATGATGTAGGGGACGCCAACCTGACGGGCCAGCAGGATGTGCTCGCGGGTTTGCGGCATCGGGCCGTCGGCGGCGGACACGACCAGGATCGCGCCATCCATCTGCGCCGCACCGGTAATCATGTTCTTGACGTAGTCGGCGTGGCCCGGGCAGTCAACGTGCGCGTAGTGGCGATGCTCGGTTTCGTATTCAACGTGCGCCGTGTTGATGGTGATGCCGCGCGCCTTCTCTTCCGGCGCGCTATCAATATCCGCGTAGTTCTTCGCCGCGCCGCCGTACTTCTTCGACAGTATCGTGGTAATCGCTGCTGTCAGCGTCGTCTTGCCATGGTCCACGTGTCCAATCGTTCCGACGTTCACGTGCGGCTTCGTACGCGCAAATTTTTCCTTGGCCAT
>CAYXMQ010000012.1:0-105154 GCA_964466195.1 uncultured Thiobacillus sp.
TGCAAAACCCTGATTTGCGGGCGTTCGTTCCGGTGGGACGGCTGGACGCTTACGATGCTCGCCCGGTTCCACGGCATTGCCGTGGAACCGGCGCAGCTGGCGCACGAATTCGGTGACGGCCGCCCCTTCGGCACTTCGGAAATCCTCCTCGCCGCCCAAAAGCTCGGCCTCAAGGCCAAACCCGTTCGCATCCGCAGCGAGCGCTTGTCCACCACCCCGCTGCCCGCGCTGGCGCAGGACAAGGACGGCGGCTTCTTCATCCTCGCCCGGTTCGAGAACGAAGAAGCCCTGATCCACGATCCCGCCTCGCCCCGCCCGGAAGCGCTTTCCCTCGCCGCCCTGCAAGCCCGCTGGGCGGGCGGGCTCATTCTGTTCACCTCGCGCGCCAGTTTGGCCGGCGAGCTGGCCAAGTTCGATTTCACCTGGTTCATTCCGGCCATCGTCAAATACCGCAAGCTGCTCGCTGAGATCTTGCTGGTCTCCTTCGCGTTGCAGTTGTTCGCGCTGGTCACGCCTTTGTTCTTCCAGGTGGTGATGGACAAGGTGCTGGTGCACCGCGGACTGTCCACGCTGGATGTCATCGCCGTCGGCCTGCTGGTGGTGATGCTCTTCGAATCCGTGCTCTCGGGCCTGCGCACCTATGTCTTCGCGCACACCACCAGCCGCATCGACGTGGAGTTGGGCGCGCGCCTGTTCCGCCATCTGCTGAATCTGCCGCTGGCTTATTTCCAGGCGCGGCGGGTGGGCGATTCGGTCGCGCGCGTGCGCGAGCTGGAGAATGTCCGCCAGTTCCTCACCGGCAACGCCATCACGGTGGTGCTGGACGTGTTGTTTTCGTTCGTGTTCATCGCCGTGATGCTGTTCTACAGCGGCTGGCTGACCCTGGTGGTGCTGGCTTCTTTACCCTTGTACGGCCTCATCTCGCTGCTCATCACGCCGCTGCTGCGCGCCCGCTTGAACGAGAAATTCAATCGCGGCGCGGAGAATCAGGCCTTTCTGGTCGAGGCCGTATCCGGCATCGACACGCTCAAGGCGATGGCCGTGGAACCGCAGATGACCCGGCACTGGGACACCCAGCTCGCCGCCTATGTGGCCGCCGGTTTCCGCGCCGCCACCCTTTCCACGTTGGCGCATGAGGGGGTGGGCCTGGTCGGCAAGCTGGTGACCGTGACCACCCTGTGGCTGGGCGCCAAACTGGTGATCGAGGGTCAGCTAACGGTCGGGCAGTTGATCGCGTTCAATATGCTGGCCGGGCGCGTGGCGCAACCGGTCATGCGTCTGGCGCAGTTGTGGACGGACTTCCAGCAGACCGGCATCTCGGTGCAGCGTCTGGGCGACATTCTCAACACTCGTTCCGAGGTGGCCGGCGACAAGTCCGCGCTGCCGGCCTTGGCCGGCCGGATCGAATTCGACCAGGTGCATTTCCGCTACCGCGCGGATGGCGCGGAAGTGCTGCGCGGGGTGAGCCTGTCTATCGAAGCGGGCCAGGTCATCGGCATCGTCGGCCGCTCCGGCTCGGGCAAAAGCACGCTGGCCAAGCTGGTGCAACGCCTGTATGTGCCGGAGCGCGGACGCGTACTGGTGGACGGCATGGACCTGGCGCTGGCGGAAGCTTCTTCCCTGCGCCGCCAGATCGGCGTGGTGTTGCAGGAGAACATGCTGTTCAACCGCAAGATACGCGACAACATCGCCCTGGCCGACCCCGGCGCGCCGCTGGAGGCGGTGATCCAGGCGGCCAAGCTGGCCGGGGCGCATGAGTTCATCCTGGAGCTGCCGGAAGGCTACGACACGATGGTGGGAGAGCACGGCTCAACGCTTTCCGGCGGGCAACGGCAACGTATCGCCATCGCCCGTGCACTGATGGGCAATCCGCGCATTTTGATCTTCGACGAGGCGACCAGCGCGCTGGACTATGAATCGGAACGCATCGTGCAGCAGAACATGCAGGCGATCTGCCGCGGGCGCACGGTGATCGTGATCGCGCATCGGCTCAGTGCAGTGCGCAACGCCGATCGCATTATCGTGTTGGACAGCGGCCAGATCGTGGAACACGGTTCGCATGCCGAGCTGTTACAAACTCCGGCGGGGATTTACAGCCATTTATACGGTTTGCAACAAGCATGAGCCTTCGATTCGCCGCCACTATCGACTTGTACCGCCGTTACAGCCGTGTGCTGCGCCATGTCTGGGCCGAGCGCAAGCAGATGGACGCCCCTCTGCGCCGCGGCCATGAAGCGGACTTCCTGCCGGCCGCACTGGCGATACGGGATACGCCAGTGCACCCCGCGCCGCGCATCGCCATGGGTTTGATCATGCTGTTCGCGGCCATCGCCTTGCTCTGGGCGGTATTCGGCCGCATCGACATCGTCGCCAGCGCGCAGGGCAAGCTGATTCCGGATGATCGCTCGAAAGTCATTCAACCGAAGGAAACCGCCTCGGTGCTGGCCATACATGTACGCGACGGGCAACGCGTGTCGGCAGGGGATGTCTTGATCGAACTCGATGCGACCCAGGCGCATGCCGATACCACGCACATCAATCAAACCTACCTGGCCACCCGCCTCGAAGTCACGTTGGCCCGCGCGCTGCTCGCTTCGCTTGAAGCCATGCGGCCGCCCCGGTTGATTCCGGATTTCGACGTGGACGCCGTTCGTCTGGCGGCCGAGCAACGCCAGTTGGATGGACGGCACGGGGAGTTGCGCGCCAAGCTGGAACAGATCGATGCGGAGATCACGCGCCGTGAAGCGGAATTGCGCGCCACCCGTGAAGGGGTCGAGAAACTCATCCAGACCCTGCCCATCGTTCGGCAGCGCGCGCAGGATTACTTGGATTTGCTGGACAAGAACTTCGTCTCGCGCCATGGCTATCTGGAACGGGAACAGGCCCGCATCGAACAGGAGCGCGACTTGGCCTCTCAGCAGGCCAAGCTGGAGGAAATCCGCGCCGCGCTGCTCGAGGGCCAGCGCCGGCGCGTAGCGTTGATCGCGGAAACCCGGCGCACCACGCTGGATACGCTGAGCCAGGCGGAACAGAAGCTGGCGAGCCTGGCGCAAGAGCAGATCAAGGCGGAGGACCGCAAGCGCCTGCTGCGCCTCACCGCCCCGGTGGCCGGGACCGTGCAGCAACTGGCCGTGCATACCGTCGGCGGGGTCGTCACCCCGGCGCAACCGCTGCTGGTCATCGTGCCGGGCGACAATTCGCTGGAGATCGAAGCGTTTGTGGAGAACAAGGATATCGGCTTCGTCCGCGCCGGGCAGGTTGCCGAAATCAAGGTGGAAACCTTCCCCTTCACCAAGTACGGCACGCTGCACGGCACCGTGACCCAGGTCTCCGGCGATGCGATCCAGGATGAGAAGCGCGGGCTGGTCTATGCCGCCAGGGTGAAGCTGCAACGCACTACGCTGAACGTGGACGGCAAAACCGTGAAGCTTTCGCCAGGCATGGCGGTGACGGCGGAAATCAAAACCGGCAAACGCCGCGTCATCGAGTACTTCTTGTCGCCGCTGATGCAGTACGGCAACGAGAGCCTGCGGGAACGGTGAGTGCGCTTACAGGCCGACCCATTGGCCAAACCACTCCCGTCGATTAGCCGAGCCGGCCATGCCGTTCTGACTTATACCCACCGCCACTGAATCGCGGGCGATTCTGCGCGTTACAAAGTCGTGATCGAGGATGGCGGCAGACGCCTCGCCATACCCGCTTAGCATTCTTATTTTGCAAATAACGTATTTACAGCCTTCAGAAAAGGCGTTTCGTGTCGTTAAAAGTGCGGCCTCAAGCCTTTATTAACCGCAAAATTTCGATCAGACAGGCGGAATTCTCTTTATGCGCCGCAAGCTCGTCCTTCCTATTCTGCTCAGCCTGGCCCTTACAGCCTCCATGGCCCATGCCGAGATCGCCAAACCGGATGCCCTTGAGCTGAGCCTTGAAGAGCTGATGAGCGTGATGGTCACCTCGGTGTCCAGAAAGGCGCAAACCCTGGCCGAGACGGCAGCGGCGGCTTACGTGATTCAAGCGGAGGATATCCGCCGCAGCGGCGCCACCAGCATTCCCGAAGCCCTACGCCTGGCGCCCGGGGTGCAGGTTTCCGCGATTGGCCACAACAAATGGGCCGTATCCATTCGCGGCCAGGCCGACCGCTTCAGCAACAAGCTGTTAGTATTGGTGGACGGTCGCAGCGTTTACTCGCCGGTTTTTTCCGGCGTGTTGTGGGAAACACTCGATATCCCGCTGGAAAACATCGCTCGCATTGAAGTCATGCGCGGCCCGGGCGCCTCGGTCTGGGGCGCCAATGCGGTCAATGGCGTCATCAATATCATCACGACTTCGCCTTTCGACAAGCAGGGCGGCCAAGTCGTCCTGGCGGCCGGCAACGAGTTACACGGCTATGGCCTGGCGCGCTCCCGTTGGAACCTCGACCCGGACACGGCGGTGCAGCTCCACGCCAAGGCGCGTGACTACGACGCCTCGCTGCCGGTGGGCGGCGGTCACGGCGCGGACGATTGGCAGAACCAGAGCGCCGGCTTCAAGCTGGAACACTTGCTGGAGCGCGGCACCATGGCCGTACAGGGGGGCGTTTTCCGCTCCCGTGCAGGGGATACGGTGGCCATGATCAGCGCACCGCCAGCCGTGACGCTCGTGCAGGCCACCCAGAAAACCGCCGGCAGCCATCTGATGGCGCGTTGGGCGGATGAAGACGACCCGGGGCAAGGCGAAAGCTTCCAGGCCTATCTGGATCATCAGGATTACGATCACGTCATTCTGGCCGAGCAACGTATCAATCTGGACCTGGAATACCAGCGGCGGCGCACGGTTGCCGGCAAACATGATTTGATATGGGGCCTGGGATATCGCTACAGCAGTGATGAGATCGCGAACTCGCCGCTGATTCAAATGAGCGAGGCCAAGCGCCGCACCCATCTGTTCAGCGCCTACCTGCAGGACGAAATCACCCTGGCGCCCAATCATTGGCGACTCAGCCTGGGCGCGCGGCTGGAACGCAATGATTACACCGGCACCGCGCTGCAACCCAATCTGCGTTTGCTGTGGACCCCAAATGAGCAAAACAGCGGCTGGCTATCGTTGGCGCGAGCGATCCGCACCCCCTCGCGCATCGAGCGCGGCGGCACGATCAATGTTCAGGTATTTCCTAGCGCACCGCCGACATTGCTGCAGTTTGTCCTCAACGATCTGCAAGATGAACAGCTCGATGCGCTGGACCTGGGCTGGCGCCTGCAAATCAACCCCAGCACAACTCTCGATCTGGCTGCCTTCCACTACCGCTATGACAAGCTGCGCGGCGCAGCCGCCTCGGCGCCGAAAATCGTCTCCGGCTATGTCCTTGTGCAAGCGCCGGACAACAACGCGAACCGCGCCAATGCGCATGGCCTGGAGGCCTCACTGGACTGGCGGCCTCGGCCGGACTGGCGTTTGCAGGCCAATTACAGCTGGATCGATATGGACGTGGAAACCGCCAACCTGCCCGGGCAAACCCCGAGCGGATACGCCGGCACCACGCCGAGCCGCCAGTTCTCACTGCGTTCATTGCTGGACATCACCCCCAAACTGCGCGCGGATGCCTGGCTGCGCCATGTCAGCCGCATCCAGAACTCGCAATTTGCCATTCCCGCCTACACCACCCTGGACCTGCGACTAGCCTGGCAAGCCCGCAAAGAATTGGAGGTTTCCCTGGTCGGGCAAAACCTGCTCGATAGCGCCCACCTGGAATATGGCAGCAACTTCATTCGTTCCAACCCCAGCGAGATTCAACGCGGTTTCTATCTGAAGGCCGACTGGAAGTTCTGAACCATGTTCACGAACGCCCTATCAAGGTTGGCTTGGCAAGGTGCATTGCTGGCGACGCTCTTGTGTCTGCCCGGGTCAATCTTTGCCGACAACTTGGCAGAAGACGACATCAAGGCAGGCTACATCCTCAACTTCTCAAAATATACGGAGTGGCCGGAGTGGATCGTATCCAGCGGCGAGATCCGAATCTGCGCCCTGGGGTCGCAACCCCTGTCCGGCAAACTGGTCGATTTGCAGGGCCGGAAGATTCAGGGACGCGAAATCCGCGTGCGCGCGTCGGTGCGCTCGGATGAATGGCGCGACTGCCAAGTGTTGTTCGTTGCCGCCGACGAGGCGCAGCGCAGCGAGACGGTTCTGCGCAACGTCAGCCAGTATCCGGTATTGACGATCAGCGATGCGCCTGGCTTTGCTCAATCCGGCGGCGTCATCGGGATGAAGCTGCGCGCCGGCCGCGTCCGTTTCGACATCAACCAGGGCGCCGCCCGCCAAGCCGGCCTGAAATTAAGCAGCCAGCTGTTGAAGCTGGCCGATAACGTATTGCCATGAATCGGTTGCGTTAAATAACCAGGCTTCATTCGCCGTTAGCGTCCGGAGGACAGGATGTTTTCTGGCTGGCGGACGAACTATTTCCTGGCCACGCCCAATTCCAGTTTGGCCTGCACCTCGCGGCCGCTCGCGGCGACCGCCTGTACCGCGCCCAAACTGACCCGCTCAACCGGCGCACCGGCTATGGAGAGTCCTTGCAACACGGCTTCGCCGCGACGTTGCGCCAGTGTCTGCAAGGCTTCGTCGCTGACGCTTTCCTTGTCCAACAGGCGTTGGTAAAGCAGGCCATGCAAATCCGCGCCCTTGAGTTGGGCAAGATCGTAGGCGGAAAGCGGGTCTTCCTTCTTCAGCAAGCTCTTGAGCCGGGACATCATCTGGCCGGCGCCGGTTGCCGGTTTCGTGTCCGGGTTGGCTTGCCGCCATTTGGCATCGAGCGCAAGCCATTCCGCCTCGCCAAAGCGTTGCGCATACAGCGCTTCCAGCGCCGCCTGAGCCTTGGCATTGGACGTGGAGATCGGGCCGGCCGCTTCGCCCGGCGGCAGTTTGACGCCCATCTTTTCGGCGACGGCGCGGCGCAACTGGTTTTCCCGCAGCACCGGGCGATCGATCTCGGCCGACCAGACGCCGCTCAGGCTCAACGCCAGGCCCGGCCGCTTGTTGAGGATATGGGCAATTTGTTTGAACTTCTCCTTTTCCGGCGGCGTCAGCGCCGCCTCACCGGCCTCGAACGCAATCTGTTCCAGCTTCTCGCCGCTGCCGCCGAACAGTGCGCCAAGCGCGCGAAATGGCGCAGTGACGATTTTGGTCAGAATATTGCCGATGGCCTTCCAGATGATGCCGCCATAGCTGAACTGCGGATCGTCCAGGCTGCCGGATACCGGCAGGCCGAGGTCGATCCTGCCGTCGCTGTCCTGCAGGATGGCGATGGCCAGGTCGAGCGGCAGATTTTTGGCCGTGGGGCTTTCGACGCGCTCGCCCAGCGTCAGCTTGTCCATGATGATCTGGTTCTCGCCCAGCAACTGGCGCGCCTTGATCTTGTATTCGAGGTCGAGCGAAAGCTTGCCGGAGGCGATCTTGCGGCCGGCGAACGTGGCCGAATACGGCGTCAGGTTGACCATCTCGACATTACGAAACACCGTCTTGATGTCCATGAACCCGGTCGGATCGAACAAGTCGATCTGGCCCACTGCACGCGCCAGGCCGAATTCATCCACCTGGCCATCAATTTCCAGTTCCGCCGTCGAGCCGGGCTGGCTGGAAATACCGTTGAACGCGCCCTTGAGTCTGTGGATGCGCGTACCGAACGGCAACGCAAGCGAGTAGTCGGCAAATTCCATCTCGCTGTTTTCAATCCGGACGCGATCGATCGCCATACGGAAAGCCTTGCCGTCCGGCGCCGTCGGCCGGTCTTTTACGGCCGCCTTGCCGGCGGATGGCGGCGGCGCAGGCTTCAGAATCCGGGTCAGATTGAGGCTTTTGTCTTGGAAGATGATCAGCTTGGCATCGAGCTTTTCCAAGCGCAGTTCGTCGATATCGAGCGCGCTCGGGCCAGCGCGCACGCTGTCACTGGCGAGCCGCTTCCAGGCCAGAAAACGTGCACCGCCCTCGCTTTCGTTGAGCAGCAGATCGGCTATTTCAAAACCGCCCTGGATACCGAAGTTCGCGGCAGTCTTGGCCTGGGTCTCAAATCTGATCTTGCCTTGGGAAGAGACGCGCCCGGAGGCAATTCGCAGATTCGCAGCCTGGGCCAGATAAGGTTGCATCGGGGCCAGCGCCAGATTGCGCAGTTCAAACTTCACATTGGCCGCCGGCTGGGCAGGAACGATCCTTCCGTCAGCTTGAAAACGGCCGCCCTGCTTGATCAGGAAGGCCAGCTGCACCGGCAGTGATTTTTTCAGGTCTTCACTGACGCCGCGGAGCGACAGTTCGATCTTGTCCAACGCCACTTCGGCGGCGGGTTGCACGCTTTCATCCCGAACGCCGACCCGGAAACCGGCCAGATCGATGCGTCCCACCTGGTAACGCCAGCCCGGTTCGGACACTGCCACCTTGGCCGGTGCAACCGGTTTTCCCGTTGCCGGCTTGAACGCCTCCAGCAAGGCGATGCGCCGCTGCGCATCCTGCACCACATCCAGCTTGCCGTTGCTCAGACTGATTTTTCCGATTTTGGCCTGGCGGGCGGCCAGGTCGATCTGCCCGTCGCTCAGTGCGAGGCCGCCGAGCACGAACAAGGGAGCGGCATCGCCGGAGCGTAGACGGATGCCGGAAACATCGATGCCCAGGCCATCGACGCGGGCTTGGGGTTGCGCACCGCCGACTTCGGCCGTCGCTGCGAAACCGAGTTGCACATTGCCGATTTCAGCCTGCAATGGCGCGGCAAAGCCGGCGTCGTTGAAATGCAGGCTCAAGTTGTTGACGGCGACGCGGTTCAGATGGACACGCCAAGGCGCCGCCTCCGCGGGTTTGGCCGCCCCGCCTTGCGCGGGGTCCGCAGCCGGCGGCATTTTTGCGGCCGTGTTGGCGGGCACGTTGACAGGCGAATTGGCGGCTGCCTCGGCAGGCGCAAACCAGTCCTGAATATCCAGACGGCCGGCTTGGTCTCGCTGCAGCGCCAGCTTGCCGCCGCTCAGCGTAATTTCACCGATGTCGAGGGCGCGCTTCTCCAGGTCGAAACGGCCGCCGCTGAGCGCCAGCCGATCCAGTTTGAATGCGGGCTGCCGGGCGTGCAGCCCTTGCAGCGCGAAGCCTTGCAGTTCGAAGCCGAGGTTGTCGAGCTGCAGCGACAGCTTCTTGTCGGCATAGGCGGCGCGGTAATGCAGCGCCAGCGCGGCGGTTCCCTGCGGCGCGGCCAAGGCCAGTTTTCCCTGCAGATAAGGCCAATAGCGCGCCAGCCGCAACCGGTCGACGGCCAGTTCGCCGGATGCCCGCATCGGCTTCAGGCTGACATCGCCCTTCCAGCGGATGCGCGCGCCCGTTTGCGTGGTGGCGGCCAGGCGATAGGCGCCTTTGTCGTCCGGCAAGGTGGAAAGATCACGCAAGGTCAGGTCGAGCGGGTTCAACGCGGTAGCAAACCCGACCTTGTGATCGGCCAGCGCGACGCGGCCCTTTTCCAACACGATGCGGCGTATCAGCAGGCGCGGCAGCGGTTGTTCCGGCTCGTCGTCCCGGCTCTTCAGCGCTTCGATCAGCGCGGTCCAGTTCAGGCTGCCGTCGCGGCGCAATTCGAGTTGCGCCGCCGGCGCGCTGAGACGGATGTCGTCGAAGGTGTACGCCCACTTGAACAGGCTGCCGGCAGAAAAATCGACGAACAGCTCGGCGAACGCCAACAAGGGCTTGCCATCCGGTTCGGCCAGTTTCAGGCCCTTGATCGAGACCGACAACGCGAACGGGTCGAAGCGCGCGCTCTCGATTTGCAGTGTGTGCCGGCTTTTGTCGGCGATGTATTTGGGCGCAGCCCATTTCAGCAGCGGTTCAAACCCGAACCAGGCGAACAGGAAATAAAACGCGAGCAAACCGATGCCAATTTTTGCAGGCGTCTTCAGCATGACCGTGCGTATCAGGGCAAATACTCGCGCAAGCATTTTTTCTCCTGTTGCTGACTGGAATCTAAGTCAGCGCACCAAAAAACAAATAGGCCGCCAGCACCGCCGCGACAAACCCGCCCAGATCGGCGATCAGCCCGCCCGCCACGGCATGGCGCACGCGTTTGATGCCGACCGAGCCGAAATACACCGCCAATACATAAAAGGTCGTCTCGCTGCTGCCCTGCACGATGCTGGCCAGGCGGCCGGCAAACGAATCGGCGCCGGACGCCTGCATGGTTTCGATCATCATCGCGCGCGCGCCGGAGCCGGACAGCGGCTTCATCAACATGGTCGGCAGCGCGTCCACCCAGGCGGCGTCGAACCCCAGCAGCAAGACCAGCGCCCGAATGCTTTCGACAAAAGCCGGCAACGCTCCGCTGGCGCGCATCATGCCGATCGCCACCAGCATCGCCACCAGGTATGGAATGATCGTGACCGCGGTATGAAACCCTTCCTTGGCGCCTTCGATGAACGCCTCGTAAGCATTGACCCGCTTGACCAGTGCGCCTATGAGGAAGATCACCAGCAGCGCCAGCAACAGAAAATTCGACAGCACGGACGATTCCGCGGTCATCTGCGCTGCCGGCAAATGGGCGAAATACAGCGCCAGGCCGCCGACTACCGCCGTTATGCCGCCCAGCCAGGCCAGCACGATGGCATCGAGCCGGATGCGCTGGACGGCGGCGACGAACAGAAAGCCGGCCAGCGTCGAACAGTAGGTCGCCATCAGGATGGGAATGAACACATCGGTCGGATCGGCCGCGCCGAGCTGCGCGCGATAGGTGAAGATGGCCACCGGCAACAGCGTGACGGAGGACGCGTTGATCACCAGGAACAGTATCTGCGCGTCGCTGGCCGTGTCCTTGTCCGGATTCAGATCCTGCAATTCGCGCATAGCCTTGAGGCCCATCGGCGTGGCGGCGTTGTCCAGGCCCAGCACATTGGCCGCCATGTTCATGGTGATCGAGCCCAGCGCCGGGTGGCCGCGCGGCACGGCCGGGAACAAGCGGGTGAACAACGGCGCCAGCCAGCGCCCCATGAGGCTCAGGAAGCCGGCCTGCTCCCCGATCTTCATGATGCCCAGCCACAGACACATGACCCCGGTCAGGCCGAGGGCGATTTCAAACGCGGTTTTGGCCGAGTCGAAGGCGGCCTTCATCACCACCGAGAAGATGGCCTGGTCGCCGCCGAGGTATTGCACAACCGCCGCGCCGAACGCCGTCAGGAAGAAGCCGATCCAGAGCGCGTTGAGCATGCGGCGTTATACGCTGCCCAGCCAGAACAGGCCGGCGATGGAAAGCCACAACAGCGCGGCGCGCCAGATCAGCGCGACGCCGGCCTCGATGCTCTCCGGACCGGGCGGCTCGTCCATGCCGAGTTCCGGTCGCGGCACTTCGCTGCCGCCGAGTTGCAGTCCGCCGCCCAACCGAAGACCCAATGCGCCGGCGCCGGCGGCCAGAATCACGCCCTCGTTGAGATCGCGCCATGCTGGCGCCTGATCGCGCCAACACTCGGTGGCATCCTGGAAATTGCCGACGATGGCAAAACTGAAAGCCAACGCACGCGCCGGCAACCAGTCCATCCAGTAAACGACCTGTTGCGGGAAGATCGCGAAATCATCCTCGCCTTGCCAATGGTCACGGCAGGAGCGGCTGAGGGCGTACACCACCGCGCCAGCGGTACCCGCCAGCCAATACCAGAACAAGACGCCGAACAGGGACGTCAGCGCGGCTTTGATGACTTCTTCCAGGGTTTGCCGGACCAGATCATCCTGTTCATCTGCCGGGACCAGACTCGGATTCCATTCACACAAGGTGGCGCGAGCATGCGCTAGATCAGCGGCGATCAATGCTCGTGCAATGCTGGCGGCCTCGTAAGAGGCGCGGCGAAAGCCGAACAGGAAATACAGCACCAGAACCTCGAACGCCCAGCCCAGCAGCGTCTGCATGCCGCCCAACAGTGCGGCCAGCAAACCCAGCAGCAGAGCCGGCGTCAAGGCGCCCAAGGTCCACGCCAACAGGCCGTGCTGATGGCCGCCGGCATTGAAATGCTGCAGCAGCCAGCGATGGCCGCGGGCAATCATGCGTGTCGGCCAGTCGGGGGCCTGCGGCCGGAAATGTTCCCAGGCCAGCGCGGCCAGCGGCGCGAATACACTCATGTACATCGCCTCATTTGCGTGTCCTCATTTGCGTGCCATCTCGACGCTGAGTTGGCCCATGCGCATGACGGAGTCGGAGGCGTCGTAAATCTCCACCGTCGGCATCTGGATGCCCTGTCCACGCGCCTGCAGGTATCGATCCAGCGCGGCGTAGGCGCGTCCGGGAGCGAGCATGCTGCCGGCTGTGACGCGAACCAGCAGGATCGGCCGCGCCGGAATCGTATCGACTTCCAATGGCAACGGCACTTTGCTGCCGGGCGGCACCAGGAAACCGGTACGCGCGCGGCGTTCGCCGACATCGACCAGATCGGGATTGGAATACAGCACGGTAATCGGCTTGCCGACCTTGATGCCGCTGCCCTGTAACGCTTCCCTCGCCTCCACGGCCTTGTCGGGCAGCTTGGAATAATCGCCGCGGCTTTCCAGATACGCGTAGGTATACGGACCCGCCACCGACTCTTCGATCTGCACCGGGTTGAAGCCCCCCCACCAGGTGTACACCGCCAGCAAGGGCAAGACGAAGGCAAACAGAAACGGCACAAGGCTGCGCAGGAACTTCTTTTGATTCACGGTGCGTAGAGGTCGAAAAATGACCCGCCGAAGATACTACAGATGGCTGGCCGGCTGGCTTCCTATAATCCGCGTACCCCAATTTCAACACTTGCAGGCCACCACATGCGCGCCCTCCTCATCCTTTTCTTGACCCTGTTCGGAGGCGCTGCGTGCGCGGCTCCGCTGTATCCGCCCGCCAGCGTCAAAGTGCGTGCCGAAAAACTGGCCGCACACAGCTATTACATCCCCGGACTGGCCGGCGCCGCCAGCACGCGCAACGAGGGCTTCATGTCGAATGCCGGTTTCGTCATCACGCCGGCCGGCGTCGTGGTGTTCGACACGCTGGGTTCGCCGTCACTGGCGCAGGACATGGTCAAACGCATTCGTAAGCTGACCCGACTGCCGATCAAACGCGTCATCGTCAGCCACTATCACGCCGACCATTATTACGGCGTTCAGGTATTCAAGGATCTCGGCGCGGAAATCTGGGCGCATGAAGGCGGCAAGAACGTGATCGGCTCGGATGCGGCCAAACTCCGCTTCGAGCAACGCAAACAGATCCTGGGCAAATGGATCAACGAGCGCACGCAACGCTTCCCGCAACCCGACCTCTGGTTGGCCGGCGATACCGATTTCGAACTCGGCGGCGTGCACTTCCGCCTGCGCCACGTCGGCCCCGCCCACTCCGACGAAGATCTGGTGATGTTCGTGGAAGAGGACGGCGTGCTGTTTGCCGGCGATCTGGTATTCAAAGGACGCGTGCCTTTTGTCGGCGATGCCGACTCGAAACGCTGGCTGAACGCGCTGGACAAGCTGATCGCGCTGAATCCGAAAATACTCGTCCCCGGCCACGGCGGCGCCTCCCATACGCCGATGCAAGACCTGACCCTGACCCGCGACTATCTGCGCTTCCTGCGCAGCGAGATGGGGCGCGCCGTCAGCGAAATGACGCCGTTCGAAGAGGCTTACGCCAAAACCGACTGGTCGCGTTACGAAACGATGCCTGCATTTGCCGAAGCCAACCGCCGCAATGCTTACAACACCTACATCCTGATGGAAAAAGAAAGCGTCTCTCAATGAGCGATGCGATCGTGGTTGAACGGCAAGTGAGCGCCGCCCGCCTGGTCGAACTCGGCGTGCATGGCTGGCCGACCTGGAAGGATGGCGTCGGCGCGCGCCAACTGGATTACGACGCGACGGAAACGAGTTACCTGCTGGCTGGCGCCGTCACGTTGAGTATGGAAGACGGCAAGGCCGTCAGCGCCGAGAAAGGCGATCTGGTCATCATTCCGCCAGGCAAGTGTCGATGGCAAGTGCACAGCCCAGTGCGCAGGCATTACCGTTCGGACGCGCTTTCGCCGGCTTGCTGCATTATTTGAGAGAAATCTTGCCAGCGGTGAACGGCCGGCGTCCAACAAAGCGTTGACGAGCATGGCGCTCGTCTTGAACTGACGGCGCCCGGGGCTCCCAGGCGCCGATTCCCTACGGCTGCTTATTTCTTCTTGCCTTTGGCCGGCTTCACCGGGTTGGCGGCTGAAGTCAGCTTGGCGCCAGCCTTGAAGCGGACCACATTCTTGGCTTCGATTTTCATTTCCTTGCCGGTCTGAGGGTTGCGGCCGGTGCGCGCCTCGCGCTTCTGCACGCTGAAGGTGCCGAAGCCGATGAACTGTACGCTGTCGCCTTTGGCCACAGCTTCGGTAATTGCCTCGATAACGGCGCCAACGATGTCGCTAGTGGCGGCCTTGGAAGCATTGGCTTTGGCTGCAACGATGTCGATCAGTTCAGTCTTGTTCATGCATGTCTCCTGACAATGGTATGGGCGGGTAAAAGCAGTTGAGTGTGGTGCTTTTCTTCATCAAACCCCCTCCCGACTATTCACTTGACGCCTGGATGATGCGCTTGGCAGGGTCAGGCAAAACTGACGGAGGCGGGAAAATGCCCCTAACTGGGTGAACCACGGCGCTAGCGTAAGCGAGAAGCCGAGTTCAGAGAAGGGGCGTGATGCCTTCAAGACCAGAATTTCTGCTGTTTCAGCCCGAAAAAGCCTCATGTCCGCAGAAATTCTTGCTGGTGGCTTGAATTCAGTAGTGCGCCGGCGCATTGTGCGGCCGCTTTGCTCAACGCGGAGCGGCCGGATTCATGCCACCAAACATGCGCGGATCAAACATCGGAATCGACGGAACGACCGGCGGATAGGCCGGCATCAGCGTCCCCATCTGTCCGCCATAAGTAGGCACGCGCAACATGTTGTTGATGGTCGGGCCATAGGCTTGCGGGTTCGCCATATTGGCCATCCAGCCGCCGTACCAATTCGGATTCAGCGGCGCTACCGCCATATTGAGGGTACGCGGATCGAGCGCAGCCGCACCAAACTTCAGATACGTATTCGGATTCAGTGTATTGAGCAGCATCCCCAAAGCACGGGGGTCCATCGGCGCCATCGCCCAACGCATCAACTTGTTGGGGTCGGTCACGACGGTCTGCACGGCCGAAATGAATTGCGGATCCATCAGCGCCTGCGACCAGTTCGCCAATACCACTGGGTCCACCGCCTTGGCAAAATTGGAATAGGCGCGCGGATCCATCAGCGTGGATGTGGATTGCAGATACAAATTCGGGTCCATCATGGCTTTGCTTGCGGCGATCAGAAACTCGGGTTCGGACACCGTCGCCAGCGCAGCAATGAATTTCTTGGGGTCGGCCAGCATGTCGCCATTGCGCGTGAAGTCGGACAAATAGTTCACCCACTCCGCGGTGCTCGCGGGCACAGCAGCGTTCTGCGCAGCTGGGGCGGGCGTATCGGCAGACAGACTCGGCATACTCAAGGCAGCCAGAGCTACAGCAAAAAAAGCGCGGGTGGCAGTCATCTTGATCTCCAATTATATCAATATTAACAATTACTTATGTTCATCTCGCAAGAACGAGTGAGGCGGATTGTGCCGCTTATCTTGTGCCAGGTGTCAGGAAAATCAGTCCAACAGAGCCGCCCCAGACTATTGCTTGACGGCCCCCGAAGCGCCGCGTAGATTTCGTTGGCCCAGTTGAACTTTTTGAGTTGGGCTGCATCTTAGTAACGCAATGGGGGCGACCTGGCTTCGACGGGGGTCGCGACGCAGACAAGGGCATACCGAGGACCAGTTACCTCGTAAATACATCTGGAATCTAGTAGTCGCCAACGACGAAACCTACGCTCTAGCCGCTTGACGGCTGGACTCCACACCGGTTGGTCCATGGGCCGGGCTGGGAAACCAGCAGTGGAGTCATTAACATGGACTCGTGTTGATTCGGGTCACTTGGATCAACGCTAAATTAAGGTGACTCGCTTGAACTCAGCCTGTCTGGCCGGCGGGGTTCGGGTCAAAACCAAACGACCAGACTAAGTATGTAGAACTTGCTGTAGAGGGCTTTCGGACGCGGGTTCGATTCCCGCCGCCTCCACCATATACACGGGCTCGGACTCATCTCCGAGCCCTTTTTCTTGCCTGAAATCCCCGCGCCATGCGGGGTTCCGGCCATCCATGCGGCGGGTGGCTCCTCGCCGTAACCCCCGAACAGTCCACTTCAGAGCGTCCCTGTATGCGTCCTGCGCCTTGGTCAGCATATCGAAGGCCTGTGTACAAAATCCTCCTCGTCGATAGCAATGCAAACGCAGGGACGCAAGAATGCATTCAAGGGCCACTCTCCTGTTCAGACTCGTTCAGCAAGGCCTCGATTTGGTCGAAACGGTAGGTGTCCAGTAAGGGAGTAAGCCACGCCACCAGGGCCGGGTGGCGCGTGAGTAGTTGCTCCATGGCAAGGATGTCCAGTTCGACCACGGCTGCGCGCATAACGCCCCTCTCTTCCGCCGACAAGGCCGCCAACTCGGCCCGTCTCGATGTGTCGGATTCGTCCGCGATAGCTCGCCGCGCGGCATCGGACAGAAGAACGTCCGACGGCTCCCCGCGGATAATTTTCAGCGGCAGGTGCTTGGCGAGCATTTCGAACAGATCGTCGTCCCGGAATGGCTTGGGCAGACAATCATCGCATCCAGCCTGGATCATTTCGCGCCGCGCCTGCTTGAAAGCATGCGCCGCCACTGCGACGATTTTTCCCGCGTACCCCCCGGGCAGCGCGCGTATCCGTCGGGTGGCTTCGGCTCCGTCCAGCAGTGGCAAGCTCCGCTCCATCAAGATCAGGTCCGGCGCGTATTCGCGCACCCTGGCAACGGCTTCCCACCCATCGACAGCCTCGCTCAACAGGAACCCCATGGGCGAGAGCAAATGGCGCAGCAACAGGCGGGCTTCCGGTTCGCCTTCGACGATGAGTATGCGCCGCAGCTCGGCGCCCTCAATCCGAACCACGCAGCGCTGCACGCGAAGCCGCCTTGCCGCAATACGCTCCGTGGAGACCCGCTCCGCGAGGATATTGAAACGGAAGGTGGCGCCAAGGCCCGGCTCGCTCTCTACGGTGATGTCACCGCCCAGCTTGCGCACGTATTCGCGGGCGATGCTCAGGCCCAGGCCGGTTCCCTCTGTCAAGTCGCGACCGCTCCCCTGTTCGAAAGGATTGAAGATGCGCGCCTCGTCCTGCAGGGCGAGGCCCGGCCCGGTGTCCTTGATTTCGAACAGCAAGTCATAGTGCGCGCCGCTGGCTTTTCGGGGCAGCAGGGAGAGGCTCAAGGTCACGCGCCCGCGAGCGGTGAACTTGATGGCGTTGCCGACGACGTTGATGATGACTTGGCGCAGCTTCTGGGCATCAGTACGCACAAAACGCGGGAACGACGTGGTCTGGTCGAAGACCAGCTCAATGCCCTTGGCGTCGGCGCGCCCTCGCAGCATCGCCAGAATGTCGAGGATCAAGACGCCGACATCGAAATCAACCGGCTCGACACCGGCCTTGTCCGCCTCGATCTTGACCAGTTCAAGCACATCGTTGATGAGGGCGAGCAGATGTTCGCCGGACTTCAAAACCACCGCCAGGCTGTCCTTCTGCGCGGGACTGGCGGCCGGATCCCCGCCCAGTATCCGCGAGAAGCCCAGGATCGCGTTGAGCGGCGTGCGCAGTTCGTGCGACATGTTGGCCAGAAACGTATTTTTGGCTTTGTTCGCGGCTTCGGCCTGTTCCTTGGCCCGCTCCAATTCAGCGGTTCGTTCTTTGACCAGATCCTCAAGGCGGTCGCGATATTGGAAGAGTTCCTCCTCCGCCCGTTTGCGCTCGGTGACGTCCAACGAGCTCCCCATGAACAGCATCTTGCCATCCGTCGTACTGAAGCTTTGATATGCCATAAGGACTTCAAACGTAGATCCATCCTTGCGTCGGGCGGTGAACTCACGCAAGTCCCGCCCGTCGGCGAGCAGACGGGTAATGATCTGTCCCAGGATAGCGGGGTCTGCACAATGAGCTGCCGGACTGGTGCCGCGAATCTCATACAGGCTGTCGAACCCCCACATGCGCAGATAGGCTTGATTCGCGTAGACCAAAAGCCCCTCCGCATCGACGATGTCATAGCCGTTGAGCGAATAATCCAGCGCCGTGTTGAGCAAGTCACGCTGTGCTTGCGCCCGTTTGCGCTCGGTGACATCAAAAAAAATCCCACTCCAGAGAATACTTCCATCCGTTTGCCGTTCCGGCTTCGAAATACCTTGATGCCAGACCACGTCGCCGCTGGCGGTGCGCAGCCGGCCTTCCCATTCCCAGAGCTCCATGGTGTTCGCCGAGCGGGCGACGGAGGCGTCGAAGCCGGGCCTATCCTCCGGCAGGATGCGGTCGATGATCGGGGTGGCGTCCGCGCGCAGGGTCTCCGGCGTGATACCGAACATTTCCCTGCACCAGGCGCTGGCGTAGGGAAAGCACGCCGAGCCGTCCGGGCGCAGCAGGAACTGGTAGATCATGCCGGGCGCGGTCTCCGTGGTCTTGGACAGCCGCGACTCGCTTTCGAGCAGCGTGGCCTCGGCACGCCGACGCTCGGCGACTTCGTGCCGCAGGCTCTCATTGCTTGCCATCAGTTCCAGGGTTCGTTCTGCAACGAGTTCTTCCAGGTGACTTCGGTGCCGCTCCAATTCCGCTTCCGTCAGTTTGCGCTCGGAAATATCGGTAAGCACATCCGCCAGAAAGATCGGCTGCCCCGCCTCGTCATAAATCAGGAACAGATTCTCGATCGTCGGCGTGCGCCTGCCTCGCTCAGAGAGCAACGCCAATTCTCCGGTCCATGGCTCTCCCCGCGCCACGGCGGGCAATACTTCCGTCTCCAGCCGCGCCTTCAAGTCCTCCGGATAGTATTGGGGAAAATGCTTCCCCAATGCCTGTTCAGGATCCGCCTCGCCCAGCATGCGACATAACGTTGGATTGACATAGGTAATCCGTCCGTCGAGCGTGGCCATGCCGAAACCTTGACCGGCGTTTTCGGCAAAGCTCCGGAACACCCGAAGCTGATCCTGCGTGCGTTTGTGCGCGTCAAGCATCCGCTGCAACTGGCTGTTGGCCTCCAGCAACTGCGTGATGCGCGCGTCCACCGCCTGGCGCTGGCCGATCTTGTTGGCCAACCTCCAGATCAAACAGCCCAGAGCCAGAAAGATCAGAGCGATGATCGCCACGTTTTCCAACGCCAGAATGCGCATCGTGTTCATGCGCGTGCTTCCTCGCCGTTTTCCTTGAAGTGCAGGCGGTAGCGCGTGCCGCCGCCCCGCTCCAGCGTCATTTCGCCCTGCAACTGATCCACCAGGGAAGCCACCAGGCGCAGCCCGAGACTAGCGCTTTGGCGGAAGTCGAAACCCGCCGGAACACCGACGCCGTCGTCACCGACTTCGAGCGTCAGCCAACCATCGGCGTCAGCCCGGAAGCGCGTGGTGATGGTGCCGCGGGCATCCTCGGGGAAGGCATGCTTGAGCGCGTTGGTCACCAGCTCGTTGACCAGGAGCCCGCAGGGGATGGCCGTTTCGATGTCGACGGTGGCGTCGTCGGCGTCGAGGCTGAGCTCGACGCCACGGCTGGAAGCCGGCGAGGCTTCGCGCAAATGGCCAAGGAGGTCCCCGAGATAGGTTTTGACGGCGATACGCTCGAGGTCATTGGAGCGATAGAGCTGCTCGTGCACCAAGGCCATGGCGTGCACCCGCGATACGCTGTCGGTCAGCGCCGAGCGCACTCGCTCGTCGTCAGCACCGCGCGCCTGCATGCTGAGCAGGCTGGCGATGACCTGCAGATTGTTCTTCACCCGGTGGTAGATCTCCTTCAGCAGCACTTCCTTGTCGTGCAGCGCCGATGCGATGCGCGCTTCATCCTGCTTGCTTTCGGTGATGTCCACATGGCTGCCCACCATGCGCAACGGCTTACCGGCGGCATCGCGCTCGATCACTTTCCCGCGACTGGATATCCACTTCCAGTCGCCGGCCTGGGTTCGCATGCGGAACTCAACGGCATAGTTGAGGCGTTCCTGCTCCAGATGCGCCCGAATGGCCGCCTCGGCCACCGCCAGATCGTCGGGATGCACGCGCTCGCACCACGCCGCATAGCCGGGCGTGAACGCACCGGGCGCATAACCCAGCATCGAGTACCAACGGTCACTGAAAAACAGCGTCCCGGTTTTCAGGTTCCAGTCCCAAATGCCATCGCTGGTGGCCTCAAAGGCCAACCGCAGGCGTTCCTCGCTGGCTTGCAATGCATGATGGGCGTTCGCCAACTCCATGGTGCGCTCCGCCACGCGCTGTTCCAGGCTGTGATGCAAACGGCTGAGCTCCAGGTGGGTGCGCACCCGCGCCAACACCTCCTCCGGTTCGATGGGCTTGGTGATGAAATCGACGCCGCCGACGGCGAAGCCTTGCACCTTGTCGGTCGTCTCGTTCATGGCGCTGATGAAGATCACCGGCACCGGACGCAGGTCGGGGTCGGCCTTCAGTCGCCGACAGACGGCATAGCCATCCATGCCCGGCATGCGCACGTCCAGCAGGATCAAGCTCGGTTTCTTGACCGCGACGGAGCGCAGCGCGAGTTCGCCGCTCGACGCCGGCCGCACCCGATAGCCCTGAGCGGCAAGCAGACTGGTCAACAATTTGAGGTTGGCGGCCGTGTCGTCGACAACCAGGATGTCCATCACGCTTTCATCGGGCTTCGCTCCCGATTCGGGGAAGGTCTCGGTCACGGCGGCGGCTCCTGCGCGGCTTGGTCAGCGCTGTCGACCCGTCGCTCGTAGCGCAAGATCAGGTTCTCGCTTTGTATCCAGGCGCCCAGCGGGGCCGGAGCATTGCTGGCCCACTCCGCCAGCACCCAAGCCAGGCGCACCGCCGGTCGGCGGCTGGGAGGACTGGGCAAACGCCGCATGGTCAGAAGTGCCACTCGATTCTGGCGGCGAACAGATGGCTGTTCTTCGGCCGCTGGTCGATGTAGGGGTGGATCCACTCGAAAGAGGGCGTGAACACGACCCCGTGGCCAAGCGCGTAGGGGGCTTCCAGCTTGTAGGAGGCCACCAGACCGCCCGATACGCCCGGTAAATCCGGGGTGTCCAACAGATGCAGGCGCTGCACCAACGAGAGCCCCTGCCCCACCGCCCAGACGTCGCGGGCGCCCAGGTAGTACAGGCCTTTGCCGGTGTAGCCGCGCCCCGTCGAGCGAATCACTTCCACCCGCGCGTAGGGCGTCAGCGTGGTCGGGCCGAGCGGCACGGCGAGCCTGAGGGGGGCGATTTCGGCAAAGATCTTCGTGACGTTATGGCTGTTCAGGTTTTGCGTCGGATAGAGGTCCAACTCGGCCACGCCCAAGTTGGCGTCGATCTCGCCGGCGATCCGCCCTCTCCAGCCCAGCGTGAAGTCCACCTCGTCGCCGTAGTCGTTGGCCGGGCCGGAACCCGTTGCGTGGGAGAACCAAAGGTCGAGGTACCCCCCCTGCTGCAAGGTGAAGGTTATTCCCCCCTGGACCACCGGATCGACCGCAAGCACGAGGCCGGAGTCGTTCACGGACTTGTTCTTCACCAAGGCATAGACCTTGGTGTCCACGCCTGCCAGGACTTGAGCGCTGAGCAGGGAAAGTGCGAGTACGAGAGCGAATCGCTTCATGGTGGTCTCCTGTAAGAAAGTTGCCCGCCACGGGCAGCCGTGCACCGCCGCGCTGCGACGCCCGACGCGGGTTGCCGAACAAGCGGTCGGGACCGCCCGAATCGTTGCCGGAGGTCTGGATGCCGCTGCCGTCGCAGCGCTCCGGAGCCGCGGCGGTAGCGGTAAATCCAGGTGCGTAGCGTCCGCGGCATGACTGCGCCGGCTCCGGGTGCGCCTAAGCTCATGGCGGCGGCGCCACAGCGGCTTGGCCGGCGCTGTCGACCAGCTCGAGCAGGCGCTCGTAGCGCAAGTCCTGGTTCTCGCCCAGGATCCAGGCGCCCAGCGCCGGGTCGAGTCCGCCAACCTTGTCGGCCAGTTCGGCGATTTGCCGGGTATCCAGTTGCAGCACAGCCCCCCGCAATGCCTCCAGCAGGTCGCCGGGCAGAGCGCGCAAGCGCGCGGCATCGACCACTTCCTGCAGCGGCGCCGCACCGCCCTCGGCTTCGTCGGCATAACGATAGGCGAGATCGAGTTGCCGGCCGATCAGTTCGAGCAATTCGGTCGTGCGAAACGGTTTGCGCAGGAAGTCGTCGCAGCCCGCGTCCAGCACACGCGCACGCTCCTCGGCGAAGGCGCTGGCGCTCAGGGCCAGGAGCTTGGTGCGCCGCTCCGGCTCCTCGGCGCGGATGCGGCGCGCGACTTCATAGCCGTCCAGGCCCGGCATGCGCAGATCCAGGCAGATCAGATCGGGGCGCCACGCACGCCAGCGTTGCAGCGCCGCTTCCCCGTCCGCCGCTTCGTCAGTGTCGAAGCCCAGCGGCGCCAGGGTCTGCACCAGCAGGCGGCGGTTGAACATCTGGTCGTCCACCACCAGGACGCGCGGGCGGTTCGGCCCGGGCGCCAGCTCGACGATGGCGCGTTCGGCCGGGGCCGGCTCGAGAGCGGCGACGACCTGCAAGTCGAGTTCGAAGGCGAAGCGGCTGCCCCGGCCGGGCTGGCTCTCCACCGCGATCTCGCCGCCCAGCAGGCGCACGTACTGTTGGCTGATGGCCAGCCCCAGGCCGGTACCTTCCTGGGCGTCCAGTCCGCTGCGGGTCTGCACGAAGGCCTGGAACAGCCGTGCCTGTTCGTGCACGCCGATACCCGGACCGGTGTCACTGACCGCGAAGCCGAGACGGCAACGCCCCGCGTCCGCCGCCGCACCGACCCGCACTACCGCCAACTCCACTTTGCCTGCGGTGGTGAACTTGACGGCGTTGCCGAGCAGATTGAGCAGCACCTGGCGCAGCTTGGTCGCGTCGGTGTGCACATAGCGCGGCACTGCGGGCGCCCATTGCACCTGCAACGTCAGCTGCTTGTCCGCTGCGCGCTGGGTGAACCAGTCGCGCAGATCCTGCAGCAGTGCGTGCAGATCGCAGTCCGCCGGCTGGCAGGTCAGTTGCCCGGCTTCGATCTTGGACAGGTCGAGCACTTCGTTGATCAGGGAGAGCAAATGCGTGCCGCTGCGGTGGATGACCTCGAGGCTGTCCTGCTGCGGCGGCGAGAGTGCGCTGCGGCCTGCCGTGGCTTCGCGCTGCATCAGATCGGAGAAACCAAGAATAGCGTTGAGCGGCGTGCGCAGCTCGTGGCTCATGTTGGCCAGGAACATGCTCTTCGCCCGGTTCGCCTCCTCGGCGGCGTTCTTGGCGACGCGCAGTTCGGCTGTGCGCTGCAACACTTGCGCTTCCAGCTCACGGTTAAGCGCCTCGGCGTGGCGCATGCGCCAACGGAAACCGGTAATGACGATCCCCAGCAGCCCAGCCAGCAGCAGAATCCGAAACCACCCGCTTTCCCACCACGGCGGGGTCACGATGATGCGCAGCGATCGGCCGTTTTCGTTCCAGACGCCGTCGTTGTTGGAGGCCTTGACCCGGAAGGTGTACTCGCCGGCGGGCAGATTCGTGTACGTCGCGAGCGGCCGGCGACTGTCCGTATAGGTCCACTCCTTGTCGAAACCTTCCAGCCGGTAGGCGTAGCGATTCTTCTGGGGAAAGCGGTAGTTGAGGGCGGCGAACTCGATCGAGAAGACTTCATCCCGATACGACAGGACCAGTTCATCCAATTCGTCGATCGCCCGCGACAACGGCGATTTTCCGCCGATGTGCGCCGGGCGGCCGAAGAGCTGGAAACCGGTCAGCACCACCGGAGGAATGTGCGGGTTGTCTTCGATGCGCGCCGGATCGACGATACTGAAGCCCGAATCGCCGCCGAAGACCAACTCGCCGGTACGGGATTTCCAGGCGGCGCCGTTGGCGAACTGATTGCTCTGCAAGCCGTCGCTGGCGTCGTATACCCGCGTCGCTCTGCTGGCCGGATCGAACACGGTCAGGCCGCCTTCCCCGGTACCCAGCCAGAGCCTGCCCCGGCCATCTTCGAGCAGGGTATTGATGCGGTCGCTGGAGAGGCCATCCTTGCGGCGATAGCGGGTAAACCTTCCGGTGGCCTGGTCCAGCCGATTTAGACCCGCGCTGGTGCCGACCCAGAGCGTGCCGGACGAATCGCGCAGCAAGCCCCAGACTTCGTTGTGGCTGATGCTCGACGGATTCTTCGGATCATGTTCGTAGCGTGTGAAGTGTTCGCTGGCGGGATCGAAGCGATTCAGCCCGCCGCCCCACAAACCCAGCCAAATGGCCCCGGAGGGGTCGCAGTTCATCGTCACCACGAGACCGGCGCCGAGGCTGTCCGGTTTTTTCGGGTCGTGCTGAAAGCGCTTGAAAGTGCCGCTGGCGCGGTCGAAGCGGTTCAACCCCCCGTAGCTGGTCGCCACCCAGAGCGTACCGGTGGCATCCTCGCAGATGCCGCGCACGTCATTGAAGCTCAGACTGGCGGGGTTGGCGGGATCGTTGTTGTAGCGCACCGCCTTGCCGGTGCTGCGATCCATGCGGTTGAGTCCGGCGCGACCGCCGACCCACAAGCTGCCTTGGCGATCTTCGTAAATGGCGTAGATGGAATTGCCGCTCAGACTGTTGGGGTCGGAGGGGTCGTGCCGGTAGTGCTTGAAGGTGCCGCTCGCCCGCATGAATTGATGCAGACCGCTGCCCTCGTTACCCAGCCAGAGAATGCCCTGGCGGTCCTCGTACACCGTCCACACCATGCCGCTGCCCAGACTACTGTCCTCCTTCGCGTCATGCCGGTAGGTCGTAAACTTGGCCGCGGCACGGTCGAGCTTGTCCACGCCCTTGCCCCAGGTTCCGATCCAGATCGCCCCCTTGCTATCCAGAAAGATGCTGGGCAGCTGCGAGTTGCTCGAACTCGTCGGGTCGGCCGGGTTGGGCAGGTAGCGTGTGAACTGTCGCCGGCTCGGATCGAGGCTGTGCAAACCCTGGTAGGTCGCTACCCAGAGCACGCCCTCTTGGTCTTCCGTCAAGGCCCAGACAAAACCGCCGGCCAACGCTTTGGGGTCTTCTGGCTTGGGCAGATAGCGGGTGAACCGGCCGGTCTTGGGATTCAGACTATTCAATCCATTGTTCAAGGTGCCCACCCAGAGCACGCCTTTTCGGTCTTCGAAAATCGCCCACACCGCATCCTCGCTGATACTTTCAGGATTGCGCGCATCGTGCCGGTAGTGAATGAATTTACCGGTGGCGGCATCGAAACGGTCGAGGCCGTCGCGGGTGCCGATCCAGAGGTTGCCGGAGCGGTCGCGCCAAAGCGCGCGTCCCAGGTCGCTGACCAGGCTGTCCGGGTCGGCGCTGTCATGCCGGTAGCGGGTCGCGCGTCCGGTCCGCGGGTCGAATCGGTTCAGGCCGTTGCTCGTGGTCAGTACCCACAACCCGCCTTTGCCGTCGGCTGCTATCCGCGCGATATCGGCGCCGCTCAGGCTGTGCGGGTCGCCGGGATCGTGCGTGAAGCGCGTGAATTTCTCGCTCCTGCGGTCGAAACGATTCAGGCCCTGGTTGGTTGCAACCCAGAGGGTGCCCGCGGCGTCTTCGAACAGATGCTGGGCGGCCGTGCCGAGCAGACTGCCGGGATCGTCGGGATCGTTGCGGAATGTCTTGATGCCGGTGCCGTCGTAGCGATCGACTCCTGCGGCGGTGCCGAACCACATGAAACCGCGGCGATCTTCCAGAATGGAATAGACGATACCCTGCGACAGGCCATCCTCCGGAGTCAGATGCTGGAACCTGGGAGCTAACACCGCCGGACCCGAGGTGGCCGTGGAAAGACGCGGTGTGGCGGAGGCGGTCATGGCGGCGAAAGACAGCAGACAGAGCAGAGCGCAAAGCGTCCGTCGCATGGCTGCGCCGACTCCGGACACCGTGGCGGTTATGGCGGTAGTGGGCACGCTGGCATCTCCATGGCTGTTGGGCCGGCGCGACCGAGCAGGTCGGGCAGACGCTCATAGCGCAAGCCCAGCTTCTCGTGCTGTATCGGGGCGCCCAGCGCCGGGTCGAAACCGCCACCCTGCCCGGGCAGTTCGGCAATTTGCTGGGTATCCAGTTGCAGCATGGGCTGAAGCAATAGGACCCTAACGACTCCACAGACGCGTGTGATTCCCTTCCTGGCCGTCACTTTTTCGGGGGCTGGCACGCCATCGCGGTGCGCCGCGGGGTTGTCGGGATACGCTTGAGGGCGGGTCGTTGGGCATTGCTTGTTGAGCGTGGGAGGACTTGGCTGCCGCCAGCCGAACGACATGCGCAGGATTTCGGCCAAGCCGCTCGCATCCAGCCGCCGCCGGCTCATCATCCGGAAGGCGAAATCGCCGTACTCGACCAGTAAGATGAATGACTGAATGCCGGTCAGCCTGAAGCCACTGCAGCTGACTATCGGCGCTGTCATGATCAATTCCGCCGCAACGTAGTAGGTAGCCAATCGAAAAACCTCGCCGCTTGTTTCACAGGCAATTTCGGTTTACCGGGGATGGGGCTAGGCTGCACGGGCACACCCTGATAGGAGGTTGTTAAATGCAGCATATGACTTATCCCTCGAATCGCGATGGCTCATAACTACCAACCCTGTAGGGTATTTTTGCAGGGGCGGGATGAAGGCTTTGCAAGGCAGTGCGGTAAGCCTGCCTGGACCGACCAGCCGCGCCGGGCGTTCGCCCGTTCCGAAGCGTGCGCGATACTGGGCATCGGCGTCCGCCGCTATCGAGCGCTTACTTCGTGGACACGATCAACACGCCAATAAGGACGTCATCTACCAATGGCAAGACAGCGTGCCGCACTACGGCAACACGATGGGCGGAGAAATGACAACCGGTTTGATTTGGACAGTCGCATCACTGCGTGCGCCCTGGGTTCGCTGGCCTATCTCCATTGGCTGCTTGCGATAGCGGTTTTTTTCAGCACGTTAGCCGTTTCATTCATGCTCAGAATGTTGATTGCTCGGCTGCGGCAAAAGCTATCGCGCAAGCCAGGCTAAGCGCCCCGGCCGGCCATGTGGGCGGTTTGCCGAAGCACATCCGGTGCGGCGACCGTTATCCTCCGGCGGTCGCACACCACCATGGAGCATGTAGCGCGGCCGCGGCTTCGCTAAACTCCGCCTCCCCTTACACTGAGGTTTTGCTATGCGCTCTCTTGTCACGTTCATCGCCGTTTCCGCCCTCGTTATCAGCGCCCCGGCCCTGGCCGCCAATACGGAAACCTTGCCCTCCGGCGTCGTGGTGACGCACCTCAAGCAGGGACAAGGCGCCACACCCAGCGCGGACAGCAGCGTGCGCGTGCATTACCGCGGAACGCTGGCGAATGGCGCCGAGTTCGACAGCTCCTACAAGCGCAACGAGCCCATCAGCTTCCCGCTGCGCGGCGTCATCCCCTGTTGGACCCAAGGCGTACAGAAGATCAAGCTCGGCGGCAAAGCCAAGCTCACCTGTCCGGCGGCGACGGGATACGGCGCACGCGGCATTCCTGGTCTGATCCCGGCGAACAGTGTGCTGACTTTCGAAGTTGAATTGCTGGCCATCGAGCGCTGATCGGCGGCATCACGCCGTCTGGCGCTCACTTTACCCGCTGGCCGATGCCTTCAACCCGCCTTGCGGCGGGTGGAAGAATGCCGGCGCCGACACCAACCCGCCCTTTACAGGAGTCTCCAATGCGCCTTCTCCATACGATGATCCGAAGCGGAAATCTCGAACGCTCGATCGAGTTCTATACCCAGGTTCTCGGCATGACGCTGTTGCGCCGCCAGGACTACCCCGACGGCAAGTTCACCCTGGCCTTCGTCGGCTACGGCGATGAAGCGCATCACTCGGTCATCGAACTCACCTACAACTGGGGCGTCGCCAGCTACGACATCGGCACCGGGTTCGGACATCTGGCTATCGAGGTGGATGATGTCTACCGCGCCTGCGCCGAGATCAAGCAAAAAGGCGGCCGCGTGATGCGCGAACCCGGCCCGATGAACGCCGGCTCGACCGTGATCGCGTTTGTCGCCGACCCGGACGGCTACCCGATCGAACTGATCGGACGCCGTCAGTAGCCACGGCTGCCGCAGGCCGCCAAGGCGCCGTAGGCGACGCGCTCACGGGCCGCGCCGGTTCGCTGTGCGCGTCAGCATGTCGAGATACAGCGCTTCCACGCGCTCGCGCGCCCAAGGCGTGCGGCGCAGGAACTTGAGGCTGGAAGAAATGCTGGGGTCGTGGGTAAAGCAGCGGATTTCGATCTGCCGCCCCAATGCCGGCCAGCCGTAGAACTGAACCAACTCGTTCAACAGCTTTTCCAGCGTGATGCCGTGTAGTGGATTGTTGGGCTGAATGTCCGTCATGAATGATCGCGTGCGGCCTTGAATTTTTTCGAATCTAACAGAGTCTTGGCCAGACGAACCAACCGTATTGGGCGCGGCCGGCTGACCGGATGATGACGTATGCCGGCGTCGCCATAAGCCGAACGGACTACTTTTCACCTCGACGCTGCAACCAAGGCCGTCACACAGGCTGACTAGGATTCCTGGGTCAAAAAACCCTACAGGATCCGTCATGCCCAAGCCCCTCCACGCCCCTACCCCGTTGCTGCTCGCGCTCGCTCTCGGCGGCCTTTGCAGCCAGGCCGCGTTCGCCGACAACACCTATCAAACCTTGCCCTTCGCCCAGAACTGGTCGAATACCGGCCTGATCAGCGCGGACGACAACTGGAACGGCGTAGCCGGCGTCATCGGCTATCGCGGCGACAACCTCACCGCGGCCACCGGGACAGACCCGCAAACACTGCTGCTCGATGGCACGGCGGTGATCGACGTGATCGCCAATCAGACCGCGCCCAACACGCTCAGCGCGGGCGGCGTCGCCGAATTCCACCTGGCCGATCCCGCTATCGCGCTGAACGGTTCCGGTACCGCGGATGCGCCCTTCCTGCTGTTCCACCTGAACACCACGGGCCTGCAGACTATCCAGGTCAGATACCTGCTGCGCGACCTGGACGGTTCCAGCGACGACGCCGTCCAGCAAGTGGCCCTGCAGTACCGGGTCGGCAATAGCGGCAACTTCACCAACGTCCCCGCCGGCTACGTGGCGGATGCCACAGAAGGCGGCACAGCGACGAAAACCACGCCGGTTTCCGCCACCCTGCCCGCTGCCGCCGACAATAAGTCCCAGCTTCAGGTACGCGTCATCACCAGCAATGCCGCGGGCAACGACGAATGGGTCGGCATCGACGACATCCAGATCAGCGGCAGCCCGATCGGCGCCGTGAATCAACCCATCGTCACCCTTTGCGGCAATCTTTCGCTGACCACCGGCGAAGCCGGCAGCGTGATCCTCCGCGCCAGCGACCCGGACAGCATCGTCAATGCCGCCCGCATCAGCAGCGGCGGCATGGCGGGCATCAGCCTGAGCGGCTTCAGTGCGGCCGCTGCGGACGGTGAAAGCGCCAGCGCCAGCCTGAACGCGACCGGCGGCCTGGCCGCCGGCAGCTACCCGGTGCAGATCACCTTCAGCAACAACGAAATCCAGAGCGCCGCCTGTAACGTGACCGTCAACGTCGAGGGCAGCACCCCGATCGCCGCGATTCAGGGTTCCGGCGACGCCAGTCCCCTGGTCGGCCAGAATGTCACGACGCAGGGCGTGGTGACCCTGGTCATCCCCGACTACGGTTACTTCATCCAGGACCTGGCCGGTGACGGCGACAGCGCCACGTCCGACGGCCTCTTCGTCTATTCGACGACGATTCCGGCCGAGGCAGTCATGGGCAATCGGCTGCGGCTGAACGGGAAAGTCACCGAGTACCAAGGCTTCACCGAACTGACCAACCCGAGCGGCGTCACGCTGCTGAGTTCGGGACACCGCCTGACGCCCGAACTGATCGTGTTCCCGGAGGCGACGGAAGGCGACCTGGAAAAATACGAGGGCATGCTGATTCGGATCGACGCCCCGCTCACCGTCGCGCAGAACTACTTCCAGGGCCGCTACGGCGAAGTCACTTTGTCCGCCGAGGGCCGTCTGGAAAAGCCGACCAACCGCCACCCCGCCGGCAGCGTCGAAGCCTTGGCTCTGGCCGATTCCAACGCCCGCCGCCGCATTACGCTGGACGACGGCAGCAACGGCCAGAATCCGAATCCCATCCCCTACATTGGCGCCGACCAAACCCTGCGCGCCGGCGACATCGTGCACGGCCTGACCGGTGTGCTCTATCACGGCGCGCTCAGCACTTCGCTGCGCGACTACAAGCTGCATCCCACCGAACCCCCGATCATCACCCGCGACAACCCGCGTACGCCAGCTCCGGCCGCCGGCGGCGGCAATATCAAGGTAGCCAGCTTCAACGTCCTCAACTACTTCACCACCTTCCTGGACGGCCAAACCGCCAGCGGCCAGTCCGGCCAGGGCTGCACGCTGGGCGGAGTCAGCGCGGCAAACAACTGCCGCGGTGCGAACAACCTGATCGAGTTCAACCGTCAACGCAACAAGATCGTGCAGGCCATCAAGGCGATCGATGCCGATGTATTGGGCCTGATGGAAATCCAGAACAACGGCAATGAGGCCTTGCAAAACCTGGTCGGCGCCCTCAACGCCGCGATGGGCGCCAACACCTATGCCAGCCTGCCTTTGCCGGCCGCCGGCACGGGCGACGATGCCATCCGCGTCGCCATGATCTACAAACCGGGCAAGCTCAGCCCGGTCGGCGCCGCCCTCAGCGATAGCGATCCCATCCACAGCCGCCCGCCGCTGGCGCAAACCTTTGCCGCCGCCAACGGCGAAAAATTCAGCGTCGTGGTCAACCATTTCAAATCCAAGGGCAGCTGCCCGACCGCCGGCGTCGACGCCGACCAGGGCGATGCGCAGGGCTGCTGGAACGCGCTGCGCGTGCAGCAGGCCGATGCGCTGCGCGGCTTCATCGACGGCCTCAAGGCCGCCAGCGGCGACACGGACGTACTGGTCATCGGCGATCTCAACGCCTACGGCAAGGAAGACCCGGTGCGCGCATTCACCGAGAACGGTTTCGTCGACCTGATTGCCCGCTTCGATTCGTTCGGCTACTCCTACGTCTTCGACGGCGAAGCCGGCTATCTTGATCACGCGCTGGCCACACCCAGCCTGGACAGCCAGGTGGTCAGCGCCGCGCTCTGGCATATCAACGCCGACGAGCCGGCGGTGATTGACTACAACACCGAGTACAAGCCGCAGGATCTGTATAGCGCCACCGCGTACCGCGCCTCGGATCACGACCCGGTTGTCGTGGGCTTGAGCCTGGTTAAAAAACTGGACGGCCAAGCCGGCCGCGACACCCTGGTCGGCACCGGCGGCGACGACGTCATCAACGGCGGCCTCGGTGCGGACACGTTGAGCGGCGGCGCTGGACGCGACCGTTTCGTTTACACCAGCCTGCGCGACGGCGTCGACACCATCACCGACTTCCAGGCCGGAATCGACATCATCGATCTGAGCGCCTTGCTGCGCAGCCTTGGCATCAGCAGCGCCTTGCCGCTGGCCAGCGGGCATGTCGTCTGCACCACGGCCGGCGCCGATGCCGTCATCGGCATCGACGCGGACGGCACTGCCGGCGCTGCCGCCCAGCGCAGCCTGATCAAAGTCAGCAAAACCGGCTGCGCCAGCCTGGTCGCGCCTGCCAATTTCGCTTTTTAAATAAGGAACGCTCATGTCTACCGCAATTCGCACAAGCGCCGGCCTGCTCGCCGCACTGCTGCTGGCCGCAACCAACAACGCCGGCGCAGCGCCTATCGTCTGGAATTTCAGCGGCGCCCTTGATTCCGGCATTTACATCAACGAGACCTTCTCCGGTCAATTCAGTTATGACGATACCGGCCTGCTCGGCAGCGGCGACGAGTACCTGTCCGTGACCCGCATCGGCTTCGATTTCCTCGGCCAGCATTTCACGCTGGCCGACGCAGCCGCCACGGTTGAAGCGGCCTATCTGGACGGCGCCTTCCTCGGCCTGAGCTTCAATGCCATACAGGGGAACGGCGGCATCGCGCTGATTCCCGGCTTCACGGACATCAGCGAAGCGTATTTCGCCTACGACACGCCGGCCGGCCTGTTCGGCGGCGCCGGTAGCATCAGCTACCGGATGCCGACGACGCAAGTTCCCGAACCGGCCAGCGTCGCGCTGCTATTGGCCGGCCTGGGAGTGCTCGGCTTTGTGCGGCGCCAAACCAAGGCGGCCTGAGTCGCCCCCCCTTGCAAGGGGGGGAGCATGGCCAGCTGCATTCAGCGCAAATTACCGAACGTGGGGGATGCTTTCAGCCGTCTGGCTTTTCGCCAGGCGGCTTTGCTACGCTCAGGTTTCGTGTCGCCTAGACGCCATGCTGCCCAGGCGCACGGCCTCCGACACGGCCTGGCCGCGCGTCCGCACCTTGAGTTTGGCGCGGATGTTCTGAACATGATTCTTCGCCGTCATCGGCGAGATGGCGAGCCGTTCGGCGATCTCCTGGTTCGAGCAACCGTCGCGCACCAATTCCAGCACCTGGACTTCCCGCACCGACAACCGGCCGCCGGCCGGCGGCGAAGCGGCGGCCTCCTGGCTGAGCACCCGGGCGTAGGTCGCCGTGATGCACGGCAACAGCAATTGCAGAACATACGAAGTCTGCTGATCCGGCTTAGCTACCCGAAAGAAACCGAACCAGGCCTGTATGCCGCCATGCGCAGCGACTTGCCCATGCGCCGCCATGTTGCGCAATTCCAGCCGCGCCAACAGGGATTGCCAGTCGTACAAGCAGAGGCCGGCGTCCGGCGGAAACGGGAAAAGGCAGGGCAGTCGGGTCGTCTTCCAATGGCGCACGGCCTGGGCGATCAGGCCATCGCGCGGCTGGCTGGCGGCTGCGAAGTGTTCATTCTTGAAGTACCGCGTCGCAGTGAAGTAGCGCAGCTTCAATTCCTGGCCGGGGCCCTCCGCCATGCCGCAGATCAGGATTTCGTGCGGCAGCAGGGCGTGCAGCGGCCCTTGCGTCCAGGCGAAAAACTGGCTGGCCCGCTGCACTTTAATTGCGCTTTCCAACACGGCGATCAGCCGATCGCGATTTTCGCTTTGTTCCATACCCGCACTACACCTGAACTCGCGCCGCCAATTGTCGAACCTGCGTTATAGCGGCTGGATATGACAGCGAAATGTATCGGGGCAATTAACCCCGCTGCTTTGGATAAACGGACTTCAGGGCTGCTCGATTCACGGCTGGCTCCTGCCCTGGAGCAATGCGCACGATAGTGCCAGGTCGGACTCGGACCAAGGAGCACACGACCTGCGCCGAGGCGGAGCTCGCCTGATCGCAGAAGAATCTGCTTACGCTCAAGCCTGTGTATCGACCAGATTGCCGAGGTGTGCGGGATTGGCCGTTTGCTGCACGCTTTCCGCCAGCAGATTGACCATCTGGCGCTGACTCTCATTGGCCAAGCGAATGGCGAGCAGACTTGCCTGCGCCTGCGAGGCGGCCAGGGTGACGGCGAGAGAGGAAGCGGCATCGAGCATGGGCGAACTATATTACGGTTTTCCAGGCCGGCACCAGCACCCGCCCACGTCCCCAGGCTAGACCCGATGGCCTAGCCTGGGGACGATGCTAAGGACGCAACGCGTTTACAGGGTTTGTGTCGGCGACAGTGCGTCTTTACGCCGAATCTCTTTAACCAACGTATCGTCCAACGCCACGATCGTCGACGAGGCAGCGCACTCACCGCCGGGTCTAGTCGGAGCCGTCACGCCGCAGCGACCGCTACGACAGCTACCCGGCGCGGCGGCTTCAATGCCACTCTCACCCATGCTCTTCAGGAGCCAATAGATCGCACCGGCCCCGATCAGCAACACCACCACGGCAACAACAACGGATATCCACATGCTATGACGCTCCATTTCAAGGCGGGAAAACGGTGGCGAGGCCGCAGCGCTTGGAATCCCAAGCGGACCAAAATGCCATCCCTGCCGCAGAAAGCGTACAGACATGGCAGGCATAGGTAAACGAAGGACACGCAGAAAAGAAAAAGGCCACTACTTTCAGTGGCCTTTTGCTTGCTGTCTGGCTCCCCGACCTGGGCTCGAACCAGGGACACACGGATTAACAGTGCGTATGCCCAGCGATACATACGGATTAACAAACATTAATTATCCCTTTCCAAACAAGACTATTGTTGCATACTCACCTTAACGGGCTAGCATGAAACTGATTGTATTTTGCTAGCCCGTGCTAGCCCGGTGCTAGCCCGTCTCTTGCGAGGTGACTATGACAAACCTGAAATTCACGAAAACGGCGCTTCTGGCGCAGATAGACCCTGCCCCTGGCAAGCGGCTGACGATCTACGACACTGAAATTCCCAAGCTGGCGCTACGGATGACCCACGCTGGCACCCGAACCTTCTACGTGGTGAAGCGTGCTGGCAGCGCGATGGCCTGGGTTAAGCTGGGCACGTTCCCTGACATGACCGTTGAGAAGGCACGGGCCGAGGCACAGAAGGTGCTGGGCGAATTCGCTACCGGCGCAAACCCTGCCAAGGTAAAGCGGGCGCTCAAGGAAGAACTCACGCTGTCCAAACTCTTCACCGAATACGGCGAGCGACACGGTGCGAAGAAACGGGCATGGCGAGACGACCAGCAACGGTTCCGCGACTACCTGGAAAAACCACTGGGCAAAATGAAGTTATCGACTATCACGCGGGCCGATATATCCCGCATCCTGTCCAACGCGGAGAAGGCCGGTAAATCTGTGGCGACTGTTCGCCATATCCGGGCGCTGGCGTCCATCATTTTCGCTAAGGCTATCGAGTGGGGCCACCTGGAAACAAACCCGGCGCAGGGCGTGAAAATCTCCGGCAAGGTGGTTACCCGCGATCGGTTTCTGCAAGCGGATGAAATGCCGCGCTTTTTTTCCGCACTGGCAGAAGAGCCCAGCATCGCCATGCGTGATTACATCCTGCTGGCCATTCTGACCGGAGCAAGGCGCTCGAACGTGTTCGAGATGCAATGGGATGAAATTAATCTCAGCGAGGGCACATGGCGCATCCCTGACACCAAGAACGGCGAACCGCAAACAGTGACCCTTTGCCCGGAAGCAGTGGCAATCCTGGAAGCCCGCAAGGAAACGGCCAGCACTGATAAAGCGAGGGACAGCAAGAAATCGGCCATCAAAGGTTTCGTGTTCCCCGGCACTGGTAAGACCGGGCATATCGTGGAACCACGAAAGGCCGTTGAACGCGTCATGGATCGGGCCGGCATCCCCTTCGGGCGCAAGGTGCCCAATGGCGTCACCCTTCATGATTTGCGCCGCACCCTGGGAAGCTGGCAGGCGCGCACGGGCGCATCCCTGGCCATCATAGGCAAGAGCCTGAACCACAAGAGCCAGGCAGCGACGGCGATCTATGCACGGCTCGACCTTGATCCCGTGCGCCAGTCTGTGAACGCGGCAACTTCGGCGATGCTGGTGGCCGGCGAGGTGAAGGAAGGGGCTGCCGTGGTGAAGATCGGCCGGAAAGCATGATCTGACAACCGAGTTAAGCCGCGCCTAGGCTGATCCCCAAAAACCCGGACACCCTTGCCGGGCTGGCGCGGCTCCTGAATTCATGGGGAGCGGAAGGGACGCGATCATGGACAAGCTATTCAACCTGAAAGAGTGGCTGACGGTAGCTGATACTGCCCAGCATCTGAGTATCGTATTCGGAGAAGAAGTAACCGAAGCCGACGTATTGCGGCTGGCGCTTGATGGCCGGCTGAAGCTGTCGGTAAATTTTGTAAATCACGCACTTGGCCAACCCACGAAATTTGTTCCGTGGAATGAGTGGGCCGACCAAATAGATATAGAGCGCGGGATGGCTGAATTATTTGGAATCCAGTTTAAAAGGACTCCTGAACATGAGGAAATGAAAGTACCTCGGGGCGAGAATCGTGTCGTTACGCTAACAGGGGTTTGGGATTTGCCGCTGATTGGCGCAGAAAATCTAGATATTGAGCATCAGTACCAGCGACTGACGGGCGGACCAGCTATTACCCTTGAAAATTTTGATGGCACTTTTGTTGAAGGTCATGGTGGGATAATGTGCCGAATTATGGAGAGTTTTGACAACAATCCATATCAAACAGGTTCAAACGCGCAGCTGGAAAGGATTAAGGAAAGAATTGCCAATGAAAATATTGGGGAGAAGGAAGCGGAAATCCTTCTGACCAGGCATAAGGAAAACCGGAAAATCTACCTTGAAAACAGAGAGAGCAAACCCCGATGGCGTGACTTCTATCCATCTGGCGGCTTGCCGAGTGACGCTGTTTTGGTCGTCCGCACCGACGCACTCAGGGAGTTTGAACAAGCGATAAATGGGCCTTCGGAGAAACGTGAAAAACCCCTGGCCACAATCGAGCGGAATAGCCTGCTAACCATCATCGCCGCGCTTTGCGACAAGGACGCTATCATCCACCAAGAGCGGGGAGCGGCGGCACGGATAGCTGCACTAACCGATGAAATCGGCGCAAACGTTTCTGAGGACACTGTGAAGCGCGCACTGGACAAAATTCCCGACGCGCTGGAATCCCGTAAGAAATAAGTAAAACCGCATGCGGTTTTCGCAAATCCGCATGCGGACATCCGTTGTTCGCCTTTACCCATGATTCGCACACCAACCACACCCCACTGGGGATTAAGGAAAGCGAATCATGACCATCCAAGCCATTGTCGAAGCCAGCCGCGAACTACTCAGCGAGCAAGAAGCGGCGGCGCTGCTAACCTGTTCACCTGGCACGCTGTCCGTCTGGCGTAGCACAGGCCGATACAACCTCCCCTTTCTGAAAGTCGGGCGCATGGTGCGCTATCGCCGCGCTGACCTGCTCGCCTGGCTGGAAAGCCGCTCCCGCGAATCTGGCGCAACGGTTTAAGGGGCGCTATGACCACAAACAACAAGGGCCGCGCTGGCTGGCACCAGGCGACCCCAAAGACTTCCGATAGCCACGATTCTACCCAAAAACCCGACGTCGACCTGCAAAGCTGGGCAGCATTGGGTGAGTCTAGCCGCACCGACCGCAAGCAAAAGCGGATGTGGCGGAGGGTGCAGCGATGATGAATGACTTTGAACGCATCCGCGAAGCCCTGCAATTCATCCCGGCCGGCGACCGTGACACCTGGGTCAAGCTGGGCATGGCGATCAAGTCCGAAGTCGGGGATGAAGGCTTTGAAACCTGGAACACTTGGAGCCAGCAAGCCGAGTCCTACAAGCCGGCGACGGCGCGGGAAGTCTGGAAGAGCATCAAGGCCGGCGGCGGAGTGAACATCGGCACCCTGTTCCACGAAGCCAAAGCGGCCGGCTGGCGCGATGATGGAACGCACCCGGCACCGACACCCGAAGAGCTTGCCGAACGGCGGCGCATTGCAGCGGAACGGGCGGCGAAGGAAGAAGCCGAGACAGCCCGCGAACGTGCCGAAGCTGCGAGGAAGGCGGCGGCGATCTGGAAGGCTGGCACCGACCCCGCCGGCAACCCCTATCTTTCGCGCAAGCGGGTTTCCCCGGTGGCGACTCTGCGCGAGATTGACGCGGGCGCGGCGGCGGCGATCCTGGGCTATGTGCCGAAGTCGGACGGCGAACCGCTGGCCGGGCGTTTGCTGGTGGTTCCAGTGAAACAAGGCGACCGGCTTTCAACCCTGGAACTGATTGACGGCGACAAGCGCAAGGCAGCGCTTGCTGGGCGAGGTAGCAAGACCGGCGGCTATTGGGCGGCACAACCGCTCCCGGATGGCGACGGCGACGGGCTGACCTTGCTTATCGGCGAAGGCGTGGCGACCGGGCTATCCGGCAAGGAAGCCACCGGACACCCGGCCATCGCGGCGCTATCCGCTGGCAATCTGCTGGCGGTGGCGAAAGCGATGCACGAACGCCATCCGCTGGCGGTGCTGGTGATCCTGGCCGATCTGGTGAAGGCGACCGGCGAGCCTAATCCCCACGCCATCGAAGCGGCGCGCGCAGTGGGTGGCGTGGTGGCAGTTCCAGACTTCGGGAGGGCAGCGTCATGAGCGATCAAACCGACTTCAACGACCTGGCCCGGGTGCATGGCCTGGAAGCCGTCAGGACGTGCATAGCGAACGCGACGGCACCGGCGATGGCATTGCATCAACAAGCCGAATGCAACGCGCCAGCGGCCGATTCTGAAGGCGACGAATGGGCGAAACCGCAACCGCTCACAGCCAAGGTGGAACCAGAACCCTACCCAGTTGACGCCCTGCCCAACACCATCCGCGCGGCTGTTGAAGAGGTGGCGGGCTTCGTCAAAGCACCTGTCCCGATGGTGGCCTCTTCGGCGCTGGCGGCGCTGTCTTTGGCCGGGCAAGCCCATATCGACGCCAAGCGCGCGGAACGCTTGCAAGGGCCGGTGGGGGTGTTCCTGTTGACCATCGCGGACAGCGGCGAGCGGAAATCCACCTGCGACGGCTTCTTTGTGTCAGCAATCCGCCAGTACCAGGAAGAGCAAGCCGAAACCATGAAGCCGGCGATCAAGCGCCATGAATCCGACATGGACGCCTGGGCAGCGGAACGCGACGGGCTGCTGTCGGCAATCAAGGAAGCAGGCAAGAAAGGCAAGGCGACTGACCAACTACGCGCCGATCTTGCCGAGATTCAAAACGACAAGCCGGAACCGCCAAGAGTGCCGAGGCTGCTACTCGGGGACGAAACCCCGGAAAACCTGGCTTGGAGTCTGGCGCGGCAATGGCCTTCTGCCGGCGTGGTATCGAGCGAGGCCGGGCTGATCTTCGGCGCGCATGGCATGGGCAAAGATTCAGTCATGCGGAATCTCGGGCTGCTCAATGTCCTATGGGATGGCGGCGAGCATTCAGTCGGGCGGCGCACTTCGGAATCCTTTACCGTGAAGGGCGCGCGGTTGACGGTGGCTTTGCAGATTCAGGAACCGACCTTGCGCAGCTTCTTCGACCGATCTGGTGGGCTGGCGCGCGGCACCGGCTTTCTTGCCCGGTTCCTTGTTGCATGGCCGGAATCGACACAAGGCTTTCGACCCTTCACCGAAGCGCCGCCGAACTGGCCGCACCTGGCCGCGTTTCATCGGCGCATCGCGGCAATTCTGGCGAACCCGGTTCCAATGGATGACGAAGGGGCGTTATCTCCGGCGCTGTTGATGCTGGCACCCGAAGCCAAGGCGGCATGGGTGGCTTTTCACGATGCTATCGAGGGCGAACTTGCCAGCGGCGGCGAGCTGTACGACGTGCGCGACGTGGCGAGCAAATCCGCCGATAACGCGGCGCGGATGGGGGCACTGTTCCAGCTATTCGAGCATGGCATGGGCGGCGGTGTTGGGCTGGATTGCTTCGAGTCGGCAAGCCGGATAGCGGCCTGGCACCTGAATGAATCACGGCGCTTCTTCGGCGAGCTTGCGCTGCCGGCGGAACTGGCGGACGCGGCGCGGCTGGATAGCTGGCTGATCGAGTATTGCCGCACAAATCGGACGCACCTTGTTCCAACCCGCGAGGCACAACGGTTTGGGCCGGGATGCGTGCGCGACAAGGAACGGCTGACGGCGGCGCTTCGAGAACTTGAAGAGCTTGACCGCGTGCGCGTGGCCCACGAAGGCAGGCGGAAAACCATCAAGGTGAATCCGGCGCTGCTGGGAGTGGCGTTATGACCCTGGCCGCGCTGATCCGAAAAAAAGCAACCGTGAGGTTTGCGACTGCGACACCTGCGACTGTTGCGACACTTGAAGTGGAAAAGGCGCGAACTGTCGCAAGTGTCGCAACTGTCAGTGTCGCAAAGTCTCCGAAAGCAAAAACCGAGATGGCTTCCCGCTGGTGGCTGGTTCACTACCCAAACGGTGCGCCCGTTGAAGTCTGGACTTCCCCGCCTGCTACCCAAGCCGAGGTGTTGCAGAGCAGGCCGGATGCGATAGCCGCGCAACCGTTCCACCAGTCTGCACCGGAACCGCAACCCTTCCACCAGGCCGCACCGGAGCCGCAACCGCTCCACCAGGCGACACCGGAACCGATAACCGACTGCTCCACCTGCACCCATGCCACCTATCGCGGCGGGTGTGGTGAACCTGTTGCGGCTGGCCTATCGGCTCAGGAAGGCGTGATTTGTTATCACGGCAACGGTGGCAAAGATTGCCCGGCTTGGCTGGCGACGGCGCTGGCTGGTGCGCGATCCGACCCCGCGGATAGTTGTGCGTGGTGGAAGCTGACGAAAACGAAGGGGGAATGATGGCGAAGCGAAAACAGGCAAGTGAACATGAAGAGGAGGTTCGCGCATGAGAAAACAGGACAGGCCCATCCCTTATCCCTTCGGCCCAGTTCGAACCGCGTTTGCGAACAAGCTGATGCAGCACCACGGCTTCACGAAAGAGCAGGCCTTGAATCTAATCAAGCACATCAATGAGAACGCCAGGAACACCCCCCTGCCGGGCGAGAAGTGTGGTGCCCGAACACGAGAAGGGAACCCCTGCAAAGCCCCTGCCAGGAGCAACGGCAGATGCCGCAATCACGGCGGCCTCAGCACCGGTGCCAGAACCGCGGAGGGGCGCAAGCGGGCGTATGGCTTGTGCGTGCATGGAGAGTGACTGCCAGCGGGTCTAGCGCAGGTTCGACACAAAGCACTTCGGCGGATACGCTTACCTAAGCGTACCCCTATCGCGCCGCGCGCCTGCACCTGTGCGTCATGGGCTAGCCGGCCTCGACACGTATCTGACCAGGTTTGCCGAGGGGTGCCGTGGGAGACGGGGGACTTGCTGTAGAGAATCTTGTCTACATCCCCCTTGTCCACCAGTTCGCGGACCCCAGCGTCATCGCCCACCATTGATCCTCGCTGATGTGTGAATGTGTTTGAGAGTATTGCGCGATTAAGTGTTTTTGCACCGATCTTTGCGCCGCTCTCTCTTGCTCGCCTAATAATCTCTGTGAATTCCTGCTCAGAGACTGGTACTCCTCGTGCGTCAGGATGCGTGTCGTATCCGCCAACAGCATCTTGTCCGTCTCGGGCAGATCGTCCGGCAGATTCTCTATCGGCTTCAGGAAGCCAAACGTATTTCTTGGAACCGGGGTCATAAACAATGTCCTTGATCTCAGGCGCGAGTTCCGCAGTCAGCCGGTAGCTGGCGGCCAGCATCTCGCCCAAATTATAGGCGTCGTCCCCCGCTTGCCTGTCGAAGTCCACCAGCATGTCCGTGTGCGGCTCGATAAAGAAGCGAGGGGGGGCTCATTTCTTTTCAGCGGCGCGAGGACGAGGGGCGGGGGGTATGCCCCGCTTTCTGACGGTGAAGGGGGGTGGTGACGTAAAGCCACGCGCAAACCGACACAAGAAACGCAATATCAACCCGAGTAGCGGAAACCGAGCACGTGGTTTTCAAGTATCAGCACCAAAGCCGGTGCGCCCCCCTGGCAACCGATGGCATACCCGGTGCGGCTGGATTGGGCGGGCTGCACATACGGCAGTCGGCGCGTGTGGTTCATCTGCCCGGCGGTGGGGTGCGGGCGGCGTGTGGCCCTGCTGTATTTAGGGAGCGTGGGCATCTTCGCCTGTCGGCATTGCTACCGGCTGGCCTATGCCTGCGAGCGTGAAACCGCCGATGACCGGGCGGCGCGGCAGGCAGACAAAATCTGTGAACGCCTGGGGTGGGAAGCGGGCATCCTAAATTTGAAGGGTGGCAAACCGAAAGGGATGCACTGGCGTACCTTCGCGCGGCTGAAAGCCAAGCACGATGCCTATGTCGGTGTATCACTGGCTGGAATGGCAAAGCGTCTGGGGCTGCTGGGACGGCAACTTGATGACATCCGGGCGGATATGGATGGATGGGGCTGAAATCTGTTTCGCAAAACCAACATGGGCAATCTGCCGAATGCGCTTCCGGGAGGGCTCGGGTAGGATTCGGCTGTTGGAAAGCGGCATGGACCGCTCTTTGAAAACAGCCCGTCAGCCCGCGCTGGTGCGCGACAACTAAAGAAACAAGACTGGCGGAAGGAAGGCTATGACACCCGAACAACGGCAACGACTGATGGAAATTCTGCTGGCCGGAGGCGAAGTTGTGCCGGAATGGTCCCGCATCCTGTTTCCGCCTGAGAAGCGGGAATATGAGTTGGTCTACCACGGCAAGGAGCGCGAGGAAGACATCATCGCCAACACCCTGGCCGTGCCCTTGCAGCCGGTGCGCACCTTCAACAAGAACGGGGTGGAGTGGCATAACAAGCTGATCTTCGGCGACAACCTGCAAGCGATGAAGGCTCTGCTAGAGATGAAGCGGCGCGGTGAACTGTGCAACGCCGACGGCACTCCCGGCGTGCGGCTGGTTTATATCGACCCGCCGTTTGCTACAAAACGCGATTTCACTGGAAAACTTGAAGAGCGAGCGTATCAGGACAAGATTTATGGCGCTGAATTCGTTGAATTTTTGCGGCGTCGTCTCCTCATGATTCGTGAATTGCTTGCAGACAATGGAGCTGTTTTTATTCACTTGGACCAGAAGAAAAGTCACTATGTAAAAGTTGTGGCGGATGAGGTTTTCGGAGAACACAATTTCAGAAATCAGATTGTTTGGCGCAATACCAACTCACATAGCAAAGCGGCAACTTTTGGGCGCATCCACCAGACGATTTTCTACTACACAAAAACTCAAGCGCTTGTATTCAACAAGGGGCGACGCCCTGCCTTCAAGGAATACATCAAGCAGAACTTCGACTTTGCGGATGATGGTTCAGCCGTATCAAAAGCAGATTTGACAGCAGAAGGAATTCGGAAGGGCGAATCCGGGAAGCCATGGAACGGATACGACCCAACGGCGCGAAGCCGTCATTGGGCGATTCCTGAGTTTGTTTACGAGCTTGTCGATGAAGACATTACCAACCTTCCGTTGCTGGATAAGCTTGATTACCTAAAGAAGGCAGGTCTGATCTACCTTCCGAATAAGGAAGGTGGACAACCTCGTATTCTCAAGCCCCTGGGCGACGATGTTGGTAACTTCCTGATGGATATTTGGTCTTATCAGCCATATACGCAAGGACTCTACGAAGGCACCAACGATGGAATAGACGAAGATGTCTCATGGGCAATATCGAAGTTTGAGCGTTCCGGCTATCCAACCCAGAAGCCGGAAGGATTATTAGCCCGCGTCATATCCGCCGCTTCCAATCCAGGTGATATTGTTCTTGACGCCTTCGGCGGATCAGGGACCACATGCGCCGTCGCCGAAAAGCTGGGCCGCCGCTGGATCGGTATCGACTGCGGCAAACTGGCGATCTACACCATCCAGAAGCGGATGCTGAATCTCAAGGCCGACATCGGCAACAAGGGTGCGGCGCTCAAGGCCAAGCCCTTCTCGCTCTACAACGCTGGCCTGTACGACTTTGCCCCCTCAAGGATTTGCCGTGGGTTGATTGGCGGCGCTTTGCGCTGACCCTGTTCGGCTGCCAGGACGAGCCCCATCGCATCGGTGGTATCCAGTTCGACGGTACGTTGAAAGCCTGCCCGGTGCAGGTGTTCGACCATCGAAGCCAAGACGGGGCGACGATCAGCGAGGAGACCTTGCGTTCGGTCCATGAGGCCGCCGGCTCGAAGATCGGCACCCGCATGTTCATCATCGCGCCCTCCCTGGCCTTCGACTTTCAGCAGGACTACATCCAGATCGGCGAGGTGCGTTACTACGCCCTACGCATCCCCTATTCCATCATCCACGAGCTGCACCAGCGGGATTTCCTGGCCCTGAAACAACCTACCGACGAGATGGCGGTGAATGACACGGTGGATGCCGTCGGTTTCGATTTCATCAAGACGCCGGAACTGGAATACGCCGTGGGACGGGGCAACCCCGAGGGCGAATTGCTGGAAGAGGCATTCATACGCATCGACCGCTTTTTCAGCGAGGCCGCCGTGCGCGAGCCGATGCAGAAGCGCGGCAACCGGGAAACGCTGTCCATGGTGATGCTGGATTATGACTATGACGCCGAAGCCGATGTGTTCGACCTGGACGAGGTGTTTTACGCCGGGGGCATCGAGGCGGCGGGCTGGGAGGTATGCTTTTCCGCCAACCGGTTGGGCGAGAAGGTCATGGCGGTGTTCTTGGACATCTACGGCAACGAGGCGCGGGTAGTGATTCCCGCCACTGAGTTTGTCCCGGCCAAGCTCGGCAAACGCGGCAGCGCAAAGGCCACTAGCCAGGCCACCGCGCCCAAGAAGAAAGCCAAGAAATCATGAGCCCCGCCGCGCGCCATACCGACGACCGCCGCACCTTCCGTAACGAGGACTTGGTGTTGGCGGTCAAGCCGCATGATCCGGGGCGGTGGGACGAGACACGCTACGAGCCTTTCCTGGATGCGCTATGCGGGCCTCGGGAATATCAGAAGGCGGCGATTCGAGCGGTGCTGAGTTATTGGCTAGGTGGGCGTTATGCCGACCTGCGCCAACTGGCAAAGGAGAATTTCGATGCCAACGAGGATTTGCGCCATCGCTGGAGCCGCTTGGATTCGATGCTGTCGCATCTGCAATTGCCCGAGCAACTGGCGTGCTCGCTCGACCTGGCCACGGGCACCGGCAAGAGTTTCGTGCTCTACGGCATCGCGGCCATTCTGCTGGCCGAAGGCGTGGTGGACCGGGTATTGGTGCTGTGCCCGTCCAACACCATCGAAGCGGGCTTGTTGGGCAAGTTCCGGGAGCTGGCGACGGATGCCACCCTGCGCGACCTGATGCCCGCTGGCGCGTGTATCGCCACCCCGCGTGTCATCAACGCATCCGAAACCATTGTGGATGGCTCCCTGTGCGTGGAGAACTATCACGCCATCCTGGAGCACGTGAATTCATCCATCCGCGACAGCCTCAAGGGCAAGGGCGCGCGAGTGGCGGTACTCAACGATGAGGCGCACCACGTGGCCAACGAGACCGGCCAGGCGGCGGGCAAGTGGAAGGAATTTCTGCTGTCGCCGGACTACGGCTTTCGCTATGTGCTTGGGGTGTCCGGCACCTGCTATGTCGGCGACGAGTATTTTTCGGACGTGGTGTTTCGCTATTCGCTGCGTCAGGCCATTGAGGAGCGTTTCGTCAAGAAGGTGGAGTACGTCGCCGAAATGCCCGCCACCCACGGGCAGGAAGACCGCTGGCAATTGATCTGGCAAAGGCACGACGCCTGGAAGCGCAAGCTCGCGAGCCGCAACATCCGGCCCCTGTCCATCGTGGTGACCCAGAAAATCACCGCTAGCAACCAGGTGGCGGAGGAATTGATCGACTGGTTGGCCGCTTGGGAGAAGATCAAACCCGAGGAAGCGCGCGCCAAGGTGCTGGTGGTGACTTCGGCCAAGGAGCATCAGGTTAACGTGGCGACGCTGCGGATGGTGGATAGCCCGGTCAGCAAGGTGGAATGGATTATTTCGGTATCCATGCTGTCCGAGGGCTGGGACGTAAAGAATGTGTTCCAGATCGTTCCCCATGAGGAACGCGCCTTCAACAGTAAATTGCTGATCGCCCAGGTTCTGGGGCGCGGCCTGCGCAGGCCCGAGGGTTGGACCGGGGATGACCCGGTGGTGACGGTGTTCAACCATGATTCATGGTCGGGCCGCATCAAACATCTGGTGGACGAGGTACTGGAAATCGAGCGCCGTCTGACCTCGCGGCCGCTGGCGGATTCGCCTTATCACTTTGACCTGCACAACCTGGATTACACCCGCAAGGAAGAAGTCAGCGACCATCCGCAAAGCGGCGAGTACCAGATTTTCGACAAGGGCTACGTGGTGCTGCCATCGCAGGTGGTGGACCAGGCCGTGACGGTGGAATTCGAGGAGGCGCTGACCGGCAAACACACCAAATTCAACGCCACCATCCGGCAAAAGACCTTTTCCATCGACGAAGTCGCCGAACAGCTTTACCAGCGCCTCAAGGGCATTGACCAGGAAACGGCCGAAGCCGAAGACCCGGAAGACCGGACCCATTACGCCAAGCGTTTCCCTCGTGAGAAGTGCATCGCCATCGTCACCGAATCCTCGAAACAGGCCGGGATTACCGACGGACGCATCACCGACGACAACCGGCAGAAATTCTTGCAGGCGCTCGGGCCGTTACGACGCAAAGGCACCAAGCGCGTGGTCTATGTACTTGCGCCCGATGCCTTGGTGACAGTCAATACAGCCACACGGCAGGCTGAGAGTTGCAGTGCGGCAGAATTGCGGCGGGGATCGAAGACGATTTTCTATTCTGATGGCTGCCTGGCAACGCTGGCCGACGAGCAACAGGAATTCTTTACGGAAGTGGCGGACCCCGACGGCGACTTTGCCGGTAGCCGAGTGGAAATCGACAATCCGGCAGACTTCAAGACGCCGATGAACCTTGCCATTGCCGACGCTACGCCGGAACGCAAGTTTATGCGCGAACTGACTTACCGGAAGAACAATCAGCACCTCGATGCCTGGCTGAAAAATGCCGCGATGAGCTTCTACTCGCTGGAATACGCCTGGAAAAAGGGCGAACACCCCAAGCGCGGCGAGTTCAGCCCGGACTTCTTCATCAAGAAGGGCGAGCGGGTCTACGTGGCCGAGATCAAAGACGACAGCGAGATCAACGACCCGTCAACAGAGAACGTGAAGAAGCACGAGTACGCGCGCACGCATTTCGAGCGGCTGAACACGTGGCTGGAACAGGAGGGGCAGGAGGTGCGCTACCAGTTCAACATGCTGGCTCCGCGCGACTTCAATGCCTTCTTTCAGAAGCTGCGGGAGGACTCTCTGACGGCATACCGCTCAGTGCTGGACGTGGCGATGATCAACGCGAGTGGGCAGGCGCAACAACCAGCGAACACGGCAGAATGATTTTGTACTACATTGAATTTGCTAACTTACCATCGTGGTAACATTAAAAAACCTATCCGCCTTTGATGGTGTTCCTCCGCACGAGGGCGAAAAACGCAAGATCGCGGGTGGGCCGTTGTATTCGCTAGATGAAATTCAAGCGCTGTCGGTGCAAGCTGGCGCGGTGATGTTCTGGACGCGCAATTGCATCAAGGATGCCGCCGATTTGGGGTTGGATACCGAAGACGCGGGCGGCCTGTTGCGTGAGCTGATCGCCAGCGATTACCGCGATTCGGAATGGTGCGAGAACGGCAAAGCGGGTTGGGTGGCGGCAGATGCCTACCGGCTCAAGCGCCAAGAGTTTATCGAGGCAGCCGGAAAATGGATGTCGATGGAGTACTACTTGAAGTTTGCCAAAGGCAAGACGGGCAAACTGGTGCTGATGGTGTCTTGCCACCTGCCTAGACAGAGATGAGAGAGAACATGACCAACGAAACGCTGTGCCCGCTGTGTGGCGAGGGGCATTTGACCCCGCGCAGCGAAGAAACGGTGGCGGAATACGCTGGCCAGTCTGGTACGGTGACGTTGCGCTTTACTGAGTGCGATGCGTGCGGTTCGGAAATCACCGGTGAGGTTGATAGCCGTGCCAACAAACGTGCTGTGTTGCGTTTCCGCAAGCAGGTTGATGGTCTGCTGACGGGTGAAGAAATTCGCGCTATCCGGGAAAAATATGGTTTGACCCAGACCATGGCAGCCAAGCTTTTCGGTGGCGGACCGGTGGCTTTCAGCAAGTATGAAAACGACGATGTGTCCCATTCTGAATCCATGGATGCCCTGCTTCGGCTTGTGCGCCGTAGTGAAGAGGCTTTCTGGGAATTGGTTGAAGAAAAGCGGATTACGGAACTGCTGCAACGCCGGCCCGCGCACAGTGCGCACTACAAGAATTTCAAGCAGATGGTGCCTTTCATCGTGACTGTCCGGGATGTGGAAACGCCGCCGTTGCTGGCCACCAAGCAGTTGTCCTATCTCGCTGAACCCCGATCTGTTCAGGTGAATCAGCAATGGATGCAGTAGCTCTTCGCCCCCGCCTGACAAGTTTCAGGGTGATCGCGTTCTCAGGAAAGAACGGGCTTGTGGCATCGGGTCAGCGCCTTGAATTGGGCTTTGAAATGACGCCCAAGATTGATTTGGACTTGAGACTGCCGACAGAAGACGGCCAGCCTCTGCAAGCCTTTGTCATGATTAACATGACTGGACGTGCATTCGCACCAGACAAGCCAGACGAGAACGTGGGCGAATTTGACGCGCAATATGAAGCGCGTTTTGTCTACCCACAGGGTGCTACCGAAACGGAGATTGCTCCACGTTTCGAGATGGAACCCTACCAGTACACACTTGTTGCCCAGGCATTTCCTTTGGCAGCCAGCCATTTTCGGCGGGAATTGCTGTCCATGGGACTGGATACCCGTAACTTGCCACTCGGACTCTGACTTTTAGGGAGCCCCTGGGGGCGGATGGGAACGGTGGCAGGCGGGGCGGGAACGAGCAACGCAGTGCGAGCCGCCGGAGCCTGACGCCGTGGGTGGGCCAGGGGAAACCAAGCACGAGAGGCCATTTAGCATAATGCCTGTTCAGTGGCGCGCAAGCGTGAACTGCCGGCTTCATGGCAGCACTGAATGCGGCGTTATGTTACTTGGACGAACACCAAACCAGGCAGTTTGCCCAAGCTTGCGAAACCGATGGCGCTCAAAACTCGCGCTTAGGTAGCCGCCTGCAAACCGCAAGCGGGCGAGCGGCTTTATCGCTGGCCTGCGCCGTGGTGAAGCGGCGGCGGCACCGGAGGGGAACCCTGCTGAACGGAGGCACGGAGCCGATGGGCGGGTTTATGCCCTTCGGCGGGATGGAATCAGGCAGGACAGAGCGCGAGTGCGCAGCACTGGCGCGGGTTAGTGCCAACGCTGGCACACTGACCATGTGTCACGGCAAGCTGGCGGCGATAGCCGCGAGCGCAGTCCGCGCTAACCACGGTGGCGTAGACGGCGTAGCCACGAAGTGCGGTGGGTAGAGTCCAGGAAGTAGGTATTCACAGGCTCAGTTTTTGAGTCTGCCAACTGGTAATCTGCCCTCGACATCACTCATGGTGATCAGATTCTGGTGGCCTTCCAATAATGAAACGCTATCGCCGCATCAAGGAAAGTATCGAACTTGGGAGAGCCGACAAGCCGCCCAAGGTTGGAACCTACAGCCCACCCGCACCCTACCGCGTCTTCCGTCTGATTATCGGCGGCGCTCCACGTCGAAAAGCACCAAGCGATCCCATTGCTTGAGCCTCATGCGAACAAACTCCGTCGCCCACAGGTCAGAATGAATCTGACTCTGAACGAACGGTACGCACGCGCGCGGATCAGGACATGGGCGAAAACTTCGGATGAAGCAACGGCCAACGTCTGACACACCAAGCAACCAATTCGCCCGTGCGAGTGATGGGTTTATTGTGGCCGTTTAGCTTATGGTGCTAGCCCGGTGCTAGCCCGGTGATAAAACGAAAAAGGCCCGCATCGCTGCGGGCCTTAGGTATTACTGGCTCCCCGACCTGGGCTCGAACCAGGGACACACGGATTAACAGTCCGTTGCTCTACCAACTGAGCTATCGGGGAATTGAGAGGCCGCGATATTACGGTTGGTGCGGCCTCCGGTCAATATCTGAGGTGGATTTTCGCCGTTTTTTTAACAATCAAGCCAAGGCCTGAGCGATACGTTCGAGGGCTTTCTTCAGGTTTTCCATCGAGGTGGCGAACGAGATGCGGATACAGCCTTCGCTGCCGAAGGCGGAACCGGGAACCAGGGCGACGCCGAATTCGAGCAGGCGCTCGGTCAAGGCCATGTCATTGGCGACACTGAGCTTGCCTGCGGCATGCAGCTTGGCGATGGCCTGGCTGACGTCGGGGAAGGCGTAGAAGGCGCCGCCGCTGTCGACACAGCTGACGCCGGGAATGGCATTGAGGCCATCGACAACGAAACGATGCCGTTCGCGAAACGCGGCGAGCATCGGGGTGATGCAGGCCTGGTCGCCGTTGAGCGCCATTTCCGCCGCCACTTGCGAAATCGAGCTGGGGTTGGACGTGCTTTGCGACTGGATGTTGTCCATCGCAGCGATGATCTGGGCCGGGCCGGCGGCGTAGCCGATGCGCCAGCCGGTCATCGCGTAGGCCTTGGAGACGCCATTCAACACCATGGTCCGATCGTACAAATCGGGACAGGCGTTGAGGATGTTGCTGTACTCGCCATCCGTCATCAGGATGTGTTCGTACATGTCGTCGCTGACGATCAACACCTGCGGATGGCCGCGCAGCACTTCGCCCAGCGCGGCGAGTTCGGCCTTGCTGTAGACCGCGCCGCTGGGGTTGGACGGGCTGTTGATGACTAGCATCCGGGTCTTCGGCGTGATGCTGGCCGCTAGCTGCGCCGGGGTGATCTTGAAGCCTTGTTCGATGCCGGCGTCGACGATCACCGGCACGCCCTCGGCCAGGATGACCATGTCCGGGTAGGACACCCAGTATGGCGCCGGGATGATGACTTCATCGCCCGGATTGATGAACGCCTGCGCCAGGTTGTAGAAGCTCTGCTTGCCGCCGCAGGACACCAGCACCTGGTTGGCCTGGTAGGCAAGGCCGTTCTCCCGCTTGAACTTGTCGACGACCGCTTTCTTCAAGCTGGGCGTCCCGCCGACGGCGGTGTATTTGGTGAAGCCGGCGTGGATCGCGGCGATGGCTGCGTCCTTGATGTGCTGCGGGGTGTCGAAATCCGGTTCGCCGACGCCGAGACCGATGATGTCATGGCCTTCCGCCTTGAGCTTGGCGGCACGGGCGGAGACGGCCAGGGTGGGGGACGGTTTGATGTTCTGGACGCGGCGGGAGAGTTCCAAGGTGAATACCTTTTCTGTAACGCGAATGAGCAAGTCGAAATGTTAGGATTGGCAGCTTTTTTAGCGCGCGGATTTTAACTTGGCCGTCACATTTCCCAATAGCCCTTTTGCACTGCACCAACCGTTTCCGCCGGCGGGCGATCAGCCTGTGGCGATCGAGCAACTGGTGCAAGGCATCGAACAGGGCATGCGCTTCCAGACCCTGCTCGGCGTGACCGGCTCCGGCAAGACCTACACCATGGCCAATGTCATCGCCCGCCTGGGCCGGCCGGCCTTCGTGATGGCGCCGAACAAGACGCTGGCGGCGCAGCTGTATGCGGAATTCCGCGAGTTCTTCCCGGACAACGCGGTGGAGTACTTCGTTTCCTATTACGACTACTACCAGCCCGAAGCCTATGTACCTTCACGCGATCTGTTCATCGAGAAGGATTCCAGCATCAACGAGCACATCGAGCAGATGCGCTTGAGCGCCACCAAGGCGCTGCTGGAACGGGAAGACTGCGTCATCGTCGCCACCGTGTCGGCGATCTACGGCATCGGCGATCCGGTCGATTACCACGGCATGATCCTGCATCTGCGCCAGGGCGAGCGCATCGACCAGCGCGCCGTGATCCGCCGCCTGACCGAAATGCAGTACACGCGCAATGAAATGGAGTTCAAACGCGGCGTGTTCCGGGTCAAGGGCGACGTGATCGACATCTTCCCGGCCGAGCACGCGGAGACGGCGGTGCGGCTGTCGCTGTTCGACGATGAGGTAGAAAGCATCAGCCTGTTCGACCCGCTCACCGGCCAGGTCGTGCATAAGGCGGCGCGCTTCACGGTTTATCCGTCCAGCCATTACGTGACGCCGCGCGACGTGGTGCTGACCGCGGTGGAGAAGATCAAGCTGGAGCTGGCCGAACGTCTGGAATACTTTCAGACCCACAACAAGCTGGTGGAGGCGCAACGCATCGAACAGCGCACCCGCTTCGACCTGGAACTGCTGGCCGAACTCGGCTTCTGCAAGGGCATCGAGAACTACTCGCGGCATCTTTCCGGGCGCAATCCGGGCGATCCGCCGCCCACTTTAATCGACTACCTGCCGCCCAACGCACTGATGTTCATCGACGAATCGCACGTCACCGTGCCGCAGATCGGCGGCATGTACAAAGGCGACCGCGCGCGCAAGGAAAACCTGGTCGATTACGGTTTTCGTCTGCCCAGCGCGCTGGACAATCGGCCGCTGCGCTTCGACGAATTCGAAAAAATCATGCGCCAGAGCGTGTTCGTCTCCGCCACCCCCAGCGCCTACGAAAAAGCGCACGAGCAACAGGTCGTGGAGCAGGTGGTGCGCCCCACCGGCCTGATCGACCCGGTCATCGAAATCCGCCCGGTCGGCACCCAGGTCGACGACCTGATGTCCGCCATCAACCAGCGCACCGCACGCGGCGAGCGGGTCATGGTCACGACCCTGACCAAGCGCATGTCCGAGCAGCTCACCGAATACCTCGGCGAACACGGCATCAAGGTTCGTTACCTGCATTCGGACATCGAAACGGTCGAGCGGGTGGAGATCATCCGCGACTTGCGCCTGGGCGTGTTCGACGTATTGATCGGCATCAATCTGCTGCGCGAGGGACTCGACATTCCCGAGGTGTCGCTGGTCGCCATTCTGGATGCCGACAAGGAAGGCTTTTTACGTTCCGAACGTTCGCTGATCCAGACCATGGGCCGCGCCGCCCGCCATCTCAACGGCACCGCCATCCTCTACGCCGACCGCATCACCGATTCGATGCGCCGCGCCATCGACGAAACCGAGCGCCGGCGCAACAAGCAGATCGCCTTCAATCTGGCCCATGGCATCACTCCGGTAGGCGTGGTCAAGCGCATCAAGGACATCATCGACGGCGTCTACAACCCGGACGCCGCCGGCCAGGAACTGAAAGCCGCACAATCCCGCGCCAAGTACGAAGTCATGAGCGAGAAAGAGCTGGCGAAAGAAATCAAGCGCCTGGAAAAAGACATGCTCGCGGCCGCGAAGAATCTGGAATTCGAGAAGGCCGCCGAACTGCGCGACCGCCTGCACGCGATGAAGAAACAGTTATTTGGAGTGGAAGAACACGATGAGTAAGACCCGTATTTTGTTCGTATGCATGGGCAATATTTGCCGCTCGCCCACCGCCGAAGGCGTCTTTCGCGACAAGGCCAAGCAAGCCGGACTAAGCGAGGAAGTCGAAATCGATTCCGCCGGCACGCACGACTATCACATCGGCAAAGCGCCCGATGCCCGCGCCCAGGAAGCGGCCCGCAAACGGGGTTACGTTTTTTCCGATTTGCGCGGGCGCCAGGTCAACGCTGCGGATTTCGAGAAGTTCGATTACGTGCTGGCGATGGACCAGGACAATCTGAAGTCGCTGCAACAGCTATGTCCGGCGCATTTGCAGCACAAGATCCGCCGTCTGCTCTCATTCAGCCGCAGCCATCCCAATCTGGACGTACCCGACCCCTACTACGGCGGGCGCTCCGGTTTCGACTTGGTGCTGGATATGGTGGAAGACGCAGCGGACGGCTTGATCGAAGAAATCAAACTGCGTTCGCCGGCTTAAACCCGGGCCGGCAAAGAAAAAAGCCGGCGCAAGGCCTTGCGCCGGCTTTTTTACGGGCAGGAAACGCGTTCAGCCGGCGGAGTTTTGCTCCGTAGACGTTGATTTCGTTTCCACCAGAACCAAGGGTTCGGTGACGCCCGTATCCTCCGCCTTCGGACGCGGGCGACGACGCGGATTCGACGGCGGTCCCCATTCATTGGGCGCTTCGGCTCCGGTCTGGCCGGCACTCGTGGCTTCGCCGGCAGCGGCACTCTCCGCACGCGTTTCCACTAGAACCAAGGCTTCGGCTGCCGTCGGCGCGTTGCCGCGTCCGCCGCGGTTGCCCCGGTTCCGACTGCGGCGCGGGGAAGCGGCCGTATCAACCGACTCGTGCTCTGTTGCTGCGATCGGGGCCGCGGTTTCGACCAATTGCAAACCCGCTTCGGTTACCTCCGTGGCGGTGAGCGGTTCAGGCGCCAGCTTGACCTCCACGGCGGGCTGCGCCGGCTGTACCGGAGCCCGCACGGGTTCAGGCGCCGCTTCGACCCGAATCACCAATGGCACGGCGTTGTTGTCGCCGGCGGCAGCCGGTGCAGCGTAGTCGTTGCGCTTCGGTGCGTAAGCGTCCTGGGTTGCTCTTGCAGATGCCGCCTCACCGGCCTGCTCGCCTTCCGCTTCGGCAACGATCTCGCTGACCGTCTGCTCGGCAACGGCGCCGGCGGATTCCGGGCGACCTTCGCCACGGCGCCCACGTCCGCCACGCCGGCCACGGCGACGGTTGTCGCGCTCCTCGCTACCGATTTCAGCCGGTGCTTCGGCGTCCATCTGGCTGCCTTCAACCGGCGCGGCGAACACCGGGCTGGGCTCGACAGGGCGCGGCGCTTCGGTGGCGGGCTGACGTTCACGGCGCGGACGCTCAGGACGCTCACCCCGTTCCGGACGCTCGCCCCGATCAGGGCGGGCTTCGCGATTCTCGCGCGGCTCTTTGGGTTCTGTCCGTTCCGGGCGGGCAGCGCGTTCAGCAGTCTCGCCGCGCTCCGGTTTGTCGCCGCGCGGTCGCCGCTCGCCGCGCGCCTCGCGCGCTTCTTTCGGCTCGCGATTTTCGCGTTCACCACGGTTCTCACGCTCGCCACGTTCGCCTCTGCCGTCACGGCCGCGACGCGGTTCACGCTCGCGCCGCGGTTCGGCTTTCTTGACCGGGGCCGGCTTGACTTCTTCAACCACCGGCTCAGCGCTGCCGAGCAACCAGCCAAACAGGCGACCGAACAAGCCCGGCTTGGCGCTTTCCTGAACCGGAACAGCGGCGGCGGCAACGTGAGCGGGAGCCGGCTGCGACGGGGTGATGCCCTGCACGACCGGCTGCGGCCGATCGGGTTTGGCGGCGCTGCCGTTGCGCGGCTGCATTTCCTCTTCGACCGGCCTTTCCACCATGCGATAACTCGGCGCCAGCGGTTCGGTCTGATTGAGCTGATCGTGACGGAAGCGGGCCAGGTTGTAACGCGGCACTTCGAAATGCATGTTCGGAATCAACACGATTTCAACCCGATGACGGGCTTCGATCGAGAGGATGTCGTGCCGCTTTTCATTGAGCAGAAAGGTGGCGACATCGACCGGCAACTGCAGATGCACGGCGCCGGTGTTGTCCTTCATCGCCTCTTCCTGCAGCATGCGCAACAGGTGCAGCGCAAACGATTCGGTGCTGCGCACATGGCCGGTGCCGGCACACCGCGGGCAGGTGATGTAGCTGGTTTCGCCCAAGCTGGGTTGCAGGCGCTGACGCGAGAGTTCGAGCAGGCCAAAACGGGAAATCTTGCCGGTCTGCACGCGAGCGCGATCATGGTGCAGTGCATCACGCAGACGTTCTTCAACCTCGCGTTGATTCTTCTGGTTTTCCATGTCGATGAAATCGATCACCACCAGGCCGCCCAAGTCGCGCAAACGCAATTGGCGCGCGACTTCGTCCGCCGCTTCCAGGTTGGTGTTGAGCGCGGTCTGCTCGATATCGCTGCCCTTGGTGGCCTGCGCCGAGTTGACGTCAACCGATACCAACGCTTCCGTGTGATCGATGACGATGGCGCCGCCGGACGGCAACGAAACCTGGCGCGAAAAGGCGCTTTCGATCTGGTGCTCGATCTGGAACCGCGAGAACAACGGCACCGGGTCGCTATACAGCTTGACCTTGTGGACGTTGGGCGGCATCACGTGCGCCATGAACTGCTTGGCCTGTTCGTAGATCGCCGGTTCGTCGATCAGCAATTCGCCGACGTCGGGTGTGAAATAGTCACGGATCGCGCGTATCACCAGACTGGATTCCTGATAGATCAGGAAAGCGCCGGTCTGCCCCTTGGCGGCGCCGTCGATCGCGGTCCACAACTGCAGCAGGTAGTTCAAGTCCCATTGCAGCTCTTCGACGCTCCGGCCGATGCCGGCCGTGCGGCCGATCAGGCTCATGCCTGCGGGCACTTCGAGCTGCGCCAGCGCGTCACGTAATTCGTTGCGCTCCTCCCCTTCGATGCGGCGCGAGACACCGCCGCCGCGCGGGTTGTTCGGCATCAAGACCAGATATCGGCCGGCCAGACTGACCTGGTTGGTCAGCGCCGCCCCCTTGTTGCCGCGCTCGTCCTTCTCAACCTGGACGATCAGCTCAAGGCCTTCCTTGAGCATTTCCTGCATGCGGCCGCGGCTGAAATCGCCCTTTTCGGCGCCTGGAATGGCGGCTCGGGAAATTTCCTTGAACGGCAGAAAGCCGTGGCGGTCAGTACCGTAATTGACGAAGCAGGCTTCGAGAGAAGGTTCGACGCGAGTGACAACGGCTTTGTAAATATTGCCTTTGCGCTGTTCCTTGTTAGCAGACTCAATGTCGAGATCGACCAGTTTCTGGCCTTCGACAATGGCGACGCGGAGCTCCTCCGCTTGCGTCGCGTTAAACAACATACGTTTCATGTTTTACCCCAGCGCTCTCGCGCCCCGGGGGACAAACCCCGCCGCACGGCCCCGTTGATCAGGAACTGGGTGCAGCGGCAATGCGAGGCAGGGGATCAGACGGCGTGTTTAGTTATGTCGCTGAGCGGCTGGTGCATGGTTGAGGTTCATCGTTTTTTTCCCGTCGAATCAGGCTGTTGGCCACTAAAAGAAGACCAAACCAGGCACTGAACCATACGGGTAATTATCCGGGTGCGGGTCGCGCATATTAATTGCGTTACCATCGCTGCTTTTTTCGGGCGCTGCCTTTCAGTTTCACCACGCTTATCGACGTTCGTTCAAACCGCGCTAAAGCGCGTAAATGACTATCGCGAACACCGAAAACACCGTGAATCAGGGGCTGGCGGCCTTAGCCGGTGAGCGAGACAACCGGCGCCCAAAGTCTGTGCGTGGGCAAGGTCTTCAACGCCCCATGTGCATGCTTTTTGAGCAAGGCGAATATACAGTAATGCAATCGGCAGGCAAAGCAGCAGTCAGTAAAGTCACGATCGGATCAGAACAAGCCGGACAACGTCTGGACAACTTTCTCTTCCGGTTATTGAAGGGCGTGCCCAAAAGCCGCGTCTATCGCATGTTGCGTGAGGGTGAGGTGCGGGTCAGCGGTCGGCGTTCAAAGCCGGATTACAAATTGGCCGAAGGCGACGAAGTGCGCATTCCGCCGGTGCGCGTCGCCGAACCGGCGGCAACGCCGCCGATGTCGCCGATTACGCATCCGTTGCTGGATCGGGTGATCTATCGCGATGACGCCTTGCTGGTCATCGACAAGCCGGCCGGCCAGGCGGTGCACGGCGGCAGCGGGGTCAGTCTGGGCATCATCGAGCAGTTGCGCATGGAATTGCCCGACGCCCGTTTTCTCGAACTGGCGCACCGCCTCGACAAGGAGACTTCCGGCATTCTGGTACTGGCGCTGAAGCGTTCCGCGCTGGTGGAACTGCACCGCATGCTGCGCGAGGGCGAACCACGCAAGACTTATCTGGCGCTAGCGGTAGGCGAGTGGCGCGACCCGGTGCGCCATATCAAGCTGTCGCTGCACAAGTATCTGACCGAGGATGGCGAGCGCCGCGTCACGGTGGACGATGACGGCCAACGCGCCCACACGGTATTTCGACGCATCAAGGTGGTCGGCGGCCAGCGGAGTCGTAGCGCTTTAGCGCGTACGAATCCGGCGTGCCAAGAACTGGTGCAGCAGAGCCGTAGCGCTTCAGCGCGCGCGGATCTGGCGCAGCCCTTGCGGGTGTACAGCCTGCTGGAAGCGGAACTCAAGACCGGCCGCACCCACCAGATTCGAGTCCACCTGGCGGCAGTCAAGCACCCGATCGTCGGCGACAGCAAATATGGCGACCCCGAGATCAATCGCATGCTCAAGCGACAGGGATTCAACCGCATGTTTCTGCACTCGGCGCGCCTGGAGATTCGCCACCCGCTGACCGGCGCCGAACTCAAACTGGAAGCGCCGCTGCCGGCCGAACTACAGGATTTCCTGAATACGCTCGGCTAGCAGCCTCAATCAAAGCAAGGCCAGACCGCGTTCCAGATCGGCCTTCAAATCGCCCGGATGCTCCAACCCGACGGCGATACGGATCAGGCCGTCGCCGATGCCGGCCGCCGCGCGCTGTTCCGGCGCCATTCGGCTATGCGTGGTGCTGGCGGGGTGGGTGATCGTGGTGCGGGTGTCACCCAGATTGGCGGTAATCGACATGACTTGGCTGGCGTCGATGACTTTCCAGGCCGCCTCTTTGCCGCCGATCAGCTCGAACGCCACGATGCCGCCGCCGGTGGCTTGTTGCCGCATCGCCAACGCATGCTGCGGATGCGATGGCAGCCCGGGATAGAGCACGCGTGCGACTTTTGGATGCGCCTCCAGCCAGGTCGCCAGTTCCAGCGCATGCGCGGAATGGGCTTGCATGCGCAGACCCAATGTTTCCAGCCCCTTCAGCAGCACCCAGGCGTTGAATGCCGAGAGCGTCGGCCCGGCGGTACGCAAAAAAGTATAAACGCCGTCCATCAAGACTTTGTTGCCCAGCACGGCGCCGCCGAGCACCCTGCCCTGCCCGTCCAGATATTTGGTGGCGGAATGGATGACGATGTCGGCGCCCAGTTGCAGCGGACGCTGCAGAGCCGGCGTACAGAAACAGTTGTCCACGGCCAGCCAGGCGTTCGCCTGATGCGCGACTTCGGCCAGCGCACGGATATCGCTGACCTCGGTAAGCGGATTCGACGGCGATTCGACGAAAAACAGCCGCGTATTCGGCTTCACCGCCGCGCGCCATTCATCGGGATCAGTCGGCGACACGAAGCTGGTCTCAACGCCAAAGCGCCCCAGGATGTTCTGGAACAGTTGCACCGTGGAACCGAAAATCGAACGCGAAGCGACGACATGCTCGCCGGCCTTCATCAACCCCATCACCGTGGCCAGTATGGCCGCCATGCCGGACGCGAAGGCGACGCAGCGCTCGGCGCCTTCGAGCGCCGCCAGACGATCCTCGAACATGCTGACGCTGGGGTTGGTGAAACGAGCGTAGATCGGCCCGGCCTCGGCGCCGGAGAAGCGCGCGGCGGCTTCGGCGGCGCTGCCGAACACAAAGCTGGAGGTCAGAAACATCGCCTCGGAATGCTCCTGGAACTGGCTGCGCTGCGTGCCGGCGCGGACAGCCAGCGTATCGGGATGAAGTCCGTCGAGTTTCATGATGCCGCCAGATTCAGATCCAATTGCCGCGTCGCCGGCGCCGGCGTACGCGGAATGTCGCCGTTGCGCTGACCTTCCAGACGCGCCAGATACGCTTCGGTGACATCGCCGGTGACGTAACGACCGTCGAAACAGGATGAGTCAAACGCCGTGATCGCCGGATTGACCGATCTGACCGCCGCGATGAGATCTGGCAGATCCTGGTAAATCACCGCATCGGCGCCGATTTCCTGCGCAATTTCCGCATCCGTTCGACCATTGGCCAGAAGCTCGTTGCGCGTCGGCATGTCGATGCCGTACACGTTGGGGTAACGCACCGGCGGGCTGGCGGAGGCGAAATAGACCGCGCTGGCGCCGGCATCGCGCGCCATCTGGATGATTTCCCGGCTGGTGGTGCCGCGCACGATGGAGTCGTCCACCAACAGCACATTCTTGTCCTTGAATTCCAACGCCATGGCATTGAGCTTTTGGCGCACCGATTTCTTGCGCGCCGCCTGTCCCGGCATGATGAAGGTGCGACCGATGTAACGGTTCTTGATGAACCCTTCCCGATACGACAAGCCCAGCTTGAAGGCCAGTTGCAACGCTGAAGGTCGGCTGGTGTCGGGAATCGGCACCACCACGTCGATCTTCAGGTGGCCGAAATCGCGCTTGACCTTCTCGGCCAGGAACTCGCCCATGCGCAACCGGCTTTCGTAAATCGATGCGCCATCGATGACCGAATCCGGCCGGGCGAAATAGACATATTCAAAGATGCACGGCGTGAAACGCACCACCGGTGCGCAAGCGCGGCTGAACAACTCGCCGCGCGAGTCGACCAGGATCGCTTCGCCGGGCGCGACGTCGCGCAGCACCTGATAACCCAAGGCTTCGATCGCGACGCTTTCCGAAGCCACGATCCACTCCGGCCCGTCCGGCGTATCCATGCGCCCGATGATCAACGGCCGGATGCCGTTGGGATCGCGGAACGCCAGCAGCCCATAGCCGGCGATCATCGCCACCACCGCGTAGGCGCCCTTGCAACGCCGATGCACGCCGGCCACCGCCGCGAACACGTCGTCGACTTGCAGTTGATGGCCATGCGCCGCGGCCTGCAGTTCGTGCGCCAACACGTTGAGCAGCACTTCCGAATCGGAACCGGTGTTCACATGGCGCAGATCATCCTTGAACAATTCCTGCTGCAAGGCCTCGGTGTTGGTCAGGTTGCCGTTATGGCTCAGCACGATGCCGAACGGCGAATTGACGTAGAACGGCTGCGCCTCGGCCGGGCTGGCGGCAGAACCGGCAGTCGGATAGCGGACATGGGCGATGCCGATGTTGCCGACCAGATTGCGCATGTCGCGCGTGCGGAAGACATCCCGCACCATGCCCAACTGCTTATGCATATGGAACATGCTGCCGTCCATCGTCACGATGCCGGCGGCATCCTGGCCCCGGTGCTGCAGCAGCTGCAAGCCGTCATAAAGCAACTGATTGACGATTTGATGCGAGTAAATGCCGACGATGCCACACATGACGGATGCCTTTAATAACGAATCAACGCCGCCAGATCAGGCGGCAACCAGGGAAGAAATTTGCTCGCCATTTGCTCGAGCGGAACACGGCTCAACGACTGCTGCCAGGTCTGCGTCTTCGGCACGGCGGTCAAACCGGCAATCAAGGTCAGTCCAAGCAGGGCAATCGTGCCGCGCAACACGCCAAACAGCGCACCCAAAAAGCGATCATAAAAACCCAAGCCGGCCAGACTGATCAGCTTGCCGAAAATGGCCGCGGCCAGACTCGCCAGGATCAATATCAATACAAAAACCAGCAGCAACGCCGCTGCATAACGCAATCCCGGGCTATCGAAGCCAGGCAAGGCCGGTGCAAGCACAGGCGCGATCAGTTTCGCGCCATAAAAAGCCAGCACCCAGGATGCCAGCGACAGCGATTCACGCGTCAAACCGCGCATCACGCCGAGGAAAATCGACAGCGAAAGAATGGCGAGCACGATCCAGTCCATTGAAGTCATCGCGGTCTCACGGCCCCAAAAGTATTGGACTGAAGCCCTTGGCCTTGAGTTTGGCCTGCATTTCCATCGCCCGCTCGTGCTGCGGCATCGGGCCGACGCGAACGCGATACTGGCCGCTGCTTTCGTTCAGCGTGGCCTTGAAGCCGGCCGCAGCCGCTTTTTCCTGCAGCTGACGGGCATTCGTCTCGCTGGTGAACGCGCCAAGCTGCAGAAAATATCCCTGGCTGGAAAACTGGCTATCGGGCTTCAACGGCGGTTTCGCTTCCGGCTTCGGCTCCGGCTTGCCTTTTTCTGCGGCCGGCTTGGCCGGCGCAGGCGACTTCAACTCGACCTTGGCCGGCGCGCTTTCCGGCTTGCTCGCCGGCGCCGGTTTAGCGAGCTCGTTCACGGGTTGGCTTGCCGTTTTCGCAGCGGCCTCTACTGGCGAACTCGACGAGGACGGCGCTGGCATCGGAGTCGGTTCGGCGGCTTTGGCTGCCGGCTCGGCAGGCACGGATACGGCCCCCGCAGGCGGCGTATCAAAAGGCGTATCTTGCGCCGGGATGCGAATATCGACCTCCGGCCCCAACGGCTTCGGCTCGCTATCCAGCAGCATCGGCAAAGCTACGACGACGGTCAGCGCAATAGCGACCGCGCCGACCAAACGCCGCCGCGCGCGCCGACGCAATGCAAGCTCATCCTGAGTGACAACAAGTTCAGCCATTACTGTTGATTCCGCCATGTGTTCCGTCATTCGCTTCGGCCATGACCGCAGCGACGGTATGAAACGAGCCAAAGGCGAGAATTGTATCAGTCGGCCTCGCCTGCAAGCATGCAGCTCGCCAGGCTTCCTGCACAGTGGCATGGCTGACGAAAGCACAACCGGCGTCCTCTAGAAAACGCGCCAGACCTGCCGAATCAAGGCCGCGCGGCATATCCAGGCCGGCGGCATGCCATTGCTGCACATAAGGCTGCATGGCCTGCACCACGGCGGCGACATCCTTGTCCGCCAGCATGGCGCAAACGGCGATCACCTGCCCGCCCGGCGGCAGATCCGCGAGATTGGCGGCCAGCGCTCGCGCCGCGTGCGGATTGTGCGCGACATCGACAATGCGCAAGGGTTGCCGCCCGACGATCTGAAAACGGCCGGGCTGGCGAGCGGCGGCCAATCCCGCCCGCAAGGCTTTCGTGCTGACCGGCAAACGGCGGCGCAAAGACCACAGCGCCGCCACCGCGCTGGCGGCATTAACGTATTGATGGCGGCCGGGCATGGCCAGTCTGGGCAAGGCGGGGAAAACGCCCTCCTCGACCCGGCAGGTCCAGCCGACCTCGCTGAGTTCGACGCGGATGTCCACGCCGAAGCGCAGTATTTGCGCAGCCACCGCATCGGCATGCGCCAACAAACTGGCCGGCGGATTGGCATCGCCGCAAATGGCCGGGCGGCCGGCGCGGAAGATACCGGCCTTCTCGAAACCGATCGCTTCGCGGGTATCACCGAGAAACTGCTGATGATCAAGATCGACGCTAGCGACCACCGCGCAATCGGCATCCCACGCATTGACCGCATCCAGACGCCCGCCCATGCCGACCTCCAGCACGACGACATCGAGCTCGGCGCGCTGATACAACCACATCGCCGCCAGCGTGCCCTGTTCAAAGTAGGTCAACGGCACGAGATTTTGCGGATCTTCGCAGCGGGCGCGTTCAACCGCCGCCAACGCCTCGCATAACTCGGCATCGCTCGCCTCGCGGCCGTTGATATGAACCCGCTCGTTGTAGCACAGCAGATGCGGCGACGAGTAACAGCCGACGCGATAGCCGGCGGCAATCAACACGGCCTCCAGATAGGCGCAGACCGAGCCCTTGCCGTTGGTGCCTGCGACCGAGATCAGCGCAAAGCTCGGCTGCAGACCGAGCCGGTCGCGCACCCGCGCGACGCGGTCGAGGCCCAGCACGATGGCTTCCCGGTTGCGGGATTCCAAATGCTGCAACCAGGATTCAAGCGTAGCGGGGCTCAAAAACGGATTACGCCTGAGCTGACCGACAATCTGGACTTATTGAACAGACGGCTTGCGCATCAACTGCGCGCACAGACGCGCCAGCGTCTGCTTCATCTCGCGGCGATCGACGATCAGGTCGAGCGCGCCATGGTCGACCAGGAATTCGGAACGCTGGAAACCCTCCGGCAAGGTCTCGCGCACCGTCTGCTCGATCACGCGCGGCCCGGCAAATCCGATCAAGGCCTTGGGCTCACCGATGATGATGTCGCCCAGCATCGCAAAACTGGCCGATACGCCGCCCATGGTCGGGTCGGTCAAGACCGAAATATAGGGCAGACGGTTGGCGGAAAGCTGCGTCAGCGCGGCCGAGGTCTTGGCCATCTGCATCAGCGAATTGAGCCCCTCCTGCATGCGCGCGCCGCCGCTGGCGGCGATGCAGATAAACGGCTTCTTGCCGCGGATGGAAGCCTCGACGCCGCGCACGAAACGCTCGCCAACCACCGAGCCCATCGAACCGCCCATGAAACGGAACTCGAACGCGGCCACGGTCACCGGCAGCTCCAGCATGTTGCCTTCCATGACCACCAGCGCATCTTGCTCGCCGGTCGTTTTGCCCGCTTCGCTGAGGCGTTCGGGATAGCGCCGGCTGTCTTTGAAGCGAAGAGCGTCGACCGGCAGGATGTTGGCGCCGATTTCGTTGCGTCCGCCCTCGTCGAGCAACAGCTCCAGGCGCTGACGCGCGCCGATGCGATTGTGATAGCCGCAGTGCGGGCAGACATGCATGTTGTTGTCGAGATCGGCGGCATACAGCACGGCTTCGCAACTCGGACATTTGCTCCACAAGCCTTCCGGCACCACTTTCTTGGCCGTCTCGGACGGCTCGCGCCATTTGATCTTGGGAGGAATCAGTTTCTGGAACCAGCTCATGCTCGCTTCCTCAGTTATCCAAGGCGGCGCGCACGCCCGCCACAAAGGTTTTCACGTTGGCCAACATCGTGTCGGGGGTGGATTGTTCGATTTCCTGCACGATGCGCGATCCGATCACTACCGCATCCGCCACCGCCGCTACCTGCCGCGCGGTCTGTGCATCGCGGATGCCGAAGCCGACGCCGACCGGCAAACCGGTCGCCGCACGTATCGCCGGCAGGCGCGCCGCGACTTCGCTCATGTCGATGGTCGCCGCGCCGGTCACGCCTTTCAGCGAAACGTAATAGATGAAGCCGCGTGCGTGCTTGGCCACGACATCGACGCGCGCCTGCGGCGTGGTCGGCGCCAGCAGATAAATGTTGTCGAGTCCGGCGGCGGCGCACTTGGCGGCGAACTCGCCCGATTCCTCCGGCGGATAATCGACCGTCAACACGCCATCCACGCCGGCGGCAGCCGCCGCGTTGCAAAAGCCATCCCAGCCCATCGCCTCGATCGGATTGGCATAGCCCATCAAGACCACCGGCGTGGCGGCATTGGTCTGGCGGAACTCAGCCACCATCGCCAGAACGTCGCGCAAGCCGACGCCCTGTTTCAGCGCCCGTTCGCTGGCGCGCTGGATGGTCGGCCCATCCGCCATCGGGTCGGAAAACGGCACGCCCAATTCCAGGATGTCGGCGCCGCCTGCGACCAGCGCATGCATCAACGGCACCGTATCGGCCGGCGCCGGATCGCCCGCAGTAATGAACGGAATCAAGGCCTTGCGGCCCTGAGCTTTGAGTTGAGTAAAGGTTTGGCCGATGCGGCTCATGGGTCAGTCTTCTGCAAAAAAATCGGAATCGATACGTTTGATTTCGTAGGTATTCACGGAGGAAACACCCAACCCGAAATCAATCATGAGTTCAGCAAGCATGGGCCCATCAATCAGGACGATCTTGCTGTTTACCTTGGCTGCTGTTTCACGAGCGTTCTTGTTGAAACCAGAGGTTGTAATAAAAACGCCTTTCTCGGCTTTATGCACGGACAAAGCGCCAATGAAATTTCGAATTTCTGAACTGCCAATGTCACCTTCCCAACGTTTTGCCTGAATGTAGATGACATCAAGACCTAAACGATCTTCCTTGATGATGCCGTCGATACCACCATCCCCACTTTTGCCGACAACCTGACCAGCATCCTCACGAGTTCCGCCGTAACCCATGTTGAGCAACAGATCAACAACCATGCGTTCGAAAAATGAGGGGGAAGCATTCTTGACCTGCGCCAGCAGATCAACCGCCAGCGAGGAGCGAACTTGACGGTATCCAGACTCAAGCAACTCTTCAGGCGTCGCTTGCTGAATCGCTGACCCAGACTCGTTATCCAGGGAATTTCTAACCCGTTGGATGGAGCGGAATGCTTGGTACTCCGGAAAGCGCTCTAGATATTTCATGTCAATGCGAGCAGGGTTTTCCGCAAGAACCGCTTTACCCCGCTCGGTAATCCGAAATACGCCCCGCGCAGTGGTTTCCAATAGTGCAGCCTGCTTGAGATGACTTTTTGCCCATGCCAGCCGATTGACAAACTTGCCTTGTTTTCCAGAGGGCAATAACTCAGCCAATTCAGACTCGGACAAAGCGAATTCCTTAGCCAGAATCAGCAAGGCATCGTGCCTGCCATGCTCAACGCCGTCGGCGCAGAATCGCAGCAGTGGGAGCATGAGTGTCTGAAAATCGGGAATAGGCATGTATTTGCTTATCCCACCAACCGGGCACTGACATAGCGATTGAGGCTGACGCCTTCCTCGGCAGCCCGGGTAACAAGCGAGCGATGCAATTCCGGCGGCACTCGGACCATGAACTTGCCACTGAAACGGCGCTCGGCCAGAGGCTCCGGAATGGGCTCGCCATTCGCGGCAAGATCGGCGACCACATCGCGCACCAACGCGGTTATACCTTCCAACGCTTCGCCGCCTGTCGCTGCCAGATGGGAAAGACTCGGGTATTCAGCGCACAGGCCAATATATTCGCCGTCCTCCTCGGACCAGGTGACACGGTAGGTGTAGTGGTCAGGATTGATCATCTTGCACGCCCTTCAACTTGGAAATTGCCAGCAATACCTGCCTGACCTGATAGACCTTGGCCTTTCCGCCCTCGCCCATCTGAATATTCACTCTCGGATCTCCTAACCAGGGGGTCCGATATACCCGATGGCTGGTTCCAAGCTGGCGTGCTTCGCCAAAGAAATGATCGCATACCTTGCTCAAATCAGAGAATCGAACACCCTGCGGGTTCTTCCGCATTCCGGTCAGGATGTCGTCGATTTTAGCCATTCAGTATCAATATCGGTATTACTTATAACTCGATTCCCGCCAGTTTCGCCACCGTGTTGATGTCCTTGTCGCCGCGCCCGGACAGGTTGACCAGCAAGATCTGGTCCTTGCCCATGGTCGGTGCGATCTTGGCGGCATGGGCCAGCGCATGGCTCGATTCCAGCGCCGGGATGATGCCTTCAAAACGGCACAGGTTATGGAACGCGGCGAGGGCTTCGTCGTCGTTGATGGCGACGTACTCGGCGCGGCCGCTGTCCTTCAGATAGCTGTGCTCGGGACCGACGCCGGGGTAATCCAGGCCGGCGGAAACGGAATGGGTTTCGATGACCTGGCCATTGGCATCCTGCATCAGATAACTGCGGAAGCCATGCAGCACGCCCGGCGTACCGGCGGACAGCGGCGCGGCGTGTTGGCCGCTGGCGATGCCGTGGCCGCCGGCCTCGACGCCGATCAGGCGCACGCCCGCGACCGGAATATAGGGGTGGAAGATGCCGATGGCGTTGGAGCCGCCGCCGACGCAGGCGATCACGGCATCCGGCTGGCGGCCCAGCATCTCGGCCATCTGCACCTTGCATTCGTCGCCGATCACGCACTGGAAGTCGCGCACCAGCATCGGATACGGGTGCGGGCCGGCGGCGGTACCCAAGATGTAGAAAGTGGATTCGACGTTGGTGACCCAGTCGCGCATGGCCTCGTTGAGCGCATCCTTCAGGGTCTTGGAACCGGACTCGACGCCCACCACGGTGGCGCCGAGCAGTTTCATGCGGAACACATTGGGCGACTGGCGTTTGATGTCCTCGGCGCCCATGTAAACCACGCATTCCATGCCGTAGCGGGCGGAAACCGTCGCGGAAGCGACGCCATGCTGGCCGGCGCCGGTTTCCGCAATCACCCGCTTCTTGCCCATGCGCCGCGCCAGCAGCGCCTGGCCGATGGTGTTGTTGATCTTGTGCGCGCCGGTGTGATTGAGGTCTTCGCGTTTCAGGAAGATCTGCGCCCCGCCGAGCATCTCGGACCAGCGTTTGGCGTGATAGATCGGGCTGGGGCGGCCGACGTAATGCCGCAACTCATGATGAAACTCAGCCAGGAAATCGGGATCGCGGCGAGCGGCCTCATATTCGTGTTTGAGTTCGTCGAGCGCCGCCATCAGCGTCTCGGCGACGAAGACGCCGCCGTAGGGGCCGAAATGGCCGCGGGCGTCGGGTAAATGCTGTTCAGACTGCATGTTTCACTTCCTTCATGAAAGCGGCGATCAGCGCCGCATCCTTGATGCCTTTCGAAATTTCGACGCCGCTGGAAACATCCACCGCCCACGGCCTGACCGTTTCCACCGCGGCACGGACATTGGCGGGGCTCAGGCCGCCGGCGAGGATGGGGGGTTTGGGCAAATCAGCGGGAATCAGGTTCCAATCGAAGCGCTCGCCGGTACCGCCATGCGCCGCGTCACTCCAGGCATCCAGCAACAGGCCCTGGGCGTCTGCATACAAGGCGGCGAATTGTAGCAAATCGGTCTCCGGCCGAACGCGCACTGCTTTCAGATAGGGCATGCCAAAACTGCGGCAGAACTCGGGCCCTTCTTCGCCATGAAACTGCAGCACATCCGGCCTGACCTGGCGCATGACAGCGCGCACCTCGTCAGCCGTGGGATTGACGAACAAGGCGACGCTGGTCACGAACGGCGGCAGCGCCTGCACAATGCCTGCGGCCTGAGCCAAGGCCACGTTGCGCGGACTCTTGGCGTAGAACACCAGGCCGATGGCGTCGGCGCCAGCATAGGCCGCGGCCAGAGCGTCTTGCGGGCGAGTAATGCCGCAGATTTTTACGCGCGTCATATCAATAATCATCCGGCTGGGGGAGGAAAAGCTCCGCGGGCCTAAGCGGGAAAAAGCCTAGCGGGCCCAGATCGGGACGCACCGGCACGGCGAAGCGCGCATCGTAGCGAACATCCGCCAAATAAAGGCCATCCGCAGCGAAGGTCGCAGCCGCGCGAGTTCGGTCGCGGGCCTGCAACAGATCTGCGATCCATTCAGGCGGGCGCCGCCGCAAGCCCACCCAGACCAGCGCGCCGACCATGTTGCGAACCTGATGGTGCAGGAAAGCGTTGGCGCGGAATTCGAACTGCACGCAGGCGCCGTGGCGCCAGACCCGGGCGCTGCGCAAGTCGCGCACCGGCGTTCTGGCCTGGCATTCCGCCGCGCGAAACGCGGAGAAATCCTGTTCGCCGAGCAGCCAGCGTGCGGCTTCAGCCATCAACGCCTCGTCAAGATCGCCATGGATCCAACCGACCCGGCCGGCCAGCAAAGCCGGTCGTACCGGCTGGTTCAACAGGACATAGCGATAGGTGCGTTCGAGCGCACCAAAGCGGGCGTGAAAATCGGCCGGCATGGCTTTCGCCCAGAGCACCGAAATCCCGACCGGCAAACGCGAATTGGCGCCGAACACCCAGGCATGCTCGGGCCGATAATTCTGCATGTCGAAATGCACGATCTGCGCGACCGCATGCACGCCGGCATCGGTACGCCCGGCGGTGACCGTTTGCACGGGCGCCGAGTGGACATGCGCGAGGGCGCGTTCGAGGTGGTTCTGCACCGAGCAGCCGCTCGGCTGCGTCTGCCAGCCGCAAAAATCGCGGCCATCGTATTCAATGCCGAGCGCGATGCGCGCAGAAACGGCAGGCGTCAATTCGGGCATGACTTCCAAGCCGTTCAAGCCGTGTGCAACCAGGCTGCAACGACCGCCGCCATCAGCAGCCCGGGCACGGCCACATCAACGAAACGCAGCGGAAGCAAACGCAGCTGGATCTGTTGCGGCAAATCGACTTGAAAATCCAATTTGAGTAGCCCCCTGAGATTGCCTCGGCCCCGCTCCATCGTCTCGATCGCGCGCAGCGTGAGGCCCACACGCAGGGCGGCGGAATTCGGGTCGAGGCCAAACGCGGAAAACGGCCGCATCAATTGATACAGCCCCGCCAGTAATTCATTGGCCGGCAGTCGCAAAACCAGCATATCCAACCCCAGCAACAAGACGATCAAGCGAATAACCTGCTCCATGCCGTGCAGCCCCCCCTCCCAACTCGGGGAAGCCGTCCCCAGAACTGGCCATAGCGGCTCGCCAGGCAGGCTATAGGCATAGCCAAAAAGCAGAACCAATAGCAACCAGCGCGTACGCCAGATCAGCCGAATCGGCGCACGCCGTTGCACGAGCAACAACGACAAGGCCAGCATCAATAGAATCGGCAACAAGAAAAAAGGCAGCCCCGGAATTGCCAGGGCTGCCACCAGATAGATCAGGATGCGGCTTGCCGGGTGCAGCGGGGTCATTACTGTTCAGGCGCTTACAAACCCGGCATACCCCTTGCGGGTGCCGCGAAAACACCCCGGGAACGGCAACGGTTCATCCCACGGCGCCCCGGTTCAGGCCGCCTCGGCCATCAACTTCGTCGCTTCGGCCTTCTGTCCGGCATCCCCTTCTCCCAGCACTTCCTGCAGGATCTCGCGAGCGCCTTCACGGTCGCCCATTTCCATATAGGCGCGTGCCAGATCCAGCTTGGTGTTGACCTCTTCGCGCAATTCCGGATCAATGCCAGCCTCTTCGATCGCGGCAGCTTCCGGCGGCGCTTCGCTTACCGCGCCGGCGGCGGACTCAGGCGGGGTCTCAAGCGAGGGCTCGAAATCTGCCGGCGCCGATACTTCGGCAAACGGATCAAAATCGGTCGCCATCTCGATGACCGGTTCGGCGACGATCTCTTGCATTTCATCGACGGCCAGCGATTCGACATCGGGCACGTTATCGGCATCCAGATCCAGGTCTATCCCGGAAAGATCAAGCACGGGCATGTCTTCGGATTCGTCTGCAGCCATATCAGCGGAGAAGTCCTGATCGAACAGCGCCTCCTCAGGCTCAGCCATAGCCGGCTCGATTTGCGCGTCAGCGGTCTGGACATCAGCCTCAGGCGCCGGTTCGGCAAAAGCGTCATGCAGGTCAAATGTCGAACCGAAATCGTCCACCATTTCATCTGCTTGCTCAGGCTCGGCCGCAACCGGTGCAGCAGCCGGCAACTCCGGAGGCAGGTCCAACTCCTCGCTCGGAATGAAATCCAGCTCTGGTGCAAAGTCTGTCGCTGCCGGCTCAGGCGGGTTGATATCCAATTGGGCGGGTTCGGCAAAGGCCGTCGCGCTTTCAAACTCCATCAGATTGTCATGCTCAGGAGCGACATCCCGCCGCGTTTCGAAATCGTCGCTCAGATCGGCGTCGCCGGCGCTGGGGGTATCGCCCCAATCGTTCATGCTCGCCAACTGGTCCAGATCATCCTCTTCAGCCGCGGCTGGCGCGGCGGCCTTAGCCGGTGCATGGGCGGCGACCGAAGCCATCGCGGCGGCCGTAGCCATGGCGGCGGCCGTAGCCATGGCGGCGGCCGTAGCCATGGCGGCGGCCGGTGCGGCCATGCTCGAAGCCAGCGGCGTCGCAACGCGGTACAGCGGATTCTGCGGGTCGATCGAACGCCCCATTTCGGCGGCACGTTCCCATACCGGCGTGCTCTGGCCGCCAAGACCGGCATACAAATCGCTGGCCGTGGTTTCGAAGCTGGTGGTGTCCTTGCGTGAAGCGTAAAGCTCAAGCAGCTTGAGCGCGATTTCATGCCGGCTTGGATCTTTGCCCAGCGCCTCACGCAAGATCTCCTCGGCTTGCGCATCGCGCCCGTAGGCCATGTAGACCTCGGCCTCGGCAATCGGATCGACCTCGTGACTATCGATCGCGCCCATGCCGAGTCGGCTGAAATCGGTCAGCAACATGCTGCCTTCGGTTGCCGCACCGGAGGCCGCATTCCCGCTGGACGCATTGAACACGGCGTTATTCTTGAATTCGCCGCCGGTCATGATGCTGTCTTCAAACTTGGTCAAGCCCTGCCGCCGCCTGCTGCCCACCATCATCATCCAGAGCAGAGCCGAAAGCAGCAGCGCCGCCACGATGCCGCCGATATAGATCGGATTGCTGATGAACGTGGAAACCCAGCTCGTGCTCGGCTCGGCTTCCGGCAGGTCCGCCACAACCGGCGCCGGTTTGGGCGGTGCAGTCGGCGCCGCAGGCGCCGCAGGCGGCGTTGCAGGCGCGACGGCCGGCATTTCGGCTACCGCTGCGGGCGGCGCAATCGGTGCAGGCGGCGCTTTGGCCGCTTCCTGCGCTTTCATTTCAAGCAGCTTCTGCATGTCTCGAACCGTACGTTCGAGCTGGCTGACGCGTTCTTGCGCCTCCTGGAGCGAGCGGCCCTTCGCCGCCAACTCCTCTTCCATGGCATGCATCCGCTCCTGCGTCTTGGCGTCCGCCTTGCCCATGGCGCCCGGTTCGCCCTTGGAGAGCTTGAGCACGTCCTTGGGCGCCGTAGGTGCAGGCGCAGGCTTACCCTCTTCCTTCGGCGCAATCTTGCCGGCAGCTTGCTCTGCCACCATGGGCGGCGGCGCCTCATCGGCAATTTCCGCCAACTTGCGACGATACGCATGCCATTCCGCGGCATGCCCCTGCACCGTGCGAGCCGCCTCGGCGCGGGAAACCTGCAGGATCTTGTCCGCCTCTGGCACGTTCAACACGCGGCCGCGGTTGAGGCGGCTCATGTTGTTACTCTGGAAAGCGTCCTTGTTGGCCTGGTACAAGCCGACCATCATCTGTTCAAGGCTGATCTCCGCCGGCTTCAGCTTGCCGGCGATAGCGCGCAGCGTCTCGCCGGATTTCACCGGGCCGTAGCGCCTGGGCGCGACGGGAACCGGGACAGGAACAGGCTTGGACTTCGCGCTTTCCGCCGCCGCAACCGGCGCAGTCTGAACAGCTGGTTTGGCGACGCCATTACGCGGCGCTTCAACCACCGCGGCCGGACGCACCGTCTCGATCGGTTTGGCCGATGCCGGCGGATCGAGCAGGATCGTGTACTCGCGGACTAGACGGCCGGAACTCCAATTGAGTTCGATCAGCATGTCCAGGAAAGGATCGGGCACCGACGAGGTCGAGGTGATTCTGATGATCGGCTGGCCGTTTGCGCGCTGGTCCACGCTGAAACGCAACGCGCTGAGCACGTCCTGGCGATCGATGCGGGCCTGTCGGAAGGCATCCGCGCTGGCCAGTTTTGCAGTGATGTCGGCGAGATCATCCTTGGTGACCGAGAGCAGCTCGATCTCGGCCTTGAGCGGCTGCCCAAGCGCGGACTGAACCGTCAGCTTGCCTAAACCGGCGGCATTGGCAGACCCCCAAGCAAACAACAGCGCCAACAGTAAGCCACTGATCTTTCTAGTCTTGTTCATCGCTTCGCCTTATATCCTCTGTCTTCAAGACCATCTTGGAGCATCCCCATATCCAACCGTCAGATCAACCCGTTGCGCCCGGATTTATGAAATTTCTCATAGGGTTAGGCGCGTTATCTGAAGGAAATCTTACGTTAGCATTGAACTTGCGGGCTTATCAATCCAATTTTCCACGCTGGCCGCGATCTGCGCGGCCTCCAGCGCAATCGGATCGAACACCAACCAGAGCCGACACGCATCACCCTCAAGCCGGATTCTGCCCACGAATACATCTTGACTTCCCAACGCATCGGTGGCCGGGGTCGGCATCGCCGCGGGATGCTCGTCTTCCATCAGGGTGATGCCGTCCTGATGCTGCAAGGCATTGCGCAGCGCCTCGGCATCCAAGACTTGTGCGGTCCGAACGTGCAACGCCATGGCGGCGCCGAAGAACAGCGGGCCGGTCGCCGCGGTAAAGCCGACTACCGCCCCGTTGGCCAATCGGGCCGTTGTTTGCGCCAACAACGACTCGTAGTCCGGTACATTCTTTTCCTGCACCTTGGGGACGAGATTGAAGGCGATTTGCAGCGGAAAGACTTCCGCCTCCGGACTCTCCATATTGAACAGGCCGCGCGTTTGCTCAACCAGTTCATGCACGCCTTCCTTGCCAGCCAGCGAGACCGGCAAAGTCACGAACGCCTCGGCCGAAATCAGCCCGGCGAGCGCCGCAATCGGCTTGATCAAGCGCGCCGCAATTACCGCCGCAGCCGGATCGATGGCGGAATCGGCCGCATCCAGATCCAGAATCGGCATGGTGGGCCGCTGGGCGCGGATTTTCTCGACCAAACGGGCAGTCGCCTCACCCCGGCTGGTCACGATCAACGCCTGCGCCTGGCTATAGTCGAACCCCTCAGCGGCCAGGTGCGGCCAGGACTCGCCGCGAAAAGTGGCACTCGCTTCCGGCTCGTGCAAGGTCAGTGCAAACAGACGCCCGATGGGCACTTCACGTTCGTCCAAAACACTTAATACTGCCTCGCCCAGTGGCGCGTCCACACCCAGAACGGCCAGATCGAATTGGGATGCCAGAGATTCGGATGCCAACTCGTTCAACCTTGCAGAATGATGCGCAGCATGCGGCGCAAGGGTTCAGCCGCGCCCCAGAGCAGCTGGTCGCCGACGGTAAAGGCGGTCAGGTACTCCGGCCCCATATTGAGTTTGCGCAGGCGGCCGACCGGCACGGCGAGGGTGCCGGTGACGGCGGCGGGGGTCAGTTCGCGCATCGTGATCTCGCGGTCGTTGGGTACGACTTTCACCCAGGGGTTATGGGCGGCGATGAGCCCATGGATATCGTCCAGCGGCACGTCCTTGGTCATCTTGATGGTCAGGGCCTGGGAATGGCAGCGCATCGCGCCGACCCGCACGCAGAGGCCATCGATGGGAATTTGCCTGTCGGAACGGCCGAGTATTTTGTTCGCTTCGACCTGCGCCTTCCATTCTTCCTTGGACTGGCCGGAAGCCAACGCGACGTCGATCCAGGGAATCAGGTTGCCGGCCAGCGGCACCGGCCAGGCATCGAGCGGATAACGATCGGAACGAATGTAGTCGGCCACTTTCTTGTCGATCTCCAGGATCGCGGAAGCCGGGTCGGCCACCAGATCGGCCACTTCGCCATGCACGGCGCCCATCTGCTGGATCAGCTCGCGCATGTTGCGCGCGCCGGCGCCGGAAGCGGCCTGATAGGTCATCGGCGAAATCCACTCGATCAGGCCGGCATCGAACAGGCCGCCGATGGCCATCAACATCAACGACACCGTGCAATTGCCGCCGACGTAGGTCTTCACCCCGTGGGCGATACCGTTCTTGATCACGTCCCGGTTGACCGGATCGAGAATGATGATGGCGTCATCCTGCATGCGCAGCGTAGACGCGGCATCGATCCAGTAACCGTTCCAGCCGGCCGCGCGCAGCTTCGGATACACCGCCTTGGTGTAATCGCCGCCCTGGGCGGTGATGATGATGTCCATCGCCTTCAGCTCGTCGACGGACATCGCATCCTTCAGGGGCGGGACTTCGCGGCCCACATCGGGCCCCTTGCCGCCCACGTTGGAGGTGGTGAAGAACACCGGATCGATATGATCGAAATCCCGTTCCTCCCGCATGCGCCCCATGAGCACCGAGCCCACCATACCGCGCCAACCAATCAGACCTACTCGCTTCATTTCGTCAACCTCAGTTCAGGAATGCATTACAACGCGGCGACGACGGCATCGCCCATCGCCGAGCACGATACTTTACGAGTGCCTTCGGTCCAGATGTCGCCGGTACGGTAACCCTGGGCGATAACCTTCTTGACGGCATTTTCGATGCGGTCGGCCGTGGCCAGATCGGCAAAGGTATAGCGGTACATCATCGCCAGCGACAGGATGGTCGCCAGCGGATTGGCGATGTCCTGGCCGGCGATATCGGGCGCGGAGCCGTGAATCGGCTCGTACATGCCCTTGTTGTTCTCGTCCAGCGAAGCCGACGGCAACATGCCGATGGAGCCGGACAACATGGAAGCCTGATCGGACAAGATATCGCCGAAGATGTTGCCGGTGACGATCACATCGAACTGCTTCGGGTTCTTCACCAGCTGCATCGCGGCGTTGTCCACATACATGGTGGACAGATTCACCTCCGGATACTCCTTCGCCACCTCGGCCACCACGTCCCGCCACAGTTCCGAGCACTCCAGCACGTTGGCCTTCTCCACCGAGCACAACTTCTTGCCGCGCTTCATCGCGATGCCGAAGGCGACATGTGCGACGCGGCGCACTTCCGACTCGGAATAGATCATGGTGTTGAAGCCGACGCGCTCGCTCTGGCCGTTGGGTCCGACTCGAATTTCGATGCCGCGCGGCTGACCGAAATACACATCGCCAGTCAGTTCGCGCACGATCATGATGTCCAGCCCGGCCACCACTTCCGGCTTCAGCGAAGACGCGCCGGCCAATTCCGGATACAGCAGCGCCGGACGAAGATTGGCGAACAGATTCAATTCCTTGCGGATGCGCAACAGACCGCGTTCCGGGCGCAGCGGACGTTCCAGCGCGTCGTACTGCGGACCGCCAACTGCGCCCAGCAGCACCGCATCGGCGGCCTTCGATAATTTCAGCGTCGCTTCCGGCAGCGGATCGCCGGCGGCGTCGTATCCGGCGCCGCCGATATCGCCGTATTCCATCTCGATCTTGGCGCCGTCGCGCTTGAGTACATCGAGCACCTTGACCGCTTGCGCGACGATTTCCTTGCCTATGCCGTCACCCGGCAGAACTGCGAGTTTCATGTTTTCTCCTAGATGAACAGCCACGCCGCTTCTTGTCGGCGGCGCGCCTCATAAAGCTTGATCGTATCGGTAAATTGCAATGTCAAAGCGATGTCATCAAGCCCGTTCAACAGGCGATGTTTACGCTCGCCGTCGACCTCGAAACCGATCACCTCGCCGCTCGGCGTCGTCACGGTCTGCGCGGCAAGGTCGATGGCCAGGCGGTAGCCCTCGCTGGCCTCGGTTTGCTTGAACAAACGATCGACTGTTTCCGCTGCCAGCACGATGGGCAGGACGCCATTCTTGAAGCAGTTGTTGAAGAAGATGTCGGCGAAGGACGGCGCGATGATGGCGCGGAAGCCATAGTCTTCCAGCGCCCAGGGGGCATGCTCGCGCGACGAACCGCAGCCGAAGTTTTCCCGCGCCAGCAGCACCGATGCACCCTGGTAGCGCGCCTGATTGAGCACGAAATCCGGGTTGAGCGGGCGCCGCGAACAGTCCATGCCCGGCTCGCCGCGATCCAGATAGCGCCACTCGTCGAACGCGTTGGGGCCGAAGCCGGAACGCTTGATCGACTTCAGAAATTGCTTGGGAATGATCGCGTCGGTATCGACGTTGGCGCGGTCAAGCGGCGCGACCAGGCCGTGCAGAGTCGTGAACGGTTTCATTTATTGCCCGCCCGCTGTATCGCCTCGCCGGCCTTTTCGATGTCCTGGCCGACACCGCGCACGGTGTTGCAGCCATAGAGGCTGAACACCACGCCGACCGCGACAGCCAGAACGAGCACTTTCGCCACGCCGAACAGCATCCATTTTTGCGGAGTTGTCATCACATCACCTCACGAATATCAACGAAATGGCCAAAAACCGCCGCCGCCGCCGCCATCGCCGGACTGACCAGATGGGTGCGGCCGCCCTGCCCTTGCCGGCCTTCGAAATTGCGGTTCGAGGTCGAGGCGCAGCGCTCGCCCGGCTCCAAACGGTCGGCGTTCATCGCCAGACACATGGAACACCCCGGATCGCGCCATTCAAAACCCGCCGCGACGAAATCCTTGTCCAGCCCTTCGGCTTCGGCCTGCGCCTTGACCAGACCGGAACCCGGCACCACCATCGCCAGCTTGACGTTGGCGGCCACCCGGCGCCCTTGCGAGACGGCCCAGCGCGCCACCACGGCGGCTTCGCGCAGGTCTTCGATGCGCGAATTGGTGCAAGAGCCGATGAACGCCTTGTCGATGGCGATCTGTTCGATCGGCATGCCGGCGGCGAGGCCCATGTAAGCCAAAGCGCGTTCCCAGTCCGCCTGCTTGACGGCATTCGGTGCGTCGGCCGGATTCGGCACCCGCGCATCCACCGGCAACACCATTTCCGGCGACGTGCCCCAGGTCACCTGCGGCTTGATTTCAGCGGCAGCGAGTTCGACCACCGCGTCAAAGCGGGCGTCCGGATCGGAATGCAGCGTGCGCCAGTACGCCACCGCCTGTTCCCAGGCCGCGCCCCGCGGCGCCTGCGGGCGACCTTCGACGTAAGCAATCGTCTTCTCGTCGGCCGCCACCATGCCGGCGCGGGCGCCGGCCTCGATCGCCATGTTGCACAGGGTCATGCGGCCTTCCATCGACAGCGCGCGGATCGCCTGGCCGCCGAACTCCAGCGCGTAGCCGGTGCCGCCGGCCGTGCCGATCTTGCCGATGATGGCCAGCGCGATGTCCTTGGCGGTCACGCCGGCCTGCAACTCGCCCTTGACGCGGACCAGCATGGACTGCGACTTCTTCTGCCACAGGCACTGCGTCGCCAGCACATGCTCGACTTCCGATGTGCCGATGCCGAAAGCCAGCGCGGCAAAGGCGCCGTGGGTACTGGTATGCGAATCGCCGCACACCAGCGTGACGCCGGGCAGCGTGAAGCCCTGTTCCGGGCCGATGACGTGGACGATGCCCTGGCGGCTGTCCTCCATGCGGAATTCGTTGAGGCCGTACTCGACGCAATTGGCGTCCAGCGTTTCCACCTGGGTGCGCGAGACCGGGTCGACGATGCCGGCGGCGCGGTGGCTGGTCGGCACGTTATGGTCCGGCGTGGCCAGCACGCTGCTCGCCCGCCACAGCGGGCGGCCGGACAGCTTGAGGCCCTCGAAGGCCTGCGGGCTGGTCACTTCATGCACCAGATGGCGGTCGATATAAATCAACGCCGTGCCATCGGCTTCCTGGTGGACGATATGGGCGTCCCAGAGTTTGTCGTAAAGGGTGCGCGGTGAGGTCATGACTCGGGCGGCAAAAGAAAGAGGCGAATTATTTCACGTCGGCGGGGGCAAGGCGATGGCGAACGGTTCGCCTCCTACCGATACGCGCCACATCCCCACGTAGGAGGCCCGCTTGCGGGCCGAACCTACCACCGCATGCCGGGCTTCGGCCCGCAAGCGGGCCTCCTACAACCATTCCGCATCCCACCAGGGATACGCCCCCACGCTCCGGCACAAGCCCGCGCGCAGCGGGTTGGCGACGATATAGCGGGCGATGGCGCGCAAATCCTCTTCCGCTCTCACCCCGTGGTCGAAATAGCCGGCCTGCCAGACCTGGGCGACCTCACGGCAACGCCCCCGCACAGCATGGGCGCTGCCCGACTTGAAGCGGTTCAGCGTGGTGGACAGGCCGGCGCGTTCGCCCAGGGTGAACAGCCAATGCAGATGATCCGGCATCAACACCCAGGCATGGGAATGCAACCACCCTTCCTCGTGCATCCGACGCATCGCCAGGATCACCTCGCGCGCCGCCGCCGGGTCCGCGAACACCGGCCGCCGCTCGTGGCTGGCGGTGATGATGTGGTAAGGCTGGCCAGGCAGGGAAACCCGGCCCAAGCGCAAGCGGGATTGATGAGCCATGAAAAACATTGTGCCGTAGGAGGCCCCGCTTGCGGGCCGAATTAAAGAGCAGGGTTCGCGCCGCAAGCGGACGCTCCTACAACCGGGAGCTCACGCGCCAACCCTTGAAATACATGGAAACGCGTAGGAGGCCCCGCTTGCGGGCCGAATACCCGGCATGCGGTCGTGGGTTCGCGCCGCAAGCGGGCGCTCCTACGACGGAGGGCACGCGGGCCGACCCTCGAAATACGTGGGAACGCGTAGGAGGCTCCGCTTGCGGGCCGAATCACGGCATGCGGTGGTGGGGTTCGCGCCGCAAGCGGACGCGCCTACGACATGGCCCGCTCGGCGTCCTCCAATTCCGGCAGGCGGCGCCAGTATTCGCATTCCTCGATCAGGGCGCGGGCTTTGGCGAGTTCATCACGGTCGCGGAACAGGCGGGCGCGGGTGAGGTGAAGGTCGGCGAGATGCAAACGCATGTTGCCACGGCGAGCGATGCGTTCCACTTCGTCTAGGTCGGCGCGGGCACCGGCCTCGTCGTCCAGGCACTGGCGCAGCCAGGCGCGGGTGAGCAAGCCGAGGGGGAGGCGCGACTGATCACCTGCGGCACGCAAGCCGGCCACGGCGGAATCGATTTCTTTGCGGGCGGCCTCGAAGGCGTCGGGCGGCGAGCCGTTCAGCAGGGCGCTGTAGAGGGCGCAACGGGCCACGGTGAGGTGGTCGAGGGCGATGTCGAGCAAGGACAGATTATTCTTGTCCGCCCATCGCAACGTCCGTACCGCCCGCTCCATTACCGCCGAACAATCCAGCCGCAGCTTGTCGCCACCCGCGTCCGTTGCGCCTCCCCCAGTTACCACCCCCCAGGCGGCCCGCTCCGCCCCGCCCAGCAGCAGGTCGCAATACTGGAAGCCTTGCACCGAGTAGAGCAGCGGGTACAGGGGTTGCCGTTCCTTTTGCAGCGTCTCGGCCTCGGAGAACCGAGCCGCCGCCGTTTCCCCCTCGCCATGATGGAGCAGGGCATCCGCCAGGGCCGAGAGGCTGACCATGCGCCAAACCGCATTGCCGCTGCAGTCGGCGTAGTCCACCGAGGACTCAGCATCGGCCACAGCGGCACCGACCCGGCCCACGCTTAGCTGCAATTCGCTCAGGTTGCCGTAACTGATAGCAGCGCCTTCCCATTCCCCGCGTTCGACATCCATTTCACCCGAGGCCCACATCGGCTCCAGGGCCTCCCCCAGCCGGCCCAGGGCGCGCAGGCGGGTGGCCGCCTCATTGAGCAGCCAGGCCTGGTCGGCCTCGGACAGGGCCGGGATCAACCGGCGCCACGGTTCCACGAAGAAGCAGGCCACCACCCCGAGGTCGGCGCCGAGGGCACCGAGTTTCCTGGTGCTGTAGTAACCGTCATGCCCCGCGCCGCGCAGGATGCGATCCACGTACACCTCGTCGCACGCCTCCTGCCACAACCCCGCCAGGCAACCATGGGCCACGGCCTGGTATAGGGGTTGCAGTCCGGCCAGGCCTTCCGGGCGGTGGGGCACGCTGGCCTTGAGCTGTTCGTACAGGCGGCGGTGGCCTTCGCGCCAGGCTTCGGGCATGGACTCGCTCAGAGTCTTGGCCAGATATTGGCGTACCAACGGGTGGGCATCGACGCTGCCGGCGTCTGCATCAAAGTAAACCAGGCCACACGCTTGCAGGCGTTTCAGCGTCACCCTCCAGAGTTCGGGCTTCAGCGTCACCAGCGGCCGGGTGAGGCCGGGTATTGCCGGTGCAGTACGCAACGCCCGAAGGCTTGCCCGACTGGCGGGTCGGTCGAAGAAACCCAGTAGCCGCAGTGCCGCGAGTTCCCTCTCGCCCTTCTGGCCCGCGCGGGCAAACCAGGTCTCGTAGGCTTTCATGACCCGGAAGGCGTGGCCGCCGTCCACCTCGGCGTCGGCCTCCTGGAAATCCACTTGGTCGCGACGGCGGATATCGCCTTCGTATGCGAGTTCCAGATAGCGACCCAACAGGCTCAGGGTGAGGGCATGGCCCTTCACCTCGCGGCTGGCCTGCTTCAGTTCCTCGTCGTTGGCAGCGATCTGCGCCGCGCCGGCCCGCTTCACCCCCAGGTCATGGAGCAGACGGGCACCGTCGCTTTCGCTCAGGTTGCCCAGGTCCAGGCGCGGCACGCCGCCGTTGGGGCGGTGCTCGTTTCTTTCCCACTCGTCCAAATCGGCTAGGCGTTCCCGACTGCTGATGACACACAGTCCGGCCTGGCCGGCCGTAGCGAGATGGGTCAGCAGGGCCTTGAGGCCGGGGGCGTGCAGTTCACCCTCCAGCGGGCCGGGCGGGTATTGCAGGGGTTCGACCCCATCCAGCAACAGCAGGGTGCGGCCCACCACCACCGCTTCGGCCAGGAGGCGGCCCTTATCCGCCGGGTTGAGGGCGGGGTCGTGTTCCACACCTAACCATTCCAGCGCGTTGGCGAGAAACAGGTCTTCCGAGGCCTGCTGATCTTCCCTTGTGCCCTGACTGTAGAAGCTCCAGCCATAAACCCGCCGCGCCCCTTCCCACCCCCGGATGCGCATGCCGTCCAGCCAGCGCTTGACCAGCGCGGTCTTGCCCACCCCGCCGGGGGCGATGATCTGGACGATGGCGGTGCGCCCGGCATCCCGCCAGGCGGCGTCGAGGGCGGCGAGTTCGTGTTCCCGGCCGAGGAAGTGGGGAGCGCCTTCGGGGAGGTGTGTGAGGTCGATCTTGTCCGGCGGGAGTGGGGCGCCGGGCGGGTGGTTGGTGGCCTGCTTCTCCGTCAGGTCGACAATTTCGCCCACCAGGTCGGAGAGGGCGGTTTCGGCATCGTGCTCGCTCATGCCGGTGAGGGGTTTTCCGTCCTTGGGCCGGGCCTGGATGGTCTTGAGCCAGGGAATTCTCGCCCACTGGCAGGGGGAGAGAACCACCGGGATGACCCGGATGCCTTGCTCTTGGCGACGTTGCAGCAAGGGTGGAACTTCGTTGCCGAGAATGAATTTCGAGGTGAGGAAGTTCGCGGAAATCAACAACAGCGCAACATCACAACCCGTAATGGCCTGTTCGATTTCCGGATACCAGTCGTCGCCGCCGTCGATGCGGCGGTCGTCCCAGGTTTCCAGGCCTTCGGCGGCGAGCACACCCAGTTGCCGTACCACCCGGTCCTTCCAGGCTTCGTCCTGATGGCTGTAGCTGATGAACACTCTGGCCATTTTCCGTTCTCCGTCCCGTTGACGAAGTCTAGCGCGGTAGGAGGCCCGCTCGCGGGCCGATCACGGCGGGCGAACGGGGTCGTGTCGCAAAGGGTGGTTCACGCCGCGAGCGGACGCTCCTACGACGAGGGCACGCGGGCCGACCCTCGAAATACGTGGAAACGCGTAGGAGGCTCCGCTTGCGGGCCGAATCACGCCTTGCGGGAGTGGGTCGCGTTGCAGAGCGGGTTCGCTCTCCAAGGTTGGGCGTTGGCGATTCGGGCGGGGCGTCGATCATTTCCCCAGGCGCAGCAGCGCGTATTCCATGCTGTCGGACAGCGCCCGCCAGCTGGCGTCGATGATGTTGGGGCTGGCGCCGACCGTGGTCCAGGTATCTTCGCCGCTCTGGAAGTCGATCAGCACGCGGGTGTTGGCGGCCGTGCCGGCGGTGCCGGCGAGGATGCGCACCTTGTAATCGACCAGATGCACGCTGCGCAGCACCGGATAGGTCTCCACCAGCGCATCCTGCAAGGCCGTCGCCAGCGCGTTGACCGGGCCGTTGCCCTCGGCGGCGGTGAATTTCACGACTTCGCCCACCTTGACCTTCACCGTCGCTTCGGCGAGCAGGCCGCGGCCGTGGCGGCGTTCGGTGATGACGAAGTAATCGAGCAGCTCGAACGGACGCATATACCTCGCATCGAGGCGCTGGAACATCAATTCGACGCTGGCTTCGGCGGCTTCGAAAGTGAACCCTTCGTGTTCCAGATGTTTGATCTGGGCCAGCACGTGCTGCGCCGCCTCGTTGTCGATATCCAGCCCCAGGCGGCGCGCCTGCAACTGGATGTTGCCGCGCCCGGACAGCTCCGAGGTCACCGAACGCATCGCGTTGCCGACCCGCTCCGGGTCGATGTGCTGATAGGTGTCGGGCGATTTCAGGATCGCCGCGACATGAATGCCGCCCTTGTGGGCGAACGCGGAATGGCCGGTATAGGGTTGATGATCGTCGTGCTTCAAATTAGCCACTTCGGCGACGAAGCGCGACAGCGAGGTCAGTTCGCGCAGGCGCTCATCCGGCAGCACCGCATAGCCCATCTTCAATTGCAGATTCGGCAGGATGCTGACCAGATCGGCATTGCCGACCCGCTCGCCGTAACCATTGATCGTGCCCTGCACCATCGTCGCTCCCGAACGCACCGCCGTCAGGGAGTTGGCCGTCGCGCAGCCGGTGTCGTTATGGCAATGCACGCCGAGTTTCAAACCCGGCAGGCGCGCCGCCACTGTGCGGGTGATGGCTTCCATCTCCCAGGGCAACTTGCCGCCATTGGTCTCGCACAGCACCAACCAGTCGGCTCCCGCCTGCGCCGCGGCTTGCAGCGTGGCCAGCGCATAGTCCGGGTTGGCCAGAAAGCCGTCGTAGAAATGCTCGGCGTCGAACACCACCTCCCGGCCGCGCTGTTTGATCCAGGCCACGCTGTCGCGAATCATGGCCAGGTTTTCCGCCGGCGTGGCGGCCAGCACATGGCTGACGTGGTAATCCCAGGACTTGCCGACCAAGGTCACCGCCGGCGTGCCGGCTTCGATCAACGCACGCAGATTGGCGTCGTCCTCGCAGCGCGCATTGGCGTGGCGGGTGCGGCCGAAAGCCGCCAGCCGCGCCGGCAGATTCATACGGTTGGCGCGCGCGAAGAAGTCGGCGTCCTTCGGGTTGGAACCCGGCCAGCCGCATTCGATGTAATGCATGCCGAAGGCGGCCAGGCGATGCGCAATGGTCAGCTTGTCTTCGACGGATAGAGAGATGTCTTCGCGCTGCGAGCCATCGCGCAGCGTGGTGTCATAGAGAAAGATCTGGGTCATGGCGGGTACGTGAGAGTGGCTAAGCGGCGCCGACTGTGGCGACTAAGGTAACGCAAATCGAGCGGCCCGGCTTTTCCAGACGAACAGCAGCGCGGCAAGCAGGGCGCAGCCGGAAGCGATGCTGAACGTTTCGCCCGCCCCCATCACATCCCAGGCCGCGCCGGAATACAGGCTGCCGAGGGTGCCGCCGACGCCGAACGCGATGCTGTTGTACAAGGCCTGGCCGCGCGCCTGGTTCTTGCCGGTGAAATGCCGATGCACCAAAGACAGCGCGGCGGCGTGATAGGCGCCGAAGGTAAAGGCGTGCATCAACTGGGCGAGCAACAAGACCGGCAGGTTGTCGGCCTGCCAGCCGATCAGCAGAAAGCGCACGGCGGCGATGATCAGCGTAACCAGCAGAACGGTTTCCGCCCGGATTGAACGAAACACGCGCGGCATCACCAGGAAGATGCCGATCTCACAAATCACGCCCAGCGCCCAGAGCCAGCCGGCAAACGACTTGCTGTAGCCGATTTCGACCAGATGGATCGTGAAGAAGGTGTAATACGGTCCGTGCGCGGCCGCCATCAGCAGGGCGGCGCCGAACAGCGCCAGCACCTCGGGCCGTCGCAGCACGTCGCGCATCGGGATATGGACGCTTTCGTGGCGCGCGATTTCCGCTTCCGGAATAACCCGCGAAGTCAACACGATGCCGACCAGCAAACCCATGACCACCCAGGGCACCAGCTGGATGGAAGCATGGTCCAGCGCCGCACCCAAGCCCACCACCACCAGGATGAAACCAACCGATCCCCACAGTCGGATGCGGCCGTAGCGGTCGGTGCTCTTGCCCAAATGCGACAGCGTGGTGGCTTCCACCAGCGGCAAGGAGGCGCTCCAGAAGAAGCTGATCAAACTCATCACCGCGAACAGCGCCCAGAACGACTTGGCCCAGAACACGCCGATGAAGGCGATCAGGCAGACCAGGGCGGCCAACTGCACGATGGCCACGCGCTTGCCGGTATGGTCGGCAATGTGCCCCCAGATGTTGGGCGCGAAGATGCGCATGACCTGCAACAGCGACATCAACACGCCGATCTGGAAGGCGTTGAATTCGAGTGAATGCAGATACAGGCCCCAGAACGGGGCCATGGCGCCAACGAAGGCGAAATAGAAAAAATAAAAACCGGACAGTCGCCAGTACGGAATCGCGGCAGCCTGTCCGGTCATGACACCCATCAGCCCTGATGGGCGACCAGTGCGCGATACAACTCGTCCTTCAACACCACGCGCTGCTTCTTCATCTCTTCGATCAGGATATCGTTGACCGGGATATCGGCGCGCTCCAGGTCTTCCACCTCATTGGTGATGCTGTGGTACTGATCAAACAATTTGGCGAAGTGCGCGTCATGCATTTTCAGGGTCTGCATGGTTTCGACATGCTCGGGAAATTCGTGCGCGAGGTCATGGTGTTCGACTTGCATGGGCTTCTCCTTAACAGGGGTAAAAAAAGAATGCTGAAATCTGGCCGCCCGCTTACTCGAAATGCGCGGGGATGATCGGAGTCGTACAGACCACATCGGCGTTCTGGGCGCGCTGCCGCAAGGCGTGATCCATCAGTACGATGGCCAGCATGGCTTCGGCGATCGGCGTCGCACGGATGCCGACGCAAGGATCGTGACGGCCTTCGGTCACGACTTCCACGGGTTCGCCGCGCACATTGATCGAACGGCCCGGCAGACGCAGGCTGGAGGTCGGCTTGATGGCGATCGAGGCGGTGATGTCCTGGCCGGTGGAAATGCCGCCGAGAATGCCGCCGGCATGATTCGACGCGAAGCCTTGCGGCAGCATTTCGTCGCGGTGCTCGGTGCCTTTCTGCGCCACGACCGCGAAACCGTCACCGATTTCAACGCCCTTCACCGCGTTGATGCTCATCAACGCATGCGCCAGATCGGCATCCAGACGATCGTAAACCGGCTCGCCCAGGCCGATCGGCGGGTTCTCCGCGACCACGTTGATGCGCGCGCCGACTGAATCGCCTGACTTGCGCAGCGCGTCCATGTATTCCTCGAGTCCGGCGACGGCGGTCTGGTCCGGCGCAAAAAACGGGTTGGCCCGCACGTCGTCCCAGCTCTTGAACGGCACGGCGACCGGGCCGAGTTGCGCCAGATAGCCGCGAATCACGGTGCCGTACTTCTCGAACAGCCATTTTCTGGCGATGGCCCCCGCCGCCACCCGCACCGCCGTCTCGCGCGCCGAAGAGCGGCCGCCGCCGCGGTAATCGCGAAAGCCGTATTTCTGGTTGTAGGTGTAATCGGCATGGCCCGGACGGAAGGTCTCGGCGATGTTGCCGTAGTCCTTGCTGCGCTGGTCTTCGTTGCGGATCAGCAGCGCGATCGGCGTGCCGGTGGTCTTGCCGTCGAACACGCCGGACAGGATTTCAACCGTGTCCGACTCGCGCCGCTGCGTGACATGGCGCGACGTGCCGGGTTTGCGCCGATCCAGATCGAGCTGGATGTCGGCCGCGCAAAGGCTCATTCCCGGCGGACAGCCATCGACGATGCAGCCTATGCCAGGCCCGTGCGATTCACCAAAGGAGGTAACGGAAAAAACCAATCCCAGAGAGTTTCCTGACATGCCACAGCTCGCTTCAATTCAACAGCCTGAAAAGTACCACAGGCCGCACCCCCGGCAGGATGAAGAAACAGGTGTTAAGACCGCTCAATACCGGCATACCGCTCGACGCAGGTCCGAAGCGGGAATGCACAGCCATGATGCTTGACCGCACCTGCGTAGTGCGCTCGGCTGCATCGGACGCTGCAAATAACGAACCGGACAACGACGATCCAACCAACGGCCTGGCGCAGATTCTACGCTTCTCGCGGCCAACCGGCTGGCTGGCACCAAGCTTGCTTAGTCTCAGCCAGTCCTACTCCTTCACAACAAGAACTGGCTGGTCTCTTCCTTGCGCGCCACGCATGCCCTTGCGTGGCGTTATTTTTTGCGGCCAGCGACTCGGCCTATACGGCCTGTATCTTGCTAGACAGCTCACGTCTCCAAAAGGAACGCCCCGCCATGAGCATCCGTGTCGCGATTCGCCACAAGACCCGCTACCAATACGACCGCCCGGTCAGCATGGCGCCGCACATTCTGCGTCTGCGCCCGGCGCCGCATAGCCGCACGCCGATTCTGGGCTATTCGCTGCGGATTCAGCCGGAAAAGCATTTCATCAACTGGCAGCAGGATCCGTTCGGCAACTTTCTGGCGCGTCTGGTGTTCCCGGAAAAGACCACGCACTTCGACTTCGAGGTGGAAGTCATCGCCGACATGACGGTGATCAACCCTTTCGACTTCTTCCTCGAGGAATACGCCAAGGACTACCCGTTCGAATACGACGCACAGTTGAGCAAGGAATTGGCGCCGTATTGCGAATTGGCCGAATCCGGCCCGCTGCTGCTGGCCTGGCTGAAGGAAGTGGAGCACACGCCACGCTCTACCCAGGATTTCCTGGTGGACATCAACCAACGCGTCTGGAAAGCCCTGCAATACAACATCCGCATGGAACCCGGCGTACAGACCTGCGAGGAAACCCTGGCCCTGGCCCGCGGATCCTGTCGCGACAGCGCCTGGTTGCTGGTGCAGATCCTGCGCCATTTGGGTTTTGCCGCCCGCTTCGTGTCGGGTTATCTGGTGCAGCTCAGCGCCGACCTGAAATCGCTCGACGGCCCCTCCGGCCCGGAAGCCGATTTCACCGATCTGCACGCCTGGGCCGAGGTCTATGTGCCGGGCGCCGGCTGGCTCGGGCTCGATCCCACCTCCGGCCTGTTCGCCGGGGAAAACCACATCCCGCTGGCGTGCACGCCGGACCCGGTCAGTGCGGCGCCGGTCACCGGCGCCACGGACAAATGCGAGGTCAGCTTCAGCTTCGACAACAGCGTCGTGCGCATCCATGAAGATCCACGCGTCACCAAGCCCTACCGCGACGACCAGTGGGTCGCCATCGACGCCCTCGGCCGCGCGGTGGACGCGAAGTTGCTGGAAAACGACGTGCGCCTGACCATGGGCGGCGAACCCACCTTCGTCTCCATCGACGACATGGAATCGGCGCAGTGGAACACGGCCGCGCTCGGCACACACAAACTGGAGCGCGCGCGGGATCTGTGGCAGCGCCTGAGCGGGCGCTTTGCGCCAAACGGTCTGAAATTCTCCGGTCAGGGCAAATGGTATCCCGGTGAACCCCTGCCGCGCTGGGCGCTGGGGATTTTCTGGCGCAGCGACGGTGTGGCCTTGTGGAAGAACCCCGCACTGCTGGCGGATGAAGGCAAGTCTTATGGCCACAGCGCCGCCACGGCGGCCGTCTTCATGGAAGCGCTCAGCAGTCGGCTCGGCCTGCCCGCCGCGTATAGCCAGGCCGGCTACGAGGACGCGTTGTATTACCTGTTGAAGGAAGCCGAACACCCGGCCAACCTGGATCTGGCCAAAATCAACCTGAAAGACCCGATCGAACGTCGCAGTCTGGCCGACAAACTTTCGCGCGGACTCGACGAACCGGTCGGCTACGTCCTGCCGATCGCCTGGAATGACAGCCGGAACAGTTGGACAAGCAGCGCCTGGAATTTCCGCCGCGGCCGTCTCTACCTGATTCCCGGCGATTCGCCGATGGGGCTGCGCTTGCCGCTGGACAGCCTGCCCTGGGTGGCGGAAGCGGAGCGCGAAACCCCCTGGCCGCTGGACCTGTTCGCACCGCGCGACAAGTTGGCCGATGATTTTGGTGAGAAATACGGCGAAATAGCGAAACGCTATTCCGAATTCCAGCCAGCGCGGAACCCGCATCCGGAGATACAGGAACAGCCCCTGGCCGACTCCCCCCTCTCGCGAAGAGAGCTAGGGGGGAATTCTTCCGACGCCGACACTCCGGCAACAACCAATCCCCCCAGTCTCCCTTTGAAAGGGGGGGGAACGGCCGTCATCCACACCGCCCTCTGCGTGGAAGCGCGCGGCGGCGTGCTGCGCATCTTCATGCCGCCGGTGTCCACGCTGGAGCATTACCTGGAGCTGACCGCCGCCATCGAACAGGTCGCCGCGCGGCTAGAAACTCCGGTCATCCTGGAAGGTTACGAGCCCCCGCGCGACTGGCGATTGCAACGCCTGATGGTGACGCCCGATCCCGGCGTCATCGAGGTCAACATCCACCCGGCAAGCACCTGGGACGGCTTCATCGGCAACACCCGCGTGCTCTATGAGGAAGCTCGTCTGGCGCGACTGACCACGGAAAAGTTCATGCTCGACGGCCGCCACACCGGCACCGGCGGCGGCAACCATGTCACCCTGGGCGGCGCCACGCCGGCCGACAGCCCGATGTTGCGGCGGCCGGACCTGGTGATGAGCCTGGTCACCTACTGGCAGCACCACCCCGGCCTCTCTTACCTGTTCTCCGGCCTGTTCATCGGCCCCACCAGCCAGGCGCCGCGCGTCGATGAGGGGCGCGACGAGAAACTGTACGAGCTGGAAATCGCCTTCCAGCAGATGCCGGAAGTAACGCCCGGAGCCGAAACCAGCCAGCTCTGGCTGGTGGATCGTCTGTTGCGCAATCTGCTGGTCGATCTCACCGGCAATACCCACCGCTCCGAGTTCTCCATCGACAAACTCTATTCGCCGGACAGCCCGACCGGGCGCCTCGGTCTGGTGGAGTTCCGCGGTTTTGAAATGCCGCCGCACTGGCAGATGAGCGCCGCGCAGGCGCTGCTGCTGCGCATCCTGGTCGCGCGCTTCTGGCAAAAGCCGTACCGCCACAAGCTGGTGCGCTGGGGCACCGAACTGCACGACCGCTTCATGCTGCCGCATTACGTGCGCGCCGACCTGCTCGACGTGGTGCGCGATCTGCAGAACTCCGGCTACCCGTTCCAGGCCGACTGGCTCGACCCTTTCATCGAATTCCGCTTCCCGCGCATCGGCACGGTCAATATCGACGACATCGAGATCGAACTGCGCACGGCCATCGAACCCTGGCATGTTCTCGGCGAGGAACTCAGCCATATCGGCACCGCCCGCTTCGTCGACTCCTCGGTGGAACGCGTCCAGGTGCGGGTGACCGGCCTCACCGACAACCGCTATGTAATCGCCTGCAACGGCCGCCGGGTGCCGCTGAAATCGAGCGGCCGCCACGGCGAATACGTCGCCGGCATCCGCTATCGCGCCTGGCAGCCGCCGTCGGCGCTGCACCCCACCATCGGCGTGCACAGCCCGCTGGTGATCGACCTGATCGATAGCTGGACCGGCCAGGCCATCGGCGGCTGCGCCTACCATGTCAGCCACCCCGGCGGCCGCAGCTACGACGCGTTCCCGATCAACGCCTTCGAGGCCGAGTCGCGCCGCGTCAACCGCTACCAGGACTGGAACCACACGCCCGGCCCGCTGCCGCTGCCGCCCGACCTCGCCGGTCTGGCCAAGTTCATCCCCGAAGGCAGCGGTCTGCGCGCGATGGCGCCACCGCCGGAAGAACCCACGCACGAATATCCCTACACGCTGGATTTACGGCGCAAACCGGAGTAACGCCCGAGTGTCGCCGGCGGAATTACGGCGCGGCACGGACCCCTTGCTTGGGTAGTATTCAGCCATGCCATCGCTCTCCCTGCTCAGCCCCTCCGACTACCCCCCTCTTCCCCACGCCTGGGACGAAATGTGGGATAGGCAAAGCGGCGTGCGCCCGCACTGGGCGCATCTGGTTGATGGCCTGTCCCGGCTGCCCGCGCGCGAATGGACGGCGCGCAGGCAGCGCATCGAGCGGCTGTTGCGCGAGAACGGGGTCACTTATCACGTCTATGGCGATCCACGCGGGCGCAGCCGCACCTGGGAACTCGACCCGATTCCGCTGGTTCTGGATGGCCGCGAATGGCAGTCCATCGCGGCCGGACTGGATCAACGCGCACGCCTGCTCGACCTGCTGCTGCACGATCTCTATGGCGCGCAGAGCGTGCTTAAACGCGGTTTGCTGCCGCCGGAACTGGTGTACGGCCATGCCGGATACCTGCGCCCGATGCTCGGCGCGCTGTCCGCGTCACCGGCCAGCAACCGGCGGCGACTGGTGCTGTACGCGGCGGACCTCGCACGCGGGCCGGACGGCCAGGTCTGGGTGGTGGCGGATCGCACGCAAGCGCCGTCCGGGGTCGGTTATGCGCTGGAAAACCGCGCGGTGATGGCGCGCACCTTCCCGGAGCTCCTGGAAGGCGCCGGCGTGGCCAAACTCACCCACTGGCTGAAAGCGGTGCAGGCGTCCCTGATTCGGCTGTCGCCGCGCGACGAAGCGCACATGGTGCTGCTCACTCCCGGCCCCGCCAACGAGACCTACTTCGAACACGCCTATCTGGCCGCCCGCCTGGGCTACACGCTGGCCCAAGGCGACGACCTCACCGTGCGCGACGGGCGCGTTTGGCTGAAGGCGGTCTCCGGCCTCAAACCCGTGGATGTCATCCTGCGTCGACTGGACGAAGACTGGTGCGACCCGCTGGAACTGCGGCAGGACTCGCGTCTGGGTACCGCCGGGTTGATCGAGGCGCTGCGTCGCGGCAATGTGGCAATGGCCAATCCGCCCGGCTCCGGCCTCCTGGAAAACCCCGCCCTGTTGCCTTTCCTGCCCGGCCTGGCGCAGGCATTGCTGGGCGAAGACCTGACCCTGCCCACTGCCGCCACCTGGTGGTGTGGCCAGGAAAAAGAATGCGACTACGTGCTGGCCAACCTGCCGCACCTGGTGCTCAAACCCATCGCCCGCGGCCCAGCCCATGCAACCGTGTTGGGCGCAAACCTGGACCGCAGACAGCTGGCCACCTGGCGAGAGCGCATCCGAGCGCAGCCCCACCGCTATGTCGGCCAGCAACGGATGGCGTTGTCCAGCGTGCCGGCGCTGCGCGACCACCGACTGACGCCGCAACACATGAACTTGCGCGCCTTCCTGGTCAGCCAGGGCGACGGCTACGTCGCCATGCCCGGCGGCCTCACCCGTTGCGGCGAAGGCTCTTTGCTGTCCGGCCAGAGTGGCGCCCTGTCGAAAGACACCTGGGTCACTCCGGCGCCGCCCAAGGCGGTTCCATCCAGTGTGCAGCTTTGGGTTGCGCACCCGAGCGAGATGGAAGTCCTTACCAGCCGTGCGGCGGACAACCTGTTCTGGGCGGGCCGCTACCTGGAACGCGCGGAGGGTGTGGCGCGTCTGCTGCGCGCGCTGCTCGACGGCCTCTGGGAAGAAGAAACCACGCCGGGCCAGATGCCGATTCTGACCGCGCTGATGCACATGATCGGCTACTCGCCGGAGACTCGAGAGCAGATCGGACAGTCCGGCTTTTCGGCGACGCTGGCGGCCGAAGTGCACGACCTGATCACCCGCAAGGACCATCCCGGCAATCTCGCCGATACCGTGCGCGCCCTGCTCCGCTGCACCTACAGCACGCGCGAATACTGGTCGGTGGCAATCTGGCGTTTGCTCGACCGCATCGAGCGCGACTGGAACAAGCGCCGCCGCAAGCGGGAGCATGAACGCGGCGACCTCTGGCTCGGCCACCTGATCGACTCCCTGGCCGGTCTCGCCGGTCTGGCCTCGGAGACCCTGCCGCGCGCCGATGCCTTCCGCTTCTTCGACCTGGGTCGCCGCATCGAACGCGGCCTCACCGCCACCAACTTGATCACTCGCATGCTGGAGTCACAGCTCACCGATGAAGCCCAGCGCGAAAGCCTGTCCCTGGTGCTGCAAAGCGCGGACAGCCTGGTCACCTTCCGCCGCCGCTACCGCGGCGAACCGTTCCTGTCCGGCGTGCTGGAACTGCTGCTGTGGGACAGGGACAGCCCGCGCGCGCTGATCTATCAACTCGACACCGCGCGCCGCCACCTGGACGAAATCTCCCGCCCGCCAAAGCGCTGCGAGGCGCGATTATTGCTGCAGGAAGCGGAGCAATGCCTGCTTGCCGGCGCCTGCGGCGTAATCGATCCGGACGTGGCCGCCGAGCAACGCACGCGTCTGATCCTTGACCTTAACGCGGTCAGCACTCACCTGGGCAACGCCTCCGCCGCCGTCACCCAGATCTGGTTCACACACGTGCAGGAACTGCATTCGATGAACGCCGGAGTGGCGCAAACATGAACGGCTTCAGCTTCACTGCACCGTTTCAGCATGTGTTGAATCTGCCATGACCTGCTTCCAGATCGAGCACCTCACCCGCTACGTCTACGCCCAGAGCGTCGACCTCAACTATGCCGAGGCGCGGATGTTGCCGCGCGACACGCCTGTTCAACGCGTGTTGGAAAGCCGCCTGGATCTGGCCCCGAACTGCGACGATCGGCAGGAGCGCAATGATGCCTGGGGCAACCGGGTCGTCTGGTTCATGTCGCGACAGCCGCACCAGGTGTTGAGCGTGACGGCCCACAGCCTGATCGAGCGCCAGCCGCCGCTCCCGCCTGCCGCGTCTCCCGCCTGGGAAACCGTGGCTGCTCGCCTGCGCCAGCCTGCGCTCGAGAGCGTTGCCGCCCGCGAGTTCCGCCTGGAATCGCCGATGATCGCGCCGCACCCGGATGCCGCTGCATACGCCCGCGCCAGCTTCCCGCCCGGCCGCCCCCTGCTCGCTGCCGTGGCCGATCTCACCGCACGCATTCAGGCCGACTTCCAGTACCGACCCAACGCCACTCAGATCGACACGCCACTGGACGAGGTAATGCGGGAACGCCACGGCGTCTGCCAGGATTTCGCCCATCTCGCCCTGGCCGGCCTGCGCGGTCTGGGCCTGGCCGCGCGCTACGTCAGCGGCTACCTGGAAACCACACCGCCGGATGGCATGCCGCGCCAATTGGGCGCCGACGCCACGCACGCCTGGATCGGCGTCTGGCTGCCCGAACTGGGTTGGTTCGACTTCGATCCCACCAACGGCATCGCCGCCGGTGAAGGCCATCTCACCCTCGCCTGGGGCCGTGATTTCGGCGATGTCACTCCGCTCAAGGGGGTCATCCACGGCGGCGGAGAACATGCACTGGACGTGGCGGTCAGCGTGACCCGACTCGACGACAATTCATGAATAACCGAAAACTTTTCCTGCTCAAGGCCGGCAGCACCTTTCCCGACCTGGCCGCCCGTCTCGGCGATTTCGACGCCTGGTTGCGGCCCGGCCTGAATCTGCCCGCCGACCGGATCGAGGTGCGGGAAATCTGGCGGGACGCGCCGCTGCCACCGCCCGAAGACTGTGCCGGAGTGATCATCAGCGGCGCCCACGCGATGCTCACCGAACAGTTGCCGTGGATGCGTCGCACGCTCGACTGGCTGCCGCGCCTGGTGGCCGCCGAGGTGCCCTTTCTGGGCATCTGCTTCGGCCATCAGATGCTCGCCGCAGCAATGGGCGGCCACGTGGATTTCCATCCATTGGGCAGGGAAATCGGTTGCGTCGATCTGCACCTGCATCCCGCCAGCGCCGACGACCTTCTGTTTCACGACTTGCCCGCCCAATTTCCGGCGCTGGCCGTACATGCCCAGAGCGTGCGCATCCTGCCTCCGGATGCCGTGCTGCTGGCCGGCAACGGCTTCGAGCCGCATCATGCCTACCGCCTGGGTGCGCAAGCCTGGGGTATCCAGTTCCACCCGGAATTCAATGCGCAACGCATGGACGCCTACCTCGACCACTTGGCCCTGCAATTGCACGCGGCGGGACAGGACTGCGAACATATACGCTCCCGATTGCGCGACACCCCCATCGCCGCCAGCCTGTTACCGCGCTTCGCGGCGTTGGCGAGAGCGCGCTTCAACTGAGGTGGCGTCTGTTAACTGTCGGCGCGGCCTTCAATCCGGATGGAGGCATCCGCTGCTGCAAGGGCCGCGTGTTATCAAGGCTTTACAATGGCGTTCGTCCAGCGCAAACCCGAAGGGGGATGCATGGCTATCGGTTGGGGCAGTCACCCTGCAAAAGGACTTTACGACCAACGCATCCAGGCACGCGGCAAGCCGCTGCCAACAAGCTTTGCCGCTGCCTGCGCGACCTGAGCGACAAGGAAATCGAGGAATACAAGGCCGCGGCCGACCTCGCCTAACACGTATTCAACTCGGCCACAGCCTCAACGATTGAGGTCTTCCTTGCAGGCTGCCCTTGCTCGGCGCATTTGAAATCAAACAGCGGGACGAAACATGCAACGCTTCAAAATCATTCATCGCACCTACTACAACTTCTCCGGCCTGGTCACGCTCGGGCCACATCAGTTACGCCTGCGTCCGAGGGAAGACCATGAATTGCGAATCGAATCATCAAGCCTGAACATCACCCCCCCTGCCACCCTGCTCTGGCATCGCGACGTGGAAGGCAATTCGGTTGCCACCGCCACCTTCGAACGACCTGTCAATCAGCTCGCGATCGAAAGCGAAATCATCATTCTGCAGTTCAATGAAGCGCCGCTCGATTTCCTGGTGGCCGACTACGCCGTCAGCTATCCATTCGCCTATTTATCCGATGATGTCATCTTGCTGCTGCCCTATATGGCATACCCGGATGATCAAACGAAAAAACGGCTGAGTGAATGGATTGCGAGCTTCTGGCAGCCAGGTGAAACGATCCAGACTTACACCCTGTTGCAGCGCCTTGCCAACCGCATCCAGCAAACGCTGACCTACCAACGGCGGGAAGAGCCCGGCGTGCAGACGGCGGCGCAAACCCTGACTTGTGGCAGCGGCTCCTGCCGTGACTTCGCCACGCTGTTCATGCAGGCGGCGCGCTGCCTGGGCCTGGCCTCGCGCTTTGTCAGCGGCTATCTCCACGCCCCGCTGGCGACGGACGGTTTAGGCGCAACCCATGCCTGGGCCGAAGTGTATTTGCCCGGCGCAGGCTGGAAAGGGTTCGATCCCACGATTGGGGAAATCGCCGGAGTGGACCACATCGCCGTCGCAGTCGCCCGAGTGCCCGAGGCGGTACCGCCTGTTGCAGGCACGTTCACCGGAATGCCGGGGGCAAATCTCGAGGTCGGCGTATGGGTGTCCAGATGCTAGAGAATTCAACCTTGAAACGGCAGTGGATCGAGGCTGAAACCGCCCGCCATTGACACAAGCAACCCAGCTCAAGCGCTGTCTGCAGCCTTGGCCCCCCCCGATCCAAGCTCAGTCGGTCACCAACGAGTCATTGCCCTGACGCCGCAGCATCGCCTCGAATTCCGCCGCGACCACCGGCCGGCTGAAGAAATAGCCCTGGATCTCGTCGCAACCATGTGCGCGCATGAAGTCGAGCTGGGCTTCGCTTTCAACGCCTTCGGCCACCACGCGCAGATTCAGGCTGTGCCCGAGGCCGATGATGGCGCGGGCGATGGCGGCATCATCGGGATCGTGGTTCACGTCCTGCACGAAACTCTTGTCGATCTTGAGACGGTCTACCGGAAAACGCTTCAGGTAGCTCAGGCTGGAATAGCCGGTGCCGAAGTCGTCGACGGCGATTTCCACGCCCAGCGCCTTGAGTTCGGCCATCGCCCGATTGATGCGATCGGCGTCCTGCATGATCGACGATTCGGTCAGTTCCAGCTCCAGCCAGCGCGGTTCCAGGCCTGTATCGCGCAGCGCCGCGGCGACTTCGCCGACCAACCCGGCGCGGCGAATCTGGATCGGCGAGAGATTCACCGAAACCACGATCGGCGGCAGCCCCTTCGCCTGCCAGGCGAGATTCTGGATACACGCCGCGCGCAGCGCCCAGGCGCCGATCGGCACGATGAGCCCGCTTTCCTCAGCCACCGGGATGAATTGCCCGGGCGGCGTCAGCGGCTGTTCCGGCCGCTGCCAGCGGATCAGCGCCTCGGCGCCGACGATGCGGCCGCTGGCGAGATCGACCCGGGGTTGGTAATGCAGCAGAAACTCGTCGCGCTCCAGACCGCGGCGCAGATTGTTGACCACGTCCAGGCGGTCGATCACCGCGCTGTTCAGTTCCGGCGTGAAGAACTGGAAGGTATTGCGGCCGATGTCCTTGGCTTTGAACATGGCCAGATCGGCGCATTTCAGCAGGGTTTCCGCCGCCATGCCGTCGCGCGGGAACAGGCTGACGCCGATACTGCAACTGATGCTGTATTCACCATGCTCGCCCGCCCAGGGCTGCGAGATCGCCTCCAGCACGCGACGGATGACCAGGGTCGCGGCGGCCTCGTCGGGCTGGTCGGCCAGCACCAGCACGAATTCGTCGCCGCCTTGCCGCGCCACGGTGTCCTGGCTGCGCACACAGGCGCGCAGGCGCGCGGCCATGTCGAGCAGCAAGCGATCGCCGACATGGTGGCCGAGACTGTCGTTGATCAGCTTGAAATGATCGAGATCGACGAAGGCCACCGCCACCACCCGGCTATTGCGCCGCGCGGCATGCAGGGTCTGCTTCAGGCGATCGACCAATAACGCACGATTCGGCAGCCCGGTCAGGCTATCGTGGCTGGCCTGGAATTCGAGTTCTTCCTGATAGCGCTTGCGCTCGGTGATCTCGACGACGGTGCCTTCGTAGAACAGCACTTCGCCGGTTTCGTCGCGCACCGCGCGCGCATTCTCGGAAATCCAGATGACGCTGCCGTCGCGCCGAAAGACGTGCGATTCGAAATTGCGCGCAGCGCCATATTGGCGCATCAGGCGCACGAATTCGCGGCGCCGCTCGGGATCGACGTAAAGCTGGTGCTGGATGTCGGACAGATCGGCGATCAACTCCGCCGGCGTGGCGTAGCCGTAGATGCCCGCCAACGCCGGGTTGGCGTTCAGGTAGCGGCCGTCCGGCGTGGTCTGGAAGATGCCCTCGGTGGCATGTTCGAACAGGCTGCGATAGCGGCGCTCCGCTTCACGCAGGGCATCGTCGGCGGCACGCCGTTGGGTGATGTCCTGGATGAAGCCTTCGATCGTTTTCGCCTCACCGGCGCGGTTCTCCCCACCGACACCCCGCTCCCAGACCCAGCGCAAAAGGCCATCGGCGTGCAGCAGGCGGTATTCCACATCGTATTGGCCGTTGCGCGCCAAGCCGTCGACAATCGCACGTCTGACGCGTAGCCGGTCTTCCGGGTGGGTGATCTGTTCGTAGCTGCTGCGGGCGTTCAACAGCAGTTCCTCCGGCGAGTAGCCGGTGAGTTCGAAACAGCCTTCACTGACGAACTCCATGGTCCAGTCGCGATCAAGGCGGCAGCGGTAAACCATGCCCACCAGTTTGCTGATCAGTGTGCCAAGCAGCCGATTCCCATCCAGCAAACCGACTCCCTCCGGCGCGTTTCGCACCTCGACCGGGCTGTTCATCGTTGCGCTCCGGGTGCGGCCTCGACGCTGCGCGCCGCCACGTCCATCGCGCGCAGGCCCTCTTCGACGCCGGCGGCATGGGTCAAGCGAGCGACGTTGCCCTTGGTGAAGAAGCCCTGGAAGTCGCCGAAGCGCTGCACATATTCGATGATCAGACTGGAGTATTCCGAGGCGCTGGAGAAGATCTGCTTCAACCCTTCCGCCTCGCTGCCGATCACGTCGAGCAGAAAATTCTGGCCGCTGTCGCGCAGCGCCTGCACGACATAGTCGATGTTGGCCTGGCTGTTGCCGGGCGCGCCGGTATGGCCATCATGCACGGCCACCGCGATATGGTGCAGGCGCGGGCCGTAGTTGCGCACGAAAGCTTCGGTCGGCGAGGGCAATTGCAGCAGGTGGTTGACGAAATAGGGGTGGTTGGCGGCGGTGAACACCTTGGCCGGGCTTTCCAGTTCGTTGGCGTGGTGCACGCTCTTGGTGACGTTGGTCGAGGAATTCTGCTCGGCGATGTCGTACGAGCCCCAGTAGTAATAGCTGGTCAGGGTCAGATATTCGAGAATCGCGGCTTCGCGATTCTGGCTGTAGACCCGGGTGGCGAGGTGGTCGATGGGCAGCAGCAGCGTGTCCAGGCCGAGTTTGGCCTGTGTCGCTTTGGCGGCTTCATAGGCGGCCTGCACGTCCGGCCGGACGCTGGTCATGCCCAGCGCATAGACGCGGATGTTGTGTTCCGGCCGTTCCCAGTAACCGACGATGTTGTGGGTGTAGGGGCTGGGTTTGACCACGGCCATGTTGCCGGGCAGTTCCAGTTTGCGGATCTGGTCCTGGTTGAAGAAGCGGATGTCGCGCGATTTTTGCAGTTCGACCACGTCATGCAGGCTGGTGACGCGGAAGATCTCGCCCATGTAGCGCGAGTTCGGCTTCTGCGCGCCGATCGGGTAGACCTCGTTCAGGCTGCGGAAGATGCCGCGCGTGTTGGGGTCTTTCACTTCCCGCACCAGCACGTCCGGCGCGCTCATGTCGATGCGCAGGATGTGGGTGTAGTGGGTCTCCGATTCCAGCGTGACCAGATAGTGGTACGGGGTCATCAGGCACAGCTCGCCGACGTAGGCGATGGAGTGGCCAGGCTCGACGGTAATCATCAGCGCGTCGATCTGCCGGATCAGGCTGCTGAGGCCGCTGCGGTCGCGTTCCTCGAGCAGTTGTACGAGGAATTCCTCGAAGAAATCGGAGTTCAGCTTGTCGCCGTAGCGCGGGAAGTCGAGGGAGGCGGGGATCATTTTCCGGGGGCAAGGTGGTTGTGGTCGGGGCGCCGTCGTCACTGGCTCATGCAGCGTTCCTGCATCGGGGTGTGTTGATGCAGATGGAAATACTTGCGCGCGATGGCGTCGTGCAGATTGCCCAGGTCGGCCTGAATCTGGTCGAGGTGCTCGTGCAGCGCGGCGGGCGAGACGTCGTCGAAATGCATGCCTTCCAGTCGACGCCAGGCGGCGCGGGCGGCCTGCAACGGAGCCTGATAGTCGAACAGCACCGACAAGGCGTCCTCGATTTCGCCCAGACAATGCGTGACGGTGCGCGGGAAGTGCGGGTCGGTGAGCAGGAATTTCGCGACGCGAGGGCCTTCGACATGGACGCCGACGTGCTCGCGATACATCTGATAGGCCGACAAGGCGTTGAGCGTGCTCATCCAGAGACGTTCGCGCGCCATGTCGGACGTCGCGTCGGTAGGCAGGTTGACCGCCGAGTTGACATCGATGATGCGGGTGGTCATGTCGGCGCGTTCCAGGTTGCGCCCGAGTTGCAGGAATTGATACGCCACGTCATGGCTCATCGAACCGACCAGCAGGCCGATCACCGACTGGCGGCGTTCGATGATGCCGTTCAATACTTCATAGCGCTGGCTGCGGCCGTGTGTGGCGCGCGCCGACTTGTCGCGGGTGTAGAGGTAAAGGTCGTTGATGCGCTCCCAGATTTCCATCGGCAGCACTTCGCGAAATGTGCGGGTATTTTCCCGTGCGCTGTGGATGCTGGCCAGGATGGAGCCCGGGTTGCGCTCGTCCAGGATCAGAAACCGCATGATGTCGGTCTCGTTGGCGGTGACGTAGTGCTTGCCGTACAGCGCGTCCAGACCGGCCACCTTGAGCAGCGTATCCCAACCAAACGACGCGCCGCGCGGCAGATCAAGCAAGACCTGCGTAGTGCTGTTGATGAAGCGGGCGGTGTTCTCGGCGCGTTCGAGGTAACGCGCCATCCAGTACAGACTTTCAGCGACTCGAGAAAGCATGGCTCAACTCCGTATGGCAAGAATGCGTCCGGCGCACCCTGCGGTTTCATTCCTCAACATCGACGATCCAGGTGTCTTTGGCGCCGCCGCCTTGCGATGAATTCACCACCAGCGAACCGGCTTTCATCGCCACCCGCGTCAACCCGCCGGTGGTGCAATAGAGCTTGTCGGACTGCAGGATGAACGGCCGCAGATCGAGGTGGCGCGGTTCCAGGCGGTCGCCGATCAGGGTCGGCGCGGTAGACAGCGCCAGCGTCGGTTGCGCCATGTAGTTGCGCGGGTTGGCGCGGATCAGGTCGGCGAACTGCGCGCGTTCCTCCGGCGTGGCGCGCGGGCCGATCATCATGCCGTAGCCGCCGGATTCGTTGGCCGGCTTCACCACCAGTTGGTCGAGGTTGGCCAGCACGTAGTCCTTTTCATCCTCGTACATGCACAGGTAGCTGGGCACGTTGGGAATGATCGGGTCCTGATCGAGGTAGTACTTGATCACCTTCGGGATGAAGGCATAGACCACCTTGTCGTCCGCCACGCCGGCGCCCGGCGCATTGGCGATGCCGACATTGCCGGCGCGCCAGGCGCGCATCAGGCCTTTGACGCCGAGCGCGGAATCGGGCCGGAACGCCTCCGGGTCGATGAAGTCGTCGTCGATGCGGCGATAGATCACGTCGACCCGGCGCAGGCCGGAGATGGTTTTCATGTAGACGCAGTCGTCCTGCTGCACCACCAGATCACTGCCTTCGACCAGATACGCGCCCATTTTTTGCGCCAGATAGCTGTGCTCGAAATAGGCCGAGTTGAAGATGCCCGGCGTCAGCACGACCACGACCGGCCGCGTCGAGAGGCTCGAACCGTGCGTGCGCGGCGACAACGCAGCCAGGGTGTCGTAGAGCCGGGCCGGATAGTCGTCCACCGGCAGGATGGCGGAAGCCTGGAACAACTCGGGGAACAGGCTTTTCATCAGCTGGCGGTTTTCCAGCATGTAGGAAACGCCGGACGGCACGCGCAAATTGTCTTCCAGCACATAGACGGTGCCGTCGCCATCGCGCACCAGATCAGTGCCGCAGACATGCGCCCAGACGCCAAAACGGGGCGTCATGCCTTGGCATTGCGCACGGAAATTTTTCGAACCGGCGAGGACTTCCAACGGAAAAACCCCATCCTTGACGATGCGCTGCGCGTTGTACAGATCGTTGATGAACAGGTTCAGCGCGGTCAGGCGCTGTTTCAGCCCTTCTTCGATGCGCGTCCATTCCTTCTTCGCCATCACGCGCGGGATGATGTCGAACGGCCAGGCCCGGTCGATGTTGCCCGCCTCGCTGTAGACCGTGAAGGTAATGCCCATGGTCATGATGGCGGCATTTACCGCCTGCCGGCGCTGTTCCAGGTCGACCGAATCGAGCGCGTCGAGGTGTTCGAACAGCGCGCGTGCTGCGGCGCGCGGTTGGTTGTTCGCGCTAATCAGTTCATCGAAGAACGCACCCGCGGCGTAATCCTTGGTCAGGGTGTTCATGGCATCGGCTCCTCTAGCTGGCTTGATCATTGCAAGGAGCGTGCCAGCCGCGGGGGTCCACTGTTTTCCGGCTGCCTGCTATGCTCTGTTGAGTCGTTCGCCGGGCCGCCCCGACCACGGCTTGCCCCGCGGGGGGCGGCTCGGGCGATGCATTCCAAACCCGGGGTACAGCTGACCGATTTTTGATGAGGATTCGCTCGTGACGTATTGCGTAGCCATGTTGATGGACGCCGGCATCGTATTTCTTTCCGATACGCGCACGAATGCGGGCGTTGATCAGATCAACATCTTTCGCAAAATGACCGTGTTCGAGCAAACCGGCGAGCGTGTCGTCGTGTTGCTTTCGGCCGGCAATCTAGCGATCACCCAGGCGGTGGTGAGCCTGCTGTTCGAACGTCAGGACAAGGAGGGCGAAAGCCTGCTGACCGCCCCGAACCTGTTCGAGGCCGCCCGCCACGTCGGCGATTGCCTGCGCGAAGTGCATGCGCGCGACGCCGCCGCGTTATCCAGCTTCAACATCGATTTCAACGCCGCCTTCCTGCTCGGCGGCCAGATCAAGGGCGAGGCGCCGCGTCTGTTCAGCCTCTACGCCGCCGGCAATTTCGTGGAAGCCTCGGCCGATACGCCGTATTTCCAGATCGGCGAATCGAAGTATGGCAAGCCGATTCTGGACCGCATCTTCCATTGGCAAAGCGGTCTGGAAGACGCCGCCAAGTGCGCGTTGATCTCGATGGATTCGACGCTCAAATCGAATCTGTCCGTCGGCATGCCGCTCGACATGCTGTGCTACACGAAAGACAGCCTGAAAGTGGAGCGCCGCGCCCGCATCGGCGTCGACGATCCCTATTTCAAATCGTTGACCGAAGCCTGGGGCGAACGCATCAAACAGGCCTTCGGTGCGCTGCCGCAGCTGGATTTGGAACAATGCGATGCAAAATGAGCGCCCGGCAGACGCTTACGCTTCGAGCAGGGCCAAGCCCAGCCCCACTCCGAAGCCATTGATGTCCGACCCCGCCGCGCCCAGGCCGCCCTTGCAGCGGCTGGCGGAAAGGTCGACATGCAACCAGGGCGTGTCGGCGACGAAACGCTGCAAGAACCGCGCCGCCAGAATATGGTCGGCCTCGCCGTCGAGCGTGCACTGCTTGACATCGGCGACAGTCGAATCGAGCGCTTCGTCGTAATCATCCGGCATCGGAAACGCCACCACCCGCTCGCCGGTCAGGTTGCCGGCCGCCACCGCGCGCGCGGCGAGGTCGTCGCGGTTGCTGATCACCCCGCTCATGCGCTCGCCCAGCGCCACCGCCATGCTGCCGGTCAGCGTCGCGAAGTCGATGATCAGCGCCGGCTTTTCCTGCGCCGCCAAGGTCAAGGCATCGGCCAGCACCATGCGGCCTTCGGCGTCGGTATGCACGATCTCGATGCTCGTGCCGTTCATCGCGGTGACCACTTCATTCTGGGTGTAGGCCTCGGGCGAGAGATGGTTTTCGGCGATGGCCAGCCAGACTTCCAGATTCACCGCCAACTTCAGGCGCGTTGCGGCGGTCAGAATGCCCAACGCCACCGCCGAGCCGTTCATGTCGTCGTGCATGTTGTTCATGTAGCGCGCCGGCTTCAGGTTATGGCCGCCGGTATCGAAGCAGATGCCCTTGCCGACCAACGCGATGCGCTGCGTCTTCCGCCCCTTCGCTGCCCCCATGTAAGTCAGCCGAACGATGGCGGCATCGTCATGTTCGCTGCCGCGCGCCACGGCCAGAAACGCACCGGCCTTCAGCTTCTTCAGCCGCTTGCTGTCGTACTCCTCGATTTGCCAGGCGGCCTCCTTGGCCAGCGCACGAATCCGTTCGCGATAGCTGCCCGGCCTCAGCATGTTGGGCGGCAGTACGGTCAACTGCCGGCACAAGGTATTGCCCTCGGCCAAGGCCCGCTCTCGCTCCAGCGACAGGTCGGCGATGCCATGCAGCGCAATGCGCTTGAGCGCAACCGGTGGCTTGCCCCCCTTCCAGCTCGGCAAAGACGCGCCATTGATCCAACCGACATAGGCCGCGGCGGCGGCGGCGCGGGCGCGGAATGCCGCATCGCCGTAGACGGCGATGTCGATTGCGGCCGGCTGTTCGTCCAGCAACGGCTTCAGCGCCTGACGTATACGGCTATGCCATTCGAACGCCGACTTGTCGGCATCCAGCCGCAGCCAGACCGACTGGCATCCGCCCGGCAATTCCAGCGTCAATGCCTGTTTGGCCAATTCGTCGGCCTTTTTCCCGCGCCGCTGCAAAGCCGCCTCGACGGCGGCATGCTCCGGCGCCTCCAGCCAGTCGCCGCCGCTCGGCAGCAGCAACAGCAGATGCCGAATTTTAGGCGTCCGCGCACGGAGCACGGCTTTGTGCTGAACCAAGCTGGCCAATTCGGGGAAACTCACAACATGCTGCTTCATTAGCCTTCCTTTGTATTAATAAAACCAATACTAACTATTGGAAATTGACCCGACGTAGGCCTGCCTCGATAATCCGCCGGTTTGAATAATCAGCGGATTCGAAAATGCTTAAGCGTTGGCCTTGAGTGCTGGCGAATCCGGCCTACCCTTTGCGGGTGCAATTGTCCCTGAAAACACGTATAGATAGCCTGTTCGCAACGCCGGCCACAAGCCGGTCGACCCGTTTCCAGGCCTACTTCGGAGCATCCTTCCATGCCGAATCCCATCCCTGACCTCGACCCTCAGGAAACCCGCGAATGGCTTGACGCCCTCGCTGCTGTCATCGAAGAAGAAGGCGTCGAACGCGCCCATTTCCTGCTCGAAAAGCTGATCGACAAGGCGCGCCGCTCCGGCGCCTACCTGCCCTACAACGCGACCACCGCCTATGTGAACACCATCCCGGTGCACCTGCAGGAAAAACATCCCGGCGACGTCGCCATGGAAGGCCGCATCAAGGCGCTGATTCGCTGGAACGCCGTCGCCTGCGTCATGCGCGCGAACGAAAAGGCGCCCGGCGTCGGCGGTCATATCGCCAGCTTCCAGTCGTCCGCCACATTGTATGACGTCGGTTTCAACCATTTCTTCCGCGCCCAGACCCCCGAGCGCGGCGGCGACCTGGTCTATTTCCAGGGCCACGCCTCGCCCGGCATCTACGCCCGCGCATTCATCGAAGGCCGCATCAGCGAAGAGCAATTCGGCAATTTCCGCCAGGAAACCTCTGGCTGTGGCATTCCGTCCTACCCGCATCCGTGGCTGATGCCCGACTTCTGGCAGTTCCCGACCGTATCGATGGGCCTCGGCCCGATCACCGCGATCTACCAGGCGCGCTTCCTCAAATACCTGCACGACCGCGGCATCGCCGACACCTCCGAGCGCCATGTCTGGGCCTTCCTCGGCGACGGCGAAACCGATGAGCCGGAAACCCTGGGCGCCATCACGCTGGCCTCGCGCGAGAAACTCGACAACCTGATCTTCGTCGTCAACTGCAACCTGCAGCGCCTGGACGGCCCGGTGCGCGGCAACGGC
>CAYXMQ010000013.1:0-791 GCA_964466195.1 uncultured Thiobacillus sp.
ATCAACCTGGGCGCCGGCGTGGCCAGCGTCAACAACAACTTCGGCGAAGTGCAGGGCGCCAAGCTGTCGGGCTACGTTTACGAAGACAGCAACAACGACGGCAACCGCACGGGCGAGACGGCGATCGCCGGCGTCACGGTCAAGCTCACGGGCACGGACGACCTGGGCAACCCGGTCAGCGCCACCGCCACCACCAACGCCGCCGGCTACTACGAGTTTGCCGGCCTGCGTCCGGGCGTCTACAGCGTTGCCGAGACGCAACCGGCCGGCTACCTGGACGGCAAGGACACGATTGGCAGCACCGGCGGCACGCCCGGCAATGACCTGTTGAGCGCCATCCCGCTGGCGGCTGGGCAGCACAGCGCGGAAAACAACTTCGGCGAGCTCAAGCCCGCCAGCATTGCCGGCTTCGTCTACGGCGACGCCGACGACGACGGCGTCAAGGACGCCGGCGAAGCCGGCATCCCCGGCGCCACGGTCACGCTGAGCGGCACGGACGACCTGGGCGTCGCAGTCAGCCTGACCACCACCACGGCGGCCGACGGCAGCTACAAATTCGACAACCTGCGCCCGGGCAACTACACGGTCACGGAAACCCAACCGGCCGGCTGGCTGGACGGCAAGGACACCGCCGGCAGCACGGGCGGCACGGTGACCAACGACCAGATCAGCAGCATCAACCTGGGCGCCGGCGTGGCCAGCGTCAACAACAACTTCGGCGAAGTGCAGGCCTCCAGCATTGGCGACCGTGTGTGGCTGGATGCCAACGCCAACGGCGTGCAGGACAGCGG
>CAYXMQ010000013.1:891-93439 GCA_964466195.1 uncultured Thiobacillus sp.
CGAAGCGGGTGTGGCCGGCGTCACCGTCAATCTGCTGAACGCGGCCGGTGCGGTGATCGGCACGACCACCACCAACGCCAGCGGCAACTATTTGTTCGGCTCGCTGAATCCGGGCGACTACGCGGTCCAGGTCGTCGCACCGAGCGGCTATATGGTGTCGCCGAAGGACGCTGGCGGCAACGACGCCACCGATAGCGACATCGACCCGGCCACCGGCAAGACCATCGTCACCACGCTCACCGGCGGCGAGAACGACCTCAGCTGGGATGCCGGCCTGTATGTCCCCGCCAAGGCGTCCATCGGCGACAAAGTCTGGCTGGACTGCGATGCTGACGGCATTCAGGACGTCAACGAGGTCGGCGTTGCCGGTGTCACCGTTAAATTGTTGAGCAGCGCCGGTACGGTATTGGCTACCACCACGACCGACTATCAGGGCAACTACCTGTTCAACAACCTGGCCCCGAGTGACTACGCCATCCAGGTGGTGGCGCCTGCCGGCTACAGCTTCACGGCCAAGGATCGGGGAACGAACGACGCGCTGGATTCCGACGTCGACCCGACCACCGGCAAGACCCTCGTCACCACGTTGTCCTCCGGCGAGAACGACCTGAGCTGGGATGCGGGACTGACCACTGTCGGCGTCTGCCTGGATCTCGACCTGACCGGCGGCTCAAACAGCGGCAGCAGCTACGGCAACATCCGCACCTACTCGATGAACGGCCTGTCCGTGCATGCCAGCGCGTTCAGCCGAGTTGACTCGACCGGCGCCTGGGCGCAAGCCTACTTGGCCAGCTACAGCAGCGGCCTCGGCGTGACCGACACCAGCGAGGACGGTACCTCGCCCAGCCACGCCATCGACAACGTCGGCGGCCGCGAGAATTACATCCTGCTGGAGTTTGACAAGACCGTGCTGCTGGACAAAGCCTTCCTGGGCTGGGTTTATGGCGACAGCGATATCCAGGTCTGGATCGGCAACTTCAACAATCCGTACAACAACCACCTGACCTTGAGTGACGCGGTGCTCACCAGCATGGGCTTCATGGAAGTGAATACCACCACGCTGAGCACGACGCGCTGGGCCGACCTGAACGCGGGGGACTACGCCGGCAACACCATCGTCATCGCCGCCGATACCACCGACATCACGCCGGAGGACTACTTCAAGCTGCAGACCCTGTCGCTTTGCACCCCGGCTTGCGGCCTCACCGCCAGCATTGGCGACAAGGTGTGGCTGGATGCCAATGCCAACGGCGTGCAGGACAGCGGCGAAGCGGGTGTGGCCGGCGTCACCGTCAATCTGCTGAACGCGGCCGGTGCGGTGTTGAGTTCTACCGCCACCAATAGTGCGGGTGCATACCTGTTCAGCGATCTTGCCCCCGGCGACTACGCCATCCAGGTCGTCGCGCCTACCGGCTATGCTTTCACCGGCAAGGATCTGGGCGGCAACGACGCCACCGACAGCGACGTCGATGCCAGCACCGGCAAGACCATCGTCACCAGCCTCACCGGCGGCGAGAACGATATGTCCTGGGACGCCGGTCTGAAGCTGGTGCCGACCAAGGCGTCCATCGGCGACAAGGTCTGGCATGACCTGGACTACGACGGCATTCAGGACAGCGGCGAAGCCGGCATCGCCAACGTTACCGTCAAGCTGCTCAACTCGGCCGGTACCGTGGTCGCCAGCACGACCACCAACAGCGTCGGCGAATACCTGTTCAGCAACCTGACCCCGGGCGACTACAAGGTGCAGGTAGTACAGCCTGCCGGCTATTTCTACACCAAGCAGGACCAGGGTACGAGCGATGCCGCCGATTCCGATGTGAACAGCAGCGGTATCACCGCACTGACCAGTTTGACCTCCGGCGAGAACGACATGAACTGGGACGCCGGCCTGTACAAGAAGGCCAGTGTGGGCGACAAGGTGTGGGACGACATGAACCACAACAACGTGCAGGATGCCGGCGAGCCAGGCATCGCCAGCATCAAGGTCGCTTTGTATGCCTCATCCGGCGCCATGGTTGCCAGCACCACTACCGATAGCAATGGCAATTACAAGTTCTCCAACCTGAATCCCGGCGATTACTACCTGGTGTTCGATAAGTCCAACGTCATGCACTACAACTATGGCGCTTGGTACAACATGAACACCTGGAAGTGGGCGGTAAAGGACACCGGCAGCAATGACGCCATCGATTCCGACGTCGCCGGCAACGCGATCTCCACCACCAATGTCACCCAGACCAGCGTATTCAGTCTCGCCTCCGGCGAGAACGACATGACGCGGGACGCCGGCATCACGCCTATCGCCATCGATCTCAACGGCGACGGCATCCATACCGTGTCACGCGCCAATTCCGCCGGCATGTTCGACTTGCTCGGTTCCGGCACGGCGATCAACTCGGGCTGGCTGTCCGGCGATGACGGCTTCCTGGCGGTGGACAGCAACGGCAACGGCAAGATCGACAATATCGCCGAACTGTTCGGCGGCCTCGGCAAGGGCGACGGCTTCGCCAAGCTGGCCAGCTTCGATAGCAACGCTGATGGCCTGGTGAATGCCGATGATGCCGACTTCGCCAGCCTGAAAATCTGGCAGGATGCCAATGGCAACCACCAGACCGATGCCGGTGAATTGCTGGGCCTGGCCGAGGCCGGCGTGGCCAGCCTGAAGGTGGCTTACACGGAAGTGCCGTTCGTCGATGCCAACGGCAACCTGCACCTGGAGCGCAGCAGCGTCACGCTGGCCGATGGCAGCAGCGTCGACATGACCGACGTTTACTTCAATGTGGCCGCGGAAGATGCCGCCGCTGCCGGCGTCGACGTGGCCAGCCTGGGCCAGTTGCTGGGCGACGACAGCGGCCTGGACGGCCTGTTGGCTGGCCTGGGTGGCGATACCGCGACGGCAATCGGCGCAGCAGCAGCCAATGCCGACCTGTTCGACACGGCCGGGCTCGATGCCATGAAGCAGATGGCTGCGTTGTACGAGGAGCAGGCCGCGGCGCACTGCGCCTGAACCTGAAGCTGCGCGTGCATCACCGGCGTGCGCGGCGGTAGCGGAAGGGGGCGGAAACGCCCCCTTTTTGCTGGGTTTGCTGCCGGCCGTTCAAGTTGCGGCCTGAATGGCCGTTATCGCGCCATGTCTTGCGCTTCCCATCCCGCATCATCGTAGGATGCGGTTCGCGCTCCACCGCATCCTGCTTACCCGATCTTACCGACGATGTCCGACCCGATTCCCCGCATGGACGCAGACCAACCCTTTCAACTCACCGATGCCGTGCTCGACCGCCTGCTGTTTCTGGCGCGTTATCACGGCCGCGCCGTGGAGGCCGGGCAACTGATCGGCGGCGTGCCCTTGCCGGAAGGCCGCATCACCGCGGCGGAACTGGCCGAATGCGCCGGCAATGCCGGCTTGGCGGTGACGCCCAGCCAGGTGCAACCGGAGCGCGTCAAGGCCTCGATGTTGCCTGCGCTGGTGATGGATGCCGACGGCGAGGCCATCGTGGTGCTGCATCGCGATGGATCACGCGTGGAATGCGCATTGCCGGGTGTCGAGGGGAGCCATTGGATAGAGCTTGATCGAATGCTGAGGGACCATCCGGGGCAATGGTATTTCGTGCGCCCGGTGTTCCATTTCGATGCGCGCAGCCTGCTCTATCACCTGCCGCAGCCGCGCCGCTGGTTCTGGGACGTGTTCAAAGCGAATCGCGGCATCTATCTGTGGGCGCTGGTCGGCACCGTGGTGATCAACCTGCTGGCCATCGTCATCCCGTTCTACACGATGGCGGTGTATGACCGCGTCGTGCCCAACAACGCGCTCGACAGCCTCTGGGTGCTGACCACGGCGGCGGTGGCGGTGACCGTGTTCGACATGTTGATCAAACTGCTGCGCGGTTATCTGCTGGAGTCGGCGGCGCGCAAGGCGGATGTCGCGTTGTCGGCGAATATCTTCACGCACAGCCTGCGCATGCGCGCCGGAAGCCGGCCGGCTTCCGGCGGGGTGCTGGCGAACGTGGTGAAGGATTTCGAGACGGTGCGCGATTTCTTCACTTCGACCACGCTGACATTGCTGGGTGATCTGCCGTTCATGCTGTTCTTCCTGGCGATCATTGCTCTGGTCGGCGGCTGGCTGGTGCTGGTGCCGCTCGCCGTCATCCCGTTGATGCTGGCCGCCACCTTGCTGTTGCGGCGGCCGCTGGCGACGGTGCTGAATGAAAACATGAAGGAAAGCGCACAACGCACCGCGCATCTGTTCGAGGTGATGAACGGCCTCGACAGCGTCAAAGGGCTGGGTGCGGAAGCCTGGGCGCGTAGGCGCTGGGAAACGCTGACCGTGCAGATTGCGGAAAACGGCCTGCGCATGCGCGAAATCATGTCATTCAGCTCCAATCTTTCCGCCACATTGACCGGCCTCAACATGGTGCTGCTGGTGATGTTCGGGGCGATGCTGGTGGCAACGCAGGAATTGACTGTCGGCCAACTCATCGCGGTGACCATGCTGTCGTCGCGCGCCATCGGACCGGCCGCTCAGATTGCCAGTTTGATCATTCGCTGGGAGCAGACCAAGCTGGCCTTGCATGCGCTCGATCAGGTGATGGCTGCGCCCACCGATGATCAGGCCGGCAGTGTGCATGTCCCGGCGCTACAAGGCGCGGTGGAATTGCGGGACGTGCAGTTCGGCTATCCCAAGTCACAGCCTTTGCTCAAAGGCATCAACTTGAAGATCGCTCCGGGAGAGAAAGTCGGCTTCATTGGCCGCATCGGTTCCGGAAAAAGCACGTTGCTACGCCTGTTGCTCAATATCTATTCGCCGGATCAGGGCGCGGTGCTGATCGACCGGGTGGCGGTGAACCAGATCGACCCGCTCAGCCTGCGTCGCCAGATCGGTTTTGTGCCGCAGGACGTAGTCTTGTTCCATGGCAGCATGCGGGAGAACATTCTGCTCGGAGCGGCCAATGTCAGCGACGCCGACCTGTTGCGCGCGGTGCGTCTGGCCTGTCTGGAAGAGACCCTGGTGCAATTGCCGGAAGGGCTCGGCAGCGAGGTCGGCGAGCGTGGCGAACGGCTTTCGGGCGGTCAGCGCCAGGCCGTCGCCATCGCGCGCGCGCTGGTCCATCGGCCGCGTCTGCTGCTGATGGACGAGCCCAGCAGCATGATGGACCCGGCCACCGAACATCAACTCATTGGGCATCTGCGCGAATTGAAAGACACCACCCTGCTGCTGATCACGCATCGCACCGCCATGCTGCCGCTCGTCGACCGGCTGGTGGTGCTGGATCAGGGCCGCGTCGTGCTGGACGGGCCGCGCGACGACGTGCTGCGGCGATTGCAGCAGGCGTCGGCCAGCGCCCCTGCGGTACAAGGAGCCTCCGCATGAGCGGGTCGACGAACGCCTCATTCAGTGCTCACCCGGATCTGGATCGCGGTCCGCGCCGTGCGGTACATCTGTTGCTAGCTTCCCTGATCGGTTTCCTGCTCATCACGTTGCTCTGGATGTATTTCGCCAAGCTGGATATCTCCGTGCAGGCCATCGGCAAGGTGGTGCCCAGCCGCCACGTGCAAACCATTCAGAGTCTGGAAGGCGGCATTCTGCGGGCCATCGCGGTCAAGGAAGGCCAGTTGGTCAAACGTGGCGATTTGCTGGGCTACGTCGAAAACCTGCAATTCAACGCCGAGTTGGGCGAAGGGCAACAGAATCAGCAGGCTTATGCCAGCGCCATTGCGCGGCTGAATGCCGAATTGCACGGCGGCGCACCGGTATTCGGCGCGCAGTTGCGCCAGCAAGCCCCGGGCCTGGTGGCCGAACAGCGCCAGTTATGGCAATCGCGCCAGAGCGAACTGCGTACCGCGCTCGATGTGGTGCGCCAGCAGATCAAGCAGCGCCAGGAGGAGTTGAGCGAGGCGCGTGCGCGCGTCAAGTCGCTGACGCAGGTGCTTGAGCCCGCGCGCGAGACGATGAGCATCGAGGAAAAACTGCTCGCGCAAGGCGCCGGCGCGCGCGCCGATTATCTCCGCGCTCGGCAGGAAGTCAGCCGCCTGGAAGGCGAGCTCGAATCGGCTCGCATCAACGTGCCGCGCATGCAGGCCGGGCTGGATGAAGCCCATTCGCGGCTGGCCGAACTGCAGGCGCGGCATCGCGCCGAAGGCAGCCGCGAGCGGACCGAACTGGAAGCCAAGGCAGGGGTCGTGAAGGAACAGATCACCGCACAGGCGGATCGAGTCAAGCGGCGCGAACTGCGCTCGCCGATGGATGGCATCGTCAACCGTCTGATCCTCCGCACCGAAGGCGCCATTGCCAAACCGGGCGAAACCATCATGGAGCTGGTGCCGGTGCAGGACAGCTTGCTGATCGCCGCCCGCGTGAAGCCCGCCGATATCGCCTTCATCCGACCCGGGCATAAGGCCGTGGTGCGGATATCGGCCTACGATTCATCGATCTTCGGCAGTCTGGAGGGCAAGGTGGTGCGGGTTGGCGCCGACGTGATCGTGGATGAGAAAGACCCGCGAAATGAACCCTATTTCGAGGTGTATCTGGAAACTCAACGCAACTATCTCGGCAAGCCGGAAGAACGACTGACGATTTCGCCGGGCATGACTGCCGATGCGAGCATCCAGACCGGTAAACGCACGTTGATGGAATACCTGCTCAAGCCGGTAGTGAAAACGCTGGACAAATCCTTGCGTGAACGATGATGCCGCGTAGCGATTCAACCTTCCCGCTCAGCTTGTGCGGCCCTGCGCTTCTGTTGTGGGCGAGCTTGTTGCTGTCGGCTGCGGTCGCAGCGGAGACATTGCCGCAGGCCATACGCCAAACGCTGGCCCAGCATCCTGACATCCGTTCTGGCGAGGCGTTGCTGAATGTGACGGCGGAGCGGCTGCAACAGGCCAGATCGAACTACTACCCCACGCTTGGCCTGGATGGCGCCGCGTCGGATGCCAAAGACCGCGATGCCGGCTTGCCGGAAGACCGCACGACCCGCCGCGCCGATGTTTTCCTGCGCTGGAACCTGTTCCGCGGCCTCGGCGATCGTCAGGGCGAGCGCACGGCCGAGTTCGACCAGTCCGCCGCCGATGCCGATTTGGAGGCCGCGCGCGAGCAGGTGGCTTTGCAGGTGGTCCAGACTTATCTGGAAGTGTTGCGGCTGCGCCGGTTGTTGGCGTTGAGCGACGAATTCATCGGCGAACAGCAAAAGCTGGGCGACGATGTGCGCAAGCGCGTTCACGCCGGTCGCCTGGCGCTCGCGGATCATGAACAGATGCGCGCCAGCCTGATTCAGGCCAAGCTGCAGCAGACGCAATGGCGCGGCTCGTTACGGGGCGCAGAAGCGCGCTACCGCCTGCTGGTCGGTGTCGCGCCGGGCGAACTCAGCGAGCCGGTGATGGACGATGTCGCCGCCAGCCTGGAGCTGGATGAATTGATGCAACAAGCGCTCGCCGGCAACCGGCGCGTACACGGTGCGTTACAGCGGGCGGCGGCGCGCGGCGAAGAAGTCGGCATCGCGTCGGCAGCGCTGTATCCCAGTTTCGATCTGGAACTGCGCAAGCGTTTGTACTCGGAAATCGTCCCGACCCCGCAAACGGAGACGCGGCATTCGGCGCAAATCTCATTCAACTACCAGATGCCCCTGGGCGGTTCCAGCTTCAGCCGCCAGCGCGAAGCGGTGCAGCGCAAGCTGGCGGCGCTGGCGGCGGCGGATACTGAACTGCTGCAGGCGCGCAGTGAAATCGCGCAGGGCTGGTCAACCTGGCGAGAGGCGCGCGATATGGCGCCGCAACTGGCCGAACGGGTTGAGGCCAGCGACAAGGTGGTGAAAGCCTATGACCTTCAGTTCGAGGCGGCGCGGCGTTCGATCAATGACCTCCTCGCAGTGCGCAGTGAGCGCTACCGGGCGCGTGTCGATCTGTTGGAAAACCGCATGGGGCAGCTTGCCAGCAGCGCCCAGATGCTGGCTCTGCTGGGGCGGCTGCGCGAAAGCGTGCTGAGTGCAGCCGCCCGGAGCGGCGGCTGATCAGCCGTCAGCGATTACTTGCAGTTCAACGCACCCCGCATCTGCTTCATGCGTTCCGCTTGAATGCCGCTGGCCAGGGCTTTGGCATCGGCAACCTTGCCGGCGAACATGGCGGGAATGATCTCGTTGTTGCGTGTTGCTTTGAAAACCTCCCAAACCGGCTTGAAGGCGGCGGCCTGGGCTTCATTGCCAACGTTGTAGCTCTTCTGCATCGCGTTCACCACGGCATCGACTTTGTCGCTGGCGGCATAGATTTTGGCCTTGAGGTCGGGATACGCAGCCTGGTCGGCCGAGCCGATCATGGCGACCAGGTGGCCGCGTGCTTCCATCAAGGCGGCGCAGGCGTCGTCGGCGGGAGCGGCATGGGCTGAACCGATGGAGAGCAGCAGGCTGGCGAGGATTCCGGTAGATAGTTTGTACATGGCGAGGTCCGATTCGAGGAGTGGGAGGGGCGCCTCGTCCTTGAATGCCGATAGCGGCGTGCGCTGGTTTTGTCGGGGAGGCGGTGCCATGGTTTGGCAAGACGCCTGCGGGCGTCGTTGACATGAGTCAAAAGTAGGAACGCCTCTCGGCCGTTGCTGCATTCACGCCACGGCGCCGGCGTTACGAAAGCGTCAGGTCAGCCGGTCACCGATTTTCAGCGCATGGCCGGCCAGGAATGCGTCGATCGGCAGCCGTTTGGCGCCGGCTCGTTGCACTTCGGCCACCGCCAGCGCGCCGGCGCCGCAGGCAATACGCAGTTCGCCGTCGGCCAATGACAGGATGCGACCTGGCTCGCCCGAGTCGGAAAGCGGCCGGGCCTGCCAGATTTTCAGCGCGGCGCCGTCGAGCAGGCCATAGGCGCCCGGGAACGGGTTGAAGGCGCGAATCTTGCGGTCCAGTTCCTCGGCCGGGCGGCGCCAGTCGAGGCGGGCTTCTTCCTTGCCGATCTTGGCGGCATAGTTGGCCAGCGCCGCGTCCTGCGGCGTCGCGCTGACCTTGCCGGCGGCCAACTCGGGCAGCAGCTTCACGATGGCCTGCGCGCCGAGTTCCGCCAGGCGGTCGTGCAGACTGCCGGTGGTGTCGTCGGCAAGAATCGGCAAGGCGATACGCGCCAACATCGCACCGGTGTCGAGGCCCCGATCCATCTGCATCAGGGTGATGCCGGTTTCACTGTCGCCGGCTTCGATGGCGCGGTGGATCGGCGCGGCGCCGCGCCAACGCGGCAACAGCGAGGCGTGAATGTTGATGCAGCCGAGCCGGGGCAGGTCCAGCACGGCTTGCGGCAGGATCAAGCCATAGGCGGCGACCACCATGACGTCGGCCTGGGCGGCGAGGAGAATCTGGCGAGCGGCCTCGGTTTTCAGGCTTTCCGGCTGTTCGACTGCGAGGCCATGCGCCAGGGCGACTTCCTTCACCGGACTCCTCTTCAGCTTCATGCCGCGTCCGGCGGGGCGATCCGGCTGCGTCAACACGAGCGGGATCGAATAGCCTGCGGCGATCAGCGCTTGCAATGCCCGCGCGGCGAATTCCGGCGTGCCGGCGAAGATCAAGCGCATATTTTCCGGGCTCACATCGCTTCCCGCGCCTGCTTGGTCAGCTTGTGTTTGATGCGTACCTGCTTCAGGCGGGATAGGTATTCGACGAACACCTTGCCGTCGAGATGGTCGATTTCGTGCTGGATGCAGATCGCGAGCAGGCCGCCGGCATCGAATTCGAACGGCTCGCCATTCAGATGCGTGGCTTTGACGCGGATATGTTCGGCGCGGGTCACCTTGTCGTAGATGCCGGGAACGGACAGGCAACCTTCTTCGTGCACCGTCTCGCCTTCTTTCAACAGTATCTGCGGATTGATCAGCGTCAGCAGGCGGTTTTTCTCTTCGCTGACATCCACCACCAGCATGCGAATGTGGCGATCAATCTGGGTCGCGGCCAGGCCGATGCCGGGCGCAGCGTACATGGTTTCGGCCATGTCGGCGGCAAGCTGGCGAATCTCGTCGTTGATCTCGGCGATCGGCTTGGCGACGATATGCAGGCGCGGATCAGGGTAATGCAGGATTTTTAGCAGGGCCATGTAGAGTGTCAGCGCTAAATAGAAGGCTAAAGAAGGCTAAATCGGGGCAAAGTGGTTTAAGCTTTTTCCGGTCTGAATTATAACGGTGCGCGGTTTTTATACTCGCTGCCATCCATGAAGGGCTTGAACATGCGTACTCTCTTACTGATTGCCGCTTTGGGTGTGAGCGCCGGCCTGAGCGCCCCGCATTGGGGTGAGGCTCATGCCGATGAGATTCGCCTGCAGGAACAGGCGCCCGACCGTCATGTCGTGGTCAAGGGCGACACGCTGTGGGACATTTCAGAAAAATTTCTGAAAGACCCTTGGAAGTGGCCCGAGGTCTGGGGGTTCAACAAGGATCAGATCAAGAACCCGCATCTGATCTACCCCGGCGATGTCGTGCTGCTGACCATGGAAAACGGCAAACCGCGTTTGTCGTTGCAGGGCGGCGGCTTCGGCGAGACGGTGAAGATGTCGCCGTCGATCCGCAGCGAAGCCATCATCATCAAGGAAGCCGGCATTCCGGCAATTCCAATGGACGCCATTTCGGCGTTGCTGAGCAAGGGCGGCGTCGGCGATCCGGACGACTTGGCCAAGGCGCCGAGGATTCTGGGTTCCAGCGATGCGCGTGTGATGTTCGGCCCTGGCGATCGCGTTTATGCCAGCAAGGGCGCGGCGGATATCGTCGACTGGCGCGTCGTGCGTCTGGGCCAGGCGTTGAAGAATCCGGATGACCCGAAGGATGTCCTGGCCTATGAAATGCTTCACCTCGGCGATGCGCGCACCGAAACGCCGGGCGACCCGCAACTGATTTACATCCTGCGCACCGAGCAGGAGGTGCTGGAACGCGACCGCCTGGTGCCGGCCTGGAAAATGGGCGTCACGCAATACATGCCGCATGAGCCGGACAAGCCGATTCAGGCCAAGGTGGTGTCCGCGCTGGGCGGGCCGTTGTATGTCGGGCCCTGGATGACGCTGGTGTTGAACAAGGGCGTGCGCGATGGTCTCGAAGAAGGGCATGTGCTGGCCTTGTTCCGCGCCGGTCGTTCGGTGGCTGATCCGAAGTGCATCCGCGCAGAAAAAATCGCTTTCCTGGCCGGCGGCGGGCGCGGCCATGCGGAAGATTGCAAGCCGGACGAGAACGACAAGGCGGCGTTGCCGGAGTCGCGCAACGGTCTGGCTTTTGTTTACCGGGTGTTCAACAAGGTCGCCTACGCGCTGGTGATGAAGTCGGCTGAGCCGGTGTCGGTGGGCGATGTAGCGCGCAATCCTTGAGATCGCGCTGAATTGCCCGTTCCCGCCGATGCCCATGCCTGGCTGACGCTCGAAGCCATTCCCGGCCTCGGCCCGGATGCCGCGCAACGCTTGTTGCAGGCGTTCGAGCGGCCGGATGCCATCCTCGGCGCGCGTGCTGCGCAACTCGAGCCCCTGGTCGGCGTGACGCTGGCGCGCGCCATCGTGCAAGGCGTCGATGCCGCTACGCTGCAACCCGGCCTCGATTGGCTGGCGCAGGCTGACAATCATCTGCTGGTCTGGAGCGACGCGGCTTATCCGGCTGTCTTGCGCGATCTGTCCGCGCCGCCGGCCTGGCTCTATGTCAAGGGCGATCCGGCCTGGCTGGCGCGCCCGATGCTGGCCATCGTCGGCAGTCGCCATGCTTCGCCGCAAGGCCTGCGCGATGCCGAAGCGTTTGCGCAGGTGTTGTCGAGCGCCGGTTTGACCATCGTCAGCGGCCTCGCGGTGGGCATCGATGCCGCTGCGCATGCGGGCGGTCTGGCCGGCTTGGCGAGCAGCGTCGCGGTGGTCGGCACCGGCCTGGACCGGGTGTATCCGGCGCGCAACAAGGCGCTGGCGCATCGGCTGGCGGCCGAGGGCGCCATCGTGTCGGAGTTTCCGGTCGGCACGCCGCCGAAGAGCGGCCACTTCCCGCGCCGCAATCGCATCATCAGCGGCCTGAGCCTGGGCGTGCTGGTGATCGAGGCGGCGCTGGAGAGCGGATCGCTGATCACCGCTCGACTGGCGTCGGAACAAGGCCGCGACGTGTTTGCCTTGCCGGGCTCGATACACTCGACGCTGTCCAAGGGCTGTCACCGCCTGATCAAGCAGGGCGCGAAACTGGTCGAATCGGCGGCCGATGTACTGGAAGAACTCGGCCGCGTGTTGCCGGCGGCGGCATCGGTCGCAGCGCCGGCCGCCGCCGCCGACGCCTTGCTCGACATGCTTTCCGGCGGCCCGTTGGTTCTCGATCAGTTGGCCGCCCGCCTCGGCTTGACGGTGGAGGACGTCTCGGTCAAGCTTCTCGCGGCCGAGATGGATGGCGCTGTCGCCAAGCTGCCTGGCGGCCTTTATCAACGACTGTTCTGACGATGTTCGACATACTTCTTTATCTCTACGACACCTATTTATTGTCCGAACATTTCCCGGACCCGGAGCGCCTTTCGCGCAAGCTTTCCGCTGCCGGCTTCGAAGACGAAGACATCGGCGCTGCCCTCGACTGGCTGGCCGCGCTGGATGACCTGGGCGCCGACGAGGGCGATCTCGCGGCACCCGCTTTGCGCATTTACAACGACTACGAAATCGGCCGCCTGGCCACCGAAGGCCGCGGCTTTCTGACCTTTCTCGAAGGCTCCGGCCTGCTGCCGGTGCAGGCGCGCGAGTGGATCATCGACCGCGCCCTGGCGCTGAGCGATGCTGAAGTGTCCGCCGACCGCATCAAGTGGATTGCCCTGCTTGCGCTCTGGAAGCTGAAGGGCGCCGGCGACGTGCTCTGGCTGGAAGATCTGGTCCGCGGCGGCGAGTATGGCGATGAAGGCGGCGAAGGCGATGATGAAGACGATGGCCACGCCCGCGGCTGGCAGCCCACTTTGCACTGATTACAGCCGTGGCCAAACAACTCATCATCGCCGAGAAGCCCTCGGTCGCTCAGGACATCGCCCGCGCACTGGGCGGTTTCACCAAAGAGAAAGACTTTTTCGAGTCGGAACACTACGTGCTGTCCTCCGCCGTCGGCCACCTGCTCGAATTGACCTTGCCGGAGGAATACGAGGTCAAGCGCGGCAAATGGTCGTTTGCGAATCTGCCGGTGATTCCGCCGCACTTCGCGCTGAAACCGGTCGAAAAGACGGAAGACCGCCTGAAGTTGCTGACCCGTTTGATCAAGCGCAAGGATGTCGATGGCCTGATCAATGCCTGTGACGCGGGGCGCGAGGGCGAGCTGATCTTCAATTACATCGTGCAACACAGCGCCAGCAAGAAACCGGTGCACCGCCTGTGGCTGCAGTCGATGACGCAGGGCGCCATCCGTGACGGTTTCAGCAGCCTGCGCGCCGGCGAGGAAATGGCCGGCCTGCGCGCCGCCGCCATCAGCCGGGCGGAAAGCGACTGGTTGATCGGCATCAACGGCACCCGCGCGATGACCGCGTTCAATTCCAAGACCGGCGGCTTTCACCTGACCACGGTCGGCCGTGTGCAGACCCCGACCTTGGCCATCGTGGTCGAACGCGAGGAGCGCATCCGCCGTTTTGTGGCGCGGGCGTACTGGGAAGTGGAGGCGCGCTTCGGCGGTGAAAAAGGCGAGTACAGCGGGCGCTGGTTCGACGAGAAATTCAAGAAAGTCGAAGACGACGAACACGCGACCGCCTATCGGCTGTGGGAACAGCCTGCAGCCTCCGCGATACGCGACGCCTGTCTGGGCCAGCCGGCCAAGGCCACGGAAGAGACCAAACCGACCAGCCAACTCTCGCCGCTGCTTTACGATCTGACCAGCTTGCAACGCGAAGCCAACGGCCGTTTCGGTTTTTCCGCCAAAACCACGCTGGGCCTGGCGCAGGCGCTGTATGAAAAACACAAGGTATTGACCTATCCGCGGACCGACGCGCGCGCGCTGCCGGAAGACTATCTGCCGACGGTGCAGGAAGTGCTGCTCAATCTGCCCGCGGAATACGCGCCGCTGGCCGGCACCATACTGGACAAGAAATGGGTGACGCCGAACAAGCGCATCTTCAACAACGCCAAAATTTCCGATCACTTCGCCATCATCCCGACCGGCAATCCGCCCAAGTCGCTGAATGAAATCGAGCAAAAGCTGTACGACCTGGTGACTCGCCGCTTCCTGGCGGTGTTCTATCCGGCAGCGGAATATTCGGTGACCACCCGCATCACCCGCATCGCCGAGCACGCCTTCAAGACCGAAGGCAAGGTGCTGGTGAATCCGGGCTGGTTGACGGTGTACGGCAAGGAAGCCGCCGTCGACGATGAAGACGGCGCTCCGTCGTTGGCGCCCATCGTGCCCGGCGAAACCCTGGCGACCCGCTCGGTCGAACTGAAAGCGGCCTACACTCGGCCGCCTGCGCGTTTCAACGAAGCCACGCTGTTGTCCGCGATGGAAGGTGCGGGCAAGACGATCGAAGACGAGGAACTGCGCGCGGCGATGGCCGGGCGCGGCCTCGGCACGCCGGCGACGCGCGCGCAGATCATCGAAAATCTGCTGTCCGAGGTCTATCTGCATCGCGAGGGGCGCGATCTGGTGCCGACCGCCAAGGCGTTTTCGCTGATCACGCTGTTGCGCGGTCTCGGCGTCAAGGAATTGACCTCGCCCGGCTTGACCGGCGGCTGGGAATACAAACTGGCGCAGATGGAGCACGGCAAGCTCTCGCGCGACGAGTTCATGGCGCACATCACCGCGCTGACCCAGGATATCGTCGAACGCGCCAAGCGCTACGAGTCCGACACTGTGCCGGGCGACTTCGTGACGTTGCAGACGCCGTGCCCGAAATGCGGCGGCGTCGTGAAGGAGAACTACAAGAAATTCGCCTGCCAGTCCTGTGACTGGAGCGCCTGGAAGATCGTCGCCGGCCGCCAGTTCGAAGTCGCGGAAATGGAAGCCCTGTTGAGCACCGGCAAGATCGGTCCGCTGACCGGCTTCAGAAACAAGATGGGGCGGCCGTTCGATGCCGAGATACGCCTCAACGATGATAAATCGCCGGAATTCGATTTCGGCCAGCCGCGCGAAGGCGAGGCGGCCGAGCCCGTCGATTTCAGCGCCCAGGAAAGCCTGGGCGCGTGTCCCAAATGCGGCGCGGCCGTCTATGAGCACGGCAATTCGTTCGTCTGCGAGCGCAGCGTCGGCCCTGAGCGGGCTTGCGATTTCCGCAGCGGCAAGCTGATCCTGCAACAACCGGTGGAACGCGCCCAGATGCAGAAATTGCTGGCGGGGGGCAAGACCGACTTGCTGACCGGCTTCGTCTCCGCCCGGACGCGGCGCAAATTCTCCGCTTTCCTGGTGCGCGACAAGGACGGCAAGGTCAGCTTCGAATTCGAACCGCGCGCCGAGGGCGCCGGCAAACGCGCCGCACCGGCGCCGGGCAAGGAGTTGGGAGCGCATCCGGGCGATGGCAAACCGGTCAGCCTCAAATCCGGCCGCTTCGGGCCCTATGTGCAGCATGGCAAGCTCAACGCCACGCTGCCGAAGGACGTGGACCCCGAGGCGGTGACGCTGGAACAGGCGATCGAATTGCTGGCGCTCAAGGCGGCGGCCAAATAAGGCGGCGGCCTAATTGGCCGGGCATTCCGCCGGCTTGCCGCACCGATCCGGCAGGAAACTCCGATACACCCCGGGCGCCGGATTGAATTCCCTCGCCTGATCCCCATCTCCGGTCTGCTTTTCTTTTCCTCAACCCTGTATGAAAGGTAAACACCATGGCTGTTCTGGTTGGCAAAAAAGCCCCTGATTTCACCGCGGTCGCCGTTATGGGCGACAACGATTTCAACGAGAATTTCAACCTGTCCGCCCATATCAAGGGCAAGTACGCGGTCATCTTCTTCTATCCGCTCGATTTCACCTTCGTCTGCCCGTCCGAGTTGCTGGCCTTCGACCACCGCCTGCCCGAGTTCCAGAAGCGCAACGTTGAAGTCATCGGCGTCTCCATCGACTCGCATTTTTCACATCTGGCCTGGAAGAACACGCCGGTCAACAACGGCGGCATCGGCAAAGTCGGTTACCCGCTGGTGGCTGACATCAAGCATGAAATCTGCAAGGCCTACGACGTGGAAGCCGAAGGCGGCGTCGCTTTCCGGGGTTCTTTCCTGATCGACCAGGACGGCGTCGTGCGCCATCAGGTCGTCAACGATCTGCCGTTGGGCCGCAACATCGATGAAATGATCCGCATGGTCGATGCCCTGCAGTTCGTTGAAGAGCATGGCGAAGTCTGCCCGGCAGGCTGGAAGAACGGCGACGAAGGCATGAAGCCCTCCACCGCCGGTGTGGCTGAGTACCTGGCCAAGCACGGCGAAAAGATGTAAGGAACAGGGCGCTGCCCTGACTGGAAGGGGGCTTGCACCCCCTTTTTTATTTGGAGACGACATGTCCGCACAACCTGTTCTGCTTTCGGTGGTCGAGCTGTTGGGCTACCCCAATCTGCGCCCGGTTTACGAACGCCTGGGTTTCCGGGTGCTGACCGAGTTTTCGGTACGCAAGGCCATTGCCCTGCTGCGCAAGGAAAAGCCCGCCGTCATCGTGGCGGATTTCTACTTCCAGCCGGATTTTCGCGATCGCGTCAGCAATCTGGAGTCGCTATTGGCCACGGCCCAATCGCACAAGGATGTGAAGGTGCTGGTGCTGTATGAATCGGCGCATGAACACGCGCTGGAGCGTTTACGCGCGCGCTTCCGTATCGATGCGGCGCTGACATTGCCAGCGAATGAACGTGAACTGGAGAAATTGCTGGCCGGCTGGCATGAAAACTGATGTGTGCAGCGCGGCGCCGTGGAGGAAATCGGAATTCTTTACACTTTTGGCCCGGACACCTGCGCGCTTTTCCTAACAGATTGATTTGTTTGTGAATAGCTTGTAGGCATGATTTATGCTTGATCTTTGATGTCTATAATTTCTGTGTCCCGATACTGGGGTAATTGCCATGAGAATCAGATCGTTATTTGCCTTGATGTCCGCCTTCGGCATGATGGGCGCTACCGCACAGGCCGCCACTGTCGATCTGACCGGCATTGGCTATGCCCAGTATGGTGATGCGTTGTCCTATTCGATGCCTTTGGCCCAGTACCAGTTCGACGGCAATGCCACGCCGAGTTCAAACGATAAGTTCTACATCGACAGCAGCCCGGGCAAGATCAAAGATTTCATCGTTGTAGCCTCCAGTCCGGCGTCGGCCAAGCCCAACACCGACTTGTTCAGCGGCCCGGGCGCGCTGCCCGGCGGCATGGACAATGGTTTTGATACCCCCAACAGCACCGGCATTAATTTCTTCAAGACGGGCGGGGCGATATCTCCCGACCCCGGCAACGCAGGTGGCAGCTTCAATGATCTGGCCAACTCCTGGGATGCCTCTTTACTGTCCATGAAGGCCTACTTGGCGGGCGAGCAGATGGCCTTCTTCTTCAATAACAATCAACTTAACCAAGGTGCGGAGCAGTCCCTGGCCATCTGGGCTCAGGCCTGGATCACCGGCCCCGGCGGCGTCGTGGTGGACCCGGATGGCCTCGGCCCGCAGAGCGGCTATTTCGACCTGACCAACCATAACTCTCCTTATGCCTTGGTGAGTGAAGGCGGCGGCGGGGTCATCTTGGGTGACCCGACCAGCTACACCAACACGGCAGGCAAGACATCGCCCACTGCAATTGGGGCAAATACGGACTACATCCTGTCCGGCGGGCAACTCTGCATTCTTTCGGGAGCCGGTCCGTTCAATGGCGCTTTGGTGCCCTGCGCGAGTGCTGCGCCCGCTGGCTATACGTTGCTGACGGTCAACCACAATCTGGGTGCAAACAATGCCGCCTATGCAGCGGTAATTCCTGAACTGAATGCGTTGATGGGCGGCCTGTTCACAAGCGGTGCGGATCTGAGCCAGTACAGCCTGCACCTCGATATTCGCATGGGCTGCGACCCAGCGCTTTTCGGCGCTGTCCCGACTGCCGATATCTGTGACGGCGGCGCCACCGGATGGGGCAAGAACCTCAACAACGGCTACGAGCAGATTTTCATCGGCACGGCCATTCTGCCCACTCATCAGGTTCCCGAGCCCGAGACTGTCGCTTTGCTGGGCCTCGGTTTGCTGGGCATGGGGTTGGCGCGGCGCAAGCGTTGAAGCCGGGATGGCGCAATAAAATGGCGGCCGCTAGGCCGCCATTTTTTATTTCGGCGGTTTCATAAGCTGGCGCGAGTTGTCGAGACGGACAATGTAAAGAATCCCGACAGAGGCCGGTATGCCTTGGCCGCCACTCCATGCCAGGGCGCGCCGCGCAGACTGCCGAACGCCAGGCTAATCCTTTGGCTTGGCCGCCAAGGATTTGAGTAGTGCTTGGGCATCGGCGCGCTTGGGAAACTCTCCGCCTTTGGCCAGCAGGGTTTCGAGCATGTGCCTGGCCATGCCCGGTTCGCCGGTCTTGGCCAGGGCTGCGGCCACGTGATAACGAACCGTGGTGTTGTCCGGATCCAGCGACTCGGCGCGGCGCAGCAGTTCCAGGCCGCGTCGCGCCTCTCCGCGTGAAACCAGCATCCAGCCCAGCAGATCGGACGTGGCCGCGCTTCTGTTGCTTTTCTGAAAGGCCAGCTCGGCATACTGCAGCGCACGGGTGTCTGCCTGGGCATCCAGGGCTGCGGCCATTCCGACCAAAGCCGGGATAGCCGCAGCCTCAATTTCGAGCGCGGCCTGGAATTCGGCCTGGGCCTCGCGGCCTCGCCCGGCCTGGAGCAGGCTGTAGCCGAGATAGAGGCGTGTCGCCAAGTCTCTGGGCGCATCCTTGAGCCAGGCCGAGCGGAGCTGCTGCGCCTGCTCTGCGCGGCCGGAGCGGGTGAGCGCCTGATGCAGCCTGATGAACAGCTTGTTGCTGCGCGATAGCGTAAAGGCTTGGCTATAGAGCTTGATCGCCTCGGCATGGCGACCTTGGGCTTCATGGCTGTCGCCCTCCAGGGCGTAGCCATCCCACCTGCCGGGGTGGTACTTCTGAATCTGGCGCGCATGGCGGATCGCTTCCTGGTGCCATCCGTTTTGCTGAGCGAGCAGAATCGCCGTGATGGCCGCGTCTGTAAAGTCCGGCTTTAACCTGAGAGCCCGTTCGAGCGATTCTCGTGCAGAGATGGAATGGCCGGCGGTTGCCTGGGCCTTGCCCAGTTTGTAATGCGCGCGCGACGAATCAAGCTCGACCAGCGTCCACTGCATATAGCTATAAAGCGCGTTGTCGTTTTCTCCGTTCGCCAGTTGAATGTCGCCGATGACTTCCATCGCCTGGGCATTCCTGGGGTTCAGGTCCAGGACCTGTCTCGCCCAGGGGAGCGCCTTTCTCGGCTCGTTCTTGCTCAGGTAGTAGCGTGCCAAGGATAGGCGTGGCGGCGTCTCGCCGGGAGCTGCGTTGGCGGCGCGAATCAGCCAGTCGGCATATTCCTTTTCCTGTCCCCGGGTTTTGGCCAGCTGGGACAGTTCCATCATGGCCTCGTAGTTGGCAGGCTGATGCTTCAGTACGGATTCGTAGCGTGCGCTGGCCGCGTCCAGCTTGCCTTGCAAAAGATCCATTTGGGCCAGGCTTCTAGCCGTGGCGACATTCGCAGGCTGCATGCTCAGCGCGTGTTCAAAGCTGAGCCTGGCGGCCGGGAAATTCTGCTTGGCAAGGTAAGCCATGCCTTTCAGATTGTGGCCGATGGCCTGGTCGGGAAAGCGCTTCTGCATCGCTTCAGCCGAGGCCAGGGCTTGATCGAACTCTTTGCGCATCAGTAGCGTCGTGATGCGCAAAGACTCGGTTTGCAGGGGTTGCATGCGCAGTTTCGTGGCGGCTTCCAATTGCTTGCTGGCGCCAGCGATATCTCCGGCTTGCAATCGCAACAGACCTACCTTGGAATGCAATGCGGCCTCACCTGACAAGAGGTTCGAGGCTTTGTCCAAGTATGCGGCGGCTTGGTCGGGTTTGCCCAACTTGAGATAGGCGTCACCGGCGATCGCGAAGGCCTCGGCGTCCGGGGTCTGGCTGGCCAGAAAGGGTTCCAGCACCGCCAGGGCGCCCTCCGGCTGTGCGGCCAGGAGGCGGCTCTGCGCCAGGGTCAGGCGAACATCGCGGTTTTCTGGTTGCCATAGGAGTACTGCAGACAGGTCTTTGTCTGCCAAATGGTGCTGTCCCAACTGGAAGGCGATAAGGCCGGAGAGCAATCGACTGGGCTGGTGGTCGGGCGCTCTGCCGACGACGCCCTGGATGATGTTCTGTGCATCGGCGAGCCTCCCCTGCCGATAGGCGATGGAGGCTTCCATGTAGCGGACCATGAGGACATCGGGAGCGCGTTTCTTGGCGGCCTGTACATCTTCGGCGGCCAACTCCAGTTGGCCGGCCGCGAGTCGCATCGCGGCACGGGCGATCCAGGCTGCGGTGCTGTTGGGGTCGGCAGCGATGGCCTCCCCGTAGGCGGCTTCAGCACCGGCCAGATCCCGCATCGCCTGGGCCAGATCCCCCTTCAGCATCAGACTGCGGAGATTGCGCGGTTCCAGCTTGAGCGAGATAGCCATGTTTGCTTTGGCAGCCGGGAAGTCTTTTCGTGCGACGGCGCACTTGACCATTCCCCAATAGGCTGCGACGTACTTGGAATCAGCCTCGATAGTCTGTTGGAACAGTGGACAGGCCTCATCCATCTTGCCCAGCCCGAGCAGGGCATCCGCCCGGATGCGAGCCGCCTGCAGACGCTTGTCCGGCTGAGGGTGTGCGTCCGGTTTGATTGCCTGCAGAACCTTGTCGTATTTGCGCTGCAGCAGAAGCGCCTCTGCGAGCGGCAGAGCGACAAGGTTCTTGTCCACCCCCAGTTCCTGGGCGCGATTAAGTTGTTCTTCCGCTTCCGCGCCCATTCCCAGGCTCAGGTAGAGCTGGGCCAGGCTGAGGCGACTATGCGTGTTGCGCGGATTCGCCTTTAGGGCGTTCTTGAGATCAATGGCCGCGGAAGGCAGTTGCCCCTGCGCCAAGAAAGTCCGGGCACGCGACAAGTATTCCTGCTCGGAGAGGTGAGACTGGCGATTGGAAAAAATGTAAGCGGCTGCGGCGGCCAGTGCTGCGGCGGCAAGCAGCCCCGCTATCTTGATTCGCCTTCCCGTGTGCGCGGGCGGTTCTGTTGGCTCGAGGTCGAAATCCGCCTGACTCTGATCCATGTTTTCTCTCACCGCCGAGCTAAGTCATCCGGATACTGATCAGGCAGCCAACGTCGTCGCTATCCCCGCCGCATCGAATCGAAGAAATCGTTGTTGGTCTTGGTGGCGCGGATCTTGTCGCTGAGGAATTCCATTGCTTCCATGTCGTCCATCGGGTAGAGCAGTTTCCGCAGGACCCAGATCTTTTGCAGGATGGAGGCTTCGATCAGCAGTTCTTCCTTGCGGGTGCCGGAGCGATTGACGTTGATGGCGGGGTACACGCGCTTCTCGGCCATGCGGCGGTCGAGATGGATTTCCATGTTGCCGGTGCCCTTGAATTCCTCGTAGATCACATCGTCCATGCGGCTGCCGGTGTCGATCAGCGCGGTGGCGATGATGGTCAGGCTGCCGCCTTCCTCGATGTTGCGGGCGGCGCCGAAGAAGCGTTTCGGCTTTTGCAGCGCGTTGGCGTCGACGCCGCCAGACAGCACCTTGCCGGAGGTCGGCTGCACGGTGTTGTAGGCGCGCGCCAGGCGGGTGATGGAGTCGAGCAGGATGACCACGTCCTTCTTGTGTTCGACCAGGCGCTTGGCTTTGGCGATGACCATTTCGGCGACCTGAACATGGCGTGCGGCCGGCTCGTCGAAGGTGGACGCGACCACTTCACCCTTCACCGTGCGGGTCATTTCCGTGACTTCCTCCGGGCGTTCGTCGATCAACAGCACGATCAAGATCGCTTCCGGGTGGTTGGCGGTGATGGCATGCGCAATATGCTGCAGCATGACCGTTTTTCCGGTCTTTGGCGGGGCGACGATGAGGCCGCGCGAGCCCTTGCCGATCGGCGCGATGATGTCGATCACGCGGCCGGTCATGTTCTCTTCCGCCTTGATCTCGCGCTCCAGCTTGAACGACTGGTTGGGGAACAGCGGCGTCAGATTCTCGAACAGGATCTTGTGTTTGAGGTCTTCAACCGCACCGCCGTTGGCCTTGTCCAGTTTGGTCAGCGCGAAATAACGCTCGCCGTCTTTCGGGGTGCGAATCTCGCCTTCGACGGTATCGCCGGTGTGCAGGTTGAAGCGGCGTATCTGCGACGGCGAGACATAAATGTCGTCCGGGTTGGACAGGTAGGACGTGTCCGGCGAACGCAGAAAGCCGAAGCCGTCCGGCAGGATTTCCAGCACGCCATCCCCGAAAATGCTTTCGCCGGCCTTCGCCGCCTGTTTGAGCAGCGCGAAGATCAGCTCCTGTTTGCGCATCCGGTTGGCGTTCTCGATGCCATTTTGTTCGGCGAGTTCGATTAAAGCGCTGACGTGGTGCTGCTTGAGTTCGGAAAGATGCATGGGATTTATGGGTGCGGGTGGGCCGGTATGAATGGGCCTGAAGAGGGAATTGCTGGAGGGGGAGGGGCGTCCGGCCCGGCGGAGCAGTCGTGGGCGCTTCAGCGCTTACGAAGCCGGCGGGTGTCTCGCGAGTGCGCCGGGCGGGACTAAGCTAACGGAAGTTAGATGTTGCTGTCAACGAAAGCGGTCAATTGGGATTTGGAAAGCGCGCCCACTTTGGTGGCTTCGACGTTGCCATTCTTGAAAACCATCAGGGTGGGGATGCCGCGTATGCCGAATTTGGGCGGGGTGGCTTGGTTTTCGTCGATGTTGAGCTTGCAGACCTTGAGGCGTCCGGCGTACTCCTTGGCCACTTCATCGAGAATCGGGGAAATCATCTTGCAGGGACCGCACCAGTCTGCCCAGTAATCGACCAGGACAGGCATGGGGGACTGCAGAACTTCCTGCTCGAATGTGTCGTCGGTGACGTAATGGATGTGTTCGCTCATGGGGGTTTGCCTCGAGGGGGAGTGTGGAAAGTGCGCGGAAAGTACGTGGAAATTTGAGAAAACAGAGGAAAGACTGGGGCGCTGGGATGGCCGTAGTACATTGCTTCCCGCTATGCTAGCGAAAAAGCATTACTGAGGAAAGTTATGACCTACGTTGTCGCGGAAAACTGTATCAAGTGCAAGTTCACGGATTGCGTCGAAGTCTGTCCGGTGGACTGCTTTCATGAGGGGCCGAATTTCCTGGTGATCGACCCGGAGGAATGCATCGACTGCAATCTGTGCGTGTCGGAATGCCCGGCTGAAGCGATCTTCCCGGAAGATGACGTGCCGGCCGACCAGCGCCAATTCATCGCGCTCAACGCGGAACTGGCCAAGCTCTGGCCGGTGATTACCGAGAAGAAAGAGGCCCCGCCGGATGCCGATGCCTGGAACGGCAAAGCGGGCAAGGCCGATCTGCTGGAGCGCTGATCACTTGCCCAGCGTTGCCGCCAAGGCCTGCAGGCAGTAATCGACGTTTTTCCGGCTCGCCGAGGCGCCCATTAGGCCGATGCGCCAGATCTTGCCGGCAAACGCGCCCAGGCCCGCGCCGATTTCCAGATTGAACTCCGCCAGCAATCGCGCCCGGCAGGCGGCATCGTCGACGCCGGCCGGCAGATTGACCGAATTCAGTTGCGGTAGACGTTCGTCTGCCGGCACGACAAAGCTGAGGCCCAGGCTTTCCAGTCCGGTTTTCAAGGCTTCGTGCATGGCCCGATGCCGCGCCCACGCGTTCGAGAGGCCTTCCTCGGCCAGCATCACCAGCGCCTCGTGCAGGCCGTACAGCGGGTTGATCGGGGCGGTATGGTGATAGGTCCGCTTGCCTTCTCCGCTCCAGTAACCCAGCACCAGATTCAGGTCCATGAACCAGCTTTGCACCGGCGTCTTGCGTGCGCGCACTTTCGCGATGGCCGACTCGGAAAAGGTGACCGGCGACAAGCCCGGCGTGCAGGAGAGGCATTTCTGGCTGCCGGAGTAGGCCGCATCGATGCCCCAGGCGTCGATCAACACCGGTGTGCCGCCGAGCGAGGTCACGCAGTCCATGATCACCAGAGCGCCATGGCGATGCGCGATGGCGGCCAGGCTGGCTGCATCGGATTGCGCCCCGGTGGAGGTTTCGGCATGCACGAAGGCCAGGATTTTGGCGTCCGGATTTGCCGCGAAGGCGGCTTCGACCTTGGCCGCATCGACGGCGCGACCCCAGGGGTCTTCAACCACGACCGCGACGCCGCCGCAGCGCTTGACGTTCTCCAGCATGCGCCCGCCGAACACGCCGTTGCTGCAGACGATGACCTTGTCACCCGGCTCGACCAGATTGACGAAACAGGTTTCCATGCCCACCGAGCCGGGACCGGAAACCGGGAAGGTCAGCTTGTTCTCGGTCTGGAAGGCGTAGCGCAGCAGCGTCTTGGTCTGCTCCATCATGTCGGTAAAGGCCGGATCGAGATGACCGATGGTCGGCCGCGCCATCGCCTCGAGTATGCGTTGCGGCACGTCGGACGGGCCGGGACCCATCAATGTGCGGCGGGGGGGCAGAAAAGACGTGATGCAGGGAACAGCAACGGACATCGAAATCTCCAGGCGGGTTAATCCCGACGATTCTAGTAGGAATAAGGCGTTTGTCGGAATAGGCGATGTTCTATGGCGTGACCACCACCTTGGCGGGCCCGGCCTGCAATCTGCCGATCACCGCGGCCGTTTCGAAGCGGTGGCGGCGGAACACGCCGAGCACTTCCTCAACCGCTTCCGGCGCGCAGGCGACCAACAAGCCGCCGCTGGTCTGCGGGTCGGTCAGGATGGCGTGCTGCCAGTCGGCGCAGTGTTCGAACACGTCCACGCCGTTGCCGTAACTCTCCCAGTTGCGTGCGCTGGCGCCGGTCACGAAGCCCGCTTGCGCCAGTTCGCTCGCCCCGGCCAGCAGCGGCAACTGGGCGAATTCGATATGCGTCGTCAATTTCGAGCCGCGCGCCAGTTCGAGGCCATGCCCCAACAGGCCGAAGCCGGTGATATCGGTCATCGCATGCACGCTTTCAAGCTGGCCCAGTTCCGTGCCCGGAGTATTGAGCTGGGTGGTGGATGCGATCATCGCCAGGTAGCTGTCCGCCGGCAGGGCATCCTTCTTCAGCGCGGCCGAGTAGATGCCGACGCCGAGGCCTTTGCCCAGAATCAGCACATCGCCGGCCTGGCCGGCATTGTTCTTCTTGATCTGGCGCGGGTTCACCACGCCGATGGCGACGAGACCGTAGATCGGCTCCTGCGAATCGATGGAATGGCCGCCGGCAATGGGAATCCCCGCCGCCTTGGCCGCCGCTTCGCCGCCGGCCAATATCGCCCGGATGGTGGCATGCGGCAGCTTGTCGAGCGGCATGCCGACCAGCGCCAGCGCAAACAAGGGCTGGGCGCCCATGGCATAGATGTCGGAAATGGCATTGGTTGCGGCGATGCGGCCGAATTCGAACGGGTCATCGACGATGGGCATGAAGAAATCGGTGGTCGCGACGATGGCCTGCGTGTCGTTCATTTGCCAGACCGCGGCATCGTCGCTCGACTCGATGCCGACCAGCAGATTGGGGAAGCTCGTGCTCAGCCCTTTCGCGAAGGGCGTATCGGCGAGGATTTTCTCCAGCACCGCCGGTGCGATCTTGCAGCCGCAACCGCCGCCATGCGAGAGATGGGTGAGGCGGATTGGGGTGTTCAAAACGGGTTCAGTCATCAGCGTTCTCGAAGTAGCGTCTTTTAAAAAATGTAAGCGTGCCGGCGGCCAGCAGTGCGAAAGTCAGCGCTAGAAAAGCCCAGTTTCCCCAGCGCATATAGGGTGTCTCGCCGCTGCGCCCCTGCGCGCTGCCAGTCAGCGTCGCGGTGGTGAACGGCGCCAGTTGTGCGCGCACGCGGCCTTTCTCGTCGAGGATGGCCGTGATGCCGGTATTGTTGGCACGCAGTTGCCAGCGACCGGTTTCCAATGAGCGCATCGCGCCGATCTGTAAATGCTGCCAGGGCGACCAGCTATTGCCGAACCAGGCGTCATTGCTGACATTCACCAGCATCGTGGCCTCGCGCGCGGCGTGTATGCGTTCCTCGCCGAAAACATCCTCGTAACAGATATTGACCGCCAGCTTTTCGCCGGCGGCGGCCAATGCGGGCTGATCGGCGGCGCCGCGGGTGAAATCGCCGAGCGGGATCGACATCATGTCCACCGCCCAACGAAAGCCGAACGGCACGAACTCGCCGAACGGCACCAGATGGCTCTTGCGGTAACGCCCTTCCGGCGAACTGCCCAGGCTGATGACGCTGTTGTAATAGCGGGGCCGGCCGGCCGGGTCATGGCCGTCGTCTTCCGGTACGCCGAGCAGCACATCGCCATTGCGCCCTTTGGCGTGGTCGCCCAGCATGGCCAGGTAATCGCGCGGGATGTCGGAACGGAACAAGGGCAGCGCGGTTTCCGGCAGGATGATCAGTCGCGCTTCGCTGTTGAACACGGCGCGGGCATAGTGGCGCAGCGTCGCATCGAGTTTTTCCGGGCGGAATTTCATCTCTTGCGCAATATTGCCTTGCAGCAAGGCGACGCTGACCGGCGCACCGATCGGGCGTGTCCACTCGATCTGTTGCAGTCCCCAGCCGCTTAGCCAAAGCGCGGCCAGGACGGCCGACGCCGTTTTCGGGCGGGCGGCCATCAGCGCCAAGCCTGCGGCCGAAAGCGCGGCCAGCAAGGTCACGCCATACACGCCGAGCAGCGGCGCGTAGCCGGCCAACGGACTTTCCGGCGTTTGCGAATAGCCCAGCGCGAGCCAGGGAAAGCCGGTGAAAAACCAGCCGCGCGTCCATTCCAGCAGCGCCCAGGCGGCGGGCAGAACGAACGCGACGCGCGCGACGCCGGGTTTCGCCAGCTGCGCGGCGAGCGCCAAGGCCAGCGCCGGCAGCAGGGCGATGAAGGCGCAGAACAGCAACGTGGCCAGCGCTGCCAGTGGCGCCGGCATGCCGCCATAGGTGGAAATACTGACGTAAACCCAGGACACGCCGCTCAGGAACAGGCCCAGGCCATAAACCCAGCCGAGCTGAAAGGCGCGCCCGGGCGCGGCCGCGCGCGCCAGCCAGAACAGCCCGGCCAGGGTCAGGACGGGAATGGGAAACCAGCCCACGGGCGCGTAGCCGAGCGGCGTCAGCGCACCCAGCAGGGCGGCGATTGCAAGTTGGCGCACAGTCAATTCATCTGGAATGCGACGAACGCAATTTCATCGCCGCCCTTGACCGGCGTATCGAGTTCCGCGAACTGCTTGTTGACGGTGATCTTCATGGTCTCGCGCGGGGTTTCGAACACCTGCGTCCATTCCTCGCCGCGCCGCGCCAGATGCGCCATCAAGCCTTTCACATCCTTGATGGTCAGCGGCAGGAACATGAATTCGCTTTCCCGATGGAGCATTTCGACCAGATGGCCGAAGTAAAAGATGGAGATTTGCTGACTCATGACCGCGCTACCTCAATGACAAAAATGGCCGCGATTTTACGCCGCATCCGCCGCCTGGATTTCGCCGTCGGCTGCGTTCTATGCCTTGGTAGCCGGCAGGGTTATAAGCGTTTGCGCCGCTGATTCCGGCCGCCAGGGCGCTGCAGGCCAGGCCAATGTGGCGATAGGTGCAGACTCGGGCGCGTCGAACCGAGGAATCCAGGATAATCCCGGCATGACCGATCTTCTCAGCAGCCTCAATCCAGACCAACTCGCCGCCGTAACCGCTCCTGCTTCCGCCCTCGTGCTGGCCGGCGCCGGTTCCGGCAAGACCCGCGTGCTCACGACCCGCATTGCCTGGCTGATCCAGACCAACCAGGTTTCACCGATGGGCCTGATGGCGGTGACCTTCACCAACAAGGCGGCGAAGGAAATGCTCACCCGCCTGACCGCGATGCTGCCGATCAACACGCGCGGCATGTGGGTCGGCACCTTCCATGGCCTGTGCAACCGGCTGTTGCGTACGCACCACCGCGAAGCCGGTCTGCCGCAACTGTTCACCATCCTCGATTCCTCCGATCAGCTTTCCGCCGTCAAGCGCGTGCTGCGCGGGCTCAATGTCGACACCGAGAAGTACGACCCGCGCAAGGTGCAAAGCTTCATCAACCAGAACAAGGAAGCCGGCCTGCGCGCCGACCAGGTCGAAGCCTGGGATCCGTACAGCCGGCATCTGGTCGAGTACTACGCCGAATACGACCGGCAACTGAATCGCGAGGGCGCCGTCGATTTCGCCGAACTGCTGCTGCGCGCCTACGAATTGCTGAGCCGCAATGCGCTGCTGCGCGAGCATTACCAGGAGCGCTTCCGCCATATTCTGGTCGATGAATTCCAGGACACCAGCCGCCTGCAATACCTCTGGCTGAAACTGCTCAAAGGCGCTGATTGCGCTTTGTTCGCCGTCGGCGACGACGACCAGTCGATCTACGCTTTTCGCGGCGCCAACGTCGGCAACATGCGCCAGCTGATGGACGACCTGAATCTGGCCGCGCCGATCAAGCTGACCCGCAACTACCGTTCCGTCTCGGTCATCCTCGATGCTGCCAACGCCGTGATCAGCCACAACGAAGGGCGCTTGGGCAAAGACCTGTGGACCGAAGTCGGCAAGGGTGAACTGATACGCCACTTCCAGGCCGCCGACGACAACGAGGAAGCCCGTTTTCTGGTGGAAGAAATCCAGGCCAATAAACGCGACCCCGAGCGCGCAGGCGATGCCTATTGTGATCAGGCCGTGCTGTACCGCTCCAATGCGCAGTCGCGCAGCATCGAACATGCGCTGTTTACCGCCGGTATTCCGTACCGTGTCTATGGCGGCCTGCGCTTTTTCGAACGCGCCGAAATCAAGCACGCGCTGGCCTACCTGCGCCTGGCCGCATTTCCCGACGACGACAACGCCTTTCTGCGTGTGGTCAATTTTCCGCCGCGCGGCATCGGCGCGCGCGGCCTCGAAGCGGTCGATGCCGAGGCGCGCGCCGCCGGCAGCAGCCTGTGGGCGGCGGCCTGCAAGGCGGGCAAGAAGTTCGCCGGCTTCGTCAGCCTGATCGAAGGCCTGCAGAACGGCATCGTCGGCCTGCCGCTGATGGAACAGGTCGAACACGTCGTCGCCCGTTCCGGCCTGCTGGAGTTCTACCAGAACGAGAAAGACGGCGAAGACCGAGTCGAAAACCTTGGCGAACTCGCCAATGCCGCCGCCGGCTTCGCCGCCGAATATGCAACGGAGGGCGATGACACCTCGCTGGCCGCCTTCCTCGGCCATGCTGCGCTGGAGGCCGGCGAACATGCCGCTGCCCAGGGCGAGGACGCGGTGCAGCTGATGAGTGTGCATTCCGCCAAAGGGCTGGAGTTCCAGACCGTGTTCATCACCGGCCTGGAAGAAGGCCTGTTTCCGCACGAAAACAGCCGCAACGAGCCGGACGGTCTGGAAGAGGAGCGCCGCCTGATGTACGTCGCCATCACCCGCGCGCGGCGTCAGCTCTACCTGACGCACGCCCAGCAACGCATGTTGCACGGCCAGATCCGTTACAACCTGCCGTCGCAATTCCTGCAGGAAGTCCCGGAAAACCTGGTGCGCTCGTTTTCGTTCCGCACCAGCAAGCCCGCGCCGGTGCGCGCGGTCAATACGCGCGCCGAGAACTACCACCCGCGGCCGGTGCCGCGCCGGGAAGCCAACCTGCCGTACAAAGTCGGCTCCCGCGTGATCCACCCGAAATACGGCGAAGGCGTCGTCGCCGCCTACCAGGGCCAAGGTGCGGAATCCGAAATCAAGGTCATCTTCCCGAAAGCCGGCGAAAAATGGTTCATTCTGGAATACGCCCGGCTGACGGCCGTCGGGGCATAGGGCTCGTCGACGCATAACCTGGCCGGCCAGGCCGGCCGTCTCCCCGCATGGAGGTGGCGCCATGTTTTCCCTGCACGGACTTTCTGGACTCGACTTTCGCGGCACGCTGGAGCAGCTGGCGGCGCTGCCCGGCGTCAGCGCCGCGCGGCATGTGCGCGCGATTGCCCAGGAAGGCGAAGCACCCTCGCCGCTGTTCATCGCCCGGTTCGAGAAACATCCCGCCGGCAGCCACGAAACCGCCGCCCAGCCTTACCAGGACATGCTGCAACTCGAGCAGGAGCGGGAGCCGTTGCAGCAGGCCCATCAGATCATGACGCGCGACGTTCTGGTGCTGGCACCGGAGATATCGGCGTCGCTGGCCTGGCGAACGCTGCTGGCGCAGGCGGTGCGGCAAGCGCCGGTGCTGGATGCGGCGCGCAACGTGGTCGGCCTGGTGACCGAGCGGGATTTGCTGACCACGTTCAATTTGGAGCGAAAACAGGCGCGCACGCCGCTGACGCATCATGTCCGTGATGTGATGATCTCACCGGTGGTGTGCGCCGATCCGGCAACCGACATCCGCCGCATCGCGCGCGCGATGCTCGAACTCGATCTGCCGTGCGTGCCGGTGGCCAACGAGAGCGGCGCCCTGCTCGGCCTGGTCAGCCGCGGCGATATCCTGCGCGCCGTGATCGCCGACCCGCCGCTCAGCCTCTGGGCCTGAACAGCGCCTGCGCTTACTTGCGCCAGAACGCCGGCGTCAGCACGACCAGCAATGTGAACAGCTCCAATCGGCCTAGCAGCATCGCAAAGGTGCACACCCAGGTCTGGAAATCGGTCAGCACGGCGTAGGTGGTGGAGGGGCCGACCTGGCCGAGCCCGGGGCCGGTGTTGTTGATGCTGGCGACGATGGCGGAAAAGGCGGTGAGCACGTCGAGGCCGCTGAACGTAAGCAGGAAACTCAGGAAGACGATGGATGCCACGTAGACGAAGAAGAACGCGAGCACGGCGTAGGTGACCTTGTTGGGCACCACCTGCTCGCCCAGCCGGATGGTGATCTGGGCATGCGGGTGCAGCACCCGTTTCAGTTCGCGGTACAGCTGCTTGTAAAGCAGCACCGCGCGCAGCATCTTGATGCCGCCGCCGGTGGAGCCGGCGCTGGTGGAAAAACTGCACAAAAACAGCAGCCACAGTCCCATGTAGGTGGGCCAGAGGCCGAAATCGGCCGTGGCCAGGCCCATGGTGGTGGCCATCGATATCACGCTGAAGGTGGCATCGCGCAGCGCACTCGGGAAATCGGGGTAGATGCCCTGCGCCCACAGCAGCAAGCCCAGCCCCAGGCAGCTGCCGAGCAGGTAGCCGAAATACCAGCGGATCTCCGGGTCGGTCCGGTAGGGGCTCAGGGTGCGGCCGCGCAGGGCCAGGAAATGCATGGCGAAATTGAGGCCGGCGATGACGGCGAACACCTCGGTAATGATTTCCAGCGGCAACGACTTGAAATAGCCGAAGCTGGCGTCATGCGACGAGAAGCCGCCCAGGCCCATCACCGAGAAGGCATGGACGACCGCATCGGTGAGCGTCATGCCGAATACCCAGTACAGGCCGATGCAGGCCAGCGTGAGCAGGATGTAAACCTGCCACAAGCCTTTCGCGGTCTCGGCCATGCGCGGCGTCAGCTTGTCGTCCTTCATCGGCCCCGGCGTTTCCGCCTTGAACATCTGGCGGCCGCCGACGCCGAGCAAGGGCAGCACCGCAACCACCAGCACGATGACGCCCAAGCCGCCCAGCCAGTGCAACTGGCCGCGCCAGATATTGATCGAAGCCGGCAGCTTGTCCAGGCCGGATAGAACGGTGGCGCCGGTGGTCGTCAGGCCGGACATGGTTTCGAAGTAGGCATCGGTGAAACTCAAACCGGGCAGATAGAACAGCAGCGGCAGGGCCGCGAACAGCGGCGTCAGCACCCAGGTCAGCACGACCAGCAGGATGCCGTCGCGCGCTTTCAGTTCCCGCTTCCAGCGGCGCCCGATCAACCACAGCGACACGCCGCAGGCCAGCGTGATCAGCACGGCCTTGTCGTAGGCGCGCTGCGCGGCATCGTCGGTCCATTCGGCAACCGTCAGCGGAAACAGCATGGACAGCCCGAACACGCCGACGATCATGCCGAGTACATGCAGGATCGGAAAGACGTTGTAGAGCCGGAATGGTCGGATCATCGCAGTCAACTCAGCGCCGCCAGAAAGCCGGCGTCAATACCACCAGCAGCGTAAACAGTTCCAGTCGCCCCAGCAGCATGGCGAAGGTGCAGACCGAGACCTGGAAACTGCTGAATACGGCGTAGGTATGCGCCGGGCCGACTTCGCCCAGGCCGGGGCCGGCATTGTTGATGCAGGCGACGATCGCGGAAAACGAGGTGAGCACGTCCAGGCCGGTGAACGACAGCACGAACGACAGCGAGACGATGGAGGCGACATAGATGAACAGGAAGGCCAGCACCGCATAGATGATCTTGTTGTGCACGACGTTGTCGCCCAGGCGCAGCGGAATCTGCGCGCTGGGGTGAACCAGCTTCTTGAGTTCGCGGTAGACCTGCTTGTACAGCAGGATCGCGCGCATCATCTTGATGCCGCCGCCGGTGGAGCCGGCGCTGCAGGAAAAACTGCACAGGAACAGCAGCCAGAGGCCGGCGAAGAACGGCCAGTGGCCGTAGTCGGTGGTGGAGAAGCCCAGGGTGGTGGCGGCGGAAATGGTGTTGAACACGGCATAACGCAGGGCGCTCGGGAAATCCAGGAAGATATTGCGCTGCCAGAGCAGCAGCGCCAGAACCACGCCGCTCGCCAGCACGATGCTGAGAAACCAGCGAATTTCCGGGTCATGCCGGTAATGGCTGAGGCGTCGCCCGCGCAGCACGGCGAAATGGGTGGCGAAATTGATGCCGGCGATGAGGGCGAACACGCCGACGGCGATTTCCAGCGGCAGCGAATCAAAGTAACCCAAGCTGGCATCGTGCGAAGAAAATCCGCCCAGGCTTATGATTGAAAAGGCATGCACGACGGCGTCGAAGAACGACATGCCGAGCGCCCAGAGGACGCCGATGCAGAGTGCGGTCAGAATCACATACACCCGCCAGAGGCCCAGGGTGGTTTCCGCCATGCGCGGGGTCAGTTTCTGGTCTTTCATCGGCGTCGGCGTCTCCGCCTTATACATCTGGCGGCCGCCGACGCCGAGCAACGGCAATAGCGCGGTGACCAGCACGATCACCCCGAGGCCGCCGATCCAGTGCAATTGCGCGCGCCAGAGATTGATCGAAGCGGGCAGCGTATCGAGGCCGGTCAGCACCGTGGCGCCGGTGGCGGTGAGGCCGGACATGGCCTCGAAATAGGCGTCGGCCAAGGTCAGGTCGGGCATGTAGATCAACAAGGGCAGGGCGGCGAAAGCCGGCAGCAGCGTCCAGGTCAACACGACCAGTAGTATGCCGTCGCGCTTCTTCAGGCTTCGCCGCCAGTACAGGCCGGCGAGCCACAGCAGCAGGCCGCTGCCGATCGTGATCAACGCGGCCATATCGTAGGCGCGTTGGGCGCCGTCGTCGGTCAGTTCCGACAGCAGCAGAGGCGCCAGCATGGACAGGCCGAACACCAGCACGATCAGGCCCAGCACATGCAGGACGGGAAATAATCGACGCAACATCAGAAAAAGCCGAGGCCGACCTGGAACAGTTTTTCCACCTTCGGGATCATGCGTTTGTTGGGCACGAACAGGATCAGGTGGTCCTCCGCCTCGATCACGTTGTCGTGATGGGCGATGATGACCTGCTCGCCGCGCAGGATGGCGCCGATGGAAACGCCTTCCGGCAAATCGACTTCCTCGATCCGCCGCCCGACCAGCTTGGACGCCTTGGCATCGCCGTGCACCACGGCTTCCAGCGCCTCCGCCGCGCCTCGGCGCAGGGAATGCACCACCGCCATGTGGCCGCGCCGAATGTGCGTCAGCAGCGGGCCGATGGTGGCCTGCGCCGGCGACAGGGCGATGTCGATCTCGCCGCCTTGCAACAGGTCGACATAGGTCGAGCGGTTGATCAGCGCGATCACCTTTTTGGCGCCGAGCCGCTTGGCCAGCAACGACGACATGATGTTGTCCTCGTCGTCGTTGGTCAGCGCGCAGAACACGTCCATGTCTTCGATGTTCTCTTCCAGCAACAGGTCTTCGTCGGTGGCGTCGCCGGTGAGCACCAGGGTGCTTTTCAGGATGTTGGCCAGGCGCTGGGTGTTCTTCTTGTTGCGGTCGATGATCTTGACCTCGTAGTCGGCCTCCAGGCTCTTGGCCAGACGTTGGCCGATGTTGCCGCCGCCGGCGATCATCACGCGGCGCACGCTCTTGTCGCCGCGGCGCAGTTCCTTCATGACGGCGCGGATGTTCTCGGTGGCGGCGATGAAGAAGATTTCGTCGCTGTCCTGGATCACGGTACGGCCTTCCGGCACGATGGTGCGGTCGCGCCGGAAGATGGCCGCCACGCGTGCATCGAGCCCGGGCAGGTGTTTTTGCAGATCGCGCAATTCGTGGCCGACCAGCGGGCCGCCGGCGCGCGCTTTCATCGCCACCAGGCGGGCGCGGCCGCCGCCGAAGTCGACGACCTGCAGCGCTTCCGGGTAATCGATCAGTTTGCGCAGGTAGTCGGTGATTTCCTGTTCCGGCGCGATGACATGGTCGACGCCGAAGTTTTCCGGATTGAACAGCTCGGGGTACTTCATGTACTCGATGGCGCGGATGCGGGCGATCTTGGTCGGGATGTTGAACAGCGTGCCGGCCAGCTTGCAGGCGACCATGTTGGTCTCGTCGTTCAGGGTCACCGCGACCAGCATGTCGGCATCGCCGGCGCCCGCCTGTTGCAGGATGGCGGGGTTGGAGGCCTGGCCGCAGATGGTGCGCAGATCGAAGCGATCCTGCAGCGCGCTCAGTTTTTCCGCGTCGAGATCGACGACGGTGAGATCGTTGCCTTCGCGGACCAGATGTTCGGCCAGATTGGAGCCGACCTGGCCGGCGCCGAGGATGATGATTTTCATGATGAGGCTTGTCCGGGTTGCCGACAGGGGGGCCGGAGCCGTGGCCGTTTCAGCGGCTGGCGAATCCGGCGTCTCCTATACGGGAGCTGACGTGGGTGCGCGATTCTATGCTCTCGAACTGGCCGAGGAATAGCCATGCGCGTTGGCGCTGCGCCGTCTCCTTCGCCAGCTTGAGAAAACGGCTGGCTGCGTGCAATTGGCCGGCGGCATCCAGGCTGCGCGACTTCATCTGCAACAAGCGCGCTTCCCAATGATGCAGGCCGCAGCGGGCGTTCAAATCGAGGGCGGCATCCAGCTGCGTGCAGGCATGCAGCGGCGATTGATGAAACGCGCCTTGCGCATAGATGCTGAACGCACGCGCTTCGTGCGCCGCGCCGAGGCGGCGCAGCGCAAGCAGCGCGGTTTGTGCGCCGGCCTCGTCGCAGGGTTGGCCGAGGCGAGACAGCGCCCAGTATTCGAGCAATTTCGCGTGCTGGTAGAGGCCGCTCGGCGCGTTTCGCGTTGCGGCCGCCTGCGTCCGCCGACTCCAGGCCAGCGCCGCCTCGGGCATATCGAGAAAACAATGCAGCAAGCCCAGATAGCCGCTGGCGGTCACGGGCGGCTCCGGCTGAGCTTGCGCCCAGTTGAGGGCGCATTCGGCCTGGGTGTGCGCGCCATCAATATCGCCCAGCGCCGCCAAAGCCCAGCTCAGTTGCGCCGGAATCAGCAATTCAAGCCGTGCATCGGCGTCGGCTTCCGGCGTGAGGGTGTCGAGGCGGACCGCCGCCAGCAAGGCGCGCGATTCTTCGAAATGCCCGCGCCAGAATAAGGTACGCGCCAAGGCCCAGTCGGCGCGGGCGGCGGCCGTGCGGCCGCCAGGCCGCATCTGTTCGGGCAGTTTGCATGCCAGCCGGTAGGCGCGCTGCGACCCTGTGCCGGCTTCGGCTGCCAGCCAGTTCTTAAAAAAAACGTTGTGTTCGCCGGGTGTGGCGCGCTCATCCGGGAGCAGGCTTATTCCCCCGGCGACTCTTTGTCGCGTCCGGGCGCTTCGATGCCGAGCTGTTTCACCTTGCGGTACAGGTTGGTGCGATCGAGCCCGGCGCGCTCGGCGGTTTTGCTCATGGCCCAGCCGCACTGGCCGAGCAGGGCTTCGAGATAGGCTTTTTCGAAGGCGTCGCGCGCATCCTTCAGCGGCAGATGCAACATCAGGTCGATGCCGTGCGGGCTGGCGGCTTCGCTCTTGATGCCCAGCATCGCTTCGACGATGTCGGACTCGATAACGCCCTCGCCCGATTCCAGCGCCAGGCGTCCGGCCAGCGCTTCGAGTTCCGCCAGGTTGCCGGGCCAATCGTAGGTGGCCAGCGTGGCCAGCGCCGCGTCGGAAAACCGGCGCGGCGGAATCAGCAAGCGGACAAAGGCGTCTTCCAGCACCCGCGCGGCCAACGTAGGGATGTCTTCGCGCCGCGATTGCAGTGTCGGCAACTCCACGACGGCGTGGATGAGTTGGTCATGCAGTTCATGCGTCAACCGACTCTGCGCCAGCAGCTGCGGCAGCGGCTGCGGGCTGGTGACGACGACGCGCACGGAAAACTCGCTGCGCCGGGAGATCAGCAGCGCGAGGCCTTTTTGCTGCATGTTGGACAGCGTTGAAAGATCGGGCACGTAGACCAGGCCGCCCTTGGCCTGCGCGAGCAGATCGGCGGGGCGGTCGGCCAGATCGGCCGGACTGTCGACGCGAACCAGGGCGGCGTCCGGCGGGGTCAGGAAGTGCACGATGATTTCCTCGCCGGCGCCGGGATGCGTTTGCAGCAGCACCGGCAACCCGGCGCTGATGGCCAGATTCAGGCGTTGCGTGAGCCGCCTTGTCGACTCGCCCTGGCCGAGCAGGTCGAGATTGCCCGTGGTGGTGGGGCGGGCGCGGCGGCTGTCCATCGCTTTGCGCACCGTGGTCAGCAGATGCTTGTAGGAGACCGGCTTTTCCAGATAGTCGAAGGCGCCCAGCCGGGTCGCCTCGACAGCGGTATGAACGGTGCCGTGGCCGGACATCATGACCACCGGCATGGTCAGCCGGCCCTGGGTTTTCCATTCCTTCAACAGCGTGACACCGTCGACATCGGGCATCCAGATATCGAGCAGCACCAGATCGGGAATCTTGGCATCCAGCGCGGCGCGGGCGGCTGCGCCGTTTTCCGCCATACGCACCTCATAACCTTCCTCTTCGAGAATTTCCCGCATCAGTTCGCGTATGCCGGGCTCATCATCGACTACCAGAATTTCAGACATATCCAACCTTTCCGATCAGAAACATGCGGCATGACCAGTCAGTGCCGACTGGGTACGCCGCTTTCAGACAACACCGGCAAACGCACGCTGATGCGTGCGCCGCTGCACCCGGCGGCAACGACCCCGTTAGCGGCAATATTGCAGACATCGATTTCACCGTGATGCTCTTCAATAATCTTCTTGACCACCGGCAATCCCAACCCTGTGCCTTTCGGCTTGGTCGTGGCGTAAGGCTCGAACATGCGGTTCTTCAGCGCTTCCGGGAATCCGGCGCCATTGTCTTCTACGCTCAGCACGATACGCTCGTCTTCTTCGCGGGTGATCACGCGGATCAACGCGGTTGCGTCGTTTTCCTGCGCTTCCTGCGCATTTTTCAGCAGGTTGACCAGGACCTGGCGCAGTAGTGAAGGGTCGCCGGCTACCGCAGGCAGATCCGCCGCCAGATCAACCTGGATGGGAATGCCGGCTTGATAGAGTTCCAACACTTCGCGCACCAGACCATTCAGGTCGACCCGTTCGATGCGCGGTGAAGGCAGGCGGGCGTATTGCGCAAACGCATCGACCAGTCCTTTCAGCGCGGAAACCTGGCCGACGATGGTGGCGACGGCACGGGTCAGCGTGTCGCGCGCAGCGCCTTCCAGCCGATCGGACAGCTTGGCCTCCAGGCGTTCGGCGGAAAGCTGAATCGGCGTCAGCGGATTCTTGATCTCATGCGCCATGCGTCGCGCCGCTTCGCCCCAGGCGGCGTCGCGCTGGGCCTGGATGAGCTGGGTGACATCGTCGAGCACCAGCACGTAGTCCGGCGTTTCGCCTTCCGACAGCGGCGTGCCGCGCACCAGCAAGATGCGGTTGCCGGCCGGCATGGTCAATTCCAGTTGCGCGCGCCAGGCCTGCGTCGGCGTGGCCTGAAAATTGCACGCAATGTCTTGCCCGAAGCGCCGCAGACTGCTGTCCTCTTCGCCCCATTCAGCCAGCTTGCACGCCTCCAGTTGCGAACGCGGCAGGCCGAGTATGGTGCTGGCGGCAGGGTTGGCCAGACGCACAGCGAGATTATGTTCCAGCGTCACCACGCCGGCAGTGACGCCTGACAGTACGCCCTCCAGATAGGCGTTGGCTTCGAGAAGTTTGTCGTGGCTTTCGTCGGCGGCGGCGCGCGCGTCGGCGAGTTGCCGCGTCATCCGGTTGAACGACTGCGTCAGCATGCCGAGTTCGTCACGGCTGGAGACGGTATGCACCTGCGTGAAGTCGCCGCGCGCCACCGCCCGGGTACCGCGTGCGAGGGCTCGCAACGGAGCGGCCAGGCGTTCGGAAATGAGGAAGGCGAGGCTGAGCGCGGAAAACAAGGCCAGCGTCAGCGCCATGGTCAGCGAGATGCCGTACATGCGCTTCAGTCCGAGGCGCGACAGCAGCAGTTCCTGATAACCCTGGCGAGCGGTTTCAACCTGTTGCGCGTCCTGCGCCAGTTGCGCCGGCACGGGTTGGCTGACTTGCAGCAGACGCAGGCTCTCTTTCAGCGACACCACATTGACCGGCACTGCGACATGCACCGCGATGCCGCCGCCAGGCGTGGCCTCCAGGCGTGACCAGGGCTGCATCGCGCGCGCCTGCCAGAGCGCGCCTTGTTCGAGGGGCGGCGGTATCAGCGAGCCGCGATTGGCGGAGGAAAAGGCGATCAACCTGCCGTTGTTGTCGAGCAAGGCGGCTTCTTGCACGCCGGCTGCCTCACGGAGTTCATCGAGCCGCGCAGCCTGCGACATCGGCGCCAACTCGCCGAGCTGGCGCGCCAGGTTTTCGCTCTTGCGCACGACTTCGCGCTGGACATGTTCAAGCGCCGAGCGGCCCAGCGCCAGGCCGCCTTCGAGCGCATTTTCCATGCGCACGTCGAACCATGATTCGATCGAGCGGACCAGAAACTGCACGGAAACGCCATACACCACCATGCCGGGCACCAGGGCCATCAGGCTGATGATCAGGAACATGCGGGCGGTCAGCTTGGCGCCGAACACGCCGGCGCGGATGCGGCGCACCAGGATGAAGCCTTGATAGCTGATCAGCGCCACCAGGCCGACCGCCGCCGCGACGGTCAGGCCCAGCAGAAGCGACAGATGCCCGGCGAAGAATTCAGTGTTGTCGGCGGCGGTGGCGAGCAGTCCGATCAGTGCGGAGCCGAGCAGCAGACTGGCGGCAACCAGGTAGATCATCAGTATTTGAAACTGCGTTCTTGCCAGTCCGAATCCAGCTGCCAGCGCGCAGACGAAGCCAGGGCATTGACCTGCAGCGGTTTCGGCAACTGCGAGATGTCCAGGTACATGCGCACGTAGGCCTTGAAATCGGATTTGCGCTTCATCTGCTTGACGTTCAACACCGACCAGTCGCGCAGGTCGCCCACCGCATGCAGGGCCGCAGCCAGGCTGTCGTGCGTGCTGGACACGCCGGACAAGGTGACGTAGTACTGACGCAGCAGCGCGTTGTAGGACAGGCGGATGCTGCGTTCGATATCGATCAGGTTTTCCGACAGCCAGAAATCGCGCAGCCGCTCGGCTTCGAAGGCCTGGATGAAGGTCAGTTGCACGCCGCGCATCAAGGCGTTTTCCAGCGTAGCGGAAAGTTGAATGTCGAAATTGCCGGAAAGCTGGAACAACTCGCCCTTCTGGCTGATTTCGGCCTGCTCAAGCGTGATGCCGCCACCCGGTATCTTGGCGCTCTGCGCATGGCTGACGCGAGCGTCGGCGAGCGCTGCCACAGCGCCGGCGGCCACTACGACAGCGCGTAGAAAGTCACGTCTTGAGCAGGCGGGCATAAAAAAATCCATCCATATCCGCAGTTGGCAATAGCAGAGTCCCCGGCTCATTTCTCTGATCGGAGCCGCTCTGAGCGGCGTCCCCATCGCCATCGGGACGCTTCGGCGAGCGGTTTATGCGCGCATTGGACAATAGCGCGACGGGTATGGGTCGGCCTTCGATGCCGTCATCGCCAGCCGAATCAATACGGGCATCGGGATGACGGGCGAGGAAAGCGGAAATTTGTTCGCTGTTTTCGGCCTTGAACAGGCTGCAAGTAGCGTACAGCATTTTGCCACCCGGCTTCAGCAGCGGCCATAAAGCCTCCAGCAGTCTGCGCTGTTCGCGCGCCAGATGTTGCATATCCTCCGCACGCTTAAGCCATTTCCCGTCCGGATGCCGGCGCACGACGCCGGAAGCGGTGCAGGGCGCATCGAGCAGAATGCGATCGAACGGTTCCTTGTCCCACCACAGCGAGGGTTTGCCGGCGTCGCTGGCCTGCAAGCGGATGTTCGAAGCAGGCCGTTTGGATAAGCCCAGTCGATCCAGGTTTTCCTGCACATGGCGCAGGCGCTTGGCGTCATTGTCCAGTGCGACCAGAGCGAGATCGCAGCCTTCCAGCAGGTGGCCGGTTTTGCCACCGGGCGCCGCACAGGCGTCGAGCACGCGCATGCCGGCGTGCGCATCAAGCAGCGGCGCCGCCCATTGCGCAGCGAAATCCTGGACGGAGACCAGCCCGGCCGCGAATCCGGGGAGTTCGGAGACCGGCAGCGGAGTGAGCAGGATCAAGGCGGCCGAGTCATCCGCCAACACCCGGTATTCAAGCCCGGCTGCGGCTAGCCGGGCGCAGTAGTCGGCGAGTGTGGTCCGGCGCAGATTGACTCGCAGCGTCATGGGCGGGCGGGTATTCTGGGCCGTGACGATGCTTTCCCAGGTGTCAGGGTATTCCGCCTGCAAACGCTCCAGCCACCAAGCTGGGAAGTTCCAGCGCGCCTCCGGATTTTTAAGTACGGCCTGTTCCAGCGTCTCGCGCCTGCGCTGGAAATTGCGCAACACGGCATTGACGAAGGCGCGCGCGTAGGGAAAACGCTCTGCGGCCACCTGCACGGTTTCACTGACGGCGGCGTAGGCGGGCGATAGCCCGGCATCGAGTTCATGCAGGCCGACCAGCAGGTGTCCGATCAAGGCATCCGGTTGCACCGGGCGCTGGGTCAACTGTGCGAGGAAAAAACGCAGCCGCCCAGCCTCCCGCAAGACGCCGTAGGCCAGATTCTGTGCGGCGGCCAGGCTTTGGCTGCTGTCGGCGGCCAAGTCCGTGCGCAGGTTGGCCAGCGAAGTGGAGAGGCTATGGCCGTCGAGCAGCACGGCATTGATCAGATTGGCGGCGAGAAGGCGAGGAGAGGGGGCGGCGGACATGGCGCTATTGTCGCCCATAGCCGGGCAGGCTGGGCTGCATCGTCTTGCATTCAAGAACGCCTTGCTTCCGCCGATAAGGCTGGAACCTGCGGCCACACCATGCGCATAGATGCGGTTTTTGTCTTTGGAGATAGGCAATGAATAACGTTGAATCACTGCGCCACGATCTGGTCGGTATCGTGGGGGAGCTGCAAACCGCCTTGCGTGAAATCGGCAGCGATAACTTGCCGCAGACCGAAATCGTCAGCAATGCCCGCGATCGCTTGCGTTACATCGCGACCTTGACCGAACAGTCGGCCAGCCAGACCTTGTATGCGGCGGAGTCGATCAGCGACAGCCTGCACAAGCAACAAACCGCTGCGCGTCTATTGCTGAAAAAAGTGCGCTCGCCGCATGCGCGCGCCTTTCTGCAGGATATGGAAACGCAGCATGAGCAGGCCCTGGGCCAGGTCCGGGAAATCATCCAGGCACAGGCATTTCAGGATCTGGTCGGCCAGGTCATCAATAAACTGATGCTGACCATCGAGAAAATGGAAACCAGTCTGGCGCATTTGCTATTGGAAGAAGAGGCTGACCCGGGGCTTCTTTCCGGCCCGCAAGTGCACAGTGCGGAACAGGTCAGTCAGGCCGACGTCGACGATTTGTTTGGCTGAGCGTTCGGCTCGGCTGCCGTCAATTCGAGATATTGATCAGATTGCGGCCGCTGTTCTTGGCGCTGTACAGCGCCTCGTCGGCGCGGCGCAGCAGGGCGTGGCCGTTTTCGTCAGAGCGCAGCAGTGCGATGCCGGCGCTGAACGTGGTGTTGATGCGCTGGCCTTCATAATTGAGCGGCGACTTGCTCATCAGCTGCTGGACCCGAACGAGTACCAAATGGGCGCCGCGCGCGTCGGTGTCAGGCAGGATCAACGTGAATTCCTCTCCGCCGTAGCGCACCAGCGCATCGGATTTGCGCATGATCGATTTGATCAGGCTGGCGAAGTGAACCAGCATCTGGTCGCCGGCTTCATGGCCGTGGTCGTCGTTGACCCGCTTGAAATGATCGAGATCGAGCATGCCGAGCGACAACGGTCGCTTGCCCCGCTGCGCCCGCGCGATTTCACGGCTCAGGGTTTGTTCCAGCCCGCGCCGATTGAGCGTGCCGGTAAGTGCATCCTCATTCAGTAGTTGCCGGGTTTCGGCCATCTCCTCCTGCAACGAGGTCAGCGCCCGCTTGGTTTCGACCAGATCCTTGTGGCTGGCTTCAACGGTGTTTTGTATGCCGCCGGCCTGCATGACCACCGTGGAGAGCAGGCGCAGGATTTCGTTTTTATCGCGGCTGCCCCGCAAATTGTCGACATTGCCGGCCAGGTCCTTGTTTTTGCCGTCCAGATCCTTGGCCAGGGTTTCCGTTTTGTCCGTCACGTGCTGCAGCATTTGTCGCAGCATGGCGAGCAATTCGTTATAGAACTTGGTATTCGGTTGGGTCGCTACGGTCTCAGGCGAAGGTTCAGCCGCCGAATCCGCAGTTTGCCTTCGCGGCAGACCGGAGAGGGCGTAGTAATAGTCTGCATAGTTTTCCGGCGTCGGCGGAATGCCGGCGTCCCTGAGCTGCTGCATAACCGTTATGCCGATGACGTTGGGGGTCTGCGCCATGTTTCGAATTGGGTCGATGTGTGAGAGTTTGTCCGCCAAGCCGCATCATATCGGTGAACTGGCGACATTCTTTAACCCAACGGATAATCGTCGGCGCTTTTCTTCGTCGGCACACCTGCGTCCTTATGCATATTCATATTCTCGGTATTTGTGGCACCTTCATGGGCGGTATCGCCGTTTTGGCCAAGCAGGCTGGCCATACCGTAACCGGTTGCGACGCCAATGTGTATCCGCCGATGAGTACGCAACTGGAGGCGCAGGGTATCCGCCTGAGCGAAGGCTTCGGCCTGGAGCAACTGGACCTGAAGCCGGACATCTATGTCATCGGCAATGTGGTGACGCGCGGCAAGCAGCCGCTGATGGAGGAAATCCTGAACCGCGGTCTGCCTTACATTTCCGGGCCGCAATGGTTGTTCGAGAACGTTCTGCGCGACAAATGGGTGCTGGCGGTGGCCGGCACCCACGGCAAGACCACGACCTCCTCGATGCTGGCCTGGATACTGGAAGACTGCGGACTCGATCCCGGTTACCTGATCGGCGGCGTGCCGATGAATTTCGGCGTTTCCGCGCGCCTCACGGACAGCCCGTTTTTCGTGATCGAAGCGGATGAATACGACACCGCCTTTTTCGACAAGCGTTCCAAGTTCGTGCATTACCACCCGCGCACGCTGGTGTTGAACAATCTGGAATACGACCACGCCGACATCTTTCCCGATCTGGCTGCGATCGAAACCCAGTTCCATCATCTCGTGCGCACGGTGCCGTCCAATGGCCTGGTGGTCGCCAATGGCGGCGACGACAACATTCTGCGTGCGCTCGGCCGCGGCTGCTGGAGCGCCGTCGAGTATTTCGGCGGCAGGGGGCTGGGCTGGAAAGCGCAGGCGGCGAATGCCGACGCCTTCGATGTGACGCTGGATGGCCAGCCGGCGGGGCGGGTCGACTGGGGCTTGCAGGGCGAGCACAACCGCCTGAATGCGCTGGCGGCGCTCGCCGCCGCTCGCCATGCCGGCGTGCCGGTGAAACAGGGCATCGCCGCGCTGGGTCGTTTCCGCAACGTCAAACGGCGCATGGAAGTGCGCGGCGAGGTGCATGTCGGAGCAGGAAAAATCACGCTGTATGACGACTTTGCGCATCACCCGACGGCCATCGCGACGACGCTGGCGGGCTTGCGCGCCAAGGTCGGCGCATCTGGCAACCCCTCCGGCCGCATCCTGGCCGTGCTGGAGCCGCGTTCCAACACCATGAAACTGGGCGTCATGAAAGACCAGTTGCCGGCCAGCCTGGCGCAGGCGGATAGGGTGTTTTGCTACAGCGGCGGCATCGATTGGGATGTCGCCGCGGCGATGGCGCCGCTAGGTGACAAGGCGACGACCGAGGCCGATCTGGCGAGTCTGATCGAGCGCATCGCCGCCCAGGCGCAGCCGGGCGATCAGATCGTGGTGATGAGCAACGGCGGCTTCGGCGGCATCCACGATACCTTGTTGGCGCGCTTGCGCGCCGGAAGTTAGCCGCCAGATGACGGATGCCAGCCCCAGCCTCGATTGTGTAACGACGGCTGACGGCTGCGAGCTGAAACCGCGCGGGCGCTGGTGCATCGACCAGCTCGAACGGCTCGATGCCTTGTTATGCCGTACGCCGGTGCCGCACGATCGCAGCGTGCGGGTCGATGCCAGCGAACTGACCGACCTCGATAGCGCCGGCGTCATGCTGGTCGTGAATCGGCTGCGCGCGCAGGGCGTGGTGTGGTCGAACATCGTGCTGGTCGACTTCAGCGCGCATCAACTCGATCTGATTCATCTGGTGGCCGAGCGCATGGATACGCGTGCGCAGCCGCGGCGCGGCGGACAGGCTTGGTTGCCGTTGCTCGGCAAAAAAGCGACCGAATGGGCTCGTTCCCTCGTCAGCCAGTTCGTCTTTTTCGGCCGCATCGTTGAAGGCGTGGCCGAAATCGTGCGGCGGCCGCGTCTGCTGCGTCTGAAGGAATGCACGTCGCAACTGGAGGCGGTCGGCCTGAATGCACTGCCCATCGTGATTTTGATGACGTTTCTGATCGGCGTGGTGTTTGCGTTTCTGCTTGGCATCCAGGTGCGCAAATTCGGCGCCAATATTTTCATCGTCGATGGCGTCTCCATCGCCATCGCGCGCGAACTGGCGCCGCTGCTGACGGCCATCCTGATTGCCGGCCGTTCGGGGGCGGCCTTTACCGCGCAGATCGGCGCGATGAAGGTCACCGAGGAGATCGACGCCATCGCCACGCTGGGCCTGTCGCCCATTCAGGTGCTGGTGCTGCCGCGCCTGTTCGCCATCATTCTCGCCATGCCCTTATTGACCTTCGTCGGCGACGCCATGGGCATCCTTGGTTCGGCGTTGGTCGCCAATGCGCAACTGGATATCACCTACTACACATTTTTCGAGCGGCTGAAGTCGGTGTTGCCGATCGAGACGGTGCTGTTCGGCTTGTCCAAAACGCCGGTGTTCGCGGCGGCGATTGCGTTGATCGCGTGTCGCAACGGTTTCGCCGTGCAGCGTGATGCACGCAGCGTCGGCGAGTACACGACCCGCACCGTGGTGCAGAGCCTGGTCGCGGTGATTCTGATCGATTCCTTGTTCGCCATCGCGTTTCCCGAGGTCGGCCAGTGAGCCGCCAGAGCGAAGAGTCCGCGTTGGCGGCCAGCCCGCCGGTCCTGCAAGTCGAAGGCATCCATACGCATTTGGGCGGCCACTGGCTGCACAAGGGCGTCGATTTCTCCATCGGCCGCGGCGAGGTGGTGGCGTTGATAGGCGGCAGCGGCACCGGCAAGAGCGTGCTGTTGCGTGAGTGCATCGGATTGATGCGGCCGAGTCGCGGCCGAGTGCGTCTGTTCGGCGAGAACATTTGCGAGCTGTCGCGCAACGAACTCAATCAGGTGCGCAGCCGATTCGGCGTGCTGTTTCAGGAGGGCGCGTTGTTTTCCTCGTTGAGCGTGGCGGAAAACGTCGCCGCGCCGCTGGTCGAGCACACCGTATTGCCGCCGAAGCTGCGCGACGAACTGGTGGCGATGAAAATTCGTCTGGCCGGGTTGCCGATGAACGCCGCCGACAAACGTCCGAGCGAGCTATCCGGCGGCATGAAAAAGCGCGCCGCTTTGGCGCGTGCGCTGGCGCTGGAGCCGGAATTGCTGTTCCTGGACGAGCCCACGTCCGGCCTCGACCCGATCAGCGCGCGGGAATTCGACCATCTGCTGCGCGTGCTGTGCGACAGTCTCGGCCTGACTGCGTTGATGGCCACGCATGACCTCGATACCCTCTGGGGCATGGTCGATCGGGTCATCGTCCTGCACGGCGGCAAGGTGATCGCCGACGGGCCGGTCAAACTTGTGGCGGAACACGAGCATGAATGGATACGGGAATATTTTTCCGCCCATTCGGGAAGGAGGTAGATGGAATCAGATGCACGCTATGCCTGGGTGGGACTCGCCATGGTGACGCTGATCGTTGCGCTGGCGGCGGGTTTCTATTGGCTCAATGGCAACAACAAGGAGGACGTGGTTCGCTTCACCGTGTACTTCAAGAACCAGTCGCTGGAAGGGCTGCAAATCAACAGCGATGTGCGCATGCAGGGCATCAAGGTCGGCAAGGTGGCCGACTACAACATTCTGCCGAGCCAGGCCAAGACGGTGCGGGTGATTCTTGAAGTGGACGCACGCACGCCGGTCTGGGAAGGGGCGGAAGCCGTGGTCAGTCGCAATCTGGTCACCGGACTGGCGGCGATCGATCTCGACAACGCCAGGAAGGACGGGGTGGCGATCGGCCCGCCGCCGCCGGGCGAACCCTATCCGGTCATCGACGAAGGCGTGCCGCAAATGGCGCGCATCTCAAGCACGCTGGAAGGGTTGGGCAAGGCCGGCAGCGAGGCGGTCGTACGCGTCAACCAACTGCTGTCGGACGAGAACCAGCAGGCCTTCAGCCGCATCCTGGTCAATGTGGCGGGCGTGTCGGGCGATCTGCGTAAACTCAGTGCCGAGCTGGGCCCCGAGCTGCAGGCTACGCTGGCTGCGGCGCGCCAGGCCGTGGTGCGACTGGATGCGGTGGGCGAGGAACTGACGCCGGTGTTGCGCGATGGCGGTCGCCTGCTGCGTGACGGCGGCCAGTGGATGCAGCAGAGCGGACAGCGTCTGGATAAATTGGCCGGCGACGCCGAGGCCACGCTGAGCACCACGCGCAACACGTTGCAGACGCTGGATGCCGGTATGCGGGACATCCAGACTCAGCTCCGCCTCAGCGTCGATCTTGGCATGCAGGAAATCCAGACTACTGCGCAGGCGCTGCGCAGCGCCAGCGATGCGCTGCAAACCACCAGCCGGGAGTACAGCGATCCTGGCCGCATTCTTTACGGCCCGCTCAAGGGCGAACTGGGACCGGGGGAGCAATGATCAAGCCGCTTGGAATCGCCTGTCTTGCCGTGGCGCTGGTTTCCGGTTGCAGTTTGCCGGGTGCGCGCACGCATGCGCTCAGCCATTACGTGCTGGAGGTGCCGCCGCCGAGCCTGGTCGCTGTCGCTGCGATCTCGCGCCCGGTGTTGCTGCTGCGCGACGCCGAGCCCGGCGGGTTTTCACAAAGCTTGCGTCTGGTCTACAGCCGCGCGCCCGGCACGCAGGCGCAGTACCAATATGCGCGCTGGAACGAGGCGCCGCCGAAACGTCTGCATACGCTGTTGCGCCAGCGCCTGCTGGCCAGCGGCCTGTATGCCGGCGTCGTGCCGATCGGGGCGGGTGTGCAGGGCGACTATCAATTGAATGTGCGTTTGCTGGATTTCTTTCACAACGCCGAAAAAACGCCCGGAAGCGCGCACATCAAGCTGGAAGCCGAACTGCTGCAGCGGGCTACGGCGCGGCTGATCGGGCAACAGGTGTTCGTCGCCGAGGTGCCGCTGAGCGATCAGAACGCCGCCGCCGCAGCGGCCGGCCTCGGCCTGGCCAGCGGCCAGGTGCTGGATGCAGTGGTCGCCTGGCTGGCGCGCGTGCAGCCATTCTCGGTCGAGAACGCGCAAGCCCGCTAAAATGATGCTTTGCGCGAGCTTACGTTCAGCGACCTTACGTTCAATTTCACGCCCGATTCATGCTGCTCTACATTCATGGCTTCAATAGCTCCTCCCGCTCCGGCAAGGCGCAAGAACTCGGCGACTGGCTCGGTTCGCGCGGCCTCGCTGAAGCGTATTTCTGCCCGGACCTGCCGCATCGGCCGGCCGAGGCCATGCGGCTGTTGGATGATCTGATTGCCTCCAGCCCGCATCCGGTCAAGCTGATCGGCAGTTCGCTAGGCGGGTTTTACGCCACCTGGTTGGCCGAGAAGCACGGCCTCAAGGCGATTCTGGTCAACCCCTGCGTGGCCTGCGAGAACAAGTTGGCGGGTCTGGTCGGGCAGACGCAAAAAAATTGGCATAGCGGCGAAGAGTACGTGTTCAGCGCGGCGCATGCGGTCGAACTGCAAGCTTATGCGGTGGCGGCGATCAGCCGCCCGGAGCGCTATCTGTTGCTGGCCGAAACCGGCGACAGCGTGCTCGACTATCGCGAAGCCGTGAGTTATTACAAAGCTGCGCAGCAGGTCGTGCTGAACGGCGGCGATCATGGTTTCTCGCGTTTTATCGAATACATCCCGGCCATCCTGGCCTTTTGACTTTAACTTTTTACGTAGTCTCAACAGGGCTGCGGGTGGCTATTCATGTTTGTGCTTTACGAAGAAGACGGTGATATCAAGGCCGGCAGCGTCCTCGCCGATAACGACAGTTCGCTGCAGATCGAATCTCAGCACGGTAAACGCGGCAAGCTGAAGGCGGGGCATGTGTTGTTGCGTTTCGATGCGCCGGCTCCGGCGCAGGTGATGGATGGCGCGCGCGCGCTGCGCCAGGAATTCGACCTCGATTTCCTCTGGGAAGTCGCCGGCGAAGCCGAATTCGGTTTCGAGACCCTGGCACAGGATTATTTTGGTCGTAAGCCGAGTGCGCCGGAATTCGCAGCCATCGTGCTGGCCTTGCATCAGGCGCCGATTTTTTTCCAGAAAAAAGGCAAGGGCCGTTACAAGGCGGCACCGGCCGAATCTTTGGCTGCCGCCAAGCTGGGCCTGGAACGCAAGGCGCGCGAGGCGGCGCTGCGCACCGAATGGGTCGCCCAGCTGGTACGCGGCGAGCTGCCGGAAGCCCTGCGCGCCAAGGTGTTCGAGTTGGCGCACAAGCCGGATAAAAACAGTCTGGAGTTCAAGGCGCTGTCGGATGCGTGTGCCGAAACCAATCTTTCGCCGGTCCGCCTGCTCGATAAGTGCGGCGCCATTCCGTGCAGCCTGGAATTTCATCGCCAAGCCTTTCTGCTGACCCATTTTCCGCGCGGGTTGGCTTTTCCCGCCTTGGCCGCGGCGTTGCCGCCGCCTGATCTGCCGCCCGGCGACGCCCCCGCGTTCAGCATCGATGATGCGGCCACCACCGAAATCGACGATGCCTTTTCGGTGATTTTCCGCGCTGACGGATCGGTTCGCGTCGGCATACACATTGCCGCACCGGCCCTCGGCATCACGCCGGGTTCCGATCTCGACAAGCTGGCGGCGACCCGGCTCTCGACCATCTACATGCCGGGCGACAAGATCACGATGCTGCCGGAAGGCCTCATTGCGCAATACACGCTGGCCGAGAACCGCGATTGCCCCGCGCTTTCGCTGTATGTCGAAGTCGGCCCGGATTACGCCATTCAGACGCTTTCGACCAAGGCCGATTTGATCTGCATCGCTGCCAACCTGCGCCACGAAACGCTGGAGCCGTTGTTCAACGAGGCCACGATCGGCCAGCCCGGCGAGGACTACGCCTTCCGGCGCGAGCTGGAATGGCTGTATGGCTTTGCTCGTCATCTCGAAGTTGCACGCGGCAAGGCCGATCAGGTGCAGCGCAACGACTATGTGTTCAAGGTCGACGGCGAGCATGTCGACATCGTGCCGCGCGTGCGCGGCAATCCGATCGACAAGCTGGTTTCGGAAATGATGATTCTGGCCAATAGCCGCTGGGGCGGCATGCTGGCGGATCGCAACGTCGCCGGCATTTACCGCGCGCAAACCGGCGGCAAGGTGCGGATGACGTTGAAGCCGGCGCCGCACGAAGGCCTCGGTGTTGCGCACTACACTTGGAGCACGTCGCCGCTGCGGCGCTATGTTGATTTGCTGAATCAACGCCAGATTCTTGCAGTCGCTCGCGAGGAGGCGCCGCCACACGCGGGCAACGACCCGTTGTTGTTCGCCGCCGTGCGCGATTTCGAACTGGCCTATGACGCCTACAACGAATTCCAGCGAGGCATGGAACGCTATTGGTGCTTGCGCTGGCTGCGCCAGGAAGGCATCCAGGAAATCGATGCCACGGTTTGGCGCGAAAACCTGATTCGGCTGGAAGGCTTGCCCTTTGTCGCCAAAGTCATCGGTGCGCCGACATTGAATCCGGGCGAGCGGATACGCGTTGCGGTGGCGGATATCGACTTGCTCGACGTGGATATGAGTTGTCGTTTTCTGCGGCAGGAGCCGCTTGTGAGTGCGGCAACGGATGCCTGAAACTGCAGGTCTCCTGCCGCTAATCGCTCGTGTCTGGGCGGAGGCCAAGGCTTGGTTGGGCTTCCTGACTACCGCGATTGCTTCGTTTGGCAACGCGGTACTGGTTTCAGCCATCCTCCACGTGGTCGTGATCTTTGGCGTAGACAAACCCCAGATCAATCCGAAGCTGTTCGAGAACTCGACGCCGCCGATCGACGTCGTGCTGGTCAACGCCAAGACCAAGGCCAAACCGCTGCAGGCCGATGTATTGGCGCAGGCAAATCTCGACGGCGGCGGCAATGTCGATGACGATCGCCAGGCCAAGTCGCCCTTGCCGGCGGCCGAACGCGACCAGATCATGAGCACCGAGGCGGCATTCAACGCACGCGTGCAGGCGCTGGAACAGCAGGCCAAAACCCTGCTGCAGCAGGTCAAATCGGATTATAAAACCCCGGAGCAGAAGCCCGCGCCGGTGGCCGACGCCCGTCCCCCCAGCCCCGATCCAGCGCCGATGGACCTGGCCTCGCGCAGCCTGGAAATGGCGCGCCTGCAAGCGCGGATCGATCAGCAGCGCGAGGAATATCAGAAGCGGCCGCGCCGCATGTTTGTCGGCGCGCGGGCGCAGGAGTTCACTTTCGCCCAGTACGTTGAAGATTGGCGCATCAAGGTCGAGCGGGTCGGCAACCTGAATTACCCGGAGGCCGCCAAGCGAAACAGCCTGTACGGCACCTTGATGCTGACCGTGAATATCTTCGAGAGCGGCGAAATCGAATCGATTCAGATCGATCGTTCATCCGGCTCCAAGGTGCTCGATTCGGCGGCGGTCAAAATCGTCGAAATGTCCGCCCCGTTCCCGCGCTTTCCCGATGCGATTCGCAAGAAGGTGGATATTCTGGGCATCACGCGCAGCTGGACCTTCACCCGCTCCGACCAGCTCACATCCCAATAAGCTTTTTTGTAGTGCCGATAAAGCCAGTAAATCGGTAAAATCCACGTTTCATCCATTACCGAAGGACCGCTTCATGCATACCGGCACCACGCTTACCCAATTCATCATTGAAGAGCAGCGCCACATTGCCGGCGCCACCGGCGATTTCACCGCGTTGCTGAACGATGTCGTCACCGCCATCAAGACCATCTCCAATGCCGTCAACAAAGGCGCGCTGATCGGTGTCATGGGTGCGCTGGAAACCGAGAACGTGCAGGGCGAAACGCAGAAGAAGCTGGACGTGATCACCAATGAAATGATGATCCGCAACAACGAATGGGCGGGGCATCTGGCCGGCATGGCTTCGGAAGAAATGGACGAGGTCTATCCGATTCCGACCAAATATCCGCTCGGCAAATACCTGATGGTGTTCGACCCGCTGGACGGCTCCAGCAACGTCGACATCAATATTTCCGTCGGCACCATATTCTCGATCCTGCGCGCGCCGGTGCCCAATCGCGCCGCATCGGAGGCGGATTTCCTGCAGCCCGGCGTCAAACAGGTCTGCGCCGGCTATGCCTTGTACGGCTCCTCCACGATGCTGGTGCTGACCACCGGCCACGGCGTCAACGGTTTCACACTGGACCGCGACATCGGCGAGTTCATCCTGACCCATCCGGATATGAAGATTCCTGCCGACACCAAGGAGTTTGCGATCAACGCGTCCAACCAGCGTTTCTGGGAAGCGCCGGTGCAGCGCTATGTGGCGGAATGTCTGGAAGGCAGCACCGGCCCGCGCGGGCGCGATTTCAACATGCGCTGGGTCGCTTCGATGGTGGCGGAAGTACACCGCATCCTGACCCGCGGCGGCATCTTCATGTACCCGCGCGACACCAAGGATGCCAGTAAAGCCGGCAAGCTGCGTCTGCTCTACGAAGCCAACCCGATGAGCTTCATCGTCGAACAGGCCGGCGGCATGTCTTCGACCGGCTACGAACGCATTCTCGACATGACCCCGGAAAATCTGCACCAGCGCGTGCCGGTGATTCTGGGCTCCAGGAATGAAGTGGACGTAGTGGTGGGGTATCACAAGGGCGTTTGATTCCAAACGAACCCAGCGGTAAACAAAAAGGGGCGCCAGTTGGCGCCCCTTTTTGTTTAAAAGTACCGTGCTCGGTCTGAAAGCTGTCCTCAGTTTACTGATACAGCGATTCAAAGTAGGCCTGAACCTGGGCAGCATTCCAATTCACGCCAGTTGGATCGTACATGCCGCCACCGATCGTGGCATTGAACATGGCCACCACCTGCGCCGTCGTCAATGGGAAGTTCGGCGCATATTCAATGGCGTTAAGGTAGGAGGCAACCGCAGCGCGTCCAAGCGGCAGATTTAGCGGTTTGTAGAGGACGTCGGTGTCTTCGGTGTTGGCCAGCACTTGCTGAAAAGTGGCAACAGAACCTGTAGCACTGCCGGGCTTGATGATTTTGCTGTCGCTGGTTCTTATCCAGTAGGTATCCGAGAAGCCGACACTGGTAAAGAGAACCGTTTTATTCACTACGGTACTTGTTTTGGTTATCCAGGTGGTTGGCGATGCGCCCAGTGTATTGCAGGTTACCGGAGCTCCATGAGAGGACACATTGCCGGAAATCTGCCCGGAAATCGTGCAGTTGTACGGTGCGGCGCCCAGCACGGGGCGGCTGAGCAAGGTTCCGATGACGATGGGCGCGGCCAAGCCGCCTTTGGCCAGACGGCGACGCTGTTCGTCGATTTTCGGACGAGCATCTGGGGCGTTGGGTTCGATCGGTGTGGTCATGTCGTGGTTTCCTTCCGTGTACGCGTTTACCAAGCAATTAACAGGCCAAGAAATAAGTTTCGTATAAACAAAGAGTTGAAAAATCCGGTCGGATGAATTGTAAAAAATTCCGACGTTTGCTCGTCAGTTTGGTTCCCGTTCCCGACGCCTGGCCTGATGCCACAAGTGCGGCAGCAGCAGCTGCCATGGCATGCGCAGGTAATGGCTGCGGACATACAAGGCCAACTGGGCGAGACGAGGCCAACGCCCTTGGCATGAGGCGTGCGCCGAGGCGAGTCCGGCATCGAACAGCCGCCGCATCAGCGGGCGTTGCCAGGCGGGCGGGCGGGACGGGCAGGCGGCGATGACGTGCGCCGGAATCGGCGTATGCAGCCAGCGTCGGCAACAATCGAGCGCGTAATACAGCGGACGCCCCAGATTCAGGATATGCGCGCGTTGCAGCAGTGTCGGCCAGAAATCCGGTAACGACGAGTAATGGCGCAGCAGGGCATCGAGGTCGACCAGGTCGCGCAGTCCATGGCCCCATTCGCCTTCGTGAAACAGATGGCAGGCGGAATGCAGAACCAGATCGGTCTCGGCCGGAATGCCCAGCCCGGGCGGGTCGGCTAGAGCTTTTGCGGCTGCCAGGATCGGAGCGGCTTGCGTGCGGATGCGCGCGGTTTCGGGCAGCAGGTTGTGATGCACGTCCAACACGGTGCCGCGGCGAATGTGGGTCATCGGCGGCAGTTCATGCATCCAGGTCCGGTAATAGCGTTGATCGTAGTTGTCCTGTTTCTGCGTATGCCAGCCCGCCAATAGCAACGCGCCTTCGGCCTGGCCGAGCTGTGCGCGCGGCACCAGAATGTCGATGTCGCTGAACAGGCGGCCCGCGGCCGGCGGCAAGTCGGCGATGGCATAGGCTGCACCTTTGAGCAGCAACACCGGGCCGTCGAGTTCGGCCAGCGCGTGCGCCACGCGGCGCGCTTCCCAGCGTACCGCCTGGCGCTGTTTGGCCGCTACGCTGCGTGCGGCGGTCAGGTGCGGCAGCACCGCGCTTGGGACTCGGCTGTCCAGCCCCAGGCTTTCCGCCTGCACCGCCAGGCGGGCCAGGAGTCCCGCCGCGCCGGCCTGGCGCAGCAGCCGATCCCAGCCGCTCAGGTCGAGCGTCGCCATTTCGGCGGGGTTGCGCAGCACCGCGAGCAAGGGTTGGCAACGGCTCATGCCGCCAACTCCGCAAACACCCGCAGCGCGTCGTCCAGGTTCGAATACGTGAAGTCATAGCATTCGCAGGCATCCATCAGCGCGGCGTTGAGCTCGAACCCGAGACCGCCCAGCAAGCTGTAATTGAATGCGTGGCTGGCCGTGTGCAGGAACGCGTCGGCGCGCGAATGCGGGCTCAGACGCGCCGCGGTGTTTTCCTTGCTCCAGCGCGGGAACACGACCCAGGCCGGGCGCGCTTTCTGGTCGACGCGGGCGACGCTGTCGGCGCTGGGTTGCAGGTGCGCTACCGTGCCCTTGTGCGTGTCGCGGGCGGGCGCGCCGATCACCGCGTCGGGAAAGGCGCGTTGGATCACGGCTATGGAGGCGTTTTTCAGACTGACCGGGCGGGCGAGGCCGACCAACCGGCCGTCGTCGCGATCGACCAAGGTGATTTCATCGGACAGCAGCCGCCAGCCGGACAGCATCAACGCGGCGGTCAGCGTGCTTTTTCCAGCGCCGGGGTCGCCCGGCAGCACGACGGCGCGGCCGTTCTTCTCCAGCACGGCGGCGTGCAGCATCAGGTAATGGTGGGCATGGCCGGCCACACACCAGTTCAAGCCCCATTCCAGCAGCGCGAAAGCGTGGTTGGCCGGCAGCGGCTTGAACGGCGAATGGCCGTCGTGCCAGAAATTGATCTGCGGTCGCAGCCAGCGGCGCAACCCGGCAGGCGGGCCGACACGGACATGAAAGTCGCAGAATTCGCCGTCGGCCAGCGGGAAGTCGGCATAGAGCCGCAACAAACCGTCGGCAATCAGCGGCATGGGGCTGTGGATGCGGGTCACGAACGGGCCGGTGCGCAATACCAGGCTGTTGTCGGCAAGACGTTGGCGCAGCTGCGCCGGCGCCAGTTCGCCCAGCTTCATGCTGCCGGCTCCGCGAATTCGAGTCGAGCCAGTTCGCCCAGTATGTCGGCCAGCGCAGTCTGGGCCGCCGCCTGATCCACTTCGGCAGCATCGGCCAGCAGCGCGGCCAAGCTGGATTCATCGCTGGGCATCGTCATCAAGCGCAATAAAACCAGTGTGGCGGCCTCCGAGAAACGATGCGTGTCGCCCGCCGCGCCATGAAAAAATACGTGCTCGCCATCCCATGCGCGGTGATGCAAATCGGCTTCCAGGGGGACGCGCCAGAGGCGGGCGGCGGAGTGAGAAATCGGGAGCGCCATCGTTGTTAACAGTGATCAAGCCGGAGCGAGTGTATCAGCCCGCTTGATGCCCTGATTCACCCGGCCAACAGCCGCCGCTGACCCGATCCAGGCCGGCCAGATCGCGCAGACAGAACACCTGCTCGAAGCCCTGTTGCCGCAGCAGTGCATTGACGGCGGCGGCTTGGTCGCAACCGTGCTCCAGCAACAGCCAGCCGCGTTCGGCTAGATGGGCGGGCGCGCCGGCGACGATCAGACGCAGGTCGCGCAGTCCGTCGTCGCCGGCGGCCAGCGCCTGGTGCGGCTCGAAGCGCAGATCGCCCGCCTCCAGATGCGGATCGGCGGCGGCAATGTAGGGCGGGTTCGAGACGATGATGTCGAAAATCCTTACACCCAGCTCCGCGTACCAGTTGCCGGCAATGCAACGCACGTTGTCGGCGCCGAGTCGGCGCGCATTGTCTTCTGCGACCGCCAGGGCCGCGGGCGAGGACTCCACGGCGACGACTTCCGCCTGCGGACGCTGCCGCGCCAGGGTAATGGCGATCGCGCCGCTGCCGGCGCCGAGGTCGAGAATGCGGCAGGGACTTTGCTCGGGTACGCGTTGCAGCGCGGCCTCGACCAGAAGTTCGGTGTCCGGACGCGGAATCAGCACCGCCGGGGTGACCTTGAAGGCGAGGCCGAAAAACTCGCGCTCGCCCAGGATGTAGGCGACCGGCTCGCCGGCCACACGGCGGGCGATCAGGCGGGCGATGGCGTCGCGTTGGGCCGACGTCAACGTGTCGCGGTCGTGCGCGATCAGCCAGGCGTGATCCACCCTGAGCGCGTGCGCCAGCAGCACGCGGGCTTCGATACGGGCTTCTCTCCCCGCCAGCGCCAAGGCGGCGGCGAGTTGCCGCGTCGCCTCGGCCAGCAGCGCGGCGACGGTGTCCGCTGCGCTCATTCTTCGCCGGACAGCGCAGACAACAGCTCGGTCTGGTGCTCGGCGGTCAGCGCGTTGATCAGTTCGTCCAGGCCGCCTTCCATGATCGCGTCGATCTTGTACAGCGTCAGGTTGATGCGGTGGTCGGTGACGCGGCCTTGCGGAAAGTTGTAGGTGCGGATGCGGTCGGAGCGGTCGCCGCTGCCGATCAGACTCTTGCGCGTGCTGGCCTCCTTGGCGTGCTGCTCGCGCTCCTGCTGGTCTTTCAGGCGCGCCGCCAGCACCGACAGCGCTTGTGCCTTGTTCTTGTGCTGTGAGCGGTCGTCCTGGCATTCCACCACCAGGCCGGAGGGCAAATGCGTGATGCGCACGGCGGAGTCGGTCTTGTTGATGTGCTGGCCGCCGGCGCCGGAGGCGCGGAAGGTGTCGATGCGCAGATCGGCCGGATTGATGTCGATTTCAGCGGCGGCATCGGCCTCCGGCATGACCGCGACGGTGCAGGCCGAGGTATGGATGCGGCCCTGGGTTTCGGTGTCCGGCACGCGCTGAACGCGATGGCCGCCGGATTCGAATTTCAGTTTCGAATAGGCGCCGTGGCCGCTGTTGTTGCCAATAATGCGGGCGATGATTTCCTTGTAGCCGCCGACCTCGCCTGCGCTGGCGGAAACGATTTCCACCTTCCAGCGCTGGCGTTCGGCGTAGCGGGCGTACATGCGGAACAGGTCGCCGGCGAACAATGCGGATTCATTGCCGCCGGTGCCGGCGCGGATTTCCAGGAAGATATTGCGTGCATCGTTGGGGTCGCGCGGCAGCAACAGTATCTGCAGCTCGGCGTCGAGATCGAGCAGGCGCTGTTTCGCCAGCTCGATCTCGTCCTGCGCAAACGCTTTCATGTCCGGGTCGCCGAGCAGGCTTTCGGCGGTGGCGAGATCGGCCTGAGCCTGTTGCCAGGCGTGGTAATGCGCCACCACCGGCGTGAGTTCGGCGTGCTCCTGGTTCAGCTTGCGGTAGAGCGCCATATCGGCGGTGGCACGCTCGTCGGCCAGCAGACCGTTGATCTCTTCGAGGCGATCGGCGAGTTGCTGAAGTTTGGTTTGCAGGCTGGGTTTCATGTTGGCGAGTGGCGAGTAACAAATAGCAAATAGCGAGTCGCGACGACTCGCTATTTGCTACTCGGCACTAATCACCGTGCAGGTTGTATAGATGCGAGACCAGGCGGGCGAGCTCTTCGCGTTCGTTTTCGCCGGCCTGATTGAGGGCGTGGCTGGGGTCGTGCAGCAGCTTGTTCATCAGGGAGCGGCTCAGCGCTTCCATGACTGCGGCCGGATTCTCGCCCTTGGCCAACGCCTTCTGCGCTTTTTCCATCTCGTGTCGACGCAGGCGTTCGCCATGGTCGCGCAGCGAACGGATCACCGGCACGGCCTGGCGGGTGTCCATCCAGTGCATGAATTCGTTGACCCGCGCCTGGATGATCGCCTCGGCCTGCGTGACGGCGGACTGGCGGCTGTCCTGGCCGGCGCGCACGACTTCGCCGAGGTTGTCGACGGTATACAGGAAAACGTCGTTCAACTGGCCGACCTCGGTTTCGATGTCGCGCGGCACCGCCAGGTCGACCATGAACATGGGCCGATGTTTGCGCTGCTTGATGGCGCGCTCGACCAGGCCCAGGCCGACGATGGGCAGCGGGCTGGCGGTGGAGGTGATGACGATGTCGAACTCGGCCAGCAGTTCGGGCAGATTGTTCAGCGCCGCCGCCTCGCCGCCGAACTTGTTGGCCAGATCGCGCGCGCGTTCGATGGTGCGGTTGACCACCATCAGCCGGCGCGGCTTGCGCGCGGCAAAGTGGGTGGCGACCAGATCGATCATCTCACCGGCGCCGATGAACAGCACGGCCTGATCGGAAATCGACGGGAATATCCGTTCCGCCAGCGTCACCGCGGCGGCGGACATGGACACCGTGCTGGAGCCGATTTCGGTCGCGGTGCGCACTTCCTTGGCGACCGAGAAGGTGCGCTGGAACAGCTTGTTGAGCAGCAAGCCCAGCGTGCCGGCGTCGTGCGCCTTTTCCGCCGCCTGCTTCATCTGGCCAAGAATCTGGGTCTCGCCCAGCACCATCGAATCGAGTCCGGATGCGACCCGGAAGGCGTGATTCGCCGCTTCCTGCTGCGGCAACAAATACAGATACGGCTTCACGTCGCGCGGCGGCAGGCCGTGAAAATTGGCCAGCCATTCCGCCACGCCAGCCGGCTCCTGCGTATTGCAGTAGATCTCGGTGCGATTGCAGGTGGACAGAATCGCCGCTTCGCGCGCGATTTTGCTCGACCCATGATGTGCGCCGGTCACGTCGGACAGCGCACGCGGGAGGATATCGGGAGGAAAGGCGACCCGCTCCCGAATCGAGACGGGCGCGGTATGGTGGTTAACGCCGCAGGCGAAAAGCTGCATTTATCCAGAGAATCAAAGATCTAGGCCGCGCGCATTGTACATATTGCCGGCTTACAGGGACTCTGCAGAGTATTCCACCGTCATCCGGTGCGTTTCGCCGGCGGCCACGGTCACCACATTCTCCAAGGCATTGGCCGATTCGACACACACCATGCCGCGCCAGCCGTCCGGGCCGAAGTCGCCCATCTTGTCGGCTTTTTCTTCCCAAGGCGTCCATACCACGGTGGAGTTCGAGCCTGTTTTGGCGATGACGATACGGCGATTGAAGCCGGGATCAACGATGACGCAGGTGGCTGCCGTGTCGACATACACCCGGTCGACCTCGCTGTTGAAAGTGACCGCACCGTCCTGGGTTCTACGTGCGGCCTCGCCGACTTTGTCGAGATAAACCGTGTTTTCCAGACCGATGACCTGCACATCCACAATGTCGCTGATCTGGAAATAGGTGTGCAGCGCCTCGCCGATCTGTACCGGCGTGTCGCCCAGATTGGTGGTGTTGAGGCTGGCCTTGAGGCTCTTGCCGACGATGACGTTGAGTTCCAGACGGGTTTGCTGCGGCCACTGGCTGCGGGTCTGATCGTTTTCTTGCAGTGCCAGCGTGATTTCCGTCTCGCCGCCCGGCAAGGCCGCGCTGTGCGTGACGTCCCACATCACCGTGCGGGCGAAGCCGTGGCCGGGGAAGCCGGCTTCGCTGGCGTGCGCGCCAAACCACGGCCAGCACACCGGCGCACCGCCGCGGATGGATTTGCCCAGCGCGAACTTGGCGAATTTGGACACCCAGATCACCGGTTCGTCCTGATCTTTCGGGCGGAAGGTGGTGATGTGCGCACCTTGCAGGCAGATATAGGCGGTGCCGAGCGCATTGTCGATTTCGGCGAACACCAGGCCGTTGGGGCCGTCGATGAATTTGAGTTGCTCATTGAGGCCAAAACGGGCGTTGAGGTCGGCGAGGGTCATGAAAAGGGCTCCAGTCGGGGTCGATTGATGGGGGTGTCTTGCTGGCTTCGTGCGGGTTTCAGGCCGCGAACATTGCGATCCAGTTGGCGCCGATCAAGGCGCTGCAGAGAGCGACGTAGAAGGGGCCGCCGGCCGGGTTGTTGGCTGCGTTCGCCTTGCCCAGTTTGATCATGAAGACGAGATAGAGTGCGGACGCGATCGCGTTGAACGGCAACCAGACCAGCACTTTGAACCAGATGGCGACGCTGGGGTCCGCCGTATTGTTCAGCATGCCGTAGACGAACAGCAGGTTGACCGCCACGGCGGCGAACAGGAAGCCGCGCCAACTGCGGAAGCGGGCAAGCGGATCGTCGGCCTGCTCTGCCGGGTCGGCGGGCGCGGGTTCGCGCGGGTTGAAAACCTGCATTTCGCTTAACCGCGCCGCTCGACCTGGCTGACATCCCGCACGGCGCCGAACGCCGCCGATGTGGTCATTGCGGCGTAGGCGCGTAGCGCGGGGGAAACTGCACGTTCACGGTTGACCGGCTTCCAGGCTTGTGCGCCTTTCGCTTCCATTGCCGTGCGACGCGCGGCCAGTTCGGCATCGGCAACGGCTAGCTGGATCGTGCGGTTGGGGATGTCGATCTCGATGCGGTCGCCTTCCTGCACCAGACCGATCAACCCGCCTTCCGCCGCTTCCGGCGAGACATGGCCGATGGACAGACCGGAGGTGCCGCCGGAGAAGCGGCCGTCGGTGAGCAGCGCGCAGGCCTTGCCCAGGCCTTTGGATTTCAGGTAGCTGGTGGGATAGAGCATCTCCTGCATGCCGGGGCCGCCGCGCGGGCCTTCGTAGCGGATGACCACCACGTCGCCCTCTTTGATCTGGTCGCCCAGGATGGCCTCAACTGCGGCGTCCTGGCTCTCGAAAATGCGCGCAGGTCCGCTGAAGACCCGGATGGTGGAGGTGGGCACGCTGGTGGTGTAGCGCAGCTGTTCCACCTCGAACATGCTCTCGTCGATGCCGGCGGTCTTCACGATGCAGCCGTCCAGCGCCAGATTGCCGTACAGCACGGCCAGGCCGCCGTCCTGCGAATAGGCGTGCGTCTTGTCGCGCAGGCAGCCGTTGGCGCGGTCCAGGTCGAGCTCGGGGTAGCGGCGGTTCTGCGAGAACGCCACCTGCGTCGGCACGCCGCCCGGCGCGGCCTTGTAGAAATCGAACACCGAGACGTCATGCGCCTGCATCACATCCCAGACCTCCAATGCGCCGCCCATGGTGCGGCTATGCACGGTATGGCATTCGCGATGGATCAGGCCGGCGCGGTCGAGTTCGCCGAGTATGGCCATGACGCCGCCGGCGCGATGCACGTCTTCCATGTGATAAAGCTGGGTCGAAGGCGCCACCTTGGCCAGGTTGGGCACGCGGCGCGAAATGCGGTCGATGTCCTTCATCGTGAAATTGACGCCGGCTTCGTGTGCGGCGGCGAGCAGATGCAGCACGGTGTTGGTGGAGCCGCCCATCGCGACATCCAGGCAGACCGCGTTCTCGAACGCCTCGAAACTGGCGATGGCGCGCGGCAGCACGCTCGCGTCGTCCTTCTCGTAATAGCGTTTGGCCAGATCGACGACCAGGCGGCCGGCGCGCAGGAACAACTCCTTGCGGTCGGCATGCGTCGCCAGCAACGAACCGTTGCCGGGCAGCGAGAGGCCCAGCGCTTCGGTCAGGCAATTCATCGAATTGGCGGTGAACATGCCGGAACAGGAGCCGCAGGTCGGGCAGGCGGATCGTTCGGTGGCGGCCACCTCTTCGTCGGAACAGTTTGCATCGGCGGCTTGCACCATCGCATCGACCAGGTCCAGCTTGATCGTCTTGTTGTTCCAGATCACCTTGCCGGCTTCCATCGGCCCGCCGGAAACGAACACGGTGGGGATGTTCAGGCGCAGCGCGGCATTCAGCATGCCGGGCGTGATCTTGTCGCAATTGGAGATGCACACCAGCGCATCGGCGCAGTGCGCGTTGACCATGTATTCCACCGAGTCGGCGATCAGATCGCGGCTGGGCAGCGAATAAAGCATGCCGCCGTGGCCCATGGCGATGCCGTCATCGACGGCGATGGTATTGAATTCCTTGGCCACGCCGCCGGCCGCCTCGATTTCGCGCGCCACCAACTGGCCCATGTCCTTCAGATGCACATGGCCGGGCACGAACTGGGTGAAGGAATTGGCGATGGCGATGATCGGCTTGTCGAAATCGCCATCTTTCATGCCGGTGGCGCGCCACAAGGCGCGGGCGCCGGCCATGTTGCGGCCATGGGTGGTGGTACGTGAACGGTATGCGGGCATGGAATTCAACCTTGAGTCTCTATAATCAGCCGCATTTTAGCCTAGCTATCGTTGGCTCACCTTCGCAGGCCCGTCTAATGCTCGTCTTTCCCCAGATAGATCCCGTCGCCCTCGCCATAGGCCCATTCTCGCTGCACTGGTACGGCTTGATGTATGTCGCCGCCTTTGTCGCTTTCATCCTGCTCGGCCGCTGGCGCATCCGCAGCCGGCCCGATAGCCGCTGGAGCGTGCAGGAACTCGACGATCTGCTGTTCCTCGGCGTCATCGGCGTCATTCTGGGCGGGCGCCTGGGGCAAGTGCTGTTTTACGAACCGGGCTATTACTTCAGCCATCCGATGGAAATTTTGGCGGTCTGGAAGGGCGGCATGTCGTTCCACGGCGGCCTCATCGGCGTGCTGCTCGCACTGGCCTGGCATGCCCGGAAAAACCGGCGCCGCTTTCTCGAAGTGGGCGATTTCGTCGCCCCGTTGGTGCCGCTCGGCCTGATGTTCGGCCGCATCGGCAACTTCATCAACGGCGAACTCTGGGGCCGCCCGGCCGATCCCGCTCTGCCCTGGGCGATGGTCTTCCCGCACGTCGACGACCTGCCGCGCCACCCGTCGCAGCTCTACCAGGCCGGCCTGGAAGGCTTGGCGTTGTTCGTCCTGCTCTGGCTCTACTCCAGCAAATCGCGTCCGGTCGGCGCCGTTTCCGGCCTGTTTCTGGTCGGCTACGGCGCATTCCGCTTCATCGCCGAATATTTCCGCAATCCGGACGACGGCATCCTCGGCTACATGACCTTCAACCTCAGCATGGGTCAATGGCTATCGCTGCCGATGTTGGTTCTAGGCGCGTGGCTGTGGTTTCAAGCGCGACATCGCCCGCTATCCTGAGCACACTGTTTTTGCTATATTGCGCGCCACGTGTGGGGGGGTAGCTCAGCTGGGAGAGCGCCGCGTTCGCAATGCGGAGGTCGGGAGTTCGATCCTCCTCCTCTCCACCAAATCAAATCAAAGGCCTGCATACGCAGGCCTTTTTCTTTTGGGCCATAGCCCTCCGTGGCCCATCTATGGCCCATGCACAGAGCCACGCAAGCGCTTGATTGCGCCTGTCGACGCGACCTTCACGTGTTTGCCCAGCCTTTCCTTGTTCAGGCGAGTCAGGCAATTAGTCGAGCAGGTCCGACAGGCCGCAATTCGAGTAACTGGATTTCAGAGCCGCGCATTCAATTCACCGAAATATAGGTCGCGGTTTCATGCCTCAGTTTGGCCGAATTCCCGCTGCCAGCAAGGGGCGGGGAGTTTCTCACCAGCCTGTTAACCGTGTCCGGCCCTCGCCAGCTTTGCGAGCAGTTTCCTGCCACGGGCTTGCATTGCGGGGGTGCCGATAACGACCAGTTCCTCGATATGCTGTTCGACTCCCGGCAGATACCGAGGGTGACGCAAGGCAATGTCAGCCAAGGCTTGCATCGCCATGGTTTTCACGATGCGGCTAGGGGCGTTGGTGTAGCCGAGCAGGATGTCGATGACCAACAACACTTCCGTCTCCGACAACGGAAGGCGGGCGAGCATGGGCGCAACATGCCAGCGCACTTCCTGTTGTTCGATCTTGGCAAGAGTCTGCACTAGCGTCTTCTTGTAGGGAGCCAGCCATTCCGGCCGCTGGCGCGTGACTTTCTCAACGGCATCGGCGCATCGCATGCGAAGCACGGGATCGGCGCTCTCGATCCCTTCAAACAGCACGCTGATCAGTTCGGGTTGCGCAAGCACGCTGGCCACGGCCCGGTTCGATTCACCGATTGATCGCCGATCACCGCCAGACAGCGACTGCAGCAACGCATGCATGGCTCGGGACGGCTAGCGGGGCGGCTTAGCGGCGCAGGCGCGGGCGCAGCAGCGGTTTGCCTTCCTGCCGCCGGGGTGCGCCGGTGCTGCGGGGGGCATCGGCGCTGCTGGTCAGGGTGTAGCTGCCGGCGCCGTCGATGCCCAGGGTTTTGGCCAGATAGGGCAGGCATTCACGCAGGTTTTCGGCCAGCTTCCAGGGCGGGTTGACGATGAACATGCCGCTGCCGTGCATGCCGTAGCCTTCGTGCGAAGGGGCGCTGACGCTGAGCGTGGCGTTGAGCCATTCGACGTTCTTCAGGCGCGCGAAGCGGTCGGTCAGGCGCTGGGCTTCCTGCCGTTGCAGCAGCGGGTGCCAGATCGCGTAAACCCCGGTGGCAAAGCGTTCCAGGCTGTCTTCCAGCGCCTGGAAGACATGCTGGTAATCGGCTTTGTCTTCATAGGACGGGTCGATCAGCACCAAAGCGCGCCGGGGCGGCGGCGGCAGCAGGGCTTTCAGGCCGGCGAAGCCGTCGCCGCGGGTGACGATGATCTTGCCGCCGGCATCGGGGAAGGTCTTGCCGAGCAGGTCGACATCGGTGGGATGCAGTTCGAACAGCCGCATGCGGTCCTGTTCGCGCAGCAGTTTGGAGGCCAGGTAGGGCGAACCGGGGTACAGCGTCAGGTTGCCGCCGGGGTTGATGGCGCGCACGACTGCGACATAGTCCGCCAGCGCCGGCGGCAGATCGGGTTGACGCCACAGCCGCGCGATGCCGGCTTCATGTTCGGCGTTCTGGCTGGCATAGCCGGCATCCAGGCCATAGGCGCCGGCGCCGGCGTGGGTGTCGATGAACCAGTAGGGTTTGTCCTTCTGCGCCAGATGGCGCATCAGGCTGACCAGGACGGTGTGTTTCAGTACATCGGCATGGTTGCCGGCATGAAAGGCGTGGCGATAGCTGAGCATGATGGGCGGAGTGAGAGACGAGGAATGCGGCAATTGTCCTTTATGGCTTGGCGAACTGTTGCGCTATTCGCTGCGCCGCGCGATCGCGCACCTGCGGCGAGGCGCAGTCCAGCATGACCGGGCTGTCCTGGCCGCGGTCCCAGCCGCGCAGCCAGGTGAGCTGCCGTTTGGCCAACTGGCGGGTGGCGGCCGCGCCTTGCTCGAACAGCGTGGCGGCGTCGATTTCGCCGTCCAGAAACCGCCAGGCCTGGCGATAGCCGACGCAGCGCATCGAGGGCATGCCGGCATCGAGCCGATAGCGCGTGCGCAGGGCGCGCAATTCTTCGACCAGACCTTGTTCCAGCATTTGCGCAAAGCGCAGGTTGATGCGCTGATGCAGCCAGGCGCGGTCGTTCGGAAACAGCGCAAGTTCCAGCCAGTGGTCGGCGGATTCGCCGCTGGCTTCCGGCTGCCGGCCTGAAAGCAAGGCCGACATCGGGCCGCCGCTGGTCAGGCACAGTTCCAGCGCGCGCTGGATGCGTTGCGCATCGTTCGGCTGCAGGCGCTGGGCGGTGGCCGGGTCGAGCTGGTACAGCTGTGCATGCAAGGCCGGCCAGCCTTCACGAACGGCGCGCGCTTCCAGTTCGGCGCGCAGCGCCGGATCGGCCGGCGGCAGATCATCCAGGCCGCCGCGCAGGGCGCGGAAATACAGCATGGTGCCGCCGGCCAGCAGCGGCACGTTGCCGCGTGCGTGGATCGCGGCCATGACCGCCAGGGCGTCGTGCTTGAAGCGACCCGCCGAATAGGCTTCGGTCGGCGCCAACAGATTGATCAGATGATGCGGCGCCCGCGCCAGCGTGGCCGCATCCGGCTTGGCGGTGCCGATGTCCATGTCGCGGTAGACCAGCGCCGAATCGACGCTGATGATTTCCAGCGGAAAGCGCTCGCACAGCCAGACCGCCAGATCGGTCTTGCCGCTGGCGGTGGGGCCCATGAGGCTGATGGCGTGCGGGTTCATGCGGAGAAGGATGGAAAAGGGCGGAAAAGAACGGAAAAGGATGCCGGTCAACGGCTGGGCAAGGATTATCTACCCAAGCACCGCCAGCCGGCTTTGCCCGCCAGCCTGCGGTCTGACCTGGATCTGCACGCCGATGCGTTCGGCCATTTCATGCACGTGCGAGATGACGCCGACCTTGCGGCCCTGGGTTTGCAGATTGTCGAGGGCGTCCATGGCTACGACCAGCGTTTCGCTGTCCAGGCTGCCGAAGCCTTCGTCGATGAACAGCGATTCGACCTTGACGTTGTGCGAGGACAGCGACGCCAGGCCGAGCGCCAGCGCGAGCGAAACCAGAAAAGATTCGCCGCCGGAGAGGGAATGCACCGAGCGCATTTCGTCGCCCATGTCCTGATCGACAACCAGCAATGTCAGCGATTCCGGCATGCGCTCCAGGCGGTAGCGCCGCGACAGTTCGGTCAGATGGCGGTTGGCGTAGCCGAGCAGGACATCGAGCGTGTACTGCTGCGCGATGCGGCGGAATTTGCTGCCGTTGGCGGAACCGATCATGTCGTTCAGCCGCGCCCAGGTGTCGACGCGGGCGTTCTGCGCGCGCAACTGTTCGATCAGGCCGGCCGCGTTGGCGCGGCGTGCGTCGTCCTGGCGCCGCGCGAAGGCCAGATCGGCCGCGGCGGCTTTTTCCTGCGCCAGCAGCGGCTCGATTGCAGCAAGTTCGCTGGCCAGGTCGGCGGCGCTTTTATCGCCGCCGGCCAGCGCCCGATGCGCGCTGCACTGCGCCTGCCGCTCCTTCAGCACGGTGGCGGCGCGTTCGACGGCTTTGTCGAGTTCGGCCAGCGCGTGGCGCTCGCCGTTCAGCCAATGCGCGTCGATCTGCAGCAATGCAATCAGGTCGTTTAGTTCAAGGCCGTTTAGATCCAGACCATTGCAATCGAGCGCTGCGCTTGCCTCGACATGGCAGCCATGCAGCCAGGCGGCGCGCGCAGCCTCGGCCTGTGCGTTCTGCGCGCTCAATTCAGCCAGCCGCTTGGCGGCGAGTTCGCCGGTGGTGGCGGCCTGGGTGGCGGCGGTGCGGGCGGCGAGCGCGGCCCGGTCTTGTACGTCGACGGCGGCCTGGGCCGTGTCGATCGCGCGCGCCAGTTCCGCTTCGACCTCGGCTGCGGCCTTGCCGCCGAGCAATTGCGCGCGCGCCTGGCGCTTGGCCTGCAGTTGCGCGGCCTGGCTGTCCCATGCCGCGCGCGCTTGCGTTTCGTTGGCAACCGCTTTGGCGAGCGGGCCGGCGCCGGCGTCGATCTGGTTGCTCAGCGTCTCCAGTCGGCGTGCCTGCTCGTCTTGCGCCTGGCGCTGTTGTTGATAATCCTGCGCCTCCTGCATGCGCGCCAGCCGGAACGGCGCCGGTGCGCCGGACCAGTCATTGCGCCAGTCGCCGCGGCTGTCTGCGGCGGGCAAGACCGCATCGAGCGGGTCCAGCACGGCGGCCAGCGCCGCGCTCATTTGCGCGGCCTGTTGCTGCGCGGCCAGCACGGCCTGAGTCGCTTGGCTGAGCGCTGCCTGCGCTTTCAGGTCGTCCGCGCGCGCCTGTTGCTCGGCTTGCCGCGCCTGGGCGAGCGCGGCCAACGCCGTCTCGCGCGCCGTCTGGTCGCGGCGCAGTTCGGCTTCCTGTTGCGCCAGGGTTTGCAACACGGCGTCGTTGGCGCTGCTCCGGCGGCTCAAGCAGGCCGCCACCTCATGTGGCGCGTGCAGCGCCGGATCGAGATCGATCTGACGCCGCGCCGTTTGCCATAGGTCGGCGGCCGTTTCGCGCCGGCGGCGCAGGTCGAGCAGACGGGTGTCGCCGACGGCGAGCTGCTTGTCCTGCTCGGCAAGGGTTGCGCTCAGGCCGGCTTCGTCCTTGAGCAACGCGTCCAGTGTGCGGCGCAATTGGCTTTGTTCGCTCTGCTGCGCCTTCAGCAGTTCATGCAAACGGTGCGCGGCGCTGGCTTCAGCGTAGGGGTGTTCGGCCGCACCGCAGACCGGGCAGGCGACGTTCGGCTCCAGCGTTGCACGCAGCGCGTCGACATCTTGATTGCAGGCGGTTTGTGCGCGTTGCAGCGCGTGCTCGGCCTGCAGCACCTGGCCCTCCAGTCCGGGACGTTGCCGGGCCAAGTGCTGCAGGGCGGCGGCATTGCCCAGGCGGCTCTGGCGCAACGCCGTCGTTTCCTGTTCGGCGGCGGCGTATTCGTGCTCGCGCTCTTGCCATTGCAGCCAGCAGGCCTGGGCGTTGTACAGCTGCGCGCGGCGTTGCTCAGCATCGCTTTTCTGTTGCGCGAGGGCGTCCGGGTGGTTGCGGGCGCAGCGCTCATTCGCCAGTTGGGCCGCTGCCTCGGCTTGCCGGTACGCCTCGCTGCATTGGCTCAGCTTCGCCGCGTGTTGCATTGCGCTGTCGCGGGCAAGTCGCTCGGCCTGTTGCAAGCGCTGTTCGGCGGCCGCCGCCGCCTGCTTGCCGGCGAGGGCTTTTTCCGCCTCCAGCAACAGGTATTCGCTGTGTTTCCAATGTTCGGCCAGCGCGGCGTGCTGGCTGTGGCCTGCCAGCCAGGCGCTCGTTTCGGCCTGCGCCTTGGCCGTCAGCGCGTGTTGCTCGGTCAGCTGCTTACGTTGGCCGGTCTGCGCCTCGACTTCGGCGCGGGCCGAATCCAGCGTCTGCTGCGCCGTCCGGCTGTGCGATTCGAGCAAGGCGATTTCGGTATCGAGCCGCTTGGCATTCTCGATTTCCACTTGTTTCTGCTTGTGCGCCAGGTTGGCTGCCTGCAACTGCTGGCGAGCAGTGTGCAGCGCCGCCTCGGCCTGGCTTTTGTGCTGTTCGGCGGTGGCGAGGCGGACTGTCAGCGTGTGTAGTTGCGCGCCGGCCTGATTGGACTCGCTGCTCAGCCGCAGGCACTCGGCGTGCAGCGGGCGGGCCGGTTCGACTGCGCTGATCCGGTTCAGATGGGCGCGGCGGGGCGCGGAAGCCTGCTGCGCCTGATTGGCCTGGTCGCAGCCGCTCTGCGCCTGGCTGATCGCGCTTTCCAAGCCGGCCAGGGTCTGATGCCAGCGCAACGCGGCCTCAATTACGAGTTTCTGCTGTTCACGCGCGGCAGCGGCGCGGCGCGCCTGTTGCAATGCCGTTTCCAGTTCGGCGCGGGCGGCGGCGTCCAAGGGCGGCGCGCCAGCCAACTGCCGATTGAGATCGTCCAGCGCGCGCTTCTCCTGGCTGGCGCGTTCGTAGATCCGTACCGACAGGCGTTCGAAGCGTTCGCTGCCGGTCAGCGTCTGCAACAGTTCGGCGCGTGCGTTGTCGTCGGCCTTGAGGAAGGTGGCGAAGTCGTTCTGCGCCAGCAGTACGGCGCGGGTGAACTGGCTGAAGCTGAGCCCGATGCGCTGCGCGACGGCGGCATGCACTTCGCTTTTCAGCGTGCCGCCGACCGGCTGTCGGTCGGCGATGCGGGTCAACAGATAGTCGATGCCCTGCAGCCGTCCGTCGCGGCGTCCGCGCGCGCGGCGCACCGTCCAGCGGGTCCGGTAGGCGATGCCGTCGATGCCGACGAAATCGACTTCGGCGTAGCCTTCGCCGCAGCCTCGGCGCAGCAATGTGCGCGGATCGGATGGTGTGACCTGGTCGCTGTGCACATCGGGTATCTGCGCGCCCGATGCCAGTAGGAGCCGAGGCGTTGCGCCGTACAGCGCCAGGCAGAGGGCGTCGAGCAGCGTGCTCTTGCCGGCGCCGGTGGGGCCGGAGATGGCGAACAGGCCGGCGCTGAAGAGCGGTTCGCGGCTGAAATCGACTTCGAACTCGTCAGCCAGACTGGCCAGGTTTTTGCCGCGGATGGCGAGGATTTTCAACCTGGATTCCTTAGTTGAACGCGGCCAGACGGCCCGAAAACCGCGTAATCGGCCGCGTAGTGGGGCAACCCGGATGGTGAGCTTGATCGAAGGAGATAACGTCAGTATTCATAAGATTTCTCAAGGACTGAGCAGCGGTCAACTGAGGATTCCAGGATCACGCCGCGGCCTCGTCCGGCGCCTGCAGGATTTCGTTGAACGCAGCGAGCAGGTCGGCGGGTGGTTTGGTCTGGTATTTCGCCTGGTAGGCCTGGTTGAAGATGGCCAGCGGGTCGAGCTGGCCGAGCGCGTCGAGCGAGACGGTGCTGGCGGGTGCGTCGGCCTGGCGTGGCGGGTGGCGGATGTCGATGCGCGCCAGCCTGACCGGCTTGTCCTTCAGCGCGGCTTCGATGCGGACGCGCAATCCCGGCTCCGGCTGCTCCAGCAGCACGCGGACTTCCAGGTAAGGCATCGCCTGCAGTTCGACGTCGTCGAGTGCCAGCGCGGCCAGCGCGGCTTCGACCGCGGCCAACGGCGCGGCGAGCTTCGGCACGCGCAGCAGCGGTACGGCGCGCGGCACCGGAAGGCTCTCGACACGGTCCAGACGGTCGCCGTCCAGTTCGATCAGCAACACCTGATGCGGGTAGTCGATCTCGGCGAACGACAGCGGCAGCGGGCTGCCGCTGTAGCGGATGTGTTCCTGGCCGCCGACCTTCTGCGCCAGATGCAGGTGGCCGAGGGCGGCATAGGCGAGGTCGGCGTCGAACAGGGCGCTCGACAACATCTCGGCGCCGCCGATGACGAGGCGCCGTTCGGAATGTTCCGAAACCTGGCCGCCGGCCATATGGCAATGGCCCAATGCGATCAGCGCCTGGCCAGCCTGGCGCCGGCTGCGGGCGTGAGCCTGCGCGCGGCGGTAGAGCCGGGCGATGCCGGCCAGATAGGCGTCGTCCGGCTCGTCCGGCTGCGCACGCGGCACATCCGACGGGCGCAGAAACGGAATCGCCAGGCACCAGGCGGCGACCTCGCCGTGGCGGTTGCGCAGCGGCACGACCAGCCGGTCGAGGTCGATTTCGCCGGCCGCATCGCGGCGGACTGCGCCGACCACGCGCGCATCGAAGCCGTCCAGAAACGGCGCCGGCGCTTCCAGCCGGCCGGGGGAGTCGTGGTTGCCGGCGATTAGCACGATGTTCAGGTGCGCGACGCGGCCGCGTGCGGCGGTGAGAAAGCGGTACAGCATGTGCTGGTTCGCGGCGGACGGGTTGGCGTTGTCGAAAATATCGCCGCTGACCAGCAGCGCATCGATGCGCTGTTCGACCAGGACGTCGAGCAGCCAGTCGAGAAACTGTTGATGCTCCCAGGCGCGGTCGTGGCCGTGCAGGGTCTGGCCCAGGTGCCAGTCTGAAGTGTGTAACAAACGCATGCCGGCGCGAGCCTTCCGTCAGCGCGACCGGAACGATCGCGCGCGTGTTATCGAGGCGCCAATTTTAAGCCGCCATCCTTGAATGCCTGGTAGGCGCTTTGGTAATACGCAATGGCCTCGTCGCGCAAACGCGGTTCCGTCGCGGTCGGGCTGGCGTCGCCGTTGGCGTCGATGTTGAAGCTGTCGACGCGCTGCTTGGGGCCGAGCACGACCAGCTTGCCGTCCTTCAAGTAGCCCAGTTCCTGGTAGTTGCTGATGAAGGCGCGGCGGTTGGCGTCGCCCTGCTCGAACAGCGATCGCCCGAAGAAATGGTCGTCGCCGGGCAGGCCCATCACGTCCAGCAATGTCGGCGGAATGTCGATCTGGCTGGCCAGGCGGTCGTCGCGGCCGGGTTTCAGCAATGCCGGCGCATAGAGTATCAACGGGATGTGATAGCCGGCCACCGGCAGCTTGCTCTTGCCGGCGGCGGAAGCGCAATGGTCGGCGACGATGACGAACAGCGTGTCGGCGAACCAGGGTTTCGTGCGCGCATGCTCGATGAAATGGCCGATCGCGTAGTCGGTATATTTCACCGCGCCGGCGCGGCCGCCCGGCGAGGGGATGTCGATGCGGCCATCCGGGTAGGTGTAGGGCCGGTGGTTGGAGGTGGTCATGATCTGCGCCAGAAACGGCTTGCCGGCGGCGTGGGCTTTGTCGAGCTGGGCGAGGCTGTTGTCGAACAGGTCCTCGTCGGCGACGCCCCAGACGTTCTCGAAGCCGACCGATTGCTTCGGAAAATCGGTGCGGTCGACAACGCGGTAGTTGTTGCCGGCGTAATAGCCGTTCATGTTGTCGAAATAGCCGTAGCCGCCATACAGGAAGAAGGTTTCGTAGCCTTGCCGCCGCAAAACCTCGCCGAGGCTGGACAGGTGCTCATTACCGGGCCGGCGCACGACGGATTGGCCGGGAATCGGCGGAATGCCGATGGTCAGGGCTTCCAGCCCGCGCACCGTGCGCGTGCCGGTGGCGTAGAGGCGGCTGAACAGCATGCCGTCCTTGGCCAGGGCATCCAGACGCGGCGTCAGGCCGTCCTTGTTGCCAAAGCTGCCCAGGAAGCTGGCGGACAGGCTTTCCACCGAAATCAGCACGACGTTGCGCGGCGGGTGTTTGAACGGAATGCGGTTTGCCGCGAACGCTTCGTTTTCGTCGCGGCCGGGCGTGATCCCGGGCATGGGCCGCTCGACGCCGAGTTCGCCCAGGATCTGCGCGGCCTGCGCGGTCGGCAGCGTGGCGTAAAAGCGTGCGTAGTCGAGTTCATTGCGCTTGAACGCGGCGGCGAAAGTCATCAGGCCGTTGCCGGCCAGTTCGTTGGCGTAGGCGTTGCCGGAAAACTGCATCTGGTCGATGTCGGCCAGTTGCGCCGAACTCCACGGCAGCGCGAAGGCCAGCGCTGCGTAGCTCAAACGCCAGCCGGGCTGCGGCCGAGGTATGGCGGCGGCCTGTATGGGGCGGCGAAGCAGCCAGGTCAGCGCGATCGCCAGCGCGGCAATGCCGGCCAGCAAAATGGCTACCGGATACGATTCGACGATGTTGCCGATGACTTCATGCGTATAGATCAGGTAATCGACGGCGATGAAATTGAAGCGGGTCGCGAACTCTTCCCAGAAGGTCCATTCCGACAGCGCGCCGAACAGCAGAATCGCCGCCAGCAGGCAGAACAGCAGCAGGCTCAGCGGCTTGGTCCAACGGGTATTGCGCCAGCGCAGCGGCCACAATGCGGCCCACAGCAGCATCGGTGCGAGCAGCCAGGCCAATACCGCCAGATCGAAAGTGAAGCCGTGCAGAAACAGGCCCGGCCATAGCGCCAGCGGGGTCTTGTCGAAGCCGGTGTGCAAGGCCAGGCCGAGCCGGGTCAGGCTGGCGATCGCCATGAACAACAACACGTAAGGCAAGAACGGCAACGAAGCGGCGAGGCCGGGAGAACGAAAGTTCAATGGCATGGGTGACGATCCAGGATAGGGTTCAAATTCATGGCCAGCCGGGCTTTCAGCCTGCCGGCGCGGCGGTTGTCGATTTCCGGCCGCGCGCCATGCAACTTGCGGCGTAGGCCGCATTCTAGTCGCCGAGGATTAAGCGGAACTTAAGCGCGCCGGCCCGGCTTGGGCTGGTGCAGTTGGGATGCGAAACCGCCTGTGATGAAATTTGTGATTGACAGGCCATGAAACAGCCAAGGAAACTCCCGAATAATCTTCAAGTTAACGCGGGTTTATCGCCTATTTGGCGAAGGATGAATTCCATGTTATTGATTATTCAAGGTTCAAGCATTCACCGAAAAGTCGAAAATCCATTGTGTCAGCACGATTTCCCGCCAATCGCATACCGCCTTCAATATATGCCGCGCCGATGACGGCCGTCACAGCCGTCATTCGCTCAGCATGCGGGTCTTGCTTCCGTTTTCTAGCGGTGCTGGCGATTGCTGCGTTCACGTCGCCGATGCTGTACACGCCGGCGCAGGCGGCGGAGATCAAGGAAGACGATTTGCTGTTGCTGAATATCGTGCTGGAGCGCCAGACCCTGGCCTCGTCGGTGACCGCCTACGGGCTCGGCAATACTGCGGTGGTTTCGCTGGCGGAAATTGGCGCCGCGCTGGAGTTTCCTATCGTTGTGAATGCGGCGGCCGGAAGCGCGAACGGCTGGTTCATTCGCCCGGAGCGGACCTTTGCGCTCGATATCGATGGCGGCTCCGCCACGCTGAGCGGGCGGCATGTGCCGATACTGCGTGATGAAGTCTTTGTTTATAAGGACGCCATCTTTGTCAGCATCGAAGCCTTGTCGCGCTGGTTTCCGGTCGATCTTCGTTTGGATGCGCGTGCGTTGTCGATCGAAGTGCAGCCGCGCGAGCGCCTGCCGGTTCAGGAACGGCAGGCGCGCCGGCAGAGCAGCCAGCAGGTTTCAAGCATCGGCCCGGCCACGCTGCCGTTGATCGAAACCCCCTACAAGCTGCTTGGGCCGCATGCCGCCGACATCGGTCTGGGTTACTCGATTCGTCGCCCGACGAACACCGGCAAGGCCACGACCGGCATCAATTATTCGGCGTTGGTGAGCGGCGACCTCGCTTACATGGATTCGCATCTCTACCTGAACGGCAACCACCAGGATGCGTTATCGCAAGCCCGCTTCAGCCTGTCGCGCGACAAACTCGGGCTGCCTCTGGGGCTGCGTTATGTCGAGTTCGGCGACATCATGCCGGCCATCGTGCCGGGCCTGGTAAACAGTGGCGTGGAACGCGGTATTCTGATCCAGGGCGGCGGTTCGGCCATCGGCCGCGATGACCTCATTGCCAGCGATACCCTCAACATCAGTGGTGATGCGCTGGAAGGCTGGGACGTGGAGCTGTTTCAGAACGGCATGCGCATCGGCCTGAAAACGGTGGGCCCGGACGGGCGCTACAACTTCACCAATCTTGAGCCGTTCTCCGGCGAGAACAAGTTCGATCTGTTGTTCTACGGCCCTGCCGGCGAGCGCAGAACGGAAACCGTGACCCGCTATAGCGGCCTGACTCCGGATCGACCGGGCAGCGTGCGCTATCAGTTATCGGTGTCGCAGAAAGGCCAGCAACTCTACCAGGGCGAGTCTGTAATACCTCTCGGTATGAGCGACATCGGCTCGACCCGTTTGGCAGCGGCTATGGAAGTGCGCGTGCTGCCGAAACTGTCGCTGCGCGGTTCGTGGAACAACCTGATGATCGACGGCGAGCGGCTCAACTATTACAGCCTGGGCGCGAATACGTCTTGGCGAGACATCAGCTTCGGCGCTGAAGCGATACACGATCCGCTCAAGGGCGCGCGTTGGAATGGGTCGGTCCAGCTTCCCGCACAAGCCAGCATCTGGGGGTTCGACACCCGCTTCAGCCATACCCAGTACGCCCAGAGCGTGCTGGTCGAAGGCCCCCTGTCCGCCGATCAATACGCGCTGCGCTTGACCAGCCGGACCGGCCTCAGCCTGAGCGGGCCGATCGGCAAAACGCAAACGCTGTTCTCGCTGTTTCACAACCGCGAAATCGGCCGCAGCTCGAACAGCGCTTCGGCCGGGTTTACCGCGCAGGCGGGCAAGCTCACCTACGGCAATACCCTCAACTACTACCAGTTCGACCGTACCTCCGCGGGCGTAAGCACGCCCGATCAGGCGACCGGCAACCTGTTTTTCAGGACGAATGCACACCCGCTTTGGCTGCGCGGCGGCATGTCCTATTCGTTGAAGCCGGATGCCAAGGTGCGCGAGTATTTCGTCGACAGCAATTTGAGCATCGCCCGTGACATGACCATGAGCATCGGTGTGATCTATGACCCGATCAGCGATTTGACGCGCTATAGCTCCAGTCTCAATTGGCAGTTGCCGCAGGTCACCCTGAGTCCGGGCATCAGCTACGATTCGACCGGCAATTACAGCGGCTTCGTCTATGCCTCATTTTCGCTGGCGCCCCGCCCGGACCGGGGCGGCGCACTGGTCAGCGGCGTGTCGCTGGCGACCAATAGCACCGTGGCGGCGCGTGTATTTGCAGACCATGACGCCAGCAACAGCTTCACTGCGGGGGATGAACCCTTGTCCGATGTCACCGTGCGCGCACCGCAGGCTTACCGCACCGGAAAAACCGATAAGAGCGGCGTGGCCTATCTGACCAACCTGTCTTCGCAGCGCGCTACCGATGTCATGCTGGACGCGAGCACGCTGCCCAGTGCGCAGATGGCCTCGACGCATGCGGGTAATTCGGTCAAGCCCCGGCCGACGGCGATGGCGCTGATTGATTTTCCGGTCATCCCGATGGGCGGGATTGAGGGCCGCGTTTATAACGTGCAGCAGGACAAGCGTAAGCCGCTACCCGGTGCAATGGTCGAGCTGCGCAACGCCGAAGACAAGGTGGTGGCGTTCACGATCTCGGCGATCGACGGCTATTATGAATTTCCCCAACTGCCTTACGCCGCCTACACGCTTGGTCTGGCGGGCGATCGACGTACCAGTGCAACGCAGCCCGAGGTCGTCGTCAATCGCGAGCGCAACCTGCATAGCGGTATCGACATTGTGCTGACATCCGTGGCGGTGGTACCCGCAAGTCGGGCGAGCATCGCGCCACGTGCGCCGGCCGCGGCTTCGCCGGTTGCTCCCGCGGCCATTGCCGTTCCCGCTCCGCCCGCCGTTCTCGTCGTGCCCGCCGCTCCCCCGGCGGCTGTATTCCAGTCCGCGGATTCGCCCCTCACTCCGAAGCCAGCGCCGCCGCGCAAGCCGAGCAATGGCCGTATCGCTCAATTGGGCGCATTCGGCAGCGTTGAGAGCGCCAATGCCTACAAGCAGGAATTGCTGAAATCCGGGCTGCTGCAAGCCGAGCAGATCGAGATCATTCGCGTTGATCTGGGTGCGCACGGCCTTTTCCATCGAGTGGTCGCGAAGCCTGTCGATGGCACGGCGGAAGCGCTGTGTACGGCGTTGAAGACGCGCGGCAGCGAGTGCATTACCATTGCGCCTTGAGCGCGAGGAGACCGGACCATGTACATCAACTCAGGAAGCCTGAAGGCTGCAGTCGCTGCGGTGACGTTGTCGCTGATCCTGTTGCCGGCTAGCGGACCGGCGCTTGCGGATGAAGCCGCCTCGGCCAAGGGAGTGAGCGTGGCGGATAACACCTCGGAGTATTTTAGGGATTACCTATCCGATCCGCGCCGAACCGGTTCGCTCGCCGGCAGCATCATCGGTGGTGCAATGAGTGCGCATCCGGCCGGCCCTATCGTGGGGGGGCTGGTCGGCTTCCTCGTCGGCAAGCAGTCGATGTTCAACGAAGACAAGGTGAAGGCCCAGCGTGAAAGTCTGCTGTATGCCCGGCGCGACATCGTGCCGCCTGGCGGCGCAGCGGTCCCGATGCTCTCCTTTGCCAGCGCCCAGGGCATCACCTTCGACACGCCGTCAGCCGGCTCAGGGCTGGCGGCTTCGCAAGCGGCGCCGAAGCTGGCCAGCTTTTCGCGCGAGCAGATTGCCGCGATGTGCGTCGGCGGCGTGCTGGGCGATCCGCGCATGCGGGCGTTGTGCTTCTATTCGCAAGGCGGTTGAGCGCAGCGGTTGCGCTCTGTACGCCGTTTGCGTGAATTGCCGACGCCCAGCCGCTTTTCAGCATTCTGATCTTCGCCAATTCACGAGCATAGCCGGGTATTCACTCGAACTATTGACGCGTCCAAAAGCGCGTAAGCATTAACCGGGTGGCGCGCCCGATTACCCCGCGCATTTCCATTTGGCTGGTGAGATGAGTAAAAGCGCTTACTTGAGTGGCCTCCCCCTTTCGAAAAGGGGGAATGAGGGAATTTTCGCGCTCCGCTCGACTTCCGCGCCCCGCCCGACTTGGCGGTTGGCCTCGATCATTTTCCGATCTGGAACGCCTGTTCGGCAAAAACCTTGCCGCGTTCTTCGCTCTCGCCTTCATAGGTCACCCTGATCCAGCTGCCCGGTTTCAAACTGGTTTCCGGGCGCAATTTGACCAGGCGGGTCTGGCTGTTCAGCTCGGCGTAAATGGCGACCGCCCCGGCCTCGCCGATCAATTCAACAGGCGCTTTGGCGTCCAATTGGTGATAGACCATCAGCCGTCCGTAAGAGCTGAATTCGCCGGCGCGAGCTAGCGTCACCTTCAAGGCGGGTTCGTCCGCACCGCCGGGCTTGGTTGGCGCGGGCTCCACAGCGGTGATTCTTATTTCTGCACTGCCTGTGCCGTGGCGAACAAAGATCGGCACCGAGAACGACATCAAAGCTTCGAGACGGAAAGAAATGCCATCCTTCTCGCCACGCATGACCTCGGTGCCCGCACCGGCGCCGTTTTGCTCCGGCAGGGGTTCCATGCCGATGCGCAGGTGGGAACGATATTCGCCGGGCTTCAAATCATCCGGCGGACGGTAGTCCAGTCGCACGGTCTGGGTTTGGCCGGGAAGGACAGTCACCCGGCGGGGAGAGAAGCGCACCATCGATGCAATCGAGCGCGGGTTCTCGCCGTCCTTGAGGCTGAACAGTTGCCCATCTTCAGTCAGCCGGCGTTCCACCCAGGACAAACGGTAGGCGCGTGCAACGGTGCCTGGATTGTGCAAGCTGATCACGGCTTGCCGAATGCTGTCATTCAGGATTGCACGCTGCGGGCTGATCAGAATGTCGGCATGAGCAGGTAACGTAAACATACTCAACGCAAGTGCGCCTAGCATGTACAGCAGCGACCGTTTCATACTGCGCAAAATTGAAGCGGCTGAATGCTTCAGGTGCATGGGTACTCTCCAAACAGGTGGTTAACGAATAATCTACGATGCGTCGAGTTGGGTTTATGGTCTTCGGCAAGAGTCTGAAAGCGAGGCCCCGAGGTCGTCGATGCCGATGCAGGCGGCTAGTTTAATACTCGACATCCAGCAAATAAGACCCTGTATACAAGCCGTCCTGATAGGGATTTGCAGTCAATTCGGTGCGCAGCGTAGCGCCGAGGCGAAACTCCAAGGCGCCCGACGCGTCCAGCTTGGCATTCGCTGAGGTCGGCAGCGACACGAAGTTGGTCGCCAGCAGCCGAGCGATGCTAGGCGACTGTGACTGATGTGTCAGATAAACCGTGCCGGCCGGAAGCGTAATGCTGACCGGCGCGTAGGCGGCGCCCGTAGTCACCTTGAAGGTGGCGGGGGTTTCGTTGCCAAAGCGGACGATTTTGGCGGCGCCGGCGTTAGTGATCGTCGTTTGACCGTCCGGGTCCAGCTTCAGGCTGGCCTGGTCGGTGGCCGAAGAAAATACGGCCAGCTTGCCGAACGAGAGCTTTTGCACTTCCGCCAAGGCCAGGCTGGTGCGCAACACGAGGTCGACATCGATCTGATGGTTGGTGAACTGCGGTTGGCCCGTAACCAGGAAATCGAGGGTCAATCCCGGGTGGCCGATATAGACGCCGTCGAGATAGAGAATGTTGCTGCCGCTGGTGGTCAACGTAGCGCCGAGATCGAAGTCGACTTGGCCGTTGACGTCGGTGCGCAGCACCAGCGGCCGAGTGATCGCGGTGGAAACGAAGAGTGACTCACCAGGAGTGCCGTTGGCCAAATTGATCGGGCCGGCCGACATGCTTACGGTGATATCGGTGAAGGCTGGATAGCCTGTCAGCCGGTAGCGACCGGGTACCGCTGCGGTGATGGCCACGAAGGCGCTGTCGTAGCTGGTGAGGCCCTGAGGTGAGAGGGTCAGCGCAGAGGTAGCGGCGTTGGAACGGACCGCCAGGACGCCGAAATCCAGGCGCTGCAATGGGGTGATTTGCGGCGCGGCCAGAACCGGCGAAGAGGCCAGCCCGCACCAAGCCGCGGCCAGCAGAAAAAAGAACTGGCAGTCGAAAGACTGCCAGTTGAGTGGTCTGCAAAACAGCCCCGCAAGGGGGCGTTGAAGCCAAGTCACAGGAACGTGACTTCCATACCGATCTTGCCTGTGTAGCTGCCGGCTTCATAGGTGCGTATTGAGCCCGAGGTAGGCACTTGTTGCACCAGCGTAGCACCCAGGTTGAAGGTCAGCGAAGTCGCGCCGAAACCCAGCGTGTAGCCTGTTGCCGCGGTGGCGACGGGCGGGGAGGCAAACGTGGCGGTAGGCAGCAACGTGGACGTCACGTCGGTAGCGCCAACGGCTGCTGTCAGCGCGCCGATGCAGAAAAAGCCGGTGGTGGTCGGATCGGCGCCGGCGAGGCTCAGCGTGATCTTGCCGGCCGTGAGGGCTGCAGCTGCAGTGTCATAACCGCAAGCCGCACTGACCGAGTCTGCCGCATTGGCGAACGTACCTGTGGCGGTGGCGTTGGTGACGATAATGCCAACCTTGGAAGACGCCGGCAAACCAGGAACCGAATAGGTGCCTGCCGTGGCGCTGCCAAGGCTGAGCATGGGCGCGCCTGCTACCAACGCACCTTGGGTGACCACGCCGGCGGGCGAAAGAATCAGTTTATTGGACAGCGGCGCTGCAACGGTATGCGCAGTGGCGCCTGCGGCAACGGCAGGGGACTTGGCGACAAACACGGTGCCGAACGTCAACGGGGTGGTTTGTGTGATGGTGACGGCGTTCTGTACCGTCGCGGTGGCATCGAACAGCGTCGGGGCGGCGGCTGCCGTGCCGGCGACGCCAGCCAGGCCTGCAAACATGGCGCTAGTTAATAGGGTCTTCTGAGCGGTAAGAGTAAGTTTGGACATGATCATTTCCTTTTCTAAGGTCGACTAGAGGAGGGATTCTTCCTCCGAAAGAAGGACGATATTGCGTGCCCTGCACAGAATTACGGACGCCAGTAAAAAAACTTTAGGGTTTTTTTGAAAAATTTTTTCGCGTCAGTTCTTATTCGTGTCGTGGACTCGCTTTAACGGCCTGCAGGTGGGCTCAGATAAGCACCGCCTGCGCGATTGTGCTGGCAGCGCCGTTTTTTTACCAGCCCTTTGAAAAGCCTTTCGGCCACTGGCTTTGCGGCTGGCAACCCTTTCGCGATGTTTTCGTGTTGAACAGCTGGCCGACGATCTTTTCGAAGGCTGTTTTCGCGTTGGCTGGTGATATGCGCGAAAGCCGATGGCGACGTGGCCCCCCTTTTCCAAAGGGGGAATGAAAGGGGGATTTAGCAACGCTTGCCAGCGCATCGGCCTCAGCCCCCCTGCGCCCCTTTGGGAATGGGAGTGCCGCTGTGCATCCCCTTGCGGGATGTTTGCGTGATGCAGACAAGCATCCCTAAACCGGGATACCCTGCCCATAAGCCGTGGGCGCTGGGGGCCGCGCGGGGGCAACGATTGCCGGCGACGGACTTTGGTTGCACCGTAGCCGCTGTTATCCGCGTTCGACGTTTCCTAACATCGTCTCTTTCTCCGATGCCACTTTCTTCAAAATCGTTGCCGCAAGCGGAAGCCGATCAGCTTGTCGCGTTGTTCAATGCCGGGCGCATGGTTGAACTGGAAAGCCGGGCGCGCCGCCTGATCAGAAAATATCCCGCTGCGGGGTTTGCCTGGAAGCTGTTGGGTTTGGCGCAACATGCACAAGGCAAGGTGGCGTTGCCGGCTTTGCAAATGACGGCCAGATTATTGCCGCTGGATGCCGAGGCCCACAGCAATCTGGGCGCCGTGCTGCAATACCAGGGGCAACTTGAAAATGCAGCCGTGAGCTTTCGACGCGCGCTGGCCATCCAGCCCGATGCGGCCGGCCTGCATTTCAATTTGGGTGCTGTGCTGCAACAGCTTGGGCATCTGGATCAAGCCGTGGCCAGCTTTTCCCGGGCGCTGGAACTGCAGCCCGATCATATCGAGGCCAGCCTCCGTCTCGGCAATGCGCTATTGGCCTGCGGGCATCTTGAGCGTGCGGCGGACAGCTATCGCCAGGCGCTGAAATTCAAGCCCGACTACGTTGAGGCGCACAGCAATCTGGGAAACGTGTTGCTGCCTCTCGGTGCGGTCGAGGAGGCAGCGGCCAGTTGCCGCCGCGCGCTGGCAATCAACCCCGATTTCGCGGAAGCGCACATCAACCTGGGCAATGCTCTGAACAGCTGCGGGCAATCTGCCGAGGCCATGGCCTGTTATCGCCGAGTGCTGGAGATCCAGCCGGACTCGGTTCTGGCATACAACAATCTGGGCAAAGTGCAGGAAGAACTCGGGCAACTCGAAGAAGCCGTGGCGAGCTACCGCCGGGCGCTGGAAGTCGATCCGGGCTACGCCGAGGCGCATGTGAATTTGGGCAGCCTGCTGGAAGATCTCGGGCAACTGGATGACGCCGTGGCGAGCTACCGGCGGGCGCTGGAGATCAGACCTGTTTTTTTTGAGGCGCTGGTCAACTTGGGGCATGTCTTGGAGGGGCTCGGCCAATTCGGCGAGGCCGCGGAGAACTACCGCCAGGCGCTGGAGATCCAGCCGCGTAGCGCCGAGGCGCACAGTAATCTGGCTGGCGCACTGCGCGACCTTGGCGAATTCGGCCTGGCCGTCGCCAGCCTGCGGCTGGCGCTGGAGATCCGGCCCGATTACGCCGATGCACAGAGTCAATTGCTGTTCATCCATGGCTACCTGGCGAGCGAGTCCGCTCCGGCGTTGCTGACGGAAGCCCGGCGGTTTGGCAATTTGGCGGCGCGGCAAGCGCAGCCGTTCTCGGCTTGGCGCAATGCTCCAGAATCCGGCCGATGCTTGCGCGTGGGGCTGGTGTCCGGAGATTTGCGCAATCACCCGGTCGGCTACTTTGTCGAAGGCATGCTGGCGGCGTTGGCGGCCCATGTCCCCGGTCGGCTGGAGATCATCGCCTACCCCAGCACCGTCCATGCGGATGAACTGACCGAGCGGATCAAACCGCACTGCCATGGCTGGCATTCCGTAACGGGTCTGTCCGACGAGAGACTGGCCCAGCGGGTACGCGATGACGGCATCGATATCCTGGTCGATCTGTCGGGGCACACGGCACACAACCGTTTGCCGATGTTTGCCTGGAAGCCCGCGCCGGTACAGGTCAGCTGGTTGGGTTATTTCGCCACCACCGGGCTTGCCGCCATGGATTACCTCCTGGCCGATCCGTGGACGGTGCCGGTTGCCGAGGAGGCGCATTTCGCCGAAACGGTCTGGCGTCTGCCGGAATCCTATCTGTGTTTTACGCCGCCGGCTGTCGATGTGCCCGTGGCGCCGCTCCCCGCCTTGACTGCCGGCCACATTACCTTTGGTTGTTTCAATAATCTGGCCAAGATGAACGACGCGGTGGTAGCGCTATGGGCGCGGGTATTGCAGGCCGTACCGGAAAGCCGCTTGTTTCTGAAAACCCGGCAACTGGACGAGGCTTCCGTACGACTCAGCGTGATTCAGCGTTTTGCCGCTCATGGCATCGATGCCGGTCGGCTGATTCTGGAGGAAGGGGCGACGCGCGCCGAACTGCTGGCTGCCTATCATCGGGTGGATATTGCGCTCGATCCGTTTCCCTATCCGGGCGGCACCACCAGTGTCGAAGCCTTGTGGATGGGGGTGCCGGTGTTGACGTTGGCGGGCGACCGTTTCTTGTCGCACATCGGTGAAAGCATCCTGCAGAATGCCGGCCTACCCGACTGGATCGCGATTGATGCCGAGGACTATGTCGCCCGCGCGGCCATGCACGCCGGCGATCGACAACGCCTGGCTTTGTTGCGGAAGGCGTTGCGGCAACAGGTGTTGGCCTCGCCGCTGTTCGACGCGCCCCGTTTTGCCCGTCATTTCGAAACCGCCCTGCGTGGCATGTGGACGCAGTGGTGCAATCAACCACAGGAAAAACTGCCTTGATCCCCGCCACACTCATCACCGGCGGCGCCGGCTTTATTGGTTCGCATCTGTGTGAACGGCTGATCGATGCCGGCCACGAGGTGTTGTGCGTCGACAACTTCCATACCGGTACGAAAGACAATATCCGCCATCTGCTGGCCAACAACCGCTTCGAGTTGATACGCCACGACGTCTGGCTGCCTCTGTATGTGGAAGTGGATCGCATCTTCAATCTGGCCTGTCCGGCCAGCCCCATCCATTACCAGACCGATCCGGTTTCCACGATCAAAACCTCGGTGCTGGGCGCGATCAACATGTTGGGTCTGGCCAAGCGCCAACGGGCGCGAATTCTGCAGGCGTCCACGTCCGAAGTGTATGGCGACCCGCAAGTGCATCCGCAGCAGGAAGACTACTGGGGGCATGTCAATCCGATCGGTCCGCGCGCCTGTTACGACGAGGGCAAGCGCTGCGCCGAAACCCTGTTTTTCGACTACCACCGGCAGCACCAGCTGGACATACGCGTGGTGCGAATCTTCAATACCTACGGCCCGCGCATGCATCCGCGCGATGGCCGCGTGGTGTCCAATTTCATCATCCAGGCGCTCAGCGGCGAGCCCATCACGCTGTATGGCGATGGCCAGCAGAGCCGCTCCTTCTGCTATGTCGATGATCTGGTGGAAGGGCTGCTGAGGATGATGAATCAGGACGCAGCAAGCGGCCCCGTCAACATGGGCAATCCAACGGAATTCACCATCCGCGAACTGGCGGAAACGGTTTTGCGACTCACAAATTCGAAAAGCCGCATCGAGTTTCGGCCGCTGCCGCAGGATGACCCGGTGCGGCGGCGGCCCGACATCACCCAGGCCAAGGAGCTCTTGGATTGGGAGCCGAAAGTGGCGCTGGAGGATGGATTGAAAGAGACGATTTCTTACTTCAAGGATTTACTGCGCAAATGAACACACAGCTTGTCGCCGCCTGTTGTCCGGTCTGTGATCACGCCGTTGCCGCCCCCTTTTTCAACGGCGGCCTGCAGCCGCTGGCCACGCTGGGCTGGCCGCGAAGCGCGCAAGAAGCGCAAGCCATGGCGAGATTTCCGCTGGAGTTTGTGCAGTGCCCGCGTTGCTCGCATGTCTGGAATCGCCTGTTCAGTTATGAGTCGATTCCGTATCAGAACAACCCGAATCGTATGTTCAACACCGGCGCCATTTGGCAGGGCTATCTGGCGCAGATTCGCGACCTGCTGGTAGCGCGCCTGCCGGACAGGCCGACGGTGCTGGAGATCGGTTGCGGCGAGGGGCATTTCCTGCGCGGACTGGCCGCGGCGCGCAATGGCGCAGGCCGCTTCGTCGGCTTCGACCCCAATGCCACCGGCGAGAGCGGGCGCGGCGTGGAGTTTCATGCCCGCTACTTCGATCCGCTCGCCGACATGCCCAGCCTGGCGCCGGATGCCGTGGTCATGCGGCATGTGCTTGAACATCTCACCGAGCCGGCCGTGTTCCTCGAACAACTGGCTTGGGGAGCGGCGGAGCTGGGTAAACCGGTCTGGCTGTTCGCCGAAATGCCCTGCATCGACCGCGTGTTTGAAACCGGCCGGTTAGCGGATTTCTTCTTCGAGCACGTCTCGCATTTCTCCACGCAATCCTTTCGTACCTTGATGCAGCGCGCCGGCGCGGTGGTGGAGTTGGCGCACGGCTACGACGGCGAAGTCGTTTACGCCTTGGTGCGTCTGGAGGTGCCGGCAGCGATGCGGGACGGGGCTCGCAGCGCCAATGAATTCGCTCGGCAGGCGGAAACCAGCCTCGCCACGATACGGGCGCAGCTCGACGAACTGGCCGAAAGTGGGGCTAATGTGGCGATCTGGGGCGGCACCGGCAAAGCGGCCGCCTTCATGCATCAGTTTGGCGCCGATGCGGCGCGCTTTCCGCTGGTCGTCGATTCCGATCCGGACAAGGCCGGCACGTTCGTGCCGGGCAGCGGGCAGGAAATCGTATTCCGCGACGTGCTCAAAGCGCGGCCGGTGGATGTGGTCATCATTCCGACCCAGTGGCGGGCCAAGGACATCGTGGCCGAGATGGCGCGCGAGGGCATTTCCGCTGCGCAGATTTTGATTGAGCACCAGGGCCGGCTGATCGATTTTTTGACCGCGGCGCATCCGTATCGGTGAAGGCGACGCCGCGACCGTTTTAGGCTCCTTCACCAGGCGCGGACAAACCCGTTCAGTTTCCAGTCCGGCAGTGGGTCGCCTTCGACCTGGCCGATCGCCGATTCCGGAAAGACGTGTTTGATCACCAGATGACCGACGGGTTTTTCGGCTTGCACGCCTTCACTGTTGGGAAAACCGTCGCGCTGGAGTAGGCGCAGCCGGTCGCCCAGCTTCAGATTGCTGGTAAAGCCGACGTCGATCTGCACCTCCTTCTGCGGCGTGCCGACGATGCGCGCCTGCATCGGCAGGCAGGCGAGTTCATCCAGCACATCCTCCATTTGGCGGTTGAGCATCTTGGCGACCGATTCCCCCAACGGGGTGCGGAAGAACTCGCCACGCAGCGTGCTGCTGCCCCGATTCTCCACCGCGCCATGCACTTCGGCGTTGTGGTGGAGCCGTTTCAGGCGCGTGCCGGATTGACCGTCATAGATATCCAGCTCGGCTTCGATCACGCGTACGGCGCTGAACGGCTGTGCGAACGAACCCAGAGCACCCAGGCCGATGCGGCCGGACTGCATACCCAGGCTGGTGACCTGGCCGGCGATGACGATTTGGGCGTCATATTTCTGGGCCAGCGTCGTGACCTGCTTGCGGATGTTGTCTGCCGGATCGATGGCGTAGCGGCCGCCATCGCGAATCAGGAAGCGGTCGCTATCCTGCAAGCGCTGTTGCAACGCGTGCGACCAGGCCGTGGCGAGGTCCGGCAGATCGATCGCTTCGAGCGGGCGTTGCACCGGCAGCGCGAGCACCAGCACTTTCTTGCGGAAGGCGAACGGACTGCCCTGTTGCGCGCCGCACACGGCGCTCGGGCGCATGGCCTGGCGGGCCTGTTCAGCCTGCTCGGCGCTGGTTTTGTCCGCCTCGCTCTTCGGCGCCGGTAGTGACTTACAGCCGCTCAACAGGGCGGAACCGGCCAACAGCACGGTCACGGCCAGGCGGCGCACGACGGGCGAGGCAAGGCGGGCGGGCAGAGGGGGTGACACAGGCATGGTTTAGAGCCTCGTAGGCTTGTGGGCGCGTGGCGCATTCTACTGCGGCCGTCTCGACTTGCTCCCTTTTGCGCCGGCCTGCGGCGCGCGCCTGATCTGTCAGCAGGAATATCGCGCGGACTTTTCCGGCCACGAAGAAAATGTCAGGAATTTCTGCGCGCCGCGACCAATCCACAGCAACAAGCGTGCAGCCTTGGCTAGCCACGCGTTCGATAGTCCACTTTGCCGTACAAGGAAACGATCATGTTCACGAGTCGAATACTCCAAACGCTCCTGCTGGCACTCAGCCTGAGCTTTCTGGTCAGCGCCTGCGCCCAGGATAAATCCGCCACCCAGGTCAAGAAAACGCCGAACCCGGCTCATGCGCAACTCGATTCCATCGTGCTTGGTATGGGCTGTTTCTGGGGTGCGGAAAAACGCATGTCCGAAGTGCCCGGCGTGATCGATGTCGAAAGCGGCTATGCCAATGGCGATATCGCCGGCAACTACGAAGCGGTGCTCGCTCACGAGCGTAGCGTGCGTTCGGGCAAAACCCGCCAGCGCAATCATGCCGAGGTCGTGAAAGTCAGCTACGACCCGGCGCAGACGACGCTGGAAAAGGTGCTGATCAAATTCTGGGAAAGCCATGATCCTACCCAGGGCGACCGCCAGGGCAATGACATCGGCAGCAACTATCGCAGCGCCGTCTACACACGCAACAGCGCGCAACTGCAGGTCGCCCAGAAAACCCGCGCCGTCTATCAGCAGGCGCTGCAGCAGAACGGCAAGGGCAGCATTACCACCGAGATCGCGCCGTTGAAGAATTACTACTCGGCGGAGGCTTACCATCAGGATTACCTGATCAAGAACCCCAAAGGCTATTGCGGCCTGGGCGGCACCGGCGTGAAGTACCCCGGCGCTGACAAAACCGCGCAGCCTAGCGCCAAAGCTGCGCCGCAACTGGACGGCAAAGCCCTGGTTTTCGAGCGGCAACTGGTGGTGTTCGAGGCCGAGGATTGCGCGTTCTGCAAGCTGTTCAAGGCCGACGTGCTCGACCACTGGAAATCCGAGATCGCCGTCGTTTCCAGCCTGAATCCGAACGCACCCCGCGGCTGGAGCCTGGAAAAAACCTTGTTCGCCACGCCGACCATCGTGTTGTTCGAGCAGGGCAAGGAAGTTTCCCGCTACACCGGCTACAACGGCGACAAGGCGCGCTTCTGGCAGTGGCTGGGCTTTCGCCTGCTGACGCCGGCGCAACAAAAAATCGCCTTCTCGCAAGGCACCGAACCGGCTTTTACCGGCTCGCATCTGGATGAAAAAAGGCCCGGCAATTTCGTCGACCCGATCACCGGCGCGGCGCTCTTCCGCAGCGACAGCAAGTTCAACAGCGGCACCGGCTGGCCGAGTTTCTTCAGCCCGCTGCCCGGCGCCATCACCTTGCATGAAGATGTCAGCCTGGGCATGAAGCGGGTCGAAGTGCGCAGCGCCAGTTCCGGCATTCATCTCGGCCATGTCTTCGACGACGGTCCGGCGCCGACTTACAAACGCTACTGCATCAACGGCAATGTACTGAAGTTCGTGCCCGATGCTGAACGCTAAGGCCGCTCGCTGAAGCAGGGGTGTTTTTTGCCGACGGGAGCCGGGACAATGCGCGCATGTCCTCCCTGATCGCCGCCGCACGCGTCTTCCTCCAGCATGAATCAGCGCGTGCGCCGGACTTCTCGGGTTGTTTGATCCTGCTGCCGCACCATCATGCCGGCCAGGCCTTTCGCAAGGCCTTGCTGGCATTGCTGCCGGGGCGCTATCTGTTGCCGCCGCGCCTGCTGACCTTGCCGGAGCTGGCGGCCGGCGCGGGACTGGGCGAGTACGCCGAGGCGGACAGCCTGCGCTTGGCGCTGCTGCACGACTTCCTTGTCGGCAGCGGGCGGCTGCCGCATCACGTCGAATGGCCGGCCGCGCAGGAGTTGCTGGCGCTGATCAACGATCTCGATGCCCACTTGCTTGTTCAATCGCAGGTCCAGGCTGCGCAGGCGGATGCCGCGCCGCTTGCAGCCGCCGGCGGTGACAACCGCTATCTTGCGCTCGAAGCCGGCCTGGCCGATGCGGTCTGGCGGGCGCTGTCGAACAGCGGCCAGCCTGGCCGCATGCGTTTGTACGCCGCCCGCCTGGCCAAGCTGGCCGAATCCGCCGCGCAGCCGTTGTATTGCGTCGGGCTGGCCGGCCTGAGCGGGGTTGAACAGGCGTTTCTGCAAGCCTGGCAACAGCGTCAGCCGGTGATCACGCTGCCGGCGGCGCCGCCGGATACCGCTCGACTGGCCCTGATGCAAACAGTCTGGATGGATGCCACGGCGACCTTGGCGGCGCGCGGCGCGGCGTTTGCCGAGCAGTTGCCGGAATCGCCGCTGGGCCAGGACGTTCGCCTGTTCGCCGCGCCCGGCCTGGAAGCCGCGGCGCTCTCGGCCGAACAGGTGTTGACGCAATGGCTGGCGGCGGGCTGGCGTGATATTGCGTTGATTGCGCCGGATCGTTTGATGGCGCGGCGATTGCGCGCGTTGCTGGAACGGCGCGGCATTCTGGTGCAGGACGAAACCGGTTGGACTTTCGCGACGGCCGCGGTGAGCCATGTGCTGGAACGCTGGCTGAAACTGGTCGGCGATGCGTTCGCCTACAACGATCTGCTCGACTTGTTGAAGTCGCCCTTCGTGTTCGCCGATGCCGAAGTTCAACGGCTGCAAGCCGCGCATGAGCTCGACGAAGCGTATCGCCGGCACGGTGCGCCGGATCGCCTGGCCGGCCATATTGCCTTGGCCGAACGCTGCGCGTTGCCGGCCAGTCTGGCGGTATTGCGGCGGATACAGGCGGCGCGCGCCGACTGGTCGGCAAAACCGCTCGCCCAGGCACGCATGCCGCTGGCGGAATGGACCCGCCGCCTGCTCGCATCGCTGGTTGGGATCGGCGCAGACGCGCCGCTGCGCGCCGATCCGGTCGGTGCGCAACTGGTTCGATTGCTGGAGACGCTGACCCGCGACAGCGCCGGCCATGCCAGCCGCTATGCGCTGGCGGACTGGCGGCGCTGGCTGTTTCTGCAACTGGAGCAAGCCACGTTTTCCGATACCGGCATCGTCAGCCCGATTCGCCTGACGCATCTGGCCGCCGCGCACACTCGCGATCTCGATGCCGCCATCGTGCTCGGCGTCGGCGCCGCGCATCTGCCCGGCAAACCGACGGCGGCGATTTTCAATGACGCGGTACGCAGCCAACTCGGCCTGCCGGGCGCGCGCGAGAAAGAGCTCCTGGCACGCGCCGCGTTGACCGATCTGTTGGCGCGCGTGCCGCGCGTGGCGCTGGTCTGGCAGTCGGAAATCGACGGCGAAGCCGCACCGCTGTCGCCCTGGTTGCTGCAACTGGAGGCGTTGCATCAAGCGGCCTGGGGCCGCGGCCTGGCCCGCGGCGAGGTGGTGAGCGGCCACGTCCTCGCCGCCGCCACAGTTCCGGAGGCGCCGGTTTGGCCGCACGCCGACGCGGCGCCCGCCCGCCTCAACGTCAGCGCCTGGCAAAGCCTGGTGACCTGCCCGTACCAGTTCTTCGCCCGCCACCTGTTGCACCTGAACGAACGCGACGACGTGGCGGAAGAAATGGACAAACGCGATTACGGCAGCCTGGTGCACGCCATCCTGGCGCGTTTTCATCGCGCCTACCCGGTACTGGTCGCGCATGCTGCGGCGGAACTCAGCGCGGCCTTGCATCAGTTCAGCCTGGACGGCTTCGCCGCCGCGGAAGCCGAGGCCTATCTCGCCAGCGCCTGGCGGCAGCGCTGGAGCCAGCACATCGAGTCTTATCTGGCTTGGGCGCTGAACCGGGAAGCCGAAGGCTATCGTTTCGAAAGTGCGGAAACGCCGTTCGCGCGCGACGTGGTCTGGGCGGAAGGGCATTCGACCCGCCTGGAAGGCCGCGCCGACCGGGTCGATCGCCACGTCGGGCTGCACTCCAGTACGCTGGCGTTGCTCGACTACAAGACGCAGTCGCGCCAGACCCTGAACAAGAAGCTCGCCCCCGACGGCGAAGATGTCCAGCTCACCGCCTACGCCTGGCTCGCCGACGCCGGCGGTTTTGTCACCGAGGCCGGCTTTGTCACGCTGGATGCCGACAAGGTGGAAAACCTGGATTGGAAGAGCGACTTGCCCGCTGCCGCCCAAGCCGAAGGCGAACGCCTGCACACGGTGCTGGCCGGACTCGCACAAGGTTCGCCGCTGCCGGCGCAAGGTACGCCGCACGCCTGCGCCTGGTGCGAGATGCGCGGCTTGTGCCGGCGCGAACATTGCGCCGAGCTGACATAATTCCGCCCGTATTCCCCCATAACCGGAGACAACATGAAGATCGAAACCATCGCCGTCCACGGCGGCTACAGCCCGGAACCGACCACCAAGGCGGTTGCCGTCCCCGTTTATCAGACCACGTCCTACGCGTTCGATTCCACCCAGCACGGCGCCGATCTGTTCGACCTGAAAGTGGCCGGCAACATCTACACCCGCATCATGAATCCGACCACCGACGTATTGGAAAAGCGCGTCGCCGAAATGGAAGGCGGCATCGGCGGCCTGGCGCTCGCCTCCGGCATGGCCGCGATCACCTACGCGATCATGACCATCGCCGAAGCCGGCGACAACATCGTCACCAGCTCGACGCTGTATGGCGGCACCTACAACCTGTTCGCGCATACGCTGCCGCGCTACGGCATCGAAGTCCGCTTCGCCGATTACCGCCAGCCGGACAGCTTCGAAAAACTGATCAACGACCGCACCAAGGCCATCTTCTGCGAATCGGTCGGCAACCCGCTCGGCAACGTCACCGACTTCGAGAAACTGGCCGAACTCGCGCACGCGCACGGCATTCCGCTGATCGTCGACAACACCGTGCCGACGCCTTACCTGTGCCGGCCGTTCGAACACGGCGCCGACATCGTCGTGCATGCGCTGACCAAATACCTGGGCGGCCACGGCAACAGCATCGGCGGCATGATCGTCGATTCCGGCAAATTCCCCTGGGCCGAGCACAAGGTGCGTTTCGCCCGCCTGAACGAACCGGATGCCTCCTATCACGGCGTCGTCTACACCGAAGCGCTCGGCCCCGCCGCCTACATCGGCCGCGCTCGCGTCGTACCGCTGCGCAACATGGGCGCGGCGATTTCGCCGTTCAACAGCTTCCTGATCCTGCAGGGCATCGAAACCCTGCATCTGCGCATGGACCGGATCTGCGAAAACGCCCAGCACATCGCCGAAAAACTGCGTGCCCACCCGCAGGTGTCCTGGGTGCAATACGCCGGCCTGCCCGATTCGCCGTTCAAGCCGCTGGCCGACAAGTACATGGGCGGCAAGGCTTCCGGCATCGTCTCGTTCGGCATCAAGGGCGGCCGCGAGGCCGGCGCCAAGTTCATCGACGCACTGGGCCTGATCGTCCGCCTGGTCAACATCGGCGACGCCAAGAGCCTGGCCTGCCACCCGGCCACCACGACGCACCGCCAACTGTCGCCGGACGAACTGGCCAAGGCCGGCGTGTCGGAAGACCTGGTGCGGCTGTCGATCGGCATCGAGCATATCGACGACCTGATGGCGGACATCGACCAGGCGCTGAACGCGGCGAAGTAAGTGGGCGCCACAAAACGGAACGGCCCGCGCAAGCGGGCCGTTTTGCTTCTAGGCTACTTGCCCTCCAGCGAAATTCGGAGGCGTTACGGTTTTTTATGTGAAGTGAATGGCGGGTTGCGACCCATTACAGTCATTCAAGCGGGCCGTATCGTATGACTCTTCATCGGCGAGGCTGTGTAAAAACGCGGCGAGATTTCGTGGATAGCGGGAAGCGC
>CAYXMQ010000014.1:0-89044 GCA_964466195.1 uncultured Thiobacillus sp.
TTTGCCCGAATTCCCGCTGCCAGCAAGGGGCGGCGAGTTTCTCACCAGCCTGTTATGCCGACCGCAAGTTGGAACCCGAAAAACTCGATTTCGCCGAACTCGGCTACATCGCCCACCTGCAACCGAGCGGATTGCGCCTCGATGCCCGCATTTACCTGAACAAATACGACAACTTCATCGACGAGCAATCATGCGTGCTGGATGCGGAAACCAACGCCATCAGCAACTACATTCCTTACGGCGTGACCTGCGGCTTTGCCGAACCTGCCGGCTATCAGCGCCCGCTCGGCTACAGCGGCAAGGCCTGGGTGCCGCATCCCGGCTACCTGCCCAGCAGCGACCCGCGTAAAACCGACCCGATCTACATCAGCCAACGCTACGGCCACTACAAAGCCTTCTACTTTTTCAACGCCGGCAATATCCGCGTGCATGGCGGCGACCTTGCGCTCGACTGGAAACACGCCGACTGGGGACGCTTCCGGATCAGTCACGCCATCACCCGCATCAGCGCCAGCGGTCTCGGCGCCGACACGGTAACCAACGCCAGCAACGTCAACCGGGATGTCGACATCGAACAATCCGCCCCGCAACATGCCACCAGCCTGCTTTGGTCCAAACGCTTTCCGCATGGCCTGAATCTCAGCCTGGGCGGCTACTGGGTGGGGGAATTGACTTGGCCCAACGACGGCGACACACAACCGGCCTACCGCCGCTTCGATCTGCGCCTGGGCAAACATTTGAAACTGATGGGCCAGAGCGACGAGCTCGCGCTGACGCTGCAGAACTTCAATGCGGAACATGCGGAGTTCCGGCCGGAATACCGGGTCGAACGGCGCGCGTTTCTGACTTACAGAATCAACTTCTGAAAACGGCGCCAGTGCTTGCTGGCAGAGGTCTGCGTTAGCGCGAAGCCGGCCGACTCAAGGCCGCACGTTCATCCGGTAGACCTTGTTTTCCATCATGCCCGGCGTCCAGAGCTTGCCCTGGTCGTCGAGAAAAATGTCGGCCGGGCCGGCAATGGGGGCTTGCTCGTTGGCGACCGTCACCTTGCCGGTACGGCTATCCAGCACTTGCAGCAAACCCACCGGTTCGAACTTGACCCAGTTGGAAATCAACCAGCGGTTGGCGCCGAGGTCGACCACGCCGTCGAAGTAGCCCGCAGGGCTGACGTCGTAAGACTTGTCCAGCCGGGCCTGCAGGCCGCTTTGCGCACTGTCCAGACGATAGGCCTTGACCTTGCCGTTGGGCTGAGAATCTGTGCCCCACTCGACGATCATCAGGCGGCTGCCCGTTTTCTTCATGCCGTTCGGCCCGTTCGGCGGCACATCGAACAGCAGTTCGCTGAACGATTTTTTCGGCAGGTCGATGACGAACACCTTGCCGATGTCGGTCGCCGAAAGCAGCAGACGCCGGTTGTCGTAACGCGCGAAGCCGTTCAAGAAGACGCTGCCGGTCGCCGCCAGATCGAGCGCGAATACCTGCTTGCCGTCGCGCAGCCGAAAGCCCAGCACACGGTCGATATCGGCGACGTACAGCACGCCGTCCACGACGATCAGGCCTTTCGGGCCATCCAGCTTGTCCACCCATTTCAGCGCCTTGATGTTGCCCTGGCGATCCAGGCGGGAGATGAAGCCGTCGCCATCCTTGGCGGACGGTTCCAGCTTGACGCCGAGATTGGAGACGTACACCTCTTCGCCGAGCACGACCACGCTCTCGGGCGAGGAAAAGCCGGTGATGGTTTTTTCGACGCTGACGGAGGCGGCCTGTGTCGAAGCGGCTTGAGCCATGATGCCCAGGGTGACGATTACGGCGGCGATCGAACGCATGCGGGCTCCTTTGGGCATCGGTCTAGCGGCTGAAATCGGGCGCGCTCAAACCACCGCGCCCGACTCCTCCTTCGGCGGCTTGATGAAATCTTCCCGCGAGACGCCCAGCCACATGACGATCGGGCTGGCGACCAGCACGGAAGAATAGGTGCCGACGACGATGCCGATGGTCAGCGCCAGCGCGAAGCCATACAGCACTTCGCCGCCCAGCAGCAGCATCGCCAGCACCATCAACTGCGTGGTGCCGCTGGTGATGACGGTGCGCGACAGCGTGGCGGTCTTGGCGTTGTCCATGATCGCGGCCACGTCGGTCATGCGCGTCTTCTTGAAATTCTCCCGAATTCGATCGAACACCACGACGGTGTCATTGACCGAGTAACCCAGGATCGCCAGCACCGCCGCCAGCACGGTGAGCGAGAAATCCCACTGGAACAGCGACCAGGCGCCCAGCACGATGAAGATGTCGTGCGCGGTGGCGAACATCGCGCCCAGCGCGAAACGCCATTCGAAGCGCAAGGCCAGATAAAGCACGATGCCGAGCGAGACGACCACCAGCGCCAGCGCGCCGTCCTCGAACAATTCGTTGCCGACCTGCGGGCCGACGAACTCGACGCGGCGCAGCTCGACTTTCGCTTCCTGCTGCTTCAACACCAGCAAGACCTGTTCCGACAACTGCGCGGAAGTCGAACCGGCCTTCACCGGCAGGCGGATCAATACTTCCGTCGAACTGCCGAAGTTCTGCACCTGCGCATCGGCATAGCCGTGCTTCGCCAAATGCTCGCGAATCACATGGACATCGGCGGCGGCCGGATAGCCGACTTCGATCATCGTGCCGCCGGTGAAATCGACGCCCAGATTGAGGCCCTTGGTCGCCAGCAGCGCGATGGACGCGAAGATGAAGAACAACGACACATAGATCGTGCTGCGCGCATAGCGCATGAACGGGATGTCACGCTTGAGGTGGAAGATTTCCATGTTGATATCGCCTTAAATGGATACTTTGGTCAGGCGTTTAACCCGGCCGTAGGACAGGTTGACCATGGCGCGGGAAACCAGGACTGCGCTGAACATGGAGGTGAGGATGCCCAGGCAGAGCGTCACCGCGAAGCCGCGCACCGGGCCGGAACCCAGCCAGAACAATGCAATACCGGCGATCAACGTGGTGATGTTGGAGTCCAGGATGGTGTCCCAGGCATGCTCATAGCCGGCGGCGATGGACGCCTGCGGCGAGTTGCCGTTGCGCAGTTCCTCGCGAATGCGCTCGGCGATGATCACGTTGGCGTCGATCGCCATGCCCAGGGTCAGCGCGATGCCGGCGATGCCGGGCAGGGTCAGCGTCGCCTGCAGCATCGACAGCAGCGCCACCAGCAAGAACATGTTGACCGCCAGCGCCAGCACCGACACGACGCCGAACAACTGGTAATAGACGATCATGAACACCGCAATGACGGCGAAGCCGATCAGCGTCGAATTCAAACCGCGCTCGATGTTGTCGGCGCCCAACGACGGCCCGACGGTGCGTTCCTCGACGATCTCCATCGGCGCCGCCAGCGCGCCGGCGCGCAACAGCAAGGCGACGTCGTTGGCTTCCTGGGTCGAATCCATGCCGGTGATCTGGACGCGGCCGCCGCCGATTTCCTCGCGAATGACCGGCGCGGTGACGACTTCGGTCTTGCCCTTCTCGATCAGCAAAATCGCCATGCGCTTGCCGACGTTCTCACGCGTGACGTTCTTGAAAATGCGCGCACCGCGGCCGTCCAGATTGATATGCACGGCGGCCTGATTCGATTGGCTGTCGAAGCCGGGTTGCGCGTCGGTGATGTACTCGCCGGTCAGCACCACGGTTTTCTTGACGATCACCGGCTGGCCGTTGCGTTCGAAATACATCTCGGTGCCGAACGGCGCCTGGCCGGCGGCGGCGGCCTGCACGGTGGCGGGATCCTGCATCCGCTCCTCGTCCACCATGCGGATTTCCAGCGTCGCGGTGCGGCCGAGAATTTCTTTCGCCTTGGCGGTGTCCTGCACGCCGGGCAGCTGCACGACGACGCGGTCGACGCCCTGCTGCTGGATGACCGGCTCGGCCACGCCCAACTCGTTGACCCGGTTGCGCAGCGTGGTGAGGTTCTGCTTCAGCGCGAATTCCTGGGTTTTTACCTGCGCCGTCTTTTTCAGGCTGGCGGTCAGCGCATGCTCATCACCCACTTGCGCTTCGTCCAGTTGCAGGTCGGGATAGGTTTCCTCGATCGCGCTGCGCGCGGCCGCGAGTTGCTCGGCATCGCGGAAGCGAAGATTGACGCGCTCGCCTTCACGGCCGATCGCGGTATAGCGCACCTTCTTTTCGCGCAGCAAGGTGCGAATGTCGCCCTGATAGCGCTCGGCCGCCTTTTCCAACGCCTTCGGCATATCGACCTGCAACAGAAAATGCACGCCGCCGCGCAAATCCAGGCCCATGTTCATCGGCAAAGCGCCGAGCGAGCCCAGCCACGCCGGTGACGCCGACAGCAGGTTGAGCGCCACCGTATAGCCGGAACCCAACGCCGCCTGCAGTGCGTCCTTGGCTTTGATCTGGGTATCGGTATCGACAAAGCGCGCCTTGATGCCATGCGGGTCCAAGGACACCCCGGTGGTCGCCACGCCGGCGCTCTTCAAGGCCGATTCGACGCGCTGCATCAGCGCGGTATCGACTTTCTCGGTCGTACGTATCGGCATGATCTGCACCGCCGGCACATCGCCGAAGAAATTCGGCAGGGTGTAAACAAAGGCGATGACCAGGGCCGCGCCGATGACGATGTATTTCCAGAGGGGGTAGCGGTTCATGTCTTACTCGTGAAGAGGGGGGATGAAGGGGACGGGTGCAGCGGTGTACCGGCCGCCCCGCTTCACAGCACATCAAAGGTCTTTGATGGTGCCCTTGGGCAGCACGGTCTGCACCGTGGCGCGCTGGAAATGCGATTCGACACCGCCGCCGATGTCGAGCGTGATGTACTGCTCGGCGATCTTCACCACTTTGCCGACCTGGCCGCCGGCGGTGACGACTTCATCGCCCTTCTGGATCGATTCCTGCATCTTCTTCTGATCTTTCGCGCGCTTCATTTGCGGCCGGATGATCAGGAAATAGAACAGGGCGAACAGCACGATCAAGGGCAGAAAGCTCATGATCGGGTCGGCGGGTTGACCAGCCGAGGCGGGATCGGCGGCGTAAGCGGGAGAAATCAGCATGATCGAAAAAACCTGTCAGAAAAGGGTGGAAAAAAGCCGCCGCATTCTAGCACTTGCAAAATTTCAATCGTGTGCTTGCGGCGCCGTCCCATGCGCTTGCGTCCCGCGCGTGGCGTGAAACTCGGCCGACCAGGCGGCGAAGCGGCCGGCTTCGATCGCCGCACGCATTTCGCGCGTGAAGGTCTGATAGTAGTGCAGGTTATGAATCGAATTGAGATGGCCGCCGAGCGATTCGCCGATGCGATTCAGATGGTGCAGATAGGCCCGGCTGAAGTTGCGGCAGGTATAGCAATCGCAACTCGGGTCGACCGGGCCGGTGTCATGCCGATGCTTGGCATTCTTCAGGCGCACATCGCCGAAACGCGTGAACAGCAGGCCGTGGCGCGCATTGCGCGTCGGCATCACGCAATCGAACATATCGACGCCCTGGCCGACCGAAAACACGATGTCCTCCGGCGTGCCGACGCCCATCAAATAACGCGGCTTGTCGGCCGGCAGCTGCGGCGCGGTATGGCGCAGGATGCGCTGCATGTCGTCCTTTGGCTCGCCGACGCTGAGGCCGCCGATGGCATAGCCGTCGAACCCGATCTCGACCAGTTTCTTCAGCGAGCGGTCGCGCAAATCCTCGTGCATGCCGCCCTGAACGATGGCGAACAACGCATTCGGATTGCCCTCGTGCGCGGTTTTGGAACGCTCGGCCCAGCGCAGCGAAAGCTCCATCGAGTAGCGTGCGGTGTCGTGGTCGGCCGGGTACGGCGTGCATTCGTCGAAAATCATCACGATGTCGGAGTTGAGTGCATGCTGAATCTGCATGCTTTTCTCCGGCGACAGCATCAAACGCCGGCCATCCAGCGGCGATGCGAACTTCACGCCCTGCTCCGAAATCTTGCGCAGATGCGTCAGACTCCAGACTTGAAAGCCGCCGGAATCGGTCAGGATGGGGCCGTCCCAGCGCATGAAGCCGTGCAGGCCGCCGTGCATCTGGATGACGTCGACATCCGGCCGCAACCAGAGGTGGAAGGTGTTGCCCAGGATGATCTGGGCGCCCAGCGTTTTGAGTTCGTCGGGACGCATGGACTTGACCACGCCGTGCGTGCCGACCGGCATGAACACCGGGGTCTGGATCACGCCATGCGCGGTTTCCAGCACGCCGCGCCTGGCCTGGCCGGATTGATGAGTAATCTGAAATTGCATAGTGAGCGAAAAAAGATGCGTGAACGAGGGGGAAGCGGAGCGGTGATTCTAATGCGCGCGCTGCCGCTGGCTTTTCTGCTGGCATCGACTGGAACGGCCGGCGAACGCTGCACCAGCGAACAAACTCCGCACATCCATATCGGCGCGCAAACCTTCCAGGCCAGCGTAGCCGACACGCCGAGCGCGCGTCAGCATGGCCTCTCCGGCCGCCGTGAACTGGCGAAAAACTCCGGCATGTGGTTCGAATTCCCGACTTCGGATTGGCATAGCTTCTGGATGCAGGGCATGCACTTTCCGATCGACCTGATCTGGGTCAGTCCGACGCAGCAGGTGCTGGGCGTCCTCACGCTGCAACCCTGCACGGCGCAACCGTGCCCGATATTCGTACCGCCCGGCCCGGTCGCCCATGTGCTGGAGATCAATGCCAACGCGTTTGCCGGCCGAGTGGGCGATCCGGTGACCTGGAATTGCACGCCCGAAAACGCTGCTGGCGCCCCTACAGAGCGCCAGCAGCGTTAAACGGAACGGCCGCTTAACGGCGTTGCATCGATCGGCGCAGACTTACCAGCTCTGACGTCCGCGCGGCTTGCCGGTGGCGGGGCGATGATCGTCACTCCAGGCAGTGCTGCTCTTCGGCGCGGCGGGCCGACCTTCCGGCTTGGCCCAGGTGTGAGCGGCCGTTTTCTCCGGGCGATCCCAGGAGTGCGCCGGCTTGGCAGCGGCGGGACGGGCGTCCGGCTTGCTCCAGGTCGGACGCGCATCCGGCTTGCCTTGCCAGCCGCCGTTGCCTGCCGGGGCGGCAAACGAATTGCCGCGACTGTCATCCGCACCGCGCCGGGCGCCGGCATAGCCCTGGCCGGCGTTCTGGCCGGCCCAGCTACCCCCTCGGCCTTGATAACCCGAGCTGCTACGCGGCTTGTTGCCCCAATCCTTGCCGCCGCCACCGGAACGCGGCTTGCCGCTGAAGCTGCGCTCGGGACGCGCGCTCGGCTCATGGCCGGCGATGACGTCCACGCGCACGGCCTGGCCGGTGTAACGCTCGATATCACGCACCAGACCGCGTTCGCGGCCGGCGATGAAGGTGACGGCAATGCCGGTGCGGCCGGCACGGCCGGTACGGCCGATGCGGTGCACATAGTCTTCGGCCTGACGCGGCGCGTCGAAATTGATGACATGGCTGATGCCGGCCACGTCGATGCCGCGTGCGGCGACGTCGGTCGCCACCAACAGCTTGATCTGGCCGTCGCGCAGACGCTGCAACGTGCGGTTGCGCTTGTGCTGCGGCATGTCGCCATGCAACGCGGCGGCGGAGAAGCCCTGTTCCAGTAGGCTTTCCGACAGATCGTCGGCGCTCATCTTGGTCGCCGTGAAGATCACGGCCTGGGTCAATTCAACGTCGCGCAACAACACATCGAGCAGGCGGCGTTTGTGGCCGACGTCGTCGGTAAACAACAGACGCTGATCGATATTGGCCTTGTGTTCCTCACGCGTGGCGACTTCGATGCGCTTCGGCGAGCGGGTCATGTTCATCGCCAGCTTGCCGACCATGCCATCCAGCGTGGCCGAGAACAACAGGGTCTGACGCGTGGCCGGGGTGCGCGACACGATGTGCTCGATGTCTTCGATGAAGCCCATGTCCAGCATGCGGTCGGCCTCGTCCAGCACCAACACCTCCAGGCGCGAAAAATCGATGCGACCGCGTTCGATATGGTCGATCAGACGGCCGGGGGTCGCGATCATCACTTCCGGGTTGTAGCGCATGGCCTGGAACTGCGGGCCGAACGGCGCGCCGCCGACCAGACAGACGGTGCGCAGTTTCTTGATGCCGGCGCCATAGATGGCCGCCTGTTTCTGCACCTGCAAGGCCAATTCGCGGGTCGGGGTCAGCACCAGCAGACGCGGGCCGGTGCCCGGCAACTGCGACGGCTCGGCCAGCTTGTGCAGGCTGGGCAGCAGGAAGGCCGCGGTCTTGCCGCTGCCGGTATGGCTGGAGACCAGCAGGTCGGAACCGGCGAGGGCGGCAGGAACCGCTTCCATCTGCACTTGCGTGGGCTCGGTATAACCGGTGGTTTCCAGACATTTCAAAACGATGGGATTCAGACCCAGATCAGCAAAACTCATATCCATTCCTTTACATGCACGCCGCCGCCTGCCGCGAGAAACGACAGACAAAGCAGCAACCGCGCCAGCCCTCGTGGGGCGCAAAAAATCAGAAGCGTGCGTGCGGGATAAAAACCGGCACGTCGATTCTCGCGAAACATCGGCGCCAACCGAATGCCGCGATGCCGAATCGACGCAGAGCAATCGCTGGATTGCTCTGCCGGATGGAATCAGGTGTGGTCGGGGACGATGGGGCTGTGAAAACAGTCCCGCAGGCTTGATAAAAAAACGATCAGGAGATCGCAAAGCCAACTACTGCATTGCACAACGGCGCGCACTATAGGCGAAAACCCGTTGAATTGACAGCAATTTTTCGCCTGCGCGGAAAAAACTAGCCTGCGCGCTCGATCAACATCGCGTCGCCGTAGCTGAAAAAGCGGTACTGCTGCGCTACCGCATGCGCATAAGCGCGCCGCAACAAGTCCGTGCCGCCGAACGCCGAAACCAGCATCAGCAAGGTCGATTTCGGCAAATGGAAGTTGGTGATCAGGCGTTCCACGACGTTGAAACGATAACCCGGCGTAATGAACAGATCGGTCTCACCCTCGCCAGCCTGCAGCCCGCCGGTGCGTGCGGCGGACTCCAACGCGCGCAGGCTCGTCGTGCCCACGGCGCAGACCCGGCCGCCGCGCTGCTGAGCGGCGCACACCGCTGCGATGGTCGCAGGCGGAATGGCATAGCGCTCGGTATGCATCACATGCTCGGCCAGGTTCTCGGCGCGCACCGGCTGAAACGTGCCGGCGCCGACATGCAAGGTGATGAAGGCCGTCTCCACGCCCGCCGTGCGCAAAGCCGCCAACATCGCCTCGTCGAAATGCAGGCCGGCGGTCGGTGCCGCCACGGCGCCGGGTTGGCTGGCGTAAACCGTCTGATAACGCTCGGCGTCGTCGCTCTCGCTGGCGCGATCGATGTAAGGCGGCAGCGGAATCTCGCCATAGTGTTCGAGCCATTCCAGCACCGTGCGGGCAGGATCGAAGGCGACACGAAACAGATCACCCTCGCGCCCGGTCACCTGAGCCGGAATTGCATCGGCAAAGCGAATGCGCGCGCCGGGCTTGGGCGACTTGCTGGCGCGCATGAACACCAGCGCCTCGTGTTCGTCCAGCACCCGCTCGACCAGCGCCTCGATCTTGCCGCCGGTCTCCTTCTCGCCATGCAAGCGCGCCTTGATGACGCGGGTATCGTTGAACACGAGCAGATCGCCGGGACGGAAAAGGGCGGGCAGTTCGGCAAAGAGCCGATCCGTACAACACGAACTCGCCGCATCGACATGCAATAACCGGCTGGCATCACGCCGCGCCAGGGGATAGCGGGCGATCAGCGCATCGGGCAGGAAGTAATCAAAATCACTGGTTTTCATGGGGCGCGCATTATACGTTGCCCGCCCGGCCTCCCTTCGGCCATAATTGCGGCCCTTTCCAGCCCCGATGGCGGAATCGGTAGACGCACGGGATTCAAAATCCCGCGCCGCAAGGCGTGCCAGTTCGAGTCTGGCTCGGGGCACCAACAAGCACTCCAACACAGTCCATAGCAGTCCACCAAACCCGCCTAAGTGCGGGTTTTTTAATGCTTTTTCCGGCGTGGGCTAGTGTTGTCCGACATCAATGGCTATTGCTCTTAGAACCGACCGATCAACCAAAAGGCTTTCAGCTTGCTAGCTGCTACCGTCGTTAGCGGGCGAACCGCATGCCGGTAACGCGATGCGGTAACGCACAAAGCCGCATGGGGCTTGGCCTCGCGGGCCATCGTGGCGGCTGTTATCGCTGGTTTTGATACCCACACGCTGTTGCGCGGGGTCAAGGTAAGTGGGGAGTGAATAGCGGGTGAAAAGCACAGAAGTGAAGTCCGCCTTTGCTTCATGGCGGGCAGATCGTCGGCCAATCCGACCAGTCACCGTCACCACATTGCGGCCGTTCGCCAATGACTGTTTCCTTGATCGTCGGCTGGCACTTGACTTATCCGGCCAAACCACCAACGGCATACGCGCCTCGTAGATTTTCCAATCTGGGCCATCGTCTGCACGCCATTCAGTGAATTCAATCACCTTCATGGAATGGCCAGGTGGCGGCAAGAAGTGATCCAACAGCTTGTTGGTCAAGTCTTCATGGTGGCTGGTGACGATCACCTGATGGCGATATTCGTCGCTTTCGCAGTAGGCTAACTGCCTCAGCAAGGTGGCAGCGGGAGTCAACTGGCCCATATCCAAGGCGGTGGTGAAATCGTTGAAGGCCATCATTTCTTCCGAGGCTTGGGCAGTGCCTTGGCGGCATCCTCCAATGCCCTCACATTGACCTCGGCGCCTTCCGCCTCCAACAGCGCACGCCGTCGGGCGGTGAATGCTTCGTATTGGGCTTCGGCCTGGGCATCGGCTTCCTTTTTGGATACCCGACCCGCGCCATTCAGTACGTCGCGCTCGTTGAACGCAAGGAAGGCATCGAGCTTTTCCGCCCAGTCTTTCAGAAACACCTCCTTGCGGCGGCGCGCCTGATCCTCCGCGAAGTCCAGCCACATCGTCACGATGCGGTTGAGTTCGCCGATTTCCGGCTCGTGAAGATAGTTCTTGGCCACGGTCACGTCCGCCTTCTGCACGCTGCCGGATTTCCATGTCGTCAGCCCCATGTTCGGCTGGCTGCTGTCGGCGCGCTCGGCGATCAGTTCAGCGGCGGTCTTGCCGGTGACGGCGAAGTGCAGCTTGTTCTGGATGAAGCGGAAGAACCGGGTGGTTTCCGGCAGCGAAGGCGCGTAATCGGCCGCCATGGCAAAGATCTCGCGCACCCGCAGGTACATCCGCCGCTCGCTGGCGCGGATGTCGCGGATACGCTCCAGCAACTCGTCGAAACGATCCGGCACGGCCGAACCGGCGGCAGGCGGGTTCTTCAGGCGTTCGTCATCCAACGCAAAGCCCTTGACCAGATACTCCCGCAGCCGTTCGGTCGCCCAGCGGCGAAACTGGGTGCCGCGAGAGGAACGGACCCGGTAACCGACCGCCAGGATGGCGTCTAGGTTGTAGAAGGCCACCCGGTAGTTCTTGCCGTCGGCGGCAGTTGTCAACCAATGGTTGACAACTGAATCCAGGACCAACTCGCCCTCGGCAAAGATGGCCTTGAGGTGCTTGGCGATGTTCTGCTTGCTGGTCTGGAACAGCTCGGCCATACCTGCCTGGGGTAACCAAAGGGTGTCGGTCACGAATCGACATTCCACTCGGGTGCGGCCATCCTCGGTTTCGTAGAGCAGGAATTCGCCGGGTTGGGGTGCTTGGAGTGCGGTCATATCAGCGCCAAGGCCTCGCAAAATCTGCTTCTCAACTCCGAAAGCCTTGCCTCATCAATGCCACCTTTTTCAAGTTCCCGAAGCATCTGAACAGGTTTCTGGTCACTGCGGCCCGGTAAAGGTTTACCCAGAAATGATTCCATATGAGTTGGAATGAACACAGGCGGCGCCAGTCGCTGATTCCTGGTTTCATTCCTAAGCATCTCGTTGACCGCTTTGTGATGCTGCTTGTCCTGGTCGTCGTCGAGCATCAGCCCAAAAGGAATGCCGAACTGTTCCAGCAGTGCCGTATAGCGATGGAAGTTGAACTTGCCCATTACATCGACCACGGAGATTCGATGCCGTGACAGTTCATGCCAGTCACGTGCTAGCAGCCAACCGAACAGGGCTTTTTCGGTTGCTCCCTCGACCAGTAATACGCGATCCGCGAAGAACATCGACGAGCGTTCTGAATCAAGCCAGAGCTGATAACGAAATCGCTCTTCCTGCGTGGCGATCTCTTCATCGGGTTGTGCGGCCTTAAGCAGATCGCGCGCCTCTTTCTTCTGGTCGTCCACAACACCAGGGTCGTTCACGAAGGACTCGATGCATTTTTTGAACGCAAGCCCCTCTGCAAAGACATCTTGAGCTGCGGATCGACCGATCTGTCCTAAGGCCGTGACGCCCCCATCTCGCCGCGCACGCACGATCTGGCAAAGATCGTCGGCCACCTTGCCGACGAAGATCGGCGAATGGCTAGTGATGATAACCTGCTGCCCATCACCCGATCCCAGCCTGCGCAAGTGATAGGCCATGTTCTCCTGTTGGGCAGGGTGCAGGAAGGCTTCAGGTTCTTCGAAGAGGATCAGCGTGAAATCCGGATCGAACTCCTTCTTGTCACTCTTCTTGACCTCGGCAAACGATGGCGCAAGCTTGATCAACTCATACAAGAATGAACGCTGAAAACCGTGGCCGTATCGGTCCAGCGCAAACGCAGCCTCCCCTAACATTGCATCTGCAAAAGCGTGTTTGACCAGATTCTTGGTTATGTCATCGGGCGACACTGCGTTCACCGACATATCGAAGCGGATGCCCCAGTGGCCGATGGCGTCATTGATCGGTTTAGCGATCTTGGCCAGGAAACCATCTTCACCCCGCGCCTCATCGTTGAGCTGACCAAAAGCGCTCTCGACAGCCTTGTAGGCGGCACTTTCTGACACCACGCGCTTGAGCATGAAATTCAGCATGTCACGCAATGGTGAGGGGCCGGACGTCTTCATCTGATCAGCGGCAGTGGTCAGCGCCGGGATGTAAATAACGCGCCCAACCTTCGCGGTGCCAACATTTTTTGCCCCGTAAAACAGGCCATCTTCTGGTTCGCCATTGACCAGCGCGTAAATATTGCTCTGATTGGATTTAACTTTGATCTTGGAAACGAAATATCTGCGCACCGTCAGTATCTGACCAGCCACTCCTTCCTTGTATTTGTCCGCGAGACCCGCCCATTCGTCATCAGTCAGGAAATATGTGAGCTCTACCCATGAATCTTCGGAGCTTTTTCCGATCTTGGGCACATCGTCACTAGCCCATTTGATGTCTTCGTAGAATGCGCGTAATGCCGCCAGCACATTGCTTTTCCCAGCATTGTTGGCGCCAACGATCATCGTGTAGTCATGTACTTCGATGTCTGCGTCGATGACAGAACGGAAGTTGTGGATGCGCAAACGGCGTAGCTTCATGCTGTAACCTCGTTTTCTATATGTAAGCCTGTAACAGGGGTTGATCAGAAAGCCAATGTCTGACAGAGCCTGTATGTATGCACATCAGGACGTACCCAGTTCGATCTGCATTGCCTTCTCAAGCCGACCACGGCTAACCGCCCTGATCTGATGCAGTCCGATTGCCTTCGCCATCGAGGCAATCGCACTTTCCCCCGTTGAACCGGCAGCAATCACCATCTTTGCCAGCACAGCCAGTTCTTCCATACAGATTTCGTCCACCGCCCTGTTCGCATCCCCAGCTGCCCGCCGAAACACAACAGGCCCATCCGGGCTTAGCCACGCCGGCCAATAGAACGTCCCGACATCTTCCTCGGTCGTTTTGAACTGCTTGGCGGCCAGCGCTTCGACCCGCTCCCGTATACGCGAGCCGGTGCGTTGCCAGCCATGCGCCCTGGCGATGCGGCGGGCGAGGACCGCGTCCAGTACCGGGCCTTCGATCTCGATTACGTGGGCAATCATGCGGGCGAGGTTCGGTTCGTAGTCTGCGTCGAAAAATGCATCGACATCGATGCCATCCACCACGGACAAGGGGTCGGCTTCGGTGAAGACCGCGCCAGACGTGGGCAGTGCTTCGGAAACGTTCCTGGCGTAGACCTCGGCGGTTTCCCGGGACTGCGCTTCAACAAGTGGCTGCTCAGGTGAACCGGCGGTGGGTTGACGGCCATCATCCGGTAGCAATGCGGTTGCGCTTTCCGCCTCGGCGATAGCCTCCTCCACCGCCAGTCGCGCCGCCTCCTTCTCCGCCGCTTCAGCCCGTTCTTCCCGGCTAACGTCCAGCAACACGCGCAGTCTGGCGTCCAGTTTCTCCAGGGTGCCGGCGGGATCGATCCACCAGTCCGTCGACCAGACCCGCTGGATTTCCCAGCCCAGGCCGCGCAGAACGTGTTCGCGCAGTTGGTCGCGGTCGCGGGCGGTGGCGCTGCGGTGGTAGGTGGCGCCGTCGCATTCGATGCCGCTGAGGTAGACGCCGGGGGCGTCGGGGTGGACGACGGCGAGGTCGATGCGGAAGGCGGAGGCGCCGACTTGGGTGTGCAGTTGCCAGCCTTGGCGGCCGAGGGCGCCGGCGACGCCTTCTTCGAACGGGCTTTCGTAGTCGCCCTGGCTGCCGTGGCTGGCTTCGGCCAGGGCGCGCGGGCCGCGTTCGGCGAATTCGAGGAAGAGTTTCAGGTCGCGCACGCCCAGGGCCTGGGTGCGGGCGAGGTCCATCTGTTCCGGCCGCAGGCTGCTGAACACGCGCAGTTCATGGCGGGCGCGGGTGATGGCGACGTTGAGGCGGCGTTCGCCGCCCTCCCGGTTCATCGGGCCGAAGTTCATCGATACCGCGCCGTGCAGATCCGGGCCGTAGGTGATGGAGAAGTACATGATGTCGCGCTCGTCGCCCTGGACGCTTTCCAGGTTCTTGACGAATACGGGTTCCAGTTCGGTTTCCGCGAACCAGGGTTCGAGGGCGGGGTCTTTGCGCCGTTCTTCGTCCAGCAGGTCTTCGATGAGGGCTTGTTGTTCGCCGTTGAAGGTGACCACGCCGATGGTCAGCCTGGATTCGCGGAAGCCGGGGGATTTCAGGCGCGCTACCAGGTCGGCAACCAGGGCGTGGGCTTCCGGTTTGTTGATGCGGGCGCCGCCTTTTTCATAGACGCCGGCGACGGGGTGGAAGCTGACGGCGCGGTCTTCGGTGACCGGCGACGGGAAGGTGACCAGGCCGCCGCCGTAATAGCGGTGGTTGGAGAAGGCGATCAGGCTTTCGTGGCGGCTGCGGTAGTGCCAGGCCAGGTTCATGGTGGGCAGGTTGGCGCCCAGGCATTCGTCGAGGATGCTTTCCAGGTCGCCTTCCACGTCTTCGTCGTCCAGGTCAGATTCGGCGCGGTCGAAGAAGTTGGTGGGCGGCAATTGTTTCGGGTCGCCGACCATGACCACCTGTTTGCCCCGTGCGATGGCGCCGACTGCGTCCCATACCGGGATTTGCGAGGCTTCGTCGAACACCACCACGTCGAAGCGCGAGGCGTCGGCGGCCAGGTATTGAGCGATGGACAAGGGGCTCATCAGCAGGCAGGGCGTGAGGCTGGTCAAGGCCGTGGGGATGTTGGACATCAGTTCACGCAGCGGCATATGGCGCTTTTTCTTGCTCATCTCGTGGCGCAGGATGCCCCACTCGGAATTGCGCGGCACGCCGTCCTGTTTCGGCAGGTTGGCGCAGAGGCTGGCGCGTACCCAGGCGCGGGTCAGGTCGGTGAAGCGCTGGTCGAGGGCGCGGAAGTCGGCGATGCGTTTCTCGTGTTCCGCCGAGACGAAGGCGCGGATGACCGGCTCCTCGTCGACCACGCCGTTCAGCCACCAGCGGCTGTAGTTGGTTTCGAATACGCGGCGCACGCTGCCCGGTGTTACGGCGCCGGTCTCGATGCCGGCTACCAACGGGGCGAGTCCGAGGCCGGCCGCCTGATCGCCGACTTTGCGCCAGGCGCACCAGGCATGCAGTCGGTTTTCCGCGCTGACGATGGCGTTACTGCGTTCGATGAGTTGATCGAGCGTCGCTTCGGCGAACTCGGTTTTGCCGGCGTCGGTGAACTGCCCCGCCGTGGTCAGGCGGTCGAGCGCGGGTTGCAATCCACCCCAGGCGGCGAGATAGCCCGCGCCGGCCTCGGCGATGACGCCGCCCGGTTCCAGCAGCGCATTGCCGTCGCCGATGAGGCGTTCCAGCGGCGCTTTGATGGCGGCGATGTCCTCGGGGCGGGCGGCCAGGTTGGCGATCACGGCGGCGATGGAGGACTGGAACTTCAAGGCCTTGTCCAGTTCGTCGGTGCGGGTGTGCAAGCCATTCCAGAGGCCGGCGGTGAGTGGGCTCAACTCAGCCAGACCGGCCAATTTCTGCTCAACCTGCGTGCGTAGGCGCAGGTGTTGCAAGTCGGACTGCAAAGCGGCGCCGCAGTCGCCACCGGCCACGGCGGCGTGGTCGCCGGTGAGCGCACCCGATTCCCTGATGCCTGCATACGCTTCTTGGAAGCTCAACCCCGCGTCCATGTGCCCGGTGTGCGTGGAAAGTCCCGTCCACACTCCCGTGGTCTCCTCGCCGAGCCACGCCAGCTTGGCCAATTCGCCATCCAGCAGGCGCAACAGGCGCATGCGTTCCAGTTCTTTGCATAGGCGTTCGCCGCAATAGCCTTCGGCAATGGGCTCGAAGTTGTTATCGATCCAGGGCTGCTCGTTGCGCGCGGCGGCCAGCGCCGTCTGCAAGGCTATGGCGCTGTGCACCCACTCGGGCCGGGTTTTCAGGCCGGCCCAGATGCTTTCGGCGAGCGGGCTGGGATCGAGCGCGGCGATCTCGGCGCGCAAGGCCCGAATCTTGACCAGCGTGGCGAGGTCTTTGCCGACATCCAGCTCGCCTGCGTTGGCCACCGACGCGGCCACCGTTGCGCCCAGCGTCTTGCCTATCGTGCGTTTACCAAACCAGGATAGCGGCCAGATCGCCTTCTCGGCCTTGGCCCATTCGCGCTGGAGTTGGTTCACGTTCAACGACTCGACCTGTTCGCTGTATTTGACCGTGAGTTGCTCGGTGGTCCGGTCGAGTTCGTCCAGCAGGCCCAGGCCCTTGCGTAGGGCTTCGATGACGCCCGGGGGCCAGGGTTGGCCTAGGTGGGCGTAGAGCGCCGCGCGCTGCTGGAGCAATTTCAGCCCCTGCCGGCCGGTATTGATGACTTCATCCGGCCAAGGCGGCGTGAGTTCGGCGTTGATTGCGCGGTGCTGACTCAGTAATGCCGCGCCTTCGTGCAGCCGCTCGGCCAAGGTGCGGGCATCGTTACGCAGGACGAAGCGCCAATCCCGGCCGGCGGCCTGGGGGAGCGTCCTGGCCAGTACGGCGATGGCGCCGCGGACACGGCGATCCAGCGGCGGTTGAGAGAGGACGACGGTTTGCAAGAAATGCCCGGCAGATTGCGTCACCGCCTGCGCCGCCGGCACGATGGCGCAGGCCGCTTCGATCAGCCCCTGTTGCCACCTTGGCGCCCATTCGGTATTGCCGATGGCGGCCAGCGGGTTATCGCTGATGCCGGCGTAACCGACCGCCTGGGCATTGACTTCGAGACGGTCGGCCACGTCGCGCAAGGTTTCCATGGCACGGGTGTCATGGGCATGTGGCGATGGCCAGGACAGCGCCAAGGCGGACACATCGGTCCCCGCCACGACGCGACCGATCGCCTCATAAACCGTCATGCCATTGCCGTGGCGGTGATGCAGTCGCTCGACATAGACGTTGAGTTGATCGCGCAACTGTTTCAACCGCCGCGCTTCAGCACGCCATGCATCCGGGTCGATTTCGCCATGCGCGTTCCAGGCCTTTTCCAGTTGCGCCAGCACATCCAGTTTTCTCGCCTTGCTGGAATGCAGTTCCAGGCAGAACTCGCCCAGGCCGACCTCGCGCAGGCGCCGGTAAACCACGTCGAGCGCGGCGATCTTCTCGGACACGAACAGCACCCGCTTGCGCTCTGCCAGACATTGGGCGATGAGGTTGGAGATGGTTTGGCTTTTGCCGGTGCCGGGCGGGCCGACCAGGACGAAATCCTTGCCGCGCGCCGCCGCCATGACTGCGGAAAGCTGCGAGGAATCGGCGGCCAAGGGGCAGAAGGTCTGCTCGGGTGTGTACTCGTGGTCGAGCCGCTTCGGGCTGGGGAAGTCGACGCCGGCGGGGAAACTCTCGCGCGGCGTGTCGATGAGGTGGCGCACCACCGGGTTCTCGCGCAATTGCTCGGTGCGGTCGGTCAGGTCTTTCCACATCAGGTACTTGGCGAAGGAGAACATCGCCAAGGCCACGTCCTCGGAGACCTCCCAGCCAGGGATGTCCTTCACGGCCTGGGACACCGCCTTCCAGATCGCGACCACATCCAGACCGGCATCGTCCTTGGGCAATTCGCCTTCGGCCACCCCCAGGTTGAGCTTGAAATCCTGGCGCAGCATTTCGATCAGGGTCGGATTGAAGCGAGGTTCGTCGTCGTGCAGGGTCAGGCTGAACCCCGAGCGCACGCTTTTCCGGTTCAAGGTCACCGGCACCAGAATCAAGGGGGCGCGATAGCGCTGGCCGGCCTGAGTTTTACCCTTTTCGTCCCGCGTCCATGAGAGGAAACCAAGAGCCAGGAACAGCGTGTTCGCACCGCCTTCCTGCAGCGTGGTCCGGGCCGCGCGATACAACTCCACCAAGCGACTATCCAACTCGGTTTGCTGGATGGCGACGAAGACCTCGTGCCGGCGCAAGGCCTCGCGGGCATGTTCACGGCGTACATCCTCGCGTTCGCGCCCTTCATGGATCGCCTGGTTACGCGGGTCAGCGCCGTCCATCAGGTCGGGACGGGACAGCAATTTGAGGGTTCGTCCTTCCGCCAGCAGGTCTTCGAGCGCGCCGGGGTCGGGCGCTTCCAGTTTCAGCGACTTCTTGCCGCCCTTGAAATTGAGCAAGTTGTTGCGCAGCGACAGGTCGAGCAATTTGCGTTGCCAGCGTACCAGCCGGTCCTTGGGGTTGAGCGTGGCGGGATCGGGTTCGGCGACCACATCGTCATCCGGCAGATCGGGGGCTTCGTCGAATGACGGCTCCACGTCTGGCGCGGTCTCGACAGGGCTCGCGGCACTGTGCGCCTCCGCGCTGGCCAGCGGTTTGATGCGTTGCAACCTGGCCCGGCGAATATCCACGGCCAATTCAAAAGCTTCTTCCTCGTTTTCGGAGACATGCTGCGCCCCGAGTTGCACCGCATAGGAAAAGGTCGGCGCCGGCCGCTGCGTTGCCAGCGTGGTTTCGAACAGCACCAACTCCTTGAGCTTGATCCGCTTGCGCAATGCCGTGATGTCATCGACCACGGCAGTGGAAAATTCTTCGTTCTTGAGCCAGACCCCGGCGAAGGCATGGCCCCGGATGAAGACCAGCAGCGGGTTCAGGCCCGCCTGTTCGATGGCCGAGCAGAACAACAGCGCGAGGTCGAGGCAAGTGGCCAAACCCGACTCGGCAATCTGCCCCGACCCGCGTACTTTCTGGCCGGAATGCTCGAAGCTGGCGGGCGGCAACGCATAGTCCAACCCCATCGCGGTCACGGCGCTCCAGATGCCGGAGGTCAGATCCCAGGCCCGCTTCGAGCCACCCGTGTAACCATCCAGCGCGGGGTTCTTGCCATGCTTGCGCAGGACTTCGGCGGTTTGCTTGAGCAGCCGCTCAACTGCGGGCTCGTTCGGCTGCACGAAAGCCGCGACCAGGTCGGGAAGATGGGACAAGCCGCCCCATTGGTTGCGCGGTAGCAGTTCCACGGTCTGTTCGAGCCGAGCCAGTTCAACGCCGGCTTCGCCGCGACGGCGCAAGACAAACGAAACCGTCGCCGTCTCGGCTTCCGTCAGCCGCGACAGCAAAGCGCCATCGAGTTGCACATCCAATTCGGTGATGTGGCAACGTTGGCCCGCATTGACGGCATCGATATGCCATTGTTTGGTTTTAAGGAATGCGGGAATCGATTCGACACTAAGGTCGAGTTCTTTCTCGTCCACAACGGAATCGTTGTTGATGCTCAACTCCCGGAGCATCGGGACAGCATTTTGAAAATCAGCAAGATTCAGCTTCGCGCCTAATGCGGCGGCAATGACCAGAAGCGGTTGCTTGGACGCTGATTCACCCATCGGTTCGCTGTCGTTCATTGCTCTGTCGTTCATTTCCCTGTTCCTGTCTGCAGCAGAATTTGGCCGTTTTTATGAAATAACCATGGCTCACTCTGGAAAATTGCTGAGGCTCATCGTTCTTGGCGATGCGCGACGCATATTGTCATACCCCCGTTTAGGGTCAATGGTGGGCAGCTGGAACATTGCCTTGCCGCATAATGCGCATGGAAACAGAAGCCATCCGGAGCTGACGTTTTTTTGACCATGGTGGTCCCGCAGTTTGCGGCATCCCGGAGCCAAACCAAACCGACTGGCTAGGACTTTTCAGTGGTTCCGCGATGGACCGTTCCTGGCTGGGTTCTGCTCAACGAATGCGTTCACGATTGCTGACGTTCACACAAAATTAGTGTCATGGCTTGGCCGTCAGAAATGGGCAAACAGCCAAGTAGACATCCGGCAGGTCCCGGAGTAGAGCCGCCCCTCTAATGTCTGTTGGAGCTAGAAGGCGACAGGCCGGTTTTGGACGACAACACGCATTGCAGCCCCTCCACAAAGCTGACGTTCAGCATGAATAGAGCGGCTAATCTGGATGGCCGGAATGGCCGACCATGAGCCCGTATCGAAAAGGGCTGTCGCAGCAGCCGGCTTGCGCGGCCGACACGATCAAACAAGCAACGGCCGAATCAAGCCGACGGCCTGAGCACGCCGGATTCCAGCGCCATACGCACCAGTTCGGGCACGCTGCGCGCGTGCATCTTCTCCATCATGCGCGCCTTGAATACTTCGATGGTGCGCGGGCTGAGGCCGAGTTCCTCGGCAATTTCCCGGTTGGGCCTGCCGGCGACGACCAGGTCCATGACTTGGCGCTCGCGTTCCGACAAGCGCTCAATACGGGCCGCGATTTCGGCGACGTAGGTGTAGCTGGCGTATTCCCGCGTATCCCGGTCTATCGCCTCTTCCACCGCTTCCAGCAGCGCCTCTTCCTCATAGGGTTTTTCCAGAAAGTCGACAGCGCCGCCTTTCAATGCGGCGCGGGCATGCGCAAGGTCGCCGTGGCCGGTGAGAAAGACGATGGGCAAGGTGCAGCCGCGCGCGAGCAAAGCCTGTTGCAGAGCCAGGCCATCCATGCCGCCCATACGCAAATCGAGCAGCAAACAGCCGCGCCAGTCCGACAGCCAAGCCGCCAGAAAGGCTTCGGCGCTGGCAAACGCGCGCGTGCGGTAACCGCGAAATTTGAGCAGCAGCGCGAGCGAGTCACGCACGGCTTCGTCGTCGTCGACGATGGTGACAACAGATTCGATCATCATGTGCCTATCGGTAACGTAAAACAGAATCGAGTCGGATGGCTGCCGGCCAGCCAGAGTTCACCGCCGTGCGCCTGCACCAGGGTGCGGCTGATGGCCAGGCCCAGACCCATGCCTTCGGGTTTGCTGGTCGCGAAAGATTCGAACAGGCGGCCCTCCATCTCGGCGCTGATGCCGGCGCCGTTGTCCGTGACGCAGACCTGGATCAGGTCGCCCTCGATGCGCTGAGCGCTGATCTCGATTTCGCGCTGTTCGGGGCCCGCAGCAAGCGCCTGGATGGCATTGACCAGCAGGTTGTGCAGCACCGTGCCCATCTGCACCCGGTCGGCATGCACGCTGGGCAAGGTGTCGTCCAGCGCCAGCTTGAACACGATGGTCTGGCGATCGCTGCGCCGTTTCACATAAGTCAGACTCTCGTCGATCAACTCGGCCAGCGTGAAGGTTTCGCTGCGCAGGCCGCCGCCGCGGAAAAACTCGCGCAAACGGCGCATGACCTGGCCGGCGCGATTGGCTTCGCGATCGATCTTCTCCAGCGTATCGGCCAGCAGGGCGCCATGCCGCGCCGGATCGGCCAGCATCGAACGGCTGGCGCGGGCATAGTTGGCGACAGCGGAAAGCGGCTGGTTCAGCTCATGCGCGATGGCCTGCGCCATTTCCCCCGCCGCGGCCAGGCGCATGGCCTGATTCAGTTCCGCTTCGCGCTGGTGCAGACGCTCTTCGGTGGCGCGGCGCACGTTCACCGTCATGCCGAGAAACAGCATGGTCACCGCCAGGCCCAGCATCAGCATCTGAAACTCGACCACGGTAATGGCATGTGATCCGCGCCAGTCCAGGATGATGTTGATGCCGACATGGCTGCCGGCCAGCGCGATGGTCGCACCCTGAATGCCATGCCGCATGGCGATCCAGATCATCGGCAGGAACAACAGGTAGAAGAATTTGAATTCATCGGCGTATCTAAAACCAAAGATCACCCACAGCGCGAAGGCGATGGCGGCGGCCTGCAACGCCATCTCGCGCGATATCGGCCAACTCCAGATGCGCCAGTTCCGCCAGCCCTGCCAGTTGATGTTGGCATGCACCAGCACCAGCGGCGTGATGATCAGCACTCGGATCAGCGCGCCGACCCAGATATTGACCAGATCCGCCATCCAGGCCCAGGCGTCGGGCGCCGCTTCCGGGCTGCGCGAGAAGACATGCACGCTGGCATCGAGCCAGGCCGCCAGCACCGCGATCAGCAGCAGCAGGGTCAGGTCGCGCTGCGACTTGAGTTGCGGATCGATGCGCCAAACGTGCAGCAACCAGGCCACCAGCCCCCACAGCCCGAGCATCAACAAGCCCGCCGCCCACAACGCCGGCAACCAATCACTCGGCATGCCGTGCATCGGCAAGCCGACCAGAAACGTCACCGCAATCAACAACGGCGCGTAGTGCAGGCCGTACAGCAGCAGAAAAGCGATGGTCAGCCCGGGCACGGGCGTCCACGGCGCCAGCGCCAGCGGCAACACGGTTTGCGGATTGCTCAGCGCATTCAGCACCATGCTGGCGAGGCCGAAGGCGAGCAGGACTTTCCAGGAAACGACGAGCTTGGCGGTGGGCAAGATAGATTCGCTACTCAGGATCAGCTGATTTTCACGACGATATCGTGCAGCGTATTGGCGCAATGCGCCATCCGGTCCGCCGCACGCGCCAGGTGCTGATAAATCTCGCGCCGCTTCAGCATGTTGAGATAGTCATCGCCCTGAAACAAATCGGCCAGCGCCTTGCGATACAGCTTTTCGACCCGGCGCTCGGCCTTGCGCGCGGCATCCGCCTCATGCGCCGCCTGTGTCGGGCTGTCGCCCAGCTTGGTGAATCCGGCGCTGATCGCCTGGCAACCGGTGCGCAACGCGGAAGCCATTTCGTAGGTATAGCGATCCGGCGTGACGCCAAGCACATCCATTTCGTTCACGGTGTCCTTGCAATAGTTGACGATGGCATCCAGGTCCATGATCGCGCGGTAGATGTCTTCGCGGTCCATCTGCGTCGAGAATGCTTCGTTCAGGGTGTGGATGTTGTTGATCTTGAGGGTGTCGGCGTCGTGTTCGTCGCGTTTGATGTGCTTGCCGATTTCGGCGTCCGCGGTACCCATGAAATCGACCAGCAGATTCACCGTATGCAATACCTGCGTCGCCTGCTGGTGCAGCAACAAAAAGAAATCCGGCGCGCGCGGAAAAACGCGGTCGAGCACCCGATGCACGACGGAAGCGCCATGGCCCTGGCCGGCGCTTGCATCGCTGGCATTCGTGCGATCGACCTGCGCGGCGTTTTCATGGTTGCGTTTCATAACTGTCCCCTGCGAATGAAGGCTTGCACCAGGGCGAGGATGACCGCGCCCATGAAGGCGGCGGCGGGAATGGTGATCACCCAGGTCATCACGATCTCGCCCGCCTTGCTCCAGCGCACTGCGCGCGGCCGTTCCGAAGCGCCGATGCCCATGATGGACGTAGCCACCACGTGCGTGGTGGAAACCGGCGCGCCGATCAGCGACGCGGAAAAGACCACGCCGGCGGAGGTCAGCTGCGAGTTCAGCGCATGCAGCGGACGCACCTTGTAGATCGCGAAACCCAAGGTGCGCACGATGCGCCAGCCGCCCGACATGATGCCCAGCGTCATCGCGCTGGCGCAGGTCAGCACCACCCAGAACGGCACTTCGAAACGCGGAATGAAGCCGCCCAGCACCAACACCAGCGTCAGGATGCCCATGCTCTTCTGCGCATCGTTGGCGCCGTGTGCGAACGCCAGTCCGGCGGCGGTGACGTACTGCCCCCAGCGCAGCTGCCGATTGAGTCGGGGCGTGGCAGTACGAAACACCAGGCTGAAAAATTTATGGAGGCCGTAACCGACCCAAAACCCGATGATCGGCGACAGCACCAGCGCCAACAGCACCTTGGTGACGCCGGTCAGACGACCGTGGCTGAACAACTCCTGAAAGCCCCAGACCACATGGCTGGCGTCCACCGCCAGCAGAATCGAGCCGATCAGGCCGCCCACCAGCGCATGCGAAGACGAGGAGGGAATGCCTTTGCGCCAGGTGATCAGATTCCAGCAGATCGCCCCGGCCAGTCCGCTGATCAATACGGTCAGCGAAACCTCGCGCGGCAAATCGGAAAGCTGGATGAACGAGCCGATGGTATTGGCTACCGCCGTGCCGCCCAGCAACGGGCCAAGAAACTCGAACACGCCGACCAGAATCACCGCCTGCATCGGCAACATGGCGCGGGAAGCGATTACCGTGGCGACGATGTTGGCGGCGTCATGGAAACCGTTGGTGAAATCAAACGCGATAACGATCAGGACGGCCAGCACCGCAAGCAGGATGTGCGTGTCCATGCCGCCAGAATGCCGCGGTGTCAGGCGAACCAGGAAAAACCGCTGTAGGAGTCGGCGGTTTTATCCATTGAAAGGCCCACCACATCCTTGCCGCTGAACGAGAAGTTGATGTGCGACGGATCGATAGTGCCATTCGCAGTCTCGTTCTGGCGCACCTTGAACAGCACCGTGGCGGCCTGTTCTCTGCTGTTGTAATAGACGCCCAGCGGGGTCGGTGCGAGCGAGATTTCGCTGTCTTTCAACGTCATGTCCAGGTTATAGCCGTCGCCGCGTCCGCTGCCGGTGGCGCGTTCGATCTTCCAATTGAAAACATTTTCCACCGAGGCCGCATCCATCTGCTTGCTGAACTGGAAAACCATCGCGAACGTATTCTCGTTGCCGGCGGTTGCCAGATAGGCATTCAAGCCGGAAACCAGCGTTCCCGGCCCCAGCTTGGCGGGGAAGAAGCCGTACAGCGGACTGGAGTAGGTCGCCACCATCTTGGGCTTGGTTTTCTCGTAGATGTACTGGCTGAGGTCGCGGGCCAGCGCCGGGTCGTTCGGCGCCAGGCCGGCCGCGACGTCCAGCGCCTGGCTGGTTTCACCGCTATCGGTCAGCGCGTAGCCCATTTCCGCATAGGCGCCCCAATAGTCGCTCTTGAGCGCGATGGCCGCCTTGAACGCGTCGATCGCAAAGTCATAGCGTTCCTGTTTGGCGTAGACCTGGCCCAGGCCGAAAGCGCCGAACGGCTCCTTCGGCGCCAACTGGCGCACGAACTCGAACTGGGCTTTGGCCTCATCGAGGCGACCGGTCGCCAGATAACCTTGTCCGAGCGAATAGCGGTTCGCCGCGCTGGGGTTGTTCTGCACCGCCAGCTCGAACTCTGCGGCCGCCTCGTCGTAACGTTGTTCCGTGGTGTAGATCTTGCCCAGTTGCACGTGCAGGTCGTCGCGCTTCGGGTCGATCTTCAAGGCCTTTTGATACGACTCGATGGCGCCCTGCGTATTGCCTTGGCTGAGCTGCGCGCGCGCCATGTAATCGTAAGCGTTGATCGCCGTATTGGAGCCGGGTGACAGCCGGATGGCCCGATTGAAGCTGGTGATCGCCAGTTCGTAGCTTTTACCGGTGAACTGGCCCAAGCCCTTGTCCAACTCGCGCAAGGCCAGATTGTCCAGCTGCGCCGATTTGCTGGTGGCGCTTCGGAACAATACAGACGCTAATGCTGAGTTATCGGGTATTTCCATGTCCGCTCACACCTCATGATCGGCCGGCTTCGGTTTGCAGAATCGCTGCTTACGATTTAGCACAGCTTGGCCGATCCAGCACAATGCATTTGCATCGCCGTTCTCGCCAAGCGATCTATTTCGAAGCAAGCGCCAGGGCATCAGAACTTGTGGCTGTAATTCGCCCGCAGCGACATCTGGGAATGGCGGGAGGTGATGCCGGTGACCGGATTCGTCGCGACGGCTTCCGGAGCCAGCGTGATCGCGGCGTCGACCGAACTGGTCGGATTCAGCCGATAGCCGAAGCCCGCCGTGTAGTGGCGCTCGACGGTGGCCGGAAACAGCGGATTCAGCGTGTTGTCGGGCACCGGGTTGCCGGCCTGGTTGAAGCCGACGCGCAGCGCCAGGTCCGCGCTCGGTTTGTACTGCGCGCCAAGGGCATAGACGGTCTGATTTTTCCAGTTCTGCGGCATGTTGACGTCCAGGCTCTGGCCGCTGCCGGCATCGGTAAAGATGAACCGGAAGTTCTTCATGCTGTCGGCCCAGCCGATTTGCTTGATGTCCGCCGCCCACAGCCATTTTTCATTGGCGGCATAGGCCAACCCGATACCGAACGTTTCCGGCCACTGGAAATTCATCACCCGGATCTCACCGTTCATACTGGCGCTGCCCAGGCTGCCATCGGCCTGAATCTGCGCCTTGCTGCTTTTCAGGTCGGCGATGTGGGTGCGGGAATGGTAGGTCACGCCGACATTCAATTTGTCGCTGGCCTTGTACAGCGCGCCCAGCTTGACCGCAGTGCCATGCCCCTTGGCCGAGCCGGTAATGGCGCTTTTGTCGGAGAAATTGAAGCGGGCATAGTGCAAGTCGCCCAAGCCGCCGAGTGCGCCGGCCAGACCGCCGTTGACCAGACCGGCTCCCATCATGCCGGCGACCGTCTGCCCGTCCATGTCCATTTTCAAATCCAGGCCGGCCCAGGCCAGATCGATCTGGCCGGCCAGCCCCAGGCGCTCGGTCGCCTGCCAGGCAAGCGGAAACATCAGGCGGCCGAAGCTCAACTCGGAACGAATCTCCTCGCCGCTCAAGGCGACCGGGTTGTTCATGGCGGAAAGTCCGCCGGCAAACAGCGACGAGCCGGCGCCGTATTCGGTGCCCATGCCGCCCTGAGCCAACAACGCCACGCCGTAAGCCAGACCGTCCTGGCGGCGCGTATAGCCGATGGTGGGCATCCAGTAAGCAGTGCCTTTCGAATCCACGCTGCCGGCCAGCGCATGGCTGGACGTGACATCCGGAGCCAGCAGCGTCAGCCCCACACCCAAGTTGGCTTTGCCGGCCGGCTTGAGCAGCAGCGTCGCAGGATTGTTCATCGCGGCCGAGTTGCCGGAATCGTAGGCAAAAGCAGCGCCTCCCATGCCTCCCGCCTTGGCGCCGTAGGCTTCCAGATTCATGCCATTGGTGGCCAGTACGGGGCTGGCGGGCAGCAGAGCCAGGACGATGGGCAGCAAGCGGCGAGCAAACGGTGAATAACGCTGCGCTGGGGAAATGGCGGTGGCACGCATCATGACTCGTCCTGTCTCTGAGGATGGTTGGAAAGGCCACCAATTTTACGCCGCACGCAAGCCAGCGCCGGCGCTATTCGCAGTTTGATTTTCCACTGCGGTGACGGCAGGCGAGAGTTCGGCCATGGCCTGATGGGCGCTGGCGAAAATCCGGCCGGGACGCATCAGATCGGGCAGCGTCGTACGCAGCAAACGATCCTGCACCGGCCCCTTGATCTCGGCCAGATGCAGAATCACGCCGGCTTCGCGCAGCGATTCGAGGAGTTTCTCCAGCGTCGACAGGGCGCTGCTGTCGATGTGATTGACGCCGCTGCCGATCAGCACCAGATGGCGAACCTGCGGCCGGGCATTGACCAGATCGGACACGGTCTGTTCGAGAAACTCGGCATTGGCGAAATTCAGGTTCTCGTCGACGCGCACCAGCAGCAGCTCGGGCGAAGTCAGCACGCTGTGGCGCGCGACATTGCGGTACTGCTCGCTGCCCTCGATGCGCCCCAGTACGGCGATGTGCGGTTGCCGCGTGCGCCAGACATAGAGCAGCAGCGAGGCGCCGATGCCGGCGATCAAGCCGGATTCGATGCCCAGGACCAGCACGCCGGCGAAGGTGGCGACGATCACCGCGGCATCGAGGCGGTCGTAATGCCAGGCTTCCTTCAGCGCGGCGAAGTCGATCAGGCGCGCCACCGCGACGACGATGATCGCCGCCAGCGCGGCCTTGGGAATGTATTGCAGCAGGCCGGTCAGGGTCAGCGCCACCAGGCCGACCAGCCCGGCGGTAATCAACCCGGCCATCTGGCTGCGGGCGCCGGCATTGAAGTTGACCATGGTGCGCGAGAATCCCCCCGCCACCGGCATGCCGCCGCTCAGGGCCGCCCCGATATTGGCGGCGCCCAGCGCCAGCAGCTCACGGTTCGGCGCGATGCTCTGGCGGCGACGCTGCGCCAGCGCCTTGGCGATCGCGATGCTCTCGACATAGCCCACCAGCGCGATCAAGACGGCGGATGGCAGCAGGTCCAGCCAGTTGGCCTCGGCCAGGAAGCCGAACCCGATCGCGGGCAGTCCGGCCGGAACCGCGCCGACCACCGGCACCAGCGGGCTCAGCGCGGGCATCAGGGCGAGGCCGGAAACCAGCAGCACGACGGCCAACGGACCGCCCTTGCCGATCAGCTGCGCTTGGCCTGCGGCGACGCCGAGGCGCGCCAAAGCGCGTTCCAGCGGCCGCCCCATCAGCAACAAGGCGGCGATGCTGATCAGCGCCAGGAGCGCGATGGCCGGTTGTATGCTCAATTGCAGGCCGAGCTCATGCGGCAGGCCCAGCTCCGCCGGGCTGGTGATTTTCAACCCGGTCAGATGGTCGAGCTGGCTGACGATGATGACCACCGCCGCGGCGCTGGTGAAACCGGACAACACCGGATGCGACAACAGGCTCACCAGCACGCCCAGCCGCAACGCCCCCATGGCCAACAGGATCACGCCGCTCATCAGCGCGAGCGCGACGGCCTGGGCGAGATAACTGTCCGGCGTGGCATGGGTCGCCAGCGCGTGGGCGACCATGATCGCCGCCACCGAAACCGGACCGACCGCCAGCGTGCGGCTGCTGCCGAACAGCGCGTAAATGACCGGCGGCAGGATGCTGGCATAAAGACCGACCTGCGCCGGCAAGCCCGCCAGAATGGCAAAGGCCATGCCCTGGGGCACCAGCAGGATGGCGGTCACCACGCCGGCGACCAGATCGTGGCTCAAGTCGCCGCGGCGATAGTCGCGCAGCCAGGCCGGCAACAGCCGGGCCAGCCACGGCGCCAGAGCGCCTGCGGAAGGCAAATACGCGCTGATTACAGTTGGGACAGTCATGATTTCAACCTCGTCGGTGATTGCGGCGGCGGCAGGCTGGCGCCGATGAGCGGGAATATCAGGCTAAAAAAAAACCGGCCATCGCGGCCGGTTTGGATGTTGTGCCGATGCTCAGGCGGACGTCGGGCACGCCTTGGCGTTCTGGTTCCAGGGCATCTTGGCCAACACCATGGCCATGCCGCAGGTGTTGGTGATGCCGGCATAGATCATGCCGGCGCCCATGAAGGCCACCAGCGCCAGACCCATCGGATTTCCGGCCAGGACGATGCCGGCTCCGGTCAGGGCCATGCCGCCGACGATCAGGCGGACCTGCTGTTCCAGGCCGAGGGCTTTGCGGCCTTTCAGCACCGGCAATTTGGCGTTGATCCAGGCATCCGTACCGCCTTCCACCTGCACCATGTTGCTGAAGCCCGCTTCGGCCAGTTTTTCCATCGCCTTCTGGGCGCGAATGCCGGACTTGCAGATGAAGTACACGGTGTTGCCATTGCAATAGGCCAATGAACTCGGATCCAGCTTGTCGAGCGGAATGTTGGTCGAGCCCTGGGCATGGGCGGCGCCGTATTCGGCCGGTGTGCGCACATCGATCAGATTGACGACGCCTTGCTTCTGCATGTTGGCCAGGGTGGTAGCGGAAATGGTCTGCATGATGGTTACTCCAGTTCGATTGAGGGGATCAGAGGCTGCCGCCGACCAGATTGGCGGGTACTGCGATGTCGATCAGGCGCGGCTTGGGCAGATCCAGGCCGTCCATGATCGCGACGAACTCTTCCTTGCTCTTGCCGGCCAGGCGCGGGTTGATCGCCTTCTCTTCGCCGATCGAGCTGACCCGGCGGCCGTTGTAGTCATGGCCGGGGTAGACCAGGGTTTCGTCGGCGAGCTTGAACAGCTTTTCAGTGATGCTGAAATACAGCGCGTCGGCGTCGCCGGCCTGGAAGTCGGTGCGGCCGCAACCGCCGATCAGCAGCGCGTCGCCGGTGAACACCCGATCGCGCCATTGGTAGGACACGCTGCCGTGGGTGTGGCCCGGGGTGCCGATGACGCGCAGGACTTCGTTGCCGAAGCGCAGTTCGTCGCCGTCATGCAGCTGGTGGTCGAAGCCGCTGGCGTTGCAGCCGTCGCCGACGGCGGATTGCGCGCCGGTGGCGGCCCTGAGCGCGTTGGCGCCGGTGACGTGGTCGGCATGCACGTGGGTATCGAGCACCCAGGCCAGCTTCAGATCATGCTCGCGCAAAACCGCCAGATCGCGTTCGAGCTGCTCGCGCACCGGGTCGATCAGGATCGCCTGCCGGCTTTCGCTGTCGGCCAGCAGATAGGTGTAGGTGCAAGAAGTGGGATCAAAAAGTTGCTTGAACAACATGGAAGCCTCCTGACTGTGCAATGAATGAAGGTTCTCTCGAACCGTTGCCGTGGGTCTTGCCGACTCTCGTGGCGGCTCAACCGATGGCTTGCATGTTACGGAGGCGAAAAAGATAAATATGCGACATTGGTCGCACAAAATTAGCAAATGCTAATACTTCTGTTGACTTCGTCGTTCAGTCTTACCGTTCGGCGATTTCCTTCAGGCCGGCTACATTCAGCACGCGGATGCGCTCACGGGCGAGCGCGACCAGTTCGCGCTGTTCGAAGTTCTTCAGCAGGCGGCCGACGATGTCGCGCACGGTGCCGAGACGGTCGGCCAGCTTCGCGTGCGAGGTCTTCAATTCCGGCGCTTCTTCCAGCAATAGCGCGGCCAGACGCTGATCCAGCTTCTGGAAAGCGATGGCGTCGACCAGCAGCATCAGATCGGCCAGGCGCTGGCTGAACTGGCTGAACACGAAATCGCGGAAGGCCTCGTTGCGGGCCAGCAGTTGCTTGAACGTGGAGGGTTGTATCGTCAGCATGATCAGGTCGGTATGCGCCACCGCGGTGGCGCTGTAGTTGGCCTTGCCCAGCATGCAACTGGATGAAATCAAACAACTGCCGCCCGGCTGCAGACGGTACAACTCGACTTCGCGGCCGTTGCCGCCCAGCTTGAGCACCCGGATCGAGCCGGACAGCAGCATGGAAAACCCCATGCACGGACTGTTGGTGCTGAATGGCGTCGCGCCCTTGGCGATGCGGCGGACATGCGCCGCACGCATCGCCTCCTCCAGATCTTGCGGCGGCAGGGTATTGAAAATCTCGAACTGGGTCAGCAGCTCTTTGCGGATATCGACCCGGCTTTCCGCGCTCGCTGCCGCCGGCTTGCGCGCGCCCATGTCAGACTCCGCCCGCCGGCGGGGCATAGTTGTCGAGCAGCATGACATAGCCCTCGCGGGTCAGCGAGGAGGTGTCGGCCCAGTCTTGCTGGCCGAGACGACCCCGGAAGTCGTTCAGCGCGGCGAAGTTTTTTGCTTCCATCCAGGCGCGGATGCCGGCCAGGATTTCACCCAGCCGCGGCGGCCCGTATTGCAGCAGCGCGCTGGTCAGGTGCACCACATCGGCGCCGGCGAGCAGCATCTTGACGCTGTCCTGCCAGGTGTAGACGCCGCCGCTGCCGGCCAGATCGAGGCCGACGCGACCGTGCAGCAGCGAAATCCAGCGCATCGCCAGCAGGCGTTCGCTCGGCCCGGACAGCAGGTGCTGATCCGACGGCGCCAGCGTGTCGAGATCGATATCGGGCTGGAAGAAACGATTGAACAACACCACCGCGCCGGCGCCGTTGGCTTCCAGTTTCTGCAGGAAGGCGGGCAGCGCGCAAAAGTAGGGCGAGACCTTCATCGCGATCGGCAGCGAAACCGCCGCCCGCAGCGACTTGAGCAGATAGATGAAGCGGCCTTCGATGGTTTCCGGCGATTGCGTGGCATCGGCGGCGATGTAGTAGACGTTCAATTCGAGCGCATCTGCGCCGGCCTGCTGCATTTGACGCCCGACTTCCACCCAGCTGCTCATGTCGACGCCGTTGAGCGAGGCGATCAGCGGGATTTCCAACGCGGACTTCAGCGCCGCGATCTGTTCCAGATACAGATCGAGTCCGCTGCGATAGCGGAAATGCTGCGCATGCATGCCGGCCGCCGAGGCCTGGGCGATGGCCTGGTCGATCAAACGACGCTCCATGTCCACTGCTTCGGCGCGCATGTCCTCTTCGAACAGCGAGTACATCACCAGCGCGCCGGCGCCGGCATCCTCCAGCGCCCGCGCCGACGCCACGCTGCGCGATAGCGGCGAGGCGGAAGGCACCAGCGGATTTTTCAGCTTGAGGCCCAGATATTCGGTGCTGAGATCGACCATGTCGGCTCCCCATCCAGTTCACGCGGTCAGCGTAGATATTAGCAGCGCTCAGGTATAGGCCGGCAAGGTGGTCAAGCGCGCATCCTCCAGCGGCATCCCCACCGCAAAATGGTAAACCACTTGATAGCGCGTATCCGCCAGGCCCAGCACTTCGTGCACGGCATCGTCGAAGAAGCAGCCGATGCCGGTGCCGCGCCAGCCGGCGGCTTCGGCTTCCAGCGTCAGGCAATGGCCGAGCATGCCGGCTTCCCAATGCAGATGCCGCCAGGCGGCAGGGTTGGCTTGTATGGGAGCGGCGAATTCGGCCAGCAACACGAAGCTCACTGCGCTGTGCGCGGCAATGTCCTGATGGCAGGACAAGGTGCGCGCCGTACGTTCCGCCTTGGCGGCCAGCAGTTGGTAGAGCGGCAGTTCGGCATCGGCCGGCGTCCAGGTGAACATTTGCGGCATCGCCTGCTTCAGGCCGCCAACGGCGGCCTCGGAGCGCGGCAGCGCGTAAAGCCCGGGCGCGACGCCGGCTACCCGATGCACCAGCAGTACCGGATGCACGCGCGCGGCATGCGGCCACAAACGCCAGACCGGCGCGCCTCCCGGCAACAGCGATGCGATCAGGCGGCGGAACACGGCGTTCGGCAGCACGCTGGCGGCGTCGAACGCCTGCGCGCTGCGGCGTTGCAAGATGACCTGGCTGGCGGCCAGGGCGGAGTCAGACGCCACCTGCGGCGCGGCGCGGTCGGCGACGCAGGCCGCCGAGGGCAGATCGCCGCGTGTCGCCTGCGCGACCGCCTCGATCACCGGCCAGGCATACATCGGCTGCGGATCGAGCAGGCTGGGCCGGCCCGCCCAGTGCGTGCAGACCGGCGGCAAGCTGTCGTCGGCGTGCAACGCAACGAGGACTTCGGCTTCTTCCGTCTCGACGCCGCTGAAATCCGCGCTCCGATCCACGCCCAGATGCGCCGCCACCGCCGCCGGCGACAACGCTGGCAGGCGCGCCTGCCAGCCGTGCAACGCCGCGGCGTAGGCCAGCGCGGCGAGGACATGGCCCAGATCGAGCTGGCAGTAGCGGAAGGCGCGTTCGCCGTATTTCCAGGCTTCGCGCCAGGCGATCGAGCTGTAACCGAGCCAGACGCCCGCCGTCGCCGGCGTCGGCGCCTCGCTCCAGGCGCGGTATTCCAGGCTGTGATCGTGCGGCTGGTAGTGATGCAGGCCGTCGGCCAGGCCAGGCACGGCGCGGCTGATCAGCCAGGTTTCGGTCGGGTGCAGATTGCCGGAAGAAGGATGCGCGCGCAGCGACCAGCGCTTGTCGCCATACTGCTTCCAGGCCGTGATGCCGGCGCACAGCCGCAACAGCGAACCCAGGCTGGCCGGCGAGAAATCCAGCGCCGGGCGCGCCTGATCGAGCTGCGGCCAGGCGATGTCGGTCGCCATCAGCCGGCGCGGCAACGGGGTGGTCGCGCACCCCGGCCAATATCGGAATGCCGCCGGCTGGGCCTCCCAATCCAGTGCGCCGGGGCCGTTGGCGTAACGGTCGAGGTGATGTTTGGTGCGGGCGTGATAGGCCAGCGTAGTCGCAATCGGATCGGTCACGGGGCTCCTCGTGTACTTGGATTGGCGGCGAACATGGGGGCGCGACGGCGCGGCGACAAACTACCCGGCCTGTCCGGGGCTGTAAATGGCGAGCGGGCCGGAGCGAGTCGCACAAGCGTATAGGCCCAACGGCGCAATCTAGGTTAAAAAGTGCATCGGGGTGCCCGTGCGGCGCAAACCCGAACAGGAAATCAGGAGATACGGCCATGCCCAAGACACCCGCTGTTGCAGCAGAAAGCCAGAATCACGAAAACATCCGCACCGGCCATTCGGTCGAAGAGCTGCGCCGAGCCTTCCTCGATCACCTGTTTTATACCCAGGGCCGCTTCCTTGAAGTGGCCACGCCGAATGACCACTTGCAAGCGCTCGCCCACACGCTGCGCGACCGCTTGTTGCATCGCTGGGTCAGCACCGTGCAGACCTACGCCAAGACGAACTGCCGCACGGTCTGCTATTTATCCGCTGAATACCTGCCTGGCCCGCATCTGGCCAACAATCTGCTCAACCTCGGCATCACCGAAAACGTGCGCCAGGCGCTGGCGCAGCTCGGCCTCGACCTTGAGGTCATCATGGAGCATGAGGAAGACCCCGGCCTCGGCAACGGCGGACTCGGCCGTCTCGCGGCCTGCTTCATGGACTCGCTGGCGACGTTGCAGATTCCCGCCATGGGCTACGGCATCCGCTACGAATACGGCATCTTCGACCAGGAAATCCGTGACGGCTGGCAGGTCGAAACCACCGACACCTGGCTGCACTACGGCAACCCGTGGGAAGTTCGCCGGCCGAACATCGTGTATGAAGTCGGCATCGGCGGCCGCAGCGAGCAATATGTCGATGCGCACGGCATCGCGCGCATGCGCTGGCTGCCGAACGAAGTTTTCCGCGGCATCGCGCACGACACGCCGATCCTCGGCTACGGCGTCAACACGGTCAACCTGCTGCGCCTGTGGGGCGCCGAAGCGGCCGAGTCATTCGATTTCCAGGCCTTCAACCAGGGCGACTATGTCGGCGCGGTGATGCGCCAGGTGCGTTCCGAGACCATCTCGAAAGTGCTCTACCCGAACGACGAGGCGGACATGGGCAAACGCCTGCGCCTGTTGCAGCAATACTTCTTCGTCTCCTGCTCGCTGCAGGACATGCTGCGCATCTTCCGCACCACCGGCCAGCCGCTGGAGAAATTTCACGAGAAGTATGCCGCCCAACTCAACGACACCCACCCGACCATCGCCGTTGCCGAACTGATGCGCCTGCTGGTCGACGTCCACCATCTGGCGTGGAACACGGCCTGGGAAGTGACCCGTAAAACCTTCGCCTACACCAATCACACGCTGCTGCCGGAAGCGCTGGAAAAATGGCCGCTGCCGCTGTTCCAAAGCCTGCTGCCGCGCCATCTGGAAATCATCTACGCGATCAACAGCCGATTCATGGACGACATGCGGCTGCGCTATCCGTTCGACCTGGAGCGCATCTCGCGCCTGTCGATCATCGACGAAAGCGGTCCCAAGTATGTGCGCATGGCCAACCTGGCCTGCGCCGGCAGCCATGCCATCAACGGCGTCGCGGAACTGCACACGCGCCTGCTCGGCGACACGGTGCTGAAGGATTTCCACGCGGTCTGGCCGGAGAAATTCCAGAACAAGACCAACGGCGTCACGCCGCGCCGCTTCATGATGGTGTCCAACCCCGGCCTGTCCGAATTGCTGACCGAAACGCTGGGTGCGGGCTGGGGAAAAGACCTCTACCGCTTGCGGGAGATCGAGCGCTACGCCGACGACGAGGCCTTCCAGGCGCGCTGGCGGGCGATCAAGCGGGAACGCAAGATCAACCTGGGGCGCTACGTCAACGCTCGCCTGGGCATCGAACTCGACCCCGCCAGCCTGCACGATGTGCAGGTCAAGCGCATCCACGAATACAAACGGCAGCACCTCAACCTGCTGCACATCGTCACGCTGTACAACCGCATCAAACGTAATCCCGGCATCGACATTCAGCCACGCAGCTTCATCTTCGGCGGCAAGGCCGCGCCCGGTTATTACATGGCCAAACTGATCATCAAACTGATCAACTCGGTGGCCGAGGTGGTGAATCGCGACCATGACGTCGCCGGGCGCATCAAGGTCGTGTTCATCCCCGATTTCAACGTCAAGATCGCGCACCACGTCTACCCGGGCGCCGACCTGTCGGAGCAGATATCCACTGCCGGCAAGGAGGCCTCGGGCACCGGCAACATGAAGTTCTCGATGAACGGCGCGCTGACCATCGGCACGCTGGACGGCGCCAACGTCGAAATCCGCGAGGAGGTCGGCGCCGAGAACTTCTTCCTGTTCGGGCTGACCGCCGCGGAAGTGGAACGCGTCAAAGCCGAAAACTACCAGCCGCGAGCGATCTATCACCACCAGGAAGAGCTGCGCGCGGTGATCGACCTGATCGGCAGCGGCCTGTTCTCGCACGGCGACGGCAGTCTGTTTCGACCGCTCATCGACTCCCTGCTCAACCACGACGATTACCTGCTGTTCGCCGACTACACCAGCTACATCACCTGCCAGGAAGAGGTCAGTCGCAGCTATGCCGACGAGCGTCTGTGGACCCGCATGTCCATCCTCAACGTCGCGCGCATGGGCAAGTTTTCATCCGATCGCACGATCGAACAGTATTGCCGCGAGATCTGGCGGGTGCAGCCGGTGCCGGTTCAGCTGGCCGACTAAGCCGCCGCGCGGGAGCGGCTCAGATCTGGCCGATCCAGTCTCGGTCGTACTGGCGAAAGGCCGCGTGGCAAAGTCGCAGCACGTCGTCCGGCAAGGGGCCGTTGGCCGCCCATTTCAGGTTTTCGTGTAAATGGGCGACGCTGGCCGTTCCGACCACGGCGCAGCTGACGCCGGGATGCCAGAGCGCAAAGCGAAGCGCCAGTTCGCCCCAGGGCATGCCGGGCTCGGGTAGCTGCATCGCCCGCCAACGCAGCCAGTAGGCTTCGCAATAATCGCCATGTGGCTGTTGCGTGAAACGCCACGGTGCATTCGCCAGCGGTCGCTTGGCGATAAACCCCCGGCCGGCGAGTTTCGGTATGACCTCGTCGATGACGCGTTGGTCGAACAGATTCAGCGACGCCATGCAGCCGTCGAAATGCCCGCAACGGATAGCGTAGTCGAGGGCGGCGCCTTCGCCTGAATAGGCGATGGCCCTGATCTTGCCCGCGTGCTTGGCGTCATCCAGCGCGCGCAGCACGTCTTCCCGCTGCAGGATGGCGAGCGGGCAGGAGTGCAGATGCGCGATATCCAGCCAGTCAGTTTGCAGGCGACGCAAAGCCTGATCGACGCCTGCGGCAATGCAGGCCCCGGTCCAGTCCTCGATGCCCGCTACGCCGTAGCCCAGCTTGCTGGAAAGCGTGCAGGCCGCTCGGTGCGGAGCCAGCCAGCGGCCGATACGCTGCTCCGATACGCCGTAGCTCGGCGCCGTGTCGATCAAGCGGATGCCGGCAGCCAGCGCCTGATCGAGCAACGCCGCCGCCTCGCGCTCCGGCCAATCCGGATTGCCCAGTGGAATCGCGCCCAGCCCGATTGCCGAGACGACCACTTCGGTCAAACCGTAGTTACGGCGGGGAATCAGCACGTTGCCGGCGGGCGAACGGATGGCCCGACATCCTCACAGCTCGCCGAGCAGTCGCTGCCGTTGCGCGTTGAAATCGGCCTCGGTCAGCAAGCCCTGGTCGCGCATATCGCGCAGCGACTTCAAACGCGATGCAAATGAGCGCGACAGATCCTCGAATTCGAGTTCATTGTTGGCGCTCGGCCCCCAGGAAAGCCCGGTCAGCGATTCGCCCGCGGCCAGTTTTCTGACCTGCAGTTCGGCGGTCGGCAACATGGCATCGACGATCGGCGGCGGCGCAATAGCCCCGTTGTAGCCGATGCCGCCAGCGGCAGGAAGCTGCGCGGGCTGCATGACGCCCAGATTGGCGTCGGCCTGCACCGGCGCGGCGGCCGTCACGAAGGCGGTGATGGCCCAGTTGGCGCCATCCGAGGCGCCGATGAACGCGCTCGGCACGAAGAATGAAATGGCGTTGTCCAGGATGCGTTGCTTGCCGGCAAAGAACATCGTCTCGTCGATGCTGTTCTCGGCGTCCTTCTGCGGCCGCTCGGGAAAGTTCTTCTTCAACGTGGCGAGCAATTGCGCCCGTAACGACTTGGGTTGCGGGCTCAGCACGATGACCCGTTCCCAGGCATAGCGGGAGTCGATGCGCACTTTGCGGCCAGGCAGCGTAAACAGAAAACCCGAACCGTTCTTGCGGTCGGTATCGAGGTAGATATCCAGATTGAAGTTGAACGGCAGCAGCGGCTTGCCCGTCTGCGACGAGGTGCCCAACGCCTCGTCCGGCAGCCACCATTTTTCCTGGATGCGATTATTGAAGGTGGCCACGAAGGTAAAGCCGGCTTCGTTCCGACTGACCGCAAGTGAGCGCAGATCCAGGTCCCCCGGCCGCAGTTCGCCGCCATTCGGGTAAACCAACGTGCCGTTGCCGGTGTCGTCGCCCGCCGGATCGGCCAGCCTCACCAGGCCTCGTTCGGCCGACCAGGCAAACTGGCATGCAAACGCCAAGAGCAGAAACAATAAGCGCAGCATCAGCGGGCCGTTACAAATCGCCGAGGATGCGCTGCTTGTGCTGCTTGAACTCCGTCTCGTCGATCAGTCCGTCATCCAGCAGTTTCTTCAGCGTTTGCAACCGCGCCGCTATGCCGACCTGCGGCGTCCGGCCGGGCTCGACGCCCTTGCTCGACACGGCGGGCGCGGCGGGATCGAGCAAACTCTTGACGCTGCTGATATTTCCGTCGGATCGCTTCGATTCCTGCGACGAGTCGCCCATCAGGCGCCTGAAGAAGCCCAGCGATTTTTCGATCAGCGTATCGTCCTCGGCCTTTTGCGAGGCGGGGCTGGCAGCGAATTCACGCCCGCGCTCGACATAGAGTGCGTCGTTTGCCGCATGCGTGCCCCACGAAACACCGGTCAGCGCGGATGCGCTGGACAGCAGCGCCGCCTGCTGTTGCGGCGACGGCAGCAGCGCATCGACCACCGGCGAGGCCTTGCCGCGCCCCGAATACCCGAACGTGGCGCGCGGCCTGCCGGCGGCCGGCTGCAGCACCCCCATATCGAGCTCTTCAAGCGGCGTCTTGTTGGTCGGCAGGAAGCCGCCGGCCGCCGAGGTATAGGGCTTGGCGCCGGTGACCAGGACGGTCATCGCCCAATCGCTGGCCGGGTTATCGGCAAAGAATCCGGACGGCACGAAATACGCGATGGCTTTGCCGCGCACCCGTATCTTGGTAGGGAAAAAAATCGACTGGTCGATGCTGGCTTCCAGATCGGCCGGCGACCGCTCGGGATACTGGCGTTGCAGGGCGTCCAGCATTTCGGCCTTCATCAGTTCGGGCCTCGGCGTCAGCACCACGGCTCTTTCCCAGGCGTACGCCGGGTCGATCCGGACATGCCGGCCGGGCAGGGAAAAGGTGTTGCCCAGGTCTTTGCGCCGGTCCATGTCGATGTAGACATCAATATTGAAAGCGTAAAACCCCTTGCGAGCAAAATCGGACAGCGACTCCGCGGCGGCCCCCAGATAGGTCGAGGACGGGTTGCGAATCGGATTGGCGAAGGTCGCTTCGAACCAGTATCCATCGGCTTCCCGCGTCAGCTTGAACTGCCGCAAATCCAGATCACCTTCCTGGTAGTCCGGACTCAAGGGATAGACCAGATTGCCCGCGCCCACGTCATCGCCGGCAGGATCGGTAAAACTCGCGATGAGAGTCTGTTCCGCCAACGCCTGGACGGATACGAACAACAAACAGGCAAACAGCCGAAATCTCATGCATGCATCCTCAGGAATGAATCAACAGCTTTGCGCCCGACTCGACGATATGCCTTGCCGGGCGGACAAGCCGATACTGCTAGCCGCCTTCCCAGTCTTGGGAAGGCGGCTAAAGACCGCAAGTCGAGCCTGCGGTCAGAAGGTTACCTGAGCGGTTGCCTTCAGACGGTACTGCTCCAGATCCGACCGTGTTCCGGTACGGCCGGGGTCACCCTCGCCGTCGATCCACTGCGCCAGCAAACCCAGCTCGAAACCGCCGAGACTGTAGCTGACCTTGGCGCTCCAGATGTCCTTGTCGTTGTTGAACACGCTGCCGGAATCCTTGATGTCGCGACTGTAACGGCCGTAGGACAAGCTGCCATAGACATGGTTGTGAAGCTGGTTGCCGACCGTGATGCTGTAACCGCTGTCTTCGGTTTCGGTATTGTCCGTGGCGAGAGACTTGTTGCGGCCGTCCTTGTCCTTGACCCACTTGTACTTGAAGGCGGTGTCCAGCCCCCCGGCGACGCGGAAGGTATGGTTGGCTTTGAAGACGGCGATCTTGGTATCGCGATCCTGATTCAATGCGTACCACCCCGACAACGGTCCGGTCGGGCTGTAGCCCTGCCAGTTGTTGTTGTAGTCGATCATCGTCAACTCCAACGACATCGGCGTATCGGCAATCTCATAGTTGGTCAGCAAGGTATGCCCCTTCCAGCCGATCACCTGCTCGACCGGCGACTCGTTGAAGTCGATGAAGTCGTTGTCGGCGCCTCGATGTACGCCCTGGTGATAGGTGTCGTTCGCGGAGCCGCCCAGCCAGATGTTGCTGCCCCAGTTGTACCAGGCCGATTCCGATCCTTCCGTCAGCAATACGTCGGACTCGCGGCGGGCCGCGGTAATGCTGAAGTAGCCCTCGCCGATGTTGAAGTACTGATAGCTGAGGTTCAGGTTCTGAATGGGAAGCGAGCTGAACACCGCATCCAGTTTGTAGGCGTTGTCCGACACGCTGCTGCGCGGCGTGAGGCTCCAGGTTTCCCCCAGAATGCCGGCGGGCGTATTGGACGTCGATCGATAGAAAGCGCCTTTCAGGTCGATGCCGTCCACCGGCGTCCCTTCCAGCTTGAGCGCATAGACATTGTTCTTGAAGATGGTTCTGACATCCGTGCCGTCCAGCGGGTTGGTGTCGGTGGCATCCACGTCATGGTCGCTGAAGGTTTGCGCGCTGGCGGTGAACTTGGTCGAGCCAATAGGCATTTTCACCTGAGCGATGTAAGTGGCCTCACCCTTTTGCACATCATCATTGCCGCAGCAGGTCGGACCGTTGCCCCAGTTGAAGCCGAGATATTCCGGCATGGTGATACGCGCCGCTTCCCAGGTGGCAGGACCGGCCTTGCCCTTGAAATAGAAGCCGTTGATGTTGTCGCGGTCGATGTAACGAATTGCGCCGACCGTGAAGGGGTCGAACATGGCCCACTGGCTGGAACCGATGCGCGCCTCGTTGAGCCAGCCATAGCCCGGCGTGAGCTGGATGTAGGCGCCGCGCAATTTCATGTATTTGCGCGAATTCATGGTCTTGGCGGGATTGTCTTCATCCTTGAAGCCGAACTCGCTCCAATACGAAGCCGAACTCCGGCTTTGCACCCGGAACCCCGCTTCGACTTGAGAATTGACCGTGGCGCGCACTTGAATGTTCAGTTCGGTCCACTGGCCCTGGTCGGCGCCACTGGCGGTATCGCCGCTGTTGCCGCCGACGCCGCCCTCGGTCGGACTGTTGGCTTCGCCGTTACGGTCGCCATCGAGAAACTTCATGTAAATATTGGATTCCTTCAACGACCAATCAACAGCCATCGCCGGCGCTGCCAGTACCAGGCCCAGGGCAACCACCAGGGGCTTTGCTACGAATCGCTTCTTCATGGTTTTCTCCTAAGTTTGCTGCAAGCGAGCATTACTTCTTGATCATCTTCAGGGTGGCTTTCTTGACCGACTCGCCGTTGGGTCCGCAGACGTAAGCCAGCTGATCCTTCTGCGTCGCGCTCGCGGATTCGAGCACGTCCATCACATGCGGATCGCAGTTGCCGTCGTTGCCGCCGCCCCAGCGATGCTGCCCCTCGTATTCATTGACCTTGCGCGCCAGCAACGAGTCCGGTTCGGGGAAGCCCTCGTTGGACTGCATGACCGCCTGGTAGCCCCAGGCATCGACATTGCCATCGCCGCCCAGTTCGCTCAGCGGCACGCTGCCCTTGATGGTCCGGTTGCTGCCTCGGGTGCTGTTCGGCACCACGATATCGGCGCCGAACTGGGCGGCCTTGGTCATCGCCTCGCCCAACACCCTGCCCTTCTTCTGCGGCGACAGGATGACCAGCTTGTTCCATTCATGCCCCTTGTCGAACTGGACATTCAAGCCGGGTGGAACCTCGCTGTAGCCGCCTTCCTTGGTTTTGATGAAGATGAAGATTTCCTGCACCGAAAAGCCGACGCCCATGCCCCAAGGGTCTTCCAGCGAGCTATTGACGTCGACGGCAAAGTCGACGGAATCGCCGCTCTTGGTGACCTTCAGTTTGGTGAGGTCGAAGGAACCGTTTTTGTAAACGCCGTCGGTCGGATACGTGTAGTTACCCGGCCCTTTGTCATCCCCCTTGGGATCGCTGAACTCCACGGCCTGGGCAAGCGACATGTTCAAAGCCAACGCAGAGACCACTGCCAGCGCAATCGTACTTTTCTTCTGTTTCATTGCATCTCCTTCCTCTGTTGCCGCCGGGAAATTGAAGGCGGGGTTAAAAATCATTTGACGCTGCCGGCGGTCAGGCCGGAGATCAGGTACTTCTGCAAATACAGAAACAAACCAACCACCGGCAGGGAGACGATCACCGAACCGGCCGCGAAATAACCCCATTGCGAAGAGAAGCCGCCGACGAAGAAGCGCAGGCCGACCGGCGCAGTGTAGTTGCTTTCCGATTCCATGAAGATCGACGCGAGAATGAACTCATTCCACGCCGTCATGAAGGAAAACAGGGCGGTAATCGCAATCGCCGGCGTGGCCAGCGGCAGGATGATGCGGAAAAAGATCGTCGCCGGCGACGCGCCGTCGATGCGCGCGGATTCTTCGATATCCACCGGTATGGTGTCGAAATAGCCCTTCAACATCCAGACGCAGAACGGAATGGCCGTGGTCGCATAGACGATGACCAGGCCGATATAGGTATTACCCAGGCCGAGCCATTTGACGATGATGATGAACAGCGGGATCAACATCAGCGTTCCGGGGAACATCTGCGACACCAGAAACAGCAGCATGCCCGCGTTGCGTCCGGGGAAACGGAAACGCGAGAAGGCGTAGGCCGCGGTGCAGGCCAGGAAAACGCCGAGTATGGTGGTCATCAGCGACACCACGGCGCTATTCCATAGCCAGGTGCCGAACGCCTGCTCGGTCCACACCTCGCTGAAGTTGGTCACCGAGAAATGCTCCGGCACCGGCACGATGCCGCGCAACCGCTCGAAGAAGGTCGGGTCCCTCGGCAAATCGATGATGCCGACGCTTTGCTGGCCGGAAAAGGCCAGCGCGATGACCCAGAGCACCGGATAGATCGACAGCAACGTGAACGAAATCAGCGTCGTGTGCAGTAACAGGTGGCTTCGCGGCTTGCTGTCGGCCATGTCAGAAGGACTCCGTCGCTCTGGTCACGCGCGTCTGGAATACGCCGTAGATCAGCAGGATGAAAAAGATCACCGTCGAATAGGCCGCGGCATAGGCGTACTGATAGTTCTCGAAGGCGATCTTGTACGCCTTGGTGATCAATATCTCGTTGGCGCCGGCCGGCTCACCGCCGGAGACCAGGAAGATGATGTTGAACATGTTGAAGGTCCACACGACCGACAGCACGATGGCCGGAATCAGCGTCGGCCGCAGCAACGGCAGCGTGATATGGCGCAGCCGCTGCCAGCGGCTGGCTCCCTCGACCTCGGCGGCCTCGTACATGTCTTTCGGGATCGATTGCAGCGCGCCCAGGATCACCACCATCATGAAGGGAAAGCTCAACCAGGCATTGGTCGTCAGCCCGGTCAAAAATGAACTGAACACACCGTCGAACCAGGCCACAGGCGCCATGCCGAACATCTGCAAAACCTGGTTGATGACGCCGAACTGAGGATGGAACATGCCGCGCCAGACCAGCGCCGTGATGTAGTTCGGGATGGCCCAGGGCAGGATCAGCAGAACGCGGTAAATGGCGCGACCCCGGAGGCCTTCGGTATTGAGGATCATCGCCAGAATGAAGCCCAGCGTGACGCCGATGGTCACATTGGTCACGGTCCAGATGACCGTGACCATCAAAGTCCAGTAGAAATTCTGGTAGTTCCAGATGATTCCATCGGCGCCGCGTTCATAGAGATTGAAGTCGCCGAGGATGGTGACGAAGTTATCCAGGCCGATCCAGCGCTCGGAAAACGGCAAGGACTCATTGAACAGCGTGGTATCGGTAAAGGCCAGCGTGATGCCGTACAGAAACGGGAAAAACACCAACACCAGCATGCCGATCATCGCCGGGGTGACATAGGCGTAGGCATCGGCATGCGCGCGCAGCGTCGCCACCAGGCGGTGCATGTAACCCAGCACGAAGGCCAGCAGCAGTCCCAGCCCCAGCGCCTCGACCGCCCACAGGCTGCGTTCGAAGAACAGGCTACGTTCGGCAAACAGGGCCGCCCGTCTGGCCTCGTCGACGGCGCCATCCCCCAGCACGACGCCTAACGGCCGCAAGTACTGGTCGGAATCCAGCGGGCTGGCCGCCGTTGCACCGCTGATCGGCAGGCCATAGTCGGTTACCGCCGTGCGCACCGCTGCGGCCACCTGCTGCGTGCCCGCGACATCGTTGCCGTCATAGATCTGCATGCGTTGCTGCTGATAAAACAGCGTCAGGCCAAGGAAAGCGGTGAACAGCAGCAGGCGCGGCAGGTCCAGGCGAGCATCCCGGCGCGCCCTGACCAGCGCTCCGACGACGACGGCGCCGAGCAGCAGCGGCAGCCAGAGTCTGATGCCGGCCTGGCGTTCGGCGGCTGAGCGGTCGGGCGTCGCCAGACGCATGCGAATCTGCAGGATGCCGCTGAATTCGCCCTGGCTCAGATAGGGCACCGTGACGACATAGGCGTCGGTCACGGCCGCATCGAAATGCGCCAGCTTCTTGCGTACGACGCCTTCGCCCAGGTTGGTCTCGCGCGCACTGCGGATCAGGTTGGCCAGATCGAACAGCGGTTTCTCTTTGCGCTCCAGACTGCGCGGCGCGGCATCTTCCGGTCGGGTGGAACCGAGCAACTCCATGCCGCCGACCACGATGGCGGACATATTGTTGGGCGAGCGCTGCTGCCAGATATTGAGCAGCCGGCCGGCCTGTTCGGCCGGCGCCCCGGCCAAAGCCCCGGCGAGCGCATTGGCCTCGACCAGCGCCAGCCGGCGTTCGAGTTGCGCCTGCTGGGCGCGCTCGGCGTCAGCAAACAGCCATGCGCCGAGGGCCAGCGTAATCGCCACGGCCATGCCCAGCCCGAGGGCATTGGAGGATGACAACCCGCGCAGGAAGGGCATGCCGGTATCCCGATCGGATGCTCAGCGCGCCTTGCGCAGCGCGTCGATACTGCTCTGTATGGTCTCGGAGGCCTCGCGCAGCGCGGCTTCCGGCGTGGCGCTGCCCTTGGTGACCTTGTTCATGGCAGTGGTGGCCGGCGACCAGACCATGGTCATCTCGGCCCGATTCGGCATCGCCACGGCATTGTTCAACTGGTCGTGGAAGGCCTTGAGTACAGGGTCGCCACTGACCCGCTTATCGGCATAGATGCGCTTGTTGGTGTGCAATTGCCGTCCTTCCAGCGCCATCACCAGGCCGGCCTCCTCGGAGGCCAGGAATTTGGCGAAATCATAGGCCTGGTCTTTCAGCTTGGATGCCGCCGAAACGTAAGCGCCCTCGATGGTCAGCCACGGCCGCATGGGTTTCTTGCCGGCTTCATCGACCAACGGCAGCATGGCCAGGCCGAAATCGATCTTCGGCGAGATCTCGCCGATGAACCAGGGACCGTTGATGACCATGGCCGCCTTGCCTTCGTTGAACAGCGAGGCCACCAGGGCTTCGGAGGGTTCCGGCGGCATGATGCCGTCCTTCTTGTACCACTTCATCATCTGGTTGATGGCGGCGACACCCGGCTTGGAATTGATCACCATCTTGCCGTTGGCGTCGAACACCTGGCCGCCAAAGGCGTTCATCAAGGCGGAATGAAAGTAGAAGTTGGTATACCAATAGGCCAGACCATAGCGTCCTGAATCCGCCTGGGTCAGCCGCTTGGCGAGCTTGACCATTTCCGTCGTGGTCTTGGGCGGCGTTTTAACCAGCGCTTTGTTGTAGATCAGCGTGGTGCTCTTGTAATTCAGCGGCAGGCCGTACACCGTACCCTTGTAAGTCATGGCATCGAGCATGCCCGGCAGGAATTGCTCGCGCGTCGGCTTATCGAGAAAGAAACCGATCGGTTCCACGGTCTTGCCGGACTCGACCCAGCCGCCAAGGCGATCCTGAGCGTAGATGAACAGGTCCGGCCCCTTGCCGCGCGGCACCGCAGCGCTGATCTTGTCGGCATAGGCGTCATAAGGAATCGCCAGCGTGTCCACCGTCACGCCCTTGGCGGCCTGCTGGGCTTCGTACATCTTGACGACCTTTTCAAACGCCGTCTTTTCGGCGCCGCGGTAGGCGTGCCAGACCGTGAGTTTCTCGGCTTGCGCAGCAGGAACCATCAAACCTAACGACAGTGCCGTCGCGGCCAACACTCTGAACAGCATCGACTTCATCGCTTTCTCCTTGGTTAGGGTGAGTTCAAGACCGGCGTTACAGCCGCTGCTCGCTGATCGGATCGAAAAGGTGCATGGCCTCGCAATTGATGACCATGTTGAAGGGCCCGCCCGGCACCGGCAGCTTGGCGTGGCTGCGTAATCTGCCGGCCAGGGGCTCGCCGTTGACGCGCAGATGCACCATCACCTCGTGGCCCAGGGGCTCGATCAATTCGATCTCGCCGCTGACCGCACAGGCATTCGGCCAATCGACTTCATGCGCAACGCCGATATGTTCCGAGCGAATGCCCAGCGAAACCGGCTTGCCGCGCCGGCTTTTCGCCGCCTCGGCGAACTGGCTGCTGACCGGCAGGCGCATGTCGAAGCACTCGACCATCAGACCATCGTCGCTGATGCGAGCCGGCAGAATGTTCATGCGCGGCGTGCCGATGAAGCGCGCAGTGAAGATGTTTTGCGGCTGGTCATACAACTCCATCGGCGAACCGCATTGCATCAGATTGCTTTGCTCGCTGTCCGGGCTGCAGGCGCGCATGACGGCGATGCGGTGGCCCATGGTCATCGCCTCGACCTGGTCATGCGTGACATAGACGGTGGTGGTGCTGAGCCGGCGCTGCAATTGGCTGATCTCGGAACGCATCTGCACGCGCAACTCGGCGTCCAGGTTCGACAGCGGCTCGTCGAACAGAAAGACCGACGGATTCCGTACGATCGCCCGCCCCAGCGCAACGCGCTGCCGCTGCCCGCCCGACAGCGCCTTCGGCTTGCGCTCGAGCAAGGGTTCCAGGCCGAGTATGCCGGCGGCGTCGCTGACCCGGCGGCGAATCTCGTCCAGCGGCATCTTGCGGATCTTGAGGCCGAAGGCGATGTTGTCGAACACATTCATGTGCGGATACAGCGCGTAGCTCTGGAACACCATGGCGATGTCGCGATCCTTCGGATGCACATCGTTTACCACCCGTTCGCCGATGCTCAGCTCGCCGCTGGTGATGGTTTCGAGGCCGGCGATCATGCGCAGGATGGTCGACTTGCCGCATCCGCTGGGCCCGACAAAAACCATGAATTCGCCGTCATTGACCCCGAAACTCAGGTTTTTGATGATCGGCACGTCGCCGTAACTCTTGTTGATGTTGTCGAATCGGATCGAGGCCATTTACAACGCCTTTCTGGTTCGCGGCAGAAAAATACGCACCGATTTCGGGGCGACGACCACTTCGAAACGGTTATCCGCAAGCGGCAGGGTCGCGCCGGATTCGGCATCGGCGATGGCATCCCCCGCCCAGGTGGCCGGCAGGACGTAGCTGACCGTCTCGGTCTGGTCGCCCCGATTGGCGATCAGCAGGACGCTGTCCCGGCTTTCCGGGTCGTAGCGAACATAGGCCAGCGTGGGGTCCTGCGCGCCGGTTAGAAGTTGAAAGCCGCCGCGCGTCAAGGCCGGATGCGTCTTGCGCAACTGGATCAGGCGCTTGTAATAGGCGCGCAAGGCCTCATCCCGCGACACACCCTTGCCGGGGCGGATATCGCGCTCACCCCAGGGCATGTCGTTGCGATTCAGCGGCCACTCGCTGCCGCCGCGGGCGACCTCTTCGCCGTAATAAATCACCGGCATGCCCAACGAGGTCATCTGCACCGCTACGCAGATGCGGAATTTGTCCTTGTCGCCGCCCACGTTCGCCAGCGACATCGGCTCGTCATGGCTGGACAGGTAGTGCGCCACCAGATAGCCCGGCCGGATCTTGTGGCGTTTGCCGAGATAGCTGCCGAAAGCGACGGCGCGGCCGCGATTCATCACAAAGCTTTCGCAACTGCCTTTGAAGCTGAAGTCGAAACCGGCATCGACTTCGTCGCGGGCGAAGAATTCGTCGAGCGAAGCGGCCGTCCCGCCCCATTGCTCGGCGAGCAGAAAGAAGTTCTGGTCGAGTTCGCTGCGTGTGCGCTGGCGATGTTCACGCCAGAAATCGCTTTCGACATGCTTGTAGGTATCCAGCCTAAAACCGTCCACGCCGGCGTATTTCGCCAAGCCGATGTTGGCATCGAGCAGGTATTTGCGCACTTCCGGCAGCTCAGTCTTGAAATCGGGCAATCCGCCGACGGCGCACTTCACCGGATCGACATCGCAATTGCCCTCACCCAGCCGCATCCAGGCTACACCGCCGGAAGTGGTCCGAGTCTTGTAGGCCGAGGTGTAGCCGGCATGGTTGTAGACGACATCGAGCAGCACCTTGATGCCGCGGCGGTGCGCCGCATCGACTAAATTCTTGAGGTCCTCGCGCGTGCCGAATTGCGGCTCCATCGTCTCGAAGTCGTCGATCCAGTAACCGTGGAAACCGCGATGCGTGAATTCCGCCAAGCCCAGCTTGCCAGGCGCCTGCGCGGGCATGCCCTGGTCCATCTGTTTCTGCACCGGGTTGATCCAGATGGCGGTGATGCCCAGATCGGCGAGTTCGTCGAGCTGGGCCGTCAGGCCCTTCAGATCGCCGCCGTGGTAGCCGCCCGGATTGCGCCGTTCGACGCGTTGATTGTTTGTGCCGTCGCCGTCGGCGAAGCGATCGATCAGGACGAAGTAAAGAACCTGCTCGCCCCAGCGCGTCCCGGCCTGAGCCAGCGCGCTGCCTGTCGCGGCAACGAGAACAATCAGAACGGTGACCAGAATGGAGCGGCGCTTCATGATTACGATGCAAACTCCTCGTGCTCAAGCTTCTCGATGCACTCTGCTACTGAGCAGGGCGACTGGACTATTCTTTTACTGGGTCCATTGGGTCGACCATCGGCCCGACCATGGCGGTTATTCGAATTACATAACCATAGACGAATACCAAGCTGGCGCTGATCGTACATCGCGGCCAACCTTAAGGGAACTTTTTATCGCAGCCGCCAAGCAGCCGCCGAAATCAGGCCGCTTGCGCACCCTATTTCAGCCTATTCCAGCCCGATCACAAACCGGTGCTTGCCGGAAAGCGTGCGCGGAATCTCGTCAAGGTAATTCACTTCCAGCGTCACCTCGCCGCCCATCGCATGACGCACTTTTTCGCGCATAGCCGCCAGCGTTTCGGCGCTCAGCGGGTCGGACGCAACCAGGTTCAGCCTGATCGTCTGCAGGTCGCGCTGCCGCCACTGGTATTGCCGAATCTGCGTCAGGCCGTCCAGCAGACGGTTGAACACGCCCGGATGAATGCGCTGGCCGGCGCAGCCGCGCAGCCAGTCGTTCTGCCGGCACAGGCCCATTTCCATCAACGGGAAGGGCGAGCCGCACGCGCATTCGCCGGCCAGCAGACGACCGGAATCGCCCAGGTTGTAACGGATGAACGGCATCAAGCGATTGGTCAGCGAAGTCACGATCAACTGCTCCTCGCCGTCGATGCGCTCCGACTCCAGATAAACCAGATCGGCGCACACATGCATGTGGCCGTGGCGGCATTCCCACGCGATGTTGGGCACCTCGCGGCAGCCGTATTGGTTGAACACCTTGCAGCCGAAAGCCTGCTGCATCACCTCGCGCTGCGCGTCCGTCAGCATTTCGGCAGTGGAATAAACGCCCAGCAAGGTGCGCGGCATGGCCAGTTTGTTCGCCGTGACGAAACGCGCCAGCTCGCTCATCGCCGAGGCGTAACCGTAGAGCAGAACCGGTCGGTAGCGCTGCACGCAGCGCGCCCATTGCGCCAGCTTCGCTTCGCTGTAGTCGGTCGCGGCGAGGGTCTTTTCTGCGGCGACCCGATCCGACCAGCCGGCACCCCACCCCGAACCGAACACCCCGCCCGCCGCCACATCCTGCCGCGCCCCCCAGAAGTTGAGCACCCGCTGGCCCGGCCGCCAGCCCGACATCATGAAACCGCGCATCATCCCCGCGCGCATCAACTCATGCTTGGCCTCGTCGTACCAGAACGCCAGCGGCTTGCCGGTAGAACCGCCGGTATGGCCAAGCTTGACCTGAGTACGATCGGCATCGCGCGCCAGCAGATCATCCAGCCGCTCGCGCACGGCGTCCTTGTCCAGAATCGGCAGATTCTCCCGGCGCGCACCGAAGCGTTCCGCGTAATACGGCACGTTGGCGGCCGCGAAAGCGACGATGGCGGCGAAATCCGCCTGCTGTTTACGAAGAATGTGTTCCCGGCTCAGCGTCTGGTTGCGCAGCAACATATCCAGCTGGGCGTAACGCAGCGGGTAACGCCGGCGATGCAGCCAGTTCAGCGGCGCACTAAACATCGACGCGCTCGCCTGCGTTCGCGTTGCCAGGTAAGCACGCGGTGGTTGCCGTTTGCCGGGCCGTAGTCATGGGATAAGCGTTCAAGGACAGTTCTAGGGGGGTGGGGGCAGCCAACCGTAGCTCACCCGACATCAAATCAGCAATATCGAGCAGCCAATGAAAGGCCCGGCGGGGTCACTTCCGGGCGGGTACGAGTCTTTCGAATCGCGCCGACAGCCATTACCGGCCGCGCCGCAGACGGCGCCAGCCAAGGACAACCCCGCTCATGCTGAGCAAGAATCCGCCGAGACTGCCCAGAACCAGCAAGGCATCCCACAACGGCCTGGTCTCGATGAGGGGGCGCCAATCCCAACTGTGCAACAAGGCAAACAGCCAGCGTTTGACCCGGGTATGACTGTCCAGCCGCTGCACCACGGCGCCGCTACGCGGGTCGAGATACAGCCAGGTCTGCGCCGCATCGTCGAATTCCAAGCGCAGCACGGGCAAGGGCCGGGAGAGATGACCGCTCATGGTGTGGGCTGCCCGGTCGTAATAATGCCAGTCGAATGCGTGCTGGACGGCGGCCTGCACCACGCTTGCCGCCGGCAGCAGCCGTGCACCTTCCGCTTGCAGACGCGCCATGTCATGGGCGGCGAATGGCGCACAGCGTCCGCTCGCCGCCAGCAAGCGCGTAGCGCCTCGAGCATCGCGGGCGAGGATGACGGAGGCGTCGGCAAAACGCGTCCATTCCAGTTCGCTGGCGTAAAAACCATGCGCCCGCAGGCAGTCGATGGCCGTGCCGGGCGCCATGCCATCTGATTGCAATAACAAAGGCGAGGCTTGGGGACGGGCCGCGCCCGAATCGAACATCTTCCATGGGTTCACTGAAAACAGCCCGCTGGCGATCCAGGTCACGACCAATACTCCAAACAGCAGGCCCAACCAGTGATGCCAACGCGCCCAGCGACTGGAGTAGGGACTATGACTGCCGTTTGCATAGCGCTTGCGGCGCCAACGCAGCCAGCCGATGCAAACCCCGCTCAAACCGAGCAGCGTGGCCGCCAGCGACGTGTAGATGACGATATCGCTCCACCAGGCGTCAACCCAGCCGCCGCGGAATGGATACAGCCAGTGCAACCAAGCCCCGACCCAATTCCACAGCCGCTCCGTTGCAGTCGCATCCCGCACCACTTCACCGGTGGCGCCCGAGACATACAGGAGAGTCGGGCTAACCCCTTGTATCTCGACCCGATGCAACGGGCGATGCCCGTTCATCGCCCGCGAATGCGTCCAGGCATCCTCCATCACCGCCCCGGCGTAAGTCGCTGCGCCCGGCATGAAGGCGGCCGCCGATCGTACGGCCCGGTGCGCATCGACCCTAACCAGCCGCGCGCTCTGTGCGTCGACCGCGACAAAGCGGTTTTTTTCCAGCTCGACGACATAGGTCGGCATGCCGCTGATCGAGGTCAGGCGCAAGGCCTGCGGCGCACTGCCGGGAGGCAGGGCTGCCAGTACCTGGGCAGGCGAGGCGCAGCAAGAAGCGCCATGGAGCGCCGGCAAATTCTGCAGATGCTCCTGCGGCGTGAGTTTCGGGTAGCCGACATACATCATCACGACGCCGGAGAAAAACCAGAGCGCCATGAACAGGCAAAGCACGATGCCCAACCAGCGATGGGCCAGATAAAGATAGCGCTTCATGCCCAAACCCGGCCTGGACGCTTAAAAACTGGTCTGGATCGAGAGATCGAACGTCCGCGGCGCGCCCAGGTAGACCATATTCGTACCGGAAAAGCTTTCGGCGTAAATCGTGTCGGTCAAATTCTTGCAGCGGGCGACGAGGCGAGTCCGGCGGTCCAACTTATAGCTGACGTAGGCGCCGAGCAGGGTATAGCCGCCATCGCTCAACGTGTTGGCGGAGTTGGCATAGCGCGATGACACGTAACGCAGGTCCGCCCCCAGTTCCACCCGGGGAACCGGGCTGTAGCTCAGCCACAGATTGGCAACCTGCTTCGGGATGTTCGTCGGCCGATTGCCTGCGCGTGAAACGACGACGCCGCTCACGGTCTCGTTGAACTGGTCATATTGCGCATCGACCAGCGACAAGTTGCCTGCCGCCTGCAAGCTGGCCGTAATCTGGTAGCCCAGCGCCAGTTCGATGCCGCGCGAAGACTGCTGACCGACCGGGATCGTCGTACCCGGATTGGTCGGATCGCTGACCGCGATGTTGCTGCGCGTGATGTCGTAATAGGCCAGCGTGCCGTTGCCGCGACCGTCTGCAAAGCTGAACTTGCTGCCTATCTCCCACTGCTTGCCGGTGGTCAGATCGAAGTCGCGGACCTGCGTGAACGAGGCCGTCGTCAGGATGCCCGCCGGCGGATCGGCAGCCGTACTGTACTGCACATAGACATTGGCATTCGGCGCCAGGTCGTAGGCCAACGCCAGGCGTCCGGTCAGGGGCGTATACCGGCGCTCGAAATAGGCCGGATTGGTCGCACTGACCACCCGATGATTGGTCACTTCCAGGTCGATGCTGTCGCGCCGCAACCCGGCCAGCAGCGACAAGTCCCGAGTCAGGAAGGTTCTGTTTTCCAGGAACAGGGCCAGCGTCTTGAGGCGATTGGTGCGATCCGGATTGAAGCCCGGCGTCACGCCGGGCAGGCTAAAGAAGGTCTCGGTCGTGAAACTGTACGGATCGACCGTACCGAACGGACCGGCGACCGACAGCGGAAAACGGGTCTGCTGATTGATGCTGTAATCCAGCCCGCCGGCCCAGGCGCTGGGCAGGCCTCCGAGAGGGCTGTCCCAGGCGAATTCGACGCGGTCTCCGTTCAGCGTCTGGTCGTGGCGTTGCAGCAGCGCGTTCGAACGTACCACACCGGTATTGGTGCTGTTGAAGGCATAGGTTTCCACGTTGCGGTAATCGCGCAGCGCATCGTAGTGATAGAGGGTATTGCGTAGCGTCAGCCGGTCGCTCGCCTTGAATTCCAGAACGGAGCGCGCCCAGCGCACGGTCTGCTGGTAGAGGCCATCCAGCGAGTTGTAGTTCTTGAAGCGCGTCGCTTCATCAATGGCGATCTGTTCGCCGAGCGGCTTCAGGATAGGCGTGCCCCAGTAGGGACGATCCACCTTCTCATCCTGATATTCCAGGGCCAAGGTATGGCGCCAAGAAGGGGACAGGTCGGTCAGCACAGACCCCGCCAGCTGCCAGGCTTCGCGTTTGACGCCATCACTCCAGCCGTTGGCGCTGCTTCGGTTCGCGGCGAGCCGCACGACATTCTTTTCCCCCATTTCTTGATTGGTGTCGACGGCTAACTGGGTGGCATCGAATCGACCATAGCCGGCCTTCAGCTCGGTCAAATTGCCTCCGCGGTTGGCCAGTTTGGTCAGGTAGTTGACGGTCCCTCCGACGGCGCCGGCCCCGTACAGAAAACTGGAAGCGCCGCCGACGGCTTCAACCTGGTCGTAGATCCAGCTATCAACCGGCCGGGCGGCGATGGCGTCATATTGCACGGTGATACCGTTGAACAGTTGGGTTACGCTGGCGCCGGAAAAGCCGCGATAGAACACCGCGCCTGGCGACCCCGGCGCCGACGTTGCCGTCATGCCGGGCACACTCTTCAAGGCCTCCTGAGTCGTTTCAATGCCGCGCCGCTCGATGGCTTCGCGGTCCACCAGCGTCACCGATGCCGGCGTCGCCTTGACGCTGAGACCCAATCGGCTGCCGGTCTGGCCCTTCCGCTCCAGATCAAGCGGCTGCCCGATCAGGCTGTCGCTGATGGTCAGTTCGTCCATCACCCGATCCGCCGCCATGGCGTTCGACGAAAAGGCCAGAACCAGCGCCATCGATACCGGCTGCAGGGCATTTCGCCCAATCAATTCATGCTGCAACATCCGCGCCCCCAGTTTGTCATGGCCGACACGGCGACGGATGCCTTGCCGACCAACCATTGGAAAGCGGCGGATACTACCGACCCGTTGTGTGCCGAAGAATGCGACATATCGCCGCAGACAGCACGGAGCCGCCCGGCATCGCCGGCGACCGCCTGTATCCGCTATTCGCGCATCGCCTTCGCCGCCATGATCGCCGCCTGAGCCGCCGCCAGACGCGCCACCGGCACGCGCGGGCCGGAGCAGGAAACGTAGCTCAGGCCGACTTCATGGCAGAAGCGGATCGACGCCGGGTGGCCGCCGTGCTCGCCGCAGATGCCGATCTTCATGCCGGGGCGGGTGGCGCGGCCCCAATCCACCGCCAGTTTCATGATCTTGCCGACCCCCTTCACGTCCAGCACCTCGAACGGGTTGTCCTGCAGAATCTTGTGCTGGTTGTACATCGGCAGGAACTTGTTTTCCGCGTCCTCGCGTGAGAACGAGAACACCGCCTGGGTCAGGTCGTTGGTGCCGAACGAAAAGAACTCGGCCTCCTCGGCCAGCCTTTCCGCACGCATGCAGGCGCGCACCACTTCCAGCATGGAGCCGAGCTGGAAGTTGAGCGCGACGCCGGTCGCGGCCTCGACATCGGAGCGGATGCCTTCCACCCACGCTTTCACCTGCTTCAGCTCCTGTGCGGTGCAGACCTGCGGCACCATGATTTCCGGGTGCACCTCGAAGCCGGCCTTCTGGCACTCGGCGGCGGCTTCCAGGATGGCGCGAATCTGCATGGCGTAGATTTCCGGGAAGGTCAGTCCCAGGCGCACGCCGCGATGGCCGAGCATGGGGTTGATCTCGTGCAGGGCGCGCACCTTCTTCAGCATCGCCTCCTTCTTCTGGATGGCCTCGTCCACCAGCACCGGGTCGGCCGGCAGCGCAACCTGCGGATGCGTGTCGCGGGTGCGGTACATGAAGTCCACCGCGTCGGACAGCACCTGCATGCCGCGCAGCGTGTCGCGCAGGTGCTTGAGCTGATCGAGTTCTTCCACCAGTTGGTCGGCGCTGGGCAGGAACTCGTGGATCGGCGGGTCGAGCAGGCGGATGGTGACCGGGCGCGGCGCCATCGCCTTGAAGATGCCGGCGAAGTCGGCGCGCTGGATCGGCAGCAACTTGTTGAGCGCGATCTGTCGGTCGCCGATGCTCTCGGCGACGATCATTTCAACCACGATGGGCAGACGCTCGACGGCATTGAACATGCGCTCGGTGCGGCACAGGCCGATGCCCATGGCGCCATATTTGAGGGCGCGCTCGGCATCGGTCGGGGTATCGGCGTTGGCCATCACCTTCAGTTGCGCCATGTCGTCGGCCCAGGACAGCAGCGTGCCCAGTTCCGGCGAAAAGTCGGCTTCGATCATCGCCACCTCGCCCAGGTAGACGTTGCCGGTGGTGCCGTCGAGGGTGATCACCGTGCCTTCACCGAAGGCCTTGTCGCCGACGATGGCCTGGCGCGTGTGGACATCGACATGAATGCCCTCGGCGCCGGCCACGCAGGGTTTGCCCATGCCGCGCGCGACCACGGCGGCGTGCGAAGTCTTGCCGCCGCGGCTGGTCAGGATGCCCTGGCTGGCGAAGAAACCGTGGATGTCTTCCGGCTTGGTCTCCTCGCGCACCAGAATGACCTTCTCGCCGGCGCGGCCGAGTTTCTCGGCGCGGTCGGCATCGAACACGGCGATGCCCGAAGCCGCGCCGGGCGAGGCGGGCAGGCCGCGCGCCACGGCCACCGCCCGGGTTTTCGGGTCCAGGCGCGGGAACAGCAGTTGTTCCAGCATTTCCGGCTGGATGCGCAGCAACGCCTGTTGCTTGTCGATCAGGCCTTCCTTGACCATGTCCACCGAGGTGCGCACCAGCGCGGTGGCGTTCATCTTGCCGTTGCGGGTCTGCAGGCAGAACAGCGTGCCTTTCTCGATGGTGTATTCGTAGTCCTGCACTTCCTTGTAATGGCCTTCGAGCTGGTCGCGCAACTCGACCAGCTGCCGGTACAGATCCGGCATTTCGCTGGCCAGTTCCGCCACCGGCTTCGGCGTGCGAATGCCGGCCACCACGTCCTCGCCCTGGGCGTTGGTCAGGTATTCGCCGAACATCACGTTCTCGCCGGTGCCGGGGTCGCGGGTGAAGCCCACCCCCGTCGCGGAATCATCGCCCATGTTGCCGAACACCATCGCCACGACGTTGACCGCCGTGCCGTTGGCCATCGCCGGAGTGATCTTGAACTCGCGCCGGTAATCCACCGCGCGCTTGCCGCCCCAGGAGTTGAACACCGCCTTGATCGCGATCTCGAGTTGTTCGTAGGGATCGGCCGGGAAGGGCCGGCCGGTGTGCTTCTGCACCACGTCCAGGAAGCGCTCGGCGATCTCGGCCAGATCGCGCGCGGACAGGCCGACGTCGTGCTTCACCCCGGCCTTGGACTTCACGGCGTTGAATTCGTTGTCGAACAACTCCTCCGGCACGCCCAGCGCCACCTTGCCGAACAATTGGATGAAGCGGCGGTAGGCGTCGTGCGCGAAACGCGCGTTGCCGGTCTGGGCGATCAGCCCTTGCAAGGTCTCCGCGTTGAGGCCGAGGTTGAGGATGGTGTCCATCATGCCCGGCATGGACATGGCCGAACCGGAGCGCACCGAAACCAGCAGCGGGTTGTCGCGGCCGCCGAACACCTTGCCGCTGGCCGACTCGACCCGCAGCAACTGCATGCGCACTTCGTCCATCACGCCCGCGGACAAGGCGCGCTGCGGATCGTCGAGAAAGGCCAGGCACGCTTCGGTGCTGATCACGAAACCCGGCGGCACGTTCAAGCCGATCTGCGTCATTTCGCACAGATTCGCGCCTTTGCCGCCCAACAAATGCTTGTTCTTGCCGTCGCCCTCACTGAAGGCGTACACCCACTTGTTCGTTGCCATCTGCGTTCTCCCGGTCGATCCGCCCAGCCTTGGGCGAAAACCGTAGCATGGCATGGGAAAGCGGAGCGGTCAGCCCGCCATGCGCTTGGCTGATGCGCTCAGTCCGGCGCCTGCAGCACGGCCAGCGCCTGCGCCCAGGCCTGCCGGTTGGCGTGCAGGCCGGTCAGGGCGGCGAGTTGCCGGGCGCGCCAGTCGCTGCGGCGCGCCGGGTCGTCGAGGCGCGCAATGCAAGCCGACGCGGCGCCGAAATTGTGTGCAATGTTGCCGGCGAACGACTCGAAGTTGGCCACTGCGCCGGCCAGGCCGGGCGTCCGCTGCCACCAGTGCGCGGCGTCGTGCAGCAGAGTCTGCAGATGGTCGAGGCGCGCCAGGATGGCGCGTTGCTTGTCGCGGTAGGTCTCGCGCATTTCGGCTTGCACCGCAGCCAGCGTTGCATCCACCACGGATGCGGCCAGGCTGGCGTCGGGATAGCCCAGAGCGGTCAGGCGTTGCATGGAAAACAGCATGACGTCGCCGTGAAACTGGCGTTCGAACTCGCCGCACAGGTCGATATGCGCGCTGGCGTCGACGACGCCGGGACGGAATTCGGATTGGCCGGTGGCGTCCAGCGTGCGCTTGTGCAGCATCGGCACGTTGGCGGAGACGAAGCGCGAGCCGATTTCGGCCTGCAGCAGACGGCCCATGGTCGGGCCGGACATGCGCAGGCGCAGCGGCGCGTAGGGAATGAACCAGCCCAGCGCGTCCGGCCGGAACACGTAGTTGCCGGTGTAAACGGTGCGCGCCGGCTGCACGCTGGCGGCGGCATCGGAAGGCTCGAACCAGGTCACGCGGGTGGGATGTTCGCCGTGGAAGAAGCGATTCAGGCGCGTGGAAAACTCCGCGAAACAGGCGGCATTGTCAGGCTCGCCGGGCAACGTGCAACGATAACGGTAGGCCGCGGCGGCCGGCTTGAAGCCGAACAGATCGGCCATGTCGTGATAGGCGGCGTCCCGGCTTTGCCCATGCGCGCCGGCGGCATCCGGCTGCGGGTAAGGCTGTTCCGGCGCGCGCGCGGCCATCTCATGCAGGAAGCCGATCACGTCTTCCAAAAAATTGCCGGCCATCACGGCGGGCGAAACCGGCGGATCGCCGACCACTTTTCCGGTCAGCACCAGCGCGTCGCTGCGGCTGAAGATGGCATCCAGGTGATAGAGAAAATTCACCGCGCAGACTTCGTTGGCCACCACGCGGCCGCCGGTGGCCGCGGGCGGCTCCACATTCACCTTGAATTCCTGGTCGGCGTCGATGGTGTAGAACAAAACCTTCTCGTCCGGGCTGGTTGCCGACATCCGCGCGTGCAGTTCGGCGCACTTCAGATAAGCGATGTTGCGCATCATCGCCTGACCCTTGTGGCCGAATGCGGTGCGCGCGTGCTGGCCGACGATGGGCGTCAGGTCCAGCCCCGCCAGCTTGTCCAGCAGCGCGAGTTGCTCGTCCAGACCGAAATAGTCGGTGCAAAGGCCGGCGCGGTCGAATTCGGCGGCGATGGCGCGATTCCGCTCGATGCAGCCGGCATCGCTCGAATCGTCGGCCAGCAACACCGAAACCTTGCGCCAGCGGCCGTCCTGCATGCCGCCGTAGCCATAGGCGCGGCACAGTTCGAGCAGGCTGCGCAGGCAGTCCTGCAGATGGATCGGGCTGTCCGCCACCGGGATGACGATGACGAAATGGTGGCGGCGCCGGCCTTCGCCGTGTTGCGCCAGCAAGGCCTCCAAGCGTCGCCAGGCGGCTTGATAGGACGCCAGCAGGTGCGCCTTGAAACCGCCCTGCCAGAGCGCCGTTTCGAAGCGGGCGATGGCGGCGTGCTGTGCGGCGATCTGCGCGGGCAGGTCAGCGAGCCGACAGGTAGCTGGGGAAGGCATGCTTATCGAGCAGGATTTCGATCAGATTGATCGCACCGGTCAGGTCGGCATCGGCGAACAGCGCGTCGATGTCGGCCTCGGCCGCGATGCGGTGATGCTGGATGCCAAAGGCGCGAGCGAGCAGCGCGAAATCGGGATTCACGAAATCGCAGTCGATGTAGCGCTCGCCATACAGCTGAAACTGATTCTTGCGGATCAGCCCCATCGTGGCATTGTTGATGACCACGATATTGAGCGGAATGGCGTAGTTCACCGCGGTCATGATTTCCATGCAACACATCTGAAAGCCGCCGTCGCCGAGGATCGCGAAGGTCGGCGCGTTCCGGGCGTACATCCGGGCGCCGATCGCCGCCGGGATGGCATGGCCCAGCGAGGAGATGCCGGAGTTGGGGAAATAGTGATTGGCGTGCGAGACGTCGAAAAAACTCTGCGCGAACACGATGTTGTCATCGAAGATCAACGCGTCCTGCGGGAATCGTCTGGCCAGGCCGGCGAAGAACGCCTCCATCAGGCGGAACTTGGCGCGCTGCGCGGCGGCGGCTTCGGCCAGCGGCCGGTTTTCCGATTCGCGATGGTCATCCAGCTTGTCGAGGCGGCTGCGCTCGGCCCCTTCCGCCGTCAGCGTGGTCAGCAATGCCGTCAGCACTTCGCGGATATCGCCGTGGATCGCCACGTCCGGCTTGAACACCTTGCCCAGTTGGCCGGCATCGCGGTCCACCTGCGCCACTTTCTTGCCGGCCAGCAGCTTGGCGTCCCACAGATAGCTGGTGCGCTCGTTGAAACCGGCGCCGAGAAAGATCACCAGATCGGCATGCTCGACGATGTAGCGATAGGCCTGGCCGTTCGAAGTCACGCCGAGACAGCCGAGCGACAGCGCGCCGCCCTCGCTGACCACGCCCTTGGCCTTCAGGCTCGACGCAACCGGAATGCCCAGCGCCTCGCTCAGGCTGGCGACGACATCGCGCGCACCCGCCTTGATGCAGCCATAGCCGGCGACGATGACCGGATAGCGCGCCGCCTGGATCAGCGCCGCCAGCTGCGCCAGCGCGCCGGCATGCGCCGCGACGGTTTCCGTCCTGCGCGGCAACGCGGCGTGCAGATGGAGCTGATCGAGCACGTCGGCATCGACCATTTCCTTCTGCACGTTGTACGGAATGCTCAACAGCACCGGTCCCGGCTCATGCGAAAACAGCGCCCGCGTGGCCTGGTTGAGCACCTGGCCGAGGTAATCGGTGCGCTCGACCAACTTGTGATAGCGGGTGATACTGGCAAACAGCGCGCCCTGGTCGATGGCGCCGCCCTCGCCCGAGCTTTCCTGCAAACCGCCCTTGCCGAAGATGTAGGTCGAGGTCTCGCCGGTAATCACCAGCACCGGCAAGCGTTCGGCATAAGCGTTGGCGATGCCGGTCACCAGATTGGTCGCGCCCGGCCCGGCGGTGGCGATGCAGGCGGAGACCTGGTGCGACACGCGGGCGTAACCGCCGGCCATGAACGCCGCGCCCTGCTCGTGCTTGACCAGCACGCTCTTCACTTGCGAGTCGCGCAGTTGGTCGTAGATCGGCAATACATGCGCGCCGGGCATGCCGAAGATGACTTCGACGCCCAGCCGCTCCAGGTATTTGACGATCAGTTCGCTGACGGTGATTTTCATGCGGTTGCGAGAAGCGCCGCAGGGTGGCGCGTGGTTGGCGTTGGCAGTTGGCAGTTGGCGTAAATCGCATCGCGCCGAAAGAATGCGGCGGAAGGGCGGGATTTGAGCACAAGACGCCGTCTGCGGAAACCTTGGCAGGCCGCGCCAAGGTCGTGATTGGCATAGGGTTATTGGGACGCAAGCGCCGGTGTGTGGCATTGTGCCCCCATTCTTGGAGACTACTCGTGGCCGACCTCAACACGCTCTCCGCGCTCGGTTTTGCGCTGCCTACCCCCGCCTACCTGTTTGGCTTGATTCTGTTTGGCCTGATCGGCCTCGCCGCCTACGGCTACGGCAGGAAAACCGCCCGCCCGAAACTGCGCTGGACCGGCCTGGGCATGATGCTCTACCCCTACGCCATCTCCGACACCTGGCTGCTCTATGCCGTCGGCGCGGCGCTATGTGCGGGGCTGTACTGGATGCACGACTAGCGGCGCCGCCCTTTCCAGGCGGCATTGCAGGTTTGCCGAAAATATTCGAGGGCGCGTTCCATGTAGGCGTCGGGCCAATTCGGATCGGCATCGGCGAGTTGCTCCTGCGCTTCCAGCATCAGGTCTTCCAGCCAGAATCGGCGCAAATCGTCGCGCAGCGCTTCCGGCGCATGCGCCTCGATGAAAGCGAGCACGGCGGCCGAATCGAAACCCGCCGTCCGAAAGCGCTGAATGATCGCTTTGGCTTCCTTCAGCAGCACGGCGGCCTTCACCGGCTGGCCGGTCGCCAGGCAAAGAAAGACGCTGGCCAGCACGGCCGGGTCGTCGCCTTTGCCGCGCGTGACCCGATCCCATTCCTTGGCCACCAGACGCTCGTATTCCCGCACGTCCTCGTCCAGGTTCACGTTGACGAAGAACGCAAGGCCGGAATCGCCGTTCAACAATTTGTCCGCACTATTGCCGGCCTGCCGAATCTTGGGCAGATCGTTGGCGACGAAACGCGCCATTTCACGTCGCGCCAGTCGCTGGAATTCGCTCGGCGCATCCTTGATGAAGGTCTCCAGCCGCTTCTGCTCCGCCTCCGCCGTCACGCTCTTGGCCGCCTTGACCAGACGGACGAAGGCGGTACGGGTCGGCATCCGCAACTCGGCTTTGTCGACCGCGATCACCAGCAGTGCGCTGCGGATCAGCGCGTCGGCATCGTCCATCTCGCCGCCATCGGCGCCCATTTTTTTCGCCAGCCAGAACGAGAAATCGAGGATGTTTTGGTTTTCCTGGCGCCGTGCCAGATCCGCCTGGTATTCGGCCAGCGAAATCCGCTTAGCCGCGGTCTTCTCGTCGAGATAGGCGCGTTGGCTCTCCGGCGTCACCGGATTGCCGGCCAGCACGGTGCTCTCCGGCATGGCATGCAGCAGTTTGAGCATCTCCGAACCGCCCTTGGAATGCGACAGAAAGGTCTTGTCGCGCAAGGAGTACGCCGCGAGTCGCAGGTCGCCGGCGGTCAGGTTTTCTAGGTAGAGGCTGATCAGATTGACCATGCGATGCAGGGCCAGCTCAAGCTCCGGACGCAGATGCGCGGTGCCGAAATAATGCGCGATCTGGACGATGCCCTTGGCGAAATCCGCCTGCATCGCCTGCAGCCGCTCGGGCGTGAGAATGTCCTGCTCCACGCCGTAACGCAGCGCTTTATCAAAGAACGGCCGGCTGTCGAAAGCCGAAACAGAGGTCGCGGGGGTGGCCATGCGTTCGTATCCGGGTCGGCGGCGAGTCGCGCCCTAAATGGCCGACTCTTCCTCGTCGTCCTCTGTGTCCGTCGGCCCCGAGGAGGCCGGCGCCGGCGACGCATTTGATTCCTCCATGTGCTTCTGCATGCGGTCACGCAGCGCGAACATGACTTCTTCGAACGCATCGGTCAGTTCGTAACGCAGTATCCAGGCCGCTTCCATCCAGTCGCCATCGGCGATTTCCGAACGAGAAAGCTGCGGCCGGGCGTTTTCGATGGAATCGCCGAAATCCAGGCCGTGGTCGAGCTCCTCGACTTTTTCCATCAGCCAGGTGTTGTGGGTCTGAATGCCGGAGTCGGTGTTGAATTGCGGCGTAAAACGGCCGCTGCTGGCAAAGCTGAACATCTCGTCGTAGCGGTCCTCGAAATAGTCGGCCAGCGTCTGGCTGCCGCCCTCGATCTCGGCGATGGCTTCCAGATACTCGCCGACCGTGTTCGGGTCGCGAAAAATGACCGAATTGATCATCGCGCGCAGCCGTTCCCGAGTGCGCTCGCCGTACTTCCTTTCCAGCACCACGCTGCGCGCAAACTGCTCCGGCGTAACCAGCATGTTCACCACCGATTCGCGCGAGGAATCAAACTCGCGCATGACCGCGAGCAGATCCTTCGGCGCCATGTCGCCCAGCACGCTGACCAGCGCATGATCGCCATCCTGTTCGGCGATGGCGACCAGCGCCTGCTCAGCGCCGGCGATATCGCCGGCGAGGATCAACTGGGAGGATTTCGTAACTACCGGGTGCATGCTGTGTCCTTCAATTCGAATAAGGTGGTGACCTGCGCTTTCTGGGTTCAACGTTCCAGCGCATCGAAGCCCTGTTCGGCCAGCCAATCGGCGCCCGCCTCGCTCAAGTCCCGCTCGTCGTTTTCGTCACCTTCTTCGCCTTCCTCGGCGTACTCGTCGCGCTCTTGCTCCTGCGTTTTTTCCGGCGCCGGCGCAGCTGAGGCTTCCTTGGTGCGCAAATACTCCAGCACCGCGGTCACGACGAGAAAGGCGTCGCCGCCTTGAACCTTCAGCGTCGACGCGATCAACGGCTCCGCCCAAGCGGCGACCGTCAGCTCCGGTTTCAGATCGGCCCACTTGCTAAAGCCCGCACGCCCGGGTTCGCTCAGCGCGAGTTGCTGCATGCGTGCGGCAGACTTGAAGCCGAACGCGCCGTAGAACGCGACCGCCACCATTTCCGGGCTGAAATCGATCATCGGCAAGAGCGCGCCGAGCACGCCGCGCTTGTCGTTCAGACGTTTTTGCAGCACCGACTTGCCTTCGGAATCCGTCACCAGGTCATCGACCTCGGCGTGATAGCTGGTGCTAAGGTCTGAGAAATATCGGGATTTTTTCAATTGATGGCGTCCTGGAAATATTTTCCCGCCATGTCGCGCGCGACGGGCAGGGGGTCTTCGATAAGGCTGCGTTCGCGGTATTCGTCGTAAGCCTTGCGACGCTCGGCGTCGGTAAGCGTTTCATACGCGGCCTGAACTTCCCTGAAACGCGCGGCCGCATCCGGCGACGGGTTTTTGTCGGGGTGAAACTGTGCGGCCTTTTTGCGGTAAGCCGCCTTGATTATCTCGGCTGTCGCCGCCGGCGAGATGCCCAGTTTGGCATAGTGATCCTGCATTGAAATCCTTGTTCTGCTCCATCCGATAAGTGCAATCGTCGCGCCCGCGTCAGTGCGCGCTCTTCACATGCGCCAATTCCAGTTCGCGCGCCAGCGCAGCGAGCCGCCTGTCCCGCGTCAACAGACGGGCGCCTGCGGTCAGCGCCGTGGCGGCCAGCAAATGCGCGTCGACATAGCCGATCTCGCGCCCCATCAGACGATGGCGTTCGATGAAGAACAACACCTCCTGCTCCTCGGCCACCCGCGCCCGCGGCAGGGCCGCCAACAGGCCCAGAACCTCGCCGCGCAATTTCAACGGCCCGCACGCCAGTTCGCCGATCACGAAAGGATGCACCAGCGCCTGGCCGGACTGCAGAACGGCCGCCACCTGCGCATCACCCTGCCGCAAATGGTCTATCCAGACCGAGGTATCCAGCAGGATCACGGCTTGCCGGCGTCGCGGCGGCGGGGTGCGGGCGTCAGTTCCGCTTCGCTGCCGCCCAATTGGGCCAGCCGCTGCGCGCTCTCGCGCTGGATCAGTGCGGTCAGCGCCTCGCGCAGCAACGCGGAGCGCTCCACCACGCCAGTCAGCGACTGGGCGCGCTCCAGCAGCGTTTCATCGAGGTTGATGGTCGTTCGCACGGCGAGTCCCGGCCAAAATGGAGGCCGGAATATAGCATCATTTGATGCGGTTTTTGGCGCAGGCCGGTTACCCTGGCAAGCGGCCGCAGCGAGTCGGTGCAGCGACGAGCAGTCCCCCGGCCGCCGCTCAGCGTCCGTTTAACGCCCGCTCGATGAAATGGCGCGGCACGCGCGTTTTCGGCACGCGCTCGGCAACGTCGCTTCTGAACCATTGCCGCACATCGTCATCCAGGCCGATGCCATGCATGTAGTTGTACAGCGCCTTGTTCAGCGCGATGCCGAGCGCGTCATGGTCGACGCCGGTCGGATCATGGAAGCCGACGTCGTTCCTGGCGAAGGAGACCGCCGGCAGCGTCTGCAGCGTGACGCCGAACTGTTCCGGATGCAGACCGACCGGCGAATGCACGGTGCAGACGAAGCGGTGGAAAAAACCGGACTGGATGCAGCCGGCGGCGAACAGCTGGCGCACGTATTCCAGCGCATCGACGGTGTCCTGTACGGTTTGGGTCGGGAAGCCATACATCAGATAGGCGTGGACCAGGATGCCGGCTTCGCTGAAGGCGTGCGTGACGCGGGCGACCTGGTCGACCGAGACGCCTTTCTGCATCAGCTTGAGCAGACGGTCGGAGGCGACCTCCAGGCCGCCGGAAACGGCAATGCAGCCGCTTTCCGCCAGTTGCCGGCACAGCTCCGGCGTGAACGACTTTTCGAAGCGGATATTGCCCCACCAGGAAATCGCGCGGTTGCGCCGCTGCAGTTCCTCGGCCAGCGCCTTCAGGCCCTTCGGCGGCGCGGCTTCGTCGACGAAGTGAAAGCCGGTCTGTCCGGTCTCGGCGATGATGCGGTCGATGCGGTCGACCAACGTCGCAGCGGCGATCGCGTCATAGCGGGCGATGTAGTCGAGCGAGACATCGCAGAAACTGCATTTCTTCCAATAGCAGCCGTGCGCCACGGTCAGCTTGTTCCAGCGCCCATCCGACCACAGCCGGTGCATCGGGTTGAGCATGTCGAGCACCGACAGATAGCGGTCCAGCGGCAGGCCGTCCCAGGTCGGCGTGCCGACTTCGGCGAACGGGATGTCGGGCTCGGGGAAGTGGATATAGCGGACCTTTTCGTCGCTGCGCACGAAAGTCCGTACCAGCCGTTCCGCGCTCCGCTCGCCGCGCAGATGTTCCAGCAGCGCCAGCAGCGGACGCTCGCCGTCATCGAGGCAGACATAGTCGAAATAATCGAACACGCGCGGCTCGCTGAGTTCGCGCAGTTCGGTGTTGACGAAGCCGCCGCCGAGCACCGTGACGATGCCGGGATGCTGCGCCTTGATCGCCTGCGCGATGCGAAACGCCGCATAGACGTTGCCGGGAAAGGGCGCTGACAGCAGCACGACCGCCGGGGCATGCTTTGTAATGGCTTCCAGCGTCAGTTCACGCAGCGATTGATCGACCAGATTCAGCGGCGCGGCCAGCGCTGCGGCCAGCGGTTCGAAGCTGGGCTGGCTTTGCGCCAGCGATTCGGCGTAACGGACGAACTCGAAGCGCGCATCGACCGCGTCACGCAGCACGTCAGCGACATCGTTCAGGTACAGCGTGGCGAAATGGCGGGCGCGATCCTGCACCCCGAGCGCGCCGAACGCCCAGGCCAGCGGGTCGCCGCCGTCGTCATCGACGTAAACGTCGAGCGCAGCGAAGCGCGCGCCTTCGGGCAGGAAATTGCGCCCGGCGATGCGATGTCCGATGCTGGGGTCGCGGCCCTGCAGAAACGCCACCGCCGGCGTGATGGTGGCCAGATAACGCTCGAACTGCGCGTCAAACGCCTGCACCTGCGGCGTGCGCTTGCGCTTCGGCAGCGCCTCGATGCAGGCGCGGATGGCCTGCAACCCGGATGGCGAGAACAGCCGCAGCACCAAAGCCAGCGCCAGGTCTTCCTGCACCGCATCGACGCCGCGCGAGCGCAGGAAGCCGGTCAGATACGCCGTCGACGGATACGGCGTGTTGAGTTGCGTCATCGGCGGGATGACGGAGAGGACGCGCATGCGCCTATTTCACCGGCGCGCCGGCCATGCAATGGCGCTGCACGTTAAGCGTGCTGATTGCCGCGGCGGTAATCGAGATGCCCGTCGATCAGCGTGTATTGCACGCGGCCCTGCATTTCCAGGCCGAGGAACGGGCTGTTCTTGCCCAGGCTGGCGAGGTTGCCGCGATTGACCACCCAGTTCGCCTGCGGGTCGAACAAACACAGGTCGGCGGGTCGGCCGACGCCGATGCGGCCGGCATCGACATCCAGGATGCGCGCCGGGTTGCGGGTGATGAAGTCGAGCGCCCGAGTCAGCGGCAGGCCCGTTTCACGCGCCCATTTCAGGGTCAGCGGCAGCAGCAGTTCGACGCCGGTGGCGCCCGGTTCGGCTTCCTGGAACGGCAGTTCCTTGGCATCGTCATCAACCGGCGCATGGTCCGAACAGATCGCGTCGATCGTGCCGTCTTCGAGGCCGTGGCGGATGGCGTCGCGATCGCGCTGGCTGCGCAGCGGCGGAATCAGATGGCAGTTGGCGTTGAAATCGGCGGTGTCCATTTCCGACAGGTGGACGTGATGAATATTGACGTCGCAGGTGATCGGCAGGCCGTCATGTTTGGCGCGCCGTACCATCTCGATGCCGGCGCGGCTGGACAGGCGCGCCAGATGCACGCGCGCGCCGGTTTCGCGCACCAGCAGCAGGATGGTCGACAGCGCGACGGTTTCCGCCGGCACCGGGATCGGCGGGAAACCGAGCCGCGCCGCGACGACGCCGTCGTGCGCGACGCCCTCGCGCGCCAGATGCGGGTCTTGCGGGCGCAGCCAGACCGACAGGTCGAAGGTCTTGGCGTATTCCATCGCACGCAGCAACACCTGCGTGTCGACCAGCGGCGCATCGGCCTGGCTGAATGCGATGCAGCCGGCCTCGGTGAGTTCGGCCATTTCGGTGATGCCTTCGCCCTTGAGCTTGCGCGTCAGCGCGCCGACCGGGTACACGCGCGGGCCGGGCATGTGCTTGGCGCGAAACTTGAGCATTTCGACCAGGCCGGGTTCGTCCAGCGGCGGATCGGTATCCGGCGGGCAGGCCAGCGAGGTGACGCCGCCGACCGCCGCCGCGTGCATTTCGGTTTCCAGCGTGGCCATGTATTCCAGGCCGGGTTCGCGCAGGCGCACCGACAAATCGACCAAGCCCGGGCAGACGATCAGGCCGCTCGCGTCGATGACCTGATTGGCGTGGAAATCGGATGGCGGCTGGCCGACGCCGACGATATGGCTGGCCGCGACATAGAGGTCTTGCACGCGATCGAGGCCGGAGGCGGGGTCGATGACGCGGCCGTTTTTGATGTGGATTTTCATATCACTGTCCAATTATTGATTGCCGGCCAGGATGCTCATCACCGCCATGCGCACCGCGATGCCGAAGGTGACCTGCGACAGGATCACCGACTGCATGCCGTCGGCCACCGCCGAATCGATTTCGACGCCGCGATTCATCGGGCCCGGATGCATGACGATGGCATCCGGCTTGGCCAGTTTGAGCTTGTCCGGCGTCAGACCCCAGTGTTTGAAATATTCGCCGGCGGATGGCAGGCGCGAACCGCGCATGCGCTCGTTCTGCAGGCGCAGCATCAGCACCGCATCGACGTCCTTGAGTCCGTCGCCCATCTTGTGGAACACGTGCACGCCGAGGTTCTCGACATCGCGCGGCAACAGCGTCTTGGGCGCGACCACGCGCACTTCCGGGCAGCCCAACGTGGTCAGTGCATGAATCTGCGAACGGGCGACGCGCGAATGCAGCACATCGCCGACGATGGCCACGCGCAGGTTGTGGAACGGGCCCTTGTAATGGCGCAGCGTGAACATATCCAGCAAACCCTGGGTCGGGTGCGCGCAACGGCCGTCGCCGGCGTTGATGATATGGATATGCGGCGCGACATGGCGCGCGATCAGATGGCTGGCGCCGGCCGCGGCGTGGCGCACGATGAACATGTCGGCCTGCATCGCCGACAGGTTGGCGATGGTGTCGAGCAGCGTTTCGCCCTTGCTCTGCGAAGACGCATTGATGTTCAGATTGACCACGTCGGCGCTCAGGCGCTTGGCGGCGATCTCGAACGTGGTGCGGGTGCGCGTGGAGTTCTCGAAGAAGATATTGAAGATCGCCTTGCCGCGCAGCAGCGGCACATTCTTGACGTCGCGCACCGCCTCGGAAACCGACAGAAAGGACGCCGCGGTATCGAGTATATGAGTCAGGACGCGCGCCGGCAGGCCATCCAGCGTCAGCAGATGGCGCAGGCGGCCATCGTCGGTCAATTGCAGGTTGTTGGCGCTCATGACTTGCTCTGCACGACGAAGTGCAGCCCTTCCGTTTCGTTGCTGACCAGCGAGATGTGTTCGTCCGCCGCCAGATCGAGCTTGATGCCGACATAGTCCGCGCACAGCGGCAGCTCGCGCCCGCCGCGATCCACCAGCACCGCCAGTTTGATCGCGGCCGGGCGGCCGTAATCGAACAGCAGATTCATCGCGGCGCGGATGGTACGGCCGGTGAACAGCACATCGTCGATCAGCAAGATGTGCCGGTCTTCCACATCGAACGGCAGGTGCGACGGCTTGGTTTCCGGATGCAGGCCGATGCGCGAGAAGTCGTCGCGATAAAAGGCGATATCGAGCACCCCGCGCGGCAGATCCAGTTCCAGGCGCTCGGCCAGCGCATCCATGATCCAGACGCCGCCGGTATGGATGCCGACCAACGCGCAATCAGGCTGGATAAGCGGCTTGATCTGCGCGGCCAGGAGGTCGATGAGTTGTTCGGGCGAGGGCAGCGAAGCCATCGGCATTTGAGCGCTTGCGGCGTCTTCCTTAGGCGAGGGCGGTTGCATGGGCATGATCAAAGTAGTCCTGAAGAATTTGTTGCGCCGCGCCCGCATCGTTGAGGCCTTTGCGGGCGCGGCCATTGCGGTCTTTCCAATTGACGCCAGCCTCGCGCAGGCGCAAATCGGCAGCGAAAGAGGTCAGCCGCTCGTCCACCAGCGCCACCGGCAGGCTGAAACGGCCATGCAGTTGATTGGCGAAACGCCGTGCACGGCGGCTGATGTCGTGCTCCGTGCCGTCCATCGAAAAGGGCAGGCCGCAGACCAGATGCGTCGGCCGCCATTCCTGGATCAACGCGGCAATGCGGCCAAAGCGCGCGTCATTGGCGTCACTCTGTATGGTTTCGAGCGCATGCGCCAAACAATTTTCCCAGTCGCCGACCGCCACGCCGATGCGCTTCAGGCCGAAATCGAAGGCCAGCACGCTGCCGCGCTGCGGGGTCTGCTCAAGCATCATCCTGCTGCTTCCAGGCGTCCCGTATCAGGCGTGACCGGCCACTTCCGACAGCATGGCCAGATCGATGCCGAGCAGCCGCATGGCCGCCGGAATGCGGTCCTGCGCCGGCAAGCTGAAGATGACTTCCGGGTCGGCCGGCACGGTGAGCCAGGCGTTCTGCTTGATCTCGTCTTCCAGTTGGCCCGGTCCCCAGCCGGCATAGCCCAAGGTCACCAGGATTTCCGCCGGGCCTTCCTGCCGCGCGGTGGCTTCCAGAATGTCCTTCGACGTGGTCAGGCCCACCCGGTCGTTGACCGACAGCGTCGAGCCCCATTTGCCGACCGGCCGATGCAGCACGAAGCCGCGCTCGACCTGCACCGGACCACCGTAATAGACCGGCTCGGCGCGGAAATGCGCGTCCTTCAGGTCGAGTCCGATCTGGCTGAACAGCGATTCCAGGCTGAGTTCGATCGGCTTGTTGACGACCACGCCCAGCGCGCCCTGCTCGCCGTGGTCGCAGATGTAGGTCAGCGTGCCGGAGAAATTGGGGTCCAGCATGCTGGGCATGGCGATCAGGAAATGGTCGGTGAAATTGGCGTTGTCCATGTTCGGCGCTCGGTGAGTTAGCGGCGATTGTAACGCCGGCTTGCGCCCCCCCAATATGCCTGCCTTGGAAGGCGTTGCGATCCGCTCGCCGGACCGGTTCGGACTTGGCTTGTGCAGCACAGGCCGCGCCGTTCCAGGCCCGCCTTGTTCAAGCCGGCTGCAGCCCTTCCCGCACGGTCGGGTATTTGAGCCGGAAACGCAGTTCCGACTTGGCGCGGCGGTTGTCCAGCCGGCGCGATTCGGTCAGGAAGGTGCGCATCGCCGGCGTCACCGCGGCGATCACTTCGGCGCGCGGCAGCCGCGGCGGGCGCGGCAGGCCGAGATGGTCGGCGACAATATCGAACCAGTCGCCCATTTTCAGGCCGCTGTCGTCAACCGCGTTGTACAACCGGTTGGCGCGGCCCCGGAACAGCACGGCCAGGGCGAGGCGGGCCAGGTCTTCGGCATGGATATGATTGGTATGCACATCGTCGGACGCGACGATGGCCGGCAGGTTCTTGCGCACCCGTTCGGCCGGCATGCGATCTTGCGCGTAGATGCCGGGCGCGCGCAGGATGCCGACGCGCCGGCCAGGCTGCCGGCCCCAGGCGCGCAGACGCGCCTCCGCATCGGCGCGACGCTTGGCGCGCGTGTTGCTGGGATGCGCCGGGCGAGTTTCCGCCACGCGCTCGCCGCGGCAGTCGCCGTAGACGCCGCTGGTGCTGATGTAAACCAGCGCCTTTTCCTGTCGCACGGCGTCGATTTGGCGCGCCGGGTGGCGTGCTAGACTCGCGCGCCGCGCCAGGGCGGCGAGCAGGCGGCGGGTGCGCGGGTCGCTCTCGCCTTCGCCGGGCGGCGGCGCGAAATGCAGCACGGCGTCGGCCAGGCCGGCGATTCGGGTCAGGCTGCGACGCTCGTCCAGATCGCCGCACAGCGGGATGACGCCGGCCGCGCGCAGTTCGGCAAAGCGTTGCGGGGAATGGCTCAGGCCGAAAATCCGAGCCCGCCCGTGCAGCAATCGGGCGAGCCGCAGTCCGACATCGCCGCAGCCGATAATCAGGATTCGCATATCAGTTTCATCGAGAGGATTTGTTCATGTCGTCTTTACCTGCCAGCTACCAGGTCACCATCCAACCCAGCGGCCACCAGTTTACCGCCAAGCCCAACGAAACCCTGCTCGGTGCGGCGCTCAATGCCGGCTTTTCTTTGCCGTATGGCTGCCGCAATGGCGCCTGCGGCGCCTGCAAGGGCAAAGTGCTGGCCGGTTCGGTCGATTACGGCGTGCATCAGGACAGCGCGTTGACGCACGATGACAAGCTGCAAGGCCTCGCGCTGTTCTGCTGCGCCAAGGCGCAGACGGATCTGACCATCGAGGTGAAAGAAGTCGGCGCGGTGAAGGACATTCCGATCAAAACGCTGCCCTGCCGCATTGAGCGGATGGAGAAGCTGGCTGACGATGTGATGGCGATCTGGCTGAAACTGCCGTCCAACGAACGCCTGCAATTCCTGCCCGGCCAGTATCTGGATTTTCTGCTCAAGGACGGCAAACGGCGCAGCTTCTCACTGGCCAACGCGCCGGAAGACGACGGATTTCTGGAATTGCATATCCGGCATGTGCCGGGCGGCCAGTTCACCGACCATGTCTTCGGCGCGATGAAGGTGAAGGACATCATGCGCATCTCCGGCCCGTACGGCAGTTTCTTTCTGCGCGAGTCGGACAAGCCCGCGATCTTCGTCGCCGGCGGCACCGGCTTCGCGCCGATCAAGAGCCTGCTGAAGCATGCCTTCCAGCATGAAACCCGACGCGAATTCACGCTCTACTGGGGCGCCAGGACGCTGGCCGACCTCTACCAGGCCGAGGTGCCGAGCCAGTGGCAGCAAGCGCACAAGAACTTCAGCTTTATCCCGGTGTTGTCGCAACCACTAAGCGAGGACGCCTGGCCTGGCCGCACCGGCTACGTACACCAGGCGGTGCTGGCGGATTTCGCCGACCTGTCCGGCTATGAGGTTTACGCCTGCGGCGCACCGCCGATGATCGACGCCGCCCGGCGCGATTTTCTCGCCCGCGGCCTGCCGGATGACGCCTTCTTCGCCGACTCTTTCGACTTCCAGGCCGGAAGTTAGACCGACTCCGTCGTCTTGCCGGCCACCGCTGTCGAAGCGGCCTGAGCCGGCCGCTTCAAGCGTTCGACCAGGTCCGGCGCCAGCGTGCTTGCGCCGGCCTTGCCGGCAAATTTGGCGGTCAATTTCAGGTCGCCGTCCAGGTAGGCGCGCATGGCATTCACCAGGGCTTTATCGGCGTTCTCCTGGCGCCGCTTCGCGTTCCAGGCGCGCATGTCGCTGGACAGGTTGAGCGCGATGCCGGCCAGCCGAAACGCGGTATAAACGAATGCCAGCAAGCCGGCCAACAACAGCAAGGCCAGCATGAACGACAGCTCCATGCGCCAGGGCGGAAACACGATGATGACGTAGCCCTGATCGACTCGCGCCGCCAGCGTGAACGCCACGGCCAGCGCAAACAATCCGAGTATCCAGAGAGCGGAGCGCATCGGGCTAATGCGCGCCGCGCGCCGCGCGTACGGCTTGCAGACTGCCGGAAATGTGCGCGTCCTTGAGCGCGACGGGAGCGCGCTGCAGCGCGTCCAGGCTACTGATGAACGCCTTGGTGGCCTCATCCTGCCGGTTGAAATAGTGCGTCACCCAGTCGCGGGTGGTGGCGATGTCGGCGCGGAAGCCGGTTTCATCGCGCTGCAACAACGCCAGCCGGGCGGCCAGCAGACGCAATTTCAGGTTCTGGCTCAGAAAATAATTCTGTGACGGCAACAGCAACGGCAATTCGGGATGATCGAGGCGGCGGATGCGGACCAGCTCCTTGAACTCCTGCCAGGCTTCGCGGGAGAACTTCGCCAAGCCATCGATCGAAGCCGGAGCGCTGGGCAGCACGGCCGGCGGGCGCGGCTCGGTTTCCGATTCCGGCTTCAAGCGATCGACGCTCTGAATCAAGACTTCCAGGCGTGCGCTGATGACCTCGATCTCCGCCGCAGGCAACAACTTAAGCCGCTCCATATCCCTGGCAATCGCACTGCGCAGACTGGCGAATTGCGGCCTGTTGAGCTGCGCCAAACGCGCTTCCGCCGCCTCCAGGCCCAGCAACGCCGCGCGCACATTGCCCGCCAGCTGCAACTGCTGTTGCGCCAGCAGCAGCGTTTGTTCGATGTCCGCCGCGACGCGTTCGTCCTGGCTGCGCGCCAATTCCTGATACATCGCGGTCAGCGCCAGTTGCTGGTTCTGGGTATCGCTGGCGCGCGTCTCCATCGCCAGCAAGCGGGTCTGCAGATCGGCCAGCGCCTCGTTGGCCGCCTTGGCGGCCGTGCGCGCCTCGCGGCTGGCGGCGTCGAAATCGCCGATCCGGCGCGCCAGTTGCTGTTCGAGCAGCTGACCCCGATCGTGAAAGTGCCAGGCAAAGCCCAACGCGGCCAGCAGCGCCAAAACCGCCACAGCCAGCGCCGCCCAGGCGACGCCATTGGATCGGCTCGACGCAGGAATGGCGGCACCATTCTGGCTGCTTGGCAACGGGATGTCGGCGGCGTTGTCGGCGGGTGGCATGGGGGAGGACGCTTCAGTCATGCCTGAAGTATTCCACAAGCCCGGCCAACACGCCGCTTTCGCCCGCTGCCGTCACGATGACGCGGGTGAAACCCAGCGCACGGGCATGCGCTGCGATACGCTCATGCGGCACGAACAACGGCAACACGAGCACGCCATTGCGAGCGTCCTCCGCTGCGTTCAGCAGTTCAAGCAGATAGTCGAGGGTCTCGCGGCTGAACACGGTGACGGCGTGCAGCCGCTGTTCGTTCAGTGTTTTTTGCAGGGGCGCGGGATCGGTCTGCGGGCGGACGCGTCGATAGCATTCGGCGTAGTCGACCTCGCCGCCGCGGGCGCGCAAGGTATCGGCGATCAATTCGCGGCCGCCCTCGCCGCGAAAAATCAGGATGCGCCGGCCGGCCAGGTCGGCGAATTCGGGTAATGCCAGCAGCTGTTCGCTGTCGGCGCCGCTGGCGGGGACGACGACCCGGCGGCATCCGGCGGCGCGCAAAGCGGCGGCGGTCGCGCCGCCGACCGCCGCCGTCCGCCTCTGCGCCAACGACTCGACAGCCAGCGGCTGCGCCAGGTTCAATGCGGCCAGTCCGAACTGCACCGCCGTCGGGCTGATGAACAGCAGCCAGTCGTATTGATCGATCGCGGCCAGGCGCAGGCGCAACGCCTCGGGCCGACTCGCGCCCGCAATGGCCAGGGCGGGAAACGCGACCGGCTGCGCGCCCAGTGTCTGCAACTGCGCCATCAGACGGCTGGCCTGCTCAGGCGGACGCGTCACCAGCACACCGATGCCGGCAAGCGGCGCGGCGGCGCTGGACGGCCCCCATGCTTCGCTGTCCCCGCAAGGGGGACGCCGAATTCGTAGGGCGGCAGAGCCGCCAACGACTTCGCTGCCCCCCGAGGGGGCGCTATGCCCGCCTTGGGTCGGCCCGGCGGCGCTGGACGACCCCCACGCTTCGCTGCCCCCCGAGGGGGGGCTATGCCCGCCTTGGGTCGGCCCGGCGGCGGTCATGCGGTTCATTTCGCCCGTTGGATGATTTCCGCCATCAGCTTGTCGGCGCCTTGCTTGATCAACTCTTGCGCGGCGACATGGCCTACGGCTTCCGGGTCGTCGAGCGGACCTTCCGCGGTAGCGCGGAAGAAACGGATGCCTTCCAGATCGGCGACGAAGGCGCGCAGGTAGAGCGCGTTATCGCGCACCACGGCATAGCCGCCGATGGGCGCCTGGCAACCGCCGTGCAGCATGCGGCTCATGGCTCGTTCGGCGCGCACGCAGGCGGCGGTTTCGGGATGATTGAGCGGCGCGAGCAAGGCGGCCAGCTCGGGCCGGCCGCTGCGAATCTCGATGCCGATGGCGCCCTGGCCGACCGCCGGCAGACTTTCCTCCGGCTGCAAGGTGGCGCGAATGCGCGCTTCGAAACCCAGCCGCTTCAGGCCCGCCGCGGCCAGCAGGATGGCGGCGTACTGGCCCTCGTCGAGCTTGCGCAAACGGGTATTGACGTTGCCGCGCAAGGTGTCGACATGCAGATGCGGCAGACGCGAACGGATCTGCACCTGCCGCCGCAGGCTGGAAGTGCCGACGCGGGAATTCGGCGGCAGCTCCTGCAGACTGGCGTACTCGGCGGACACGAAGGCGTCGCGCGGATCTTCGCGTTCGAGGATGGCGGCCATCTCGAAGCCGGCCGGCAGGTCCATCGGCACGTCCTTGATCGAATGCACGGCCAGGTCGGCGCGGCCTTCCGCCATCGCGACTTCCAGTTCCTTGACGAACAGACCCTTGCCGCCGATGCGCGACAAGGGTGAATCGAGAATCTGGTCGCCCTGCGTGGTCATGCCGAGCAGCTCCACTTCCAGACCGGGATGCAGCGCGATGAGCCGCGCTTTGACGTGTTCCGCCTGCCACAGGGCAAGTTGGCTTTCGCGGGTCGCAATAATGATTTTTTCAGGCATGTTTGAACTATTCTGAGGACGCATCCCAGTCGCTAGAATGGGCCGCTAAATTCGAGGAAAAAGTCTATGAAACAAGCATTTGCGTTAATGCTGGCGATTGTAGCATGCAGCTTTGGCTCGGCTTTTGCGGAAGTCGCCCCGCTGGGCGGAGTGCCGGATGCGCGCGATCTGCAGAAGGATGCCGAACTCGCCAAGAACAAGAACGGCGTCGTTCTGGTCATGTTCGCCAGCGAACACTGTTCTTATTGCGAGACGGTGCTGAACGAATTTCTGATTCCGATGAGCCGCAATGCCGAATACCAGACCAAGGTCGTGATGCGTAGGGTCGAGCTGTCGAGCTATCAGGAAATGAAGAACTTCCAGGGCGGCAAGACGCCGCATCGGCGTTTTGCCGGCGACAGCGGCGTGCGTATGGTGCCGACCGTGATGGTGTTCGATTCCAACGGCAAGTTATTGGCCAAACCGGTGGTCGGCCTGGGCACCATCGATTACTACGGCTATCACCTCGACCAGGCGATCGACAAGGGCCTGGCCAAGGTGCGCGGCCTGCCGGAAGCGAAGTAAAGCGCCGCTCACGCGCCTTTTACGAACTCGCGCACGACATGCATCTGCCGGCGTGACACCGGCAGCCGTTCCGGCCAATCCTTCAGCCGCGCCAGCCAGTGGCCTTCGCCCTCGTCGGCATGGCGCTGAAACCCGTCCAGGTGTCTGCGCGCAATCAGGCAGTTGCGATGGATGCGCAGAAACGCATCACCGAATTCCTCCTCCAGTTTGACCAGCGATTCATCGAGCAGGTATTCGCGTTCTCGCGTGCGGGCAGTGACGTAGCGCTGTTCGGCGCGCAGATAAAGCACGTCGGCGACCGGCACGCGCCAGATGCGGCCGCGTTCCAGCAACGAGAAATGCGTGCGGCGCGGCGCCAGCGCTTCCGCATCGGCAGGCGCCAACGGCTTGATGCGCGACAACGCCTCGCGCAGCCGCGCCAGACGCACCGGCTTCTGCAGGTAATCAATGGCGCGCAACTCGAACGCCTGCAAAGCATGTTCATCGAAGGCGGTGACGAAAATGATCGCCGGCGGCTGCGGCAGGCGGGCGATATGGCGCGCGGCCTCCAGGCCGGACATGCCGGGCATCTGGATATCGAGCAGGATCGCGTCGGCCGGCGTATCGGCGGCGCGCTCCAGCGCCGCCGCGCCATTGCCGGCCTGCGCCACCACCTGCACGTCGAAATCAGCGGCCAGATCGGCCAGCAGATCGGCCAGCCGCGCCCGCGCCAGCGCTTCATCGTCGGCCAGAATGACTCTAAGCGGCATGGCTGGCGTCGACACGCTGCGGCTCCCGCAATGGCAACACCATCTGCACGACGAACTCCCCGCCGACCTGATGCGCGGACAAGCGCGCTTCCGCATCGAAATGCAGCGCCAGACGTTCGCGAATATTGGACAGCGCCATGCGATTGCCGGGCCGCGCCGGCGCCTCGGCATGGCTGGGATTGCGCACCACCACGGTCAGCTGGCCGTCGCGCGCGAAGATATCGACGCCGATGCGGCCGCCTTCGGGATGCGGCTCGATGCCGTGGCAGACCGCATTCTCCAGCAACGGCTGCAGCACCAGCGCGGGCAGCATGGCCAGGGCCGGCGCGTTTTCCACCCGCCAATCGACGTGCAGGCGCTCCCCCAGACGCAAGGCCTCGAGATCGAGATAGGCCCGCGCCAGCTCCAGTTCGCGCACCAGCGGCGAAAGCTGGCGGTTGTCGGCCATCAGCACGCGATACAACTCGGCCAGGTTTTCCAGTGCGGTTTCGGCCTGCGCCGGATTCGAGCGCATCAACGACAGCACGCTGTTGAGGCTGTTGAATAGAAAGTGCGGCCGGATGCGCGCCTGCAAAGCCTGCAAGCGCGCTTCCGCCAAGGCCGGCGAGAGCCGCCGCGCCCGCCAGTCGAGCCAGGCCAGAATGACGCCGGTGGCGACGCCGGCGAGCAGCAGCGTGCGCAGCAAACCGGCGCCGTCCGTGTCGGCCATCGGGTGCTGCAGAAAAACATGCCAGAACGCCGCGCTGCCCAGGCTCACCGCCAGGCAGGCCGCCCAGGCCTGGCGCAACGGCCAGGCCATCAGCTTCGGCGCCAGCAGGAACAGGATCAGCATGGTGCTGAGCAGCGGCGGTTCCAGATAGGCGGCATAACGGAAAAACAGCGCCGGCGCGCCGGCTGCGGCGTCGGCCTGCACCAGCGCGGCCAGCGCGCCGAGCGCCTGCAGCGCGAGCGCGACCCGCAACAAGATGCCGAGATTGCGGAAATCCGGCAGAGCGATCTGGGTCTCCTTTGTCATAATCCGAGTCTCACGCATCCTCCTGCCCGCAAGCTATCACTCCATGAGCCAAGCCGAAACTCCCGCCACCCCAGTTCTCCCTGCCGCCGCCTGGTCGGGCCGTTTTTCCGAACCCGTGTCCGAGCGGGTGAAACGTTACACCGCCTCCATCCCGTTCGATTGGCGGCTGGCGCCGTTCGACATCCAGGGTTCGCTGGCGCATGCCGCCATGCTGCATCAAGTCGGCGTGCTGTCGGCGCAAGATCTGGCCGACATCCGGCGCGGCCTGGGCGAGATTCTGGCGGATTTCGAGGCCGGGCGTTTCACCTGGCAGCTCGACGACGAGGATATCCATTTCAACATCGAGCGGGCGCTCACGCGCAAGGTCGGCGATGCCGGCAAGCGCCTGCACACCGGCCGCTCGCGCAATGACCAGGTCGCCACCGACGTGCGCCTGTGGCTGCGCGACGCGATCGACCGCATCCTGGAATTGAATATTCAAGCCCGGCGCGCGCTGATTGAGCTGGCCGAGCATCACGCCGCGACGGTGATGCCCGGCTTCACGCATTTGCAGGCGGCGCAGCCGGTCACCTTCGGCCATCACATGCTGGCCTGGCAGGAAATGCTGGCGCGCGACCACGAGCGGCTGCTCGACTGCCGCCGCCGCGTCAATCGCCTGCCCTTGGGCGCCGCGGCGCTGGCCGGCACCAGCTTCCCGATCGACCGCGAAATGGTGGCGCGCGAGCTCGGTTTCGAGGGGGTCTGCGAAAATTCGCTGGATGCGGTGTCGGATCGCGATTTCGCGATCGAATTCCTGGCGGCGGGCGCGTTGATCATGACCCATTTCTCGCGCATGTCGGAAGAACTGGTGATCTGGATGACGCCGCGCTTCGGCTTCATCGACCTGGCCGATCGTTTCTGCACCGGTTCCAGCATCATGCCGCAGAAGAAAAACCCCGATGTGCCCGAACTCATGCGCGGCAAGACCGGCCGCATGAACGGCCACCTGGTCGCGCTGCTGACGCTGATGAAGGGCCAGCCGCTGGCCTACAACAAGGACAACCAGGAGGACAAGGAACCCTTGTTCGACGCCGTCGACACGCTGATCGACACCTTCGCGATCTTCGCCGAGATGATGGGCAGCCATCTCGACGAGCAGAGCGGCGAACGCGTGTTTCACGTCAGCGTGCAAGCCGATCGCATGCGCCAGGCGGCGATCGAAGGCTACGCCACGGCGACCGATCTGGCCGATTACCTGGTCAAGAAAGGCCTGCCCTTCCGCGAGGCGCACGAAGCGGTGGCGCGGGCCGTCCGCGCGGCGGAACAGAAGCGATGCGATCTGGCCGATTTGGGTCTGGCGGAATTGCAGGCCTTCTCGCCGTTGATTGACGCCGACGTCTACGCCGTGCTGACGCTGGAAGGCTCGCTCGCCGCTCGCGATCACCTCGGCGGCACCGCGCCGAATCAGGTGCGCGCGGCGGCGGCGCGAGCGCGGGCGCGGCTGGGTTAAGCGTGTACGGCGGCGTCAAGGGCTCGGCAACGCGCCCTTGGCCGCCGTTTCTGTTTTCTCCGTCGAGTCTTCCAGTTTTTCCATGCCGCCATAGACTTGCGCCAGCAGTTTGCGCAAGGCATCGTGGCGGTCGTGCAGGTCGCGCGCCAACTGGGTGGCGATGACGAACTGGAAGCGGCAGCCGATTTCCGAATCCGGCTGATACAGCAGCAGGTAGGCGGAGAACGGCAGGCTGGCGACTTTCACCGGTCCGCGTGCGGTGCAGGACGTGATCGCCGGTTTGCCGGTCGACAACGACGGCATGCCGAAGAACTCGCCCGGCTGCAGGGTCTTCAACACGTAATGCCGGCCGGTATTGCCGTAATGGGCGACGTCGACCTGGCCGTCCAGCAACAGGTACAACTCCTGATTGAGCCGATCCTGGTAGATGAACACATGCCCGTTGGCATATTCATCGACACGCATCGCCGCGGCGACGTGCTCGACATCGAAATCGGACAGGAACTGGAAACCCGGCAATGAGCGCAGGTAATTTTTCAAGATCATCCGCGCGCTCCCAACAAACTTTTGATGAAATCGACCACGCCGTGCGACTTGCGGCTCAATTCCGCCAGCGGCACCGTGAGATCGCCCAGCAACAACATATTGCCATCCGGGTCGACCACCGGGTTGTTGGCGGTCACCTGCAAGCGGCGGATCAACATCTGTATGAAGGCATGCGTGAGCCGGCAGACGGCGATGGAGTCTTCCACGATCAGCGCATCAAAATCGTCATACGCAAGCCGCGCCACGCTGGTCTCCTCACCCGCGGTAACCGTACTCGAAGAACGCCGAACGCCGCTGAAGTAGCCCAATTCGCCGCACCAGTTGCCGGGCCGGATGCATCCCAGCTCGATGGTATGGCCGGACATTTCTATGGCCAGCTGCAGACGGCCGCTCAACACCAGGTAAAAGGCGTCGATCGGCTCCTGGTCATGCACCAGGATCTGGCCCGCTTCCAGCGGGTGCACGCTGATACGGTCAAGCAGCGGCTTGACGTGATCCGCGCCGAGTTGCTCGACCAACTCGGGCAGTAATTCGAACAGCGCGTGTTCGTCCATCGTTGTCCCCATGCAGCCTCCGCGTCATTTCCAAAGTAGGCGATGCGATCTTCGCCACGGCCTCATTGCAGCACGACCGCCGCGCCCGCCTGTTCGCTGGCAAAACGCGACAGCGCGGCAAACAGCTCTTCGTGGCTGCGAGTATCGCGCCAGACACGGCCATCCCAGCGAAAATGAAAACCGCCGCTTTTCGCCGCCACCCAGATTTCCTGCGCCGCCGCCTGCTTGTTGACGACGATCACCGAGTCATCGGCGAATTCGATTTGAAGAATGCCGCCCTCGGAAAACTCATAGTCGAAATCGGCATCGGCGGTTTCGATGGCGTGTTCCAGCTTGCGCAAGGTTTCGTCGGCCAGACGCGTGTATTCACTTTCAGTCATGCTGTGCTCCATAAAGGCGCAGCCGGCGCGGCCAACTTTGGGAGGTCAACTGCGGGCTGCTAAACTGGCTGCGATTTTAGAGGCTCCTCATGCGAATTTCCCTGCTCAAATTTTTCTTGCCCTGCGCCGCGCTGGCGCTCTCTCTGGCGTTCGCTCTGACCCTTTCCGGCTGTGGCAAGAAAGGGGCTTTGTATTTGCCCGAAACCCCGGCCGCTTTGCCAACCGCGGCCCAACCCACCCAGCCTGTAAACAAATGAACGCCCTTTCCAACCGCGGCGGCCTCCTGCATGTCGAGGATACGCCGCTCGATGCCATCGCCGCCCGATATGGCACGCCGTGTTATGTCTATTCGCGCGCCGCACTCGAACACGCCTACCGCGCTTACGACATGGCGCTGGCGACGCACCCGCATCTGATTTGCTATGCGGTAAAGGCCAATCCCAGCCTCGCCATCCTGAACCTGTTCGCCCGTCTCGGCGCCGGTTTCGACATCGTCTCCGGCGGTGAATTGGCGCGCGTGCTGGCGGCCGGCGGCGATCCCGCCCGGGTGGTGTTTTCCGGCGTCGGCAAGACGGCGGCGGAAATGCGGGCGGCCTTGCACGCCGGCATTCATTGCTTCAACGTTGAATCGGAAAGCGAGCTGGCGCGCCTGAATCAAGTCGCCGGCGAACTCGGCCGCACGGCCGCGATCAGTTTGCGCGTCAATCCCAACGTCGACGCGAAGACGCACCCGTACATTTCCACCGGCCTCAAGGACAACAAGTTCGGCATTGCCCACGATCAAGCCCTGCGCGTGTATCGCGAGGCCGCGAATCTGGCGCACCTGCGCATCAGCGGCATCGATTGCCATATCGGCTCGCAACTGACCGAAGTCGCCCCCTTCGCCGCGGCGCTGGATCGCGTACTGGAACTGGTCGCCAGCCTGCAAGCCGATGGCATCCGGCTGCAGCACATCGACGTCGGCGGCGGTGTCGGCATCCGCTATCGCGACGAAACGCCGCCGGCGCTGGATGACTATGCGCGCGTACTGCTGGACCGCATGCACGGTCGCGAAGAGAAATTGATCGTCGAACCCGGCCGCTCACTGGTCGGCAATGCCGGCTGGCTGCTGACCCGGGTGGAATACCTGAAGCATGGCGAAGCCAAGGATTTCGCCATCGTCGACGCCGCCATGAACGACCTGATGCGGCCCGCACTGTACGACGCCTGGCATGACATCGTGCCGGTGCGGGCGCGGCAGGACGCCCCGCCGCGCCGCTACGCCGTCGTCGGCCCGGTCTGCGAGAGCGGCGATTTCCTCGGCCACGACCGCGAACTGGCGCTGGCGCAGGATGACCTGCTGGCCATCTGCTCGACCGGCGCCTATGGCATGAGCATGAGCTCCAACTACAATACGCGCCCGCGCGCGGCGGAGGTGATGGTAGCCGGCGAGTGCACGCATTTGATTCATGCCCGCGAGCGGATCGAGGATTTGATCGCCCAGGAAACGCTCTTGCCTGGCTGATGCCCGGCGTGCGGACGACGGTCGCCACGCCGTAGCGACGTCATACCGGACCAGGCCTGGCATCGCCTCGGCGCTTTGCCGCACGCGCCGCGCCGGCCGCGCAGAACCCGTTGTTCATCGAACAGGCGAAGCAGGAGTCCTTTTTTCAGGGTCGCACAGCTAAAGTTCCGCGGCGGCCGGCCGATAGCCAGTCGAGATGAAGGGTTCCACGCCGGTTCAATCAGGAGGAAGGATTGGGTTCAAAAGAGTTTGCCGTATTCACCCTCCTCGTTACCGTTTCGCTTGGGTTGATCAGCTGGTTTGCCGATCCGATCTGGCGCGTAGCGGCCATTGTGGCGGCGGCATCGATCGTATGGGCGAGCCCGCGCTGGCGGCTTGCGGCGCAAACAAACGATCTGGACGCGTCGCTGCGCGTCGATGTGCTCACGCTGCTGGACGATCTTGCACGCGCGAGCCAAAGCGAAACGCAGGCCGGCAACGCCGAACTCGATCGCGTCAAGGCTTTGCTCCAGCACGCCAGCGACGAACTGGTGGGGCGATTTGGTGAAATGAATACACATATCCAGGCGCAGCATGATCTTGCCGTGTCCATCGCCACTACGCTGACCGCCGGCCATGCGGATATGGACGACAGCGGCGTTCCCGAGTTCGCGCGCGCGGCATCCGACACGGAGGCGTTTTTTGTCGACAACGCCCTCAACACCAGCAAGAACGCGACGGGGTTGCTGGAAAGCATGCAAACGATAGGCATCAAGGCCAACGCCATCGCCGGTCTCCTGGGCGAAATCGAAGCGATTTCCCGGCGTACCGACCCGCTCGCGCACCCTGCCGGCATCACGGCGGTGCATACCGGCGCGGCCGATGAAATACGCGCCCTGGCGCACCAAGTCGTGGCGACAGTCGCCTCGCTCGACATGAATGCCGCATGGCAAGCCAAGCAGCGCGTGCAAAGCACGCTGAACCGAATCGGCGAAATCGACCGGACTATCGGCGTCACCGCGCAACGCATCGACGAACATGCCAAGCATGTCGCCGTTGGCGTCAATGCCGCCGTGACGGCGTTGCAATTCCAGGACGTGACCAACCAACTGATCGGCCATGTCCAACAGCGCCTGCTGAACATCGCCGAAATTGCCGGACGACTGCCTGCCGGCGTGCGGCAACAGGCGCAGCTGCACGGCGGTCTCAGTCAGGCGCGCGCCTGGTTGCAAGAGCTTAGGATGCAGCAGACGCAGCGCAGCCATCCGGTCAAGCAGCAACACATGGGCTCGGGTGAGATCGAGCTGTTCTGAACTAGAGGAATCAATATGGGCAAAGTAGTGCTGACTGTCGACGATTCGGCCTCCATCCGTCAGATGGTGGCGTTTACGCTGAAAAGCGCGGGGTACGAAGTCGTCGAAGCCGTGGATGGAGAAGACGGCCTCAACCAAGCCAGGAGCAGAGTAGCCGACCTGGTGCTGACCGATCAGAACATGCCCAAGATGGATGGTCTGACCTTGATCAAGTCGTTGCGCGGCCTGCCGGACTACCGCAACAAACCCATACTGATGCTCACGACGGAGTCGAGCGATGCGATGAAGGCCGCCGGCAAGGCGGCAGGGGCGACGGGCTGGCTGGTCAAGCCGTTCGACCCGCAAAAGCTGCTGGAAGTGGTCAAGAAAGTCATCGGCTGAAGGCGACGGTCGAGTTTCCCGTTCGCCGCACCTTCACCGCCCCTGCCGCCCTCCGACAACGGAATCGCCATGAGCATCGACATGAGCCAGTTCTACCAAGTGTTCTTCGAGGAGACCTTGGAGCACTTGGCGAACATGGAAAACCTGCTCCTCAATCTGGATGTGAGCGCGCCTGCGCCGGAAGACCTGAATGCCATCTTCCGGGCGGCGCATTCCATCAAAGGCGGCAGCGGCACGTTCGGCTTTAGCGACATGGCCAAAGTGACGCACATACTGGAAAGCCTGCTCGACAGGCTGCGCAAGGCGGAGCTGCCGCTGCGAGCGGAGATGCTGGATGCCTTTCTGGCCGCCGGCGATGTATTACGTGCGCAACTGGCACATCACCAGGGCGGTCCGGCAGCCGATGCGGCCGAAACCGAAGCGGCTTGCGCGCGGCTCAGCCGACTCGCGGGGGATGCTACCGCCGCGCCCGCAGCGGCAGCTGCAGAGGGCGCGCCAGCAGCGAACGCGCCGCTACGCAAGATACGCCTCGCCTGCCCGCTCTCGCACAAGGTCGCAGCGGTGCCCGAAGCGGTTGAAAACCTGCTCGGCGGACTTGGCGAAATGGCCGCCGTGGAAGTCGTCCACCTGCCGAATGCCGAAGATGTCCAACTCGTCGTCGTGCTGACCACGGCGGCCAGCGATCACGAGCTCAAGGAGGCACTGGCGTTCTACAGCACTCCGGAAGCGATAGCCATTCAGCCGGAAGCGGAGAGCGAAGGCTACGGATTTTTCGATGACCTGCCGTCAGCGCCGGCCGAGGTGGTCGAAGAGGCCGGCTTCGGCCTGTTCGACGACGCCCCCGGCGCACCGGCGAAGGACGCCACCGCGGAAGCCGCGCAGGACGCGCCGTTGGTTGCGCCCGCCGACAGCCCGGCCGCGATCGAGGGCTACGGCTATGGTTTTTATGTCAACGCCCCGGGCGGGCTCGGCCTGTTCGACGACGCCCCCGGCGCCGACTTTGCACTGGCCACCAGCGCACCCGCACCGTTCTCCAACCGGGCCGCTGCCGCCCTGGATGCGGCGGCCCTGAGCGCGGCCGCCGGCCATTCCGCCCCGCCCGAGCAGTCGACGTTCGCCGCCGCCAAGTCCGTCATCGCCGCGAACACCGACAACAGCATCCGGGTCGCCGTCGAAAAGGTCGATCAGCTGATCAATCTGGTCGGCGAACTGGTCATCACGCAAGCCATGCTGGCGGAGGCTGCCAGTGTTTTCGACCCGGTGCAGGCGGAAAGGCTGCTTGCCGGCATCGAACTGCTGTCGCGAAATACCCGCGATATGCAGGAATCGGTGATGTCGATACGCATGTTGCCGATGAGCATGGTGTTTTCGCGTTTTCCGCGCGTCGTGCGCGACCTGGCCGGCAAGCTGAACAAGCAGGTCGAGATGAAGACCCTGGGCGACAGCACCGAGCTGGACAAAGGTCTGATCGAAAAAATCATCGATCCGCTGACCCATCTGGTGCGCAACAGTCTCGACCACGGCATCGAAACGCCGGAGCAACGTCGCGCCGCCGGCAAGAACGCGAAAGGCATGCTGACCCTCAAGGCCAGCCACCAGGGCGGCAATGTGGTGATCGAAGTCATCGACGACGGCGGCGGCCTCGACCGCAAGCGAATACTCGAAAAGGCCAAGGAAAAGGGCATGCCGGTCAGTGACAGCCTGTCCGACCACGAAGTCTGGCAACTCATCTTCGCGCCCGGCTTCTCCACCGCCGACGTGATCACCGACATCTCCGGACGCGGCGTCGGCATGGATGTGGTGAAAAGCAATATCGAAGAACTCGGCGGCCGCGTCGAACTGGAATCGTCGCCCGGCTTGGGCACCCGCACGGTGATCCGCCTGCCGCTGACCCTCGCCATACTCGACGGCATGTCGGTCAGCGTCGGCGGCGAAACCTTCATCGTCCCGATCACCGCGGTCATCGAATCGCTGCAACCCAAGCTGGAGGACGTGCGCACGCTGGCCGGCGACAGCCGCATGGTGCATATCCGCGGCGAATACCTGCCGTTGATTTCACTGGCCGCCGCCTTCGGCCTGGATGGCGTGGAAGACATCACCCAGGGCCTGCTGGTGGTGGTGGAAGCGGAGGAAGGCAAGGCCGCCCTATTCGTCGATGAGCTGCTCGGCCAGCAGCAAGTCGTCATCAAGAGTCTGGAGGCCAACTACCGCAAGGTGCCCGGCCTTTCGGGCGCCACCATCATGGGCGATGGGCGCGTGGCCATGATCATCGATGTCGCAGCGGTCACCCGCATGGGCCTGAGCCAGTCCAAGCGGCGTTTGGTTGCGTGAACCAACAAGCGCCCACACCGGATGCAGGCTTTGACCGCGCATGGCATCGCCAGAGGAGCTGAACAATGAATTACCCCGAAACCCGCGCTGTCGCCGTTTCCGGTGAATACCTGACCTTCACGCTGGGCGCCGAGGAATACGGCATCGACATTCTCAAGGTGCAGGAAATCCGCGGCTACGACGCCGTCACCAAAATCGCCAATGCGCCGCCCTTCATCAAGGGCGTGATCAATCTGCGCGGCGTCATCGTGCCCATCGTCGATCTGCGCATCAAATTCAACCTGGGCAACCCCGGTTACGACCCCTTCACCGTCGTGATCATCCTGAACATCGGCAAACGGATCATGGGCATCGTCGTCGACGGCGTCTCCGACGTGATCCAGTTGAGCGCAGACAATCTGCACGCCGCGCCCGAGTTCGGCTCCATTCTCGACACCCGCTACCTGCTCGGACTCGGCACGGTGGAAGAACGCATGATCATCGTGGTCGATATCGAAGGTCTGATGACCAGCCAGGAAATGGCGCTGATCGAAGCCAGCGCGACTTGAACGCCAAAGGAATAATGAATGAAAACGTGGCTCGCCAGCTTGTCCATCAAAGCCCGTCTGATCGCCATATTCCTCGTGCTTGTCCTGGTCATCGCGATGGTCGGCGGCGCCGGACTCCACAACATGAAGCGCGCCAGCCAAGGCCTGGAAACGGTGGTCAACGGCCACGTGCTGCCCTTCACGCATCTGAAGCACGTGGCCGACGCCTATGCGGTCAGCATCCTTGGCGCCGCCAACAAGGCCAATGCCGGCCTAGTCGACGCCGAAGCGGCGCGCCAGACGATTGCCGACGCGCGCCAGGACATCAAGGACACCTGGGCGCTGTATACCGCAGGCGTGAGCAGCGCAGATGACAAAGCGCTGGCCGAACAGGCTCGCCCGCTGTTTGCCGCCGCCGATGCCGAAATCGAGAACGTGCAAAACGCGCTCGCCGGCAAGAGCGGCAAGGTAACCGGACAGCTGCAGGCCAACATCCTGCCGCTCTATGCCGCGATCGATCCGATCAGCATCCACCTGGACACCCTGCTCAGCTTTCAGCTGTCGTTCGCACGCGCCGAGTACAACCTCGCCGCAGCCGCCTATGACATCGCCCGTTACTGGACCTGGGGCGTCGGCGGCATCGGCCTGCTGCTGGCCGTCGCCTTCGCCGCCTCGTTGCTGCGCGCGATCGTGCACCCGTTGAAAAACCTGTCGGATGGGATCAATGCCATTGCCGCCGGCCGTACCGAATTCGAAGTCGCCGTCGATCGCCGCGACGAGATCGGCGAGGTAGCCGCCAGTTTCCAGCGCCTGCGCGACAAATTGCAGCGCGACATGGCGCGTCTCGCTGAACAGGCCAACGACAATCTGCGCATCCGGATAGCGCTGGACAACGTGTCTTCCGGGGTCA
>CAYXMQ010000015.1:0-88398 GCA_964466195.1 uncultured Thiobacillus sp.
GCTGCAAAACCCTGATTTGCGGGCGTTCGTTCCGGTGGGACGGCTGGACGCTTACATCCAGGCGGCGCTGGAAGCCAGCAGAGCAACGCGCATGCGGCGGTTGTCGAGGTAGAACAGCGCGAGTGTGGTGTTGACGACGGCGAAGCCGGGCAAGAGCGAAACCGGCCCCTGCCAGGTGGCCGCGGTCAAGGCGACGAAGAGCAACACGAAGCCGATTGCCGCCGGGTGTCGGCGAGGATGCCCCTCCAGCCGGCCGGAGAGCAGCGTGCGTAGCGCCGTGCTGCCCATCGTGAAGGCGGCCGTCCAGGCGCCGAGCAGCGCATACATCGCCGACCAGAGCAGCGCCCCGGCAGCCGACCATTTGCGGAAGGCGGAGCCGCCGTGCTGCAGATAGGCGCGCCATTCCAGCAATACGCCGATGCCACCGACGGCATAGGCCAGCGCGAGCAGCGACACGTCAGGCGATTTGCAAGGCCTTCAGAATCGGCAACTGTTTCTGGCCGAAGAGGGTGGCCTGCGCGGTGAGTTCGGCAAGGTTGTCGTCGGCGGTTTCGAGGGGCTTGCCGTCCTTGATCAGCTTCTGGCCCTGGGCGCCGAGTATTTGCCAGACAGATTGCGCCCATTCGGCGGGCTGTTTCTTGCCCTGGCTGTACGCTGACAAAAACAGTTGTTGGAAGCGCAGGAGCGGGATGCCGCCGCCGGTCACCGGGCTGGCCAGGAAGCTGATCTCACTGCCGCCGCGCGCCTTGTTCAGCAGGTGGGTATTGAGCTTGTCGGTGTGTTTCCTGGCCTTGGCGATCACCGCTTCGTCCTGTACGGCAACGAGGTGGTTGGCCCCGGCCAGGATCATCATCGCCTGGAGAACGTGGGCGAAGGATATGTTCTTGTCCTTAACGGCGTGTTCGATCTGACCCAGCGTTCTCGGTTTGTAGTCGGCTAGATAGTCCAGGATCGGTGCGTAGACGGCCTCGCTCATGCTGGCTTCGCCCAGACTGCCTGTGACCTTCAGGCTGACATCGGCACGATGGGTAACGAGGATCACCTTTTGCGCCCGGAGCTGTTCAGCTTGTTCCAGGGCGTTGAGCTTCCTTGCGCCCTTGACCCAGTAGTCGCGGCGGAATTGCTGGTTGACCATGAAGTCGCGCACGCTCTCGCGGAACATGGCATCCGGAATCTCCTTCAGGAATGCTTGTTGCTCGGCGCTCAGGTTCACCGCATCGATATGGTCGAGGTAGTAAGCGGAGCAGGCAAAATTGAGCTTGGCGGGTTCCAGCCATTCGGCCATCGTGGCGAAGTGCATCGGGTGCCAGTCGCGGTTGAAATACTCGTGCGCAAGATAATGGCGGTTCTGATCCTTGATCTTACTGATGCGCTCGGCGATTTGCGGGTTGGCGCGGGCGTAGGTCGGGTTGGTGGCAAGCAGCTTTTCCGTGAAGTCCAGCGCGCCGTCGATACGGCTGACTATACCTGTACCCTCGGCGCCGATGATCTCGGCGTGTTCGGTCATCAGGTGGCGCATCGGGGCAAAGGCCGCCCAGCCCGGCTGGGTGTTGTAGCTGATGTAGAGCACGCCACCGACCTTCAGCTTCTTGCGGATGAAGTCGACGATGACCGTGCGGTTCTCATCGGAAATCCAACTCCAGATACCGTGGATGCCGATGTAGTCGAAGTCAGGCAGATCCGGCCGGCTGGCAAAGTCGGCGAAGGCGTCATCATGCAGTTTCGCGCCAGAGCCCGCAGCCATCGCCAGCTCCTGGGCAAAACCGGCTTGAGACGGATTGAAATCGGTGCCGTGCCAGGAGGTGACGGAGGCGGCGGCGTGCAGGTTGGCGCTCAAACCCTGGCCGAAGCCGAGCTCGCAGGCGGCGCCGAATTCAGGGCAGTTCAGACCGGCGTTGAGAAAAGCCAGTTTGACCCGCAAGGGGTTCAGCTCTTGGTAGTAGCCAAAGGTGTAGCCGATATCGGCGACGTAGCCGGCAGTCCAGTCGTTCATGTGCGGTCTCGCTGCAGTAATAAGCAAAGTAGGGACAAAGTATAAAACCTGGCGGAATTATCCTTGAATCCCACCTGACGTCGTTAGCCGACCGGGCGGTGGTTTTGTTGTCAGGCCACGCTCAACCGAGCTGCAGCGTTTCACCCTGCGCGATCACCTGTTCCAGCGGCGTCGGCAGCAGCGATTTCAGCGCGCCCAGGTAGGCATTGCGCGCCGTTTGCGTAATGGCCAGATCGCGCTGCAATTCCCGGATTTTGTTTTCGGTCGCGGCGAGCATTTCAATTTGCTGCCTGGCCTCAGTGGACAGGCTGTCGAGGTCGTACTCAATATCGTCGATTCGGATGTTCGGCATTTGTGTTCCTTCAATGAAAAAAACCCCGTCCCCTTGTGAGGGACGGGGTTTGAGAGGCTTGCGCCTGCACCCCTCGATGGTCTGAGGGGTAAATCTCCGGGGAGATTAGGCCAGTGCAAGCACGCCAGCTGTAACAGAGCCAGTTGCAACGGTACCAACAAGAATGATTGCTTCGAGGCCAAGGCCACCAGCTGCAGCATCCGCATCATAAACAACGAGTGAATCAGTACCGGTCGCAGAGGTCGTCCAGATGCTCGTTGAGCTGTCGAAGTTACCCTTCACCACGGAGACGGTCGTTGTTGCTGCCGCCGCTATGGTAGTACCAGCTGCACCCGTGTACGTTGCAGAAAGGGCAGACAGGTTAATGGTATCACCAGCCTTCATGCCGGTTACCTTGTCCACTCCAGTCAGCACTGTGGTACCAGAAACGATTGCCGCTCCAGTCCAAGTATCCCCAGCTGCAGCCATAACGATTCCGTCAATCACACCAGCAACGTGAGCACCGAAAGTGATGACATCAGCACCAGCGTTACCGGTGATCAGGTTGCCGCCGGTACCTACGGTGATGGTATCCGCACCGGAACCGCCAGTAATGACGTTCAAGCCGTTGCCAGCAGTGATTTTGTTAGCGCCAGCAGAGCCAATTACAGTGATCGTGTTGTCACCATTGCCAACGGTGATGGTGTTAGCACCAGCAGCACCAAGAATCGTGTTATTGCCGTTGCCGGCAGTAATAACGTCGTCAGCTTGACCGCCGGTCAGCGTGCTGTTGCCGTTACCGGACACGATGGAGTTGCCCTTGCCCGCGATATCGGTGCCGGTCAGGGTGTTGTTGCCATTACCACCCTTGAGGGAGACGCCGTTGCCAGTGCCACCCGCGAAGTTCAAGGTCACTGCACCCGTCACCGCAGAAGCGTCGACCACGGAGTTGACGTTCAAAGGCGTAACGCCGGAAGTGATGCTCACGGCACCCGCACCCGTCACATTCACGTTGGTCAGGGCCGTGGCGCTGGTCAACGCATTGACCGTGATGTTATCGGTAGCGGTCAGGTTCAGGGTCTCGACACCGGCCAGCACAGGCGTGGTCAGGGTGATTGTGTTCACCGTGGAGGAGCCATCGCTGACGATCATGTTGACGGTATCCAGCTGACCGACAGTCGCCGCACCGGTGACACCGACCGTGTAGGTACCGGAGGCTCTTGCAGTAAGCGCAGCGGCTTGAGTGGCGTTGAGGCCGGTCAAGGACGTTACGCCACCATTCAGGATTGCCGAGGTGAAGGTGGAACCCGTGAACAGACTGAGGTCGGCGGAGATGCCGCTCTGGAGTTGAGCCACTTCGAAGTTGGTGAACTTCGCAGCACCGGTGGTGGCAAAGTCAGCGGCGTTAGCGAGGATCAGCCTGTCAGCCGAGCCAGCACCGCCATCGACGGTCTTGGTTTGCAGCGCGCCACCGTTGGTCGTCACGGTATCCGTACCGGAACCGCCCGTGTAGGTCTGGCCGGCACCGATGGTGATGGTGTTGCTGCCGCTGTTGCCGGAGGCATCGATGACGGCGGCTGCATCAAGGGTCGTGGTGCCGAAAGTTAGGCCGGCGGCGCCGGTCAGGTTCACCTTGGTGGCCAGGGTTGCAGACAAGCCAGTCAGCACGTTGGTGGCGCTGCCATTGCTGGCGACGTTCACCGTCGTTGCATTCACGTCGGTGTAGGTGCCGGCGGTGATGCCGCTGAGCGTGAAGTTCTGCGTGTGGCCGACGGTCGTGTTCACTGCGGTGACGTTGCCGGTCATGCCGGTAGCCGACACGTTCGTGAGTGCATTACCCGTCGCCGTGGTGTTCGCCGCCGCGTTATTCAGGGTAACCGTGGTCAGCACGTTGTTCAGCGTGGAGCCGTCGGTGATGGTGTTGGTCGCACCGTAGTTGCCGTTCACGGTGGCACTGGCCAGGGCCGTGTTGGTCGTAGCCGTCACGTTCACGCCGTCAACCAGCAAAGCTTTAGCCGCATCAGCCGCAACAACCGCGTCAGCCGCCGTCTTGGCAGCCAGGGCGCTGGCGTCATTGACGACGTCGGCAGCGGCAGCAGTTGCACTTGCAGCGGTAGAAGCAGTCTGCAGCGGGGTCAGTACAGCCTGAGCGGCTGTGCGAGCGGCCGCGACGCTGGTCACCAGACCGGTCTGGAAGGCTGCGTCAATGGCAATCTTTTCTGCAGACGTGATCGCACCGGCTTGGTAGGCTGTTTTGGTAGCCAGCTGGATCGACAGAGCGGTGGACTGGTCGGCCGAGACGTTGGTGGCGTTGGTGATGGCGGTAGCCAGCGTGGCCTGGGCCGTCACCTTGGCGGCAGCGGCGGTTTTCGCCAAGCCGGAAGCGTCGGTGTCACCAGTAGCAGCACCGTTTGCCGTATTCGCAGCGGTTTGCGCTGTTACGTTGGCGGTACGGGTGGCCAGGGCGACGGCATCAACGGTATTGGCGTTAACGGACGTGCCGTTGGTGAAGGTGATTGCGCCATCCTTGGCGGTGGCGGTCAACGTACCCGCGCCCTTGAGGCCAATGGTGCCGGTCGCGAAGGTGTTAGTCGCGGTGACGTTTCCAGCGGCTGCAGTGGTGGCGCCAATGCTGATGTTGCCAGCGGTGCTGTTGGACACAGTGACATTGTTGCCGCCATTGACGGACACGCCTGCCAGGCCATTCGCCACGTTGATGTCGGTGGTAGCAGCAGCGACCACGCCGGCGATGGCGAGGCTGGAAGCGACATTGACTGTCTGCAGGCCGGTCCAACCGGATACGTCTGCAGCGGTGATCGCAGCAGCAGAGGTCACATTGGCCACTTCAACATTCTTGACCGTGACAGCTGCAGCAAATGTACCGGCGTTGACGACGTTAAGGGTATCGGTACCTGCGCCGCCATCGATTGCATCCAGTGAGGAGAAGGAATCCGCAGCGGCAATCACGGGGGCATTGATGGTGTCGTTGCCGGAGGTGCCGGCAACGGTATCAATACCGGTCGTGAGAGCAAAAGTCTGACCAGGCACGGAAGTCCCTGCGCTAGTCGCTGCAGTCACTGCTGCATTCACGCCAGCCGTGGCCGCTGTCAGTGTGGCAGCGACATCCGTTACGTTGGCCAGCCAGGCGCGGGCGCTTGCTGCGGCCGCGGTGCCGCTGTAGCCGACGATTTCGGTAGTGGTGTCCAGTGCGGTCGTGAACGCGGTGGCCGCGGCCAATTTGTTGGCGATGGCGGTGGCATCGGTGCCCTGGGCGCTGTAGGTCAGTTGCAGTGCGATCTGGGCGAAAGTCTGGGTGCCGCTGGACAGTTGTCCGGCCCAATAGATCAGGCCCGCCGGCTCGGCGTTACGGCCGAACAGGTTGAGATAGAGGTTGTTGACGATTTGCGTGCTGTTTTGTCCAGCGTAGAGGGCGGCATATTCAGCCGAGCCGCTGAAACCGGCGGCGATTGCAGTCAACTCAGCTTGGGTAGCGGCAGTGGCGGGAAGCTTGGATTCCCAGTAGGCCAGACCAACCGGGTCGGCAGGGCGATTGAAATAAGCGACATAGAGTCGTTGTACTGCTGCGGTATTAATACCCATCTTGATCTCCTAGGAAATGGAAAAACCAGTAACTGCTGTTAAAGGCAACAAAAAACATTCGCGAAATCTTTCTTGCCTGCTCGGATAGTGCCCGACCGGCGCCTTGCCAAGATGTGATGAGCGTCACATTTACGCGGACGGGCCTGGGTTGTTGTTTATTTGCACTTCTATTTAAATGCAAGGGCTTATGCTAAATATTTCATGCGAAACACGTCAATGTGTGGCATGGAAAACTTCCGCGGCGGCATTGTACCCCGGAATACCCCTTCCGGCAGGGTGACTAGGTCGGTTACGTCGTACACAGTTGTTCGCTTATTGGCGTTGCCAAGCTGTGGCGCCGGTGGCGAGAAGGTTGTTGTCGATACGCCCTTGAAAAAGGTAGGCCGCGCTGCCGCCGTTTGCAGCGCCCAACTGGCCTTCGACGGCCATATTGGTGGGGCTGGCAAATTGACTGTTGCCATACAGGCGGCCGTCAGAGGCTATCTGGCCTTGGGCCTGAAAGGCATGGTGCTGGCTGCCAACGAGTTCGAATCCGGTCGTAAAGCTGGCACGTCCAAAATCGACTTGCAGTCGAGCGTTCTCGATTTTGGCAGGCGTGATCGCCCCCGTTGGTTCATTGATGATCATCGCTTCACTGCCCTTGAGAGCAAAGCTCATGGCGCCCGCGGCGGGTTTTTGCCAGTCCGGGCCTGGGCCGCGCAGGACGGCGAACCAGGGGTTGAGGGCGACGATGTTGCTGCCGTCTGCCAGCATAGCGGTGATGTCGATACCGGCTGGCTGGCCGGCAAGGGGACTCCATCGGCCCCAGTGGATCTGGCGCGGCGGCACGACAGGTACGGCTGCTACTGCCGCTGCCGTGGACGTAACTTCTGCCAGGACGTTGGCAGCCCGCTGCGATTCGCGTTCGGGCTCACTCCGATTCGTCGATGTGGTATTAGTGGTTTGGCGACCGGGCTCTTCGCGCCGCGGCGGTGCAAGGTGATCCGGCGCGTTGCCGTTGATGTGCAGCAGGCGCGGCTGTGCCTGTCCGCGCTCAATCTGCAAGAGCAGGCCAGTCTGCTCAGCCAGAAGGGCGAGGCTGGTCGATCCTTCGCAGGGGCCGCCACCCTCCAGAGTGCAGGCGAATCCAAAGGGGCTGGCGACGATACTGCCGCTGTGCACGGCAACGCGGGTCGTGCTGGCATCGGTGAAGACGGTGAAATCGGTGCCGCGCACCCCGATGGCTGCCACTGGGGTATTGAAGCGAAAGTTTTGCCGAGCGGCCTTTACTGCATGGCCCGTGATGTTGCGGGCGACGCCTTGTGTCAGTTCTATCTTGAAGCGGGCGCCAGCGGGGTCTTGTGCATTGATCCGCCAGATAACAATGCGAGCGCGACTGCCGGGTCGCAAAATGAAGTAGCCGCCGTCCACTGTGCGGATGTAGACATGGCCATCGGCGCCGGTGACGATTTCGTCGCCTTCATGCACCGGACGCTCACTGGCTGGCTGTCCGGCAAGGGTGGCTTCGCCGGCGACAAAGACGACGTTGCCGGCTATTGCGCTAAGGACGTTGTTTTCTGCTGCGCTTGCCGGCACGCAGGCAAACGCGAACCAGAGCAAAGCTGTCGTTGCGAGTACGATTTTATGCGTCAGAATATTGACCATGGCAGCGACTCCAGACCGTTGATACGGTGTGTCAGATGAGATCAGCAGGGATTGTTCCTTAGGCGGGTGTTGTAAAACAAGGAAATCTTGATCGGTAGTGTTTGTTCCTCTGCCACATAGACGCCTTTAGGCGCCATCCTTTACTTGCCGGGATGGGCGGTATTCAACTCCCTTCATAATGAAACGATCAGATCATCGCGATGGTTGCACATTTACATCATGCGTTAGAAATGGGGGAAGCTTGATAAGCATTTTAGGTTGGCGGGTAGCGTTTATTGTGGCGGTCATGATCTGGTCGTGGGCGGCCGCACCCGTATTGGCGCAGGTCGCGCCTTCCCCGGACGATTATGCCGAGGCCATGCGCCTGATTGCCGCCGAACGCTATGCCGAGGCGGCCGAGGTGCTGGCGCGAATTGTTGAGATCAAGCCGGAACATGCGGGGGCGTTGCTCGACTTGGCCATTGTGCAGTGCACGCTGGGGCGGCCTGAAGCGGCAGCCCGTTTGCTTGATGCGGTGTCGACGCGCTTTGAGCCGCCGCCTGCGATCAGGGCGGTGATCAGCCAATTGCGCGCACGTGGTTGCGTGCCGGCGGTGGTCACGGCAAATGCCTGGGCGTTGTCGCTGGGGCGCGGCTTCGATAGCAATGCCAGTCTCGGCACCCGTACAAATTCTCTGATCATCAACGGGTTCGATGGCCTCAGTATCGAGTTGCCGTTGTCGCCGGATTATCTGCCGCAGGCCGATCATTTTTCGTTACTGGGGGCGGAATTTGCGCAGACGGTGTCTGGTGGTGGCGTTCGCGCCTTTGCGCAGGTGCAGGCGCGGGTGCACGATCGCTTGCAGCGCTACGACACCGCCGCGTTGCTCGCGGGCGCCGAGGCACCCTGGCAACGCGGCGGCTGGCTGGGGAGTACAGGGGTGGGTGTGGGTGTGCTGCGCCTGGGAAACCAGTTTTATCAGCGGCAACTGCGTGCGCGCTGGCAGGGCGCGCCGCCACTCTCCCTGCCTGCGGGGCTGCGTTTCAGCGTGCTGGCCGAACTGGCGTACACCGGCTATCCGACGCTGGATAACTTTGACAGTGTGATGGGTGAAGTGAGCGGCGTACTCGAGCGGCACGCAGGCCGGACGCTGCTGCGGGCCAGCGTGGCGGCGTCGGCGGATCAAGCTACGGCCGAGCGGCCCGGCGGCGACCGCAAAGGTTGGTATGCCGCCGTGCAAGCGCGTTTTCCGGCGAACGGAACAATCCAGAGCGAGTTGGCGGTAAGCCGTCGGGTGTGGCGGGGAGAGACAGCTTACGCGCCGGGATTGATCGAGCAAAAACGCGACCAGACGACGGACTCGTTCGCCGGCAGCCTGGTCATGCCGCTTACGCGCCAGCAAGCTGTGATCATGGAGCTGCGTATGGTCAGAAATCGCGAGAGCATTGCGGTGTTCAACCATGATAGCCGTCAGTTGTCCATCGCCTGGGAGTGGCGAGGTTAGCTGTGCCCCCGGTTCTGAGAAAACGCCCGAGCCGCCCCCCGTGGGGGCCAAGTCGTTCTTGGAGCGGCCCGGCGAATGACTTGAAAGCTGTCAGGTGCGGCTAGGCGACAGAGGTTTCCGGGCATAACCAGTACTGGCTGCCGTCCACAAGGGTGCGGCCAACCAAGTCGCCGGTACGGGTCCAATCGACGCGGCATGGTTTCTCGCGGTGCAGGCGCCAGCCGTGTGCAAACAGCAGATCGATTAGCCGGCCTTCGATGACGCGGCTGTGGGTGGCGATCATCAAGGCGCGTACATGATGCGTCACCCAGTCGATCTGGTCTTGCAGCAGGTCGAGCTCGGCGCCCTGGATGTCGATGTGCATGAAGTCGATGCGTTCGAAGTCGCTCAGCAGGGTGTCCAGCCGTTTGCAGGGGACGGCGCGGTGATCGGCGCGCGTGCCGCGATAGTCTGTGCTGGAGTCTGTTGTGGTTGCCGCCGCGCCCATGTCGGCGACATCGCTGTCCGGAAACCAGATTTCGCCGTCGTGCGTCCAGATGGCGCCGTTAAAGAGCCGCGTGAGGATGCCGTTATGTTCGGCATCGCCGGTATCGATGCCGGGTGGGCGCAGGCCGTTGGTTTCAAGGTGCAGACGCATGAGCGGGAAGCGTTGTGCGGAGGCCTCCACGCCGGCCAGTTTGATTGTGCCGAAGCCTTGCCGCCGGGCTATGACGCCCGCGGCGGTTATCCAAGGCGCCCAGCCGGCGCCCACTTCAACCGCGCAGAACGAGGCGCCGCCCAGGGCACGCTGGAGGGCATCCGTGAGGGCAATATATTCAATCGCTTCGGCGTGAAAGCCATCATCCGGAACCGGGAATTCGAGTCGTCCGGCGTCCAATGTCCCCGGGGTGACAAAGGGGACGCATTCATAAAGCGTCTTGACGCCGAACCCGTCCGCGTAGTGGCTTGCATCTGTTGTGGCCTTGCAAGTGGCGAATTTTTTGATGCAGGAAAAATCGCTTTCTTCATAGCCGGTGTAAACCTGGAGAGGGGAGGGACCTTGTGTGCTGCCGGCCGTGTTGGTGCTGCTGGTCATACCTCGCAGTACGCGCTTGATGGCGCGTTTAATTTTCGCATTCACGCTTAATCCTTCGTCGTTGGGTAGCTTAAATGGATGCGGCCAATGAGCTGCTGCGCGCTTTCGCGCCATGTCAGCCAGGGCATATCGGTGGATTGGGGGGCTTGGCTTTTGCCGTGCAAGCGTGACCAGTCGCGGATTGCATTTGCCAGATCAATGGCTTCCAAGCCGGAAAAGTAGAAGGCATGCTCGGCGGCTACTTCCCTGAAAACGGGGATGTCGCGCGCGATGATGGGCAGTTTGTGCTGGGCGGCTTCGATCAGCGGCAAGCCGAAGCCTTCTCCTTCGCTGGCGGCTATCAGGCAGCGACTCGCTGCGTAGACTTTTTCCAGATATTCGTCGCTGATGCCTTCCAGCCAGAATAGGCGCTTGCCCGATTCGGGATGCCGCCGTAATTGGTCGGCCAGAGAGTCAACCATCCAGCCTTGCTTGCCAACAATGATCAGGTTGGCTGCATAGTCTTGATGCCAGAGCAGTTCGAAAGCAGCCAGCGCCTGGGCGTGGCCCTTGCGAGGTTCAATCGTGCCCACCATCAAGAAACTGGCGCTTTCAGCCAGATGTCCCAGGACCGCGGCGGCATTCTTCGGCATGCCTGTTGTGGGCAGGCTGCTGCCAATATCGGCGCCCAGATGAAAACTGACCACTCTGTTATTCGAGTGGTGTCCGGGTAGATTTGCGTCCAGCCAGACGCGAACGTCATGAGCAACGGATTCGGAGATGCAGATCAGGCCGCTGGCGACTTCGGAAATATTGCGCAGCCAGGTTTCGAGAAAAGCGTCATAGCCTGACGGCCACCAGTGAGGATGGTGCAACAGCAGGATGTCGTAAACGATGAAATAGAACTGCACGCCTTTCGACTTCAAACGCAGATGCACGTCATGCACCGCCTTGGTCATACTGTTCAAGTCGAGGGCGAGGTAAATGTCGTCCTGGCAGAAATCGACTATTTCATCGATCACGCCGGGTGAGACTTTGCCGTTCAATGCCGCCGCGAAATGATTCGCGACGCGATAGCGGACGCCATCAAAATAAATCGGCATGACATCGAAGTCTTGCGGCGGATGCTCAAGAAGCTCACGCAACAGGCTACGGACTACACGTTGTATGCCCGTTTTGGCATCATTTTTAACGATTTCCGAAATGTCGAGCAGCAATGATCTGGAGCTTCCTCGGCCACAATTGAACGCAATGCAGTCGGCCGCCCGTACCAGGTCGACATCTCCCGGGGCGGGCGCAGTACTGATGCTTGCGACTGTGTCGATCAGGGCCGCATCATTCAAATCTGCCCGGATTCGCGTTGCCGGCGCTTCGGCGTGCCGCGTAAGCTCTTCCAGCGCAGCGATAGCGCGCTTGGCCGTTTCATCCCATGAAAACTGCATGGCCTGCGCGAGTCCGCGCTCGCACAGCTGTTTACGTAGCGGCTCGCTTTGCAGTACTTGCTCCATTTTGTCCGCAATGGATTGCGGCGAGGACGCGTCGAACAGCGCGTCACCATTGCCGATCACTTCGGGTATGCTGGTGTTGCTGGCGCCGATCACGGGCGCACCGCAAGCCATGGCTTCGAGCGCGGGCAAACCGAAGCCTTCGTGCTTCGAGGGAAAAACAAACAGCGTGGCGTCGCGGTACAAGGCCCTCAATTCATGGTCTTCGACATAGCCTGTCAGTATCAGGTCATCTGTCGCCAGCCCGGCGCGCTCGCCCGCCCGCTCGAGTTGAGCGCGCACGGCTCCGCTCAGCTTGCTGGCCAGTATAAGCTGGTGCGTGTTGCGCAGTGCTTCCGGAAGCAGGCTGTATGCCGTAATCAGGCCTTCGACGTTCTTGCGCGCGTCAAATCCACCCGGCGCGTACATCACTATCTTCCGGGTAATGCCCAGTCTCTGGCGGAGTGCTGCGATGGCATCCGGCGAATTGTTCCCTGGCTTGAAACTCGGATCTGCCGCAGTTGAAATATTCACGACGCGTTCCGCCGTCAACCCTAGCGCTTCGATGGCTTCGCGTCGCGAATACTCTGAGATGGAAAGCAGCAGGTCGGCTTTTTTAAGCGACTGAATCTTGAGCCCGTAGTACTGTTTCTGCGCGGGGTTTACCAGGTAATCATCGGGATTGAGCAGCGGGATGAGGTCATACAGAACCACGGCCGTTTTTGTCGTGTCGAAAAATGCGCCAACGGACGTCGCCGCATCATCGATGTAGCCCTCGAACAGACTGGTTACCAGTACGGCGTCTGGCTGCAGTCGTTGAATGAAATGCTCGCGGATTAGTTCGGCGGCCCTGGCGCGCCAGGCATTGCCGGCATCACGCTCGGCTATCGGCGCGGGAATATCGAAAACGCGGAGGCGCTCTGGCGGAAGGATGTCGGCGAAGGCGCGCCGTATAGCGGAAATACTGTCTGGAAACGCCGCATTGAGGGCGAGCCAGATTTCATGCCTGCCCGCATTGCGAGCTACAGCCAGAGCAAGAGCGAGCGAATAGCGCCCAATTCCACGAAAGCGGCTTTCAGTTTGAGCGCCCTGCATATCAATGACGATGCGCATCGGCCCCTCCGGCGTTTGATGGTATGCCCGGACGTTTTTTGGATTCAACGGCTTTTTTGAGCTCGGCATAGATTCGTGCGGTGCGTGGTGACAGATGATCCGGGCTCGGCGCCGACGTCTCGGGGCGCGGTAATAAACGCTTGATACGCTTGTTAATACTGCTGAACAGCGTGCCCGCAGCGAAGACGGCCCTGATCTTGCGTAGAACCTGAACGCTGCGCCGCAGTAACGTTGTGGTGCGCCGCAGCGGGGCCGTGATGCGCCACGAGCTGCTATCCAGCAGGTGGCGAACCTGCGCCTCGGCCTGGGCTGTACGTGCTTCAGCCAGAGCCGCGCGTGCTTCAGCCTGAGCTGTGCGTGCTTCAGCCTGAGCTGCGCGTGCTTCAGCCTGAGCTGCGAGCGCTGTGGCTTGTGCGGCGTGCAATTCGGCCTGAGCAATACGCTTTTCAGCCTGGGTGGCCAGGTGTTGCACTCTGGCATGGTGCACCGACACCAGTTCGCTACACAGAGCTGAGTTTTCGGTCAGTTTGATCTCATCAAACACATTGGGCGGCGAATGGAACGCTGCCGAAAGTTCCAAGTGTTCTTGGGCGACATAAAAGCGATTGAGTCCGTCAAAGTAAACGAAAGCGTAGTTTGCCGCAGTAAGAATGCCGTCCCAGGCCGCATAGTCGGTCTCGGCCGAACCGGGAATGGTGGCCTCAACCAGAATCACCCAAGGGCGCGACACTTGGCTATCCCAGCCCTTGAGCACTTGGACTTCGAGTCCCTCCACGTCGATTTTGAGCCAATGAATCTGCTTGCCCTCAAACGGCTGTAATGCGGATTTCAGAGTGATGACCGGGACCGAAATGCGCTGGCGCTCGAACTGGCGTTCAGCTTGGTGGCGCTGGGCGTAAGCCTCCACGGCAGTGCTGAGGCCGGTGCCTGGAATGACATAGAGATCGAGTGTGCCTTCGGCGTCAGACAATGCAACCTGCAATACCGTCTCATCCGGCCGATCCATGCGTAGCAGTTCGGCATAGTCCGGTACCGGCTCGATGTGAATACCGCGCCAGCCGTGTTCGTAAAAGGCCTTGCTGACCGAATCGATCACCGGGTGCTGGGCGCCCACATCAACGTAGCAGCCCTGTTCGATATGCTTGAGCGCGCGCCATAGCATCACGTCTTCAAAATTTTGCGCGTGGGAGGTAAAGCTCATTCCGCCCTCTTGGCCAGGATGAGGTTCTTGAATTCACCTTCGGACACAAAACCGTCGATACGAAGCTCTGCTTTGTCGGCTAGAAGGGCACGTGATCGTCCCAGGAAGAAGAACAGGTGGAATCGGGTGAATTCGTAGAGATATTCGAAACACGGTGTTGCGTGGGACATCCTGCCTCCGGCCTTGAGCAAATCTCGCATTATTGAAAGCTCGTGTACCGGGTAGCGCAGATGTTCCAGCACGTTGTTCGAAAAAATGCCATCAAAACGCATTGTCGATAGTTGCGCTTTGTCCGAGATGAGAAACGGGCTGCTCGTCGATGCCGATCCGTGCGGTTCATAGGCGTACACATTCCAGCCGTCCTGGCGCAGAGCATCGACCGAATTGGACCAGGCGCCCGCGCCCCAATTCAGGTACACCCCATCTTTTTCAGGCTTCAATGCATGGAAGGCCCGTACTTCCTGTAGTGTTGAATCGCCCTCGGTGAAAACCTGGTAATGCCATTCGTAGTCGCGAGAAAGCTCTGCTCCTGGTAGCCGCAGCATTTTCCCCGGACCAAAAATCACGTCACATTCCGGACACTGATGGCGGGTTAACTCGCCGCCTCCGAAAATACAACTTGTAAGGTACTTGCCAAACTCTTCCGATGCACCGGAGTAATCACACAAAGGGCAAGACAATTCGGCGTCCAGGGTGCGGCCATGTTCAAGTGCATCGATGATGTCCCATTTGATGCTGATCTGGTGTCGCAATAGCTGCCGGTGGTTCAGGTCCGCCGCGTCCTTGAGTTCCTTGAAGACCTGTGCCAGTTCGTCTGGTAGGGTCGCAGCCGGTTGATTGCCGGTCAAACGATCGAGCGTCGATTTTCTGAGCATTGCAACGCCAAAGCGGGCCAGAATTTCATTGATGGTTTTAGCGAGAGTCATGGATAGGTTAACGGAGTACAGAAACTTTAGGCTCTAGCCAGGTACAACCGGCAAAAACGGGCTTTGTAGCGTTTACGACGGTAAATAGCAGCGCCAGGTCGCGCCATTCATAATTATTGCCCAGATGGGTGTCAGTACTGGTCAGCGCTACGGCTACCGAATAACTCCCCTCGCCTAAATTTGCCGGAAAGGTAAAGCGGTATTCGGCAATTTCGCCCGCCAGCATGTCATTTAGGGCACCGCCCAGATGGTGTGTGTTAACGCCATACATGGGCTGTCCCAGACGGTCTTTGATCATGTAGCCCAGCACCAGACGAGGCACGAAAACATTGGCCCGGGCCTTGACGCGCAATGTTACGACGGCCCCTACGTTCACCATTTCCAGCTTCTGGTCGTGCTCATCCAGCAAGGCAATATCCACTATGGACGCTTCTCCCGTGCCAGAAGTGGTTTGTATCCTGCCGTTCTCTGTTTTTGTCTGCGCAATGGTGGCGTTTTCACGCTCGGAAATCAGTGCGTTGTAGTAATCCATGACTTCTTCTGGGCGGCCCTCTTTGGCAAGGCGGCCGCCATCCAAAAGTATCGCTCTGTCGCAAATGGACTGGATTGCGCTGCGGTCGTGACTAACGATCAGTAAGGTGGTGCCTTGTTTTCCGAATTGCCGGATACGCTCGAAGCTTTTGTGTTGGAAGTAGGCATCACCCACTGACAGCGCTTCATCCACGATCAGCACATCAGGGCGCTTCGCGGTGGCCACGCTAAATGCCAGTCGCATCTGCATGCCGCTGGAGTAAACGCGCACCGGTTGATCTAGGTAATCGCCGATCTCGGCAAAGGCCTCGATCTGGGGCAGTAGTCCGGTGATTTCATCCGCGCCAAGCCCCAGCATCTGCCCAGTCATATAAACATTTTGCCGTCCGGTGAAATCGGGGTGAAAACCCATGCCCAACTCAAGCATCGCTGCGACGCGGCCAGTGATACTGACCTGCCCGACGGTCGCCTGGGCCGTGCCGGTAATCAACTTGAGCAGCGTGCTTTTACCAGCCCCGTTGATGCCTATGACGCCAACCGCCTCGCCAGGATCGACCTGAAAACTGATGTCCTGCAAGACCCATTTGAGTTGGTGCCGCACCAGCGTAACGGGAGATATCCACTCTGCCAGACGAGACCAGCGCCCCGAATATTGTTTGTAAGCCTTGCCCAGATTGGTAATTTGTATACGGCCCATCAAAGCTCATCCACGATTTCTCCCGCATGCTTTCGGAAGAGGTGTAACCCAAGAATGCAAAGCGCCAGGCCGATTAGCGCGACGGCAACGAGGCTGCTCCACTCTGGCCATTGGCCTTTAACCAGAACGCCCTGGTACGCCTGGACTAAAGGGAGCATGGGGTTCAGGGCGAGCAATGCGCGTGCTTTTTCCGGAAGGATTTCGGCCGGGTAGACGATAGGGGTCAACCAAAACCAGAACTGCACAAAAATGCCAAAAAACTGACCTACATCCCGGAAAAAGACATTCAGTACGCCGAGTATCATGCCCAGGCCAACAGCGAACATGACCTGGATGGTTAAAACAGGAAAAATCCCCAAGAAAACCCAGCCAGGAAAGCTTCCGCTCAGAATCAGAAAAAGCGTGAATAATGTGAAAACAATCGAGAAATTCAGTCCTGCGTTGAGAATGACGATAACTGGTAAGCTGATCCTGGGAAAGCTGAGCTTTTTCAGTAGGTTGGCGTATTCGAGGAATACATTTTGGGTGCGACTGGCGATCTCGGCAAAGAAGCCCCACGTCAACATGCCTGCGCACAAATAAATACTGTAGGCAAAGGTGGAGTTGACCCCGGGTAGACGGGCTTGCATGACTTCGGAAAAAATCACCGTGTAGACCAGAATCATCGCCAGCGGATTGAGCACAGCCCAAATTGATCCGAGCGCCGAATTGCGGTACTTCAGCTGAAATTCGCGTTTGACACTGCTCAGAACAAAGCCGCGGTAAGCGTAGAGCCCCTTAAGCAAACGGGAGGTGAAAAAAAAAAGGCGCATGGAGAAATTGTACCGTAGAGCTTCAGAGCCTGGTCACAGCCTCATTTTCTCGCTGAGGCAGGGTTTGATTGCGATAAAATTACACGTTTGCGTTGTTCTCAGCCCTTTCGATAAACCACATCGTTGGATGCCGCACCCTGCCGGAGTTCGTTTTGATGAAGCTTGCTCGTACGATTGAACCTCGTCTGTTGCTAACCGGTGGTGCGGGCTTTGTCGGGCGCCATGCTCTGGCTTGCTGGCCACATGCGACAGCGCTGTCAGCTTCATCCAGCAAGATCGACATTCGCGACAAGGCGGCCTTGCTGGCGTACTTTGCCGATAATCTACCCTCTGAGGTGCTTCATCTGGCAGCACTCAGCTTTGTGCCTGATTCGTTCAAGACGCCGGAGACTACATTCGAAGTCAATTTCCTAGGTACTTCGCGTCTTTTAGAAGCGTTGGCCGAAAGTGGTTTCAAGGGGCGTTTTTTATTCGTAAGCACCGGGGATGCCTATGGTTTGGTGCCAGCAGAGGCTCTGCCAATCCGCGAAGATACGCCATTGCGGCCGCGTAACCCTTACGCCGTCAGTAAGGTTGCGGCCGAGGCGCTATGTTATCAGTGGAGCCAAACCGGTCCTTTCGAAGTAATCCTTGCGCGACCTTTTAACCATATCGGCCCAGGCCAGGCACCGAGCTTTGCAATTTCGGATTTTGCTCGTCAGGTGGCGGAAATTGCAGCCGGCTTGAGGCCACCCGTTTTGCAGGTGGGCAACATTGACGTGACGCGCGATTTTTCCGATGTAAAAGACGTCCTGCGCGCTTATGAATTGCTGTTGGAGTTTGGGCATAACGGTGAGGTTTATAACGTTTGCTCAGGAGAGGAGCGCTCCGTTCGATCGCTGATTGTGCGGTTGCTTGAGTTATCCGGCGTGCAGGCGGAAATCAGAGATGATCCTGCGCGCTTCAGGCGCACCGAGCAGCTACGCGTGCGAGGTAGCCACGAAAAATTATCGCAACACACTGGTTGGCAACCGAAAGTGCCGATCGATGAAACCTTGTTGAACCTTTACCGTTATTGGGAGAAAGAAGTTGGTAAATAAAAGCGCGTTGATTACCGGCATTACAGGCCAGGATGGGGCGTATCTGGCAAAACTTTTGCTAGAAAAAGGCTATCAGGTATTCGGTCTGCATGCTCGTCGCGCGTCAGATACCTTGTGGCGTTTGCGTTACCTCGATATTGAGGACCATGTGAATTTGCTAGAGGGCGACCTGACCGACCTATCTTCACTGATTCGCGCAATGGAAAAATCAGCAGCCGACGAGGTATATAACCTGGGTGCTCAAAGCTTTGTCGGCACGTCCTGGGTGCAGCCCGTGTTGACCAGCAACGTAACAGGCATCGGTACATTGAATCTGCTCGAAGCCGTCCGGATCGTGAATCCCAAGGCCCGTTTCTATCAGGCTTCGACCAGCGAGATGTTTGGTTTGATCCAGGAGGAAATGCAAAGCGAGACGACGCCTTTCTATCCTCGTAGCCCTTACGGGGTGGCCAAGCTATACAGCCATTGGATGACAGTCAACTACCGGGAAAGCTATGGTCTTCACGCATCCAGCGGTATCTTGTTCAACCATGAGTCGCCCTTGCGTGGGATCGAGTTTGTGACGCGCAAGGTGACCGACGCCGTGGCGCGTATCAAGCAAGGAAAACAAAAGGAACTGCGCCTGGGCAATATCGATGCGAAGCGTGACTGGGGGTTTGCCGGCGACTACGTCGATGCTATGTGGCTGATGCTGCAGCAGGATGCCCCAGATGACTTCGTCGTTGCTACCGGCCTTACGACAACGGTGCGCGATATGTGCCGCATCGCTTTTGAGCATGTCGGTTTGAAGCATGAGGACTTTGTGGTGATCGACCCGAAGTTTTACCGCCCAGCCGAAATCGATGTCCTCTTGGGCAATCCGACCAAGGCAAAAACTAAACTTGGCTGGGTGGCGAAAACCGATCTTGATACGCTCATTACGATGATGGTTGACGCCGACATGGTTCGTGTGAGTAGAGAGTAGCCTACAAGGCTCGAAGTCGTCTCCGTTTGGCTCCAGTGCTAAAGCTTTTTATTGCACGGCACAATCTCCGCATGATTTCTCAATGAAAATGGCTTCTTCCTCCACTCCAACCGAGTCAGCTGTCATCGAGGAAGCTTCTGTCCCCACCCAGCAAGATGTCACCGTTCACCTGCAGAAAATTCCGTTACTTTTCGGGGTCGATGCAGATACCCTGGCTCAGATGGCTGCCGCTTTGAAGTTTCGCTCAGTGGAGCGCGGACATCAGGTGCTTCACAAGGGGAGTCCCGGCGACTACATGTTTTTTCTACTTTCCGGTCGTTTACAGGTGGTAGACCTGACGGCAGATGGGCGAGAGATCGGTTTGACATTTCTTGTCGCAGGTGACTATTTTGGCGAGCTGTCGATTATCGATAACTTGCCGCGTTCGGCATCTGTGATTGCCAGGGAAGCCTCTCTGATCGCCATTTTGCCGCGCGCCCAGTCTCTCGCGCTGATCTACCACACTCCGCTGGTGGCTGAGCGAATACTCAAGCGAATGGCGGCCACTATCCGTACAGCAGCCAATTACAGGACGATTCTCGGTATTCCCAATGCTTTTCAACGGGTCTTTGCCTTGTTGAATCAGTTCGCAAGGGTTGCGCCGGGGGGGATGGTGCTAATCGAGAAAATGCCTACCCAACAGGAAATTGCGATTATGGTGAATACCAGCCGGGAAACGGTTTCGCGCGCAATCCATATTCTGATAGAAAAAGGTGTGGTGGAAAAAGATATGCGCCGTTTGATTGTTCGGCAACCCGAGGCGTTACGTAAAGCGGTTACTGATGAGATGGGAGCGGCTGAATAGTTCATCACGCTGAGTTGAACGTCTTACTCAGGAGGCGTGATGCAACAGTGGGTAACCCTGGCGTTTTTTTCAGTCCGGCCGAAGGCGTCGACTAAAATGCTATTCCGTTTACGCCCTTGGCTTTCCGATGACTCGTTCGCTACACCAATTTTTCCTACTTCTTCCTTCCAAGCTTCGCGAAGAAGACAAGGTCAAACACATGGTCTGGAGTTTCTGGCTGACGCTCGTTGCTCTGGCCTTGTGGCCAGCTTATTTTGCTTTTTTCGCTGTGTTTTTGATTGGCTTGGCAAAAGAGCTGTGGGATTTTCGCTTTGGTAGTGGATTCTGCTTGTTTGACATGGCAGGGAATGTTTTCGGCATTGCGGCAGGTTTCTTCTGCGGATTCTTGTTTTCAGCCTGTTTCTAGTCTGCAAGCGTCGTCTGCTGGAGGCACTCTTCTAGCATGAAACCTTGGCAAAGTAGAATTCGAAAGATGAACATCCTCGTCAACGGAACTCCTCTTCTTGCCCCTATGACAGGGATCGGCCAGTACATTCGTCAACTTTTTTTTGCTATGGATGAACTGCCGGAAGCTCAGTTGCATATTTGCTCCGGGCTGCATTGCGAAACCGGTATGCAACTGCCGTCGACGAGCGCGGCACGTGCTGTGCAGGGCGCATATGGCTTGGCACGCCGTCTGTTGCCCAATCCGCGCGCGCTGAAAAGCAGGGTTGAGGCCGCTGCCTTTCGTTATCACGCTAGCCGCTTGCCACCCGACTGCATTTATCACGAACCGAACTTTCTTCCACAACCTTTTGATGGACCGATGGTCGTGACGGTTCTTGATCTTTCTTGTTTCGACCACCCCGAAACGCATCCGACGGAGCGGGTTCGCATCATGGAGCGCGAGCTTCCCGGGGCCTTGCAACGTGCTGATCACATCATTGTCATTTCTGATGCATCGGGTGAAGCGCTGCGCCGCTGGTTCAACGTTGATCCAACCCGCATTAGCAAGACTTATCTTGCTTCGGCTCCGCGCTTCCAGCCCCGCGGCAGAGAGGTGCTCGTACCTGATCTGGCCAGTTTTGGCCTGGTGCCCGGAGGGTATGTATTGAGTGTGGGTACGCTGGAGCCGCGTAAAAATTTGACAACTTTGTTTGCCGCTTTCGCAGGTCTGCCGAAGGCTCTGCGCCAACGCTATCCTTTGGTTGTGGCGGGGACAAATGGCTGGAAAACTGAAGGGCTTATGAAGTCCGCCAAAGAGTTGATTGGCTGCGGTGAATTGCGCCTGCTTGGCTATGTCGCCGACGAATTAATCCCGTTTCTTTACGCCGGTGCGGCGGCCTTCTGTTACCCATCTCGGTATGAAGGCTTTGGCTTGCCAGCTTTGGAGGCGATGGCCTCTGGTGTGCCGGTTATCGCGGGCAACCGGACATCACTGCCGGAAGTTGTGGGCGACTCCGGCATCCTGGTCGATCCTGATGATGTAGAAGGTATGCGCGAACATTTGCGCCAGCTATTGGAAGATCGTGTCTTCGCTGAGAGCCTTGGCCGTAAAGGATTGTCTCGATCAAAAATGTTTAGTTGGGACCGCTGCGCTCGGGAGACATTTGCCGTGTACGAGAAGGTGATGCAGAAAAGAGGGTTAAGGTTGTGAAAAAACTCCGCGTATTGCACCTCTATCGAACATATTTTCCTGAAACGCAGGGGGGAGGGCAGGAAGCAATTCGCCAGCTTTGCTTAGCGACGCGTCCCTTGGACATTGAGAACACCGTATTTGCCCTCGCCCGTCAGCCCGAGCCCGCGGAAATGAGCCTGCCTGAGGGGCGGCTGGTACGCGCCCGGTCTTGGTTCGAGATCGCCTCGTGCGACTTCGGCGCATGGAGAGCGCTAAGTCGCTGCCGAGAGGCGGCCGACCAGAGTGACATCATCCAAGTTCACTATCCTTGGCCTTTTGCGGACATGCTGTTGCCTTTCATTCGCCGGAGAAATCAACCTGTAGTAGTGACATATGTGTCCGACATCGTTCGTCAAAAGGGGCTGAGCCAGCTTTACGCGCCACTTCGCCGTTTTTTGCTGGGAGCGGCAGCGCGGATTGTTGCTTCGTCGCCAAATTACGCAGAAAGCAGCGAAATCCTGCAAAGGTATGCGAGTAAGCTCGCCTATATTCCGCACTGCTTGGAAGATATCCCCGCCCCCACTGCGGACATTTGCGCCCGATGGGAGGCGCAGCTGGGTAGAAACTTCTTTTTATTTGTTGGTGTGCTTCGATATTACAAAGGGCTGGGTTATCTGATCGCTGCCGCCAGTCGGGTAAATCTGCCCATTGTCATTGTCGGCGTTGGGCCTGAAAGTAAGCGCCTTCAGCAAGAGGTGCATCGGAAAGGTATCCAAAATGTACATTTTCTGGGCGCCTTGTCGGATACCGACAAAAATGCCTTGTTTTCTTTATGTCGTGCCGTGGTGTTTCCATCGCATCTACGCTCGGAGGCCTTTGGCATCACCCTTTTGGAGGGTGCGCGGGCGGCCAAGCCGCTGGTTAGTTGTGAGATTGGCACAGGTACCACTTGGATCAACCGACACAATGAAACCGGTTTGGTGGTCCCGCCGGCCGATCCTGAGGAGCTGGCACGGGCGATGAATATGTTAGCCAGCGATGACAATCTTTGCGCCCATCTTGGCCAAGGTGCACGTGCACGCTGGCAGCAATGCTTCACGCCCGCGGCAGTCGGTGAGGCATATCGCCAAATGTATGACGACATACTCATGGTCGCCCCGTTCGCCGAGCAAGCAAGGTGATGAGCAAGAGTGCCGGGTAATATGCCAAACCGATCTGCCGGAATTTGGATGATTCGAGCAGGTATTGGTTTTTTGGCATGTGCGTTGGCGATATTCTTGGAATGGCAGCGCCCCGAATTGATCGTTCGTATTGATGAAGGTCTACGCGATACATTTCTCCAGATAATTGCGGATCCCCAACCGGAGGATCGACTTGTAATCGTCGACATCAGCGAGTCGGCGCTGCACGAAATCGGCCCCTGGCCGTGGTCGCGCCAGCGGTTGGCAAACTTGGTGGAAATCTTGCTTGCCTCTTATGGTGCGAGGGCGGTCGGATTGGATATCGTGTTTCCTGAGGCTGGCGATATGCGTGGAGATGCGCGATTGGCGGCGCTGGCAGCACATGCGCCGCTTGTTCTGTCGCAAATATTTGATTACACCCTGCGCGATCCGGCAATTTTGCAAGGAACGTTGACAGGCGGCCTCCCCGTCCAGCCGAGCACAGGAGGCCTCGACGCTTACGGTTACATTGCTAACCATGTCGGGCTGGCAGGAGCCCGATGTATCGGAAACATCGGTTACCGTCCCGATATTGACGGGGTGCTGCGCCGTGTACCTGTGGATACGCTATACGATGGCCAGCTGTATCCACATTTCGCCAGTGCGGTAATTGCATGTGAGAAAAAACTGGTTGGGGAAAAAGCGCTAGCCATCTTGCGTGAACCGATAGCCCCAGGCGACGAAAAAGGACTATGGCGGGTGCCTTATTCCCGCGCTCTGTCGGCTTATACAGTCATTTCAGCTGCAGATATCCTGCGTGAAAGCGCCCCGGCTTCACTGATCTCCGGCCGCTACGTTCTGGTAGGCTCGTCCTCGCTTGGGCTCGGCGACAGAGTGAGTACGCCGCTGGTGCCGCTTAGCAGTGGTGTCATGGTCCATGCCGCCAGCTTGTCTGGTTTGCTTGATCTTGCCGAAGGGCGTGTCCTTGCGCCCTGGTCGGGACGTCTCGTGCTGTTTGTGTGGTGTGTGCTAAGCATCGCATTGGCCGTGGTCTTCGTTGCCAAACTATCGGCTTGGGGCGGGGTGCTGCTGCTGCTTGGCCTTGTCTTCGGTTGGTTGGGGGTGGCCTTCGCTGGCGTTGCATGGCAGGCGGAATGGTCAGTCACGGCACCGCTTTGGGCTTACTTTTTTCTGCTTGTAATGGCAATTCCGAACGAGTGGCTCCAGTTGCAACGCAAAAGTCGACGACTGATTAACATGTTTTCACATTATGTTGCTCAGCCAGTTCTCGACGAGATTCTGCGCCTCGATCTGCAGCATAGCCTGGAGCCGACCTTGCGCGAGGTCACCGTGTTGATTGCTGATATGGAGGGCTACACCCGATCTACTTCGTCGTTGTCGTTGGAGGATGCCGCAACGTTGACCAAAGATTTTCTGGGTTGCCTAACTCGCCCAGTGTTGGATCGGCATGGTACTTTGGATAGATACACCGGTGATGGACTTGTCGCATTTTGGGGGGCTCCGTTGCCTAGTGCAGATCAAGCGGACTGTGCGGTCAGCGCTGCTCTGGGCATTCTTGATGAAGTTGATGCGCTTAATGCCCGCCGGTTAAAGCAAGGTTCCGTCCCTGTCCGAGTGCGTATCGGAATTGAAAGCGGGCCTGCACTGGTGGGGGATTTGGGCACATCATTCCGTAGTACATACACGGCTGTCGGAGACTGCATAAATTTTGCATCCCGGCTTGAGGCCGCTGCCCGAGGTTTTACGATTCCACTGCTGATAGGGCCTACTGCGAATTCCGGTATTCGGCGGTTTAAGACGTATCGAGCTGGTGAGATTTCCTTGCGAAATACAGAGACCTGCATAGAAGTTTTTTCCGTGAATAGAGAGTAAGTCCATAGAAGAGGCAAGCACGCGCCCTAAAATCAACTAATTTTCATATAGGACTTGTTTCATATAGGACGTGCGAAGTAGTATTGCGCAATGTCATCCGCGCTCGTCATCACGCTCAATACCACGCCGGCCCAGGCTGAAAGCCTGGCGGCATTGCAGCGTTTGTTTTCCGAGGCGTGCAACAGTCTGGCACCGATCATGCAAGAAACGCGATGCTGGAACCGTGTGGCTTTGCATCACCTGGCCTACAAAGGGTTGCGTGAACGTTATCCTGAGCTGGGTTCCCAGATGGCCTGCAATGCGATCTATTCGGTTTCGCGTTCCGCTCGCATCGTTTACCAGCACCCGCAAAGTCCGTGGAATATCGCTCGCGATCCTGCCAAGAAATTGCCATTGCTGCAGTTTCTGCCGGACGCTCCGGTGTATTTCGATCGCCATACCCTGAGTTTGAAAGCAGGGCAGCTTTCGCTGTTTACATTGGATGGTCGGATGCGTTTTCAACTCGACCTGGCTGCGGCGGACGAAAAGCAATTTCAGTGCAGCAAATTGCGTGAGATTGTCCTGATCCGAAGTGGTGGACGCTTTGTGCTGCAGTTCCAGTTTTCAGACGAGGCTGAACTGCCTGAACCGGGGTCGGACGCCTGGACGGAGTTGCCGGAGTATCTGGTTGTTTTTCCGCAGGCGCCGGGTAGCGACCCGGTTTCCCCTTCCCCCACCAATGAAAAAACCCTGGTCTGATCCGACTTAATTATGAAACCGCGAACTCCCGCCTCTGAACTGCGTGCCGAAATTTGGCAGCTACGCCCTTTTTTCAAGCGCGCCATCATTTTCAGTCTGGTTGCCAGCACGCTTTCGCTGGCGCCGGCGCTTTACATGCTGGAGGTGTATGACCGGGTAATCAACAGCAGCAGTATGAATACGCTGTTGATGTTGACCGTGCTCGTGGTCGGCGTGTACGTGGTCATGGAGCTGTTGGAATGGGTGCGTACCGAAATCATGCAGCACGCCGGCCAGCGTCTGGATGCACGCATGAGTGAGCGGGTGTTCAACGCGGTCTTCGAGGCGAATCTGCGGCGGTCTCAAGGCGGTTCGCAACAGGCTCTCACTGATCTGCGTACCTTGCGCGATTTTCTGACCACGCCGGTGGTCCTGGCGGTGATGGAATCCCCCGTAGCCCTGTTCTTTTTGGCATTGCTCTTTTTCATCAGTCCCGTGCTGGGCTGGTTTGCTGTGCTTGGCGCCGGTGTTCAACTCGGCTTGGCATTCCTCACCGAGAGGCGGACCCAGCCGCCGCTGGCGGAAGCCAACAAAGTGGCCATCGCCGCCCAGAATTACGCCAACGGTACGTTGCGCAATGCCCAGGTCATCGAGTCGATGGGGATGTTGCGCGGCATTCATGCCCGCTGGACGGAGCGGCAGCACCGTTTTCTCAATTTGCAGGCGACGGCGTCCGATCATGCGGGCGGCTTGACCGCCGCGTCGAAGTCGGTGCAGCTCATACAGGCTTCCGCCATGCTGGGTCTGGGCTGCTGGCTGATGTTGCAGGGCGAACTGGTCGGCGGCGGCGGCATGATGCTGGTCGGTTCCATTCTTGGCGGCAAGATATTGCAACCGCTGGTGCAAGTGGTTTCGAACTGGAAGATGGTGATCAACGCACGCGATGCCTTTCAGCGTCTGGATGGCCTCCTGCAAGAGATACCGCCGCGCGCGGCAGGTATGCCGTTGCCGGCTCCGCAAGGCCAGCTCAATGTCGAGTCGGTGACGGCGGGCGCTCCCGGCAGCCCCGCCGTCATCTTACGCAACGTGTCGTTCCAGCTCCCGGCCGGTGCGTGCCTGGCGATCGTCGGGCCTTCGGCATCGGGCAAGACCACGTTGGCTCGCTTGCTGATGGGACTATGGCCGGCGTTTAGCGGCAAGGTGCGTCTTGATGGCGCCGATGTCTTTTCTTGGAACAAGGCTGAACTGGGGCCTTATCTGGGCTATCTGCCGCAAGGGGTTGAGTTGTTTGACGGCACGCTGGCAGAAAATATCGCCCGTTTCGGCGAGGTGGATCAGGTCAAAGTGGACGCTGCCGCCCGGCTCGTCGGGCTTGATCAGTTGGCGGCCGAGCTGCCGAACGGTTACGACAGCCACATCGGCGATGAAGGCGCTTTTCTGTCGGGCGGGCAGCGTCAACGCGTAGGTCTTGCCCGAGCGGTTTACGGCAATCCCCGTTTTGTTGTTTTGGATGAGCCCAACTCAAGTCTGGATGAGGCCGGCGAAGCCGCACTGCTGCGCACCTTGCAGTTCCTCAAGAGCCAGGGAGTGACGGTCATTCTCATTACCCACCGCACCAATGTGCTGGCGGCCGCCGACCGGATGCTGATCTTGCGTGACGGCATGGTACAAACCTATGGACCGCGAGACGAGGTCTTGGCCGCACTCAACAAGGCACGCGAGGCGCAGTTGGCGCAAGCGCGCCCAGCCCTTGCTGCTGCAGCTGGAGGTGCACGATGATGCAACCCGCATGGCTGCGTGGTAGCCCTTTGAAGGCCGCCCTCTGGCAGTTCCGCCGTGAGTTTCTGGTTGTCGGCGTATTCAGCATGGTGGCGAATCTTCTTATGCTGACGCCCACCATTTACATGTTGCAGGTGTTTGATCGGGTCATGATCAGCCATAGCGGGCTGACCTTGATTTCGGTTTCACTCATCGCGTTGTTCTTCTTTGTTGTGATGGCTTTTTCCGAATGGTCGCGCTCGAGGCTGCTGGTTCGGGCCGGCGTGCGCTTCGACGAATTGCTCAATTCAAAAGTCTTCAACGCCAGCTTTGAGGCATCGCTTAACCAGACCGGTCGAAATCCCACTGAGGCCTTCGCCGATTTGACGAATATCCGTCAGTTTCTGACCGGCAATGGCATCTTCGCTTTCTTCGATGCGCCGTGGGTGCCGATTTACATCGCCGTGGCCTGGCTGCTGCATCCCTGGCTGGGCATTCTATCGGTGATTTTTGCGCTGATCCTGGCCGCCGTCGCCTGGGGCGGACACCGACTCACCCGTGCTGGCAATGAGGCGTCGCTCGAATCGGGCATGAAGGTCCACGGTTTCGTGCAGAGCAAGTTGCGCAACTCGGAGGTGGTCGAAGCGATGGGGATGCTCGATAGTCTGCGTCGCCGCTGGTTGAACCAACATCATCAATATCTCGACGTCCATGCGCGTTCGATGGATCAGAACCATCGTATTCAGTCCTTTACCAAGTTTGTTCAATACACCCAGCAGTCTCTGATGTTGGGCGCGGGCGCGGTCTTGGTGATCCGAGGCGAGTTGAGCCCTGGTGCGATGATTGCTGCGAATGTGTTGATGGGGCGAGCCTTGCAACCGATGCAATTGATCGTCGGCACCTGGAAGAGCTTTATGACCGCACGCCTGTCGTTCCACCGCCTGGACGCCCTGCTGGCAACGTACCCGGAGCGGGTCGGGCAGACCGTCAATGAACCGCCCAGGGGGCAGGTCACGCTGCAGGAGCTGGTAGCTAAGGCCGGCGGGCGCGCGCAACCCATCCTGAAGGGGCTGAACGCAGAATTCGCCGCTGGCGAGATTGTGGTGATCCTTGGCCCTTCCGGTTCCGGAAAATCGACGCTCGCTCGTTGTCTGGTCGGAATCTGGAGTGAAACCGAGGGGGCCGTACGGCTGGACGGGACGCCGATCGAATCTTGGGACCGGCACGAACTGGGCCCCTATCTGGGGTATCTGCCGCAGGACGTTGAGTTGTTTGATGGCTCGATCGCTGAGAATATCGCCCGTTTTGGCATCACCGAGCCGGACAAGGTGATCGAGGCCGCTCAACGCGCGGGCATCCACGAGATGATCTTGCACTTCCCGCAGGGCTACGATACGCCGATGGGCCTGGCCGGCGGCCTGCTTTCCGGCGGACAGCGACAGCGCATCGCCCTGGCCCGCGCCATGTACGGCAACCCCGCCTTGTTGGTTCTGGATGAACCCAACGCCAACCTCGACGATGTCGGCGAAGTGGCGCTGGTGCAAGCCGTTCAGAATCTGAAGGCGTTGGGCAAGACCGTATTCTTGATCTCGCACCGGACCAGCATAGTCGGCGTTGCAGACCGTTTGGTGATCATGGCCAACGGTCAGATTCAGATCCAAGGTCCCCGAGCGGAAGTCCTTGCCACTTTGCAGGGCGCTCAACCCGCTGCCGCACCCGTTTCCCAATCCGCTTGAACTGACTCCCAGGATTTACATCATGGCTTCCCCTTTTCCTCAGACCAGCGCTACCCCCCAGCCCGCGGCAATTGCCGGTGAACTCACCTTGCAAACCGATACCCGACGTCCGATGCGTATTGGTTTATGGGTGCTGGGACTCGGTTTCGGCGGTTTCCTGCTCTGGGCGGGGCTGGCGCCTCTCGACGAAGGCGTCCCGACCGAGGGCGCAGTATCGATCGATACCAAGCGCAAGACGGTGCAACACCTCAGCGGCGGTCTAGTGCGAGAAATCCTGGTGCGCGAAGGCCAGATGGTCGCAGCCGGCCAAGTCTTGGTGCGGATGGATACTGCCATGCCGCGCGCAAACTTCGAGTCGGCGCGACAGCATTACATGGGACTGAGCGCGATGGAGAGTCGCCTGGTTGCCGAGCAGAGAGGGGCGGTGAGTATCCAGTTCCAGCCCGATATTCTCCAAGCAACCGATCCAATGGTTCAGCAGCAAGTCGCCACCCAACAGGCTTTGTTCGCCTCTCGTCGCAGCGCTTTGAATGCGGAACTCCGGGGTATCAGCGAGTCGATTCAAGGTGCCGAAGCCTTAATAGGCGGCTATGAAGGGCAAATACAGAGCAACCGGCTGCAACTTGCTTCGTTGCAGGAAGAGCTTAAAGGATTGCGCGATCTGGTCAGTGAGGGCTATGCCCCTCGTAACCGACAGATGGAGCTGGAGCGCAACGTGGCTGCCGTCAACGGCAATATCATCGAATTGCAGGGCAATGTCAGCCGTGCTCGGCGCAGCATTGCTGAGATGCGTCAACGTGTGCTGCAACGTCAGCAGGAATTCAAAAAAGAAAGTGACAGCCAACTAGCCCAGGTTCGTTTGGAGCTCCAAGCGGATCGGGAGAGATTCAAAGTCTCGTCTGAGGAGCTCGGGCGTACTGACTTGCGCGCACCGGTTGCCGGGCAAGTGGTCGGGCTGGCCGTGCAAACGGTGGGCGCCGTCATCCAGCCTGCGCAGAAATTGATGGATATCGTGCCCTCTAACGAAGTGTTGTTGCTGGAAACAAAAATTCCGCCGCACCTCATAGACCGAGTGAAAATTGGGCAGAAGGCCGACGTCCGCTTCAGTACATTCGCCCATTCGCCTGCGCTGGTCGTCGAAGGTCGGCTGGAGTCGGTATCGCATGATCTGGTCACCGAGCCGACCCCGCATGGCAACATGTCTTATTATCTGGCTCGTCTTTCGATAACACCGGCGGGTCTCAAAGTGCTCGGCCATCGCCAGATGCAGCCTGGCATGCCGGCAGAGGTGATCATCAAGACGGGAGGACGATCGCTGCTGACCTATCTGTTGCATCCGCTGACCAAGCGGATTGCCGGCTCCATGAAAGAGGAGTGAGACATGGTCAATTTCGTGCACAAGCGCTGCATCCTGGCTTCGTTGATTATTGGCATGGCCCTGTGCAGCCAAGCGCCTTCGGCCCTTGCGCTTGATCTCCTGGAAAGCTACCAGGCGGCATTGAGCGAAGACGCACAATTCCTTGCTGCGCAGTCGGCTGCCGAGGCAGGGCGAGAAGCGGCGCCGATGGCGCGGGCCCAACTGTTCCCTGTTATCTCGGCTACCGCGGGCCTGTCCGCTAACGACTTGAATACGCGAACGCAGAGCGTCACAGGGGTGCCTTATTCTTATGACTCAAACTACCAAAGCAAGAATTTCGCGCTGTCACTCCGCCAACCGTTGTATCGCCCCGCGCAATATGCCAGCTACCTGCAAGCGCAAACGCGTCTTCTCAATGTTGAGGCCACGCTCGACAAGGAGAACCAAGATCTCGCTTTGCGTGTAGCGGGGGCTTATTTCAACACCTTGCTAGGCGAGGAGCAGTTGCGCCTGATTCAGTCGCAGAAAACCGCAGTCAGCACGCAATTGGCTGCGGCAAAGCGCGCGTTGGAGGCTGGGCATGGCACCCGTACCGACATCGACGATGCGCAGGCGAGACTCGATCTCAATGTCGCTGACGAACTCGCTGCGCGGCAACAAATCGAAAGCGCGCGCCATGAATTGCATATGTTGATCAATCGTCCGGTCGCCGCCCTGCAGCCACTGAATACTAAGCGGCTTGAGCTTGTTCCTCCGAGCCCGAATCTGCTTGATGATTGGATTGCGCTGGCCGAAGCCCGCAGTCCTGAACTGCGAGATATGCGCGCACGGGCCGAAGGAAGTCGCCTTGAAGTTGAGAAGGCGCGTGCCGGACACAAGCCTACGCTGGATCTCCTGCTGCAACACTCGATGAGTGAAAACGATAACGTGACCAACCCCAATGCTCGGTATGTCAACAACCAGATCGGTGTTCAGTTTGCGATGCCGATCTACTCCGGTGGCTATGTCAGCGCGCAGGTCCGTCAAGCCCTAGCCAGCAAAACCGAAGCCGAGCAAAGCTATGAGGCCGTTCGACGTAAATTGGCCATACAGGTCCGCAAAGAGTTTCAGGCCATGCTCGAGGGTGTCCTGAAGGTACGTGCCCTGGAGCAGGCTGAGCGTTCAGCCGATCAGGCCGTCGTCTCCAACCAGAAGGGGGTGCTGGCCGGGTCGCGAAGCCGGCTAGACATACTGAATGCCGAACAGCAACGCAGCAACACAAGACTGGATCTCACCCGTGAACGGCTGAATTACGTAATGGCTCGTCTGCGTTTGTCGGGCCTCGCCGGAAAACTTGATGCTGATGAGATCGGAGCTGTCAACCGGTGGCTGGGTTTGTAAGAGTCTGCCTAATCGCTATGCGGGGAGTCTTGAGTACAGACTCAGGTATCGGCAAGTTTGCTTCTTGTGCATCTGCAAAGCGTCGTTAGCAAGGTAAACCGCTACAGAGATTTGGCTATATATTATTGATAATAATCAATGGGTTATATTTGTTTCTGGCGGACTTGAAATAATCACGACTCATTCCTTTGCATTGTTTTCGTAGGTGCGACATTTCCCGCATCCAAGCCGTTGACTGTGCGAAGAGCGACGTTCCACAGGCGTACCAACTGTTTTTGCCAGGATGAGTTTAGCTTTTGATCCCGCTTTCGCTGTATTTGCCGCCTTTCTCGGCGGCTTCTTCTCGCTCGCCTGGCTGTTACGCCTTAATGCCAGATTACCGCTGGACCACCCCAACGAGCGATCTCTGCATACGCGGGTAACGCCCCGCATTGGGGGCATGGGGATGACGGCGGGCGTGGCGTTAGCCAGTTTTGTGCACTGGTCGCCGGAATTGGCTGCGCTGCTGGCGGCTGCGCTGGTTTTGGCGCTGATTTCTTTGCTCGACGACTATCGCGCGTTGCCGGCCTGGGGGCGCTTGTTGGCGCATCTGATGGTGGCAGCGGGGTTTTTGGCGGTGACTTTGGCGTCCGCGTTCGAACTGGGAACGCAAGGGTGGTTTGCGCTGGCCATGTTGCTGGCCATTACCTGGTCGACCAATCTGTACAACTTCATGGATGGCGCCGATGGACTGGCGGGCGGCATGGCTTTGTTCGGTTTTGCCGCCTATGCCTGGCTGGCCTGGGCGGGCGGCAACCTGTCGTTGGCGATACTATGCGGCTCGATCAGTGCGGCCGCACTGGCTTTTCTGAGCTTCAATTTTCCGCCGGCACGCGTATTCATGGGGGACGCGGGCTCCGTGCCGCTCGGATTTCTGGCGGCGGCGGTCGGCCTGCTTGGCTGGCGTGAGGGACTTTGGCATGGACTGGTGCCGCTGCTGGTTTTTTCGCCCTTTATCGTCGATGCCACCGTCACGCTGCTGCGACGCGCCTTTGCCGGTGCGAAAGTATGGAAAGCGCACCGCAGCCATTACTATCAGCGTCTTGTGCGCATGGGCTGGAGCCATCGCCGTCTGGCGCGGGCGGAATATGTGTTGATGGCGGCAACGGCGCTAAGCAGCGTGTTGTTGGTAAGAAATATGGAAGTCAAATGGGGCATTTTGATGGTCTGGGGAGTTTTTTATCTTGTGGTGATGATGGCGATAGACCGTCGCTGGCGTAGCGCAGGGGACGAGCCATGAAGCCGCTTCGCGTCGAGTCCTATCGCTCGATACTGATCTTTCTGCATGATGTCGCCGCGGCTGCGCTGGCCTGGTTGGCGGCCTACTGGCTGCGATTTAATTTGGCGCTGCCTGGCGAGTATCTGGACGATCTGCTTTCGACATTGCTTTGGGTCGTGCCGTTGCAGTCGATCATCTTCTGGAAATACGGCCTGTATCGCGGCATTTGGCGATTCGCCAGCTTGCCCGATCTAAAGCGAATCTTGATGGCGGTGGCGATCGCCGCCGTCGTGCTGCCTGCCGTCGTGATCCTGTTCAGGATCGAAGCCGTGGTGCCGCGCACCGTGCTGATACTCGATCCGTTGTTGCTGCTGATCATCATGGGCGGCAACCGCTTCGCCTATCGGTCATGGAAAGAGCATCACTTGCTTCGTCTGAATGACTTGGACGATAAGCCGGTTCTGGTTCTGGGGGCCGGCTCGGCGGCGGATTTCTTGTTGCGGGAATTGGCGCGCACCCACAGCGGCTTCCGGGTCGTGGGGTTGCTGGATGACGACGCCGCCAAGGCCGGGCGCGAGATCCAGGGCGTATCGGTCATGGGGCCTTTGCGCGATCTGGAACCTATCGTCAGAAGAACCGGGGTTGGCCACGTAATCCTGGCCTTGCCTTCGGTTTCCCATCAACTGCGCAAGAATCTGGTTGAGCAATGCACCGCCCTGGATCTGGAAGTCTTGACCGTACCGTCGATGGCGGACCTGATGAGCGGGCGGGTCAATGTGTCCAAACTGCGTCCGATCGAACTGGACGATCTGCTCGGTCGCGATACGGTCCGCTTGGATAATGCGGCTCTGGCGGAGTGTTTCGCGGGACGAGCGATCATGGTGACCGGCGCGGGTGGGTCGATCGGCTCCGAGCTGTGCCGCCAGATCGTCCGTTTTCAACCGGCCCACCTGGTGCTGTTCGAGCAGAGTGAATTCGCGCTGTATGAGTTGGAACAGGAGTTCATGCGCTGTTGCCCGGAGCAGAAAATCTCTTGCGTCATCGGTGATATCAAGGATGCCAGCCGGGTCGCGCAGGTGCTGGCGGAGTTCAAGCCGGCGCTGATCTACCATGCCGCAGCCAATAAGCATGTCCCGCTGATGGAACAGGTCAATGCCCTGCAGGCAGTGAAAAACAATGTGCTCGGCACCTGGGTGGTCGCCGATGCGGCGCGCGCTGCCGGGGTCGAGAAATTCGTCTTGATCTCCACCGACAAAGCCGTCAATCCGACCAATGTCATGGGTGCATCCAAGCGGCTGGCGGAAATGGTTTGCCAGTCATTGCAGCGCGAAGAGGGCACGCGTTTCGTTTCGGTTCGCTTCGGCAATGTGTTGGGCTCGTCAGGCAGCGTGATTCCCAAGTTTCATCGCCAGATCGAAGCGGGCGGGCCGGTGACCGTGACACATCCGGAAGTCACCCGCTTTTTCATGTCGATCCGCGAGGCGGCACAGCTGGTATTGCAAGCGGGTTTGATGGGGCAAGGCGGCGAAATATTCGTACTGGATATGGGCGAGTCTGTTCGCATCGACGATCTGGCGAGGCTGATGATCCGCCTGTCCGGCAAGCACGAAGATGAAATCCGCATCGAATACACCGGCTTGCGGCCCGGCGAGAAGCTGTATGAAGAAGTATTGGCGGATGCCGAGACGACTTTGCCGACGCCGCATCCCAAGCTGCGCGTGGCGCGCGCGCGCGGGGTCGATGAGGTTTTGGTGCGAAATTTCCTGGACTGGATCGCGGCGACGCCGGTTGCCCGCGATGACGTGGTCAGGGCGCAACTCCTGGCCTGGTTGCCTAGCGAATACCGGGTGGAGAGCGCTCTGCGCGAGCAGCCGAAGGGGTGAGTCAGCCGCCGGTCACCGGCGGAAAGATCGCCACTTCAGCATGCTCTGTGAGCGGCGTGTCGCCATTCGCCACCTCCTGATTCACCGCGACGCGAAATGCGCGCTCCACAGCGAGATTCTCCGCCCAGACGCCGCCGCGCCGGCGGAGCTCGGCGAGCAAGGTATCGACGCTGGCGTCGTCTGCGAGAGTCAGGGTTTCGGCGCCGAGGCCAAAGACTTCGCGCAGGCGGGCGAAATACAAGACATGGATGTTCATGGCAGCAACTCCGCAAGAGGCATGAAACGCACCGGCTCGCCGGCGCTGAGGCAGACGCCCGCATCGACGTCGACCAGGCCATCGGCCCAGGCCAGCGAGGTCAGTACGCCGGAGCTCTGGTTGGGGAACAGCACCGCCTGACCCGCTTCCAGTCTGGCGCGCATGAATTCGCGGCGCGCGCCGGGCTTGCTGCGATGGAAGCCTGCGGGCACGCTGAAGCTCAATGGCGGGCGCGGCGTTTCGCCCATGCGGGCGCGCAGGAAGGGGGCGGCGAACAGGCAGAACACAACATAGGCGGAAACCGGGTTGCCGGGCAGACCGATGAAATCGGCTTCGCCGATACGGCCATAGGCCAGCGGTTTACCCGGCTTCATGGCCACTTTCCACATGTCCAGTCGTCCGAGCGCTTCCACCGCGCCTTTGACGTGGTCTTCTTCGCCGACCGAGACGCCGCCGGTGGTCATCACCACATCGGCCTGACGACTGGCGGACGCGAGTGCGGCTTGAGTGGCTTCGAGAGTGTCGGCCACCAGGCCGAGGTCGACCACCTCGCAGCCGAGGCGGGCGAGCAGCCCGTTCAACGCCGCCCGGTTGGAGTTGTAGATGCGCCCAGGCGGCAACGGCTGGCCGGGTAGCACCAGTTCATCACCGGTGAAGAACACGGCCACCTTGAGGCGACGATAGACATTGACTTCGGTTGCGCCGATCGAGGCGGCGACACCCAGTTGCGCCGGGCCAAGCCGCACGCCGGCGGTGAGTACGGTCTGGTCCGGTCGGATGTCCTCGCCGGCGCGGCGGATATTGGCGCCCGGCTTGAGCGGCTTCAGGCAACGCACGCCGTCGCCGACGACTTCAGTGTCTTCCTGCATCACCACTGTATCTGCGCCTTCCGGTACCGGTGCGCCGGTGAAGATGCGCGCCGCGCTGCCGGCACGCAGTGGCTGGCCGATCTGGCCGGCCGGGATGCGTTGCGAGACAGGCAGAACCGCATCCGCTGTCGCCTCCACGGCGCGCACGGCGTAGCCGTCCATGGCGCTGTTGTCCAGCGGCGGTACGCTGACTGCAGCGATCAGTGGTGCGGCCAGAATGCGGTCGAGAGCGGCCTCCGTCGCCAGGATTTCGGTGTGCGTCGGCGGGCGCGCACTCGCAAGAAGTTGCTGTAGGGCTTGTTCGACGCTCAGCATGGGGCGGTTTCCTGGGTAGAGGCGATGTACAACGAGATCATCGGTTGCCTTTCGTGGTTGATTTTCGCCACCGCGAGGTGGGATGGATAGTGAGTATTCTGCTGGTTTGCAGGCAATTGTCGCCTGCGTTTTGCCGAAAGTGTTTGCCCCAGGCCCCCCAGGGCCAGACCTGACGGCGGTATTGACACAAGAACAACAACAAGAATGAAATGGCCGCAGCGCTGAAGTAGAGGCGGTCTTGCGGCCGCAATTGCAGCGTATTCCTTACCGTTTCGAGATTGAGGAGACCGCCATGAAGCAGGAAATTCCCCACGTTGAATATCTCCCGACGGTGCTTCCCGCCGTCCGCAAGGTTCCCGTCGCCGCTTGCCTTGGCTGGCTGCGTCTGGGTCTGGACGATCTGCGCGCCGCCTGGGCGGTTTCTCTGGCCTACGGTGTGTTGTTCGCCGGCCTGGGCTGGATACTGGTGACCCATGGCTGGAGCGACCCGCACTGGGGGCTGAGCTTCACTTCCGGCTTCCTGCTCGTCGCGCCGGTGCTGGCAGTCTGTTTCTATGCCATCTCCCGCGCCCGCGAGCGTGGCGAGCCGCTGGTTTCGCTGACCCGGCCGTTCCGGCTGCTGCGCGAAAATATCTGGTCGCTGGGCTTGTTCGCGATCATGTTGGCCATGCTGTTCAGCCTGTGGGAACGGGTCACTGCGATCGCGGTGGCGTTGACGCTGCAGGCGGATGTCTATGCCGGTGATACCTTCAGCTACACGGAAAGCTTGCTTGGCGACAGCAATCATCTGCCGGTGGTGATCGGCTTCTTCGTTGTTGGGGCCGTCTTCGCGCTGATCTCTTTCGCGTTGTCCGCCGTTTCCTTGCCGATGATCGTGGATCGCCAGGCCGATCCGGTCACCGCGTTGCTGACCAGCTTGACTGCCGTGCGCCGCAACCCGCTGCCGATGCTGGCCTGGGCGGCAAGCATCGTGTTTCTGGTCGGCTTGGGTTATCTCACCGCCTTTGTCGGTCTCATCGTGATCTTCCCGCTGCTGGGGCACGCCACTTGGCATGCCTATCGCGAGCTGGTGGAGCCGCCCGCGACAGCGGTTTGAGCCCTATCTCCCGGCGGGCAGCGATTATTTTCGGCTGCTGCGCCGCGGTTCGCGCGCACGTCCAATCAGGCTGTCGGCGATGCTGATCAGGTCGTTCAGCTCCTTGGCGGCTTTGCCCAACACCGTGTAGCGGCCATCCACGGTAATCCGCGGCACGCCATCGACCTTGTAGGTGCGCGCCAGCATTTCGGCGCGGGCAAGATGGGTCTCGACGGCAAACGAGTACATGGTGTCGCGGAAGGCTTTGCTGTTGACGCCTTGGCTCGCTACCCAGCTGAGCACGGCTTGCTCGGTGTAAAGATTGGTTTTGTTATGGATGGCATCGAATGCAGCCTGATCCAGGCGAGCCAGCTGTCCGCTTGCTTCCAGGGCATAAAACAGACGCGCCAACATGCTCCAGGCGGCGCGGCCGAAGGTGACCGGCACGCGGCGGAAGGCCACATCCTTCGGCAGGGTCTTCTCCCAGGCATGGATTAGCGGATTGAAGTCGCGGCAGTGCGGGCAGCCGTACGAGAAAAACTCCAGCACTTCGATCTTGCCCGCCTGCTCACCCGGCTGGGGTGGCGTGATTGCGCTCCAGTCGCGGCCTTCGACCAGTGGGATGGGATGCGTGCCGGTACGGACGGCGGCTTGCGCAGCAGTGCCGGCCAAGCCGCCGACGGCGAGAGTGGCAAGAAATGCACGATTGAATTGGCGTCGGGTCAGGGGCATAGCAATGTCTCCGTTTTTTAGAAATTTAGCGGCGCGTGGTATTGCGAATGCCAACAAGCGCCCACGCTGCCGCGATGAAGCAGGCGATGAACGCGATCAACGCCCAGTTGGCCAGACTCAACCCCATGATGTTCAGTTCCGTCTGTTCACAAAAGCCGGTGGCCAGGAACCACTCGGGCAGACGCTGGCCCAGCCATTCCACCAGCTTTTCGATCAGACTGGGTTCACCCGCCAGGCACGAAATACTGCCCGGCGGCTGTACCTGCAGCCAGCTTTGATAAGTCGCCACGGCCATGCCGCCGGCGGCGAGGGGCAAGTTCAACGCACCTATCCAGCGACTTGCCGGACGCGGTGACAGCCAGGCTGCCAGGCCGCTCAGCACGACCAGGATCATGAACAGCAGGCGCTGGAAGATGCACAGATGGCAGGGGTGCAGATCCAACCAGGCGGTCAGGATAAAGCTGGCCGCGACCAGCGCGAAGCTGCCCGCGGCCAGCAGCGACCAGATAAAACGCGGTGTCAGGGCTTTCATGCCGATAGTCTCAATTTGCTCGTGCAGGCCGATGCCGGCGTCGGCCGACTATGGGACAGGAAAAGGCGGGGCGAGGCAAGCGTGTGTGCACTGGTGCCTGATCAACGCCGGCCGCCTTGCCAACCGCGGCCGTCATGGGGGGGCGGGCGCTGCAAGGCGGCAAGCATTTCCTGTTCGTCGATACGGCCGTCGGCATCGCTATCGACGGCCGCAAACTCCAGCGCACACGGCCGCCGTCCATGACCGGCCCGCTTCGACCGGCATTCGGCGCGCAAGCGCTCGAACTCGGCATGATCAAGGTAGCCGTCGTGGTTCAAGTCATGCACGGAGTAAATCGGCGGCAGCGCAGGAAAGGTTTGATCGGCATTGGCCAATGGCGCCGCCAGCAGGGCTGGTATCAGACAGCAAAGAGATTTCATTTGCCGGTTTCCTTCAAGTAATCCACCAGGGCTTGCATATCGGCCTCTTCCAACGCAAAACGATGAGAACGTATCTTCCCGGAGCGCAGCAGCGTCGGCACCTGATCGGGCGGGGTCCGCAAGCGGGCTGCATTGGTGTCGTGGCAATAGATGCAGTGGTTGTCATAAATCGCTGCGCCGCGTTCGGCTGGGGTGGCGCCGTTTGGCGCCGGCGCAGCCGCGATCGGGGCGTAGAAGCTGCTCCGGTCCCAGAACTCGGGTTCGCTGCAGCCCAGGCAGGGATGGCCCGATTCGATCGGGTTGCTGACCCCGTTCCAGCGCAGTGTGGCGCAAGCATTGCGGGTCAGCGGCCCCTTGCAGCCCAGCTCGAACAGGCACCAGCCGGCGCGCGCACCGGCGTCGTCGAACGTCTTGGCGAAGCGCCCGGCCTCGTAATGGCCGCGGCGCGAACAGCGCTCGTGCACTGTCTCGCCGTAGAACGCCAGCGGCCGCTCCAGCGCATCGCGTGGCGGGAAAGCGCCGAACGCTAGCCTATAGGCCAGCACGGCGCTGATCACTTCGGGGATGGGCGGGCAGCCCGGCAGGTTGAGCAGCGGCCGTTGCGGGACGCGGCCCAGCCGCATCCGTTCGCCGATGCCGGTTGCGCCGGTGGGGTTGGGCGCGGCGGCGGGTAGCCCGCCAAAGGCCGCGCAAGTGCCCAGTGCAATCACCGCCTCGGCGGCATCCAGGCAACGCGCCAGCAGGCTCAGGCTGTCCTCGCCGGCGATGGTGGAGCACGCCCCGTCCAGCGCGGTCGGGGCCGAGCCGTCCACGATCAGCAACAACTTGCCATGATTCGCCTGCAGGCTGGCCTCGCGCGCCTGTTCAGCCGCGCTGCCGCTGGCTGCCTGCAAAGTAGGGTGGTAGTCGAGCGAAATCAGATCGAACAACAGGTGCTCCAGCGATGGCGTCGAGGAGCGGGTCAGGGATTCGGTGCAGCCGGTGCATTCCTGCAATGCCAGCCAAACCACCGGCAAGCGTCGCGCCCGCGCCAGCGCCTCGGCCAGAATCGGCGCCGTACTCGGCGGCAGCGCCAGCAGTGAGGCGGCAAGCGCGCAGAATTTGAGAAAAGCGCGCCGGTTCAGCCTGTTTGCCGAGCCGTAATGCATTTCTGCGAGTCCGATCATCGCTGTCGCCTCAAAACACTGCGCCGCCTCAGTTTCCGCGGGCGGCGCGATCGTTCATTGCGTGCTCATTTCAGATAGCCGCGCGCCTGCATGTGGTCGCAGGCATAGCCGCCTGCTCTGCCCATCGGCAGCGTCAGGCTTTTTTCCTTGGCGCGCGCTTCCATCAGGGCGTGATGCTCGGCCAGATAGGCCTTGCATTCATCATAGGTCTTAAAACTGCGCATCTTGGTCTGGTGCTCGATGCGCTCCTGCTGTGTCATCAATTGCCAGCCGCGCGTATTGCCCTGGTCTGCCGCCCAGGGGCCGCGCGCTTCAGCCAGTCCGCCAGCCAACGTAATACCGAGCAGACCGGCAACGATCAGCGTGGAATAAGCGGATTTCATGATTTTCTCCATCGGGTTGTTGAGGGAATCGGAGGCATTTCCTTGCGGTTCTTGCTCTCCTGCTTCCATTCAAGCCCATGGCGGCCGATCGAACGTGTCAGCTTGTAACCATTTGTTACCGTGAATGCCGGCGGACGACTCAACCGTCCATGCCGATGCCTTGCCGCTTGAACGGGCTGCTCTCGTTGAGTTCGTCGACGTAGCGTTCAATGCCGCCGCTTTCGCGCTGCAAAAACTCTTCCACCGCGCTGGAAAAGCGCGGGTGCGCCAGCCAGTGCGCCGACCAGGTGGTGACCGGCAGGAAGCCGCGCGCGAGTTTGTGTTCGCCCTGCGCGCCGCCTTCGAAAGTGGCAATCTTGTTGGCGATGCAAAATTCGATCGCCTGGTAGTAGCAGGTTTCGAAGTGCAGGCCGGGGTGATATTCCAGCGTGCCCCAGGAGCGGCCATACAAGGCGCGGTCGTCGCAAAAATTGAGGGCGCTGGCGATGGGCTGCTCGCCCTCGCCGGCATCGCGCAGGGCAACGATGAGCAGGATGTTTGCCGGCATGGAGCGGCCGACGCGTTGGAAGAAATCCAGGTTCAATGCCAACGGCGAGTTGAACTGCTGATGGGTCTGCACATAACAGCGCATGAAGAACGCCCAGTATTCCGGCGTGATCTGCTCGCCGCGCAGATGGAGAAAGCGGATGCCGGCATCGCTGACCTTGCGTCGTTCCTGCTGAATCTTCTTGCGTTTGTCGCGACGCATGCCGGCCAGGTAAGCGGCGAAATCGATGTAACCCGGGTTATTCCAATGCAACTGCACGCCCCGGCGCAACAGCATGCCCTGGCTTTGCATTTCCAGCGCCTGGCTGGCCGGCGGAAACAGACAATGCAGCGAGGAAGCGCCGCTGTCGCGCGCCAGTTGCAGTGCGGCCTGGATCAGTTGCGCGCGCACAGAGTCCGACTCCGCCAACAACCTGGCGCCGGTCACCGGTGTGAACGGCACCGAGGAAACCAATTTCGGGTAGTAACTCAGGCCGTGGCGTTGATAGGCCTCCGCCCAGGCCCAGTCGAACACGAACTCGCCCCAGGAATGGCTCTTGAAATAGAGCGGCATGGCGCCGACCAGGGTTTCGTCTTGCCACAGCGTCAGAAATTGCGCTCGCCAGCCGGTGGCGGCAGTGGCGCAGCCGCTGTCTTGCAAGGCGCGCAGAAAAGCATAGGCCAGAAAGGGGTTGTCGCCCGGCGTAACCGCGCGCAACGCGTTCCATTGCGCCTCCGGAATCTCGCTCAGGTTTTCGACGATGCGCAACATCAACGTAGCGTTCGCTGCCAGACCAGGCTGCGGTTATTGCTGGGCATTGCGATGTCTTGCAGCAACTGCAGCCCTTGGGCTGCGGCGAGCCGGTTGATGGCTTCGAAATCCCGCACGCCGCTGTTCGGGTTGCGATTCTTCAACCAGGCATCGAAGCGTGCATTGCTTTCGGAGGTGAAGCGGCCGTCGTAGTTGAACGGGCCGTAAAGACACACAATGCCGCCGTTGGCGAGGACGCGGCCGATGCCGGCGAACAGGCGTTCCACTGCCGGCCAGGCGACGATATGGACGGTGTTGGCGTTGAAGATGGCATCCACTTCGCCCGTAAGCGGCCATTCCGGCGCATTCACATCGATGTCCAGCGGCGGCAGCACGTTGGGCAGGGCGGCTTCATCCAGCCAGGCCTGAATGCCGGCGTGGTTGATGGCCAGTTCGCTGGTCTGCCAGGTCAGGTGCGGCAAGGCCTGGCCGAAGTAAACGGCGTGCTGGCCGGTGCCGCTGGCGATTTCCAGGACCCGGGTGCGGTCGGCAAAGACCTTTTCCAGCACGGATTGAATGGGGGCGCGATTCTGTTCGCAGGATTCGGCAAAAGGTTTCATGGTGCTGTTATGCCATTTTCGGTCGTCGGCGTTCAACGCCAATATGAGCAAGGTTTTTTGCGCGCGCGTCAGCGCAGATGGCGATCATGCGGATGCACCAGCCAGCGATGCACCAGCCAGGCGCCGACGCCGCAAACGGCGAGCAGCGAGGCCAACGGAGCGGCGCTGCCGTCATGCAGGGTGCTGATGCCGACGCCGGCCAGCGTCGCGAGGCCGAATTGCAGCGCGCCCATCAGGGCCGAGGCGGTGCCGGCGCGCTGGCCGTGGGTGGCCAGCGCGCTGGCGCTGGCGTTGGGCGCGATGAAGCCGAGGCTGGCGACGTAAACGAACAGGCACAGCAAGGTCAGCGGCAGCGTTGCCAGGCCGGTGAACGTCAGGCCGACCAGACTGAGGCCGGCGAATGCCGGCAGCCATAGCGCGCGGCGCAGCATGCGAGTGGGTGCGATGTTTTTCAGGCTGCGCGCATTCAACTGGCTGGCGGTGACGAAGCCGAGCGCATTGATGCCGAACGCCCAGCCGAAATGTTGCGGCGAGATGCCGTCCAACTGGATCAATACGAACGGCGAGCCGGCGATGTAGGCGAACAGCCCGGCCATCGCCAAGCCGCTGCTCAAGGTGTAGCCGAGGAAGGCGCGGTTGAACAGCAGGCCGGTGTAGTCGCGCGCGATGCGTTGCGCGTCGAGTGGCGACTCGTGGCGGGTGTCGTGGCTTTCCGGCAGGCCGAAGCCTATCGCCAACAAACAGATCAGCGCGAACGCCAGCAGCAGGAAAAAGATGGCGCGCCAGCCCAGTGCGGTGACTATCCAGCCGCCGATGATCGGGGCCAGGATCGGGGCCAGGCCCATGACCAGGATCAAGCTCGAAAAAGCCCGCGCCGACTCGCGTGCGCTGCAACGGTCGCGCACCACGGCGCGCGCGATGACCATGCCGGCGGAACCGCCCAGCGCTTGCAGCACGCGCCAGGCGGTAAGGGCGCTGATCTCCTCGCTCAGGGCGCAGCCCAGGGTGGCCAGTGCGAACAGCGCCAGCCCGGCATACAGCGGCGGTTTGCGGCCGAAGCGGTCGGATAGCGGCCCCCAGACCAGTTGGCCGCAGGCCATGCCGATGAAAAACCCCGCCAGCGTCAGTTCGGCGCTGCCGGCGGCGGCGGCCAGATCCCGTTCCAGTACGGCAAACGCCGGCAGATACATGTCGATCGAAAGCGGGCCGATCGCGGTAAGTGCGCCCAGGATGAGCAGCCAGACCGGAAAGCGGCCGGCATCGAGTCCGGAGGTGAGGTTCACGCGTGCGTATGCGGCGGCGACCCGACCCGACAGCACAACATGCCGATGGCGCCGTACTCGATGCGGTCGTTGAACAAGGCCATGGCTTCGTCGGGGCCTTGCTGGGCGGCAACATAGAGTAGCGGCCAGTAGTGCTCCGGCGTCGGCGCGGCGAGTCGGGCCTCGGCGTCGTCCAGTTCGAATAGCCCGAGGTGGTCGCGCTCAAGCAGGTGGTGTCGAATGCGCTCGTTGAACCGCGACGCCCAGTCGTGTGCGCTGTCCGGATGCGGCCAATCCATCCGGCTCAGGTTGTGCACGACATTGCCGCTGCCGAGGATCAAGACGCCCCGGTCGCGCAGCGGGCGCAGATTGAGCGCCATGGCGTAGTGCTCGGCCGCTGTTTTGCCGATGTCCAGACTGAGTTGCAGCACCGGAATGCCAGCCGCCGGAAAGAGATGCGTCAGTACCGACCAGGCGCCGTGGTCCAGGCCCCAGTCGGCATCCAGCGCGACCTGCTGCGGTGCAAGCAGGTCAGCTATCGTCGCCGCGAGACCGGGGTCGCCGGGCGCCGGATACTGGAATTCGTTCAGGGCGGCGGGAAAACCGGTCAAATCGTGGAGGGTCCGGGGTCGCGGCATGGCGGTCACTGCGACGCCGCGAGTCAACCAGTGCGCCGAAATCACCAGCACCGCGCGCGGCGCGGGTTCCAGGTCCGCGACCAGGCCGCGCCAAGTCTGGCTGTTGACGTTGTCGGACAGTGCGTTCATCGGGTTGCCGTGGCCGATGAACAACGCGGGCAGGGGGTGGGTGTCAGGCATAGGCGTCGGACGGAGCGGACAGTGGAGTCTAGGGCAGACTCGAAAAGCGCGGCCAGGTTGCATCCGACAGGGTTTTTTCCGCTGCCGCGCGGAGAATAAGTCCTGGCTTCAGCGCTGTTCGTCCGGCCGGCTTTTCAGCCGTTGCAGACGCACGACTTCCGGCAGCCCGCGCAGGGCGCGCATCAGGCGGGCGAGATGCAGCCGGTTCTGTACGCTGACGGTGAAATACAGGCTGGAATAGGCGCCGGCTTCCTCCGCCATGTGCACGTTGTCGATGTCGGAGCCTTCATTGGCGATCGCGGCGGCGACTTTGGCCAGAACGCCGCGCTGGTTGGCGACGATGATGCGCAGGCCGACGTCGAACAATTTGTCGAGTTCGGCGGACCAGGCGACATCGACCCATTTTTCCGGGTCTTCGCGGTAATGCCGTACTTGCGTGCAATCGTGGGTGTGGATGACCAGGCCGTGATCCTTTTTGATCTGGCCGATGATCGGGTCGCCCGGGATCGGGCGGCAGCACTTGCCCAGACGTACCGCGATGCCTTCCGCGCCGTGTATCAGCATGGGACCGGCGCTGGCTCGGGCGGGAGCGTCCTGGTCCTTGGCCAGCAACTGGCGGGCGACGACGAAGGCGAGTTTTTTGCCCAGGCCGATGTCGGCCAGCGTGTCGCTGCGGCTGCGGCCGCCTTCCTTCTGGTATTGATCCCACTGGCTGTCGCTGATGCTGTCGCCGCCGTTGTTGCCGCTGCTATTGCCACCCAATGCGCGGATGGCCTGGCCCAGCAACTGTTCACCGAGTTGTTCGGATTCGTGCCGGTGGGTGTTTTTCAACGCGCTGCGGATGTGCGCGCGCGCCTTGCCGGTGTGCGCGAAATGAGCCCAGGCCGGGTTGGGGCGGGCGGATTCGGAAGTGAGGATTTCGACCCGGTCGCCGTTTCTGAGCGGCGTCGAGAGCGGCATGAATTCGCCGTTGATCTTGGTGCCGACGCAATGATTGCCGACGTCGGTATGCACGTTGTAGGCGAAATCGACGGCGGTGGCGCCGCGCGGCAGGGCGAGAATGCGGCCTTTCGGGGTGAAGACATAGACTTCATCGGGGAACAGATCGACCTTGATGTGCTCCAGGAATTCGGCCGAGTCGCGGCTGTCGGCCTGGATGTCGAGCAGGCTTTGCATCCATTGATGCGTTTTGCACTGCACTTCGGAGATGCTGGTATCGCCGGTTTTATACAGCCAGTGCGAGGCGACGCCGGCTTCGGCGATGCGGTGCATGGCCTGGGTGCGAATCTGCACTTCAACCGGTGCGCCGAACGGACCGAACAGCGTGGTGTGCAAGGACTGGTAGCCATTCGGTTTGGGAATGGCGATGTAATCCTTGAACTTGCCGGGAATGGGTTTGTACAGCGCATGCAGTGCGCCCAGCGTCAGGTAGCAGTCGCGTGCGTCTTCGACCACGATGCGAAAGCCGTAGATGTCGAACACTTCGGAAAAGGCCAGGTGCTTTTCCTGCATCTTGCGATAGATGCTGTAGAGGTGTTTTTCTCGACCGTGGATTTTTGCCGGAATCTTGCATTCGAACAGTTTGGCTTCGATCGCGGCCTTGATCTTGTCGACCACTTCCTTGCGGTTGCCGCGCGCCGATTTCACCGCCTTTTCGATGACTTTGTGCCGCGTCGGATGCAGATACACGAAGGCGATGTCTTCGAGTTCCTGGTAGACCTTGTTGAGGCCGAGCCGGTTGGCGATGGGGGCGTAGATCTCCAGTGTTTCCTGGGCGATGCGGCTGACTTTCTCCGGCTGCATGGCTTCCAGCGTGCGCATGTTGTGCAGGCGGTCGGCCAGTTTGATCAGGATGACGCGGACATCACGCGCCATCGCCAGCAGCATTTTCCGAAAGTTCTCCGCCTGCGCCTGCGCCTTGTCCTGGAACTGAATCTTGTCCAGCTTGGTGACGCCATCGACCAATTGCGCGACGGGTTTGCCGAACTCGCTGGCGATCTCTTCCGAGCTGACGCCGGTGTCTTCGACGACATCGTGCAGCAGGGCGGCGATCAGGGTTTGTACATCGAGATGCCAGCTGGCCAGAATTTCGGCGACCGCCAGCGGGTGCGTGATATAGGGTGCGCCGCCCTTGCGGAATTGGCCTTCATGCGCGGCGGCGGAGTACTGGTACGCGCGGAAGAAGGCCTGCTGATCGGCTTCGCTGAGGTAAGCCGCCGCCTCCGGCAGCATCGCGAGTGGGTCGGCAGGCGGCATCAGATTGCCTTCGCAGGCGAGATTCAGAACGGGCCTTTCTTCAGGATTTCCACGCCGGTCAGGCCTTCGGCGATTTCACGCAGTGCGAGCACGGCGGGTTTGTCTTTTTCCGGCTCCACGCGCGGTGTCGAGCCGGTGGAAATCTGGCGTGCCCGGAAGGCGGCGACCAGGGTCATTTCAAAACGATTGGGGATGTGTTTGATGCAGTCGTCAACGGTAACGCGGGCCATGTGGGGTGCCTTTAGGTAAGCGGGGTATGAACGGAGAAGTGGCGGCGATTTTAAACGAGACCGCTGTGAAACCCTATAATCGCGGCTCATTTGTATTTGTACTTGTACAGGAAAACCCATGCCTTCCTTCGATATCGTGTCCGAACTGGACAAGCCGGAAATCAAGAATGCTGTCGAACAAGCCAACAAGGAAGTCGCCAATCGCTTCGATTTCAAAGGCTCGGATGCGCGCATCGAGCAGGCTGAACTGGTGTTGACGCTGTACGCCGATGACGATTTCAAGCTCGATCAGGTGCAGGAAGTGCTCAATGCCAAGCTGATCAAGCGAGGCGTCGATATCCGCTGCATGGAGTTGGGAAAGAGCGAAAAGGTGTCCGGCAACAAGGTCAAGCGTACGGCGACATTGAAGAGCGGACTGGAAACCGAGTTGAGCAAGAAGATCGTCAGGTTGCTGAAAGACTCCAAGCTCAAGGTCTCTGCCAGCATCCAGGGCGAAAGCCTGCGCGTCACCGGCGCGAAGCGGGATGTGCTGCAGGATGCCATCGCGTTGGTGCGCAAGAGCATTACCGATTTCCCGTTGCAATATCAGAATTTCCGCGACTGACGCGCTGCGCCAGGCTCGGCCCTGTTGACTGGATGGGGCCCGAAAAACAAACAGTTGGATTGCTCGCGCGCACTCTATATAATGCGCGGCTTTTCCGGTTTTGACGGCCTTCCCGGCCGACAACAGGCTCAGAGGACAGCAATCACATGGTCATCATTCGTCTTTCCCGCGGCGGCTCCAGGAAGCGCCCCTTCTATAACATCGTCGTAGCCGATTCCCGCGATCGCCGTGACGGCCGCTTCATCGAGCGTATCGGTTTCTACAATCCGGTCGCCTCCGGTGGCGCCGAAACCCTGCGTCTCGACCAGGAGCGTCTGACGTACTGGAAAGGTGTCGGCGCTCAGACCTCCGATACCGTCGCTCGGATCGTGCGCAATGGCGCCAGCCCAGCCGCCTGAAGACTTGGTGGTGATGGGGCGGGTTGCCGCCCCGTATGCGGTAAGCGGGTGGCTGAAGATTCAGCCCTTCACGGAATCGGTTGACAGTCTGTTGGATTATCCGCAATGGCATGTCGGCAAGAATGGCCAGTGGCGGATTTGCCGTTTGCTTGAAGGCAAAGTGCATGGCCAGACGTTGCTGGTTTCGCTGGAAGGCATCAGCAACCGCAATGTCGCCGAGACCATGCAGGGCTTTGAAGTTGCCGTGACGCGGGCCGAGTTGCCGCCGCCGGAAGAGGGCGAGTACTACTGGGACCAGTTGACCGGCCTGGACGTGCTCAATCTTCAGGGTGAGGCATTAGGGCGAGTCGTCGGCGTGCTGGAAACCGGCGCGCATGAAGTGCTCAAGATTCAAGGCGAACGGGATGCCAAGCCGGTCGAACGTCTGATTCCTTTTGTCGGCGCGTTGGTCCAGTCAGTAGATCTGGCGGGCCGGCGTATTGTGGTGGACTGGGGGTTGGATTATTAAGCCGGCTGTCGAGATTTCAGCTATGGCGCCCGAGTACCATGTAGTTACCCTGTTTGCCGAGATGTTTGCCGCCTTGACCGAGTTTGGCGTCAGCGCCAGGGCGGTCAAGCAGCAGTTGTGCAGTGTGAGATTCTGGAACCCCCGGGACTTCACGCAGGACAATTACCATACTGTCGACGATCGGCCTTTTGGCGGCGGTCCCGGCATGGTGATGTTGGTGGAACCGCTGGACCTGGCGTTGACGGCGGCGAAGACGGCGTTGCTGCGACAAGGCGTCGCGTCGCCGCGCATGATCTATCTGTCGCCCCAGGGGCGCAGGCTGGATCAGGCCCTGGTGCTTGAATTGGTGCAGGAGCCGGCGCTGGTGTTGTTGGCCGGACGTTATGAAGGCATCGACGAGCGTTTGTTTGCGCGTCACGCGATAGAGGAGGTTTCTCTCGGTGATTACGTGCTTTCGGGCGGCGAGTTGGCGGCGATGGTGTTGCTGGATGCAGTCATTCGGCAAATACCGGGCGTACTTGGACATGCCGATTCGGCCAAGGAGGATTCCTTTGCCGAGGGTTTGCTGGATTGTCCGCATTACACTCGGCCCGAGGATTATCTGGGGCTGAAGTCGCCGCCGGTTTTGCGCAGCGGCAATCATGCGGAAGTGTTGCGTTGGCGTCTGCGCCAGTCGTTGAGGAGAACGGCGCTGCGGCGACCTGATTTGCTGGAACAGCGGGCGTTGAGCCCGCTGGAACTGGAATTGCTCGGTGAACGCGGCCGGGATGTCGATCCGGACTAGTCCGGATCATTTAGAAATGGCGGCATGTTTCACGAAACCTATACCGTCAACTTTCGTGCAAGGAAACGAAGATGAACCTGATTGAACAAATCGAAAATGAAGAAATCGCCCGCCTGTCGGTGGGCAAGGTGCTACCGCCTTTTGCACCGGGCGATACCGTCGTGGTGCAGGTGAAGGTCAAGGAAGGTACGCGCGAGCGTTTGCAGGCTTATGAAGGCGTGGTGATCGCCAAACGTAACCGCGGCCTCAATTCCGCATTTACCGTGCGCAAGATTTCCGCCGGCGAAGGCGTCGAGCGGACGTTCCAGACATACTCTCCGCTTCTCGCCAGCGTTGAAGTGAAGCGTCGCGGTGATGTGCGTCGCGCCAAGCTTTACTACTTGCGCCAGCGTTCCGGCAAGTCGGCGCGGATCAAAGAGAAGCTCGACTACCACAAGCGCGCTGCCAAGGCTTAATCGCCTTAAAGCGGGTCAAAGAAGCCGCCTCGGCCATGCCGAGGCGGCTTTTTTTATGTCTCTTTTTTATGGCTATATAGCGGGTTTCCGGCTGCTCAAATCCACGCCTTGACCAATAACGAGGCGCTGCTGACCAGCAGCAGCAACCCGATCAGTCGCACCATCTGCGCATTGGTCAGGCGGGCATGGACATGGCTGCCGGCATAGAGGGCTGCAATGATGAGCGGCGCGGCGAACAGGCTGTTGAGCCAAACCGTGCTGCCATGCAGCAGGCCGACCGCCAGGAAGGTGATGATCCGAATCAGCCCTTCAATGAAGAATAGTCCCGACAATGTGGCGCGCAGCGCCGACTTGTCTTCGATGCGGTGCGACAGATAAATAACGTAGGGTGGCCCGCCTGTGCCGAACAGTCCGCCGACCGCGCCGCCGGTCAGTGCGGCCGGATACGCCCAGCGGGTCGATACGGCTTGAAATTTTCCGCCATGGAACAGCAGCGAACGCAGCGCGAAGGCCAGGATGAATAGGCTCAGGACCGTCAGCAGTACGGCCGGCGGCAAGGAGACCAGCAGGCTGCTGCCGATGACGACGCCGATCAGGCTGAGCGGCAGCAGGCGGCGGATCTCCCCCCAGGCGACATGTTTGAAACTGACGCCGCCGACCAGGGCGGAAGCGGAAAAATCGGTGATCAGTATGAACGGCACCACTTCCGGTAGCGGGAAGCGCAGTGCCAGCAGCGGCACGGCGATCAAGCCGGAGCCGAAACCGGACAGGCCGCGCACGAAATAGGCCAGAGTCAGAACGCTGACTGCGTAGAGGATGTCCGGGTTGGTCATCGAGATTGCCGGGCCAATGGTCTGCTCGGTACAAGAAAAGGCGCGCATTTGACCATGAAAAACGCCCGCGCAAGTCGCTAAAGTCGGGGTTGGATCGGGGCGCCGGATACGCAGATATAATTGGACGCTGTCATCCCGAAGGAAGCTGTCATGTCGTTCAAGCTGTTGCCCAATTTTCCTACGTTTGCTGCCGGACCCGATGCCTTCATCCTGCAAATCGACAAGGCCTTGCGTACGGTTTTCGCCACGGCGACTTCACGTCGTCCGTATCCGGATGCTGGTGTCGACGAGACAGAGATGAACGAGGCGGAGAAACGTCATGCCGCCGGTCTGATGCGCGTCAATCACAGCGGCGAGGTCTGCGCGCAGGCGCTTTACCAGGGCCAGGCCTTGACCGCGCGCAACCCCGCAGCGGCGCGTGCATTGATTGAGGCCTCCGAACAGGAAACCGAGCATCTGGCCTGGTGCGAGAAGCGTTTGCATGAACTCGGCAGCCATAAGAGCGTTCTCAACCCGCTCTGGTATGCCGGTTCTTTTACGCTGGGGGCGTTGGCGGGGGCGCTGGGCGACAAATGGAACCTGGGGTTTTTGGCCGAGACCGAGCGTCAGGTGGAAGGCCATCTGAATGAACACCTGAGTGAGTTGCCGGCGCAGGATGCGAAAAGCCGGGCTATCGTCGAACAGATGAAGACGGATGAGATGAAGCATGCGGAAACGGCTATCGAGCATGGCGGCGTGCCATTGCCCATGCCGGTCAAACAGGCGATGCAGCTGACATCGAAAGTACTGACTTTTGCGGCGTACCGGGTATGAGCCGGAGTTTTTCCGAAAATTTGGCGGACTTCCCCTCGGTGGAGGATCTGGCCGGCATCGAGCTCACGGCGTTAAACGGCACGGTCACGCGGCTTGAAAACAAGGCGGGCAGCCAGGGTTCGCTGCGGCTTTACCGGCATCTGCTGGCGAAATTCGGCGCTATTGATGCCGCTGCCGCGGCCGCAGGTCTGGTCTTGTATGCCGAGCATACGCCGGATGCGCGTCTGAACCCGGGCAAGCATCCGAATATCGATCGGCTGCTGGCAATCGAGTCCGGCGGCCCGCCGTTCACCGCGCGCTTGCTGCCTGCCCGGCCCTGAGCGGGCAAAAAAAAAGCCCGCGTCGTGCGGGCTTTTTCAGATCACGCGATACGTATCACTTCGCGTATCACTTCGGGCATGCATCCTCGCCGGGCACCTTGCCGGGGATCAGCAGGAACTGCTCGAACGGGCCCATGACCCGCATGGCTTCGCCCTTGGGGCCTTCGAACTTGAGGCGGCCGAACATCATGGCGCGCATCGGGCCGTATTCGCCGGCGCCCATTTCTTTCCAGCGTTTGGTTTCGGCGTGCATCAGGTAGTCGGATTCCAGATCCAGATTCGCGTGCTGAATCTTGCCGGCGTAGGTGCACAACGCCTTGCCGTTTTTGGCGGAGATGGTCATTTCGACCTTGTTGCTATCGCCGCAATCGGTGCGATACATATGCATGATCTTGTAGCCGCGGCCCTTGTCGTTCTTGATCCATTTCTCGGCCAGTTCGTCGGTAAGTATCGGGTTGTTATTCCAGGCCTGACAGGCTTGCACCGCCCATTCGGCGGACATCATGGGAGCCGCCTGAGCGGACAGGGAAACCAGGCCGACAGCGGCCAGGGCAAGGGAAATCATACGCATCGTGCTCTCCTCCAAATGGTGCGATATCGAACGGCTGAAAATGCCGCCGGCAAGGGTAATCCCCGCTTTGGGCCCTGTCAAAAAAAGCCCATTAATAGGCGGGGCATTTGGCTTAATGGGGCAAATAGTGTTTCAGGGCGCCGTACAGCCAGGTGCCATGCAGCGCGCCGGCCAGCACGATGATGGCGCCGACGGATCCGGCTCCGGCCAGCGCGAAAACCGGCCCCGGGCAGAGCCCGATCAAGCCCCAGCCCAGGCCGAAAACGATGCCACCGGCAATGTAGCTGACGCGGCCGGCCGGCTTTTCCGGAATCTCGATGGCTTGGCCATTCATGGCTTTCTGGTTGCCCATGCGTTTGATGAGCTGCGTGGTGACGAAGGCGGTTGCTATGGCCGAGAACATGATTCCGAACATATGGAAGCTCTGGAAATGGAACATTTCCTGGATGCGATACCAGGAGGCCGCTTCCGATTTGATCAGCACGAAGCCGAACAGAACACCGACGATCAGGTAGGGGAGGTAACGTGTCATGGCAATGTTCCTTAGGCCAGCATCCGGGGTACCAGCAGCCAGGACGAAAACAAACCGCCGGCGAAGATGCCGAGCACGGCGTAGAGAGACGGCAGCTGCAATGTAGACAGGCCGGTAATGGCGTGCCCGGATGTGCAGCCGCCGGCATAGCGGGTGCCGAAGCCGACCAGGACGCCCGATGCGAACAGGAAGGTGAAGTTGCGCACACTGGTGTGAAACAGCTCATCCGGCACCAGGAACGCACCCGGCTGCGTGAAGCCCCAGGCCAGCAACATGTCCTGTGTGGCCTGGCTCAGGAGCACCGGTTCCGGGTTGGCGAATACCACGCCGGCAAGAAAACCGCCCAGCGCCGTACCGATGACGAACACCAGGCTCCAGACATGCTCTTTCCAGTTGTAACGAAAGAAATCGACATCCACATTGGGTGGTTGGGTGATGGCGCACAGATGGCGCAAATTATTGGAAATGCCGAATGAGCGATTGCCGATGAACAACATCATCGGCACCATCAGTCCGATCAGGGGGCCTGCGACATACCAGGGCCAGGGGTGGTAGAGCCAGTCCATGTTCTCTCCAGTGCAGTAAGCGCCTCGATTGTATAAGTATTTGCTAATTAACCAAGTGCGCTAGTCGGAATTGACTAAGCGTGATGGTCGGGTAAGGCGGCAGGCTGACGCTCATGGCGGTTTGGCGGGGCCCAGTACGAGTTCGATGCGACGTTGCAGCATGGCGGCGGCACCCGCATCACCACTCGCTTTTGCGCGTTTCAGCTGCACGTCCAGCCAGGCCAGGAGCGGGCGCCGCCAGCCGCGTTCGGATGCGGTATCGATGGCCGCGTTCAGCGCCGCAGGGGCGAGCCGGCCGCTGCGAAACAGCAAAGCCGTGGCAATCAGGCGAGCTAACGGTTCCTTGATCTCGGCTACAGCCCGGTTGGCCTCGGCATCATCTTTGGCCCCAAGCAGGCTGGTGTAATGCAGCGGCAAGGCTTTTGCATCCAGACCGCTCCAGTCGCCAGCCAGAAAGCGGGCATAGGCTTTGTCGTGGGCGTCGGCATCAGACGCCACCGCGTCGAAGGCCGCACAGGCGGAGAAATCCAGGCTGGCCACCCGGGTCGCACAGGCAGCCAGTTCGGCGCGGGCGAGCAGATCGATGCGAGCGGATTTTGCGATTTCCTGGCGTGCCTTGCCGAGGGCCAGCTCGGCGGACTTGCTGTCGCCTTCGAGCCAACGCTGTTGCGCATGTTCGAGCAGGCTGACGGCGTTCATCTTCCAGTCCGCCGGCGGCGGCGTGCCGCTGCAGGCGCTGAGGAGCGTGAAAAAAAGGGCGGCGGCAAGGGGACGTTTCATGGCGTCTTGATCTCCACATCGCGGGCAAACGGCCATTTCTTGTTGATCTCGTTGATCAAATGGTTGACCTTGCGCACGCTGTCGTCGATTTCCGTACGCAATTGCGTCATGTCGGCGGTGGCTTCGCGCACATTGCCGGTGATCTTGGGCAGATCGGCGCTGGCGCGTTCGGCATTGGCCAGCAGCCCGTCGGCCTTCTTCAGGCTTGCGCGCACATCGCCCAGGATGGCGTTGACCTTGGCGATGGATTGGTGGGCTTGATCCATGACGCCTTCCGGCCCGAACACGCTGCTTTCGGTTTTGCTCAGCACGCCATCGATCTTCAGCGATACGCCGTTGAGCGAGGTCAACAGCGTATTGGCTTTTTCCAGCGCGGCGACGACTTGATGCGCTTTTTCCGGCCCTCCCAGCACGCCCTGCAGAACGCCATATTCGCCGGTCATCCGGCCGGTGACATCCTGCACATTGGCCAGGGTCTGGTTGATGTGCGACTCCTTGCCGGTCATCTCGGCGACGTTGTTCAGGATGGTTTTTACCCGCTCGATCAAGACCGGGATTTCCTGCGTGGCATCGCCGGTAATCAGCGTGCGGACAGCGCCGGCGGCGAGCGGCTGGTCGGTCAGGTCGGCGGTATGTGCTTTGATCTTGGCGCCGCCGATGAGGCCTTTTTCCAGCGTAAATACACTGTTTTGCCGCAACCAGCGGGCGTCCTTCGTCGGAATGGCGATTTCCAGGCGGACCTTGCCGTCCTCGCCCAATTCCATACGTTTGACTTCGCCGATCGGAAAGCCGGAGAACGTCATCGGCATGCCGATGCTGACCCCTTCCGCTTCAGGTGCGATCAATGTGAGGTTTTGGCTGCGCTGGAATGTGCCGCGCGCATACAACGAATACAGAACGAAGCCGACCACCAGCAAGGCGGTGGAGGCCAATAACAGGCCGACCTTGAATTCCAGGTTCTTGATCAGGGGGGCGCCAGTGGGTCTGTTCATGTCAGTGGGGTCATGATCTCGGAGGATTGATCTTGGAAATCGTAAAGCGCTTGATTCCATTGGTAATCGAGTATCCAGCAGGCATTCAGGCGGGACGCCAGCTTGGTCAGCAGTGCAAACAGAAACGGCGGGTAATGCGTGTCGGGCAACAGCATGGCCGGTCGGTCGATCAGCACGACAGCCGGTTGGCCGATGGCCGCGCGCAGCAGTTTCGCTACGCAGCGCTCGGCATGAGTGAGGTCGGGGTCGCGCTTGGCATAGCAGTCCTGGTAACCGGTGTCCTCCAAAAGCGCCCAGGCCAGATCGGCCGCCTTGTTATAGGTCAGGTTGCTGCGGTATTGCGGTATCAGGGCGATGTTGTCCAGTACGGACAGATTGGCGCGCAGCGGCATGTCCGCCGAGACGAGGGCAATCTCTTCACTGGCGATCGCCGCATGGGTCGCCATGAATTCCAGGCGTTGGCCGGCATCGGCCATCCAGTTCAGATGTATTTGGCTAATGATGCCACCTCGATCAACATCAGGACAAAGAACAGGCGCACCATGCCGCGCAGCACGGAAATCGGCGCCATGAACAGCTTTTTCGGCGTTGCCAGGCCCTCGGCGACGGGAATGACGGTGACCGCCAGTCCGAAGGCCAGGCTCTTCAAGATGATGCCGGCCAGCACCGCGTTATCGAACACCTTGCCCATGACCCGGCTGAAATCCGGCAGGCTCCAGGTTTGCCAGCCGTACACGGCCAGATAGGCCAAAACCAGCGCCACAACGCTGGTGACGGCGGAGAGGGCGAGAACCGACATCATGCCGCCGATGACGCGCGGCATAAATTCCAGCCGCATGGTGTCGACGCAGGCGCTTTCCAGTGCATCGATCTCGCCGTTGATTTTCATCAGGGCGACTTCGGTATTGATCGCCGAACTCGAACGCAGGGCGACGAATAGCGCCGTGATCAACGGCAGCAGTTCCAGCACCAGCACGCGCATGGACACTTCCAGCGCGTAGTCGGAAAGGCCGAAATTCGCCGCGGTGGTCACCACGATCTGGATCAGCACGAACGAAAGCAGGGCGGCGAACAGCGTGAAGCCGGGCAGGATCTGCACGGCGGTGAAATAAATCTGCTTCATCACCACGGTGCGCGTGGCGCTGTTGTAAGCCGAAGGCGTGGTAGCGATCAGCACAGCACGGGCTGCAAACCGCACGGTGTCGCGCCAGATGCGCCAGGTCGCCAGCAATGCCGCACCGCGACGAGTCAGAAAGTGGGTGACGAAGATCATGCCTTCGATATTACTACTGCCTTTTCAGTCGACGCGCGGTCAGCGCGCGGTTGTTATCATGCGTTTGAGCGATAACGAACCGGCAAGGAGCGACCATGAAGCAACTATTCTCAGCACTGCTCGTATGGGCTGCGATCTCCATCCCCGCATGGGCGGCCACGGGAACCATGATCAAGGACGACGAGCTGAGAAACAATGCCAGTTCCAGCGCTGCCAGCGTCGGGCGCGTCGCCAAGGGCGCCAGCGTTGAGGTTCTGTCGCGACGGGGCGGCTGGACGCAAATCAGCCATGGCGGCGCCACCGGCTGGGTGCGCATTCTGTCGGTAAAAACCAGCAGTGACAGCGCCGGCGCTGAAGCGATCGGCGGGATGCTCCAGATGGGAACGACCCGTCGCGACTCCAGCCGTGTCGTCGCGGTGGCCGGATTGCGCGGCCTGAATGAAGAGGAATTGCGCGGCGCGCGCTTCAACGCCAACGAACTGATGCGCCTTGATCAGTATGCGAGCAGTCGCGCCGAGGCCGAGCAGTTTGCCCGTAGCGCAGGCCTGCGCAGCCTTGAGCTGGCCTACATCAAGCCGGCCAAGCCCGAGTCGGAAAATCGCCCGACGAGCAACGTGTGGGGGGCCGACGGACTATGAATCATGACCTGAAAAGCGGGCTGCCGTTTGCGCTGGCTATGGTTTGCCTGTTCCAGTCTGCTGCGGCGCCGGCCATGGGGACGCCGCCGCAGAAATCGGCCAGGTCGGCCGAGGCCGGCGTCGATGCGGTCATGTTGCAAGCCGACGCTTTGCGTGCGGCACCGGATGCGGCGTCTGCGGTGTTGCTTCACCTCGAAAAGGGGACGCGGGTGAGGCTGCTGGCCAGCCAGGGCGGCTGGAGTCAGTTGGCCAGCGCTGGCAAGATCGGCTGGGTCAGAGTGCTTGCGGTCAGCAGCCATGCCCGCGACCGTATCGAATTGTCTGATCTGGGTGCGCTCGGCAAGACGCCGCAAGGCAAAGTGGTTGCCGTGGCCGGCGCGCGCGGGTTGGATGAAGAAAACCTGAAGATCGCCAGCTATGACCCGCTGGAAGTCGAACGATTGCACGGCTATGCCATCAGCCGTGCCGAAGCCGAGCAGTTTGCCCTGGCTGCGGGACTGCAAGCGCGTGCCCTGCCTTATTTCAGCGCGCCGGCGAATCGCCAAAGCCCGGGCGCTGATTCACCCTGGAAGGAATATTGAGCATGAAAAGAAAATACCTCTGGTTACCGACCGCGTTGTTGAGCATCAGTCTGGCGCAGGCGGGCGATCTGGAAGACATGTTTAAAGGCTTTCTGAAAAAGAAGATCGCCCCGCCTGCGCCGCCGACGCAACCGATGGCGCCGGAACAGCCCGCCGCCCCGACAGCGCCGAGCGTCGGGACGGAAAAGCCGGCCGAACAACTGTTGAAGGCGCTGATGGGCGGCAAGGTTTCGGTTGAAGAGGAGACGCGTATCGGCCAGCAGATCGCCGGCAATCTGTTGGGCGCCGCGCCGCTGGTGCGCGATGACAGCCTGCAACGCTACGTCAACCGGGTTGGCCGCTGGGTGGCCTTGCAAAGCGAACGGCCCGATCTGGCTTGGCATTTCGGCGTCATCGAAAGCGATGATTTGAATGCGTTCGCCGCGCCTGGCGGTTACATCTTCCTGACCAAGGGCTTGTATCAAAAATTGAACAGCGAGGCCGAACTGGCCGGTGTTTTGGGACATGAGATCGGCCACGTGCTGCGTAAGCATCACCTCAAGCTGCTGCAGAAGTCGCAAGGCATCGCCGCGATCGGCGGCCTGCTTGGGCGCAAACTCAAGAATGAAAGCGAGGTGGTGCAAAACCTCATCGGCAATGGCGCCGAAGTCGTTGCGCGCGGCCTCGACAAGGATGCTGAATACGAGGCCGATCGCATCGGCGTCGTGCTGAGCGCGCGCGCCGGCTATGACGCCTATGCCCTGCCCGCGGTGTTGGCGGAGATCGGTCACGTGTCGAAATCCGACAAGAGCGTGTCGCTGCTATTCAAGACACACCCGCATCCGGAAGAGCGTCTTGGCCAGTTGTCGCAAGCGGTAGGGGATCAGCTGGACGCTTTGCCGGAAGGGCAAAGCGGGGCAGGGCGGTTTTATCGCCTGCGATAGCAGATTGTTCATCCGGGCGAGAGACCCATGATGGGTTAACTCGCCGCCTATACGTTTCAGCCGGTGGTTGAGCGCAGGCTGAGGCGGTAGAGAGGGGTGTCTATGACGACAGCAGAGAGTCCGATGCGCGGGAACGCGCAGCCGGACCAGTTGAATCGCCTGGAGCATCTGGTTTCCATCGGCATCGAGCTGTCCAGTCAGCGGGATCTGGGCGAACTGCTGAACCGGATACTGGAAGCGGCGCAAATGCTGACCCATGCCGATGGCGGCACGATCTATCTGATCCGCGAGCAGCAGCTCGAATTCGCGATCATCCGCAACAAAAGCCTGGGCATCCATCTGGGCGGGCGTGGCGGCGACGCGCTGGCGCATGACCCGATCCCGATGTTTCTGCCTGACGGCAGTCCGAATTTGTCGACCGTCTCGGCGTCAGCGGCGATTTCCGGCAAGACCATCAACATCGCCGACGCTTATGGTGCTAGCGAGTTTGATTTTTCCGGCACACGCCGCTTCGACGCGCTCAACGGCTACCTGTCGCGCTCCTTTTTGACCGTGCCGATGAAGGATCACGAGGATCGCGTCATCGGCGTCCTGCAGTTGATCAATGCCGAGGATGCCGTCAGCGGCGCCATCATGCCGTTCGATCGGGACGACCAGTACCTGGTCGAGTCGCTCGCGTCGCAGGCGGCGGTGGTGTTGACCAACCGGCAGTTGATCGAGCGGCTGGAAGAGTTGTTCGTTTCCTTTATCAAGCTCATTTCCAACGCGCTGGACGAAAAGTCGCCCTATACGCACGGCCATTGCCAGCGCGTGCCGGAAATCACCATGTTGCTGGCGGAGGCGGCGCACCGGACCGAACAGGGGCCGTTGCAGAGTTTTCATCTCAGCGATACAGGTCGGCGCGAGTTGGAGATCGCTGCGCTGATGCACGACTGCGGCAAGATCACCACGCCGGTGCATATTGTCGACAAGTCGACCAAACTGGAAACCATTTTCGACCGCATCGAATTGGTCGATACGCGCATCGAGGTGCTCAAACGCGACGCGCGCATCCGTCTGCTGGAATCGCGTTTGGCCGATCCGGAACGGCCGGCGGCGCAAGCGGAAGAGGCTTATCGGCAGCAGTGCGAGGCGCTCGATGCGGCGCGCCTGTTCCTGCGCCGGGCCAATATCGGCGGCGAATCGATGTCGCCCGAGATGCAGGCGCGGGTGCGCGCCATTGCCGGCGAGCATCGTTGGCGCAATGCGGCCGGTGAAACGGTCGGGCTGCTCAGCGCGGAGGAGGCGGACAAGCTGTGCATCGCCAAAGGCACGCTTTCCGACGACGAGCGCGACATTATCAATTACCACATCGTATCCACCATCCGGATGCTGGAAGCGCTGCCCTGGCCGCGGCATCTGCGCAACGTGCCGGAGTTCGCCGGCGGGCATCATGAGCGCATGGATGGCACGGGCTACCCGAAAGGGTTGACCCGCGAGCAGATGTCGGTGCAGGCGCGCATCATGGGCATCGCCGATATCTTCGAGGCGCTTACCGCCAGCGACCGTCCCTACAAGCCGGGCATGTCCTTATCTCGTTCGCTGGCTATTCTCGGCCGCATGAAACTGGATAATCACATCGACCCGGATCTGTTTGATGTCTTCGTGCGCGAGAAGGTCTATCTCGAATACGCCCGCGCGCATCTCAAACCCGAACAGATCGACGCGGTAGACGAATCCGCCATTCCCGGATATTCGGCCGATTTTTCGACGCTCGCCTTGCAACCCGTGAACAACTTGGAGCCGTCCTCGCCATGACCTTGCGCAGCCGCCGATTCATCGGGCAATTCACGCTCAGCGCCGTGCTGATCATCCTGCTGACCTTGCATTTGACCGGCCTGGTGCATCTCGGTTTTGTCGAGAATCTCGACAATGCCCTGTACGACCTGAAGGTTCAGGCGACTGCGGCACAGGGGGTCGACGAGCGTATCGTCATCGTCGATATCGACGACAAGAGTTTGCAGGCGGAAGGCCGCTGGCCCTGGTCGCGCGCGAAGATGGCGCGCATGCAGACCAGTCTGATCGAGCAATATGGCGTTGCGACGGTCGGCTTCGACATCGTGTTTTCCGAACCCGACGCCAGTTCCGGACTACCCGTGCTGGAAGGGCTGGCGGCCAACGAGTTGAAGGATCAACCCTTGTTTTTGGACATGATCGAGCGGCTGCGACCGCGCCTGGATTACGACCGGTTGATGGCCGAGTCGCTGGCCAAGGGCAGTGCCGTGCTGGGCTATTACTTCAACGTCAATCAGGGCGCCGAACGTATCGCCACCTTGCCGAAACCGCTGTTCACGCAGGATCAGCTCGGCGGGCTCGGGGGCGAGTTCATGCATGCCCAGGGTTATGGCGGCGCTTTACCGATCTTCCTGGAAAAAGCGGCGGCGGCCGGTTTCTACAACTCCCTGCCGGATAGCGACGGCGTGATCCGGCGCATGCCGGTGATGATCGCTTACCAGAATGCCTATTATGGGTCGCTGCCGATCATGTTGACGCGCGCGGCGATGGACGCGAAAGACATACGTCTGCTCAATCCGGGCGGTGACGGCTTCAACCGTTTTCAGCCGCATGCGCTCGATATCGAAGGCTTGAAGGTTCCCTTCGATACCCAGGGCGGCGCCCTGGTGCCTTACCGCGCGCAAGGCGGCTACCGTTTCGTTTCCGCTACCGATGTGATCAGCGGGCAAGCGCCGGCCAGCCAGCTCGAAGGCCGTATCGTGCTGATCGGCACCACCGCCCCGGGATTGGCCGATATCCGGGTTACGCCGGTCAGCGAAGTGTTCCCCGGCGTCGAAATTCATGCTTCGCTGCTGTCCGGCATCCTGGACCAGAACCTGAAATGGAAGCCGCGCGAACTCACCACGATGAGCGTGATCAGTGTGGTGATCCTCGGCCTGGTCATCGGCCTCCTGTTGCCGATGGCGACGCCCTTGATTGCGGCGCTTTCGACGCTGGGCTTTCTGGTTCTGGTGGTCGCGCTGGATGTCTGGGCGTGGAATGTGCTGAATATGGAGTTTCCGCTGGGGGCGCCGATGGTGGCGGTGCTGGGCATGTTCGTGGCCAACATGTCGTATGGCTTCTTCATCGAATCGCGTACCAAGGGCCAGATCACCAAGCTGTTCGGCCAGTACGTGCCGAAGGAGCTGGTTGAAGAAATGAGCCGCGACCCGGATCGCTACAGCCTGAAGGGCGAGTCGCGCGACATGACCGTACTGTTCTCGGATATTCGCGACTTCACCAGTATTTCCGAAGGCCTGTCGGCTTCTTCGCTGGCCGAGATGCTGAATTTCTACCTGTCTTCGATGACCCGTATCGTGCAGCAACGCCGCGGCACCATCGACAAGTACATCGGCGATGCGATCATGGCATTCTGGGGTGCGCCACTTGCCGACCCCAACCATGCCCGCGATGCGATTCAAGCCGCCTTGCAGATGCAGCGCGATCTGGACGAACTGAATCCGCAGATGAAGCAGAAGGGCTGGCCGGAGATCAAGATCGGCATCGGCGTCAATTCCGGCAAGATGAACGTCGGCAACATGGGCTCGGAGTTCCGCATGGCCTACACGGTCATGGCCGATGCCGTGAACCTGGCCTCGCGCCTGGAAGGCCTGACCAAGCAATATGGGCTCGGCATCCTGGTCGGCGAAGAAGCGGTCGCGCATTGCCCGGATATCGAGTTCATGCAGGTCGATGTGGTGCGGGTCAAAGGCAAGGCCAACCCGGTGACGATCTATGAGCCGTTGGGCATGAAGGAGGCGGTCGACATCGCCGCGATGAAGCGCAAGCAGGATTTTGAACAGGCCTGTGCGTTGTACCTGCAGCACGACTTCGATGCGGCCGAGGACATTTTGCGCAAGGCGAATAAACGCTACCCAAGCAAGTTGTATGAGGTCTATCTCGAGCGCATCGCGCATTTCCGCGTCAGTCCGCCGGCTGCGGATTGGGACGGCGTGTTCACGTACACCACCAAGTAGGCCGACGGCAGACCATGCAGATCCAAGTACTCGGCTGCTCCGGCGGTATCGGCGACGGCCGCCACACGACTTCGTTCCTGATCGACGAGGATATCCTGCTCGACGCCGGCAGCGGGCTGACGCGCCTGTCGCGCGCGGCATTGGCGCGCATCGATCACGTTTTCATTACCCACAGCCATCTCGATCACATTCTCGGTCTGCCGTTGCTGCTCGACAGCGTCGCCGGCGATCGAGACGAAGCCCTGATCCTGCATGCGCTGCCGGAGGTGTTGGAAATACTCAAGGACCACATTTTCAACTGGCGCATCTGGCCCGACTTCTCGCGCATTCCCTCAGCCAAGAAAGCCTACCTGCGCTATGCTCCGATCGCGTTAGGGCAGACCTTGAGTCTGGCGGATGCGAAGGGTTTGACGCGTGAAATCACGCCGATTCCGGCGCATCATGTCGTCCCTGCCGCCGGGTTTCATCTGCGCGGCCCGAACGGAAGCCTGCTATTTTCAGGCGATACCAGCCGCCATCCTGCGCTTTGGGCGTTGGCCGAAACCATTCCTGATTTGTTGCATCTGGTGGTGGAGTGCTCGTTCGGTAATGAACAAAGCGCCGTCGCGCATGCGTCACGCCACTACCATGCAGCCGATCTGGCAGCGGATCTGGCCGGGATGAAAGCGGGGCCGGAAGTGTGGATCTCGCATCTGAAGCCGGGCGCGGAAGCCCGCATCATGGCCGAGCTACGCGACGGCCTGGGCGCCAAAGCAGCGGTGCAGGCGCTGACGGAAGGCCAGATCGTTACAATCTGATTGGGTGCAGACGTAAAAAAAGGAGGGGTTTCCCCCTCCTTTTAAGCATTCAAGCCGGGTTTCAGCCCTTCAGCCCCAAGGTGTCGGCCCAAACATTCTTGGCCCAGGACTCCATGTAAGCGTATTCGAGTTCGCTTTCTTCCGTGGAAACGCCGTTGGCGCCCTTCTCCGGCAGCATGGATTTTTTCTCTTCATTCCAGCGGAATACCGTCGCCACGTGGAAGGCGGTGCCCTCGGAACTCGCGGAGTAACAGGTATTGGTCACCACCGGGGCGGGATCGACCCCGCGCCCGCTGAACTGCTCGGACAGCGCGTAGGCGCACATCTTGCCGGTGTTGTTGGCGACCGAACCGGATTTCGGAAAGTTGGTCAGCGCAGAGTCGCCCAGGATATGGACGTTCTTCACGACCGTGGACTCGAAGGTGCGGTAGTCGATCGGGCACCAGGTGCCGTCGTTGCCGGTGCGTACGCCGGCCATGTCGGTGACTTTGGCGGCGCGCATCGGCGGTACCACGTTGATGACATCGCCTTTGACGTCGTCGAACTCGGTGCCGACCATCATCTTCTTGGCATCGACCATGCGCGGCATGTTGTTCGGACGGTAGTCGATCATGCTGTTGTCGGTGCCGTAGCCATAGTGCTTCTTCCAGGCGGCCAGGAACAGGCCCTTCTTCGAAGCGATGTCCGGGTTGCCGTCCAGGACGATGATTTTGGACTTGGGCTTGGCCTTCTTGAAATAGGTAGCCACCATGCAGGCGCGCTCGTAGGGGCCGGGCGGGCAACGGTAGGGCGCTTTGGGCACGGACATCACGAAGGTGCCGCCGTCGGGCATGGCTTCCAGTTGCTTGCGCAGAGTGCCGGTCTGGTCGGCGCTGGCTTTCCAGGCGTGCTTGACGGTCTTCTGGGCTTCTTCGTCATAGCCTTGCACTTTGTCGAACATCAGTTCGACGCCGCCGGCCAACACCAGCTTGTCGTAGGCGAAGGTCTTGCCGCCACGGGTGCTGACGGTTTGCTTGGCCGTGTCGACGGCGCTGACGTAGTCGGGCACAAAATTGTTGACGGTCTTTTTGATCTCGTCATAAGACATCGTGATGTCTTCCATCTTGTTGATGCCGGCCAGTACCGTATTGGAGAACGGGCAGGAGGTGAACATGGCATTCGGCTCAATGACGGTGACTTCAGCCTGCGGGTGCCACATCTTCAAATAACGCGCGAAGGTAGCGCCGCCGAAGCCGGCGCCGACGACGACGACCTTGGGTGCTGCTTTGCTAATTGCGGGTGAACTGGCGCAACCGGCCAGGCTGCCTACCGCAACCGCACCTGCGGCACCGGCGGAGACTTTGAGAAATTCGCGGCGATCGATAGCCATAGTGTCTGCTCCTTTTTATTTACTTGATGGCGGCGAAATACTTGGCCATGGCCGCGTATTCAGCTTCGGTGTATCCGCTGGCATGCTTTTGCATGACCGTGCCGGGACGCGAGCCGTCCTTGAACGCCTTCATCTGGTCGACGAAATACTTTTCTTCCAAACCGGCCAGGCTGGGAACGGCGCCGAGGCTCTTGCCATTGGGGCCGTGACAATAGGCGCAGTTGGACGCCATAAAGCGCGCCTTGGTATCCATTGCTTGGGCCGAAACGGCGCCCATCGCACCTGCCAGCAGCAGGGTAACAGCGAGAGTTTTCTTCATGTCTTCCTCCAGGTTGGGCAAAAAAGGGCATATCGCCAAACAGACGATATGCCTATTTCCTACTAACAAGCTTCAAACCCTGGAGTGTGCAAATTGAGCCAACTTGACTTGACCAGGATCAAGGCTGGCGCGGATATTTGCATGTGGCTTTTGTACCAGTCAACAAGCAAACTCTAATATTGGCGCGGGTTACAGAGGGTTTTCGCAAAAAGCTAGACTAGTTATTTGCACCCATCGACTGGGCGCGTTGACGTTGCAGTTCGCCTTCTTGCTGAGCGTCATCCGGATTCCAAGATGCGTCCAGCCAGCCCCCCATTTGCGCTTGCGCCAGATCGGCGAGCGCGTTGATCCAGCCTGGTCGATCATTCAGCGCCGGGATATAGCGATACTCGCCACCGCCCGCGCCGAGGAAGCTGGCTTTGCCTTCGAGCCCGATTTCTTCCAGGGTTTCCAGGCAATCTGCGATGAAGCCGGGGCAGATGACATCGACCCGACGGGTTTTCTTGCGGCCAAGCTCTTCCAGCGTGGCGACGGTATAGGGCTGCAACCATTCGGCGCGGCCGAAACGCGACTGAAAGCTGACCCGGTACTGTTCGGGCGACAGGTTCAGCGCCTCGGCCAGCAGGCGTCCGGTGTGCTGGCATTCGCAGTGGTAGGGGTCGCCCAAGTCGAGCGAACGGCGCGGAATGCCATGAAAGCTCATGACCAGCACATCGGGCCGGCCATGCTCCGCCCAGTAGGCTTGCACGCTTTGTTTAAGCGCCGTGACGTAGCCGGCATCGGCCGGGAAATGCTTGACTGCGCGTATTTCCGGCGGGTTGCGCTGATGCAGCAGGTTTTGCCAGACCGCATCCAGCGCGGCGCCGGTGCTGCTGGCGGCATATTGCGGATACAGCGGCAGCACTAGAATGCGCTCCACGCCTTGCGCCTTCATCGCGGCCAGCTTGGCCGCGATGGAGGGCTGGCCGTAGCGCATGGCGTATTCCACCTGTACCGGTTGCGGGGTGCGACTCGCCATTTCCGCCGCCAGCAATTCAGCCTGGCGGGCGGTGTAGTGCTTCAGCGGCGAACCTTCCGGCCGCCAGATCGAGGCATATTTCTCGGCCGACTTCTTCGGCCGGGTATTCAGGATGATGCCGTGCAGGATCAGCCACCAGACCGGGCGCGGGATTTCCACTACCCGCCGGTCCCAGAGAAACTCTTTCAAGTAGGTGCGCAAGGCGGGTGCGGTCGGCGCTTCCGGCGTGCCCAGATTGATCAGCAGAATGCCGATGCGGGCCGCTTGGCCGTGGCGGTAGGGCGGTTCGGGCAGGTAGAAAGGCATGGCGATGGCGGTGTGGCCTTAGGTGATCAGTGATAGGACAGCGCGCTGGACAGCAATTTGGCGGTAATGTCGACAATGGGAATGACCCGTTCATAGGCCATGCGGGTGGGGCCGATGACGCCGAGCGTGCCGACCACTTCGCCATTCGCTTCGTAGGGGGCGGAGATGACGCTGCATTCGTCCAGGCTGGCGACGCCGGATTCGGCGCCGATGAACAACTGCACGCCGCTGGCGGCATGGCTGACATCGAGCAGTTGCATCAACTCGGTTTTCTGTTCGAACAGGCCGAATAACTCGCGCAGGCGCACCATGTTGGTGGCGAGCTCCGGCGTGCCGAGCAGGTTGCGTTCGCCGGAAAGCACATATTCATTGCCGACATCGCTGAACGCATCGGTGCCGGCGGCGACCACCATTTCCATCAGGCGGCTGATGTCTGTTTTCAATTCCACCAGTTCGTTGGCCAGGCGCGGCTGCACCTGTTCGAACGAGAATCCGGCGAAATGCTGATTGTAATAATTGGCGGCGCGCACCAGTTGATTGGGGTCGTAATTGCGGTCGGTGACGATGACGCGGTTCTGTACTTCACCGTCGGCGGTCACCATGATCAGCAGAATCCGCTTTTCGGACAGGCTGAGGAATTCGATCTGACGCAGACCCTGATTGCGCCGCTTCGGGATCAGCACCACGCCGGCGTAGGCGGTGAGTTCGGCCAGCAGGTGCGAGGCGGCGCTGACCAGACGCTGCGGATGATCCGGCGACAGCTTGGTCTCGATTTGCCGTACTTCGCCGTGTCCCAACGGTTTGACCGTGAGCAGCGTGTCGACGAACAAGCGGTAGCCGCGCGGCGTCGGCACGCGGCCGGCGGAAGTATGCGGACTGGTGATGTAGCCGCCTTCTTCCAGGTCGGCCATGATGTTGCGGATCGAGGCGGAGGACAGGTTCAAGCCGGAATGCTTCGACAACGTGCGCGAACCGATGGGTTGGCCGTCTTCGATGTAACGCTCAACCAGAAACTTGAGCAGGATGCGGGCGCGGTCGTTAAGCATGGCGGGCAATGATAACGGGATGGCTATAATTTCGCGCCATGAATGCTGATTTCAAGATTATTGCGCTGGTAGGCAAATTCAACAGCCCGGGTTGTTCCAGCTCGCTGCTGCGTCTGGCTGACTTTCTGCGCAGGCGCGGCCACGAGGTCATGCTGACTGCGCATACCGCGGATATGTGCGAGATCCGCGATTTTCAGGTCGCGACGCTGAGCGAGATCGGCGGCGTGGTCGATCTGGCGATCGTCATGGGCGGTGATGGCACGTTGCTGAATATCGCGCGCGCGCTGGTCGATCATCGCGTACCGCTGATCGGCATCAATCAGGGGCGGCTCGGTTTCCTCGCGGACGTGTCTATCGACACCATGTTTTCGACCTTGGAGGAGATGCTCTCCGGCCAGTACGTCGCGGAAGAACGCATCATGCTGGAAGCCAGCGTCGAGCGGCATGAGGATGTGCTGATCGCCTCGTATGCGTTCAATGATGTGGTGGTGAGCAAGAGCTCCACCGGGCGCCTGATCGAATTCGAGGTCTATATCGACAACCAGTTTGTTTACAGCCAGCGCGCCGATGGCCTGGTGGTGGCGTCGCCGACCGGTTCGACCGCCTATGCACTGTCTTCCGGCGGGCCGATTCTGCATCCGACCCTGGAAGCGGTGGTGATGGTGCCGATCTGCCCGCATACCTTGTCGGCGCGGCCGATTGCGGTGAATAGCCGTTCCGAGATCGAGGTCAACCTGATCCACGCGGATGACGGTCGCGTGCATTTCGACGGCCAGCGCCACGCCGACTTGCAAATCGGCGATCGCGTCGTGATCCGCCGCGCGCATAACACCGTCCGCCTGCTGCATCCGGAAGGCCACAACTATTACGACACGCTGCGCCAGAAGCTGCATTGGGGCGAGAAACTATGAACGGCACGAATACCCTGCGCGGCGGCGACTCTCAAGCCAATCGCCGGGCTATCCCAAGATTGGCCTGGCCCCTACGGGGCGCAGCTCGGGCTTTTTCGAGCCGGGGGCACAGCTAACCATGCTGCTCTCTTTGTCCATTTCCGATTTCGTCCTGGTCGAGCGGCTCACACTCGATTTCGCCGCGGGTTTTTCGGTACTCACCGGCGAGACCGGCGCCGGCAAGTCCATCCTGCTCGATGCCATCGCGCTGGTGTTGGGTGAACGCGCCGATGCCGGTGTCGTGCGTGAAGGTGCGGCGCGCGCCGAGGTGTCGGCCGAGTTCGCGCTGCAGACCAACGCGGCTTTGGCCGCCTGGTTGAGCGAAAACGACTTGGCCGGCGAGGAAGACGTGCTGTTGCTGCGCCGCGTGGTCGAAGCTAGCGGCCGTTCGCGCGCCTTCATCAACGGCCGTCCGGCGACGGCCCAGCAATTGAAGGAAGCGGGCGATTTTCTGGTCGATATTCACGGCCAGCATGCGCACTACTCGTTGCTCAAGGCGGCGGAACAGCGTCGATTGCTGGATGCTTTTGGCGGCAGCACCGATCTGGCCGCCGAGACCGCGAGCGCATTTCGGGCCTGGCGCGATCTGGCCGCGCGGCGCGAGGCGGCCGAGCAGCATGCCGGCGAGCAAGACGCTGAGCGTGAACGTTTGGTCTGGGTGGAGCAGGAACTGGCGGCGCTCGATTTCAGCCTGCCGGGTTGGCAGGACCTGCAGGATGAGCATCGTCGACTGGCGCATGCGGCCGAGCTGGCGACGGGCGCCCAGGCCGCCAGTGAAGCCCTGGAGGCGGAAGAGGCCGGCCTGCTCAACCGCCTGCGCGCCTTGCGCAGCAATCTGGCCGATCTGGCAGCCATCGACGTCGCGTTGGCCGAGCCGGTCGGCTTGCTGGAAAGCGCGACGGAAACCTTGCATGAAGCGGCGCGCGAACTGAGCCGCTATGCGGATCGCATCGAGCTCGATCCGGAGGCATTAAATCTGGCGGAGTTGCGTTTGGCGGCGGTACAAACCGCCGCGCGCAAATTCCGCTTGCGGCCGGAAGAGATTCCCGACCATCTCGCCGCCACCCGCAGTCAGTTGGCGCAACTGGGCGCCGCGTCCGATCTCGTCGCTTTGGCGCAAGCGGAAACCGAGGCGGCGCAGGTCTATCAAGGCTTGGCGCAGTCGCTTTCCAAGCAGCGCCAGGCAGCAGCCGGCGCGCTCGGCCTGGCGGTGAGCGCCGCGATGCAGCAGCTCTCGATGCAAGGCGGACGTTTCGAGGTCGGCTTGATCTCGGATGAGGTTGCAACCCATGCCGCGGCATACGGCCTGGAAGACGTCGAATTCCGTGTTTCGCCGCATGCCGGCCAAGCGGTCAAACCCCTGGCCAAGACGGCTTCCGGCGGCGAGCTCTCGCGCATCGGCCTGGCCCTGCAAACCGTGCTTTCAGGCACATCCGGCGCGCCCACCCTGCTGTTCGACGAGGTGGATAGCGGCATCGGCGGCGGCGTCGCGGAAATCGTCGGGCGCATGCTGGCCGAGTTGGGGGCGAGCCGCCAGGTGTTGTGCGTTACCCATTTGCCGCAAGTCGCCGCGCGCGCCGGGCGGCATTATCAGGTCAGCAAGGAAAATCGGGACGGCCGTGCCGTCTCCGGCGTGACCGTGCTGAGTCATGGCGAGCGGGTCGAGGAGGTCGCGCGCATGTTGGGCGGCGTGACCTTGACCGACGCGACGCGCGCGCACGCCGAGGAAATGCTGGCGGCGAACTGAACGGCGGCCTAGTCCTTGGCCCGGTTCGGGCAGTTCTCGCGCTCGCAGTCGACGTAAAGGTGCAGCGCATGTTCCGCCAGTTTGAAACCATGTTGCTTGGCGATGGCTTGTTGGCGGCGTTCGATTTCTTCGTCGAAAAACTCCTCCACGTGGCCGCATTGCAAACACAACAAATGGTCGTGATGGCCGCCCCGGTTGAGTTCGTACACGGCCTTGTCGTTGTCGAAGTGATGCCGGATCAGAATGCCGGCATGCTCGAACTGGGTCAGCACGCGATATACCGTAGCCAGCCCGACATCGACGCTATCGGTCATCAGGAGCCGATAGACATCATCCGCGGTCAGATGGCGCTGATCGGTCTGCTCGAACAAGGCGAGGATTTTCAGGCGCGGGCCGGTGACTTTCAGGCCCAGAGTCTTGAGTTGATCGGTGCTGGTCATGGCGGTTGTCGGCTAGGAGTGGCGTGGCGATGCGCGCTATCATAGCGCGGCTTCCCGCACTCACCGTCGCCTCGACCGCGACTTTGCATTTTTCGACCTTGCGTTTATCGACCCTGCTCATGCGCCTTCCCTTTTGGTTACTTCTCATTCTGCTGGCCGGTTGCAGCAGTTGGTCCAACCCCATCGATCAGATCAAGCCGCACAAAATCGACATCGCCCAAGGCAATGCCCTGACGCAAGACATGCTCGACAAGTTGAAGCCCGGCATGACGCAGTCGCAGGTGCGCTTCATTCTTGGTACGCCGCTGATCGTCGATCCATTCCGTAACAATCGCTGGGACTATGTTTATCGCCTGGAGAAGGAAGGCAAGCTGGCGGAAAACCGGCGTGTCACAGTGGTGTTTGAAAACGACAAGCTGAAGGCGCTGCAAGGCGATGTGGTGGCTGCACCCATCAAGACGGAAGCAATGGAGGCAGGCAAGAAATGATCAACGTAGCAATTGCCGGGGTTTCCGGTCGCATGGGTCGGACCTTGCTGGAAGCCGTGATGGCGGCATCCGATTTGCGCCTGCACGCCGCATTGGACCGCGCCGGCAGTGCCGCGTTGGATGCCGATGCCGGCAGCCTGGTCGGCGCCGCGCTGGGCGTCAAAGTTCGTGCCGATGTCGCTGCCGCGCTGGCCGGCGCCGAAGTGCTGATCGACTTCACGCGGCCGGAAGCCACGCTGCATCATCTGCAGGCCTGCGTCGACAACAAGGTCGGGCTGATCATCGGCACGACCGGTTTCGACATGGCCGGCAAGGCGGCGATCGAACAGGCGGCGAAATCCATCCCCATCGTGTTTGCACCCAACATGAGCGTCGGCGTCAATCTGGCCTTGAAGCTGCTGGACATGGCCGCACGCGTGCTGGATGACGATTTCGACATCGAAATCGTCGAAGCGCATCACCGACATAAGGTCGATGCGCCCTCGGGCACCGCTTTGCGCATGGGCGAGGTGATCGCTGACGCGTTGGGGCGCGACCTCAAGACCTGCGCCGTCTATGGCCGCGAGGGTGTTACCGGCGAGCGCGAAGCCCGTACCATCGGCTTTGCCACGGTGCGTGGCGGCGACATCGTCGGCGACCATACCGTTTTGTTCGCCGGCGTGGGAGAGCGCCTGGAAATCACCCACAAAGCCAGCAGCCGCATGACCTTCGCCCTGGGCGCGCTGCGCGCGGCTCGTTTTCTCTCGGGTAAGCGGGATGGCCTGTTCGATATGCAGGACGTGCTCGGCTTGCGATGATGGGTTTTCCGGCCGACGAACTGCATGATCGATAAACTTATTGCTGAGGCGGCTTGCTTGCGCAAGTTGTCGTTGATTCTGTGTCTGCTGCTGCTTGCTCCGCTGGCCTGGGGGGTGGAGATCATCGCCAACCGTTCGGTCAGCGTGAATACGCTGTCGCTGGCGTCCGCACGCGCGATATTCGGCATGCGCCAGACCAAATGGCTGGATGACACGCGTATTCAGGTCTTTGTCCTCGACGATGCACATCCGGCCCATGTCGCACTGTGCAAGGAGCAACTCAATCTATTCCCCTATCAGTTGCGCCAGTCTTGGGATCGGCTGGTTTATTCCGGTATGGCTCAGGCGCCGATCGAAGTCGCCAGCGAAGAAGAACTCATCAACAGGGTGGCCACGACGTCTGGCGCCATTGGTTACGTCAGGAAGGTGAAGCCGAATGATTCGATCAAGATCATCGCCGTTCAGTAACGCGTTGGTTGCCGCGTGCGCCGTTTGCTGCACAGGTTGGGCGCAAGCGCAGGAATTGGGCCAGGGCGTGCAGGCGCATGGTTTTGTCAGCCAGAGTCTGGTTTACACCAGCGATAACAACGTCGGCGGCGACAGCGACGACAGTCTGTCCACGAACTTGCGTGAGTTGGGCGCCAATCTGTCCTGGCGACCCAATCCCGACTGGCTGTTTTCCGGACAGGCGCTGGCGCGCTGGGCGGGTGAATCGGATCGAGGTGAACTGCGCCTGGACTATGGCTACGTGAGCCGAACGCTGCGGGTCAGTGGCGAGGGGCAGGCCGGCGTGCGCGTCGGCAAGATCAAGAACCCGTATGGCTTCTTCAATACCACGCGTGATGTTGCACATACCCGGCCCGGCATCATCATGCCGCAGTCGATCTATCTGGACCGCATCCGAAATTTCATCCTCAGCGCACCCGGCGTGGCGGCGTATGGCCATCACGCCGACACGAATCTGGATATCTCGTGGTCGCTGGGGGCGGTGCGCTTTGACGGCGACGATGCCGATCTGGAGCATCTGTTTTTGCTCGGAGATCGGCCAGGGGCGCTCAAGGGCGACACGTCGTGGACCGGCCAGATCATGGCCGACATCAATGGCGGTCGTTGGCGCGTCGGCTTGACTTTGGGTGACGTCAATATGCATTTCACCCCCGACGCCTCGATGGCCTTGCAGCCCGCACCCTTCAGGCTGGCGAGGGGGCGCAATCGCCTGACTCCGGCGGTGTTGTCGCTGGAACACAATGCGGAAAAATTCAGCTTTACCAGCGAGTACAGCCAAGTGAAACATGATAGCCGCGATTACGGGACCAGCCCGCTGGCCATGGCTTTGCAAAACCCGAATACGCTCGAAGCCTGGTATGTGCAAGCAACCTACCGGCCGACTCCGGATTGGCGTTTCTATCTGCGTCGCGACGTGATTTACCTTGATAAAGATGACAAGAAGGGCGCTCAGATCACGCCGCCACGTACTCCCTACATGTTTTATGCCAAGGATTGGACGCTGGGCGCACGCTATAACATGAACGCCTGGACGTTCTCGGCGGAATACCACAAGGTGGATGGCACGCTTTGGGTGTCGCCGCTGGATTCGCCGATACTCCCGGTCAACACGCAATCGAAAGACTGGGACATGCTGTTGCTGCAAGCCGCCTGGCGTTTCTGAGATCGTCCTGATGTCATCGCATCCCCCGCGCGCGCGTTTTTTCAGCATCCGGCTGCGCATCCTTTTGTTCGCCGGCCTGGCCCTGGTCTTCGCCACGGCCGCGTTTACCTGGCTGGCCCTGCGCCAGTTGGACGAGCGTCAAGGCGCCCAGCAGGTTGAGCAACGGGCGCGCGCCGTCGATCTGGCCGGGCGGTTGTTTCAGCAGCAATCTGCGCGTTTGCAATCGCTGGGCACCCTGGTGGCTGATTTGCCGGGCTTGCGCGCTGCGCTGCGCAACCGCGATTCCGCCATGCTGGCGCGGGTGTTCGATCCGTTCTGGTCCGACCTGAATCTCAACCACGGGCTGGATCGCGTGGCCTTCTTCAGCCCGGACAGCGAAGGAATATCCGAGTGGGGCATGGCCGATATCGGCGCGCGTGCGAAGGCGATGGCGCGTGCGGCCGCGCACGAGGAGATGCCGCAATACTGGCTGGCCTGCGGCGTCAAATGCCTCTACACCACGGCGGTTCCTCTGGTTGAAGGCGGCCACACCGTCGGCGCCATCTTGCTGGCGACCGGTTTGCAGGACATGGTCATGGATTTTCGACGCCTCTCCGGCATCGAAGTGGCGGTCGTCGCCAGCAAGCAGGAAAGCTCGGGGCGCAGCACAATAAGTTCGGTGTTGTCGGTCAGCGGCGGCAAGATCTATGAAGACTTGGTGCGCTCCTTGCCTGAACAAATGACACGCGGCCAGCCTGCCGGCGAGAAGGATGGCCAAGCCCTCGAGCTCACCCGTGATGGCCGTCATTACCGGCTGTACAGCTTTGCCGCGCCGGCCCCGGGCTCGGACGGCGTCAAGCTGCTGGCAATCGCCGATATCACCGCCGAACGACTTGAAATGGACGATGCGGTGCGGGACAGCCTCGTGTTGGGCGCGTTGATTCTGGTCCTGGCCTTAGGGTTGCTCTACGGGATGCTGCGCTTGACGATGAATCGCATGCGCCAAGCCATGGTGGCTTTGCCGTTGCTGGGCGAGGGGCGCTACAACGACGCGCGCGGCGCCTTTCGCTTGCCGTCGGCTTCTGCGCATTACCGGGACGAAGTCGATGACCTGGCCGAGCTGACCTACGCCCTGGCCAACACGCTGGAGCAGCTGCGTGCCGAGTCGCGGCAACAGGCCGCCTCGCTGCGTGCGCAGGCAACACAGCTGGAACAGGAACGCGACTTCGTCGCCGGTCTGCTCGATACCGCACCGGTATTGATCCTGACCTATGGCCGCGACGGGCGCATACGCCTGGCCAACGCGCATGCCGTGCGCAGCAGCGGCTTGACGGCCGAGCCAACGACACGCTCGCTGATCGGCCAGCCCTTTAGCGGCGTTTTCATGAACGGCGCGCAATCCCAAGCCCATGCCGCTTTGCTGAATCACATCAAGCCGGGTGAAGTGCCGCACAGCGAGAGCAGTTTTGGACATACGGATGGCGTAACGCACGATGTCCTCTGGTTCCATTCCTGTCTTGAACAAGGCAGCGGCGAGCATCTCTTCCTGTCAGTCGGGCTGGACGTGACCGATTACCGTGCGGTTGAGCGCAATCTGCGACTGCTCTCCGAGCATGATGGCGTGACCGGCCTGTACAACCGGCGGGCATTCAAGCGTGAACTCGATGCGCTGTTGACATCGGGTCGGCGTGGCGTGCTGGTGTTGCTCGATATCGATGAGTTCAAGGCGGTGAACGAAAGCGGCGGGCATGAGGCGGGCGATTCCGTTCTGGCCGATTGTTCGCGATATATCCAGAGCCTGCAGCCGCATCCCTGCCTCGCGGGACGCCTGGGCGCCGACGATTTCGCGCTGGTCATGACCGACATCAGCCCGGCCGAGGCCATCGTTCTGGCGCGCGGACTGAATCACGGTTTGCCGGCTTCCAACCTGGAGAACGCCGCCGGCATGCATGCGCGCATCACGTCTTGCGTCGGCCTGGTGTTGTTTCCCGAGCATGGCGATCAAGCCGACATTTTGCTGGCCAACGCCGAAATCGCGCTGGCGCAGGCGCGTGCCAAAGGCCATGGTTCATGGCATTTGTATACGCTCGACGACCCCTATCGGGAAGCGGCCGGACGCCGGACCTATTGGCGTGAGGAAGTCGAACGCGGCCTCGACGATGACGCTTTCGTGATGCATTTCCAGCCCATACAGCACATCGTCAGCGGTCACATCGGCCATTACGAGGCCTTGATCCGGCTGAATGGCAAGGACGGCAAGCTGATTCCGCCGGGCATGTTCATCGACGTCGCGGAGAGCACGGGATTGATCCGCCGCATCGATCGTTGGGTGATCGAAACCGTGGTGGCTTTCGTCGCCAGGCAAGCGCCGGGCATCAAGGTGGCGCTCAATTTGTCGAGCCGCAGCTTCGACGATGATGTCGCCTTTGAAACCATGCAGGCGGCGCTGATCAAGCACAATCTGGCAGGGGATCAGCTGCTGCTGGAGATTACTGAAACCGCCGCTCTGGCCAATCTTTCCAGCGCCATTCGCATCATGAGCAAGTTGCGCGGGCTCGGCTGCGCCTTCGGCCTGGACGATTTCGGCGTCGGCTACAGCTCGTTCCAGTACCTCAAGGAATTGCCGTTCGACTTCGTCAAGATTGACGGCTCATTCGTCAAAGGCCTGACCTTGCGGCCTGACGATGTGGTGTTCGTGAAGGCGCTCAATGACGCGGTCAAGGGCTACGGCAAAGCCACCATCGCCGAATTCGTCGAAGACGAGGCCACGCTGAATATCCTGCGCGAAATCGGCGTCGATTACGCGCAAGGCTATCTGATCGGCCGGCCCAGCCCCGAGTTGCTGCAAGGGTAATCTGGCCATCCCTCTTGAAGCGGGGCGGCTCGGCCTCATAACACTTCCCTGTTTTCAACAAGGGAAAGTGGACCATGAGCCAGAACGAAACCGATATCGCCAGCGACAGCGTCAACGACACCTCCAAGGCAGCCGGCAAGGAAACCCTGGGCTTTCAGGCCGAGGTGAAGCAACTGCTGCAATTGATGATCCATTCGTTGTACAGCCACAAGGAAATCTTCCTGCGCGAGCTGATTTCCAACGCCTCCGATGCCGCCGACAAATTGCGCTTCGAGGCGCTGACCGACCCGGCGCTGTTCGAAGCCGATTCCGAATTGAAGATCAAAGTCAGCGCCGACAAGGCCGCCAAGACCATCACCATTCGCGACAACGGCATCGGCATGAACCGGCAGGAGGTCATCGAGCACATCGGCACCATCGCCAAATCCGGCACGCGGGAATTCTTTGGCAAGCTGACCGGCGACCAGAAGAAGGATGCCCAACTGATCGGCCAGTTCGGCGTCGGTTTCTATGCCAGTTTCATCGTCGCCGACCGCGTCACGCTGACCACCCGTCGCGCCGGTTTGACGCAGGAGCATGGCGTGCGATGGGAGTCGACTGGCGCCGGCGATTACACATTGGAAACCGTCGAGAAGGCCGAGCGCGGCACCGAGATCGTGCTGCATCTGAAAGACGACGAAGCCGAGTTTCTGGATGCCTGGCGACTGAAATCCGTGATCCGCGAGTATTCCGACCATATCGCGATTCCGGTCGAGTTCATTGACGAAAAGGGCGAGGTGGAAACCGCCAATCGCGCCAACGCATTGTGGACGCGGGCCAAGAGCGACATCAGCGAGGACGAATACAAGGCGTTCTACAAGCACGTCGGCCATGACTACGAAGACCCGCTGGCCTGGACCCACGTCAAGGTTGAAGGCCGTCAGGACTATACCGCGCTGATGTATGTGCCGGCGCACGCCCCGTTCGATCTGTGGGACCGCGATGCCAAGACCGGCGTCAAGCTATACGTGAAGCGCGTGTTCATCATGGAAGACTCGCGCAAGCTGATGCCTTCTTACCTGCGCTTCGTGCGCGGCGTGATCGATGCCGCCGACCTGCCGCTCAACGTCTCGCGTGAGATTCTGCAACAGACGCGCGACATGGAGATGATTCGCAGCGGTTGTGTACGCAAGGTTCTCGACCTGCTCGACGACCTGGCCGAGAACCGCAAGGAGGACTATGCCAAGGTGTGGGAACACTTCGGCCGAGTATTGAAGGAAGGCGTCGGCGAAGACCCGGGCAACAAGGAGCGCATCGCCAAGCTGCTGCGTTTCCGCACCACACAGGTTGATGACGAGACGGTGACGCTGCCCGATTACATCGGCCGCATGAAGGAAGGGCAGGACAAGATCTACTACCTCACTGCCGAAACACTGGCGGCGGCCAAGGCCAGCCCGCATCTGGAAGTGTTGCGCAAGAAAGGGATCGAAGTGATCTTGCTGGCCGATCGCGTCGATGAATGGCTGGTCGGCAATCTGTTCGAGTTTGCCGGAAAATCGCTCGCCTCGGTCGCCAAGGGACAGGTCGATCTGGCTGCGATCAAGTCCGACGCGGATGAAGCGCCTGCCGCCGATGCGCCCAAGGCGGAAGAAGCGCAGCCCCTGCTGGAACGTATCAAGACCGCTCTAGGCGAGCGCGCCAAGGATGTCCGCGCAAGCAACCGCCTGGTCGACTCGCCGGCTTGTCTGGTGGCCGACGAAGGCGATCTGAATGGTAATCTGGCGCGCATGTTGAAGTCGATGGGCCAGGCGGTGCCGGAAACCGCACCCATTCTGGAAGTGAATCTGTCGCATGCGTTGATCAAGCGCCTCGAAGCGGCGTCTTCGGCCACCGATGCGGGCGCGCGTTTTGATGAACTCGCCGGCTTGCTGATGGATCAGGCCGTGCTGCTCGACGGCGGCCAACTGGCTGATCCGGCCGGCTTTGTGAAACGGGTGAACGGGCTGCTGTTCGGCTGAGTTTTTCCTCTATCCTTGGGGCTGGCGTTGAAACACGCCAGCCCTTTTTTTTGAGGAGACGCCATGTTTTTGGATCGCCGTCAGTTTCTGATCGCCGCCGGAGGCCTCGCCAGCGCAATCAGCCTGGGCGCACACGCCGCCGCGAGCCTGACCAAGGCTCGCCCGAAGGTGGTCATCGTCGGGGCCGGTTTTGGCGGCGCCGCCTGTGCGCGGTATCTGAAATTGTGGGAACCCCGCATCGAGATCACGCTGATCGAGCCGAATGCGCAGTTCGTTTCCTGCCCGATGTCCAACACGGTCATCGCCGGCCTCAACCGCCTGGAAGACATCACCTTTCCTTACCGATACATCCGGTCCAGCGTGGATCATTTCGTGCAGGACACGGCGACTTCCATCGACCCGCTCAAGCGCCGCGTCACCACTGCCGGCGGACGCACATTCGCCTATGACCGCGTCGTGCTCGCCGCCGGCGTCGAGCTGCTGTTCGATCGGGTGCAGGGGTACGACGCCGCGGCGCAGCAGACCATCAAGCATGCCTGGAAGGCCGGCCCGAAGCAGACCGGCGTATTGCGCAAGCAACTGGAAGCCATGAACAACGGCGATGTGTTCGTCCTCGCCATGCCGCGGGCGCCATTCCGTTGCCCGCCAGCGCCTTACGAGCGCGTCAGCCTGATCGCCAACTACTTCAAACAGGCAAAACCGCGCTGCAAGATCATTCTGCTCGACGCCAACGACGACATCATTTCGAAAAAAGCCCTGTTCACCACGGCCTGGAAAAAGCACTACGGCTTCGGCGGCGAGAACAGCCTCATCGAATACCGGCCGAATAACCCGGTCAGTTCGATCGATGCCAAGGCGATGAAGATCAGCACCGATTTCGAGGACGTGAAAGGCGATGTCATCAACCTGATCCCGCCGATGCGCGCCGCCGCGATCACCGCTGCGATCGGCGCGCGCACCGGCGACAACGGCCACTGGTGCCCGGTCGACTACACCACGATGGAATCGACCGAAGTGCCCAACGTCCACATTCTGGGCGACTCCATCCTGTCCAACCTGTCCAAGGCCGGCGCGCTGGCCAACAACAGCGGCAAGCTGTGCGCCTCGGCCCTGGCGGAACTGTTCAACGGCCGCCAACCCGACCCGGCGCCGGTGGTGACCAGCACCTGCTATTCCGCCAGCAGCGACCACACCGCCTTCCACGTCGCCACCGTGTTCCGCTATCTGCCGGCGGAAAAGAGCATGGAAGTGATGCCGGGCGGCGGCGTCTCGGAGCAGGAGAGTGAAATCGAATTCGCCATGATGCGCGGCTGGGCGAAAAACATCTGGGCCGACACGCTGGGTCTGCCGCTGGATTATCCGTTCACCAACCGGATTTGAAGCCGCCTCGGGTGCGGCCGGGCACGTCTCGAATTACGGCGCCCGTCCATTCGGGCGTTTACGCCTACATTCCCGGCAGCATGCCTTTCATGCCGCGCATCATCTTGGCGAGGCCGCCTTTGCCCATCGACTTCATCATCTTCTGGGCTTGTTCGAACTGCGCCAGCAGGCGGTTCACGTCCTGCACCTGAACGCCTGAACCGGCGGCGATGCGCCGTTTGCGGCTGGCCTTGAGAAGTTCCGGCTTGCGGCGTTCCAACGGCGTCATCGCATTGATGATGCCTTCGATGCGACGCATCTGGTTTTCGCCCTGCGCCAGTTCGCCGGCGCCGATCTTGCCGGCGCCGGGCAACTTGTCGACCAGCGATGACAGGCCGCCCAGCTTCTTCATCTGCTGCATCTGCGACTTGAAGTCCTCCAGGTCGAAGCCCTTGCCGCTTTTCAGCTTTTGTACCGCCTTCAGCGCCTCGTCCTTGTCGACCGAGCGCTGGGCATCTTCCAGCAGCGAGAGCACGTCGCCCATGCCTAGCACGCGGCTGGCCATGCGCTCGGGGTGGAAGATTTCGATGCCGCTCAATTTTTCGCCGACGCCGACCAGCTTGATCGGCTTGCCGGTGACCTGGCGCACTGACAGGGCCGCGCCGCCGCGTGCATCGCCATCGAGCTTGGTCAGGATGACGCCGGTCAGCGGCAGCGCGTCGTTGAACGCCTTGGCGGTGTTGACCGCGTCCTGGCCCTGCATGGCATCGACGACGAACAGGGTTTCGATCGGCTTCAGCAGCGCATGCAGATGCTTGATTTCGTCCATCATCGCCGTGTCCACGTGCAAGCGGCCGGCGGTGTCGACGATCAGCACGTCGTACAGGTGTTTGCGGGCGTGATCGAGGGCGGTCCGGGCGATGTCGGCCGGTTTCTGATCGGCAGCGGAAGGGAAGAAGTCGGCTTCGGCTTGCGCCGCCACCAGTTTCAGCTGCTCGATGGCGGCCGGGCGGTACACGTCGCAGCTGACGACCAGAATCCGCTTCTTGCCGGCTTCCCGGATCACCCGCACCAGCTTGCCGGTGGACGTGGTTTTACCGGCGCCCTGCAGGCCCGCCATCAGGAACACCGCCGGCGGCTGGCAGGCGAAGGAGAGCGGGGCGGCCTGTTCGCCCATCAGAGCGGTGAGTTCCTTGTGCACGATGCCGATCAGCACCTGGCCCGGCGTCAGGCTGGTCATGACTTCCTGGCCGAGCGCGCGCTCCTTCACCTTGGCGATGAAATCGCGCACCACCGGCAGCGCGACGTCGGCCTCCAGCAAGGCGACGCGCACTTCGCGCAGCGCGTCCTGAATGTTGGTTTCGGTCAGGCGGCCCTGGCCGCGCAGGTTTTTTACGACGCGGGAAAGACGGTCGGTCAGGTTGTCGAACATGATGGGTCGGCTTGGGAACGATGGGATAAACTCACGCAGTCTAACAAATCAGCCGTTCCCGACCATGCTGCCGATTGTTCCGGAGTCCCTGCTCTTCGCTCTTTGCGCGCTTGCCTATCTCGGCCTGGCGGCTTGGTTCTGGCCGGGCCGTCCGGGTTGCTGCCGCACCGACTGGCTGCCGCGTCTGCTGCCGGTATTGCCGCTGCTGCTGCATCTTTATCTGCTCAATGAAGGCATCTTCGGCGGCGACGGCATACGCCTGGGTTTTTCCACGTCGATCTCCGCCGTCGCCGCGTTGACCGTGCTTTCCTATGCCGCCGCGGCATGGCGCTACCATTTGGGCGGCGTGCAGGGTTTCGTGCTGGCTTTCGCCGGCCTGGCCGTCGCGATCGAGGCGGTTGCACCGCTGCCGCATCCGGCCGCGCACAGTGCATTGCCGGTGTTCAAACTGCATCTGGCCCTGGCTTTCTCGGCCTACAGCTTGTTCACCATCGCGGCGCTGCATGCCGGGTTGATCGCGCTGGCGCAAAAGCATCTGCACAAGGCGGTGCCGCCGACCCTGGTTTCGGCGCTGCCGCCGTTGCTGACCTTGGAAAAGCTGCTGTTCCGGATGATCCAGGTCGGCTTCTTGCTGCTGACGCTGACCTTGCTGACAGGGATATTGTTTTCCGAAGAGATTTTCGGCAAGGCGGTGACCTTGAGCCATAAAACGGTTTTCGGCATCGCTTCCTGGCTCATTTTCGGCGCGCTGCTGCTCGGGCGGCGGGTCTATGGCTGGCGCGGCCGCACCGCGATCTATTGGACGCTGGCCGGCTTTCTGAGCCTGATGCTGGCCTATGTCGGCGTCAAATTCGTGCTGGAAGTGCTGCTCGGGCGATAAACGTCGGTGTCTCTCCGCCCGTGTCGCGATGGACGGCGGCAAAGCGCCGCCTCCATCCGATTCAAACCACTTTGATCTCGATTCTGCGCGGTTGCGCGTGCTCGGCTTTCGGGATGCGCAGCTTGAGTACGCCGTGTTCGAGTTCGGCGACGACCTTGCCGGCATCCAGTTCCTTCGACAATGTGAATACGCGCCGGTAGCGCGGCAGCGCCACTTCGGCGTGGCTGGCTTCCATGCCGGCGGGGATGTCCAACGCCACCTGGCCTTCGATGGTCAGGGTATCGGCTTCGACATGCAGTTCGAGCTTGTCCTTCGGCACGCCGGGCAGATCGGCATACAGCGTGATGCCGCCGGCATCTTCGATGACGTCGACCGGCGGCAGCAGGGCGGCTTCGTTATGGCTGGATTCGGCAGTTTTTTCGACTTCGGTGGTCATGGTCGGTCCCTCCTTACTGAATGGCGATGCGGCGCGGTTGCGTGGTTTCCTTGCGGGCGATGCTGATGTGCAGCACGCCGTCCCGGTACTTGGCGTCGACGGCATTGGCGTCGATGTCGTCCGGCAGCGTCACCACGCGGCGGAAAGGGCCCGAGAAACGCTCGTCGATATGCACGGCCGCCTTTTCCGGCGCCGCTTCCACTTTGCGCTCGCCGGCTACCGTGAGCACGCCTCGTTCGATCTGCACTTCCAGGCTGGCCGGGTCGATGCCAGGCGTGAAGGCGTAGATTTCCACCGATTTCGGCGTGCCGCCGACGTTCATTGCGGGGAAACCGCGGGTCAGCCCGCGTATGTTGGGCGACAGATCGAAGGCCTGCTGCATTTCGCGTTGCAGGCGGTCCAGGTCCGCGAGCAGGTCGCGGGGAAACAAAGAGCGATAAGCGGGGTTCCGAGTAAGCATGTCGATTCCTCCTTGATGAATGTGGAGCGCGCGTGCGGCGGCTTCCGCAACCTATAAATAGGGAGCAGCCGAGCCGACTTCAAGGGCTTGAATTTCACGGCGCTGCACCTTATTCATAGCTCTTGTCGCGATGCAGCCCCTATGAGGATTGCGTATGGAATTCAAGGATTATTACCAGACCCTGGGCGTGGCGCGGGATGCCACGGCGGACGAGATCAAGAAGTCGTTCCGCAAACTGGCGCGTAAATACCATCCGGACGTCTCCAAGGAAGCCAACGCCGAGGCGCGCATGAAGGATGTCAACGAGGCCTATGCGGTGCTGTCCGACCCGGAGAAGCGCGCCGCGTACGACCAGTTGGGCAAGGCCTTTCGCCCCGGCCAGGAATTCCGCCCGCCGCCGGACTGGGATGCCGGCTTCGAGTTTTCAGGCCACGGCTACGCCCCGCACGAAGCGGCCGACTTCTCCGATTTCTTCGCCGAACTGTTCGGCCGGGGCGGTTTCCATGCCGGCGGCCGGCACGCCCAATACTCGGCGCGCGGCGAGGACCATCACGCCAAGGTTCTGCTCGATCTGGAGGATGCCTTCACCGGCGCCAGTCGGCAGATTGCTCTGCGCGTGCCCGAGGTGGATGCGCACGGCCGGGTCGTACTCAACAGCCGCGTCCTCAACGTCAGGATTCCCAAAGGCGTGCGCGCCGGCCAGGTCATCCGCCTGGCCGGCCAAGGTGCGCCGGGTAGGGGTGGCGCGGCGGCCGGGGATTTGCTGCTGGAAATCCATTTCAAACCGCATCCGCGCTTGCGCGCCGAAGGCCGCGATCTGCACCTGACCCTGCCGGTAGCGCCCTGGGAGGCAGCGCTGGGCGCGGTCGTCTCGGTCAGCCTGCCCGCCGGTCCGGTCAAGCTGCGTATCCCGGAAGGCGCGCAGAGCGGCAAACCCTTACGCGTGCGCGGCAAAGGCATTCCCGGCGAACCGCCAGGCGATCTGCTGCTCGACATCCAGGTCGTATTGCCACCCGCCGACACGCCGCGGGCGCGGCAACTGTATGAAAGCATGGCGAGAGAACTCGCCTTCACTCCACGCGGGAGGGCCTAAGCTATGGCAGACGATGACATTCTGGTCGGCAGCCTGATGGAGGATTCCTGGCTGACGCTGGAGCAGGTGGCCGCGGCCTGTGTGGTGGAGCCGTCCTGGCTGCTGCGGCATATCGAGGAGGGCCTGTTTCCGCATGCCGAAAGCCTGGCCGGCGTATGGCGCTTTTCCGGTGCGGCCCTGCTGCGCGCCCGCCGCATGCGGCAACTGGAGCGCGATTTCGACGCGGTGCCGGAGCTGGCCGCGCTGGTGGCGGACTTGCAGGAGGAAATGGACGCTCTGCGCGCCCGCCTGGCGTGCCTGGAGCGGCTGCCATGACGCCGCGCCGGCTGGGCTTGATCGCGGCGCTGGCTGCGAGCCTGTTGGTTTCGCCTGTTCAGGCCGAGGACGGCGGCGTCGAGAGTTTGCGCGCCACCGGGTAGCCGCGTGATCCTCGGCGTGCTGAGCGACGGCCGCCGCCTGGAGCTGCCGGTTCAGGTCGGCCGCCTCGACAACGCCGCGCCGGACGCTGTTGCGACGAGTGGGTGCGGACGGCGTGAACCGAAGCCTGCGGGCGAGTCAGGGAACGGGCCAGTGGCCTGCCGTATCAGTCCGCGTTTTTCGCTTCCAGTTCTTCCCAGCGCGCCAGCAGGTTCAGCAAGGCCTCTTCGATCTCGCCGCTGCGGTTGTTCAGTTTGCCGGCTTGGCTATGGTCCGCGTAGACGGCCGGGTCGGTGAGTTGCCGGGCGAGCTCGGCCTGCTCGTCTTCCAGCGCGGTGATCTGTAGCGGCAGCGCGGCCAGCTCCTTCTGTTCCTTGTAGGACAGCCCGCTTTTGCGCACTTTCGCGGCGACGGCCGGGGCGGGCGTTTTGCTCGCCGGCTTGGGCGTCGCGGCTTCGGCCGCCTGCGCCGCGACCCGATCCCGCCAGCCCAGCCAGTCCGAATAGCCGCCGGGCAGTTCGAGCAATTGGCCGGGGTGGTCGGCGCTGCCGGCGAAGGCGATGGATTGCGTCGCCACGTTGTCGAGGAAGGCGCGGTCATGTGAAACCAGAATGACCGTGCCGGCATAGTCCTGCAGCAGTTGTTCGAGCAGTTCCAGCGTGTCGATGTCGAGGTCGTTGGTCGGCTCGTCGAGCACCAGAATGTTCGCCGGCCGGGCGAACAACCGCGCCAGCAACAGCCGGTTGCGCTCGCCGCCGGACAGCGACGACACCTTGGCGCGGGCGCGGTCGGCCGGGAACAGGAATTCTTCCAGGTAGCCGATGACGTGTTTCTTCTGGCCGCCGATTTCGACGTAGTCGGAGCCGGGCGCGATGGTCTCGATCAAGGTCGATTCGTCGTCCAGCTGGTTGCGGAACTGGTCGAAATACGCCACTTCCTGGCGCGTGCCGCGTTTGATGCGGCCCGCGTCGGGTTCGATTTCGCCCAGGATGAGCTTGATCAGCGTGGTTTTGCCGGCGCCGTTGGGGCCGATCAGGCCGAGCTTGTCGCCGCGCAGAATGCGCGTGCTGAAGTCGCGGATCAGCACCTTGTCGCCATAGCCGTGGCTGACATGGTCGAACTCGGCGATCAACTGGCCGGAGCGCGCGCCGGCATCGAGCGCAAAGCCGACCTGGCCGAGCCTTTCGCGGCGCGCGGCGCGTTCGCGGCGCAGCGATTCCAGCCGCAACACGCGGCCTTCGTTGCGCGTGCGGCGCGCTTCGATGCCTTTGCGGATCCAGACTTCCTCCTGCTTCCAGAACTTGTCGAATTTGCGGTTCTGCGCCGCCTCCACTTCCAGTTGTTCCGCCTTCTTGATCTGGTAGGCCGAGAAATTACCCGGGTACTGGCGCAGCTGGCCGCGATCGAGCTCGATGATGCGATTGGCGACGCGGTCCAGGAAAGCGCGGTCGTGGGTGATGAACAGCAACGCGCCGACGAACTCGGCAAGCTGGTTCTCCAGCCATTCGATGGCGTTGAAATCGAGATGGTTGGTGGGTTCGTCGAGCAACAGCAGTTCCGGCTCGGAAGCCAGCGCGCGCGCCAACGCGACCCGCTTCTGGTTGCCGCCGGAGAGGGTGTCGACACGGGCGTCGGCGAGCAGATCGAAGCGGGCGATGACTTCCTCCACCCGGCTGTTCAAGCGCCAGACGTCATGCACTTCCAGTTCATGCGACAGCCGCGCCAGTTCGTCCAGCGCGTGGCTTTCTCCGCCGGCGGCGTCATGCGCGGCGGCGTGGTAGGCGGTGAGCAGGCCGTGCGCCGGCCCGGCGCCGGCCGCAACGGCTTCGAACACGGTATGTCCCGGCGTGAACGCTGGTTCCTGGGCGACAAACGCCATGCGCAGATCGGGCTTGCGCCAGACCACGCCGTCATCGACCTGAATCTCGCCTGCAATCACCTTCAGCAAGCTGGACTTGCCGGCGCCGTTGCGGCCGATCAGTCCGATGCGCTCGGATTTGTCGATGACCAGGGAAGCGCCGTCGAGCAGAGGCCAATGACCGAAGGCGAGAGAAACATTGTCGAGGGTGAGATAGGGCATGCGTGGCGAACCGATTGGCAAAAAACAGCGGACAAGCAAAACGGGCGGCCAGGCCGCCCGCGCGAGTGGGGCGGCGGCTCAGATCGAGCCGTGTTGATGGCCGGCGTGGGTGTGTTCGAACTGGCTCTGACAGGCGACGCAACGGGTGGCCACCGGGTTGGCGGCGAGGCGGGCGACGGGAATGTCCGCGCCGCAATCGACACACAGGCCAAACTCGTCATCGTCAAGCCGCAAGCGGGCATTCTCCAGGGCTTGCAGCGTGCGCACCTCGTGATCCAGTCGCGCCGCGGAAAGATCGCCCAGCGTCACCGCCAGGGCCTCGTCGGCGCTGTCTCCCGAGGCGCGGCCGAGCACTTCGGCGAATTGAGTTTGGCCGCTTTCTTCCAGAGCAGCGCGCATCGCTTTGATCAGCTTGCCGCGTTGCAGCTCCAATGCGGTGCGGATGTCGGCTCGGTCTTGATGGGATAAATGGCTCATGACTGCACTTTCTTAGGGGTTGCGGGGAATGCTTTGATTATTGGCCTCGGAGGAGGGGGCTACAAGCTCAATATGCGATTGCAGCCGGTTCAGATCGACCAGGATGTCCTCGGCATGCCGATCCGCAGCGACATCGCGATAGACCTTGGCAATGCGTCCGTCTGGGGCGATCAGAAAGGTATGCCGCTTGGCGACGCGGAAGACGCCGAAATCCCACAATGAACCATAAGCCCGCGCCACCGTGGCATCCAGGTCGGACAACAGCGGAAACGGCAGGCCATGTGTGCGGGCAAAGTCGGCATGGCTGGCCGCGCCATCCAGCGAAACGCCGAGCAGCGCGACATTGCGCGCCTGAAATGCAGCATACCCGTCGCGCAGATTGCAGGCCTCGGCGGTACAGGTGGGCGTGGCGTCCCTGGGATAAAAATAAAGCACCAGCCAGCGGCCGCGATAATCCGCCAGTCGCTGGCGTCGATTTGCGGCGTCCGGCAGATCGAAGTCGGGCGCGATGGCGCCCACGTCCGGCACGGCCCCGCGTCCGGCCCCGCGCATCACAAAAAACGCCAGTGCGCCCAAGGCAAGCAGAATCAACAGGAATTTCAGCAAGTCGCACCTCGCGGGTGGGTTAAAATTTGCGCCGTTTTGAATGGCGCGATCTGCATCAGCGGCAATAGGCAGGCCATTACAACATGCCTCCGTAGCTCAGTGGATAGAGCATCCCCCTCCTAAGGGGAGGGTCACACGTTCGATTCGTGTCGGGGGCACCATAAAATCAAAGACTTAGGATACTTCCAAGAGCGGCGTTTTTCATTTCGGCTAGTCGTGTAGCCCCCATGTAGCCACTTTCGAGCAATGCCGGTGCATGTAAGCGCCCGTTACACTGTAACCAGACTTCGGCGCACATTCGGATTTTCCGGGTCTTGATTGCTCTGGCTGGCAAGGCCACTTGGTTACAGCGTAACCGCCAGCCGTGCCGGCAGACACAAAAAACCCGCCACGCGGGCGGGTGTCGTGCGGGGTGCCGGATTACCGCCCTCTGTCAACCGTAGGAGCGGCACGCACTACTGGCCCTATGAACGTTCCTTGGGCTGCACGGATGGCTTTGACCAGCGCGGGCATGGTGATAACCATCTCTCTTCCGTTCAGGATGTACGTCGCCGTCATGCACCCCTTCCTCTGCTCAACGGCAGACAGCCGGCGTTCAAGATGCGTCATTGCTGCTCTCCCTGACCAGTAAGTGCAACCAGCGCAATGACGAAAGCGCCACGTTCCAGTGCCTCTGCGCGTTGTTGGCCGTAATCCGGATTACTACTTGATAACAAAACGACTTCCCGTGTATCGGGCTCGGTCATGCTGGCTTCCAATCGGGCAATCCTGGGTTCAAGTCGCGCCATTACGAATCTCCAAAGCAGTGATGCGGCGTTCAAACTCCAGGGTCTCCAGAGTCTTTCTGCGGCCTTCAATAATTCCAGATAGCACCTGGGCCTCACCGAGTAATAGGTCACCCGATGCGGCGGCATTCAGTACGGCTTGCGATGCCTTGTCGACACCTTCGGCGGTGTTTGTCGCTGGCAATTTGACGCTGATAGGTCGCTCCTTCGCAGGCGGCGCCAGGCGGTCGAGAATCATCCGGCAGGCGGTCAGGTCGCCGGCGAGGCTGTGTGAAAACGCCCAACTTTCCTAAACTGAACGCATCATCGTCA